>CBDHFQ010000015.1:0-118076 GCA_965262565.1 Bacteroidia bacterium
CACTAGTGTAGTTAACATTAATGGCGATGATGCCATCCAGCTTTTCTTTAACGAAAGCATCGTAGATGTTTACGGCCAAATCGATCTCGATGGAACAGGCCAAGCCTGGGAATATCTGGATGGATGGGCCTACAGAAAAAGCGGTAGCGCCCCTAACGGTGGACAGTTCGTAGAGGCTGATTGGACCTTTAGTGGTCCTAATGCACTGGATAATTCTCCTACGAATGCTACAGCAGCAACTCCTTTTCCTACGGCAAGTTTCGCTCAGATAAACGTAGATGGTTCCCTTGACGCTTCTGGCTTTTACGGTGCTCCCTTAGCTGTTCAGAATACTCCATCTTCCTTTGGGGACAATCAAGATCCAGATTCTCTACTTGCATCAGGTTCAGAATTAGATGCGGTTTATGCAGCAGTAGATGGAGGATTCCTATTTTTATTTTGGGCGGGAAACCTGGAATCAAATTTCAACAAGTTCGATATCTTTATCGATTCAGAGCCTGGAGGTCAAAATAGATTATTGGAAGGGAATCCCAGTATAGATGTCAATAGAGAAGCGCTAAAAGTTATGGGAGATACTCTTGGACAAGGTATTGGACTTACATTTGAGGATGATTTTGCAGGGGATTACTACTACAGAATTACCGGAGGAATAGAAATCGATAATGATACGGTGAATAATGTTTCTGATACCTCTTATAACATTATTGCTAATTTTGCCCCATTAGATACCAATGTAGCCAATGGATCTTTCTTGGGAGGTGGTGAAGGTTCTCCTCATGTATTGAATAATGGCGGATTATTAGCGATAAATAATTCCAACACAGCTGGGGTAACAAGCTCAGTAGTAGGTGATCCTGCTTCTGTAACTACAGGTATAGAGTTTTCCATCCCTCTTGAAGAGATCGGAAATCCTCAGGGATTAATCAAAATCACTGCATTTATTAATAATGGATTTCATACCCTTATCTCAAATATGGTGCTTGAGGGAACGGGTACTGTGGCCAATTTAGGAAATCCAAGATTTGTCGATTTCGGGGAAGTACCAGGAACTCAATACGTTTCTGTATGTATTTTAGAAGGAAGTACTATAGCTACCGACTCAGGAACAACGGAAGTTTCCTTCTGCTCCAATGATACTGCTAACTCTATAGTTAATTTTGTAACTGAAGAAGAAACTGATGTGCCTCTGGTATATTTAGTCACTGATAGCGCAAATGTTATTCAGGCTATTGTCGATGGCGACTCATTCGATTTTTCCACTTTATCAGTAGCTTCTGCTCGTGTTTGGGGCCTTTCCTTCATTGGTAACCTCCTCGCTCAGGTGGGAGATACGGCTTCTTCAGTAGCTCTAAGTGATACATGTTTTGCCCTCTCCAATAACTTTATCACGGTGAATAATGAATTGATAGATGGTGGGACAGTTTCAACTGCCGACGGAGGTAGCACTATATCTGTAGACAGTGTAGTTATCGAGTTTGATAGCACGGGAGTTATTGGAGAGAATTTCATTTACGTAGTTACAGACTCCAATAATGTCATTTTAGATGTTTTGGATGCTGATACTTCTTCTTTTCAAGGATTTGCTCTTGAGTCGGTAAGACTTTGGGGATTAGCATTTAGTGGCAATCTACTAGCTCAGGTGGGAGATACTGCTTCCAGTGTTGCTCTTTCCGACGGATGTTTTGATTTATCAGATGGATTCGTTACGGTCTTTTTAATTCCGGCAGATATTCTGGGAGGCACTGTATTGACAGAAAGTGGCGAAGATACTGTATTTACTTGTCCGGGAGACGGGATTCCCGATATCGTTCGTGTTGACAGCTTCAATGTCATAGCTCCTAATTATGCCTATGTCATTACAGATGATCAAAATGTTATTTTAGGACTGCCAGAAGCAGATTCCGCTGATTTTGATGATGCTGGAGTAGGAATTTGTAGAATTTGGGGCTTAGCCTTTAGTGGAACCGTTACTGCACAAATTGGTGATACCGCATCTACTATCGCTCTTTCTGATGGAGAATTTGCTTTATCCTCGAATTTTATAACTGTCATTAGAGATTCAGTTTCAGGAGGAACGGTATCTACCGCCGCAGGAGATAGTATAGCTTCCGTTTGTATCGATGATGAGGATGACTTTGTTTCATTTGCCAGCGAAGGAGCTACAGGGGAAAACTTTGCCTATGTCATAACCGATGAAGATAATGTTATTCTCGCTATCAGCGATTCTTCAGCTGTAAACTTTAATGAAGCAGGACCAGGAATTTGTAGGGTCTGGGGACTTGGTTTCAATGGAAATTTATTAGCTGCTCCGAATGATACAGCTACTACCGTAGAATTAGCGGATAATTGTTTTGCTCTTTCTGAGAACTTTGTAACCATTGTACGCGATACGGTAGATGGAGGGGAGCTGAGTACTCCTTCAGGCGATACGGAATTCTCCATCTGTGCTGGAGATGGAACTGACGATATTATAGTCGTATCAACTTCCAGTACCTCTATTCTTCCTTACATTTATGTGATCACCGATACGAATAATGTCGTCATCACCACCGCAGATACAGATTCAATTAATTTCGATGAAGCAGGACCTGGGGTTTGTCGCATATGGGGTCTTTCTTACGGAGGGGACTTACTCGCACAACCTGGAGATACTGCTTCTGCTATTGATTTAGCCAGCGTATGTTTTGAATTATCTTCTAACTTTATTACGGTAGATAGAGGAGAACTGGATGGAGGTAGTGTGTTAACTTCCACAGATTTGACTGAGGTAGCGGTTTGTCTTGACGGAAATCCTGATTCCATCACATTTGTAACCACTTCTTTGGATACTGCATTTACTTTTGTTGTTACAGATGCAGAGAGTATTATTCTAGCTGTACCTGAAGGAAATGTAGTGGATTTTGAGCCTGCCGGTGTAGGTACATGTTTAGTATATGGAGTTTCTTATGCCGGAGATTTTACCGGAGCGCCTGGAGATACAGTAGGAGTTTCAGCTCTTGCCAGTGATTGTTTCTCTATTTCCAGTGAATTTGTTACAGTTTACAGAGATACTGTCGAAGGGGGTACGGTTGCTTTACCTAATGAAGACACAGAAATTACTCTTTGTGGAAATGATACTATCTCAGACATCATTTCATTTATAACCACCAGTGAGTCTCTAGTCTTTTACCAATACCTTGTTACAGATGAAAATAACATCATCTTAAACGTATCCGATTCAGATTCTATTGACTTTACAAATGTGGTTCCGGGAACGTTCAGGGTATGGGGATTATCCTATACAGGAGAATTAATCGCCCAGGTAGGTCAAGATGCAAGTGCTGGGTTATTGTCTGATGATTGTTTCGAATTATCGGATAATTTCATCTCTGTCATCGTTGATACCCTTTCAGGAGGAACGGTTTCTTTGGAAGATGGGTCTACGGATATCGGAATTTGTGCAGGAGACAGCTTTGCGGATAGCTTGACCTTTGCTACGACAAGCACTTCTACCCTATCTTATGCATATGTGATCACGGATGACGCTAATCAAATCCTGGCGTTACCTGAAGGAAATGTAGCAGACCTTGAGGGAGCTGGAGCAGGTGTTTGTAGAATTTGGGGATTATCGTTTAATGGAAACATCATTGCTCAAATAGGGGATAATGCGGCAACAACAGCTTTGACAGATGACTGTTTCGAATTATCGGACAACTTCATAACTGTTACGAGAGATACAGGTACTACTGGAATTTGTACAGTAAATCTTCTTGAAGATTTGGGTATCAGTTATTTCCAGGTGTATCCAAATCCAACTGACAATGAGTTGCAAGTTACCTTCTCTTCCGTGCGACCAAACTCGAATATCTCTACTATAGAAGTATATGATGCCAGAGGAAGGTTAGCGGTAAAAGAAAACATGGCAACGGCTGTATTTGGAGATAATACGTTTAAGGTTGATGTAGCTAGCCTGGAAGCAGGTCTATATCTTCTAGTGCTGAACAACGGCGATAGGATAGTAAGCAAGCGATTTATCAAAGAATAATTATACTTGCCGACTATTATGTTAGGTAGCTTAGCTACATGATAAAGCAAACCTCTCATCTTTAGGTGGGAGGTTTATCTGTTCTATAGGTTTATCGACTGATCATTCTTCTTGATTACTCAATCATATGCATAAGCGGATTACCAGGAAATTTCACTTTATAATGAGCATTCTCGTTCTATTAGGCGGTATGATTACGGGTTTATATTACGTAGCTTATAAATATGCCATTATTAATTCAGATGCAGGATTTTATCTCCCATTGGCACAAGAAATAAGTAAAGGTCTGATACCATATAAAGATCTTGCGATGTGGCATACTCCCCTGGGAATGAACATACTTGCATGCATTCCTTATTTTTTGAGAGATTGGGCAGTTTACGAGCACTATTTACTTCTCATTTTCTTTTTCCATCTCCTAAATACTTATCTTCTGTTTAGTATTGGCAGGCTTATTTCCGACAAAAAAATTATTTGTTTTTGGGCAGCATCCTTATATCTGATCCTCGTTTTCATCCATGAAGGTATCTACATTCTTTTAGAACCTTTCTCAGTATTTTTCATTTTACTTTCCTCCATATTCTGTTTAAAAGCCGAAACAAAGAATTCCTACTATGCAGTTTCTGGAATAATGGCAAGCCTTGCCTTCCTTACCAAACAGTATAGCCTGGCTATCCTACTCCCCCTTCTTTTTGCTGTCGTCACATCGGGTAGAATACATTCCAAAAATTATGTCAAAAACATAGTATCGAGAGGTCTAATCTTATTTACGGGATATTTGATTCCTATCATCATTTGTGTTTGTTGGTTCAGCTTTTATGCTGAATATCCTTTTGAAAGGTTAATAGAACAATGGATTTATTCCACTGAGGGCATGGAATACGGAGAAAGATTATGGTATAAAAGTATATATTCCCTGATGGTGTTTACCATCCTATACGCTCCATTTTTAATGATACTGCCCATTTTGTACGTTCACACCCACATTCCTCGCAGAGGGCATATCCTACTGCTATATTTTGTTTCGTGTGCACTTCCTCTTTATTTTCAACAGTTTCCTCATTATTTCCAGTTGATCATTCCCTTTGCTATAATACTAGGCATCTTCTTATTTGACCAGTCTTATAGCATTCCCTCTATGAAGAATTCTGTCATTATCCTGTGCAGCATATCTTTAATCCTTTCAACTTACAGAGGAGTTAGAACAGGATGGAAGATTATGCAGGCTCCTTTAGCACGAGAACGGCAAAAAGAAATCGCTCGAGAAATCAATGTGATTATTCCTCCAAATAGCCTTGCTTACATCGCTCATCCAGATTATCAAATGATGAATTATTTATGTAGATTTCAGTCTCCTGATCTTCAGAATATTGGTTATCACCATCCTTATACTATCCTCAGACATCAGCTAACTTCCATTCTGAAAAACGGTTACACTATCATAGGGGGAAAACACGAATATTTACAGCAGTTAGACTTTTCAGATGAACTTAAAAAGTATCATTTTCTGGTTAGAAAAGAATTATCGAACAATATTATTATCTATAAAAAGAACTGAACATTTTTAAATGATAAAAAATCTGTTTATGAAGTAGGCATCAACATATATCCAATCCGTTCTTACTTATTTCGAAATGAATGACGGGAAATAAAATATATACCAGGAAGTAATTTTAAGACAAAATGAAGTGAATCCAAACAACGAATCATTATATTTAATCGTTCACAAATAAACATAACTTATTAACAGTCATTTTATTAACTTAAATTGAACTCTATGTTAATAAATGGTATCTTATTTGTTGGAAGTATTATATTGGATTAGTAATAAAGGAGAGATTTTCATGATGTATTAATTGTTTCACTCTATGTAAATTATCTTGATTATTATTTATATGTTAGTTAATTTACGGATGAATAATTCATATTAATATTTAATTTTAGGTCTCGATATTTATCAGGCATTTAATAGATAATTATTAAATTTATAGCATACACAAAACTCAACACGCTCGAAATATGAAACACATATTGACTCTGGTTTTACTTGTCAGTGGAATTGTTGCATTCGCACAGCAAACTTATTACTCTCGTGTGAGTGGAGTTGATAATGAATTTACCAACCCTAACAATTGGTCCCTTGATCCATCTGGAGAACCTGCCGCAACTTCAGTACCTACCCCTAATGATAATTTAGTCATACGAGACTCTATTTACCATGATGCAGGAGTAGGATATACTCATTTTGGGAACGTCTCTATCGAAAAAGAAGGTTCTTACCATGTTTTTACCAGCAACGGTATCAGTGATCCTTTCTTCTTTAAAGGTGATATTTTCTTTATAGCAGGAACTCTACACACCAGTAGTGATTTTCAAAATCAAGATCCGAGTGGAAATGGGGAGCTTGTTTTTGATAGAGCCGCAAATGTATTTATAGGTGATGACTTGATTTTATTCGGATTTACCAATATGGTTATGAATAATGATTCCTGTGGAGATGGGTTCACTTTCGATGATATTTACTTTAGAGGTGCAGATACACGCATTTGTGGTGTTGGAAGATTGTATATTCCTCACCAGGTAAGAGTTTGGGATAATGGTAATACGGAATTATCTCAAGAAGTACCTAATGATGCAGCTCCTGCAGAACTTACTGATGATGCCAGAGAACAATTGCGTTTTCAATTATGTGAAGGATTTAAATTCTACAATGATCAGCAGAAATGTTTAGATGGGGAAGATGAGTTGATAGAAGGAGATGGAGATTTTTCGTTACCTGTTGAGTTATTAAGATTTTATGGTAGATACCATAGAGGCAAAGTTCAATTAAACTGGACGACAGGATCAGAACAAAACAACGACTTTTTCACAGTAGAAAGAGCTTCTGATGGAAGTCAGTTTTCCCCTATATTGACAGTGAAAGGAGCGGGTAACAGTCAGAGCTTAGTTAACTACAACGTATTTGATGAAAATCCTCCATTAGGCACAGCATTTTATAGATTAAAACAAACTGATTTTGATGGTAGTGTAGAATTTTCCAGAGTTATTGAAGTAACCATAAATGCTGATGGCCCGGAAATAGACGTCTATCCTAATCCTTTTGATGCTGAGATTAATGTAGTCGTTCAAGGCCTACCTCCTAAGGTTCCAGTGAGAGTTAGTATTTTCGATCTAAACGGGAGAGAGATGTTAAGGCTGCAGAAAGATTTGGATAAATTAGGAACTCAAGAATTTACTTTTCCAAATAACTTAAGTGCCGGTGCCTATATGGTTGTAGCCAACTATTCTGGTCAGCGTATATTTAAGAAGGTGGTTAAGTTTTAATCTTAGAGCAATCGAGATTTACCATAATCTTATTTATTTCTTCAAAAGAACATATGCTATAAATCTGAGGATGGCTCATAAGTAGTCATCCTCTTATTATTAATCCCCCCACGCTTATCCTAAAAAGCATAGATGACGTCCTAAATTTCTTTTGTGAATATGTTAGGAATGTGCTAGATTTTGCCTCTCAATGGAATTAGAGATTCCATCAAATACTAGAACACTATCAGGCTGTTAATCCATCGTTTATATGAATATAGAAAATGCAATAGCACTCCTTTATATTATTATATTTTTTCCAATAATTTGTTCTGGTGTACTTTTATTCCTTCCTGAAAAGTTCTCAAGACAACTGGGCTGGGTTGGAACACTAGTTCCTCTTATCGCCTGTATATTTCTCTTTGGAAGTTATGTTACTAGTCCTGATACCTCTTCCTGGGTTCAGAATGGCTATCATCTCTTTCATTCCGTTTCCTGGCTAAGTTCTCCGGGATTTTCTATTCAATTCTCATTGGGTATAGATGGAATCTCCTTGTTCCTGGTATTATTTGCCGTCCTCCTCTTTCCGCTAATTGTGCTTTTCAAAAATCCGGGGAGCATCCTACAAGCGAAGTTATTTTATATGATGCTATTAATCCTAGAAACGGGCATTTTGGGTTTCTTTTTATCTCTGGATCTATTCTTTTTTTATGTATTTTTTGAGTTAGTCTTGATCCCCACTTACTTTTTTATAGGTATTTGGGGTGATGAACATAAAAAGAATGCTGCTTTAAAATTCTTCTTGTATACGATAGTGGGATCATTTCTCATGCTGATAGCTATTATTTATCTGGGATTGAATGCAAATCCCGGACAATTTACAACTGACTATTTTTCAGTGTTAAGTGCTGATCTTACCACAGCAGAACAAAACTGGTTATTTCTAGGCTTTTTCATCGCCTTTGCCATAAAAATTCCCATATTCCCATTCCACACTTGGCAGCCATTGACCTATTCCTCTTCTTCTACGACAGGCACTATTATTCTGGCAGCACTTCTATCCAAAATGGGAGCTTACGGACTTATTAGATTCTGTTTACCCTTGTTTCCAGAAGCATCTGTCCAATTTGCTCCGTTTATATGTGGCTTAGCCATTATAGGAGTGATCTATGGGGCATTATTAGCTGTAGGCCAACAAGACCTTAAGCGACTTTTCGCTTATTCATCCTTTTCCCACCTAGGGTTTATTGTATTGGGAATATTTGCTATGAATACAGAAGCACTTAGTGGAGCTGTACTTCATATGACTGGACATGGAATCGTTATAGCGGCTATCTTCTTTCTTATTGATAGTCTGCAGCGCAGTACGGGTACCAGATCACTCAATGGCTTACAAGGAGTAGCAAGTGTTAATCCAAAACTGGCTTTTGCCTTAATGATCTCCATTCTCGCCTCAGCAGGTCTTCCTGGATTGAGCGGTTTTATCGGCGAATTTATTATCCTTATAGGTTCTTACAGCTCTGATGTAATCCCCAGATTCATCCCTATTATCGCCGCTATATCTGTGATTCTATCAGCAGTTTATTTACTGGACATGTTTAGAAGAGCTATGTTTGGAAACCTATATATGGATAGCTTGAGTGAGACAAAAGACCTTTCTCCAAAAGAAGTTGTTATCGCGACTATCCTTATCATTTTCATGTTCGCTATTGGGATTTATGCTACTCCTTTTCTCAGCGTCATAGAACAAGACTTAGACCATGTACTTACCTATGTTCAACCCTTTATTGGAAATTGACCTGATTGGTAAGTGAATGGATCGGTATCCTTCATCACTCTCCATTTTATTCTTCCATGAGCAAACAATAGCAAGATGATAAGTCATAATTACGACATATCTCATCCATGATTTAAAAATCCTATCATACAGTCACAAGAATATTACCTCAATTTTTAATGAAAATTGAGAACCTGCTTTGCTCAACATTTAAGTAACCTTTGAAAAGACAAGAACAGCTCTTTAGAGCTCTTTTTTCTCGATTAGGGAGAGATAAACTGATTTAAGGAATTCTCCTCTTTCCCAGTCTGGGGTATTTGTACGCATAAAACTACTATACATATGCGCACCTTCCATCATCACAAATAATAAATCTACAGATTTTTCAATATTCTTTACTTGAATAACACCTGCATTTACAGCGTGTTCAATCTCATCTCTCATAGCTGATCTGAGAGCGTCATATACCTCACGAAATTCGCTTGCTATAGAAGAATCTCTGAGACTGAGTGCAAAGCAATCGAAGAAAACACTATCTTCAATTACTCCATTCCAATCTGTACCAAAAGCGTAATTTAGCATTTGGTGGAATCTTTCGTATGGATCCTCTATACTTTGAAGATTGGGAAAAATCCCGTTTCTGTAAGTAGAGAGAATCGATTCTACCAGCTCCATCACCATCTCTTCTTTAGTGGAAAAATAGTGAATCAATAAACTAGGATTTACACTCATGCTACTAGCGATTTTCGCTATTGAGGCTCCGGCAAAACCTTCTTGAGACAAGACTTCATAAAAATGAGAAAGGATTTCTTTCTTTCTAATGGCAGCTTTACTCTTTCTTCCCATGTTAACTTTCGCAATTATACGTGCATCAAATTGTTAAATATTTTAAGCTTGAAATTTATCCCAGATTTAAGGAAAAAAATAATTTGAATATAAATACAGTTTCCTAGATAGTCTAAAAATTTAATTTATCCGAAAATGATCTGGTATGTTCTTAAGTTAATCACACGAAATAAGGTTTCCAAGTCTTATTCTGTTCTCCTACGATAATTATACTGGACAATCTGTATATTTTTCCCATGATCATATTGTGCGAATATTCGTCATAAATGATAACAATATTCAGTAAATCAATGAGTTAATTGGATATATAGTTAGTAAATATTCTTTAGCTACTCAGTAAATTACTGTATTAATTCCTGTAAGGTTTATGCATAAAAATTAGTTATTTTATATGTATTTACTTTACAACCCAATTACATTTCAATTATCGCTTATATTACTTTTCGTTATTTTAAAGAAAATATCGATTTTTTTCAGAAATTTATAATGAGGGTTTTAAATTTTCTGTAATTTCTGTAAATAAACTAGTCTAATAAATTGAATTGGTGCAGGATATCTAAAGATTTTTCTCAGATGTTTTGTACATTTGAGTTATTATTGTCTATCAAAATCCAGTTTTTCTCGTATCAATTAATGCTGGATATATCTTGAATACTTAGAAACTGTTTTTATCACTATGTGGAAACGATTCGTACGAGCCATCAAATCTCTCTTTGGAGGTCTGGTAAGCACCATAGAAGATCCTAAACTAATATTGGAACAAAATATTAGGGAGATGAATGATCAACTTCCTAAAATGAATGAAAATATAGCTACAGTAAAAGCTAATGTAACTTTACTGCAAAAGGAGTTAAAGAAATATGAGAATGAGTATAGAGAACTCGTAAGCAAAATGAAATCTGCTATTCAAGCTGGGAGAGATGATATAGCACAAAATTATGCTCTTCGCCTGGAAAGTGTAAAATCACATATGCTTCAAACTAAAGATCAGCATGCCACGGCTAAAAGTGCTTATGAAAAAGCCCTTGAAGTTAAAAAGGTATTTATGAAAGAGCGGCAGCGGAAGATCAATGAAGCTAAAGAAGCATTAAGAGCACATGAAAGAGCCAAATGGCAAGCGAAAATCGCCGATACATTAGAGTCTTTTGAAGTTACTGGGATTGATGCCACACATGAAGAAATGCTAAATCGTATTAATGAAGAAACAGCAAAAAATGAGGCTCGTATGGAAATGGCTTTAGATTCAGTAGACACAGAAGGTGTAAAAATAGAAGAAGAAGCTGAAAGACTTAGAGCCGCAGATCTTGTAAAGCAATTTAAAGAAGAATTAGGGTTAACGTCAGAAGATCCAATAAAAGAGGATGACCTTTCTGTAGATGTAGAGACTAAAGAGAAAGAAAGTTAAATACACATCGTTATGACTGGGGAGGAAAAAAGAAAACAACTTAAGGAACAGTATAAGAAAGACCTAAAGCTGCGTAAAGAATACATAGAAAAGGCTAAAAAGCTCCAAAAGCTAAAGAATGTTAACAAGGCATTAAACGATATGCAAAGGCAAACTGAGGACGATTCTGATGATCTAATCGCTCAGCTTAATCAGGAAACAGCACTCACTGAAGCCAAACTGGAAATTGCCTTGGATGAAGCTCAGGAACAACAAAAACAATTGGAACTTCTTGCAAAAGAAGCTGAACTAGCTAAACTAAATGCATTGAATCTTGTGGAAGAAATGAAAAAATCTATGGGGATAGAGCCTTCCAAAACTGATTCCTCTTCCACCGAAAAAAAAGCAACCACATCTACTTCTGAAGAAAAGCAAAATCCTGAGGAAGAAAAAGAGGAGAAAGATGATGACTCTTCTAAAAAGACCATGGGTGATTGGTAGGACTAGTCTTTATATAATCATGTTATTCTATTTATCATTTATATAAATAAATTGAGGCTTTCTTTTAGGATTGGTGATATAAAAGATCGCCAGTAATTTTTCCATTTGTTGACATACACAATCCCTAACCAACACTTCCATTACTACCAACCCAATTTTTATTTATAAGTAAGACTTAAGTAAGTGGACAAATAATATACAGTAATAATCAAATTTAAGTAATTGGCTATCAGCTATAATTAGTTAGAAAAGCCTAGTTACTAATATACACTTACTTATATACGCTTACTTATTCCGCTAAGGTAAAGCGAATTTGAAATCCTCCACTGGCAAAACTTGTATCAAATGCAGAAGACACGAATGGCCTATTAATGTTTTGTTCAAAGAATACCTTCACATTTATTCGATTACTAACTACATAATCCACGGAAGGTGAAATAATCCAATTGAGATTGCCTCGGGTATAGTCGATAGGAACTGTCGGCTCATTTGCTCCATCATCAAAGGCCAAATTTCTGTTTAATTCCCTGGTATCCCGCATCGTCAACCGAAAATTAACATTCATGCTGTTCTGAAGGTCAAAGTCTTTCCCAAGAAACTGGAATTTCCAATTTAATTGATCCTGTCTATAACCTACAGAGACAGATAAATCCTGATTTCGCAATTCATTTAGCTGAAGCGTTCCTGTACTAAAATTAAGAGATCGGCCTCTCTTATAGTCTATAGAAGTAGTGACTCCGTTTTTCATCGTCATGTTGATCCCTAATAAAGGAGCAAAATCTTCTCTAACCAAGATATTATTGATAATATCCGTCGTCTGAAAGTTTTCAAGCGGATCACCAGACATATCAACCTCAAATGTATCTAAACTAGTAACAAAACCAGTTATAGGATCGACTAGCACTCCCAGATTATTATTAAATCCTCCTATAGAATAAGTAGCCCTATAGGTATGTCTTAGAGTTACTGATGTAAAAATCTCCTGTAGGAAAGGAATATTCGATAAGCCATTGTAATTAACGCTCCAATTAGGGAGAGGTATTTTGGGGAAACTCTTTAGCGTCACATTTTCTGGTCCAATTATTCCATAAGCTGACAGAAATGCCGGGATTAATACAGATTGATTATTTCCAAGGAATCCATTTTGGTACCCTCCCCTTACGATGCCCTCTCTTGACAGAATGCTTGTATTGGGCGATTCCTCAAACCTCCTCTGAGAAATGACCTGCCTATTTTCTGAAAACCTGTCAAAAGCTTTAGAGTTATCAGGATCAAACTTTTCGAAAGCAGAATTTAGAAATATGTATGTCATGCTAAATGTCCCATTTGAGAAGGGATCAATTTCCCTGTATCCTCCGGCTCCACTATTAGCCCTTGGATCATATCTGAAAAAGGAACTATTATTTTCCGTCTTATTTCGCTGAACTGATAATTCCAATCGAAATCCTCTAAATAGTTCAATCGAAGTTCTCCCCGTAAATTGAGTCTGTTTATTCTGTAAAAACAGATTTGACAAAGTGGTATCCTGCGTAATCCAACCATTATCAGCAGCTATTCCCCTAATATCTCTTTGACTCCCCAAAATGAAACCGGCCGTCGGAGGAACTCTTCCATTGATAAGATCCTGAAATGGGGAACTATAACGGAAATCCAGGCCAAAATTATCCGTTTTTGGAAGAAAGCCCGGTAGTACTGTCCCTGCATTTTGACTAAAGGTAAAGTCTACATTCTGCACACTCATCGCCAATCGCAAAATCTCATACCCTATTTTTTTCAAGAAGAAAAAAGGATCTGGTCCTTTCGTAGTATCCTTTACTGCCTTCCCTTCCTGCTGAGGAACAGGCATCATAGGTCGCGCTTCTTCTCTCTCGGGACCTTGCCTCTGCGTCCTCACAGAAGCCTGCCTTTCCCTACCCTTCCGATCGTAATCATCCAACACTTTTTTGAGCGGCTTTACCTTGGAGAATAAACTCTTCAAATTTAGCCTGGCATTCCCTTGAATAGCTTGAGTATTGGTAATCGTCGCTCCAAAATTAGGATTAATCTCTGGTGCTTGTTGCCAATCAAAGGTAGCAGAATAGCTCGCATTCCCATTTATCCAATTAGTTAAGGGAAACTGCGCAAAAGGTAAGGTATAGGTAGCGTTTAAGGAATGTCGATAATTAGTGGTCCTACCCATATTGATCAAATTGGGATTATCCCTTATAAATATCCGTTGTTCCCCATTAAACGTAGTTATCACCGTATCTCTGCTTCGGCCAAAAGTCAACAGATTTTCCCTGAGTGTTCCTACTGAGTCTATTTCGAAAGGAGTGGCTTCACTTCTATATCCCTGAACTTCATCCACCCTGGCATTATTCGTAGCATTAAAATTCAACTGAAGATTTCTGGTAAAGTTCCAAACGAGATTATAGTTACGAGTGATCAAGAAATTCTTCTGGAAAGTAGGCGGAATTTGAAGGCCACCTTCTCGTTGATTTCTCAACCGCCGTTCTTCAAACCGCCTGTCAGCAGTTAGAGATACAGCAACTGAGGTAGGGAGAGGCGAAATATTTAATAGTTTTAGCAGATTGTTTTCTCCCCCTTCCTGGAAAGGTTGCCAATTAAATGGCTGAAAATTATATCGATAATTTAATGCCCCTCTATAATTCGTTGAAAAACGCCTTTCGATCACAGAACTGGTAAATAATTCTTCATTATAGGCAACAGTCAAATCAAAATTCTCTATGTCCCACGGATATGTCTTCGGATTATCCCCTACCCTTAGTTTTCGCCAGCCATTCAGCGCTACCCCCCTCGTTCTGGTAAAATCTCGAATATTTTTTAGTGTTTCTCGTTTGGCTTCTCTATCTAACCCCCGAATCAGTTCATCCGTTCGTACATCGGCCTCTTGGGGATCAAATACAGGAGTTACTCTCCGCTCACCATAATCTGCAGAAACGGGAAGTCTTAATCCCCAGTTTTTAGGAAATAATTTGTCGAGATTAAAGGATAAGCGCACATTGAAAGCAGTAGTTTCTGAAAGAGGGCGATCGGTAATTTTTTGTTCCAATGGGCCAAAGCCTTGCGTTTGATGTCTAACATTCGCATCAATCGTAGCTACATCTGCAAGGCCTAAACTGATGTTCCCTTGAGCTGCCCAGCCACTTTCCTGATCAAAATCTGTCAAACGCAATTCGTTTACCCAAATTTCTGCGCAAATAGGTTGACCACCAGGATCTCTTGGATTGCGAATCCCAATCATGATATTTCTAATATCACTTAGCTTGGGAGTACCCCGAACAATGATCTTTTCCCCTTCATTAACGATAGCAGGATCCTCAAATATAAATCGCTCACTTACACCAACCCCTGCACTATCTCTTTCGCGTTTGGCTGTAGATAAATCTGCAAGCTTAAAGTTAAATTCATTGGGCCATATTTCTTCTCTGGTATTTGCACCGGGAATAGATGCATCTACAGGAAGAACGTATTCATAATAATTAAACTCATTATCCAGACCGAGACGCAAAAATACCTCTACATCCCCACGCTGATTAAAGTTCGAAGGAATACCTCCATTTTCTAAAGGTTCAGCATGCACCCACATCCGCAAGCGCTCATACTGACGCAAATCCTGATTAACCAATTTAAAAGTCGATCTGGCATCTCCGTCTTCCAGATTACAAGTGAGTAATTGGAGTGCTCGCTCATTTTGAAGGAATCCAGCTTGAGTATTTCCATTAATGGCTTGCTGAATCACATCAGGAGGTAATACATAAGGGAAAGGTACTTTGGTAGAATTCTCCTCTATACTCAATGTCCCTATTTCGAAGTCAGCAAAAGGGGGTTCAGGCGGTTCCGTCACCTGAGCATTGTCCCTCAGATTCCCCAAAAACCTTCTCCATTGAGTAGAAACAAATTGAAATTCGGTAGTGCGCAATATGACCTCTTCATCCCAACCAGTCATATATAGCCTCATAAAGTTGATAGACTTAAAATTAGACACTCCATTAACCGCTCTACCAGAGGCTATGGGAATTCGAAATTGATACCAGGTCGCATCCACGGTACTACCCGAATTACCCACTGGAAAGTTCACATTTTCGATCCTGTCCACTACAAAATTTGATCCTGGTTGTAGATCCTGAGGTCGGACACTTACTCTATATTCCCAATATTGTTCTGCAAAATTCAAAGATCCGTTATCGTTAATATCTTCCGTATCTGGAACATTGGACCCTTGAAAACTAAAATTCTCATTTCCTGAATTTAAGGGCGTATTCCGTTCGGTTCCATTGAAATTTTCATATCGTTCCAATATACCTGCTTCCGCCTGTTCAAAGCTTTCATCTCGATAATGCTGAAAGTTATCCGTACTGGGATCATCTATGACACTTTGATGCACAGGAGATCCTTGCCCTACCACCGTTCCCAATTGGTTAATAAAATCGTCAAAAAAGGTACGTTCATTTTCATCGCTCAGGCCATCCAATCCCACATCCTGATTTTCTCTGTCTCCGGTCCCATTTCCAAAAGCATTTACAGGAGGCTGGGCAATAGGAACTCTTCCCCATGCCGTTTCTCTGACTGTAGCATCGGCTACCCCATCTCTGGGCAAACCATTTTCTCTACTTAATCCTCCATCGGGCAACACATCTTCATTAATGAGTCCAAGGTTGATATACAAATCTCCTCCATTTAAGCCTGGATTATCAATAAAGGGATCTAATACCCAAAATTCCAGGAACTCCACATTATTGGCCTCAAAGTCGTTATTGATATCAATTTCCCTCATAATTCCCGCCCAGTTTTCTCTGGGATCTGTAAAGTTTCCATCCGCACCCACTTTAGCATTGCTAGCCTGGTAGTTATAGGGTCCTCTCAATTGTGGTTGGAAACGGAGATCAAACGTAAATTGATTATTCGTACCAAAGGCCCGACGTGCAGTAGGGAAAATCTCTTGTACATCTATCCTTCGGGTCAGGTTACTTAGGAGGTCTTCTTGCGGAATATTAATAATTCCTTGATATACGGTAGGATCAATCTGATACCAAGCCAGTTTAGCTCTGGTATATCCTAATGCCAGAGAATCACCGGAATTAGGTAATCCCTGAATAGAATTTAAGACTACTCCATCTTCTTCGCTGGGAACTGAAGCTAATTTCCATCTTAACAGCCCTTGAAGACTGAACGTATTTTCTAGTGCCTCGAAATCATCCAAAAATACAAATCCCCTTTCATTATCATTTTTTACTACGGCAGGCTGTCCGGGTAAGAATTGCGCAAATTCTCCAGATGCCTGAATACTAGAGGTTTCCTTGGTAGAAATTAGAGGAGCTTTATCGATGAGTTTTGTGATGAAATCAGATTCAGTTCTCAAACTTCCATCTAATCCCCATAGCGTATTGTTGATCGGTTCTTCACCTAGTACAGGCTTTCGGTTAAAGGGCTGCTCTCTCAAGTTCAAGATAGTAGCTCCCAGGGTAAAATTCTCGGATCTCAAGTATTCTGCCCTCGCCCCGAGTAAAGTTCTCGTTTGGAGATTAAAAGAAGAAGCACTTTCATATTGAATCTCTATTTCCTGAGGAGAATTCAAGACTGCAGGATTGATTATTCTTACCTTTCCCCCAAATTGATCCACTTCATAATCCACTCCTTCTTGTAATTGTCTTCCTCCTTGTACCAGCGTAACACTTCCCTCAGATAATTGAAACGTATTTAATGGGATTTCATTAGCCGCTCCATTACTCGATCCTTTGTAAAAACCCTCCAGGCTATATCTGTCCAAATGCGGAAACTGCTGCACAGCGTCTGCCATCGTCAAATCGTATAAAGGCTGGAAAGCAAAATTGGCAGAATCATTCGCATCGTCTAGTCGCTCCGCCAAGTGAGACCCGAAAGGCTCTAGAACCGGAAATACGATCAGTCCATTGGTAGGAAGGATGGTAAGTCCAGGGATAAAGTCAAATCTAAAATCCGGACCAGGAGCCGTATTATTGGTTAATTGATCAAGTCTCAGTACTTGAAGAAAAGGTCTATTCTCCAGATTGCCGTCAGGGATATAATTAATCTTTCCTGCGCTGGTCCCCGATTCATATTGAATATCCAGAAAAAATCCATCAGGTTGTATCCCAAAGCCAATATTGTAGATATTTTTCATCATTAAATCCCAAGGTGGGAACAGCACTTCTCGTTGAGTTACTGGATCCAGGGCAGTAGGTCTTAACACTGACGATTTTAACATCTTTAGGAATAGGGCATTTGAATTTAGCCCATCTGAAGTAACATCCTGAGAGAATTCACCTACCTGAAACAACTGCCCATTAATGGTATATTCAAACGCAACAAACAAGACCTGATCTGTCGGTATAGCTGAATTAAGAGAAATATATCCCAGCTGGTTATTTACGGTATATTCACTGGCGGATAATTTCCTCATGTTACCCGCTATCTCAAAGTCAAGGGTATTCTGAAATCCAGCAGCTTGTAAGGCTTGAGGAGCACTTGTATAATCTCTGAAAGCGGGATTTCCTGTCAGTAATTCAAAAAGACTGTTAGCATTATTGTTGGGAAAAGGTTGGCTGGCACGATCGGTCACTAATCCATCATTAAAAATGATTCCCGTTTCTCTATCTCCTACAGCATTTACTCTACTAGCTTCTGTTTCGCCTATATCTGTAAATCCAAGACCGTTTCTGTTATCTCTGGAAGATCCTCCTCGTTCCGCCCAAACTTCTATACGATTGATTCTGATATCTGAATTAATGATGGGTAGATTAGCTAAAGCCGCTTCATATCTGGACCTGAAAAAATGAGATAGGAAAAAGTGCCTGTTGAGATCGTAATCACTCGCTTTCTTTTCGAAGGGTGTTTCCACTTCTCCTCCACTTTGAACTCTAACTGTTTCCACTTCCCCACGCTCTGTAGAACCAATAGCAGTAACATATACGGGCCCAAACCTAAATCTCGTTTTAATTCCGAATAAGTTCTGCCTTCCTTGAATAAGTGAGTTCCCTAATTGTAGAGATACATTACCAGCCTCCACTAACTGGAGAATTTGATCCTCAGACCCTTCCCACTTCAGTTTTAACTCATTTTCAAAGTCAAAGGTGGCTTGCGTGTCGAAGGTAGCATTTAGGTTTAATAGATTTCCTATTTGGCCGATTACTCCTAATTGTATTTGCTGATCAAAGTTAAAGGTCGTCTGTCGTTGTTGCCTAATAGGTAAATTTCCATTCTTATTTACATTTCTTTGAATGGCGAATTCCAGGGTAGCATATCCCGTAGGTTTGATAGACACTGTCCCTCCACCAAAAATATCTGAAACCGTTCCCAAGTCGAAAGTGGGAATCAAACCTGGCTGTACTCCAGAATTACTTGCCAATCCCTGCTCTTTAAAATACTCTGCCATACCCCGTTCGCGCCGATAATCGAGGTACTGATCAAAAGAGATATAGGAAGGCCTTCGGATATTTACAGAACCTACACGTTCGTAGACATTATACCCTTGTCCATCTTCTGTAAGCTCAAAGTCGTATTTGATATTGGATGGATTAGAAAGAAACAAAGGAGAGGTATAATCCTGGGTAGTAGGATCTCCCCTTCGATTATTAGGATTGGATTTTATCTTCGATGTATCCCCAAATGTAGGAACAAAGAGAGTGGGTTTACGTAAATCCTGTATAGGAGTATCTACGACCGCTATCTCGACCTCCGCATTCGTGAGCGCTTGTTCTACATGTACATTCGGTGTTTCAGCAAAGAACCAGGAAAAAAAGGCTGAAACGATTAACGAAATACTGAAATTAGACAAAGTGCTTCCTTTTTAAGTTTTCAAAGTTTCCCTTATAGGGAGATGTTTTAAGTACAATTTATACCATAGGCAGCACGAACAGTTTTTTTCAGTTGCAAACTTATAAAATATTTTTATTCAATTACGCTACAAATTTCATCTAAAAATAGGAAAACATTTCTCCCCCTCCTTTTATTCTGGCTAATGAAACATAATGTTAAGGATTTCTTAATGCCATTTTAATGATTTCTTCTACTGAAATATCCTCTCCATGTTCCCGAATAATTTGATTGACTCGTTTTTCCATTCCCCCTTTTGCCAGCCCAAGGCTCACTAAAGCGGCTATCGCTTCCTTTTTCTTAACAATTACCGTTCCCCCTTCATTCAAGGATAGCGTTTCTGCTGATTGGCCCGCCTCTTCCATCTTAATTTTATCTTTCAGCTCCAGAACAATCCTACCTGCAGTTTTCGCGCCAATCCCCTTAATTCGCTTCAAAGTGTGTATATCTTCCTGCTTGATGGCCATTTGTAATTCTTCAATTCCTATTCCTGAAAGAATCATCATAGCAGTACTTCCTCCCACTCCTGAAACACTCAACAGCAGTTCGAATAACTTCTTTTCTCTTTCATTTCCAAATCCGTACAACACATGAGCGTCTTCTCTCACCTGAAAATGAGTATGAAGTTTTATCGTCTCTTTGTTCTGCAATAAATGATGAGTGTTAAGAGAGATATGAATATGATATCCAATTCCCTGGCACTCTAAAATAACATAGGTAGGTTCTAATCGAGCTACCTTTCCTTGAATGTATGAGATCACTACAGCTTAATTAACGATGTTGGTAGTTTGATGCGTTGCCAATGAATAAGATAATTGTCAGTTCATCTTAATACAGGTGGTCATAGTCGATTAAAAGGATTCGAAATGATAACTTAATCCAATTAATAAACCTGCTGTTATATTCCTTGTGATATCCTGCCGACCTACTCCCCTTTCAGATTCCCAGAAATTCTCTTCTCTGGTTTCTCCTGCCTCTGTGACAAAAAATGTTTCCTCTTTATCTTCTATATCTCTGAATGATGCATCTGCCCTCAATTTGAGGTTCATGAATAAATGTTCAGCCAATCTTATATCCCATCCGAACTCAACTATAGCTGAAAGATCAATCGGTTCATAAGCTTCAAAAGTCGTAGGAAAACTGGTGATGTTTTCTGGTAGTGGAGGTTCAAACTCTGTGTTATCATTGAAAGTAAACGCTTGGGTTAAAATGCCTACTTGTACCCCGCCATATAACGAAAAAATCCATTTCCGATTTTCTGAGGGTGTTTGTACTCCTATCATAAGTGGAAACTTAACGTACTCTAGGCGAGTTACTTCTTCTACTTGTTCATTACTACCATTTAAAAAGCTAAAAGCACCTCCTTGTTGGGTATATAGCGCATTGACTTTAATTCCTGCATGTAGGGGGGTTCCGGGAATCAGGCGCTGGTAGGCAACATGTACTCCAGCTCCCATTCCACCTAGCCATTCGTACCGATACACTTCCTCTGGTAAATTGACATCGAATTCATTATATAAAGCTACTGCCTGAGGTAATACAAAAGCACCTACTTGAAATCCCTGCTGAGCTTTCCCAGAGAGCAACATTCCCAGCCCCAAAAAAATAATGGCAAGCCTTTTCATATTTATTGTTCTATAGCGCAAGGTAGATAAATTATTTTGTCCATACCATTATCGCTTTTATTAAAGGTTCGTTGAAGCTTTTCGCATTTCATTATGTCCACCATTTCCACCAGGGAGAGGTTCGGGGAATAGCAACCCAATAAGATCCATTGTCAAGTTTGACCTTATAGGTCGGAAGTACATAGCCTCCTTTCTCGGAAGCTCCACTTTCCAGAGAGAAAGCAAATCTATGCCAGGGACAAACTATGTGTCCTTTGCTATCTATAAATCCCTGTGCCATGGGTCCGTATTGATGGGGACATTTCATATCAAAAGCATAACATGAATTATGATAAAAGGTGAAACACAGGGATTTATTTTGTATTTTCCTAACATAGATTTGTTCTTCCCTTTCCGCATGCAATTTTGTTAGGTCAGGAACCCGGTACCATACTAATTCTTTCATAGTAGAACAATCAACCGCTTACTCAATGAACATAGCCCAGTAATAAGTAAATATGTAATTTACTTACTTTCTAAGTTTGACAAATCATCGGAACAAATTAATTTGTAAAGCTAACATAATCTAAGGCACTATTATCACTTTACGTCCCATCATATTCAACGGTATTTTATTTGTAGTATCAATGATGTTATGGTTGATCCTACTGGTATATCACGTTTCCAGATTTGGGGTAGAGGACTATGCTACGGATTATATGACCCCCCTAAGTTTATTTCAGTATCGTATCACTTTTGCCTGTTTTTTAGCAGTTACCACTTTTGCGATTGGAAGGGTCTTTAGCAAAATCGAAAAATTAAACGTGTTGACGCTACTTTGGCGTCTGTTTATGATCGGTATTCTTGGGATTACAGGTATTCTCCTATTAATTATATTAAGAAATTATACCCAGTACTCAGCCTTATCTGACTACCTGGACCCAGTTTTTTTTTCCGTTGCACTATATATATTATTGGGATTCTTTTTATCTGCCTTATTTATTTTCAGAAGATTTATCCTTTATCAACGTACTATCACCCGTTTGAGAGGATGGTATTTGTTGATGGGATTATTAGGTCTAATGCTATTGACCAATGTTTATCCATCCATATTTTCCTATTACTCTTTTGGTTACATTATTTTTATCCTATATCTCATAGCCGTGCTTATCATGGCAGCCAACGTACGTTGGATTTCATATCTCAACTTCAATCAAAAGCTTCAGTCTCTGGGAATTTTTTCCTTGATTCTGGTGCTTATCGTAGCATATATTTTCGTAGCCATCCGATTTCCCGAAGCGTTGGAAATAGCGGTATCAGAAGTTCCTGGGCAATTTTTTATTCTCTGCATTATTATATTTGCTATTATTTATTCCACTTTTTCCATATTAGTATTGTTCTTTAACCTTCCTACCTCCTCTATTTTCGAACTTCAAAGCCTGGAGATCGCTTCATTTCACAACATTAACCAGGCGATACAATCTAACCTCGATTTTACAGACATCATGAATAGTTTACTGGATGCCAGTGTATTAGCTGCTAATGCCAAGTCAGGATGGCTGGAAATGATGAATGAGGAAACGGGAGAAAGTGAAGTAAAGTTGTGCAAGCGGATTACTTTGGAAGAAATTGAAGTATTGACGAGAGGACAAAAGTTGACAGAAAAGGTGTTAAAGGACAGGAAATACTATCTCATTCGCAACACGAGAAGTCTTCGATTAAAACGAAAAATAGACAGCAAATTTCGTTGCTTATTGTGCATCCCCATTCTATCCAATAGTCAACAATACGGTGCGATTTTCATTGCTAATGAATTAACTCAGTCTTTTGAAGATGTGACCATAGAGTCTGTGGTTTCTTTTGCGGAACAAGCTGGTATTGCTCTGGAAAATGCTAAGCTGGTAAAAGATTCTATTGAGATGGAGCGATACAGAGAGCAATTAAAAATTGCCAAGGATGTTCAGAATCAATTGTTACCTAAACACCTCCCCAAAAATGCGAATATTGAATTTCATTCCTTAAATGAAAACGCTTTTGAAGTAGGAGGAGATTATTACGATGTGATAGGTAATGGAGATGATTTGTTCAAGATTGCCATTGGAGATGTATCGGGAAAGGGAACTACTGCCGCTTTTTATATGGCTGAAATTAAAGGTATCTTTCATGCACTAACGAGAATGAACCTATCGCCGAAAAAATTTATTGAAATCACTAATCAAGCTCTCTCTGACTGTATGCAGAAGGGTTCGTATATGACATTGACTTATCTGGAAATCAATACGGCCGAAAACCAGATAGAATTAATCCGAGCAGGTCATTGCCCAACCTTTTATTATAATTCTAAGACGGATAACATATGTATGTTAAGAGACGGAACTCTTGGTTTAGGTATAGTAAGGAATGGTGCTTTCAAGAATTATATTGGCGAATCACAGCAGTTAATTTATTCAAGAGGAGACGTATTATTGCTGTATACAGATGGAATTGTAGAGGCGAGAAATGAAGAAGGAGTCGAGTTTGGATATGATAGAGTGAAAGATATTTTCTTCAAGAACAGGCATCGAGAGAGCAAGTATTTAGCATCTCAAATAGTCCAAGAAGTAAAAAACTTTTCTCAAAATGATTTGCAAGACGATTATACAATTTTGATTATTAGGTTCTTGTAGGTAAACATTAACAAAAATTCCTCGTAACAATATACTGTATGGAAATCAAAGAATTGAATAATTCTCTATATGTTACTTTAAAGCCTGTAGGGGATTTAGATGCAAATTCCTCCATTGTTCTTGATGAAAAGATTCAATCTCTGTTAGAAAATAATCAAAATTTTATTAACATTGATTGTTCGGATGTTCCATACATGTCCAGTGCTGGAATGGGGGTATTTATTGCGCATTTAGATGAAATTAAATCGAGAAAAGGTAAGCTGGTGTTATCTAATTTAGTTGATAGTGTCCTGGATGTCCTTGAATTATTAGGATTAAATCAACTTATAGATATCGCCAGTAATGAAAAAGAAGTAAACAATCTATTTAAGAGATGAAAGCATTTTTGCGAGTAAGTTGCCAGAAAAATAATTTATACATCATCAGAGAATTCATAAAGACCCGTCTTAATGATCTCGAAGTCCCTCCCCATGTTTCCCACCAGATTATTTTAGCGACAGATGAAGCCTGTGCGAATTGTATTATTCACCAACATCAATGTAACAGTCTTTCTACCATTGAAGTAGCCATTTATAGAGAAGGGCATACCATTTCTATTGAGATAAAAGATACAGGCGAAGCTTTCCCTATACACACTTACAAACCACCGAAAATTCAGGATATAGTGAAAAGCAGGAAAAGGGGCGGCTTAGGTATTATGCTGATAAAGAAGTTAATGGATGAAGTGAAAATAGAGAAACAGGAAGATTTTTTCATTTATAAGCTCTCCAAGCACTTAACCGAAAAAGTGATTCAAACTTAAGCGAATCTTCTCCTCTCGCATTAATAAACGCTGCATATACTATCCAAATAAAAGCTCCAAAGCACAGAATAAATCCTACAGCTTTTAACGCTTCCCCTTGATTAATCATTAAAGCGATAAATTCATTACCAAGTTTTATTGGATGAGTAAATACGTCCCAGCTATTCCATCTCAAAAACCGACCTACATAAACCCCAAAGCTTGATAACCATATAAACATACTGATACTTAGCCAGGCCCAGCCACTTCCTGATTTTTGGCGGATATAATCGTGCCAATATGCAAGCGAGCTAAGCCCTACCATTAATCCGGTATAAGCAAAAGATAGAATGAGCATTAAGTCATACCATATGGGAACATTGGGACGCGACCTGAGATGGACAAAATCTGTAATAATGTAGGGTGCATTAGGAAAGAATAATAGCCACAAGAAGACGAAAAGTATAGTCAATCCTATTGAGGGCTTATCCAACATGTTGTGAAGTTGAGCTACCCCCCAGGGAATCCACGCTAAAAACAGATTCCAAACAAGAAATAGGAAAAAATATCTTCCACTTAACCAAACTCTTCCAAACAAAAGAGCAAAGCAAAAAAGCGATGCTACGATAAGAAAAACGTCTTTCAGGATAGCATGCTTAGCAACAGCAAAATATCTCATGAATAGGAATTCTGTATGTTTTCAGTATTTCTTTAACTTACAGAGGATTTAACGTAGGATTTTTAAGTAGGTTGACCAATACCCATAGTTCTTTTGTAGGTATCCAGCGTATTTCTGAGCAAAAGTGCCACCGTCATAGGACCTACCCCTCCTGGCACGGGAGTAATGTAACTAGCCTTTTTTGACACTTCATCAAAATCGACATCCCCTTTTAACCTATATCCCGATTTCGTTTCTGGTGCAGGCACTCTGGTGATCCCCACATCCACTACCACTGCCCCAGGTTTTACCATGTCAGCTGTGATCAGCCCTGGTTTCCCTACAGCCACGATCAAAATATCTCCAAGGGGACAAAGTTTTTTCAATTCTTCAGGTGGAGTATATTTGTGGCATAATGTTACCGTTGCTTCGCCAGGAGATCCCCCCCTTGACATAAGGATAGAAATAGGTCTCCCTACTATTCTGCTTCTTCCTACGACGACACAATGCTTTCCTTTCGTAGCAATGTTATACCGATCTAATAATTCGATGATTCCAGCAGGAGTAGCTGGTAATATACCAGGAAAATTCAACGTAACCATTCCTACATTAAAGGGATGGAAACCATCAACATCCTTTGAAGGCAGGATGGTCTGGGTTACATGCTGGGGTGTTATATGAGGTGGAAGGGGCATTTGCACAAGAATTCCATCCACGGTACCATCTCGATTAAGGGACTCTACTTTTCCAATTAATTCCGCTTCTGAAGTCGTATTAGGAAGGAGAACCTTGGTAGACTTGTAACCTACAAACTCACAAGATTTTATTTTATTTTTAACATAAGTGTGAGAAGCAGGATTACCACCGACTAACACAGCCGCCAAGTGAGGGGGGCGCATCTTTTTCTCTAAATAGCCAGCAACTTCAGTTCTAATTTCCTTCTTTATTGTTAGGGCCAATCCCTTTCCATCTAGTATTTGCATATCTTAGCGGCGAATAATATTAGATGTAAATCTAATCAATTACTCTTCTAAGAATAATATCTTCCTCGTGTTTATTGAAAATATAGTTAAAAAAAACCTTTACATTAGGATATTCTTCTGGATAAAAGATGCGGCGATTAATCGAAATTTCACTTACCATTTGTAGGATATTGTGATCCATCTGCCAATTATATAGAAAAGAACCGGCTCTGTTGGGTAACACTACATGAACGGGATGAGGTAATTGTACTGCTTCATATCCTTCAGGCATCCTTAGAGTAAAATAATGCTTTTCCTCAATTTTTGTATTGAACTCTATAGGAGTTTTTCTGGACTCTTCATCGAAGGGATTATCTTCCAGCCCACTGGTAATCATAGGCCTGATAAACATAAGATCTTCTGCAGTCCTGACAAGGCTATCCACTTCCATACGACATCTTACTACTAAAGGCTTCTCTAAATTATTCGCATAAATAACTTGAGATTGATTTATAGTTAGGTTGGAAAGGTCTCTAAATACAACATCTTCTATAAAATCTGTGGTATCCTGGAATGTGGGTAACAATCCCCGGGCAGTCGCACCAGAATATTCATACATGGCTCCATATAATTCCCCTCTGGTTTCATTATTTTCCAATAGATCCATTCGAATATGCATTCTGCGCTTTAACATATAATCTGAAAACAATTCCAGCCATCCGAAATTATATTTATCGATAATAAATCCAAGATAATTCAGGTCATTCCTTGGAACCACTCCAAAAGGCAGCACATCACTCAAGCCATCTAGCAATACATATTCAGCTCCATCTCTGAGAACGACCACTAAATGATTAAACTGATCAATAAGAGGATATAAGGGATTAATTTTACCATTATCTCTGGTACTGATTAATACCGGATATGCTTCCAGCTTAACTGCTTTGAGCATATTGAGCATGATTAAATTAATTTCACTCCCTGAACCCGTATTCGATTCCCAAACATTTTCCAAATCGTCTGTGTATAGCGATAATTCTCCATTCCACCCAAAATTCGTTCTGACAAAATCATAAATCATACGTGCGCGCTTCTTCTTATTCCTTACCCGAAACGTAAGTCGTTTTGCCCTGATGGCAGAAGTAATATCATCCTCAATAGCCCCACCAAAATTAGGATGTTCCAGAAAAAAAGTATTAACCGCATCCCATGATTCTATGCTAGGCCCTTGATAAGTAGCAGGAGATTTGACGCTTGCCAGTTGAAACCTAAGTTGGGGAATCAAATCTTCTCTAGTACTTATAAATGGAATAGGTTCCCAGGCAGGAACATTCTCAGCAAAATAGCTATAAGACTTCCAGGAGTAACGATCCCCGGGAATAAAAATACTTACTTGTGTATCATTTAACTTGGGGACAGAATAAGATATATTACTTTTAGGTAAGAGTTGATTAAATACCTCGGATTCGCTTCTTATTTGAGTGGTTTGATTTTGAACGACAATGTTATAGACAAAGGACTCTGGAAAAGCAAGGGTAAACTCACTCTTCCTTACCGGAATATCCCCCTGGAAATGCCATGGACGTAGGAAGTAAAAGTTATTACTCAATATCTGATAAGCATACTCTATGACAATCCCCGGCTTCATATTGGGGATATGAATATGAACCACATCCTTGGTTTCACTTATCTCTTCTATCTCCATTTCGACTTCATCCCACTTTACGACTTCCCAACTTGAGTCAGGCTGTAAAAAATAGGTAACAGCCTCTACATTCACAACTGCCTCATTATACTCCCCCTTTTCTACGGGAATTTGAAGGTGAGCTAAATCAAGTCCTTGTTCATTTTGAATGAATATTTTTTTTCGGAAAGAATACTTTACCTTCAGATCATATTCACTAATTCGAAGGGTGCTATCACCAACCGGAACGAGGGTAACTTCTCCTTTATCCAATAATATCTGACCTCCATATTTAGCGAATTGCTCCTGACCTAAGGATTCCATAAATGGCCCTATCTCCCCAAAATCAGGAGTTTGAGCACTGAGAAAACCACCAAAAATCAGAAAAAAAATAATGAAAAGTCTATTGTACTTATTGCTCATACGCATCCTTAACCTCTTTCTTAAATTTCAACAATTTCTGGCAAAAAATCTAAGAGAATGGAAAAGGAATAGTAAAGAATCAATAGCTAATGAATAATTTGTATAGAATTAGGACTTTCTGGATAACACTACTTGCATTTTATCCGCTTTAGAAAGGGATTTGAAAAACGCTCTCACTTCTTTATAATAAGCAGCTGGAAGCCGGATTTTTTCCATTTTTAACTTTCGAATATATACCAAGGTTTGAGGATCAATTAACTCAACACTCGCCTGATATTCCCCAAATTCAGATGAGATAATAGTAGGTTCTTCTGGAATACTTTCTACACTGAATCCTGAGGGAAGATGATAGCTAATGGTATCTACCTCCAAAAAAGCATGATGAAAAACAACAGCTTGCTCCCTATCTTCACTTTTTGGGGGAATATAACCATGCTGTTCTAATACATTAGGCTTTAAGAATATTCGACTTCCAGAAGGATTCCCCCACTTTCGGGCAGTTAGGGTATAGTTCAATCTCATGGAAGGAATGTCAGTATTTGAATCAGAGGTAAATGCAAATGAATTAATGTCGAAACTACTAGCATCAATTTTTTCTCTTAACCAATCTTCCTGATCTTTTTCTGAGGTGGAATTAGCATAATAGGAAGGCGCTTGTTGCTGGTTCCCCTTAAATATCGTCTCTACTTCTACCTTCGCATTTCCATTTTCTTCCAAGAAAATACTGGCTTTCCTGTATTGTAGATTTTGGCTATGGGAAGAGGAAGGAGTTTTCACTAATTTTCCTCCGTCAGGACAAGCTAATAGCACATATCTTCCTTCAGTAAAATTTCCCAGATATCCGGCTGGTAAATGGTCAGCTGTGCATTCTATCCAGGTAGTATCTCCATCTATAGGAACACAAAGAATCACGTGATTAAAAGGATCATTGACATATTCCGTTCTGACGGGTGGCTCTTCAGATCCTGCTCCTACCAAGGCAGCAAAAGCATCTATATTTACTTCCTTAAGCATGGCCTTCATAAAATTTGTCAATGCTTTACAATCACCATACCCATTGTTAAACACATATTCTGCATCGAAGGTCTGCCATCCCCCTACCCCTAGTTGTACCCCAACGTATCGAGTGTGATCCTGAAGGTAAGCATTGTGTTTTCATTAACAAATGTAGCCGATGAGAACACTTAAATATGAAAATTTTCATATAATTAATGATCCTCATTTGAGAATATCTACATTTGAGGTATGTATTGTATTAAAATAGGCTTGAATGGGAGAAATTGAGCTATCGCCGATAGAAATCGCAGCATTGGTTTCAGGTGTATTATATGTAGTATTCATTTCAAAAAATATTATCTGGGCCTGGCCAGCAGGTATTTTAGGATCGGTTCTTTCGATGTGGTTGGTATGGGAAGCTGCTCTGTTTAATGAAGTATTACTCTATATCGTATATATCATTCTGGGGATATATGGATGGATCACTTGGAACAAGCATTCTGATCAAGAATTACCTATTAGGCGCTGGTTACCTAAGGAAAGAAATCTGCTAATTCTTATCGGAGTCCTCTACACGTTTTTTTCAGGATTTTTGGTCAATAAATATCTTTCATCAGATGTCCCTTACCTGGATGCATTTACGACGGGATTCAGCTTTGTAGGAACTTATATGCAAGCTCAGAAACTCATCGAAAATTGGTGGATTTGGATCATTGTTAACGGACTTTCTGCCGGTCTTTATTTTTATAAAGGACTTCATATATTATCCATTCAATTTATCATTTTCCTGATCCTGGCTATTTATGGGTTTATCCAATGGCAAATTATCCTGAATTCATCGCATGAAAATATTGCCTAAAATTGCGGTAGTAGGTCCTGAATCTACGGGTAAGTCTACGCTTAGTCGACAACTAGCTTCTCATTATCACACCTATTGGGTAGAGGAATTTGCGCGATATTACCTGGATTGCTTACCTCGTACGTATCAGGAAGAAGATCTGGTAGCCATTGCCAGGGGACAATTATCCTGGGAATTGGTAGGGAATTCAATGGCAAGCCGTTTAACTATTTGCGATACAAATTTATTAGTTGTATACATTTGGTCCATGTATAAGTATGGAAAGGTAGATGACTGGATTATAGAACACATGAAGTTGGATTCATATCACTTGCATCTTCTTACGTATATAGATACGACATGGCAGGAAGATCCACAAAGAGAACATCCTGATCCTAAAGTAAGGGAAGAATTGTTTTCCTTGTACCACAAAATTTTACTGAAATCCAAGGTTCCCTTTCACATTATTAGAGGTGAGGAAGAAGAACGATTTTTTTCAGCTGTCAGGGCCATAAATAATTGTATTTAGTATTTTTTCCAGAAATCGATTTTTTTTTATTCATTACGCTAATTTAATTTTGAGTTTAGATCTGTATCAGGCATTGAAAGAGTAATTAAAATGGCGTTAATTCAGTCTTGGCGTTGGTTTGGGCCCAAAGATCCAGTAAAATTATCCGACATTATGCAAGCTGGTGCTACAGCAGTAGTTTCAGCCCTTCACCATATTCCTAATGGAGAAGTTTGGACAAAGGAACAAATTCGAGCCTACAAAAGAACCATAGAATGGGATGATCACCTGGACCCTCCTCTTCCAAGGCCTTTAGAATGGAGAGTGGTAGAAAGTATCCCGGTTCATGAAGTAATCAAAACGGGAGCACCAGAGCGGGAGAAATATATTAGTGCTTATCAAGAATGCCTAATTAATTTAGCGGCTTGTGATATAGATGTCGTATGCTATAATTTTATGCCTGTTCTCGATTGGACCAGAACAGAGCTAAATTATGCTTTACCGGATGGTTCAAAAGCCTTACGATTTGATCCTGTGGCTTTTGCTGCCTTTGACTTGTTCATCCTCAAGCGTCCAGAAGCAACTGATGATTATACATCCGAAGTATGTGCTAAAGCTGAACACTATTTCTCAGCGCTCACAGAAGCGCAGCAAGAGGAATTGGTAGCTACCATATTAGCTGGTTTACCTGGCTCAGAGGAAGGATATTCTTTAGATAATTTTCAATCAAAGCTGGATACATACAAGGATATTACTGCAGATGATCTACGGGCAAACTTAATTTACTTTCTAGAAAGGATCGTTCCTGTAGCTCAGGAAGCGGGAATTTGTCTGGCAATACATCCTGATGACCCCCCTTTTTCTCTTCTGGGATTACCCAGAATAGTTAGTACGATGGAGGATTTAGAGAAAATATTTAAAGCCGTTCCATCTATATACAATGGGCTTACCATGTGTACAGGTTCCTTTGGGGTGAGAAAAGATAACGACCTGGTAAAGATGATTGAAAAATTTGGCAACCGAATACACTTTATCCACCTCCGAAGCACCCAGGAAGAACCTGATGGAAGTTTTTTCGAAGCTGATCATTTATTGGGAGATGTCGATATGTATGCCGTTATGAAAGCATTAATTAAGGAATCTAATCGAAGAATGGACAAAGGCAGACCAGATTTCAGGATATATATGCGTCCTGATCACGGACATCTTATGCTAGATGATCTTAGCAAAACAACAAATCCAGGTTATTCTGCTATAGGAAGATTAAGAGGTTTGGCAGAATTAAGAGGATTAGAAATGGGAATAGCTATGGCTATGGCACAATCGAAAAGGCTAACTACCAAGTAATAAAACTTTATCTAGATGAATATAAATGTCAACGAAGTCATCCTGGTCGATGAGAAAGATGTAGAAATCGGAACAATGGATAAATTAACAGCACACCAGGAAGGCAAACTTCATCGAGCATTTTCCATTTTTGTATTTAATTCAGAGGGCAAGCTTTTGCTTCAGCGCCGTGCACTTGACAAATACCATTCCGGAGGGTTATGGACGAACACTTGTTGTAGCCATCCTGCTCCTGGTGAGAGCCTGAACGTGGCAACGATGAGAAGATTACCCGAAGAAATGGGATTTCAATGTGAGGTTCAACACGCCTTTCAGTTCATTTACAAAGCTGAATTGGATCATCACCTGATCGAACATGAACTGGATCATGTGTTTATAGGCCAATCAGATCTCGTTCCTGTTCCTAATCCCGAAGAAGTGATGGAATTTCAGTATATGGGACTGGAACATATCGAACAGTCTCTCCAGGAGCGTCCTGATGAGTTTACTGCCTGGTTTAAGATATGTTATAAACCAGCATATGATTTTTATCTCAATAAGAAAAGAGGAGAATAATTCTATCGCACAGAATTTTCTAACATCAAGTCCAACATCGTAGCACGAGACACCGGACGACGTAGGTTTCTCATCTCCCATTCCTGAGAGGTAGCGGAGAATGCTACGACTTTAGTCTTTCTCCATACTAACAATCGAAATAAACTTCTCCACACTATTCCCTTTTTAGCAATCGTATCCCAAACTGCTGGAGGTGTTTTTTTCTGTTTAGTGATAGAGGCAACCTCTTTAAGGTATTTATCTTCCCCTTTTGAGGATCTTTGTTCTCCAGGCCTGATCCTAAAACATGCTAATGGAGAAACCACTTCAACTAATTCTGCATGTTCCGCAAATCGAGTCCATAGCTCAAAATCTGCGGCTAAACTCAATTCCAGATTTAATCCGTCAACTTTATCCCAAAGACTCTTCCGCCAAAACATACTTTCTTGTTGTAAATATCCGGCTAAATGTGCGTTAAACCATCCATTTCTAATAAAATCCTGAGGAAAAGCAGAAGCCGAGTTAGTAGAAATTTTTATGGCTTGTCCTTTTGCATTCATGAAGGTAGGAATACCGATAATCCAATCTACTTCAGGGTATTTAGTGAAAATTTCACTAACTACAGAAAATGTCCAAGGATAGTAAATGTCGTCTGCATTTAACCAGGATTGGATTTCTCCAGTGGCATGTTCAAATCCCTGCTGAATTCCATAATATTGCCCTTTATCAGGTTGGGAAATGACCGTAATATCATTCGGGTAGATCTTTTTATATTTTTCAACGATCTCTAATGTGTTATCTTTAGATCCCCCATCCTTAATTACATGCTGTAGATTGGGATAATTTTGGCTGTGTACGGATTTGAGGGTGTCATCAATATAATCTGCAGCATTAAAACAAGAGGTGACTACAGAAATGGATATTGGCTCACTCATGATTTTCGATTAAAGTTGGGATTGTGGCGGATAGAGAAGCAGCACTTCCCTATCCTGATATATCTATTCAATAATTTATTTAATAATATCTGAGATTATTTAAGCAACCACTCTTTCACCCGCTTCATATTTTTGGCGATTCAGAAGATAATCCTGATAAACTCTTGCAATACCTTCTTTTAAATCTATGGTGGGTTCAAAGCCTAGTTCTTTCAATTTTTGAACATTCATTAATTTTCGGGGAGTTCCATTTGGCTTGGAAAGATCATATGTAAGTTCTCCTTCAAATCCAATGACCTCTTTGATGATCAATGCCAATTCTTTTATGCTAATGTCTTCTCCGACTCCCACATTAACGAATTGTTTCTCGTCGTAATGCTGCATTAAGAAAACGCATGCGGCTCCACAATCATCTGCATGCATAAATTCTCTTTTGGGACTTCCATCTCCCCAGATCTGTACTTCTGCAGAGCCGTTTTCTTTAGCCTCATGAAATTTACGAATTAATGCAGGAAGTACGTGAGAATTTTTTAAATCATAATTATCATTAGGTCCATACAAATTCGTAGGCATCGCTGAGATAAAGTTACACTCATATTGATCTCTGTACGCTTCACACAATTTTATCCCTGCAATCTTTGCTATCGCATACGGCTCATTTGTAGGCTCCAAGCTCCCAGTCAATAACTGATTCTCTGTCATAGGCTGTGGAGCGAATTTGGGATAAATACAAGAACTTCCTAAAAACAACAGCTTTTGAACTCCGTTTGCATACGCCTGATGAATGACATTTAATTCTATGGCCAGGTTATCTCTAATAAATTCTGCTCTAAACGTATCATTAGCCTTTATCCCTCCAACTTTAGCAGCAGCCAAAAAAACATAATCGGGTTTTTCAGTTTCAAAAAAATGCTTCACTGCTTCCTCATTCCGCAAATCCAGTTCTTTAGAAGTTCTGGTTAAGAGATTATTGTATCCTTGGTTAAGTAAATTTCTCACAATGGCAGAGCCAACCATTCCTCTGTGTCCGGCGACGTAAATCTTCGATGTTTTATGCATAAAAAGAAGTTTTTAATTTTATAACCTATATACACCAAAAAAATTATCCCTTCATAGGTTGACAAGTGCTTTTTGAATCATATGCTAACATTTGTACAATATTGCGTTCTAATTCATCAATATTTATATGGACATTTGCTTTGTGTGTATCCTTTCCATCACCTTCACAAATTTGATAGAGGTAATTAATATTGAGTGCTGAGGCCATAGAGAAAAAGGCATTATTTGATTTATCTCCTGAAAGCCTAAACTCAAAGAGAAAACTGTCATCATTCATAAACAGCATATTAGTTAATCCGGCACCATGAAGAGACACAAGGTATTTTGCATTGGAACCTATAGCTACTTTTTCGGCCCAGGAATAATCTTCGTAGTAAATTACTTCAAATCCATATCTGCTTAACAGACGAACCACCTCATCTTCATTAATGACTTTTCTCCACTTGGCCTTTGCTCTGCTCACATAAATTTTATCTCCTAAGTTTAATTCATGAGCATTATCGTAATAATCTTGATAGTACCCCCTCATGTTCTGGACAATCTCCTCATTAAAATTTCCTGTAGGTGCGGTATGAGATGGAATTAGCAGATCCTCTACTCTTAATACCTGATCACTGGGAATAAATACCAACTCATTCTCTATTTCAAAGGCATGTAAAGATTCGCGGACGAATCTCATTTTTTCAAACTTATCTGGCAATAAAATCTTTCGCCCTTTAATGTAATCTTTAGCCACAAATAATCGAGGTAGTGCGTCCATGATCCAATGAAAATACATATGGCTCCACTGGTCAGTAAACCATACCGCTGGTTTGTGTAGATCTTTAATATCTCCTTTTAAACCAATTTTGATACGTCTTAAATTTGCTTTTATAAGATCCCTTCTTCTTGAGGGTCGGCAATCAGCAAAACTTTCGGGTCTTATCCGCTTATGCTGATAAAGAAATCCATCACCAGTAACCACTACATTTTGAAGATAGTTTAATCGTGTTTCATGAATAGCCATAGAAAGCTCGTGCGCAAACAGGGAAAGGTCTGCTTCTTTGAAGTTAAGGGGTAATTTACGGGTAACCTCCGTCGGTTTATGCAGTATCATCGCTTTGAAAATTAATACATATAAAATAAATCATGCTTAGGCATGCTCTACTGGTCTAGAAGAAAATATGTTTTTAATATATTGTGATATAAATAGATATAAAAATTGTGAATTAGTAGTTAAATATCTCTTCCACAAACGCTTCGGTTCAAGAACTAATCGATATAGCCATTCAAGTGCTAAATTCTGCATCCATCTTGGAGCTCGTTTTTGAGTACCTGCATACACTGGAAAAGCTCCTCCAACTCCAAGCATACAACAATTAATTTTCCCTTTATGTCTCGCCATCCAATATTCTGCCTTTGGACATCCCAGAGAAACAAATAATAGATCTGCCCCCGAGTTATTGATCATGTTAATTATATCCTCCTCTTCTTGATCTGATAGCTTTCTAAAGGGAGGTGAATAAAGACCAGCTACGGTTAAATTGGGTAACTCACTTTTCACCCTCTTTTCAATAAGGTCAAGAGTACTTTGGGTACCGCCGTAGAAATAAACGGATTTACCTCTCATAGCAGATTCCTGAAGTAAATCAGGTAAAAGATCCATTCCGGCAACTCGAGGTTGATGTTTTTTATATAGCAAGCTCATCGCAATAGCTAATGGCTTTCCATCAGGAGTAGCTAAGTCTGCCTGATTAAGAATTTGATTGAACTCTTTATTATTATAAGCCTCGATCACCATGTGAACATTCGATACACAGACATAGGAAGAAGGTAGTTGATCACTTAACTCAAACACCTTTTCCACCATGTCCTGATAACTTCCTGAAGAAATAAGAGAGCTTATAACAGAAACCTTCTTCATTTACTATTGCTATTTTATGAAATTATATACTTTTATATGACAAAAATATCATTTTAGTAAGCATTCTCTTCCCCTCTAACTGCATTCCAAACTGTCAAAAAAATAATTTTTAAATCGAGAAAAAAGCTCCAATTCTCAATGTACCAAGTGTCATGCTCTATTCTTTTCTGCATCAAAGAGGGATCTGAAGTCTCTCCCCTAAAGCCTTTTATCTGAGCATAACCTGTGATGCCTGGAACAATAAAATGTCTAAATAAATACTTATCAATAATTTTAGAATACTCTTCAGTATGCTTTAGCATATGAGGTCGAGGTCCTACCACAGACATATGTCCAAAAAAAACATTAACAAACTGAGGAAATTCGTCCAAACTTGTCTTCCTTAAAAAAGCACCTACTTTCGTAATCCTTGCATCTCCTTTTTTCGCCTGCTGTGAATCTGATTTCTTGTTTACCGTCATCGTTCTAAATTTGTACACAGTGAAATCATTATTCTTATATCCGGATCGTAATTGGGAAAATATGACAGGTCCTCTTGACTCCAGCTTAATGGCTATAGCAATTAATGGGAACAGGATAGGAAAAATAAATAGTATAACCATGAGAGAAAAGACGATGTCAAAGGCTCTCTTGATAATTCTGTTAAGTAATACCCTCAAAGGCTCCTTTCTCAAAGTTATGATCGGTATATGCCCGAACATATCTACATTAATCGGCCTATTTCTCAAGGGCCTGAAATCAGACACTATTCTAAAATGAATGAAATTATCATCAGCAAATTCAGCTATATCATCAATTAATTCTGAAGATGTTAATGGAATTGCAAAATAAATTTCATTCACCTTTTCCTGCATGCAAAATTGTTTTAACTCTTGAAGATGTTCTTTCACAAGTCTTTGGTATGTTCCTTCATCCTCATTTTCAGGTATATCGTCCATAAATCGATATACTGTAGCATCCTGAGAATTAAAAAATTCATATAACGCCTTAGACGAGTTTCCCGGCCCCACAACAACTATTTTTCTGATGTTATAACTTATACTTCGATAATATCCATAAGCCAGAGATAATAAAAAGCGAAATAGTATTAAACATGACAAAAGAAAAGTGTAAGTATACAAAAGATGCATACGGGAAAAGAAGAAACGATCAAAGGAAAATAAAATAATCCCTACGATTAAAATGTGACCAACAAGGGTAAAAAATAAATGCTTTAAAAATGACTTAAATTCAAAAATATAAGCTCCATTATAAACATGACAGAAAAGTGCAGAACAAAGCCAGGAAAAATTAAAAATCAGAAAAAAGAATATGTAATAGTCTTCAAAGACCTGTTCCTTACCAAAAGTTACTATATGAGCTAATTTCAGGCAGAAATCCACCAGAATGAAATCAGCAATAATGATAAATAACCTGGAATAGTTTCTATTATCTTTCATGCTAGTACCTCAACATTCTTTTCTTATCACACTATCGTACCTTCAATATAAAGATAGAGATGATAAATATTGGTAAATAATTAAAATTGTTAATCTGTTTCGATAAATCTCCGAAAGGTTAATTTTTGAGTGTAAATGGAATTAAAAAAATCAGGGCAATATGCCAATGAAACAAAAATTATACATCCATTTAAGTTTCAGCAATTGGCAATTATCAAAGCTCTCACAATTTACCTACTTATATTCAAGAGATTATATCGACTTAATTAGTCATACTTCTATAAATTAGTCATAATTCATAATATATCTCTTCGAAAGTTATATTTATTCTACATAAACAAAATTTATGACTTTATAAAATTACCAATTACGTAAAAATCAGTCTAAGTATACTGAGTTTTCACTCTCAATTTGTCCTTAGAATATACTGATCATTCCTTTCGCGATTCCATCGATACTTCGATCTAAAGTAATATCGACGGAAAGGATCAGAGGTCATCATAAGAACAATAAAAAACTGTTAAGCAAGAAAATTAGATAGTTCGCGAAACAAATGATCGAATTATCAATCCAATTGTATAATTTGATTTAATTATTATACATTTACTTAATGATAAATGTGTAATATTCTTAATAACGAATACCCAATTATTGTGGTATGTTAATGTAGGTCTATCACGGAGTCAGAAAGAAAATATTAAATTTTTTTATCAATTATTGATCATGTATGCTCACGTTTTGAATTCTTATGCCATAAACTAATAAATTCAAACGAGTACATATTATGATCATGTTAACAGGAATACACGTGGCGAGAAGTTATCAAATGGCTCTAAACATGAGCAAACAATTGCAAATGTCTAGGTTGCAAGTTTTGGTAATAGATGATGATGATCATATTAGAATGTTACTCGAACTGGTGTTGCAGACGAAGTATGAAGTGGTAACAAAAGATGATGGTATGGGTGGAATGATTTGGCTTTCGGAAGGTAATATACCCGATGTAGTTATCGTAGACCTTGAAATGCCAGGTTTTAATGGATTAGAATTTTTAAAAGCCATTAAAGTGAGTGGTTTTTTTCGTAATATACCTGTAATAATTCTTTCTAAGGATTCATCTCCCGAAACAAGAAAAAAATGCATTGATTTAGGTGCGCATGATGTACTTCTTAAGCCTTTCAATCCTGAGGAAACCTTTCAAATGATCTCAGGAGCCATCTCTAAAGCTGAATTAGTACATGAAGAGAATTAGACATGAGTATAACAACATCACATTCGACTTCTTCTGTGCCGGCATCCGATTCACACATTGAGGATGCCACAACTAATTCGTCTACAGAGAATGATGCGCCTATTCTCATTCCGCAAAAGGAAGATATAATAGAAACAGAACGTGAGTCTAATTATACATTTCCTTCAAAGACTCAGGCTAAAAAATACCTTTATGTAGGAGAAAACGGAGATCAAATTTGTAAACAGCTCAAGGAAAATGATTTTTATGGCACTAAGATGAAGTTGTCATTCAAAGCTTTTTGCTGGCTGCAAAAAATGGCAATCTCACATGCATGGGCAGAGAAACTGGGCGTAAATAGTCCTGATCTTCCAGACGTTATTTTATGCGAAATGGACCTGCCAGATGGCGGGGCATATTCTCTTTGGGAAAAAATCAAGCATGATCCCTACATGCAGTTAATTCCCTTTATCGTCATTTCCAATGAAGTGGATAAGGATATCAGGCAGGAAGCTTTGGCAGTAGGAATAGATGACATTTACAATGAAAATGTATCTTTTGAAGAATTAACCTCCAGAATCTCTTTTCTACACAAATTTAAAGTAGAAAAATACAAACGCTCACAGGATAAAGAAATACCTACAGAAATACATATTCCTGTGGTAAAGCGTACTTTCGATGTAGTAGTAGCATTGAGCATATTTCTCCTAATATTTCCAATTCTACTTTTAATATCCATCATAATTACTCTTGAGTCTAAAGGCCCCATTTTTTACATATCCAAGCGAGCAGGTACTGGCTATAAGATTTTTGATTTCTATAAATTTAGAACAATGTACCAGGGAGCGGAACGAGACCTAAAAGCATTAATGCATAAAAATCAATATGCGGTCTCAAATAATATTCCAGTACAACATAGAAGCTCTTCAGAAGACACCTCAGACAATATTTCAACCAAAGAGAATTCAACAGAAAAATTAACGACTAAGACTTCTGAACATCCTGTAGCTGAAACATCAAATAATACCTTTGTAAAAATTTATAAAGATCCGCGGATCACCCCCTTTGGACGATTTTTAAGAAAAACCAGTTTAGATGAATTACCTCAACTAATTAATGTTCTCAAAGGGGACATGTCTTTAGTAGGTAATAGACCTTTACCTCTTTATGAAGCAGAACAACTTACTACAGATCTTTGGGCAAAGCGCTTTTTAGCTCCTGCCGGAATTACGGGTCTTTGGCAAGTGAAGAAAAGAGGGAAAAAAGATATGTCTGAACAAGAAAGAAAGGAGCTGGATAATACTTATGCTGACGAACCGTCATTCTGGATGGATTTACAAATCCTATTCTTAACCTTGCCTGCCATGTTCCAAAAAGAAGATGTTTAGTTAAGCACGAAATATAATCTTCTTGACACACAACAGGGACACTAATAATGAAACTCAGAGATCATAAATATTGGTACACTTCAGGAGCGTTTACTCTTTTTGAGAAGCTCTCTTTACAGATATTTAGATTTGGAGGAGTTTATTTGTTAGTTAGATATTTACCTAAAGCTGAATATGGAATTTGGTTGCTTTTCTTGGCTATCAATGCCTTTTTAGAAGTGGCGCGGCTAGGACTTATTAGAAATGCTCTGGTTAAATTTCTTGCTAGCAACTCGGAAGAGCATCATGCAGCCATTAACACTGCTTCTATCCTTCTCAATTTTTCTCTCACTCTATTCAGCATTTCCGTTCTTTACATTCTTTCAGTTACTCACCTATTTATCTGGCCAAATACAGAACCCTTACACCAGCTTCTTTATCTCTATATGATTACTACTTTTGTCCTCACTCCTTTTTATCAGTTTAATTTTATTCAACAGGCTAATTTTGATTTTAGAGGTAGTTCATTGAGCAATATTGCCAGAGAGGGATTATTTTTTGGCTATGTGGTATATGCCATATTTTTTCTAAAAAATATTGAGCTAATTAATTTGGGGATTTTCCAGATTGTCGCTGCAGGGGTGGGCTCGATCACTGCTATGTTAACCGCCAGACCTTACTGGAAATTTTCCAGGAAAATCCATTGGGATTGGATCAGGCAGCTATTTCATTTCGGAAAATACACTTTTGGTACGGGCATGAGCACAATGCTGATGAAGAACCTGGATCAGTTTATGCTCGGAGCTCTTCTTAATACTAGTTCTGTAGCTATATATGGAATTGGGATGAAAATTGCTAACCTGGCTGAAGTACCCACGCAAGCAGTCGCTGATGTGGTTTTCCCCCAAAGTGCTAAGAGAATTCGCACCGAAGGGAAAGAAGCCGTAAAATATTTGTATGAAAGATCTGTAGGAGTAATATTGGCTCTGGTATTTCCCGGGATTTGTTTTATTCTACTGTTCCCGGAATTTATTGTAGAATTAATTGCAGGAGACAAGTATGCTGACACTGTTCCTGTATTACAGATAGTGATGCTCTATGGAATTTTTATTCCCTACATACGACAATTTGGGACTGTTTTTGATTCTATCGGTATGCCAAAGTTAAATTTTTACTTTGTCATCTTTAGTTCCATCGTAAATATCATTTGCAATTATGTGTTTATCACTAAATTTGGCACTATTGGAGCTGCCTACGGAACGCTGGTAACCTTAATCATTACCTTTGCCGTTAATCAGGTCATACTCTATCAGAAATTAGGGGTGCAACCTTTAAATACGATCATCTTCGCCCATAAATTCTATGTGGATAGTTTCAGTAATACATGGCTCTTCCTAAAAAAAGCTATTTCCAGAAGTTAAGCCCCCTTTCCCAAAGATTAAAGGGGCTCCTTCATTGGCACTACAAATACCTAATGAGCTTGGAGCCAGTTTTGTCCTGTACCAACTTCTACTTCCATAGGTACTTCGAGCTGGACTGCGTGAATCATCTTATCTCTAATAATACTCTTCGCCTTGTCCAGTTCATCTCGATGAACATCAAACACTAATTCATCATGAACTTGCAAAATCATCTTGGACTTTAGTTGTTGTTCGTTAAAGGCTTCAAAAATATGAATCATGGCCAGTTTAATGATGTCTGCCGCAGTTCCCTGAATAGGCGAATTGATGGCATTCCTTTCAGCAAAGCCTCTGACAGTAGGATTTTTTGAGAGAATATCTGGCAAGTACCTTTTTCGTCCGAAATACGTTTCTGCATATCCTTTTTCTCTGGCGATTTGGATACATTGATCCATGTATTCCTTTACTTTACTGTATTGTCGGAAGTAGGTGTCTATGATATCTTTAGCTTCTGTTCTGGAGATGCTCATTCGCTGGCTCAATCCAAAGACAGAAATTCCGTAGATGATCCCAAAATTCACTTGTTTGGCTGCAGATCGTTGTTCTGAGGTTACCTGATCAGGACTAATGCCAAACACTCTGGCGGCTGATGCTTTATGAATGTCTTGTCCTTGTTGGAAGGCTTCCATCATATTAGGATCTTGACTTAAAGCAGCCATAATTCTGAGCTCTACTTGAGAATAGTCTGCTGAAAGGAGAATATAGTCTTCACTCCTTGGGACAAATCCCTTGCGAACCTCTCTACCATCTTCCGTTCTGATAGGTATATTTTGAAGGTTGGGATTATTGGAACTCAATCTTCCCGTAACCGCGACAGATTGGCTAAACGTGGTATGGACTCTTCCAGATTCAGGATGTATTAGTTCGGGCAACGCATCTACATAAGTAGATTGTAGTTTTTTTATTCCTCTGAACGCCAATACCTTTTCTGGGAGCTCGTGTTTGACGGCCAAGTTCATCAACACCTGCTCACCAGTAGAATATTGACCCGTTTTAGTTTTTTTAGCTTTTGTTCCTTTTCCCAGCCCTAATTTTTCAAATAGAATTTCGCCCAACTGCTTAGGAGAATTGATATTAAACTTCTCTCCAGCCATTTCATAAATGTCTTTTTCCAGCGTTTCCAAGCGTTGCCCTAGTTCTACGGAATAATCTCTTAATGTTTGTTCATCGATCTTGATCCCCTCAAATTCCATATCTGTAAGAATGGCCATCAGCGGTTGTTCAATGTCATTAAACACCTTATTTTCCTCCACTTCTGGAGCTAGCTTCTCATATAATTTAAGCGTAATATCCGCATCTTCAGCAGCATATTCTATCAGCTTCTCCACCTCTACCTCTCTCATAGACATCTGATTTTTTCCTTTCTTACCAATAAGCGTTTCAATGGAGATGGTTTCATAATTGAGTAATTCCTTAGCCATTGCATCCATATTATGCTTCACTTCTGGCTTAAGTACATAATGAGCCAACATCGTATCGAAAAAGGGCCCCCGAACGGTGATATCATATTTCTTTAATACCAACAGATCATATTTTAAATTTTGACCTATCTTTAGAATGTTCTCATCTTCCCACACTGCTTTAAAGGTTTCTAGTACCTTTTCTACTTCTTCTCTATGTTCGCTCAGGTGAATATAATATGCCTCTCCAGGTTCCAGGCTGATAGAAATTCCCACTAATTCTGCTTGTAATGCATTGAGGGAGGTGGTTTCAGTATCAAAGCAACATTTACCTTTGTGTTTGATTCGTTGAATTAATTCCTCGAATTCTTCCTGCTTACTCAATAAAGCATATTTGTGTTCCGTCGTTTCAATATTCTGAATTCCCTGAAATTCGGAAGCTAAGTCTTTAACATCCTGGGCAGAATAATCAGTATCTACATTGCCAAACAGATCTTTTTGAGTAGAAGGTTGAACAGGATTGAGCTTACTATTTAATAAGCGCTGAGTGGTGGTCCTAAACTCCAATTCTCCCATCAATTCCATAAGTTCCTCCAGATTGGCATGAGTAATTTTTAGCTCATTAAATGACCAATCAAAGGGAACATCAGTATGGATCGTCGCCAAATCTTTAGACATTAACCCCTGATCCCCAAATTCTTTTACCGATTCGCGGATACTTTTCTTTTTAATTTGATCAACATTTTTCACAATGTTTTCCAGGGTTCCGAACTCACTTAGAAGGGACACTGCTGTTTTATCTCCAATTTTAGGTATTCCAGGAATATTATCTACGGCATCTCCTTTCAGTCCCAGGAAATCCGTAATTAATTCAGGAGGAACACCAAACAATTTTTCGACAGATGATGGATCTACCACATCAAATCCTCCTCCCTTATATTTCGGTTTAAATAAGAATACACAATCAGTTACCAGTTGAGCGTAATCTTTATCAGGGGTCACCATAAATATATCACAAATATCAGAGTCCACGTGATAGGCTACTGTACCAATGATATCATCCGCCTCATAACCATCAAGAAACAAGCAAGAAATATTAAGGGCATTCAGCAAACGCTTCAAATAGGGAATGGCTAGACGTATATCTTCTGGTTGCTCATCTCGCTGAGCCTTATATTCTTTAAAAGCTTTGTGTCTAAAGGTAGGAGCAGAAGTATCCAGGGCAACAGCCAAATGAGTAGGGTCTTCTTTTGTAATAATTTCAACCAGGGTATTTGTAAATCCGAATATTGCAGAAGTATTTAATCCTGAGGAGGTTATACGAGGATTTTTAATAAATGCAAAATGAGAACGGTATAAGAGGGCCATCGCGTCCAACAAAAACAGCTTTTGTTTAGCCATATGTAGATTGATATTTTATGCTGATGTATTTTAAACAAAAGTATATTTTCTCAATATACCTAATTAGTGAGAATTGTAAGTTTACGTTTTGAAGATGATAGTTCAAAGAAATATAGATGAGAGTACCAATGAAGCCAAGCATGAAATTAGGAGTCTTATTAATCTTAGGTATGGGATATCAGGGAAGGAAACAACGACAAGCCACTTACATTAAAAATAAAATTCATGAATTAATTCCCTCAGAAAATGCTCCTGTGGAATATGTCAATTATTACGAATACATGGAAAAGCGTCAGGCAGATTTATTTAATGCCATGAAATCTGACGCCTTAGGAGGTCCCTGGAACTGGCTCAGAAAGTTGACTATAGAACAATTAGGAGATGCTGCTACCTATTTGCACAGAGCACATGCCCCGGATAGTGCATATAGAGAGGTACACTCCAAAGTTATGCAAGGACTCATCCGCCTTAGGGAAAAAACTGGTCCTGATACTCCATTGGTTATTCTGGCTGGCTCTCTTGGAGCACTTATCATTATGGATTATATATGCGACAGAGAGGATGGACTTGATGAACACCTCCTATCTTCTTCTCTTAGTGAGACTGACATAGCGGCTGCCAAAGACTTCCATCATTTAAAGCTTATGCTAACCTGGGGATGCAATATTCCAATGTTTCTTGGCGGTGCATCCAAACCATATGGTTTCAGTAAACCACATCCAGACTTCCACTGGTATAACTTTTATGGAAAACCCGATATTTTAGGTTGGCCCTTAAAACATCTAAATCACAAAGAATCGGACAGTCATCAGCGAAGTTTCAATGAACTGGTTACAGAAGATATACATGTCAATATAGGGGGGACACCTTTGATTCACGAAAATTATTGGTATCATCGTAAATCAAGGCAGCTTATGTTAACAAAGTTGGCCAAATGTTACGCTAATTTACATGCTAATGTTAATAAATAGTAAAATAAGAAATTATTCCCCTGTATGATTCTCTCATATCATAGGTTTTTACCTATTTTCAATCTGTTATGCATTTATATCTCATAAGACATGCCGAAAGCGAAGGCAATGTTAATAATCACGTTATAGGTGGTCAGTCCAATCATCTTCCCCTCACGGCAAGAGGGCTAAAACAGGCCGAAGCGTTAGGGAACAGATTTCTCCATAATGAAATTGGGTTCGACCAAATACATAGTTCGACCGCTGTTCGCTCAATGCAAACCGTCCAGGCGGTAGGTGATATCATCGGTTTTGACGAAGAGCACATTCACTTTTCTGATGAATTGCTGGAATTATCGCAGGGCTCCTGGGAAGGGCAGGTTCGTAGCAATATTTATACGGAGGAAGTCCTTTCCAAACGACTTAATGATCCCTGGCATTTTACCCCACCTGGAGGAGAATCTCCAAAAGATGTGGAAACAAGAATGTATCAATATATTTGTCAGCAGTTTGTAGAACCTGATATACACGCACATAGAATTGCCATCTTTTCTCATGGTATGTCTATTAAGTGTCTTATCCGGAGAATATTGGACTCCACTCCGGGTATGACCTATAGAATCGTTTTACATAATACTTCCATCACACATATTATTTTTCAAAAGAATCATTGGTATGTAGGTGCTATAAATGATTATGCTCATTTAAATGGAATAGGCTATGTAGGACATTATGGTTCTTGAAAAAAGAGGATCTGATCCGACATCCATAGACGCACATCAGATCCTTCCTCTTACCTAGCTATGAAGCATATCGCAATGGTGCCTCATCTACTTTGAGCGCATACGCTCTACATAACCTAAGAACATCGTAATCCAATCCCAGAACATCATGGGCTTCTTTTAATCTAGGTGCATCTACTTGCTTAAAGTATTCTACCCCTCTATGCAATTCAGCATCATCTACCTGCTCTTCTATCCACTCCCTTAAATCAATTTCCCCCGCCAAATGCAGATCTAACAAATACCGCTGTACAGTAGCAGGACGAATATCTCTATGCTCAGCAATGGTTTCTAGACTGTATCCTTTTTCAAATAATTCCTTTATTTTAAAATGACTGGGTCTGTAGGCTCTCTCGTATATCCAGGCTCTATCTTTCCTGGATTTTTTTGCCAGTACATTTTTTACCGTTTCAATTACTTCTTCCAAAATGTCTTTGGATAATTCTGGCATCCCCACTATGTATCTGATGTCGGCTTCTGATACAGGTTTTAACTCTACAATTTGCTCCAGCATGTAGTTGTTGTAAATTCTATATAAAGGAATTTTCACCTTATTAGCATATTTGTTCCTGACTTCTCTAAGCTTAACTTCCAGATAATAATCATACCAAGGAGTACGCAATAATTTTTCGCGTATCATTACAGGAACAGGAGCATCTAACAATTGTTCCCCTTTGGGAGATATGCCCAGAAACCCGTTTCTGAGATCTACCACTTTTATATAGTCTTCATTTACACCGAATTTGATTACATTTTTGATATATCTAAAAGAAGTATAAGACAGAATTCCAAAGGTTCTTATTTCTTTATGGCTCTCTCTTTTGAAGGGATAATTTTTGTCTCCTTGCAATATTCTGACCAGATAACCAGAAGTAAAAGACTTTTCCAGTAGCTGGATAGTAGTTAAGATATGAAATAATTCATCTTTTATATCTTTCTCCATGATTAATGATATTTATAAATTGGTAAAGAATGAGAAAATGAAGGAAAGTATCATGTCAGGCTGAAGTAGCAACAGTTGCTAGCGAAGCATTTGCATACAGCCTGCAAAGGCGAAGTATCTGATAATCAATATTTAGTTGTTCGTGGGCAGGTTTCAATCTACTGTCTTGCTTATCCTGAAAATATCCTACCCCTCTCTCTAATATATCTTTGTCTATATTCGCTTCTATCCACTGTCTGAGATCTATTTCATTTGCATGATGAAGACGAACAAGTGTCTGGTAAATCGTATCCACCTTCACTTTTCGCTTATCTGCCATCTCATGAGGATTCAGTCCCGCCAGGAACAATGTTTTTACTTCTTGATGGCTTGGGCTATTTATTTTCTTTTGAAAACTGGCGGCTTCCTCTTTCCTCCGCTTCTCGTCTACGCTTTGTACAACCTCCAGTATCTTATCTCCGTATGTAGCGATTATTTCTTCTGATAATCCTGGGATTTGTGTCAAATCAGAGAGACAAACAGGCTTATCTTTAATGATTTGCTTTAAGGTGAAATCTGTATAGACGCGAAAAACGAGTTTGTTAGTTTCTCTACTAATTTCCTTTCGCAAATGTGTCAACTCAATTTTTAGTAATTGTTCGTATCGAGAGGTTCGCAAATCCTTTGATCCTAACATTATAGGTTCAGGTTCTTCCATATACTTAATTCCTTTATCCGCTATTTTTAAGGTTCCGAATATAGGATTAGCTACTTGTAAATATCCTTGTTCTGTAAGATAAGTAATGAATCTTTTCACCCTGTCATACTTCATATCTTGCAAGGCACCAAACGTCTCCAGCGTGGGATGGTGCAATTTTTTGACGGGTAGGGAATGATCTCCCAATAGTAACTGTGTCAAGTAATTTTCAGCATAGGCATTCTCTAGTGCCTGAACAATGGCTAAAACAGCTAGTGCTTCTCGCTGATAGTTCCGAAGCGATTTGACTCTTGTATTTGCTCTCATATTTGTGTGATTAAATTACAACACTAATTTGAGGCTGCTCCGTAGGAACTCTAGGGACAGATCAATCACATCGCCACACACAAATGCCGTAGAAATTGTGATTGAACGAAGGTAAATTATGATATCCTATTTGCTTACAGAAATTTAGCGATAAAAGAATCCATTAATTAACCACATCTCCTTTTCCAAAAAAAATGTATTTATTTGCCAGTACAGCCAGAAACATCCAGCGCATCAGCATAAATACGGTTAGAGAAAGCCACAAGGCATGATTCTCTATAGCAAAAACAGTAGCATAGTATAATGGAAAGAAGATCGCAAAAGTGGCTAAAAGAACCGTATTTCTCATGGGCTTTGTAGCTGTCGCTCCAATATATATTCCATCCCAAATAAAAGCTCCTGCACTGACCAATGGAAGAATCACCACCCAGTAAAGATAGGGTTTTGCTGTGGCTATTACCTCAGGAATATCAGTGAAAAGGTACAACATAGAAGTACCGAATAAGCCATAAATGAGGGAAAAACATCCTCCAAACCCTAATCCCCACCTGATCAATAGGTGAATGGCCTCTTTCAATTTGTTCCGATCATCTTCCCCCCTAAACCTACCCACCAGACTTTCCGCAGCAAACGCAAATCCATCTACTGCATAAGCCATTAAATGCTGAAATTGAAGTAAAATTTGATTCCCTGCTAACATTAAGGCACTCATTCCGGCAGAAGCTGAGGTAAAAAAGGAAAAAACCAGAACCAAACTGATGGTCCTAAAGAAAATGTCTGAATTAACCGACCAAAATCTCGAAAGTGCTTCCCAATTTTTGATGCTGCTCCAGGAAAAATAATGAGTAAAGGAAGCATATTTGTACCAAAACAAGAAGCACGCCCCTAATAATCCCGTATACTGTGCACATACCGTTCCCCATGCTACTCCATCTGATTTCATTCCAAATTCATAGATAAACAACATATTACACCCTATATTCATCAGGTTCACCAATATGGTCAACACCATAGGATACCGCGCGTTTTGCATGCCCAAAAACCAACCGTGGAACACATACAATCCAATCGTAGCAGGAGCTGCATAAATTCGGATTAGAACATATTCCTTCGCTAACGCAGTTACTTCCGGCCCTCCTTCCACAATGAGAAAAGCTACCCATACCAGGGGATATTGGCCTAACAATAACACTACACTAGCACTCCCAGCCACTAATAACCCCCTGACCAATAAAGAAGTGATTTCCTGCTGGTCTTTCTTCCCATAAGCCTGGGCAGTAAGCCCCGTTGTCCCCATCCTCAAAAATCCGAAGCCCCAATAAATAAAATTGAATATGATCCCCCCTATTCCTATGGCCCCCAAATATACTTCATCTTCCAGCCTTCCCATTAAGGCCGTATCTACCATCCCCAATAAAGGTACTGATAAGTTACTGAGGATGTTAGGGATAGCAAGTCTTAAAATGTTACGATTCATGTAGGTAGAAAGGAAGGTTCGTGCTGCTTAATATAAAAGTGCGCCGGACCAGCATGAGAATGATCTATCTTCCAATAAGTGAAGTTTAATTTTTCTATCACACGTCTGGAAGCAGGATTATCAGGATTCACCACTGTCAGGGCTGCTATTCTATTCAATCGAAGTTCCAAAAATCCATATTTCAGGATCGCTGTAGCCGCCTCTGTAGCATATCCGTTACGCCAAAATTCCGGTAACAAACGATAACTAATCCCAATCAAATCATGCCCTTCAACCTTTCCCAAGCCTACACTCCCCACAAAATCACTCGTTTCTTTTACAATGATGGCCCACTCTCCCATTTTACCCCATTTATAGCTGTTTATGATAATCCGAAAACTTTGGCTTGCACTTCTGGACGTAGCATCAGTACCATTAGGATAATGTTTCCTTACATCGGGATGCATGTGTAAATGGGAGAAACTTTCAAGATCATTCTCATGAAATTCCCTTAAAATGAGCCGAGGCGTAGAAGCCAATTCTTTCATTCTTATGGAATCTAAACTAAGCAGCGAAGTTTAATTTAAAGTTTTTCTATATTCTTTAAACTCTATTTATATTTATTGCTCAAATTACATAAATTTTCGAGCAATCGCCCTGCAATCTATCATACAAACAGATTGAACCAAGAAGTGAACAAATTAAACGATAAAGCTTCTTAAAGACGATTTCTTAATGAATCATTTTTACTACTTACTCAAACAAATAGGTGTCTGGAGTCTCTTGTTTTATACAAATGCCCTGTTTTCTCAACTCCCACCCGACTTTAATGATCAATTAGTGAGCATCGGCTGGAGTCTGGCCAATGGGATCACCTTTGATGAAGAGGGTAATATGTATGTCTGGGAAAAATCAGGCATCGTTTATATGGCAGATGATGAGGGAAACAAAATCTCAACACCGCTAATAGATATCAGTGAAGAAGTGGGAAACTGGCGTGATCATGGACTATTAGGTCTGGCGCTACACCCTAATTTTACCAGTAATGGCTACATTTACCTTTATTATGCAGTAGATAAACACCACTTACTTTACCATGGCACGGATCAATACGACCCTGCTGTAGATCAATATTTTGAAGCTACGATAGGAAGAATTACCAGATATACTGTAGACGTTTCCTCCGAGCCTAAACAACTCATTCCAGATAGTAGAAAAGTATTACTGGGAGACGCTATTCACAATGGCATTCCCTTATTACATGAATCACATGGAATCGGTTCTCTTGTATTCGGCATAGATGGAAGTTTACTCGTTTCTGCCGGAGATGGGGCCTCTTACAATGGGGCAGATCGGGGAGGGCCCAATATCAGCGGTGCCTATAATGTTCAGGCAGTAGAGGAAGGGATCATATCTCCCGCAGAAGATGTAGGTGCTTTTCGTGCCCAAATGATCCAATCGCTCAGTGGGAAAATTCTTCGGTTAGATCCAGAAACTGGGGATGGACTGGAAAGCAATCCCTTTTTCGATAAAACGCAGCCTCGTTCCGCAGCTTCACGGGTATGGGCCCTGGGATTCAGAAATCCTTTTAGATTTTCGGTAAAGCCAGGGTCGGGAAGCCATGATGTGGAAACAGGTAATCCAGGAGTCTTGTATGTAGGAGATGTAGGTTGGGTATTTTGGGAAGAAATTGATATCGTCTCCAGGGGAGGAATGAATTTCGGGTGGCCCACTTATGATGGCATGGATTGGGGAGGAGAATACAATTGGCAGAAAACCTTTAACAGATTAGTGCCCAATTTACTTTACGATACAATCTCTTGCCCGGATGTATATATCTCGTTTCAGGATTTGATTCTGCCGGGAAACAATGACCCCGATCGTAAGCTGGTTCACCCTTGCGATCCTACAGATTCCATCCCGAGATCGTTGACACCTATTTTTTATCACCAAGCGCCAGCTATCACCTGGAACAATTTTTTATGGACTCCCGATACGCTCACATTTATAAGTACTGAGGATGAACATGGTCAACGTATCTCCCTTCCGCTAGCTGATCCTACTTCACCCGTCGAAGGAAAACCATTTAACGGCACCTGTTCTGTGGGAGGCGTTTTTTATACGGGGAACTCCTATCCAGATGAATATGCTCTGACTTACCTAAATGCGGATTTTAGTGGCTGGATCAGAAAATTCGATTACGATACAGAGGATCATATCATTCAGGTAGATCGATTTCACGATGATTGTGGCCCGATCGTCAATATGGCCGTTCATCCTATCGATGGATCTATTTATTATATCCGGTATTATGAAGGGCACATAAGAAAGATTAGCTATAAAGGAAATCCTCCTCCTAGCGCCATCATTCAAGCGGATCAACAATTTGGAGTGAGTCCCTTAACTGTACAGTTTAATGGCAGTTCTTCTTTCGATCCTGAAGGTCAGTCGATTTCTTATTTGTGGGACTTTGGCAATGGAGATACCAGCACTCAAATCAATCCTGTCTACACCTTCGAACTGGCGGATGGTCGTCCAGGCTCCTTCGAAGTGAAACTTACCGTAACAGACAGTTTAGGAGTGAGCAATACCGAACAAATGATTATTTCACCCAATAATTCGCCCCCAACCGTTTCAATTCAGGGCATACAGGATAAAGATGTTTACCCCATTAATGGCCCGACCTTACTTCCACTTACTGCTGAAGTGGTAGATGCAGAACAGGAAAAAGAAACGCTATCATATGCCTGGGAAATCTTTTTGCATCACAATACTCACTTTCATCCAGAACCGATAGATTCATCAACGAGTACTCAGGTATTGCTCGATCCATTGGGATGTGGAGATGAGATTTATTACTACCGAATCAAATTGACCATTACAGATGATCAGGGGCTTAGTGCTTTTCAGGAAGTAGAGTTATTTCCCTATTGCGGGCCGCTTATTTCGGATTTATCCCTTTTCCAACTGAAAGAAACCTCTGATGCTGTTCAATTAGGGTGGAACATGGAAGTGCTTACGAACGGAATGGAATTTGACATAGAACGGTCTGCTGATGGGCGTTCTTTTGTGCCAATAGGGAAACTCCCGGCATTAACGAATGAATCGACCTACACTTTCTCTGATCGGGAACCTATAAGAGGCGAAAATTATTATCGGATTAAAACCAGACAATCTAATGGAGCTTATGACTATTCGGAAGTGCAATCTTTAGTATTTCCTACCATTTTCCCTTTTCCCAATCCTGTAACATATAATTTGTTCATCCAATTTGACCAAATACATGGTCGTGCCCGTTTTGAATTGTCAGATTTATCAGGAAAGCTGATAAAACAGGTGGTATGGGAAGGAGATGAAGAGGAACAATCGTTGAAAGGGGTAGATCTGAGTGAAATTCCCCATGGTGTGTATTTATATAGAATCAGCGACGGAAGGAAGGATATTGTCGGGAAAGTGGTGAAGTAAAGGGACAAGCACGCTTCATTGGCACAAACCTCACAGCTAATTTACTTTATGATGCGGTAGTTATTAAGAGGGAATTTGTACCAATGGGTCATAACTGGTATTTAAGGCAACGTACTACATTTTCACATAGCTATTTTCATATATCTGCCCTAACTTACCATCGAGAAAGGATATGTATTACCTTTAGCCTTCATTAAAGATTGAACCTACGGACCAAAACATTCACATATGCATACATCTTTTACCTATCAGTACATATTTATATTCCTCCTCTTTTTAAGTGCGTTCCCCTTATCTTCCCAGGCCCAATTACCGGAAGGATTTAATGACGAATTAGTAAGTGCGGATTGGAGTGCGCCGGTGGGATTGGTGTTTGATGATGAAGGAAGGCAATATGTGTGGGAAAAAGCGGGCAAAGTATATATCGTAGAAGAAGATCAACGAAGGGTTATCCTGGATATAGAAGAAGAAGTGGTTAATTGGCGGGATCATGGGCTAATGAGTGTAGCTCTTCATCCGAATTTCCTGGAGAATGGCTGGATGTATGTGTATTACGCCGTAGATCGACATCATTTGCTTTTTTATGGGATGCCTGAGTACGATCCGAATGAAAGTATTATCCGGCAGGCGACCATTGCGAGAGTAGCCAAATACACCATGGATGTCAAAGGAGATTTTCAAGCCGATCCCGATAGTAGAGATATTCTAATAGGAGAAACGATCGATCAGGGCATTCCCCTGTTACACGAATCTCATGGAGCGGGAACCTTGATGTTTGGAACGGATGGCAGCTTACTACTTTCTACGGGAGATGGTAGTACGGGCGCCTTGGCTTATTTCGGTGGCGAAGAAGATGGGGCTACTTTTGCAAATCAAGCGCTACAAGATGGTATTTTGCGTCCCAAAGAAGACATAGGTTCGTTTAGGTCCCAATTAGTAGACGCCTTGAATGGAAAAATGCTTCGCATTGATCCGATGACCGGAGATGGCATTCCCAGCAATCCTTTTTACGATGCTTCCGCTCCGAGAGCCCCTAAATCAAGAGTTTGGGCGTTAGGACTGAGAAATCCCTTTCGATTTACGATCAAGCCAGGAACGGGAAGCCATGAGATGGAAGATGGTGATCCTGGGGTGTTGTATGTAGGTGATGTAGGTTGGGGATGGTGGGAAGAGATCAATGTCATTTCAGAAGGAGGTCAGAATTTTGGATGGCCGTTATACGAAGGATTCGAGCAGCAATGGCACTTTGGAGCAGCGGAAATTGTCAATCCAGATGCGCCAAGGACAGCTACCAATGAGTGTGAAGAAGCCTTTTATTTCTTTGAGGATTTAGTGGTGCCAACAGAAGGAAGTAAATCCACATTTATTAATGTTTGTTCCGGTCAGTATGAGACGATTTCCGATGCGCAGGTATTTGTACATACCCAGCCGATCGTTTCATGGAACAATAAATCGTGGAATCCTCCTGCAAGAACGTTTGTTCCAAGACGCGATGGCAGCACTGATGAAAAAGGGAATCTGGCGCATATCCAAATAGGAGATTCAGCATCTCCAGTATCAGGAACCGACTTTGAAGGAGTGTCAGCCTTAGGAGGTGTATTTTATACAGGAGATAATTTTCCTCCTGAATATGCGCTTTCCTTTATTGCGGCTGATTTTGAACAATGGCTAAAGAAAATGGACTTTGGTCCGGGAAATGAATTACTGGCGGTGGAGGATTTTCACGAGAATGTGTCGTGGATCGTAGATTTGAAGATACATCCTTTAGACGGAACGCTATATTATGTCCTTCACAATGTAGGGGAAGTGAGAAAAATATCTTTCGGAGGAAATGCAGCTCCTATTCCTGTCATAGAAGTAGACCAGTATTATGGCGCAGGGCCTTTATCTATCCAATTCTCAGGAGCGCCCTCTTCAGATCCTGAAAACGGAACTCTTACTTATTTGTGGGATTTCGGTGATGGCAGTGGCAGTACAGAGATGAATCCCGACTGCATACCTTTGAAGCAGCTACCTCAGCCCCAACTTCTTTTACTGTTTCTCTAACCGTAACTGATAGCTTAGGGGTATCTGCTACAGAAACGCAGATTGTTTCCCTTAATAATACCCCTCCTTCTTTTGATTTTTCGAGCTTTCAGGATGGCGACCATTATTCTATCAAAGGAATTAACAATCTTCCGTTGGAAGCTTCCGTCGTGGATGCGGAACATTCTACAGAAGAGTTGTCTTTTAGTTGGCAAACCTTTCTACATCACAACACCCATTTCCATCCAGAGCCTGCGGATACGAATGCTACGACCAATACCTTAATTTCTCCTTTCGGTTGCGATTTTGAGACTTATTTTTATCGAATAGCCTTAACCGTTACAGATCCTGCCGGATTATCTTCCTATAAGGAAGCCTTTATTTATCCTTATTGTGGTCCTGAGTTAGCTATTACAGACTCTCTTCAAGCTACAGCAAATAGCAACAGCATTCAATTAGCCTGGACAGCCATAGAAGAAGTTAATATCGCTCAATATACCATCGAGAGAAGCGAGGATGATACTCACTTTAGCCCCATTGGAAGTGTGTCAGCACGTGGAAGTGGATCTCTTTATGAGTTCATTGACCCAACTCCCCTGGAAGCTGACAATGTATATCGGCTAAGGTATGTTACTTCAGCGGGTACCTACGATTATTCTCCTATCGTTCAGGTGAGCTTTCCTGGTCTCCCCTCTTCCAATTTCCTCATCTATCCCAATCCAGCCCAAGATCAATTGACGGTAGAATTGAGAGCGCTGGAAGGAGAGGCCACTTTGAGTTTGCATAACCTGTTGGGACAAAACATCAAATCCTTTCGGTGGGAGAACTCACATGCTGGTCCCAGTAAAGAGGTTTTTTCTTTGAGCGATGTGTCTCCAGGAGTATATATCTATCGTTTGCAGACGGAGACGGTGAATGAGGAAGGGTTGTTCTGGCGGGTGGAATAAGATAAGATTCCATAAAAACACCAAATCATATGTCGCCACCTAGGGGGCTTATGTTTAACCATTTTCATCGTTTCGTATTACACAAACACCCTACGCGATTATTGTTTCGTAGGGTTTTCGACCCTTTTATAAACACCCTACGCGATTATTGTTTCGTAGGGTTTTCGATTTCACAAACACCCTACGCTATCATATGTCGCCACCTACGGGGCTTATGTTTAACCACGTTCATCGTTTCGTAGGGTTTTCGATTTCACAAACACCCTACGCTATCATATGTCGCCACCTACGGGGCTTATTGATAGCGGGAGGGCCACAGAAAATCCTGAGAGCAGGAAATCCCGCATCCATAATTGAATCACCTAATTTTGTTCGTAAATAATTTTCCTCTATATCGTAACAAATGAGATGTGGCATATACTTAATCAGTTAAATCATTTTCGTCTAAGGGTTCTTCTTTATTTTCTCCTTCTGTAAGGGACTCATCAGGTATTAATCCCTCTACCTCAAATGTGCGAATTCGTTGGGCTAGCTTTCCGGCTAATTGATACATACGATTCTTTGTTGTCGTCTCTCGCTGAAGATAACGTTTGCCTTTTCGCAGGAAATCGTTAAACAGTGGAATAATAAATGCCTTTCCTTCTTTATTCAAAAAAAGTCCATATTGATTTTTAGAAAAGAATTTTTTTTCGAGATTATGAATTAAATATTCCTCTATGAGCAATCGATCTATCCATGGTCGAAAAGGTTCGATCAGGTCGAAAGAAAGCGTAGGTTTGTTATACTCATCTGCATGTAAGATCCCTAAATGAGGATCTAAACCCGCTGCGAATAATGCCCCTTCTATAACCGAATAGAGCATCCCATACATATAATTTAGCGCTGCATTAAATGGATCCAATGCAGGTTTCCTGCTTCGCTTATCAAATTGGTCTTCCGCAGGAAGCGATTGTGCTACAGAACGCCAGTATATTCTGGCAATATTCCCTTCCACACCCATGAGGTTGGATCGACAAGAACTTATAGGTTGATCCATAAAGGTCAATGTGAACATTCATCTAATTAATGATTCAATAATAGCTCATGGAAAAACAATCCCACCTTAACAGAGATGGATTGTGGAAAGGATTATTGGAAGACTTTTTTGAAGCATTAACCTCTGCTCTGACCGAAGAAGCAAGGCCATGATATGAGGTTTCTTTCCCGCTCTTTTTGGTTAAGGGAAATCATATCCCTAAAGACCTCCATTTCTGCGCTGGAAAGTTAATCCTCAAACCTGAATTAACGATTAATCCTGAAAAAGCTGTGAAGCATCAAGCTGAAGAAGCCATTGAAATTCCTCCTGGATTTAGTTTTAAACCTGAAAAAAGGGGTAGTTTTCACGCAACTATCGGATCCTGTGTAAATATGGAACTCCAATTTACCTACCTGACTGAAGCTAATCCTGGATTAACATACCAATTACAGGAAATGCAGGGAACTATATATATCACCAGATTAACCAGCAACCATAAGCTTTAAGCTTGTAAATATTTGACTTAAAAAATCATTTATGATAACAAATATCATTTACGCTCTTATTTTAATAACCTAATTTAAGATAAATAACGACAAAACATAGCTGAGGAATTATTCATGTAGATCCGGTAGCATCGGTCATTAGGCTGGCAATAAATGCAAGCGGCAGAGGTAGCAGGCTATATGAAATTTCAATTATTTAATTGTTTAATCATGAAAAATTCAACACGCATTATTTGGATTGCTATCTTATTACTTTTCATATCCTTCCCTTTTATGCTAAATGGTCAATCCGCCAGAATTGGATTCTTTAATCTGGTGGATGCGACAAATGATGTGACGATAAAAAGATTATCTGATCCAGCTACGATTTATCTTGGGGAATACGAAGTCGACTTTAATATTGAAGCTATTCCGGAGGGAGAGGATGGTTCAGAGGTAGAAAGTGTCAAATTCCTCCTAAAAAATCTTGAAAGAGGTTCTACGCAGGTTCATGTAGAGAACGAAGCACCTTATTTAATCGGTGGCGATCTTAATGGGGATTATCAGGCATGGAATCCGGGGCCTGGCAGATATGAACTGACGGCAACCCCATATTTCGGGAATAATGCTTCAGGAAATCAAGGACAGTCTCTGACCATTTTACTCACCATTACAAAAGAAGGTATTGAAAAGGAAATATTGTTTGGAGTGGATGAATTTTTTGATGAGCTGATACGGATTGATCCTGTAACAGCAGAGGTCTCGATCGTTGGCCCTGTAGGTCCGTTTGCCAGCATCTCTTCCCTGGCTGCGGATCGCCATGGAACATTATTTGGCACGGACATTAATAGTAAAAATCTGTTGACTTTTAATTTAGAGACAGGAGCTGCATCCGTGGTTGGGCCCACTAATGCAGATCAGATAGCAGGATTGGCCTTTGCTCCAGACGGTACTTTGTTTGGAGCTGAACCACGAACGGGACAGTTGCTTACGCTCGACCCTGAGACGGGTCTTGCGACTCCTGTCGGTCAGACAGGTTTCGAGAGAATTTCCGGTCTTGCATTTTCAACAGATGGTACGCTTTATGGATCGACTGAAGGAGGATTTTTTGGCTCTCTGTCAGAACTTATCAGAATTAATCCAACAACTGCTGAAGCTACCTTGATTGGGAGTATGGGGATTGACCTTGTTACGGGGCTGACTTTTGATAAAGACGGCCGATTGTTTGGGATCAGTCGCGGAACAGATGATATTTTCACAATCGACCTGGAAACGGCAAGCATTTCCGTTATAGGAAACCTGGGCTTAGAAGAGCGATTCGTCGGCGGAATTGAATTCGTCAAAACGGAAGAAGACCCTAATAAGCCTGATAAACAAATATTTAAGGTCTTTGAAGATGCTTTTACCAGCAATGCACCCGCACAACAATCCGTGAATTTCGGTAAGAAAAATAAGATGTTTGCCCGAAACAAATCCAGTTGGGGCTATGAATCATATGTAAAGTTCAATGTTCCTAAACCCACCAACAAATATATTCAAAGAGCCACCCTTAGGATTTATGGGTTTAATCCCAATAATAGCAGTCCGGTAAATGTAGGCGTATTTGAAACAGATGACAATTGGACAGAAACGGGAATTACTTATAACAATGCCCCACCATCTGGCTCAAATCCCATAGACAGAAAGGTGATCACCGATTCTAATGAATACTATGAATGGAACGTCACCGAATATGTTAAAGGAGAAAGCATCAAAGATGGTACAGTATCAATTGTACTTAAATCATTGAATGACAATTATGAGCGCGCCCAGTTCAATACAAAAGAGAAGGGAGAATTTGCCCCTGAACTTGTAGTGGTATATCAAAAAGATCCAGATGAGAACAAAGAAGTTTTATTCGGAGTGGATGAATTTTTTGATGAGCTGATACGGATTGATCCTGTAACAGCAGAGGTCTCGATCGTTGGCCCTGTAGGTCCGTTTGCCAGCATCTCTTCCCTGGCTGCGGATCGCCATGGAACATTATTTGGCACGGACATTAATAGTAAAAATCTGTTGACTTTTAATTTAGAGACAGGAGCTGCATCCGTGGTTGGGCCCACTAATGCAGATCAGATAGCAGGATTGGCCTTTGCTCCAGACGGTACTTTGTTTGGAGCTGAACCACGAACGGGACAGTTGCTTACACTCGACCCTGAGACGGGTCTTGCGACTCCTGTCGGTCAGACAGGTTTCGAGAGAATTTCCGGTCTTGCATTTTCAACAGATGGTACGCTTTATGGATCGACTGAAGGAGGATTTTTTGGCTCTCTGTCAGAACTTATCAGAATTAATCCAACAACTGCTGAAGCTACCTTGATTGGGAGTATGGGGATTGACCTTGTTACGGGGCTGACTTTTGATAAATACGGCCGATTGTTTGGGATCAGTCGCGGAACAGACGATATTTTCACAATCGATCTGGAAACGGCAAGCATTTCCGTTATAGGAAACCTGGGCTTAGAAGAGCGATTCGTCGGCGGAATTGAATTCGTCAAAACGGAAGAAGACCCTAATAAGCCTGATAAACAAATATTTAAGGTCTTTGAAGATGCTTTTACCAGCAATGCACCCGCACAACAATCCGTGAATTTCGGTAAGGAAAATAAGATGTTTGCCCGAAACAAATCCAGTTGGGGCTATGAATCATATGTAAAGTTCAATGTTCCTAAACCCACCAACAAATATATTCAAAGAGCCACCCTTAGGATTTATGGGTTTAATCCCAATAATGACAATCCTGTGAGCGTAGGGGTATTCTGTACAGATGATGATTGGACAGAAACGGGAATTACTTATAATAATGCTCCGGCATCCAGCTCGTATCCCATAGATAGAAAAGTGGTGAGCTCCTCCAGGAGATATCATGAATGGGATGTCACCGAATATGTAACGCAGGAAAGTCTAAAAGATGAAACGATATCGATCGTACTTAAATCATTGAATGACAATTATGAGCGTGCCCAGTTCAATACAAAAGAGAAGGGAGAATTTGCCCCTGAACTCGTGGTAACATATGTTAGAGGGAAAGATGCCGAGGAGATCCTGTTCGGAGTAGAAGCAGAATTTGATAATTTTGTTCGAATTGATCCACTTACAGCAAATGTGAACATTATTGGCCCTTATGGCCCATTTGCCAGCATTTCCTCCCTGGCGGTTGATAAAAAAGGGGTGTTATATGCTACAGAAACAACAAGTAAAAATCTTTTGATTATCAATAAACAAACAGGCACAGCTACTGTCGTGGGACCAACTGGCGCTGACCAGATAACAGGCTTATCCTTTGCCCCGGATGGTACATTGTTTGGTATAGAAGAAGAAACCGGTCGATTGCTTATCCTCGACCCTGAGACGGGTCAGACCACCTTTGTGGGTAATACCGGAATCCGGGAATTACGGCCCTTGCTTTTGACCGCGGCGGCTGGCTATTCGCTGCTACAGGCTCCGGAACAGACCCAAGCCCCTCGGATTTAATCCAAATTAATCCTGTAACAGCACAAGCAACGGTAACCGGGAACCTGAACATTCCTTTTATCTCAGGATTTGCATTCAACAGAAAAGGGACACTATATGGCGTAAGTCGAGGTCCTGATATACTTTTCACTGTCAACACAGCAACAGCAGAAATCGATGAGATTGGAAGTTTGGGGATCTCAGATATATTTATGGGCGGAATCGTGTTTGCTCCAAAGAACAATACTGAGAATCATCGTAAACTTCAACTTCTAACCACTGAATCAAAGCTGGAATCTGAATCCTTCCATGCCGGGATGAGCTTATTGGCATACCCTAATCCAGTAAGAGATAAATTTACCATCTCCTTAGAAGGAATTGAAATCAATGCAACCATTACTGTACTCAATGCAATGGGCCAGGAAATTTTCCGTGAAACCTTATTGGATCATCAGAGAACATTAGAAGTAAATTCAAGCCAATGGAAAAATGGTGTTTACTTCATTAGGGCAGTTAATGACGATAATATCCGACATGTAAAGGTGCAGAAGCTTGAATAACAAGGAAATCGTAGCAATTTCCTATACTGAGACCTTTTTTCAGAAGTTGAGACCTTTTACCTTATCTTCAAAAAAGTGATCGTTACTTATCAATGCGTACCCATGAACATTCTCTAATCAGCTAGCGGTGTATTGGCGGTTTTATTTATCATTTTGCTGTTGAGCAAAAAAATCCAGAAGTGTAGCCGATTATATTTTGGTTCTTTGGTTTCTTGTCATCCTGTTGGCGATTACGGTTGTTTATTTGAATCACAATCAAATACCCGCCTGGCAGGGTTGGTTTGAGCTGACAGATAGTTCGGCTTATTTGCATGGTCCCATCATTGGGTTTTATACGCGCATCCTGACTTTTTGGACATTACCAAAGACGAAGTCAAAGCAATTCATCAAGTCATGCAACAACAAGATTCATCTCTAGATAACCTCTGAAAGGGTGATATATCTTAGCCTGGGGTTTCAACCCCAGGCACACCCCCTAACAGCTATGGGAATCAACGAATATCTCAAAATACACTATCAGAATAAGTCTTGACTATCTCATATTACATTTCCTCTCACCCCAACCCTCTTTCAGCTAACCTACATATTGAACCCCAAATAAATTACTTACTTTACCTCTCCCATCCCAACAACCCTTCTACCGCTTCCTCCGCTCTCCCAAAATCAAATCCCTCCACATTCGCCTCAAACTTCCTCCGAATCTCCCCTAAACACAAATTCCCCATACTTCCCTCATGCATATGAAATACCTGCCGCACTGGAATAAATGCTCCTGCTCCGATATCTGCGGCCACCCTCTTATACGCATCCCGAAAAGACATTCCCTCCAACACCAACGCATTCACGGCTTCTACACTAAACAGATAATTATACATAGGATCTTCCAAAATACCTTCTTTCACCTGGATGTGCTCTACTCCAAATCTCGCCATTGCCAACATTCCCTTTAATTCCTCCACCGCTGGAAGTAACACTTCTTTGGTCAATTGTACATCCCGATGATAACCTGAAGGCAGATTCGTCAGGATCATAGATAATTCTGCCGGCAGATGCTGCAATCGATTGGTTTTTGCGCGCATCACCTCAAACACATCAGGATTCTTCTTATGCGGCATAATGCTGGAACCCGTCGTTAATTCTTCCGGCAATGAAAGAAAGCCCATATTCTGACTCATATACAAACATACATCCGCCGACAGTTTATTCAATGTCCCCGCAAGATTGGCCATCGCAAACCCTAAAGCGCGCTCCACCTTTCCACGCCCCATTTGCGCATTGACCACATTATAACTCATCTCCCTAAACCCCAACAAACGAGTGGTCATCGACCTATCTAAAGGAAAAGAAGAACCGTATCCCGCCGCAGATCCCAACGGATTTTGATCAGCTAATCGGTAAGCAGCAACAAATAGCAACAAATCTTCCGCCAAGCTCTCCGCATAGGCCCCAAACCACAAGCCAAAAGAAGAAGGCATCGCTATCTGCATATGCGTATAGCCAGGAAGTAAGGTATCTTTATGTCGTTCGCTTTGTTGGATCAATGGGTCAAACAACTCCCTGATAGCCGACACAAGTTCTTTGATCTCCGCCCGCATCCACAATTTTATATCGACCAACACCTGATCATTGCGGGAACGACCACTATGCACCTTTTTTCCTATATCCCCTAATTCCCGGGTCAACATAAATTCTATCTGGGAATGGACATCTTCTACCCCTTCCTCTATCTGAAATTGACCTGCTGAAATGTCCTCATATATTTTCAGCAAGGCTTCTTTTAATACTTGAAATTCTTGTTGTTCTAACAGGCCCACTTCGGTTAGCATCTCAATATGTGCCAAAGTCCCTATCACATCATAAGGAGCTAAGCACACATCTAATTCCCTATCTCTGCCGACGGTAAATGCTTCTACTTGTTGGGCCGTTTGACCTCCTTTATCCCACAATTTCATACATGATTACAATTGAAGTTGATCTAATAGTTGAATATACAATTCGATTCCCTCCTTCATTTCTGACAGTAAAATATACTCTCCCGCTGTATGGGATCGAGCAGAATCTCCGGGCCCGATTTTAATGGTTGGAAAGGGAATCAATGCCTGATCTGATAAGGTAGGAGAACCAAAACTCCTTAATCCCAGACTAGTTCCTTGTTGGACAATGGGATGTTCCTGCCCTATGCCCGAAGCGTTTAAGCGCAATGATCGTGCCTTCACTTCGCATTGGACGTGAGCTTCGATGATAGTAAGCGCTTCCTGATTATTCACCACATCCGTGGTGCGCACATCTACCACAAAATGGCAGGTGTCGGGAACCACATTGTGCTGTGTTCCTGCTTCTATTTGCGTTACCATCATATGAACCGGCCCTAAAAAGGGAGATTCCTCCGGAAATTGGTACGACTCAAACCAAGCAATATCTGTTAACGCTTTATAAATCGCATTTTCTCCTTCTTTTCTCGCTGCATGTCCCGATTTCCCTCTGGTATAACAGTCCAGCACCATCAATCCTTTCTCCGCTACCGCCATCTGCATCTCCGTCGGCTCCCCTATAATTCCCAACGTAATATCCCCCAGTTCATCCAGGATGGAGGCAATCCCATTGGCCCCCGAAATCTCCTCTTCCGCAGTAGCCGCTACTATCAGATTATAAGGTAAATCTTCCCTGGAATAATAATGTAAAAAGGTAGCGATCAGTGAAACCAAAGCAGCTCCGGCATCATTACTTCCCAATCCTGTCAATCTATCTCCTTCCAACAAAGGCACAAAAGGATCTGTGGTCCAGGTACTCGCAGGTTTAACCGTATCGTGATGGGAATTGAGCAGAATGGTGGGTAAATGAGATTGATAGTGAAGATTCTTGGCCCACAGATTATTCCCCTTTCGTTCTACTTGCATGCGATGTTGTTTAAAAAATTGAGCAATAATACTCGCTGTTTCATTCTCTTCTTTGCTGAAAGAGGGAGTTGAAATCAATTGTTGGAGTAAATTGAGCACTTCTTCCAAATAGTCAGAGCTAGATACTTGCATAGTAACATATTTTAAAGCAATTTATGTGACTGTCTTTTGTCAATACGGAACTTACTTATGCCACAGATCACGCGTATATGCGAGCTGCAATATCCGGATAAAATGCCGGAAGAGAAATTATTGTCCACCTTTCCTCTTGAATCCCTCGAACCCATTACTATTCAACATCAGGGAATAGCAAACGCCTTTTATATAGGAGATAATTTACCCATTCTCCAACGGCTTCATCAACCCTATGCAGAGAAAATAGATCTCATTTACATCGATCCACCTTTTGGGACGGGCCAGCATTATCACGATAGCAAAGATAGCATGCTGGCCTTTTCAGATACGTTGGCTTCTTATGAATTTCTGGAGTTTCTACGACAGCGACTGATTTTGATGCGAGAATTGTTATCGCCACGAGGAGGAATTTATGTGCACATCGACAAAAAGATAGGGCATTATGTCCGCATTATTATGGATGAGGTCTTCGGTTATGGCAATTTTATCAACGATATCACGCGTATTAAATGCAATCCCAAAAATTTTCAGCGCAAGGCTTTTGGAAATTATTCGGATATGGTACTATTCTATGCCAAACATAAAGATTATCACATTTGGAACGATTTGCGCGAACCCTTAACAGATAAGGAAACCGAGCAATTTTTCCCCAAATTACACCCCAAATACGGAAGATATACCACCCATCCCTTACATGCTCCGGGAGAAACCCTGCATGGAGATACGGGACAGGCATGGAATAATTTGCTTCCTCCCAAAGGACGTCATTGGAGATATAAGCGGGAAAAGATGGATCAACTGGAAAGGGAAGGAAGAATAGAGTGGTCCACTACAGGAAATCCTCGTAAGATTGTCTTTGCCAAGGATCATAAGGGGAGAAAGGTGCAGGATGTGTGGACGTTTAAAGACAAAGGAAAAACCTTCGTTGACTATCCTACCGAAAAAAATATTGAACTGTTGAAGCGGATTATTTTACACAGCTCTCACCCGGATAGCATTGTACTGGATGCTTTTGCTGGGTCGGGCAATACGTTATTGATGGCACATCAGTTGGGAAGAAAATGGATAGGGATAGATCAGTCTCAGGTTTCGTCGGAATTAATTGATGAACAGATGTATAAAAGAAAAATTCCTTGTAATGTTTATGCGTTGGCCGGGAAATGAGATGTGCGTGTTAATTTGTGCCAATGGACCAGACGATAAGCTACAAAAGAAGGTGCAATTACCAGCCTCCACTGATAATTGCACCATTAGCAGAACAATAAATTATAAACGTTTTATTCCGATTTGATCACTTTGTTGGTATAAGTCTCGTAAGCTGTTTTTATCCGATAGATGTACATACCAGGCACCACTTCATGTCCTTCTTGATCTGTTCCATCCCAGAGAATCTCATGCTCTCCTTCTGGAAGATCTTCTAAATCGAATGCTCTCACCGTTTGCCCAATGTTATTTAAGATATCTACTGTTACAGAGGATTCACTCACTAAATAAAATTGGATACTTGTCTGTAGAATAAACGGATTAGGCACTGCCTGAGAAAACAAATCTACCTCATCTATACCCGCTTCCTGATGGAGTGCCTGAAACTGTTGGATCATGGCCGCTTGATCAACATGTTCTTCTTCTTCTTCTACTTCCAAAAACTGCTTTTCAGGACGAATCCTCTCGATTTGATACAGGGTCACACTATTACTGGCTTCATGTGCTACCACAAGCAGCGGTTTCCTGATAGGACTATGACGTTTAGAAATAAAAAGAATGCCCTCTACTTCCAAATCACCTGTCATACGGCATAGCTCAGATTGAATTTCCTCTTTTTCACATACAGTATCAGGATCAATGGCAAAGTTGCGGTTATTAATATACTGTTGGAAACTGGGTTGGTAAGGATCTGTAATGTCATAGGCCATAACCCCACTAATTCTTTCGAATCCTACAAATGCATAAGTTCTCCTTCCTACTCTTCCCAGATCTAACGGTTCAGGTTCGGGCCCTCTATCATCACTTCTGTTGTCAAAGTTATTTTCATCCGACGCCGCATTGAAGAATTCAGGAATAGCCTCAGCGGTAATAGTTTCAAAATCAGAACCGCTATCAAAAATGAGTCTTCCATAAATGTCTCTGATAGAAAATGATCTTGACCCTATAGTTACTAATCTATCTATGTCTCCATCGCCGTCTGTATCAGTATTTACTTTGGTTAGCCTAAGTCTTCCCAAATTTTCTCTGGCCTGAAGTTCTGCTGCGTTGGGAAAAGCAATAGTATCCAACACTAAATCTTCTCCTCTCTCAATTTCACTGAAGCCATCGAAATCCCTTGGGTCGCCCTCATTGGCAGTAACAATAAAGGTGCGGAATCCTCTTCTGTAGGTTTTGATTCCATCAGGTCCATACAGAGATGTCAATGGCCAGGTGGTAATATTAATGATACCATCTCTGTCACTCACATCTATCGCATTTTCTTCCAGGCTATGGTCTTTTTCTCCCAGTCCTGAAACATTGACAAGTCTTTTGAATGGAAGACTTACTATCGCTATGGCATTATTGGGCGTCAAACTTACATAAGCAAAAAACTCATCTACAGTTAGTGATTGAGGTTCCAAATCCTGTGCAGCCGAAGCTCCAGGGCCAAAGATCCTTACTCCTTTCTGATTGAGCTCTTCTTCACGTCCGTTCAGCCCACTAAAATTAGCAATGGTCACGGTAGGTTGTAAGTCGCAATAGCCATTTCCACAATGGAAGGATCTTCGGGTGAGGTAGGTACGAAATATATTCTCCTTAAATAATTCAATCACTGCTACTCCACCTTCGGGGTCTATAGTATAATCATCAGAAGGCCTTCCGGTGATAGAAACGGCTAATACGCGTCCATTTGGGGTAAATGCAATTTTATTAGCTTCGCCATCGATAAATATAGGGTCCGCTAACTGGTTTCCATGTATATCAAAGAATACTACATTAGTCGTATTCACAGGACCATTAGGATTCAGTACGGCAACGGCTAGAATACCATTCTTTACAGCGATAGCCTGACCTTCCACACCAAATGGACTTAAATCAATACTACTTATTTTTTGGGGAAGTGTAGGATCATGGATATCCAACACATCCACTACATTTTCATCTACACTGCCTATAAATAGTTTTCTTGATATTGGGTCGTAGGCAGGAGGAGAAGCCGGTGTATTTCTGGCAAAGGTCATCCCTCTGAAAGAGCCTAATACAGAAAGTCGAATCTTAGCATCTTCAGCCTCCAGGCTTACCGGATCAAATTGGCCATAGGTGTAACAAAGAGATAGAGAAAAGAGCGAAAGCAACAAATAGTGTTTGATGTTCATGGGTTAAAGTTTTTAAAGAAAAAATTAAAACTAACAAGGGCATATATTGAGCAAGTCCCAGGGGCTTTCAAGGATTAGAATTAGGATAAACCCCACATTATGAGTATTTTAAATCATAATTAGCGTTAAATATTAACAACGAACGTGCAACCATTGAACAGAGTTCAACAGTTGCACGCATCCTTGGATAAACAATAAATTTTCTACCTACTTTACTCTGACTTTATAATCTTATTAGAATAGATACCGTTTGATGTATGAATTTGATAAATGTATACACCAGGCGTTACCTCATTTCCATTACTATCTTTACCATCCCAAAGAATTTCATTTTCTCCTTGGAACATCTCTGCATTCCAGATAGCCCTAACTTGCTGACCAATAGAGTTAAAAATGTTTATTTTTACGCTAGAATTATCCTCTAAATAAAATTGAAGTCCGACTTCCGAAGTAAAAGGATTAGGAACTGCATGAGATAAAATTTCATTAGCTGAAATTCCAGCTTGTGCATGAAGCGCTTCCAGTTGCTGAATTCCCATCAGACTTAACTCCTCATTCAATTCGTATTCGTCTTCATCCTCCAAAGAAATATCATTTGATTCAACTTCATCGATTCCATATAGCGTTACACTATTACTAGCTTCATGGATGACTACCAGTAAAGGTTCGTCGGTAGGACTTTCAGATTCGGAAATAAACAGGACTCCTTCTACCTCCAAATCTCCTGTAGCCTGGCAGTCTTCAGATTGTGGTTCTTCTGACTCACAAACTGCGTCAGGATCTATCGCAAAGTTCCTGTTGTTAATGTATTGCTGGAATACAGGTCTACGAGGATTTGTTATATCATAAGCTACAATTCCACTAATTCTTTCAAACCCTATAAATGCATAGGTTTTACCCCCTACTCTTCCTATATCTAAAGGTTCAGGCTCAGGGCCACGATCATCACTTCTATTATCAAAAGCATTTTCATCATTTGTGGTATTAAAGAAATCAGGGATTGCCTCGGCTGTAATATCCTCAAAGTCTGAACCACTATCATATATTAAATTGCCAAACACATCTCTAATAGAGAAAGAACGAGATCCGATAGTAACTAATCTATCAATATCACCATCCCCATCTGTATCAGTATTTACATTTGTTAACCTGATTCTTCCCAGATTTTCTCGGGCTTGCAGCTCTGCTGCATTTGGGAATTTTTCGGGATCCAGGACTAAATCCTCACCTCTTGAGATTTCACTAAATCCATCAAAATCCCTGGGATCCCCTTCATTTGCAGTTACGATATAAGTAGCTAATCCCCTACGATAAGTTTTTATTCCATCAGGACCATATAATGAAGTCAGAGGCCATGTAGTAATATTGATAATGCCATCTCTATCACTTACATCAATAGCATTTTCTTCCAGGCTATGATCTTTTTCTCCTAATCCAACTACATTCAATAATCTTTTAAAGGGTAAACTAACAACAGCCACAGCATTATTCGGAGTCAAACTTACATAGGCAAAAAACTCATCTACAGTGAGCGACTGAGGCTCTAAATCTTGAGCGGCCGAAGCGTTTGGACCAAAGATTCTGATTCCGTCCGCATTCAATTGATCTTCTCTTCCGTTTAGTGATTTGAAGTTTGCAATGGTTAAGGATGGTTCAAGATCACAGTCTCCATTTCCACAATAGAATTTACGGTTGCTGAGATAGGTGATAAAAATGTTTTCATCGAATAATTCAATAACGGCAACGGCACCTTCAGGATCTACCGTATAATCATCACTTGGCCTACCAGTGATGGAAACCGCTAATGCTCTACCATTGGGAGTAAACTCTAGTTTGTTAGCTTCGCCATCGATAAAAACCGGTCCAGCCAGTAGATTTCCATTTACATCGAAGAAAACAATGTTAGAAGTATTGACTACGCTATCCGGTGCTTTGGGACTTAATACGGCAACGGCTACAATTCCATTTTTCACTCCGATTGATTGGCCTTCAGTACCATAAGGCGACAGGTCAATCGTACTTACTTTGGTAGGCTGCGTAGGATCACTTACATCTAATACTTCAACTACATTCTCATCCACGCTACCTACAAATAATTTCTCGGACTCCGGATCATAGCCGGGAGGAGAAGCAGGGGTATTACGAGCAAACGTAATTCCTCTGTAAGATCCTAATACGGAAAGCCTAATAGTGGCATCATCTGATTCAAGGCTAATGGGCGTAAACTGGGCATAAGTATTTAACAGGAAACCCGCAAATAACAAAAGCACCGAGTAAAGTCTTAAGTTCATTGATATTGATAATTAAGATTGGTGGTGGCACAAAATTCTAATATATCTAATCCAAAAAATAAAATGTAATATATACGTACATCTACTTATCATTATATACATATAATAATACATTTTTTGATAATACTATATCTATAAATATATTCTAATTTCCAAACAATAAATAAATATTTACTAATATTAAAGGTAAGATTATTCTATTCGAGGGTCCATTGAATACCCGCATTAGTCCATGTTCCGAAATATTCTCTCAAAATAGGTCTTTCTTCTATTCCCAGGTAATCTCTACGTACTGCATTATTTATATTGATCACATTTACGAAAAAATCCAATCCCTTACCTACTCTGATTGTCGAAGAGAAATCCACTTGAATATGATCATCTCTCCATTGATCAAAATCTTCATTACTACCAACTTCATCGATAACTTTTCCATTATAATTGACCGAAATCCGAGCCGTTACACCATATTTTTCAAAGGTAAGAGCAAGATTTCCCGCATCACTCGCCTGACCAGGTAATACATCCGCTCTTTCCCTGAATTGGAGTTCTACATTTTGCGCTTCTATATGAGTATAATTCGCATATATTCCGAATCCTCCTAAAAATCCAGGTAAGAAAGTGAACTGTTGTTGCCAGCTTAATTCCACGCCTAACAGGGTAGCACTTCCCCCGTTAATGGGTTGAATAATTTCGAATCCATCTTCTTCAAAGGTGGCATCATAAATAATCTGATCCAGGTTCTTATAAAAAACGCCTCCTGAGATGATCCCTATTCCCTGAAAAAAGTGTTCGCCTAATACGTCCAGATTCAATGAAGTAGTAGGATTAAGATTGGGGTTCCCCCTCAGTATCTCTTCATCTTCCAAATTTTGCCACTCATAAGGTACGAGATCAAAGTAATTCGCTCTGGCGATCCCCCTGGTAGCAGCTACTCTCAAATTAGAGTTATTCCCTATTCTCAATTTAGCTTGTGCGTTGGGGAAAATATCATTGTAAGAACGGGAATTTGCCTGTTGACCTAATTCAGAAAATTCTCCTTCCTCATCAAACTGCAGGAAAGTACCACTGTAATCAGTAGTTGTAAATTCGTGTCTTACTCCTAGCAGGAAGCTCAATTTTCCTATATCTAATTTGGAAGAAACGTAATAAGCGATAATCTCTTCTGAAGCTTCATAAGATTCCCCTTCGGTATCTTCATATCTCAACTCCCCCTCCAATCCTTCAGGGTTATCTCTATTAAGGAAAAAAAAGCTTCTGACGAAGGAGGGATTGATGGTAGGCCCGAAGTTATAATCTCCTAGTAAAAAGTCTTCTTTAGCATCATTAGCTGCAAATCTATCCATAAAGATATTACCATTCCCTTCCCATTTATATCTAAAACGCTCATTATCTCTATCTTTGGTACTGGAACGATATTTTCCGCCAGCTTTAATCTCTCCTTTAGCATTTCCAATCTTTAGTGGTATCCCAAGATTCAGGCGCCCTACATAATCGTCATTACTGGTAAATTGTGTTCTATAATCCATTTGATCCAGTTCATAATTTATGGGATCAAATACGTATGACTCGTCAAGATTGGTAAAAGTATACCTTGGCACATCCGGATCTGTAATATCCAGGTCCATATCGACTTCTTCATTCAATTGGAATTCAGGGCCTATCTGGCCGTCAGGTGCATCTTTATTTTGCTTTCCATAGCTATACGTAAATCTATAGTCGACTGATAAATTTCCAAATAAATGCTCCCCACCTATATTACCCACCATAATAGTTTGACTTTCTATTCTATCTTGAAGTTGTCTGATTAACCTTGCTCCTTCCACTTGTGTAGCAGATAAATAATCCCCTCTATCTATTCTTAACCTGAAATGATTTCTCCTTTGGTCGTCATCCCTTCTGTTAAACATTCCGAAAGCGTAGAAGGCATGCTTATCATTTGGACGAAAATCCAATCTGGTGTTTAATCCAAAACGATCGCGTTTATTGAAATAATCTCTTAGTTCGATTTCTCTGAGGGCAAATGGAATAGGATTCTCATTGATGTCTTCTCTATCCCCCCACCGAAGCTCAGAATTATTGGTAGCTCGGTTTGCTTGCTGCCAGTTTCCACTAATAGAAATTCCTAATTTTTTTGCAAATCCAAGTTTAGACGCATAAATAAACCTTGCTTGATAGTTGGGTTTCCCTGCCAGAAAATTATATCCACTGCCTGCTGAAATTCTGAAAAAAGGATCTTTTCTATCAAATGCACTACGTGTGTTAAGGTTTATGATTCCACTAATGGCGTCTGCATCTTGCTCAGGAACAATAGTTTTTACGACCTCTATACCGGAAAGCTGGCCTGAAGAGATTACATCCAGAGCTACAAATCTTTCCTCATCTTCTGGAGTGGCAATTTTTTCTCCATTGATCCAGGTAGAAGTTAATCTAGGGCCTCCACCTCTCAAAGCAACAAAACGACCCTCTCCCCTATCTCTCAATATATTGACCCCAACGACCCGCTGAAGTACTTCTGCTGTATTTTGATCTGGAAAGCGATCTATCTGTTCTCTAGCAACAATATTGGTGATATTAATATTTTCCTTTTGCTGGTTAAGTGCTTTTGCCTGCCCTTCTCTTTGTCCCCAAATGACAATTTCATCCAGATAACTTATCTTCAAGGGAATATCAATCTGCACTATTTGACCATTTTCAGGAACGAAAATTTCTGTAGAATATGGCTCATACCCTAAATACCTGTTCCTAAGAATATAAGTTCCTGGTGGTACGTTGGGAATAATATACTTACCCTCTATATCTGTCAAGGCGGTAAAATTAGTACCTTCTAGAAATACAACTGCCCCGGGAAGATATTCATTTGTAGATTCCTCAAATATATGTCCAACGATAGAGCTGGAATTTTGACCATGTAAAGAAAAAAAGGCAGATATGAGAATTACAAGTACAAGGCTAGTAGAAAATCGGAAATGTGTCTGAATAATCATATATATTATTTCATATATTATGTTGTATAAATCAGGAGTAGGAACTCCTCTTCCACGCATCGAAGTGTTTATGTGATATGCGCCAATAAATAAAAGTGATATATAGAAGTGGAGATAAAGAAAGAGGTATAAAACTTCGTAGTATTAGTTAGTCTAGCTTAAATCTAATGGGTAAGGTATATTTAACTGGAACAATTCTCCCTTCTTTCTGTCCTGGCTCCCAGAGAGGCATAGAATTTACAACTCTTAACGCTTCTTCATCACATTCTTCACCGATCCCTCTGATCAATTGAATATTGGTAAGATTTCCATCTGGCTGAACAATAAACTGGATGTAAACACCTCCCTGTATACCATTTTTTCTGGCTAGCTTAGGATACTTTACATTATTATCGAGAAACTTTCTTAGCGCACTATTTCCTCCTGGAAATGAAGGGGGCTCATCTACGACTGTCTGAACCGAAGTGACAGAGCGAGAAACTTCTTCCTGATTTGAAGAAGTGGAGGCATCAAAACTTTCTTCTTCAAATGGCAATTCTTCTTCATTTTCGTCCATATCCGCTAATCCTTCTGTTAACGCTCTTTCTTCTTCTGCATCTAACTCATTGGTCTGGCCACTATCTATTTGTGTCAAAGTGGGCAGTCGCTGTTCAGAGTTTCTCGCATCATCATTGGATTTCACCACAACTTCTTCCGCAAAACCTTCATCTTCCTGTTTTTCTTTCTGCTTAATGACGATAAATCTTTCTATCTCCTTGCTATTTCCATCTTTATCAGAAACTTTAAGCTTAACAAGAAATTTACCAGGTCTGGGATAAGTATAGTTCCCTTCTCCACCTGAAGGAACAATCATTCTACGGCCATTCCCCAAATCCAATCTATAGGCAAACCTTGAAGAAAAATCCCTCACAGCAAATACCAGTTCATTACCCGCCATCCGACTTCCTTCTATATCCAAATCTAAATTGGGAAGCTCAACCTCCTTCTCTTTGTTAGTAGAAGGCTGGGATTTTTTTTCATATTCTTCGATAGGTTCATTTACTTCTTCTTCGGAAGATTCTACAATAAAAGCGTCCTGAACATGGCCATCCTGAACATCTTCCGTCCATTGTGCTAATTCTGCCAAATCATTGATCGTGTCCATGACATCTCCTTTCACATTCATCAATAATATAGGCGTATTTCCTTCTGCCCATAATTTATTAATGTCCGCTGAATACAATGAATCTACATAGACAGTCCTGTAAGATTCCGGTGAAAAGAAATCAGATCTGTACAGCTGGAAAGTAGTGATAGCTAATACCACTAAAGAAGCAAAGCAAAAGATAAGTAAATTCCTGAACTTGGACTTCTTTTCCTTTTCCTGTAGTTGATCTAAATAATCCGTCTCAAAGCCCGATCGATTAAACTTCTTTGCATTCATAATACTTGAGCCTAATTATTAATTGTTCTCCACTAAAAAATTAAAAAATTATTACTCTTTTAAAATTTAAAAGTTTGTTTTCATTTAGAACGAACAGATTCTTTTTTTAGTGAAAAAAATCGATCAAAAAATAATTATTTACCTATAAAATATTCCATTTAATTAAAATGAATATTCATTACTTATTTCGATCTTACTATAATGGCACTTATCATTAAAAAGGCACATAAAAAATTAAATATATATTCTTACTATCAGATTATCTTACAGCCATTTAATAGACCAAATAATTATACAATCCTGAAGTTTCAAATATGTAGTAGTATCCCCTGAATTAGCTCCTTTTTTCTTGAATGATTATTTATTTTAAATTTCAATTTATATATAATGCCATAAAAATGATGTTAGTTAACAATAAAAAACAGCTTCCATATTGTTGATTTTTTTACAACCTATATCAATCAATAAAATAAACTAAGTAATTACCCTTATTATTTTTTGAATAATTAGTTATTTCAAATTACATGTCCTCGGATTACTTTTCCTTTTAGGATATAACATCCGCTAAGCTTATTACAGATAGCTTGTAGTTATATTTATTTATCCTATATTCTACTAATCATCACTTACAACAATCTTACTTCGCCATGCTTCTTTCTTGTGATTTGCGGAATAATCGCTCTAAACTCTCTTATTATCTCTTTATAAAGCTCGTTTTCTTACATCTATGTACTAGCATTTGTGGTCAGAACAGCCCTGATTTTCGTATTTCCTTTCCAGGTATACATTACGATTCGGCCATAGATGGTCGATTACTTTTATTGATCAGTTCAGATTCTTCCCAGGAACCTAGATTTCAAATTAGGGATAATGCCTCTACTCAACAGGTATTTGGGATGGACATTAATGAAATGGAGCCCGATAAAACTTACGATTTCGATATGTCCTCCTTTGGATATCCGATAGCGAATGTAAAAGATATTCCTCCTGGTACTTATTATATACAGGTAGTCCTACATAAATATGAAACCTTTCACAGAAAAGATGGTCATATCGTAAAACTTCCGATGGATAGAGGAGAAGGTCAGCAATGGAATCAAGCACCAGGGAATTTATACAGCACTCCTACCAGCATAGCGTGGAATCCCACATCCAAACAATCTTTTTCCATTTCTTTGGCGAATAAAATTCCCCCTATCGATCCTCCTACTGATACGAAATACGTCAAACACGTTCGAATCCAAAGTAAATTGTTAACGGAATTTTGGGGGAGACCTATGTATTTAGGCGCTCATGTATTACTTCCTGAAGGCTTTGATGAACATCCCGAAGTAAAATATCCGCTGGCAATTATGCACGGTCATTTTCCTAAAGACTTCTATGGATTCAGGACCACACCTCCAGATCCCGATCTTGAACCAGATTTTAGTGAAAGATTTAACTTAAAAGGATACAATAAAATAGTTCAGCAGGAGGCTTACGATTTTTACAAACTGTGGACAGGCCCTGACTTTCCCAGAGTGCTTGCCATCCTCATTCAACACGCTAATCCCTACTACGATGATTCATATGCCGTAAACTCTGAAAATCTAGGCCCATATGGAGATGCTATTACTTATGAATTGATCCCTTATATAGAAGAAACATTTAGGGGAATAGGAGAAGGATGGGCACGATGTGTATATGGTGGGTCCACTGGCGGGTGGGAAGCACTCGCTGTTCAGGTATTATATCCTGAAGAGTATAATGGCTGTTATGCGGCATGCCCAGATCCTATTGATTTTAGAGCATATGGCTTGGTCAATATCTATGAAGATTCTAATGCATATTATGAGGGAGGACCTTTTAAAAAGACGCTCAGACCAGGCCATAGAAATTATTTAGGAGAAGTAAGTGCGACCTTAAGAGATATGAATTATCGGGAATTGGCACTGGCTACACATAGCAGATCGGGGCAACAATGGGATATATGGGAAGCTGTATATTCTCCTGTAGGAGATAATGGCTATCCGAAACCTATATGGGATAAGAAAAGTGGAGAAATAGATCTGGAAGTCGCTGCATATTGGAAAGAACATTATGATCTCAGCTATATAATAAATAAGGAGTGGGAAACAATAGGTCCGAAACTGGTAGGCAAAATTCATATTTATTGTGGAGATATGGATAATTACTATCTGAACAATGCGGTTTACCTCACTGAAGAAGTGCTGGAAGAAACGGTCAGCCCTTACTATCATGGGGAGGTGGATTATGGAGATAGAGCTGAACACTGTTGGAATGGAGATCACACTCAGCCAAATGCCATTTCCAGATTGCGCTATCATCAAATGTTTATTACTAAATGGGCCAAAGAAGTAGGATTAAGAGCTCCAAAAGGCGCAGATCTATCTTCCTGGAGATATTGATTTATAGACATAATATTTGAATATCAGGTAGAAGTTGTATCTTGCACCATTCATTTCAGAAAAACAGGTAGGAAGGAAATACTTTACGAATGAATCATATTCCCAATTTCAATAAAAAGTTTGTACACGTTTGCATGACTCCGGCGCTCATTGATCAGTTCGATATCTCTGAGGCCATCGTTGTAGTGATCGATGTACTTCGTGCTACGACTTCCATGTGTGTAGCTTTTGATAATGAAGTAGCCCTAATGGTTCCTGTAGAGGATATCGATACATGTTTTACCTATAAAAATAAAGGCTTTCTTCTCGCAGGGGAAAGAAGCGGGGAACAATTAGCAGGCTTTGATTTTGGGAATTCTCCCTTTTCTTTCAATACTCCTGACATAAAAGGAAAGAAAATTGCCATCACCACCACAAATGGAACACGAGCTATAAAAGCGGCCCAGTCAAGAAATGCTAAGGAGATCGTTGTTGGCTCATTTGCTAATTTAAGTATTCTCGCGCAATGGTTAATTAAACAAAATGAGCATGTGTGCCTGATCTGTGCAGGCTGGCGAGATCACATTACCCTAGAAGATACTATTTTTGCAGGTGCCCTGGCTCGAAAACTTCGCCACGACTTCCGCCGTTTCCAGGATACTACCCTGGTAGCAGAAACGCTTTATAATTCTGCTAATACAAGAAAGCGATACTTTTTTAGACATTCTTCCCACTTTCAAAGGCTAATTCATCTAAAACTGCAAGAAGAAGTAAAGTATGCTATGAGGAGAGATACACATCCGGTTATTCCTATGATGATAGGAGATGCTCTCTACGACATTAGTTCCTATCAGGAAGATTTTAAGGAGTACCAAAAAGAGATCCTCGCTGTTCAACCTAAATATATTTCGACTCATTCTACTTAAGTAAACCCAAGAGTAGTGTCTTTTTTTGTGGTATATTTCTGATGAACATTTAGATCATGCGCACACAACTACTCCTATATATATGTGCTGTCTCCATTTTTTTCCCTACTATGCTGCTTGGCCAATCCTTTCCCGTGCTCAAGTGGCAAAAGTTTTATGATAACGGCGCAGATGAAATCCCAGAGAAAATTGTTGCTACCTCGGATGGCTATTTGTGGATAGGTGGAAGTTCCTACCAAACTTATTCGGACTCCTTTTCTTATCCTGACATCTGGATTATCAAAACCGATACCAATGGACACCATATCTTTAACAGACACATTGAAATGGAAGGGTCAGAAGAACTCTATGATATGGTAGCGACTAAAGATGATGGAATTATCTTTGCAGGTGTAACCAGCTCCATGGTAAATCCAAATGAGAGAGGGAACAAACTATACTGGGGGGACTTTTTTGTAGGAAAATTAAATAAATACGGAGAAATAGTATGGCTGAGGAACTTTGGAGGGAGCAGACTGGATCAGGCGAGAGGCATTGCAGGCGGATTATTCGGTGAATATATGGTAACTGGCATCACTCACTCTTATGATGGCCAGGTAAATAATAGTAAAGGGATGGGAGATATTTGGTCAGTCATCATCAATGAAGAAGGGAAATTATTAGATAGCAAAGTGATAGGAGGAAAAAAGAATGATTGGGCCAACTCAATTTATTCCTGTTCAAATGGAGATTTTTTAATCGCTGGTTTTACCAATTCCCCAAATATTGATGGACATCAAACAAGTATTTATGGGAACGGTTTGTTGGTTCGGGTAAATGCCTATGGAAAAGTAAAGTGGCAGCGTTCTTATCTGTGCCCCCATGGAGGTTATTTTACGGATGTGAGAGAATTACCAGATGGCAATCTGTTATTAGTAGGAGAGTACGGTATTCAAAATCGTTCGAGAAAATTTTGGTGGTTGAAGATGCGTGCCAATGGGGATATTCTCCGTCAAAAGACCTTTGAAGGTCCTCCAGATGGCCAATTATCCTCCTTAAGTGCTACTCAAGATGGAGGGTTTATCATCGGGGGCCACGCTTATCTCCTTCCAGGCGTTCCTCTAAAGGACGCTTATCATAAAGGGGCCGAAGATTTTTGGCTATTAAGAACGAATAATGAAGGGGATATCATTTGGAAAAATACCTATGGAGGACCTGGAAATGAACGGTGTAGAGACGTTTTGGCCTATAAACCAGGTATTTTTTATGCTGTGGGAGAGAAGAAAAATGATTTTACTTCAAACCGCAGTGGAACGATAGACTTCTGGCTGTTAAAAATAGTAGAACAGCCATGTGATTCTATTCAACCAGATATTTTTGTGCGAGCTGAAAAGCAGCGAGTGCCTCGACAACAAATGGTACGTTTTCGCGCTCTGACTGATTACGGAGATCAGTTTTATTGGGATTTTGATGATGGGACCCATAGCTCCGAATCTGATCCTCTAAAAAAGTTTTCCTATCCGGGAACATATCATATTAAACTTACCGTTTTCGCTAATGAAACTTGTGAACAAACTGTATTTATGCCAAAAGGACTAGAAGTAAGATGAAATAAGCTTATGAAAAATGTTATACCCTTACTCTGTATACTACTATTATGCTGTGCGTTTCCCCGCATCCTTTTTTCCCAAGCCGATACGGAATTTTGGTTTGCAGCTCCCGATGTAGATCGAGATCATGGAGACACACCCATCAGATTAGGACTTGCAGCTACTTCTGAAGTGGCGGAAGTCATCATTTCTATCCCTGCTAATCCAAATTTCGAACCGATCATCGATACGCTTTCCCCAAACGAAACGAAAATTATCGGCCTTACCAGCTTTTTGAATGAGTTGGAAAATCAACCTCCTAACACTGTATTGAATAAAGGCCTTTATATTACTGCTACGACTCCTATTATTGCCTATTATCACGCTGCCACTCCTCACAATCAAGATATTTATACCCTAAAAGGAAGACAGGCATTAGGAGAAGAATTTTACTTACCCTCTCAGTTCACCTTTAGGAACGTTCACGGCAACAGCTTTTGCGATATCGTTGCCACTCAAGACCAAACGAGTATTTCTATTACCCCTTCTAAAAGAATAGCAGGACGCTCGAACAGAGAATCCTTTACTGTTACCTTGAATAGAGGAGAAACATTTACAGTTCGAGCCAGTGGTCGAACACCAGGCTCTCAATTAGCGGGAACTTATATCCAATCTGATAAACCCATAGCTGTTACCAAGAGTGATGATTCTATTGTCAATGAAGCTGGTACTGGATGGGATCTTTGTGGAGACCAAATTGTTCCAATTCAAAATTTAGGTACGGAGTATGTAGCAGTCAGAATGAATGCTCGTACGGAGAGCCTTTATATTACAGCTACTGAGAACAATACTGAAATTATTCCGGATGGTAATCCAGCCAGAAGCAGAACCCTGGATGCAGGTCAAAGCATGGAATATAGAATTCGCAATGCTACTGCTTCCATTAGATCTGATCATCCTGTGTATGTTTGGCACTTATCTGGAGGTGGTAATGAACCTGCCGGCGCCCTTATTCCCCCTATAGGATGTTCAGGAATGACCAGAGCTAATTTCATCCGACCTACCACATTCAATTTTAGCTTATTATTACTAACTGAAAAAGGAAATGAAGATGCATTTAAGTTGAACGGAACTGACATTTCCCCAGGACTATTCAGAACAGCTACGGGCGCTGGTGATTGGGTAGCAGCCAGAATTAATAACAATCAGGTTTCCCTCGAAAGTTTTAACACACTCACTAATGCTAAGGGATTATTTCAATTCGGAATCATCATGGATGCAGGACCAGGAGCGGCTTATGGATATTTTTCTAATTATAATAGCCTGGCTTTGGGGGATTCGGAAACGCTGTGTGAAAATGATACTATCACATTGGATGCTAGTCCTTTTATGGATGAATACCTTTGGAACACTGGAAGTACAGAGCCTTCCATAGAAGTGGATCAAGGTGGAACTTATTGGGTATCTACCAAATTTCAAGGCTGTGAATTTTCAGATACCATTCAAGTAAAAGAAGAAATAGTATCTGTCGACCTGGGGCCTGATCAGTCTTTATGCATTGGGGATACGCTCATGCTTTCAGTTGATAACGATAATGCTTCTTTATTATGGGAGAATGCTACTACCAAGCCTGAAAGAATGATAACCGAAGGGGGCGAATATTCGGTGAGATTGAGCAGAAATGGCTGTCCAGTATTTGATACGCTGATGGTGAATCAAATTGATATCCCAAGATTAGAACTTGGCCCAGATACCTTAATTTGTACGAATGAAGAAATTGACTTGAAGGTGGAATGGCCCGGTGCACAATATTTATGGCAAGATGGTAGCACTAATGGTACCCTAGCAGTGGCATCGGCAGGTACTTACTCAGTAGTCAGAGAATTTCAGGGCTGCATTCAGGAAGATACCATAGAAGTATCTTTGAGAGAAGCTGTACTGCCAAGCTTTAACGACACCACCATTTGTGAAGGAGACACTATCTTATATAATATCCGAGTGGATGGAAATCAATACACCTGGGATGATGGAACTACTACTCCACTAAGAAGAATTTCCGAAGAGAACTTATATACCTTAGAAGTGGCCAACAGATGTGGCATTAGTCAACAAATTTGGTGGGTATATAGGGAAGATTGTAGTTGTAAAGCCTTTATCCCCAATGTTTTTAGCCCCAATAATGATGGAATACACGATGTCTTTAAACCAAGTTTAAGTTGTGATCCAGCTATTTACGACTTGACTGTATTCGACAGATGGGGAAATATGCTATTTGAATCCAATGATATCCGTGTTCAATGGGACGGAACTTCAGGTCAGGAAGACTTACCAGAGGGTGTCTACTACTGGCGATTAAGATATTATTTTGAAAATAATGAAGAAATTGAACCCATAGTGCAAAAGGGACATGTTACTATACTTAGATGATGATTATCTCAGTTTGAAAGTGATGGTAACTGTGGTCTTTAATGCGGTTTGCGGCTGATTAGGTTTCAAAGCAGTAAACTTCCACTTTCGAATAGCATTCTCACCTGCTCTTCTGATTTGGGCTTGGCTGGGATCTACTAATCCTACCAATTTCACTGTTCCCACTCTTCCATCAGGTAAAATCGTAAATTCAAAAGTTAATACTCCTTCTTCCTGGGCATTATATGCTGGAGGTGGTAAATGTAGGGGTGCACGCTGATTTGAACCACCTCCTACTCCCTGACCAAATGAGAATAATCCATTAGGATCTAATTGTTTTTGCGCTGGAGAGCCCTGATTTCCGACCCCATCTTCCTTATCTCCCTGATTAGATCCAAAATCATCCGTCAAAGGCTTTCTTTCAGGCTTTTTCTCGGGTTGACTCTCCACGGGTTCCTTCTCCGTATTATTTTCAGTTTTCTCTACAGGTTTAGGCGAAGGTTTTACTGTTTCTACTGGCTTTGGAGGAGTGGGTTTAGGATCGGGTTTTTCTGGTTTAGGGGTTTCTACTGGCGCCACTTCTTCCTGCGTAATTACCTCTTCCTTGGGTGGCTGAGTTTCTGCTGGAGGAGCTTGAACAGGTTTAGATACAGGTTTAGGAGGAGTTTCTGCTGGTTTTTCAGTGGCGCGTTCCAGATTATTTACTTGTTTACTACCAGTTTTGAGATCTCCGAAATCGATAGCCCCTACTACTTCATATTCTTCTCCCGGAGGTGGAACCGTTTTTCTAAAGGCCCACCAAGCCATCGATCCTAACAATAGCAAAATGGAAATAATTGCCGTTAACAGAGCACTACTTCGCTGAATGCGTTGTTCTTCCTGTACAAGTTCTGGAGAATACATATATCTATAACAATATAATTCAATACTAAAGTATTAAACTATTTCTACGATTCCTCAGGGAAACAGTTATTTATTCACCATTTTACCCCACTCTCTTATCTTTTGTACCATTTCTTCTTGCGTGTGGATGGCTTTATCTTTTGTATACCAAAGTTGAAGGTTCTTGGAAAACTCTTCATAAGGTACTGCAGGATTTTTTTTGTAATCTAATACCATTTCTTGCGCAGGAACAGGTCTGGGCCCCCACGAACCTATCACCTCCCCTGTATTTCCGTCCAGACATATAAGCTTGGGAATAGATTTAGTACCATTGGTTAAAAATTGATCCATTAACTCAGGATGCTCATCTCTTAACAGAAGATACATCTCTATGTTATTACTTTCATTCACCATCGCTTGAAGTACTGGAAGAATTTGTGCTGCATCCCCACACCAACCTTCTGTTAATACAATCCATTTAAGAGGACGTTCCAATGAGGCAATTGCCTTTTTTACTTCCTCGGTCAACGAAACCTGCTTGTCAAGGCGCTTCATTCGTTGGGCATTTAATTTGGTAAACCTTATCTTCAGTTCAGATTGATCTGTGCCCGTGGTCTTTTCCTGCTCCACTAATTCATCTACTAATGCTCGATATTCAGCATAGCTTATGGCTTTGTCTACATAAACAGTTTCTACAGTTTGCATATATATTAGATATTGGCGATCAAAAATGTTGTACTTCGGACGCAAAATTGAGGAATTTAAGCCTAATCCGTTTGTCCTATGTGAGACATTGTAAAAATAAGCTAGCTGGATAGCTAATGAATCATCGCTATCCAGCTTACATGTACTTTATCTGTACTTTTGACTCTACATTTGTTAACTATTCCTGTATCCTAGCTAGTTTGCCCAGCTTGTTTGGCCTGGTGCTCTATCGCTCGGCATTAAGCCAAACCAATGAGGGTATTCAGGTACTATTTGACTAATTTCTTCCAGGCGATTCATTTCCTCATCAGTAAATGCTAGATCCACAGATGTTAGATTATCTTCTAACTGGTTCATTTTCTTAGCTCCTATAATGACAGAGGTAACCCCTGGTTTATGAAGTAACCACGCCAGTGCTACTTGCGGCACAGATGCTCCATGTGCATTCGCTATTTCTTTCATCACATCTATAATATCATAGGCCTTTTCCTTATTAATTGGAGGAAAATCAAAACTAGACCTTCTGGAGGCAGCATCGGATGACCCTTCTCTGGTAAATTTACCAGTGAGAAATCCCCCTGCTAATGGACTCCAGGGCATTATGGCAATTTGTTGATCCAAAGAAAAAGGAACGGTTTCCCTTTCAAGTTCGCGTCCGCCGATAGAATAATAGACCTGCGCAGACTTAAACTCGTGCCACCCATGAGACCTGGAGATATGCAATGCTTTCATTGCTTGCCAAGCTGGTAAATTACAATAACCTATGTATCGCACTTTTCCCTGCTCGACCACATCGTTCAGGGCTCTGAGAGTTTCCTCCATAGGAGTATCTGGATCAGAAGCGTGAATTTGATACAAATCGAGATAGTCTGTGTTTAAAGAAGTCAATGTCTTTTCTATCTGATTCATTATATGATGGCGAGTCAATCCAACATTGTTGACGTTGCTATCCATTCGAAAGCGAACCTTAGAAGCGAGAATTACCTCTTTTCTTTTAGCTCCAAGTGCCTTACCGAGCATTTCTTCAGATTCGTGATTAGCATATGCATCAGCAGTATCGAAAAAATTAATCCCACCATCTAGTGCTTTATGGACTAATTTATCGACATCAGGTTGCTGTAACGCACCGATAGCTTCAAATACTCCCTTTCCACCAAATGTCATCGCGCCCATACATAATTCAGACACGTATAATCCAGTGTTTCCAAATAATCTGTACTTCATGACTAGTATGATATTAAAATTAATAAATAAAGGTTTATTTATTTATGTGTGAAAAAATTGATTCCTAATTTGTACTCAAAGAATCCCACGTACATTCCATTGCCAAGTCCAGTATTTCCTCCGTGGGCATCAGATGTCCGGCTATCACATTTTTAGCTAATTGAGCCAAAGGAGCATAAAACAAAGGAAAAATTAAGGATTGTGGCATCTTCTTTATTTCTCCTCTCTCCATTGCCCTTTCAAAAAAATCCATTAAAGGCTGAAACTGACGCATACCTTCTTCCCTGGATACATGAGTGATAAAAGGGCTATTAGAAAATTGCTCCAAAAAAGTGTACTCCATTTTATAAGTGATCAACACTTCAAAATAATTTCTCCATATCAGCATACAGGCATCTCTCGCTTTCATTTCCAATTTATACCCTTTCATAATATCCTTGGCAACCAAGCTTTTAAGATCCATATAGAGTTGATTGATAATACTTTCTGTATTTTCAAAATATATGTAAATGGTCGCTGGAGCTACTTTGGCCTTTTTCCCGATTTTGGACATAGAAAGACCATGAAAACCTTCCGCTGTCACCAGTTCCAGCGTAGCTTTAAGAATTGCCTCATATTTTTCTTCAGACTTTGGTCTTGCCATATTCTCAAAGTTAAATAAATAAACGATTATTTACTTATATAGTTACTGAAATGTTGAATTCTTTCTATATTACTTTTCATACTGACGTAACTAAATAGAATATTTTGGGGTTACACAATTAGTTGTTATACTTATTATTAGCTAAATAACTATTTAATACTACGATTATGATTCGCATTCCATCTCATATACAACGCTTAAAAAAATATAAACCAGGTAAGCCTGGTAAAAATCTGTTTTCTTTTGATAATCAGCAACAAACTATTCTAAGCAGCAATGAAAATAACCTGGGGCCTTCTCCCAAAGCTATGGAGGCAATGAAAGAAGGATTGTCGAGTATGCATCTTTATCCAGACCCGACAGCAGAAGAACTAACTGCCCGATTATCAGAAATCCTGACTATTTCACCAGATCATTTGATATTTGGTAATGGGTCAGATGGTCTACTCTATTGCCTGTGCAAAGCTTTCATTTCGCCTGGAGAAGAAATTCTCACTTCTGAAGGAAGCTTTGTTGCTATGCGAGTGATGGCCAACATTCACAATGTACCCATGGTATGTGTCCCTCAAAAAGAAGGATATACGTTTGATCTGGAGGCTATACTTTCTCATATCAACGATCGAACTAAAATTATCTATTTAGTCAATCCCAATAATCCCACTGGAACTATGATCAGAGAAAAGGAGCTGGAAGACTTTATAACCAAAGTTCCTTCTCACATTTTGGTGGTTGTAGATGAAGCCTATTTTGAGTATGCCAGCAATTTATCTGAAGAATATCCTGATAGCACTATGTTAGGATATGATCATGTACTCACTTTGAGGACTTTTTCTAAAGCATATGGTTTAGCAGGACTCAGATTGGGATATGGAATTGCTCATCCACTCATTATAGATGCGCTTAAAAAAGCAAGATTAACTTTCGAACCTAATGCTATCGCCCAAATTGCTGGGTTAGCCGCCTTAGATGATAGAGCACATCTTGAGAAATCCCTCGAAGTCAATACAAAAGGCCTGAATATGTATTATTCCTGTTTCGATCGGCTGGGAATTTACTATGCTCCCTCTTTCGCTAATTTTGTGATGATAGATCTGGGAACAGAAGCTAAAGTGGAACAAACATTTGAGGCACTGAAAAGTAGAGGACTTCTCACTAGAAGACTTGCCTCTTTTGGTTTACCACATTGTATGAGAATTTCTGTTGGCACGCAGGAAGAAAGTCAAAGATTCGTCAAAGAGATAGAAGATATATTTCAAACGGAATTATTACTTACCACATAGATAAATGATAATCAGGAAACTCATCTAACCCCACCGAGGATTCAGATGAGTTTCCTGATATTTTTCTCTTGAATAAATAACTACCTTTCTACTCAATAACAATTGAATGTTGGTACCATTGGTCTTCAATACGTACTCTTAAGAAATAAATTCCTTGAGTCAGCTCACTCTCATTCAATTCATTGAGCTTTAAGTTCCATTCCTGGTGGCCTCTTCCTACTCTTCCTGCTTCCTCCTGGTATATCATTCTACCCATTAGATCCAACATCTCAAATTGTACCCCTGCTAATTGATTCAGGTTCATGGAAATAATTAAAAGATCTGAAGCCGGATTTGGATATACCCGTACAGAAGTTCCTTCATTTAAGTATTTTTCAATGGAAGTAGTCAATGGACTGAAAAATTCGATCGTAGCTAACATGGCGGGAAGAAAGCAATCATTATGACTCACATCTGTACCCAGGATCTGTCCCTGCACATTTCCTTCATTCTCATTAAAGTCTATGAGTGCCTGAACAGAATTTTCAGCATCGACTAATTCATCTCCTTCACAATAGGCAATTAAGGTGGGGGCAATAGGAGCAAAATCTGTAACATCATTATCTTCCAGTGCCGCCCTCAACGTATTATTGGGATTATTTGCTAAATCATCGATAAAGGTCTCGACAAATAATTCTCTCAATAAAAAATTCCCCCCTTCACTCAGAGAGACTCCAGCTATCCTGACATTAATCGTATCATTATTTATCTCGCCATTTCTGTATTCCTCTGAAAAAAATAAGTCAGCAATAGGAACAAATTCTGGCTTAAGTACTTTAAATATATCGCTATAAATATTCCCATACACTTCCTGATATGCTAGAAAAATATTCAAAAATATGGCAGGACAACAGGTGGTAAAATTTGGATCCAGGAGATCATTGATAATTAAGGAAGGGAGATAAGGGCCAGACAAATACGCCGCAGCCTGTATAGTAAATTCTGAGGTGTGATTCTGCTGAAGTTCTCTGTGCAAAGCAGCAGAAGTGTGCGCTCCCTGAGAATAACCGGATAAAAACAGCAATCCATTCCAATTTGCATTCAGGTCAGGAAGAAGATCTCTGACCACATATAACATATCCACTGCTGCAGAAGCTTCTGATTCCGCATGCAAAACTGGATGAAATCCCCTGGATTCTCCTAATCCCAACAGATCCGGGATAAAGGTAATATATCCCTGTCCGGCAAAGACATTCCCCTGCAAACTACTAATAGGATCTAAATTGGAAGGGACAAAAGGATGAGAAGTCGTACCATGTTGAACAGCTAAGAGCGGTAATCCTACTCCTCCCACATCGGGAATCAGCAATAATCCCGAAGCTGTATCTACTATTCCCTCCAGATCAAAGGTTGTATATAATATTTTGAAGGCAGTGGCACCATTTTGGGCCGGAAATCCAAAAGTAGCAGCACTTAATTCCTCCGTGGTATAGAACCGAAGCTCCTCTGCGGAAATAAGTTGTCGAATATCCTGTCCGATCGAATAAAATGGACTATTTAGCCAGAGTACAAGGGTGAAAGCTGCCAGATATCTGCCAGAAACTTGAAAAATCATTTATAATAGGACGTTTAGGTAAAAAAACTAAGTTATTAAATTCTATACAAATAGCCGGAGAATAAAGAATAAGTATTGAAAAAAAATTTATGATATAATAATTTCTTTATATAGATAAGACTTAAAATTTAAGTTTATTGGGACAACAAAGTAGCTGATTTTTGTATTTTTACTTTATGCGATTTAACAACGTATTATTTGGAACAGGCCTACATTCGAAAAATACTGATCTTGGATTGTTATTTTTACGCGTGTTTGCAGGTTTTTCGATGGCATTTGCTCATGGGATAGGGAAATTACCTCCCTCAGATGGATTTATAGAAGGTGTAGGTAATTTGGGATTTCCGATCCCCTCTTTTTTTGCATGGGCTGCTAGTCTATCTGAATTTCTGGGCGGTATTCTAATTGGTTTGGGATTACTGACGCGTCCATCCGCCTTCTTCTTATCTATTACTATGGCTGTAGCTGCCTTTCTTAGACATGGAGATGATCCGTTTAGCGGGCAGGAAAAGGCCCTTCTCTACATGATGATCTTCTTTATGTTTCTCTTTACAGGCGCAGGTAGATTCAGTGTAGATGCTCAGATCAAGAAAAGATAAAGGATCCTCCGCATTGGCACAAGTCACCCATATCCTTAATCCAGATATCGCTCTCTAAATTTTTTCAATTGACTTTCAGAACCAAGAATATATAAGCGATCGTCTGGTTCTATATCTTTATGAGGAGGAGGGTTGAGGTAAATATATCCACTGGCCCTTTTGAATCCTATAACAGAAACGCCTGTGTGTGAACGGATTTGTAATTCGGATAGTGACTTCCCTATCAACTTGGGATAATTTTCACATAACACATCCTCTAAAAACAAATCGGGATTCCCTTCTCCTGTAACCAGATCGATAAATTCCATCATACTCGGACGGGTGATCAGATTCACCATCCTCCTACCCCCTATCACGTTTGGGATAATCACCTCATTTGCTCCTGCCTTCTTTAGCTTGGAAATCGTACTTTCCTGAGAAGCTCTTGCCACAATATTCAACTCAGGATTCATTTCTCTTGCTGTCAATGTGATATATACGTTTTCAGCATCTGTAGCCAAGGAACTTACCAGGCCTTTTGCGGTCCTGATATTCGCTTTTTCCAATATATCCTCCTGTGTGGCATCTCCCAGAACAATTAAAATGCTCTCACTGTGATGAGTATAAAATTCATCAATAACTTTTTCGTCAGCTTCAATGATAACGAAAGCATGATTTTGGCGTTCCAATTCCATTGCCGCTTCTCTTCCATTACGACCTAATCCACAAATAATAATATGACCTTCCAGTTTACTCACTCTTCGATTTATTTTATATCGATGGAAAATACTTTGAATCTCTCCTTCTACAATAAAGGTGGTTATAGTGGTCACTCCATATATGAATGTCCCAGCACTAAAAATAATCAGCAATATGGAAAAAAGCTTCCCCGCACCACTCAATTCTGACAAGGTCCCAAAACCCACCGTACTCATCGTGATGATCGTCATGAAAGCAGAATCTAGCCAACTATATCCTTCAATAATGGAATATCCCAATATTCCGACCAAGGTGGTAGTTAATAATAAAAGTATGGCGAACCCTATCCTTCGCAGGGAAGAATGAATATTCATGTACCTGGTTTTTACGCCCAAAGATAATGTATTGCTGGTAAATTAGGGTATAAATTTGGTACAATGATGGAATACCTCTATCTTTGCATGGCTTAAGAAAATGATACCATCATTATTTGGGGCATTAGCTCAGTTGGCTAGAGCGCCACACTGGCAGTGTGGAGGCCAGCGGTTCGAATCCGCTATGCTCCACTTCTTTTCCTCTCTCTTGCATTAGTCCCTATTTCCTTCAACAGTTTTTCTATCGACCTTGGAACTCCTTTCCTAGATAATCCTATTATTTGCTACTCCACAATCATCTTATGTATGGTGAACCTCATATTCCCATAGGTAGATTCATGCCCATTGGAACATCTACTACCTCCTATTCCATCTCTGTTTGTTTTGTTCAATGCTCCTATCTATTATGTGTTGATCAATGATCTATAGCTAATAAATTGTGCAATACTGTTTATATAACTCAGATTGCCATACATACACCTTACTCAAAAAGGAAATTTGCTTTTCTCTTGTTTAGTTAGTTGTTTAATAGGATTATTTCGATTGTTTTTCAGGGAATTAGTAACATAATATTGTTCCCGCTAAAGCTGTTGATCAACCTATTGAGAAGAGGATATTCATTAACTGCTTTAAGTATGTTATTCACTAAGCATCATTTACAATATATAAGAAGTTTTTCAATAGAGGAATCCACTTATTAAATCATTATAAATGATTATTTTTCATTTATTGGCACAACCTAATCCTATATGTGAATACATAAAATTACTGCTAAATTAATTGGGATTAATCTTTTTAAATGTGATATTAGTCAACGCAAATAAATTATCGCTAGAGGGTGAAATCGTTCCGCCAATAACTCCATCTATTTTCAGCGGACTTAAACCTATTTTTATACTTTTTTACAACTATATGCTAACACTCGAATCCATATATGGGATTGGCGATTTATTTATTTATCATCATTTAAGTAGAAGACCTTTATGTGTTTGAGAAGCATTACGACCATTGTTTTCATTCTACTATATATTTCGGGAATCTGCCAACAAAGAATCCTCATTATACATGCCTACTCCAGTAAATCCGGCAGAGCATATCTATTGCAAAGCGAATCTGATAGATATCTGGTAAAGGAAGCCTTTGGTTGTAAATTTGGTTTGGGAGGTATTGGTAAGCAAAGAGTTAATGATAAGAAAACACCTTTGGGTCATTATCAGACACACTGGGCAGATGTGAAAAACAAAAAAATAAAACGCTACCTGGAATCTTTCGGTGGATATTTCTTACCCATTGACTATCCTAATAGTTGCGATAACAATTTAGGCAGAACGGGTAGTGCCATAGGTCTGCATGGAGGTTTAAATCGAAATACTAATGGATGTATCCGAATCATCGATAAACAGTATCAGCGCGTCAATCAAACAGGAATAGAAACTGTAGTTGATTTTGCCAGAAGAGGAACAGATGTCGTTATTACAGATTATCTTCCATCGGGTCTAATCACCAGCCCCCAAAGGTATCTTTCCAGGGAAGCGTCTGACTATTGGGAAATGATCATTAGCAGCAGGAGATGTTATGCAGAAATGATTCAATTATTAAAACGCTTTTCTGAAAAGAAGCCTCATACAGCTAGTAAACCCTCTTTGGCTGGATTAGGAAATTTGAGTTTGCTCCAATCTAATCAGACATGTCTGGCAGTGATAGATGAGGATGACAAATTTACACACATTAGAAAAGCACAAAGCGAACGATCTGAATCATTGGGAATTGTATACAGAAACGAAACTTTTGTCTATACTAGTACTGCATCTGACTGGACGAGTGTTACTTCCCAAAAAAACATAGAGGGTTTTATGCGGACGAATAAAATAAATACGCTGGTTTGTAGAATAGATGGAATTGCACAAATAGATGATCCAGATGGCTTTACTTTCATTAGAACCCACCCTTCGAAGGAAGCTAAAGTAATAGGAAAAGTATTTCAGGGAGAAGAATTTTGGTATAAAATTATGAGTGATGATTGGTGGAAAGTTACAACCAAATATGGGAAACAAGGTTACATGCATAAATCACGCATAAGCCCGGGAAAAAAAGGGTTCGTATTCACAAGATAGCACATTCCACGCACCTACGCTTATCATTCTGTAGATAATTTACAGCCACGCTTATATCCTATGGAACCTAACATCGCACATATTCCTTCCAAAACACTCATAGGAAGAAAAGAATTGATGTCATTTGCTTCCGATAAAACCAGCTTGTTATGGCAATCATTCATGCCCAGAAAAAGGGAAATACCTCATCAGCTAGGGATAGAACTTTACTCTGTAGAAATGTATCCTGATACACATTTTTTCACTCAATTTGACCCGCAGAGAATTTTTGAAAAATGGGCTGCTATTGAAGTATCTCACATAGAAACTGTTCCAGAGGGAATGGCAACCCTGGTAATTCCTGAAGGACTTTATGCCATATTTCTCTATCAAGGAAAAGGTAGTGAAGCTGCTGCAACCTACCAATATATTTTTTCTAGCTGGATTCCTCTATCAGATTACCAATTAGATTATAGACCTCATTTGGCCGTCATGGGTGAAAAGTACAAAAATGAAGATCCTAATTCTGAAGAAGAATTATATATCCCTGTAAAGCTAAAGTAATTATTTGGGACAATGATTCCCACGAATGAATATTGGCTCTAATTGTTTTTGCTTAATGTGAAGTATCGAGCTGCGTATACACTCAACGTTCCAAACAAGACTACTGACACAGAACTCAGTGGCATCAAAATCGCCGCAACTAGCGGTGAGAGCATTCCCTGCACGGCAAAGGTTAGTCCAATCACATTGTATAATAAGGAAAGAATAATGGAAGCGTATAATAATTTATGTCCTATCCGCGCTAATTTCATCCACTTAGGAAAATCGTCAAAATATTGACTGGCCAATATAATATCACATGCAGGAGAAAATTGATGCCTATGTTCGCTAATCGCTACCCCAACCTCACTCTTCCGCAAAGCGCCTGCATCGTTCAACCCATCTCCCATCATCAGAATATGCGCTCCCTTAGCTTGTAGCTCAGTAATATATTCCTGTTTTGCATTTGGAGTTTGCCCAAAATACATCGGAACTTTTTCACCTAGTGCCTCCTTTAAGACTGGATAAGCCCCCGGCTTATCCCCCGATAATAGCGATAATGTATATCGAGCCAACTTCCGTCGCCAGGAAGCTAACCCTCTCCGATAAGTCGCCTCTACCTTATAACATCCGATTAACAGACCATCGACAGATACATAGGCCCCCGAAAAAGGAGTTGTGGGAGATTGGGTACCAGAAGAGACATCATCTTCTGAAGTGGGTAGTTCATTTCTTGCTTCTCCCTTTATATCCATCATCTCTATATTCTCTGCCAAGCAAAAGGCTCTGGTTCCTATACAAATTTGATGGCCTTCTACCCAGGCACGAACTCCAGCTCCAGGAATTTCCTCCACCCTGGATACTTGTACCGACGATGGGGAAAGCTTACCAGAGACCTCAAGATGATCATCGGCTGAAGATAAGTGATGAGCGAGTGCCTGACTAATGGGATGACTAGATTCCCCGGCAACAGCCTTCACCCATTCATAATTTTCTTCGGTGAGGTGTAGTTCGTCCAGTTCCACACTCTGCGATTGATTCAAAGTGAGGGTACCTGTTTTGTCTAATACAATATGGTCTATATGCGCCATCTTCTCCAATACAAAGGGATCTTTTACAAAGCACTGCCTTTTTCCCATGATTCGAATTAAATGACCATATATAATAGGCGCAGATAACGCAAGCCCGCAGGGACAGGCAATAATAAGTACAGAAGTAACGACATGAATTACATTGGCTGGCGCTACCCACATCCAATAGGCACCCGCTAGAATAGCAATAATCAGGATAATCAAGGTAAATCTTCCCGCTAATGCATCAATCAATTCGGAAGTGCCAGAAGCCTTGGCTTTAGAATTACCTTCATTCCATAATTGAGTAAGATAACTTTGGGAAACCTTCTTCACCAACTGAATATCAATAAAAGAACCACTATTTCGTCCCCCTGCATATACCCGATTTCCTTGTAGCACATGTACAGGCACTGCTTCTCCCGTAACAAAACTGTAATCGATGTTCGCAGATGATCTGAGAAGTACACCATCTGCAGGAATCAATTCCATATTCCTTACTCTGATAATGTTCCCAATTTCCAGCTCCGGTAGCGCTACGGAAGTTTCTCCCTTTTGAGTTAGCAGTTGGGAGGTAATAGGAAAGTAAGATTTGTAATCGCGATCAAAAGAGAGTGCATCATAGGTTTTATGCTGGAACCACCTCCCAACCAATAAAAAGAACACAAGACCGCTCAAAGAATCCATATATCCCGGGCCGTGTGCCAGTAAAATATCAGCCAAACTTCTACTAAACAATACCAGAATCCCTAAGGCAATAGGAACATCTATATTGAGATGGCGCTGCTTTAATCCTGCCCATGCCCCTTTAAAGAAAGCTTGGCTACTCACCAACAATACCGGAAGGGCTAAAAAGATGTTCAAGTATCCCCAAAAAGCTTGAAATTCGACCAGGGACAGCCGATCAAAAGCTAAATACTCGGGTAAGCTGAGCAGCATGATATTGCCAAAACAAAATCCAGCTACTCCCAACTGAATATAGAACGCTTTGTTAGCATGCTTTTGAGCCTTTTCATCTAAATTGGATAGACTTAAGGTAGGCGGATATCCAATATTGTCCAGTAATTCTACGATCTCTCTTAAACTTACTGCCTGATGGGAAAATCGTATCAAGACCTCCTTTCTGAGAAAATTTACCCTTGAAGAATGAATCCCGGGATTCAGTTTATGTAAATGTTCCAACAGCCAGATGCAGGATGAACAGTGAATTTGGGGAAGATAAAACTGTACATGGGTCAAATCTCCATCAGTGTAGGAAATCAATTGTTCTATAATCTCCGAATCATCGAGATATTCATATTTAGCATAAGAGGCTGCTTCTCGCTTAATGCCTGGAGTGCGCTCAATCTGATAGTAATCCCCCAATTCATGCTGATGTAAAATCTCAAACACAGTCTGGCATCCATGGCAACAAAAAATATAATCGTTCCATGTAATCACCTCTTTTTCACAGATTTCACCACAATGGTCGCAGCATCTTGACTTGGCGAGATGGGCCCCATTTACATGAGAACTAGCTTGAATTGAATTCTCCATTTGATTTTCAGATTCCATCTTCAAAGTAATAAGCGTTGCGGGCATAAAAGGTATATGAAATCATCAAATTTCCTGACTTTTCTCATACAAACGGCCTAAAAGTCCTCACTAGCTTTACCAAAGATAACAATGACTATCATGAAAAGAATAATGGTCGGCCTAGATTTCTCATCCATGGATGCTAAGCTAATTACGTATACTGGATTTATTTCCTATTTTTTAAAACCCGAGAAGATCTACTTTTTCAACGTCCAGCCTAATATGGATATACCGGAAAAGTTATTTGTTGATCCACAACTTAACACGCTGACGATCGATGAAAAACTGGTAGATCAAATGAAACAGGAAGTGAATCGTTTTTTTCCAGATCATCAGGATTATGATGTAGACTATGTCATCCAGGAAGGGTCTGAACAGAAGGAAATATTAAGATGGACCCACATTAAGCAGGTAGACCTGCTTATCGTAGGATTAAAAGGCTCAGAAAAAGGGAGTGGATTAATCCCCAGACAACTAGCGCGAAAAGTGTTTTGCTCTATTATGTTTGTACCTGAAAGATCCAGGCCTCGCCTGAATCGAGTGTTGGTTCCAACGGATTTTTCGGCTTATTCAATGAAAGCCCTGGAAATGGGCCTAGACCTGATTCAGGGCAATGAGGATGCTATGGTTTATTTGCAGCACATTTACCATGTCCCTATAGGCTATACTAAAACGGGGAAAACAGAAAAGGAATTTGCTACCATTATGGAGCGACACGCAGAAGAAGAGTGTGAAGCATTCCTAAAGGGTATTCCATCCCAAAAAGCTATAAAAAAGATTTTCACTTATGATGCGCGTACGCGTTCTCCGGCTTATTTAATACATGATCAGGCTAATCATATGGAAGCTGATGCTATTGTTATAGGTGCAAGAGGGAGGAATGCACTGACAGCCCTGTTTTTGGGTAGTGTTACGGAAAAACTATTAGGCATAGACACGGATATTCCCATTTTTGTAGCCAAGGACCCTAAACACAATTTCAGTTTTGCGGAGGCAATAGACACATTAGCTATGACCTAAGTCATAGGAAATACCAGAGCTATATCATCTCGTAACGCATAGAAAGTACATAGATTGGATTCTCAAATGATAAGCATAAATGCTAACTAATAACTTACCAGAAAGGAGGCAGGAATTATGATTAAGCAAGAACAATGGAACCGACCAAGCCTGGAAAACAACTCAGAATTAGTCCCTAAAACCTTTTTAGTGCCGGTAGACTTTTCTGAGGTATCGAAAAATGCAGTTGAATATGCCTTCCAAATGGCAGAATATATAGACGCTAAGATTATTTTGCTGCATTTGTGTTATGAAACTCCTGTAGATACAAGCTTTGTACCAGAAGAAATCGTCAATATGTTGCGAGAGGGACATCAGAGCAACACACAAGTCGAATTTGACAAATTGCTGGAAGCGACAAAAGATTTGAGTTTCAGACCTGTAAAAGTGGAGACGGTAGTCAAGTTTGGAACTGCTGCTCAAGGTATTATACAGGCCAGTGAGGAGTATAAGGCAGATGTTATCATTATGGGTACCATGGGAGCAGATAGTATGTCCGAAAAAATTACGGGTAGTATCACAGCAAAAGTAATCGAAGGCGCTAATTGTCCGGTATTAGCTATTCCTCTTGAGGTGATCTTCCAGCCGATAAAGCACATCATGTACGCTATGCAATTGAGCGGAGAGGATCATCATGCCATTGACCAATTATTAGAAGTTTCTGATTGGTTGGGCGCTACGTTGCATTGTACACATATCCGAACAGAAGATAAATACTGGGATCAAATTGAAATGGATGTGGTTAAAAAGATTTACGAGTTAGAGGAAAATAATAAAAGAATCGATTTCTATATCGTGAGCGATTCGGATGTTGTCGCTGGTTTACAACATTTTATTAATCATCACCAGATCAATATGATTGCGATGTTAACACATAAAGACTTTATGATTCAACGGGTTTATCCAGAGAGCTTTACCAGAAAAATGGCTATGCACACGGATATTCCTTTACTAGCGTTACATCAATCCGTTCCTGCTCCTGAAAATGCAAAAACAGAATAATATGAAAACGATCTTGTTTCCCACAGATTTTTCTGAAGTATCGGATAACGCTTTTCGATATGCTATTCACTTAGCAGATAAAATGGATGCCTGGATAGTATTGTTTCACGTTCATTCTCGTGTTCAGGTAACAGCGACCTGGTTTCCAGATGAATTTCAGGCTGCACTAAATGAAAAGAACGAAAAGGAAATCCTGGAATATATTACCCAATATTATTCTTCTATCCAGAAAGAATTGGGGAAACAGGTCAATGTTGTTCCTAAGATTGTCGATGGATTTCCGAAAGAAGAGATTCTGAAACTCTGTAGAGAGATGGAGCCAGATATCGTGGTTATGGGAACGAAAGGTCATCATGCCCCCCTAAACCAGCTTTTGGGGAGCATCACTTCTGAAGTCATTAGCTATGGAAATATCCCTGTATTAGCTATTCCCGACCAGGTAACTTACACTGGAATAGAGCGAATAGTATATGCAACTAATTTTGAAGAAGAAAATCTGAGTGTATTCAGCAAACTGAAACATTTTTCAGATATACTTGGAGCAAAGCTTGCCTGTTTGCACGTAAAGACTGGTAAAGGATGGGATCTTCTTCAATTAAATTTCTTTAACCAGCTATTCAGACATAAGATTGATAGCCAGAAATAGAATTTTATCTACAGTCCCATGAGGACGTTATCTCTGGACTTAGTCAATTTATGGAATCCCATCCTGGAGAACTATTAGCCATGATGACCCATAAAAGAGATTTATTTGATGAATTATTTCGAAAAAGCTATACGAGAGAGATGGTATTGCATACTCGTATCCCGCTGCTATCCTTCCATAAGGATTCAATATCGCATTTAGTTAATTAATAGATGGAAAATATTATTATGCAGTCTACTTTTCTTCCTTATCAGGATGACTCGGTATCCGAGCATAGCTCTTCCAAGGCAGCAGGGAAACGCGCTTTCCGCCTGCAAAAATTACTCGTTCCAGTAGATTTTTCTCCAGCTTCTATAAATGCGGTCCAATATGCAGTTCGTTTAGCACAACCTTTTAAGGCCTCTGTTTGTCTAATGCATGCCTATATGCCCACTATGGTAGAACCGTATATGGCAGTAAATATGCAAGAAGCACTTTTACGACAACAAGAAGGAATAGCGTTAACATATTTTGAAGATCTATCCGCAGAAATTCCAGCAGAAATTCTCTCGAATATACAGTTGAGCTATTCTATAAAAATGGGACCTACGACAGAAGAAATTCTGGAGACCGGAAAAGAAATAAATGCCGATCATATAGTAATGGGGATGCACGGAAGTAGTTCCCTAGGGAAAAAGATTTTGGGTAGTGTTACCATGAGAGTAGTGCAAAGTGCCCATTGCCCCGTTCTCATTATACCTCACGATGTAACTTATAAGCCTATCAAAAATATAGGATATGCGACTAATTTTGAAGCCGAAGACCCACGAATTATAGATAATCTCATTGATATGGCGAAAGTGTATCATGCTTCTTTGCATTGTGTACATGTTCGGCAACATGGGAAACAAATAGATGAATACAAACAGGACATTCTACAAAAAGCTTATGCTTATGATGCAAAACTTAGGCACATAGACTTTGACCTAATAGATTATCCCAAATTAATCGAAGGCCTTACAAACTACATACAAAGCCAGGAGATTGATGTATTGGCAATGCTTACGCATAAAAGAGGGGTTTTTGGTCATTTATTTCATCCAAGCCAAACAAAAAAGATGGCTATCCAAACACCTATTCCATTATGGGCCTATCAGATTTCGTAAATATCCAGCAGAATACTGATTACCTTGCTGTAACATCAAGAAAAGAAACAGCAAAAGAAGTGAAAAGAAAAGCTAATACCACACGACTGCAAGCAATTTTCGAAGCTGCTATAGATGGAATTGTGATCATTAATCAAAGAGGAACCATAGAAATGGTCAATCCTGCTGCAGCTAAGCTCTTTGGTTATGATCAGGAAACCTTAATTGGGCAAAATGTAAACATATTAATTCCTCCGCCAGATAAAGAGTTACACGATGGTTATTTGGAGAACTATTTAAGTACAGGGGAAGGAAAAATTATTGGTATAGGGCGTGAAGTAACCGGATTAAGAAAAGACGGCAGTATTTTCCCTTTCCGATTGAGTATTAGTGAAGTAAACTTAACAAATGAGCGCCTATTTACTGGGATCGTTCACGACTTGACTAATGAGAAAGAGGCGGAAGCGAAGTTGAAATTATATGCAAAAGAATTGGAAAGAAGTAACAGGGATCTACAGGATTTTGCCTACATATCCAGCCATGATTTACAGGAACCCTTAAGAAAAATACAAGCCTTCGGAACGCGAATTCAGAAAAAAGAATTAGAGATGCTCAGTCCGCAAGGTCGGGATTACTTACAGCGTATGCTCAATGCAGCTCAACGAATGCGTAAACTTATAGATGATTTGTTGAATTTTTCCCGGGTTTCCACCAGGGCAAATCCATTTGTCCCAACCGATTTAAATGAAATTGTATGGGATGTACTTTCTGACCTCGAAATCACTATACAGGAAACCAATGCTGAATTTTATCTTACCTCCCTTCCTACCATCGAAGCGGATCCTACTCAGATGAGACAATTAATTCAAAACCTGATTACGAATTCGCTCAAATTCAAAAGAAAAGATATTCCACCAATTATTCACATAAGTGGTACATATAAGATAGATCACTTTTCTCCTAATAAGGATACATCGATCATAGATAAAAGCGACGCAATAGAAATCACTTTAAAAGACAACGGCATAGGCTTCGAACAAAAATATGTAGATAAGATCTTTCAGGTTTTCCAACGATTAGAAGGGCGAAAATATGAAGGATCAGGCATTGGATTAGCCATTTGTAAAAGAATTGTTAATCGACACAGAGGAGAAATATCGGCAGTAGGAAGACTGGGAGAAGGAGCCACTTTTACGATACTACTACCAGTCAAACAGTATAAAGATTATTCACCTGAAAAAGATATACCATCATAGCTGCTCAGTTTACTAACTCTTAACGACCAATTACCATGCAAGTAAACCTGAAACAAATAAAGTCAAGAAAAAAATCTATTCTGATTTTAATCGCTGAAGATGATGAAGAAGATAAGATGTTGATTCAGGAAGCATTGGAAGAAAATAGGCTGGCGAATCGATTAGAATTTGTGAGTAATGGGGAAGAACTGCTAGAATATTTGTTGCACAAAGGAAAATTCAGTGATAAAAAAGCGTTTCCTCTCCCCGGCCTGATCCTACTGGACTTGAATATGCCCAAAAAAGATGGAAGAGAAGCTTTAAAGGAAATTAAAGATCATCCAGAACTTAGAAGAATTCCCGTAGTAATTCTCACCACCTCCAAAGCGGAGGAAGATGTAATAAGGACATATAACCTGGGAGTTAACTCATTTATTAATAAACCTGTATCTTTTGACGGATTAGTAGAAGTAACAGGAACTTTAGGAAAATATTGGTTTGAAATCGTCGAATTACCCAAATGAAATTGAACTCGTCTCTATACTATTGGTAGATGACGATGAAGAAGATTATTTTATCACTCGCGATCTGATTGAGGATATAAATCATCAAGCTTATACCCTTGATTGGATATCTGATTATCAAAAAGCGATAGAGTTAATGCATTTAAATATGCATGACGTCTATCTGGTGGACTATCGATTAGGTGCTCAAACTGGCCTGGATTTATTAAGAGAAGCATTGGACATGGGAATCGAAGCACCTGTTATTTTACTTACAGGGCAGGGAGACTTTCAAATAGATATTCAGGCACTCAAAAGTGGTGCTGCGGATTATCTCATAAAAAATGAGTTGGATGCGAATCATCTTGAGAGATCCATACGGTATAGCATGCAGCAAGCAAACAATTTAAAGTTATTACGGCAGTTTAATCAGGAGTTGGAACAACGAGTAGAAGCAAGGACTGAAGCGTTAGCTATGGCGATCAACAGGCTGGAAGTAGCAAATCAGGCATTAGGTGATGAAGTAAGAGAACGGGAAAGAATAGCACAAGAGCTTAGAAAAAGCAGAAAAGAGATACAAGAAGCATTAAGGAAGGAAAAAGAACTCAGCGAATTAAAATCCCGCTTTATTTCCATGGCTTCACATGAATTTCGTACTCCCTTAAGTACGATATTATCCTCTGTCAATCTCATCGACCGATATCACGATCCGGAGCATAAAGAGAAGAGGGTTAAACACATTAAAAGAATTAAGACCTCAGTAAAAAATTTAAATGGGATATTGGAGGATTTTCTTTCTGTGGATAAACTCGAAGCTGGTAGAGTAGAAGTTCATTGTGCCAATGTGAATATATCTGAGCTCATTAAGGAGGTGGATGAAGAGTTACAGACTTATTTAAAAAAGGGACAATATTTTCAGTACTCACATAACGGAAGCGATGTGAGCTTTTGGTTAGATCCTCAGGTCTTTAAAAATATCCTGATTAACCTGTTGTCCAATGCCATCAAATATTCACCGGAGGATAAGCCTATAGATATTGCTACAGAGGTCGGAATGGAACAACTTACTTTGAGCATTAAAGATTATGGCATGGGCATCCCACAAGAAGAACAGGAGCATGTATTCGAACGATTTTTTAGAGCGAATAATGTAACTAACATACAAGGAACAGGTCTTGGATTAAATATCGTAAAGAGATATGTAGATTTGCTACATGGCGACATACATTTTCAAAGCAAAGAGCAGGTAGGTACTACATTTTTTCTGTCATTTCCTGTAAATCACAAAAAAAGATGAAAAAAATACTATTAATCGAGGATCACCCAGAAATGCGTGAAAACACGGCAGAAATTCTTTCACTAGCCGGGTATGATGTTAGCACAGCAGAACATGGAAAGGAAGGGGTCTCTATGGTCCACAAGAATAAACCCGATCTTATTGTCTGCGATGTCATGATGCCTGAACTGGATGGATTTGGGGTGCTCAGAATGCTCAATCACAACCCGGAAACATCCCACATCCCCTTCATTTTCTTAACGGCTAAAGCTGAAATGAGTGATTTGCGAAAAGGAATGAACCTGGGTGCTGATGATTACCTCACCAAGCCTTTTGACGATATTGAATTATTGGACGCTATTGAGATGAGGTTGAAGAAGAATGAAATCGTTCACACAGAGTTTGATCATACAGTAGAGGGATTTACTGGTTTTTTGGATGAAGCTAAAGGAATGGATGCCCTTCAAAAACTATCCGAAAATAGAGAATCTCGCATCTTTAAAGCAAAAGATATTATTTTTCAGGAAGGAAGTTATCCGCGTTCTTTATTCTTTATTAAAAAAGGGAAGATCAAGTTGACCAAAGCCAATGAAGATGCCAAAGAATATATTACTGAATTGTGTAAAACAGGAGAGTTTTTTGGATACATTTCCCTATTAAAAGATTGTAAGTATACTGAGTCCGCTATTGCCCTGGAAGAAACGGAAGTATTGTATATTCCAAAAGAAGATTTCTATACCCTCATTTATAATAACAGGGATGTAGCTAATAAATTTATTAAAATTCTCTCCAGTGATTTAATTGAGAAAGAAGAAAGATTATTACATCTGGCCTATGATACCGTTCGTAAAAGAGTAGCTGATGCATTACTCCTTGCTGGAAGCCAGATATAAAGATAGCTCTTCTAAGGCTTTCTCTATGCCTATTTCTCGTGAGAACCTGGCTAATATAGTTGGAACCTCAAAGGAATGTGTGATAAGGGTATTATCTGAATTCAAAGACGACGGATTAATTGAAACAAAGCTAAGCCAAATTACCATACTCGATTCTGAGGGGCTTTCCCATATTAAATATTGATCGTGTCATTCATTCGCTTTACTAACGAAATAGAGGATGCTCTTCATAGATGCATCCTCTTGTTTACTCAATCATTAGAATAGTGTGTACCGTAGTTTAAGTACGTTTTTCTGTTCAGGAGAAAAGACTTTTAATTCCCTTTTGTAGATGGCCGTAAGCTTCACTCAGTTCTTGCCCTAATTGTTCAAATTTAGATTCTCCTTCTTCTGTTTTCTCAGCGATTTTTTCTTTCATAGAATGAAGTTGCTTGTTAATTTCTTTCTTTTGCTCCTCCCATTCTTCTGCAGCTTCAGCTTTTCCAAGATGAAAGTGAAGATTGAAGATATCCAGTTTCTGCTGTATCAATTCTTTAAAGCCGGACATGGACTCAGCAAATTGAAGGTTTTTATCCTGAGTTTCGGTTTTAACCTTTTCATATTGCTGGTGAAATGAATGGAGGGATTGTTCCATTTTCTTCTTCTGCTCTTCAAATTTATCGCGTGTTTCGGCTTTTCCCAAAGCAAACTGCACCTTTAATTCATCCAACTTTCTCTGCAATTCTTCTGTTCTTTCAGGATTATCCTTAAAAGTGTCTTTTAGGTCATTATTAACCTTATCCGTAAGTTGGGCAAAGTGTTCTTTCTGCTTTTCAAAGGCTTCCGCTATTTCTTCTCTTTTGACAGAAAGATCTTTTTCCAATTCTGCGAGTCTATATTTCCATTGATCTAAAAAATTACTCATAGTATATTAGGAAGTAGTTTAACAGGTTGATATACAATTTAATTTACATATATTTCCCACAAGGACAAAAGTATGGGTAAATTTATCATCTACCTCTATGACCAACTGCTAGCATGGAATAGAAAGGTGAAATAGAATAGACTTATGGAAGCAAATACAGTAGAAGTTTTTCAGGATCCAACTCCGGAAATCATCAGGAATATTATCGACAGGCAAAGAGCATATTTTGCAGCTGGATATACAAAAAAAGTGTCTTTCAGGATTGAGCAATTAAAAAAGTTAAATAAGGTGATCGATGCACGAGAAGCAGACATCATAGAAGCACTAAACAAAGACTTTGGGAAACCTCCGTTTGAAACCATTGCTACCGAAATAGGGATCGTGAAAGAAGAGATTGAGTTCGCTATTAAACACCTTAATTATTGGGCCAGGCCATATAAAGTAAAGAGTAGCCTTATCAATTATCCTTCGGAGGACCATATTTACTCAGATCCCTATGGGGTAGTTTTGATTATTAGTCCATGGAATTATCCTTTTCAGTTAATCATTGGACCGTTAATCGCTGCTATAGCGGCGGGTAATTGTGCCGTTCTGAAGCCATCTGAAATGACACCCCATACCTCTCAGGTCGTAGAAGAGATAATTTATGAAATATTTGACTCTGAGTACATTGCCATTGTTCAGGGAGGTGTGGAAACAGCTACCTCATTGTTAGCGGAAAAATTTGACCATATCTTTTTTACCGGGAGCATTAAAGTGGGAAAAATAGTGATGGAGGCTGCGGCAAAACACCTTACCCCTGTTACATTGGAATTGGGAGGAAAATCGCCATGTATCGTAGATGAAAGTGCTATTTTGGATATTGCCGCTAAGAGAATCGTGTGGGGAAAATTTGTAAATGCCGGACAAACCTGTGTAGCTCCTGATTATTTGCTGGTGGAAGAATCCATTAAAGAGGCGTTTAAAGCTAAGCTGGTAGAGACCATCAGTTCTTTTTATGGTGCCAATCCGCAAGATAGCAAGGATTTTAGCAGAATTATTAACGATCGTCATTTTAATAAGCTTACCTCCTATCTTGAATATGGGAAGATTGTAACTGGGGGAGAGACAGATGCTTCAGAAAGGTATATCGCTCCTACGATTATAGATGAGGTTCATTGGGAAGATCCTCTTATGCAGGAAGAAATCTTTGGACCCATTCTTCCTATGATCACCTACAAGGAACTAAATGAGGCTATTTATAGAATTACTCAATTACCTAAACCTCTAGCACTTTATTTATTTTCTGAAAAATCAGCAGTTCATAAGAAGGTGTTGACCGAAACTTCATCAGGAGGGGTATGTATAAATGATACCTTGTCTCATTATGCTAATCCTTATCTGCCTTTTGGGGGGGTAGGAAGTAGCGGAATGGGAAATTATCATGGGAAAGCGGGATTCCTGGCTTTTTCACATTCGAAAAGTGTCTTAAAACGGAGTACTTGGGTAGATATAGCCCTTCGTTATCCTCCTTATAAGGGAAAAATAACATGGCTAAAACGAGCAATAAAATGGACTTAACCTAACTAGTATTTATTTTTTTCGTATATTGATTCATATACAGCGCATACCATATAGCCAACAAAAAATATCTTTGTTGACCCACCTTTTTTACCCCAAAAACTTGACATATATTTAATAATTTAGTAATTTTGCTTAAATATTAGGTTAAACGCATCCTCAAAGTAACGTTATTTATGAAGGCACAGGAACTCCAAACAAGGTTATCGGAGACTAAAGCATTTTTGAATCGTGAAATTGTGCGCAATAAAACGCGCCACGAACCTTGCATCCTTAATTTGTATGAAATTGGGACTCGTATGGATATGATTCATGAAGCAGAAAGAATAGGTGTCCGTAACCTGGGCGAAAGACAGAACCACAAACTCAGTAGAATGATTGTGGAGCTGGAAAAGTTAAGAAATGTGGGGCTGAATTAGTCGAGAATTATTAAACATAATAAAAAGGGAAGTTCAGACTTCCCTTTTTTTATTATGGTCACTTTTATAACTTGCCAGAGTAGCTATCATTTCAATTCTATTATGGTTGAATATATTCCCATTTTTATTCTTATCATTGCCGCCTTACTTCTGTGCGTATTGCTGGCTAATCTTTCTGTATTATTGGGTCCATTTAGACCTAATCAGAAAAAAGGATTGACCTACGAAAGTGGAATGGATCCAGTGGGGAGTGCACATGAGCGTTTTTCAGTAAAGTTCTACCTTATAGCTATGCTGTTTATCCTATTCGACATAGAAGTAGTATTCATGTATCCCTGGGCAGTACAATACAAACAATTAATTGATGGAACTGTCCTTGGGACTCCTTCGATGTTTCCTTTTATAGAGATGTTTGTATTTATCCTGATTCTGTTTGTAGGATACATTTATGTTTTCAAAAAAGGGGGATTGTCCTGGTCTTAACGATAGTCAATACGCATTGCTGAAAACAATATGGAACATCATCCGTTTTTCATATATACATAATAATATATTTTTTATGGGGTTAGAAAAAGCATTAGCTAAGCAAGGTTACCTATTAACTACAGTAGACTTCATTACTAATTGGGCACGGTCAAATGCCATGTGGCCTATGCCAATGGGACTGGCCTGCTGTGCTATAGAAATGATGGCTTTTGCAGGACCCAAGTATGATGCTTCCAGGTTTGGTAGCGAAGTCTTTAGATTTTCTCCTCGCCAGGCGGATTTAATGATTGTAGCTGGATGGTGTACCTTTAAAATGGCGCATTCTATTAAACGTATTTGGGATCAAATGCCCGATCCGAAATGGTGTATCGCAATGGGAGCTTGTGCTTCTACTGGTGGAATGCACAGAGTTTATGGAGTAGTACAAGGATGTGATAATTTTTTGCCTGTCGATGTTTACATTCCCGGATGCCCTCCAAGGCCTGAAACTGTTATTCATGCACTCCAGACTATACAGCAAAAGGTAAGATCAGAACACTCTGTTCTACAAGACTAATAAGTCTATTAATACTCAGGTTTTTTCTTTGGAAAGAGTGTCCAAGGTTACTGTAGCAGCTGCGATAGTACCGTAGGCTGGCGCAAGAAACCAACCTAAAACTGGGATAAAGAAGATGAGGAGAAAAATTGCTCCATTACCGGTTGCCAGCGCTCTATGCTGTTTGACAAAACGAACGCTTTCCTTCATATTGAATTTTCGTTCCAGTGTAAAATCCATATTACCAAAGCCGGCATAAAATGATTGTACCATAAATGTCAGCACTACTCCCAACAAATTTCCTATTCCTGGAATAAATTGGAACAAAAGAAAAAATAATGTTAATGTGATTTCTCTTAAGGCGTTTCTTAACGCAATTCGAAGACCTCTGATAAGGTCAGAAAGGAAATTGGATTTTCGCCTTACCGTTTTGCCTGTGTATATCATTTCCACCTTCTCAGAGAGTATACTCATAAAAGGCGACACGACAATCATAACGATATACTTTCCCAGGAAAAAAAACATGAACGCAATTAAGAAGACGACAAACAATCCCTGCAATATCCACTCAAGAGAATGAAAAATCCACCTCAAGCTGTTATCTAAAAATTCCCACGAAATATTATTTAAAATTTTCTGCTCTGTGAAAGCTAATAGTTGGTCCGACCAAGAACTATTTAGCAGCGCATAGGTAGGCCACGCAATTAAAAAGGAAATCAATAGAAAACTCAATAAGCTGGGAATGAGTACATATTTCCACAACCTATGCCTGGAAATCATTCCTATGGCGGGGAAGTAGGAAGATACTCCCCTGTAAAACTCACTCAACATGGAAACATCATTATATATATAAACTATTACGGTTTAAGGAACTTTACGTTTTCTTCGTATTCCTCTGTTTCAATGAAAATGTAGTGTTCTCCGGGCAATAAATATTCTATATTAACCTGAATGTTAGTATCTGAAGAAGTAATGTCCTCTGGATCAAGGACAATCTTTTGTTTCTCCCTCATTAATTGAAAGCGGACAATGTTAGAAGTAGTAGATAAGGTTAATATATCTTTATCGATGCTCAAGTCTGATTGAGGTGATTCCGCCATTACTGGAATCTCTTGCTTTTCAACCTCTATCGGTATGACTTCGGGCTTACCTTTCACCAGAGTTTCAGGTTGATTTATTTTGACAGAGTCTAAATTGCCCACATGTATTAGTAGCGAATCCGCAAAAGCAGCATCTGGTATTCCATATCCATAAGCTGAATCGGGAACGGCATATTGATCGCCACTTAAAATCACTGCACGAATCACGTCTAAAGCCTCCCTGTCCGGATGTGCTTGTTTTAAACAGGCTACCATTCCTGCTACTATCGGACTGGAATAGGAAGTTCCCTGCGCTGGAAATATTGTATTTCTTGAACTGGCTACTGATGCCTGAGTTCCCAATGCTACTACATCGGGTTTTATTCTTCCATCTGCTGTGGGACCAAAGGAAGAAAATCTGGAGTGCACTTTATAACGGTCTATAGATCCAATACATAATACACTATCCGCATCACAAGGAGCAGAAATATATCTCCATCTACCCGCTCCCTCATTTCCAGCACTGGTAGTTACAATAATTCCTTTCGAAGCAGCAATATCAGCTGCACGGGTAATAATAGTAGAATTACCATCAAGGTCTTCATATTCATAGCTCTCTCCTTCATTATCAAAAGTAGTATATCCCAACGAAGAGTGTATAATATCTACCCCTATGGAATCTACCCACTCCATGGCAGCTACCCAATTATATTCCTCTTTTCTTGTCTCCGAACCAGTATCTTCAGTTCTACATAACAGTACAGAAACATGTGGCGCAGTTCCCACCATTTCTCCAGGAGCAAGTGCTGCAATCGTGGAAAGTACTTCCGTTCCATGAGAAGAGGCGTGAAATACAGTGCTATCGTTTGAGACAAAATCATACTTCGCTATAATCCTCCCGTCATTCCTCAAGGAATCAAATACAAATATGGTATCTACTCCTGCAAATCCTGCGTCGAAAATAGCTAAGCGAACACCTTTGCCAGTAAATCCTTTGCTATGTAAAGCAGCAATATTGATAAGGTTATTTTGAAGACTTGCCTGACCATAATCGTAGATCGTTAATAATGAGTCTGACTCATTATCAAAACCTCCAATTTCCTCTTCAATCGACCTTTCTTCAGACATAGTATCCCCTTCTCTATTCGCTATGTTTGTTTCACTCATTTGAGCCATGGGTCTTATCCCTTCGACAAATCCGAATTTCTTCACATTTACCAACATTTCATCTACAGGCACAGGGACCTCAACAGCTACAGCATTCAACCATCTGGAACTATACAATATCCGGAGGCCTTCCTGACGTAATAAATGTGTATAAGAGGAGGCTACTGGTAGGTCTTTGTGATCCAGGGATACACCTTTATTTTTTCGAATGGTAAGCGCTTCCTCACTGAGAAGTTTTTCCGGGTGAAGCAGTTGCTTTGCCACATCGTGACCTTTATCTGTAAAAAAGATCCAATAATTTGATTGGCCGTTTACACTATTTGCTATGATCGCAAGAAATATCAGGAAAAATACAATACGCATTATAAACTTTATTACTTTACTTTGTGTATTAATTACTTTATAGAGATAAGTAATATTATATACGGTAAAAATCTCCAATTTTAGTAAAAATAAGCTTTTTTTACTTTAGGGAGAAAAATCAATGTTTCAGCGAAAGAAATTTGGTCCATAAAATTGGATTCTATCAGATTTATGCCAAATTTTCCCATGTGGGTCCTAAATTAACCTATTCATTATGAAAACTTTATTCATAGCATTATTGCTTAATCCATTTTTGTTCTTTACTACTCTTGAACAGGAAGAAGAAATTTCAGATCTGTTGGGCGTTTGGATAAGAGTAAACGCAAGAGATGGGGAAATTTCCAGAGCTATTATTACAGAAGATGCCAGGGGAATCAAACTTCAGTTATTTGTCATGCAAATTTCTGTGGTAGATAATTCTCTGTACGAAGAATTTAGAGGTGCTGTTTATTTGGAGAAAAAAGTTTCTAAAAGCGGAACCTTCTATTTTGCAGGTTTGTTCGATGACATACAGGTAGCGATCCGCCCCCAGCTTATCAAGGGAATGCTAAACCTGAAAACTTCACAAAATACTATCGACAGAGGGAAACGAAATGTTCTGCTTAATGAACGAAGGCCAGAAGTGGTCACCGAAAATTATTTGCTTAACAGAGCTGGAAATATTGCGACTGAAGGAATGATTAGCAGGGAGAATGCATCTGCCAGCATAACTCTCCAGAATGATACTCCCTATTCTATGGATATTTATCAACTTACTACTGATGGTCAAAGCAATTACATACGTACCTTACAGCCAAATGAAACTTCTGTATTAAATGGTACCCGACAAGATGAATGGATGGTATACAGTAGATATTCGCTACAGGAATTGGGGAGAATCAGACCTACTGGTACCCTTCAGCAGATAAAGATCAGTCAAATGCTGAGTCCGGGACGAAGTACAAATACTTCATCTACCTATGAAGAGACCTTGAATAGATTAAATTCTCCATCTACCTCCATCCCATCTCCAAATTACACTCCGACTACCCCTTCTACAAATACGTATTCTGTACCTTCTAATGATTTCTCTACCTCAAGTAATATATATGAAAGTAATCCTGATCCAGGAATTACTTCTTTTCCAAGTACTTCATCTCCTTCCAGGTCGAATGAGTTTTCTAATGATGATAGTTACTCCTCTTTTGACAATTTGAGAAATACTCCTCCAAGAGACGATTACACCAGAGAAAGAAATTATTCTTCAGCTACAGATTACGATCGTAATTATAATAGGTCTGATTTCAATACCAGCAATAATACTTCCTTCGATTCCTCTCCATTAACCAATCCAAATGCAGGTAAAAGGGTAACTGTGAAAGTTTATAATAACTCAAGAAGAAATGTAGATCTTTACACTTTCGATCAGGACGGGAAAACTATTAAAATTAGTGGAATGAGACCGGGAAGTTCTTTATCCCAAAATTCAATTATAGGCCAAATTTGGATTATCAGAGATGCTAAAACAAACGAAGAATTAGAGCGTCATGTTACTTCTGATAAGGATAGGCAACCATTTTTTGCCAAAAATTGAAGTTATCTTACAGGCCAAAATCATCATTTAAGGAAGGAGAAAAGTAATTTTACCTACTAAAAAAGTCCCATAAACAAAAAAACATCAATTCCTGATATTTAATATTGTTAAATCGAGTTATTTACTACCCCTAATGATTCAACATTAGGGGTAATTAGTTTTTGTTTATTTTTTTTTCATAAAAATTAGACAAAATTTTTAAATTTTCTTACAAGCTCTTCTAAAATTTGGCATAATTTAAGCTAGTCATGAAAATTTATCAAAAAGAGAAAATATTTCCAACTTTGGACAAACGCTTAAAAAAGCACTGATAATCAATTGATTAACAATAGGTAATTCAACCAAAATCAATACCCATGAACTGAAGTGTTAAGGTTATGTTAAAATCTGTATTCTGCCCAACTTATAGATAAGTTAGCCGTTTGGATTATAGAATTTAAAACCTAACCTTAAACAAACTTTAAGATGAACATTTCAAAAATCGCATTCGTTTTATTTCTTTTAGGTACTTTCTTTGTTGCTACTCCTTCTTTTGCTCAAGAGATGGCAGAAAATACTGAAGAAGCTGCTGACCAAAAGAATATTGTCGAATTGGCTGTTGAAACTGATTTATTATCAACTTTAGTTAAAGCTGTTCAAGCTGGAGAATTAGTAGAAACGCTTCAGGGTGAAGGACCTTTCACTGTATTCGCTCCTACTAATGATGCATTTGCTGCTCTTCCCGAGGGAACGCTTGAGAACCTATTGAAGCCTGAAAACAAGGATGAGTTAGTTAAGATTCTTACTTATCACGTAGTACCAGGTGCTATCATGTCTACAGATTTAAGCGACGGACAAACAGCTGAAACTGTACAAGGTGGAACTATCGCTGTTTCTTTAGCAGGTGGAGCTGTAAAAATTAATGACGCTAATGTTGTTAAAGCTGACGTGGCTGCTTCTAACGGTGTAGTTCATGTAATTGACAAGGTAATTCTTCCTCAATAAGGATTGTATAAGAATAACCAAACCTAAAATTTATCACGAGGGATTGTCTTTCAGGCGATCCCTCTATTTATTTTAACCAATGCTCATTAGCCTTTAAACGCTCTATGATATAATAAACAGCAGGACAAACAGCGATATTCTTATAAGTAACGTCCAAGAATTTATGTATTTGTTTTCTGTCTGTGTGAGGGTAATCTTTGCACGCTTTAGGCCTCACTTCATATATTAAACACTGATTATTGGAAGCTAAGAATGGACAAGGAGGTTTTTTATATACGTAATCGCCTTCTTCATCTAAAAGTAAATAAGAGTGAATTAATTCATCTGACTTTATTCCCAGAAACTTAGCTATTCGATCTATGTCTCTTCCAAGAAAAATGGGACTAATGGTTTTACAGCAATTCGCACAATCCAAACAATTTATTTTTTCAAAAGCCTCTTCGTGTAACTCATGACATACTTCATCCAACCGTTTAGGCTTTTTCTTTCTTATTTTATCAAAGAGTTTTCTATTGGCTTTTCGATTTGCTTTTGCCTTGGCACTAATTTCATTAATCGAAGGAAATTCAGGCATACTTCTAATGGGATAAAATTAGTTTCCTAAATTATACTTTGGTAATTTCATAAGTTATAGAGGAGGTAATGTATCAAAAATTGCAATATATTTTTTGAGAATGGTGAATAAATCAAGAAAAACGCGGAAGACTTTTGACTTTTATATTCGTAAGGCATGGCTGAAGATTTACAATATGTATAATCATGAGGCAGAAAGTAAAGGTTACAGTATCTCAATGGCCTACGTATTACTAAACATCGACCGAAACGAAGGAACACCAGCTACACAAATAGGTCCACTCATGGGACTACAAAAAGCCAGTTTAAGTAGGACATTAAAAATCATGGAAGATGAAGGCTTGATTTTGAGAAAAATAGATGAAGAAGATAACAGGATTCGGAGGGTATTCTTAACAGATTTGGGAGAGCGTTATAGACAAATTTCCAAAGAAGTTGTTTTGAGATTCCAGTCAGACATTGAGAAGAGCTTTCCGGAGGAAACTCTGGAAGTTTTCATAGATGTGTTGGAAAAAATTACGGAATTGGCAGATAAACAAAGACGCAATTTTGATAGGGAAAAATCATTACTTGCTCTCCAGAATAAAAATTCCAAAAACCATAAAAAATTGTAGTGCTACCCTTTTGTAGCCTTCATTGCCTACCTGTAATATTTTCAAATATTAGCTATAGAGATTTTTGTTACTATAAATATACAATGGAAAATCAAATCTCGTTTACGCTAGAACATATACTAACGCTGGATAAAGAATATAGGCGTAACCTGATTAACTGTCTCAGTGGTTTTAAAAGTGTGTGTCTATGTGGAACTGCAGATAAAAAAGGGAATACTAATCTTTCATTGATTAGTTCTGTCATTCATGTAGGGGCTAATCCTCCTCTTATGGGTATGTTAATGCGTCCTCACACAGTAAGAAGAGATACGATAGAAAATATAAATGAAGTTGGTTTTTTCACGCTCAACCATCTTCATAAGGAAATATTAGATAGAGCTCATCAAGCCAGTGCTCGGTATCCAAAAGAGGTTTCAGAATTTGAGGCGGTTGGATTACACACACAAAAAAGTCAACGGCATAATGCTCCATATGTGGAAGAAGCCTACTTAAAAATAGGATTAGCAGTGGAAGAGAAAATAGTTTTGAAGTCAAATAAGACCTTATTAATTGTGGGTAAAATAGTAGAACTATTAATACCTGAACACATCATACTAGCAGATGGATTTATAGATCTGGAAGTTATAGGAACTTTAACTGTTTCGGGCTTAGATTCTTACCACGAAACTAAGTCTATTAGACGACTTCCCTACGCCAAAGCCCCTTCCTAGTACAAATAATTTATCGTAATTTTTTCTATCAATAGGCAGGCCAATCATCTATTGATTCTGATGAAACTTACCGTACATAAATACCCCTCTTTGAACTTCACCATTGGTCATTTTTAACACGCCTTTTCCATGGATACGCCCCGCATTAAATTCTCCTTCATAGATATTTCCATCAGCATAAGCATAAATTCCAGTTCCATGTCTTTTATCCATTACCCACTCACCTTCGTAAATGCTGCGATCACTATAAACATATTTTCCATATCCGTGTTTTTTCCCATTTAGCCAATCACCCTCATATCTATCTCCATTAGTATAGACCAACACTCCTCGTCCATTATATAATCCATTTCTAAAACTTCCGGAATAAGTTGATCCTGTAGGGGTTAGAAGAGTGCCGCCTCCATGCATACGACCATTTTGCCATTCTCCATCATACTTTATTCCTGATGCCCAAGTCATTGCTCCTTTCCCTGATTTTCTTCCATCAACCCAGTATCCTTCATATATATCTCCTTTGGCATTAGCTAACAATCCATATCCGTTTCTTTTATTATTCTCAAAATCTCCTTCATAAACGTCGCCGTTAGGATATAAGAATTTTGCTTTGCCTCTAACTACCCCATTCGTCCATATCCCTGTAATATAAGTTCCGTTAGGATAGGTTAACGTTCCCTGTCCGTTTTGTTTGTCTTCTGCCCATTGACCATCATACACACTTCCATCATAGAAAAAGTATTTTCCCGATCCATGCATTCGACTGTCTTTAAAATCTCCCTCATATCTATCTCCATTGTGATAAAGATAAATCCCCCTTCCATTCATCGCGTCTTTAGCCCAGGATCCTTCAAAAGAGTCTCCATTAGCCATTTTATATATTCCGAATCCATATCTTTTCCCCCCTCTCCAATCTCCTTTATATAAATCTCCGTTGGGATATGAATAAGAACCTTTTCCAGTACTACAATTTCCTTTAATACATTGGCTAAACGTAGGGGTATAAATTATAATTAGTGTGAGAGCTAGAGCAGAGAACAGGAACTTTCGCTTTAATAGCATAAAACTTGGCATCTTTCAATAAATCAAAAATACAGGGATTTTTTCCTGAAAACATGCGTCATTTAAATTCTATCTTACACTTTTATTTCGACTCATGTTAGAAAAACAATCGCAATTTTTGTTCTTTACTATTGATTTTCCAACATATGACTCATTTATTGATACAATCGCCTACAAAAAGTCTGTCAAAAGAATCAAATTATGTATATCTAACGAAATAAATGAGAAAAACATATTTATCTGCATGGAATTTTCTAAAAAAACCTCACAAAAATCGTTCAAAAATTCTCATGCGGAACTAATATCTTAAAATATTTCGAAAATCTAACACCTTTTTTTATTAATGTTAATACGGATAAAATAATAACTACAGAAGATACTATACGTTTATAATTATAGTAATACAAAAAAAAGCTCGTATGACAAATGCCTATATCTCTTATATACAAGAGTTCCAGGATAAACCCAACAATGTAGAATCCTTTTGTACCTATGCGAACACAACTCCTTTGCAATTTTTTCAGAGTTATTCTTCCTTTGAAGACCTAGAAAAAGCCATATTCCGTCAATTTTTTTATGAGACCCTGGATGTACTTCATGGAGATGAGGTTTATTCTACGTACAATACCCGAGAGAAATTACTCGCCTTTTATTACACGTGGTTTCAAACCCTCCAACCTATGCGAGACTTTATTGTTTACTTATGGGCGCAGGAATATTCTCCACTCGAAGGTCCACATTATTATAAAGATGTTCGCCAACCTTTCATTAATTATGTAGACACTTTATTACAGAATGGAATTCGCTTGGGAGAAATCTCTGAAAGATTTGGGCTTGAAGGAATAAATAAATTAATACTCTGGAATCAGAGTAAGTTTCTTTTTCAATACTGGATGACTGATACCAGTACCCAATTTGAACAAACAGATGCTGCGGTAGAAAAATCAGTGAATTTCGCAGTAGATGTAATGCAACCCAATTTATTGGATACCGCCATAGATTGGTTTAAGTTTATATTACAATAAATATGAAGGAACAAGCTAAGATTCCCGTTTCAAAAGTGAGAAGAGCCAGTAAATTCGTAAGAACGGGCTTAAAAGTAGGTGGGAATTATATTAAACATTACTCTAGTAAGCTGGTAAATAAGGATATAGATGAGTCTAAGCTGAACGAAAGAAATGCGGAAGATATTTATGAAACTTTGAGTGAGCTAAAAGGCAGCGCATTGAAAGTAGCACAGATGTTAAGTATGGATAGAGGTATGCTTCCTTCCGCTTTTGCTAAGAAGTTTTCTGAGGCACAACATAAAGCGCCTCCTCTTTCAGGTCCATTAATTGTTAAAACATTTCAACAATATTTTGGAAAGTCTCCACTTAAACTATACGATGCCTTTGATATGGAGGCAGCTCACGCTGCTTCTATAGGTCAGGTACATAGAGCGGAAAAGGATGGAGAAGTACTGGCAGTTAAAATACAGTATCCAGGAGTAAAAGATAGTGTCTCTTCAGATTTAAATATGGTTCGTCCTTTTGCCAGAAGGCTTTTCGGCTGGAAGGATAAAGATATGGAAATTTATTTTGACGAAATCAAAGAACGACTGCTGGAAGAAACTGATTATAAGTTGGAGCTTTCTCGTTCCTTATTATTGTCCGAAAAATGTAAAGATTTACCTCATATCCATTTTGCGAAGTATTATCCCGAATATTCGTCAGATAAAATTATCACCATGAAATGGATGGAAGGAAAGCACATGGATGAGTTCCTTGAAGAAAATCCATCTCAGGAGATAAGAAACCAAATAGGTCAGGCACTTTGGGACTTCTACAATTATCAAGTCCATGTCCTTAAAATTATGCATGCTGATGCTCATCCGGGTAATTACCTATTTAGACCTGATGGCTCGGTGGTAGTGATCGACTTTGGTTGTGTCAAGAAGATTCCCGAAGACTTTTATGTCAATTATTTCCAATTACTACAACCAGGAATTCTGGATAACAAGGATAAATTTCTAGATATCTGTAAGAAGACTCAGATTATTTACGATTTCGACGGTCCTAAAGAAGTAGAATTATATACTTCGGTGTTCAAAGAAGCATTAGAGATCGTATGCCAACCTTTTTATGTAGACTCCTTCGACTTTGGTGATGAGGTATATATGGACAGCATATACGAATATGGAGAACATGCAGGAAGTATGCCTGAATTAAGAAATACAAAAGCACCCAGAGGGGCAAAAGATGGTATCTATATGAACAGAACTTTTTTCGGCTTGTATTCTATTCTTAATTCATTGAAAGCAAAAGTAACAACGCGCAAATACATTCCTACATTGGAAGCGTAACAACATACTTTTCTAAAGTATCTTTTTCCCATCTGATCTTTCCACTATACGGTCAGGTGGGAATTTTTATTTGGATAAGGCTGTAATATTCTTTTTCTGATTAGGTTCCAATAAGCCCATGGCATGTAACTCCTTCTCAGTAAGCAATTCAGTTCGTTTTTTAGTCTCTGTCCTTAGAATAGACACCCTCTCTTTATCTATGAAAGAACTTCTATTCCCCCATGCATTTCTCACATAAGACAATACCGCTGCAATGTTCTCATCTGTAAAAGCTGAATTATCTTTCAAACCAGGCATTTGAGCCTGAACCCTGGGAGGTTCGTAGGTAATTCCATTTACCGTAACTGGACCTGTAAGCCCATG
>CBDHFQ010000016.1:0-32292 GCA_965262565.1 Bacteroidia bacterium
ATATTCATCGATCTATCCTAGAGTATGGGTGAAGAAAGTAATCCGAAAAAGTGGCTCATCCAGAAGGAAGCATGAAAATGGGTATCAAAAGCATAAGTACCTGTACAACCTCCTTCTTTTGGGCCTGTTCCTGGGTGAACAGACAATCCATGGCCTAATTCACTAATGGTATATACTACAATGGCAGGATCTTCTTGCGTACCCATATAACTGGTACGCGTAACTTTTGGATTGTTGTCAAAAGCTACATCAATTTGAGGATACATTTTTTCTATTTTATGGAGCTCTCCCCATTGTTCTACTAATTCTCTCACATTTTTCAAACTGACTATTTTATCCTTTTCTCCATGAAAAATGACCAATTTTGGATATTCTCCCAAATAAGATGGATTTTCTTCTCTCACCAGATGAGCCCATTGATCTTTACTTTTATGAATTTCTCCTCTCATTGCCTGACGGGCCGTTCTTTCATTTAATCCGGCTTTATAGGGAAGTCCGGCATGTATCCCTCCCGCCTGAAATAATTCCGGATAGGCCGCTAACATTGCCACTGTCATACATGCACCTGCAGAAATACCACTTACGAACATGCGATTATGATCTAACCCATATGTCTCCTTTACATAATCGGTCATTGCTTTGATAGACATTGTCTCTCCTTTATCCCTCGCAATATGCTCTGGCCTAAACCAATTAAAACACCTATTCGGATTATTTTCGGTTCGTTGCTCTGGATATAGCACGATAAATCCATGTTTATCTGCCAATTGATTCCATCCTGACTCCTTTGCATGAATATGAGCATTTTGTGTACATCCATGCATAGCTATTACTAAAGAATGTGCATTCATTGGTTCGGGAGGCAAATGAAGTAACATGCGTAATTCACCTGGATTAGGATAAAAATCTCTCACTTCCAACATGATTATTCTCCTTAAATAGTGTTCATGTAATCAGCATATCCGATGGATCTTTCATTGAAAGTGTTCTGACGATTTCAGGCACATGGGGCTTCAGATCCTGAAGCAAATTGGACCAAATTCGTCGAACGTGTTCATCATGATTAATAAATTTACTTACTGCCCATAATTCATTCATTAACTTATCTCTCGCTATCCTGGCTTCTTTGTACTTTGATACTGACTGATAACTCGCTATCGCCGGAATACCATGTCCCTGTTCGAGTAATTTCCGCTCTTTTAACACTAGGCCATATTGTTTAATCTGCTGAAGCAATATACTGTATTTTTCCTGCATCAGTAATGACTGTAAATAAGCCAGGAAGAACATATGCCACCGCTGAGCAAATATGTGTTCTTTATATCCTCGCAGAAATGACTCAGCATACTTTTGCCCCTCTTCAGCTCTGTCAGTTTGATTCAACCCTCTCACATATAAAGCAGCAAAGTTTACTCTCTCATGAAAGTTATCCGTATGCTTTAATTCTTTTAAGGATTGTTGCATTAGTTGGATCGCTTCCTCATATTTTTCTTGTCTAAGTAAAATGCCGGCTAAGCGATTGAGATAGTGAAGAAAATCGGCATTTCTTTCCCTAATAGATAAATACCCATAAAAGGTAGCACGGTCAAGATCTCCTAATTTAGAGTGAACCATGACCCTATTAGCATAATAATTCTGGAGTATTCTACGCGAATAAAACCACCCTTCCTGCATCAATTGATCCAGAAGGTCATATATTTTCACTAATTTGTGAAAGTCTCGATAATTGTAGTAAAGAAAGGTAATTCTGACCAATGCAAAATACCGATTTAGTCCATCCAGGGCGGGATCTAAAAAAGTATCCATCAGCCATTGTTCCCAATGTCTGGAATCGACATTTCTGTTGGTATATTGATTGGTAATATCTATCGTAGCTTCATGCAATTGGGAAAAAATACGTTTCCCATTGTCATAAACCGTTTTATAACGAGAAACGAAATCGTGCACTTCTGCATACTCCCCTTTTCGCATTCTGATGAGTAAATATTGTCGAAATTGCTCAGCTAATTCGTACAACTTCAGGAAATAGTAATCCGATTGCTTAGCATGGCGAAGAGTATTCAGTAAATGGCGTTCCTGCTCGGGTCGAATGACATCCATCATAATCTTCCGCTCCATCTCTACAATCCAGTTAAATTGCTGATCGACGTCAATCTGCTTCAATTTATGAAGTATCCATCGCTTTAATTTTGAATACTTTCTTTTATCAATGTTTTCATTATACTCTCTAAACTGAAGCGGCTGGCATACATTCCACTTAATTTGTTCCAAAATAGTCACCTTATCCTGATCCTGAAACTTGTGATTTCGTTCCAGATAGAATAACTCATGTGGTAATAAACTGGACGTAAAATCTGTAAATGTCTTCAGTTTTTCTCTCATATGTGTTATGACCAGATTACTAAAGTTATCATTAATACAATAAGAGAAAAACCGGAAGATAGCTGAACAGAAAGAATGATTCTGAACAGCTACCTGACTTTTTTCTTTGTCACATCTTATGCATAAGATGGTTACCGGAAAATCCGCTCGTAAGCCAGTAGCGGACCATGTGTAGATTAGTTAGCTAAAGAAAAATTTAAGCGGTGTAGGCGAAATTTACCTTTCTTAAATTAGATGGTTACTCCTCCGTCCACACTTAATACTGTCCCATTAATAAATGCCGCCTCATCAGATGCCAGGAACAAATAAGCATTAGCTATATCCTGCGGGCATCCCATTTCTCCCAGAGGAGTTTTATCTTTAATCATATTGATAATCTTTTCAGGTATGGTTTTCACCATTTCAGTGGCGATAAATCCAGGAGCTACAGCATTAACCCTCACGCCTTTTCTACCTAATTCGCGCGCCCAAACCTTGGTCATACCTATAACGCCAGCTTTAGTAGCGACATAATTAGTTTGCCCAAAATTCCCATATAACCCTACGACAGAAGAAGCATTGAGAATTCTTCCTTCTCTCTGATCTACCATATAAGGAGCTACCGCTTGGGTACAGTTGAAAACTCCAGTTAAATTGACTGAAATAACCTTGTCCCACTGGTCTGCTGACATTTTCATCAGAGAGGAATCTTTAGTGATTCCAGCATTATTTACCAGAATGTCTATTCTCCCATGCTTTTTATGAGTTTCTTCAGCGGCGGCTTTAGTAGCTTCGTGCTGGGTGGTATCTACTAGCAAAAAATCAGCTATGTACCCCTGATTTTTAATAGAATTTACGGCGGATTTTGCCTTTTCTTCCTGAATATCCCAAATCACTACAACAGCGCCCTCTCTGGCAAAGGTCATAGCAGTGCTGAATCCTATTCCTTGAGCACCACCTGTAACAATAGCTACTTTATCTTGTAATCTTTTCATATTTAGTTCCCCCAATTTTATATCATTATATTACGGAAGTACACTAAAAAAATATGCCTGGAGAACATAATAATGGGGGTTGACGATTAGAATTAAATAATGAATAAAATATTATAAATCACTTATAATCAAAAAGTTAATTAATATATATCAAGGGTTGACTCTATGATCTTACCAAATAGCCTTATTTCTTACCAAAATTCAGATATTTCCACAAATAAATATTACCAGTTTCCTATAAATTATTATAAATCTACTAAATTTTATCCTCTATCATTTGCCAGTCTTCAATCATATTTGCTTATTTCTATCAAAGTGACGATTCACTTACTGATAGACCTATCATCCAGTAGCTTATTAATTCCTTAATTATGAAATAAAAGTTAATGGTTCGAAGGTTCCTTCCAACACACTAGATGAAGAAACTCCCAACCATTTGTCCAGTATAGTAGCATATATCCTTCTGAAGTCTAAATTGAATTTCAAATCCCCTTCATCCAGATCTAATAAATTTGGTCCTTCATTCAATATTCCGGCCTTGCCTAATTGTCCCCCTACAACGAACACATTATTTGCCGTTCCATGATCCGTTCCTTTACTTGCATTCTGGGCCACTCTCCTACCGAACTCTGAAAAGGTCAGAATTAAGGTATCATCTAACTTATCATGCTCTTTCAAATCCTTTACAAAAGCGTTCAAGGCATTAGCATATTTTTTCAACAGATTTCCATGCATCCATTTTTGGCTTACGTGAGTATCAAATCCGGACATGGACACATAATACACCTGTGTATCACTTTCAGAAATGATCAGCTCAGCAATTGTCTTTAGTTTAGCAGCAATATCAGTCCAGGGATATGCAGCTTTAGAAGGAGTCAACTTGCTCTGCTCATAAACATATTCGGCGGATTGGGTAGAAGCAGCCAAAGTTTTGTGTAGATAAGCTACTTGGGGATGTTCATCCGCTTTCGTTACAGCTTGTTTTGCAATAGCATGAAAAAACGGATCATGCGTATGCTTGTAAAAAGCCTCAGGATCTTTTATTGCCAAACCTTTCGCCTCTTCTCCCTTCATCGCTAGACTCAGTATATCATCTATTTCCACTGCTAATAAAGGTTTGTCTCCGACTTGTTGGCACTTAGCATCTAACCAACGCCCAATCCAACCTGTCGTTTTGTACTCATTCGACCCACTTCCCGTTTGCCAAATATCCATCGACCTAAAATGAGATCTGTTGGGATTAGGATATCCCACATTATTTAGCACCGCCAGTTCCCCCTGATCATACAGTTCAGCCAATCCTTTCAAATTAGGATGAAACCCCAATTCGTCTGTGAGGGAAATGACATCACTACTTTTAATGGCTAAAGAAGGTCTGGCCTCATAATATGCATCATGCCGATAGGGAACTACGGTATTCAATCCATCATTCCCACCAGACAATTGAATCACGACCAGGGTTCTTCCATGAGTCGTTTGCTTTCTACCTATTGTTGGCGTTCCCTTCAAAAATTGGGGAATATAAGCAGAGGCAGAAAGGAGTGCTGAAGCTTTTAGCGAGCTTTGCAGAAATTTTCTCCTGCTGATAGAAAAATTATATGACTTTTTCATGTTAAGCTAATTGAAATTCTGGTAATGCAAGCGTATGAAGAACAAAACTTTTGATGTAGGCCTCCCGGGAACTATCATCTGCAAAGTGTTTAAGAAGTTCCAGATCAATATTTGAGGTATCTGCCTGGATAAAGGCTTCCAATAAAGCAGAAGGAAGCGATTCGTCAGATACATTCGAAAAAGATGAGTTGATAGCTTGCCAGTTGACTTTCGGCTTCAACCATTTTGGAATTTTCTTCTGTGGATTCTGTTCAGCCATTTTCTCGTATTCTGGTGCCAGGTCAATATCCATTTCCCGCTCTCCCAATAGATAAAAAGGGAGTTTCATTCTGAACAATAGAGAAGAACTGTCTATCCATTGTTTTCCTGTTGGCCAACCTGCGACATTGGGCGGAAAAAACAAGACTTGATCTAGTGCTTTTTGACTGTCCAATAGCAACTTCCTGTTTCTAAACTCCAATTGAAAGGTTCGAATGTATTCTGCCAGCAATACAACAGGAGGCTTGATAAGACATCCTATATTTTCTGCTTCATAAAACCAATCGGCTGTCAGAATTTGTTTAAGCAATAAAGCAACATCATAATCGGACCGGAAAAAATGTTCGGCCAGTGCTTTCACTCTATCTTGCGGGACCTGCTCATTGACCAAAAAGGTATATATCTTTCTCACTATATTCTCAGCAGTAGCGGGATTCTCCAGCAACATATCTATCACCTCTTCTCCGCTAAATTTTCCCCTTTTTCCAAATATATCCTTCTCTCCTTCATCATAGTCCTCTCTATTGAAATCAAATTCGCCACGCATATTCACTTGCCAACCTGTAAATGCTCTCGCTGCATGTTTAATATCCTGTTCAGTGTATTTTCCTTCACTCAAGGTAAAAAGTTCCATCACTTCCCGGGCAAAATTCTCATTAGGCGCATTCTTTTTATTCTGATGATTATTCAAATACAGTAACATTGCGGGATCTTTAGCTATGGAGTGCAATAAATCACCAAACTTACCCAAAGCATGTTGGCGAATCACATTGTGCTGAGATTGCATGAGATAGGCGATAGGAGTACTGGTAGCAAAATGATCATGCCAAAAATAGGTCATTTTATCGACTAAAGGATGATGCGTTTTTCCCATCTGTACCAACCAATCGAGATTAAGTTTTTCTAGTTGACCTCGGGACTTCAAAATCAACACGCCCAGTTTAATTCCGGATATATCTTTATCAGCATGTTTTACGGGATTTTTCAAGGTATTCAGTGGTTCTGAGGCGGATGTTTCAATGAGGGCATCCACACAAGCACTGATAGATTGTTGGGACAGGGACCTAACTACTTCAGGAGCGGCTCCAAACCCGGTCCTATGAAGGAGATGTCGAATTTTTTGAGTGTGAGTTATCATAACTACATATTGAATGTTCCTCATCGAAACAATTCAAATTATATGCCTGACATCATGCACATGAACTATTCTGGGGATATTGGTTGTCAAGCGTGTATCATTGATAGCTAAATCGTATTCCTTAGATTAGTAGCTGTGGAGATATAAACATTCACAGAAGTGTTCACATGACTGGTCCCTTGATTCGTTAATATTCTTTGTAATCCGTCAGCATTTTTAGGGGAGCATTTATAGTGATCCGCATTTATTCTTACTTTTTATAGGAATCCTTTCTTCCTTTCATCTGATTAATATAAATGGATAAAATCTGTGGAATGAACCTTTCAACGGTAAGGAAATTTAGTATATTCGCCATGTGTAGGATTCTATTGCCAATATCAATTTAATATTTATCAGTTTCAGTTTATCATATGTTAACCCCACAGGATCTACGTCAAATCGAACATAGAGGCAGTTCCCTTGCCACTGTTGAACATCAATTAAAAAATTTCAAAGAGGGTTTTCCTCATTTAGAAATCACTCAAGCAGCCACGATAGGAGACGGCATCGTTCGTTTGTCTGAGGAAGGTATTCGCCATTACATAGAATCTTATGACGATCAGGTTAAACAAGTAACTCCCTTAAAATTCGTACCTGCTTCTGGAGCAGCAAGCCGTATGTTCAAACAACTTTTTGCTTTTTTGAACAGCTTCCAGGGAACTGCCGCAGAGATGAAGGATTTCAATGAGAATCAGGGCCCCAAATCGATGTATACTTTTTTTAAGCGATTAAAAGATTTCGCTTTTTATCAAGACCTTAAAAGTGCGATGGCACCTGAAGTGTTGCCTGAAGAAGCGTTGGACCGTCAGCAGTATGGCACTATCCTGGAATATATCCTTACTGATAAAGGCTTGAACTATGGTTTCCTCCCTAAAGGCTTACTTAAATTTCATAAATATCCCTTCAATACTCGTACGCCTGTTGAAGAGCATTTAGTAGAAGGGGCAAATTATTCCAAGGATAAAGATCATATTGTCCGTATTCATTTTACGGTATCTCCTGAACATAAAACTCACTTTGAGGCACTTCTCGCTCAAATGGCCCCACATTATGAACAAACTTATGGAGTAACCTTCGATATTTCTTTTTCTGAACAGAAACCTTCTACAGATACGATTGCGGTAGATCTTAATAATGATCCCTTTAGGGAAGAAGATGGATCTATTCTGTTTCGACCAGGAGGTCATGGTGCCTTAATTGAGAATTTGAATGATATAGATGCAGATATCATCTTTATCAAGAATATAGACAATGTCGTTCCAGATACGCTTAAAACGGAGACCTATAACTACAAAAAGGCCCTGGGAGGATTATTACTATACTACCAAGCCAAAATATTTTCCTTTTTAAAGCAACTGGATGATTTACAACAACCCGATCTTGCCTTTTTGGAGGGTATTCGTCAATTTCTGAAAAAGGAACTTTGCGTGATTCCTCCCGATAGCTACGATTCATGGGAGGTAGCAGATAAAATTCAATTCTTTAGGAATAAACTCAATCGTCCGATTCGCGTTTGTGGGATGGTGAAGAATGAAGGAGAGCCAGGTGGTGGTCCTTTCTGGACGAAAAATGCTGATGGTTCTATATCACTACAAATTGTAGAATCTGCGCAGATTGATACAAATAATCAAAAACAACAAGCCATTGTTCAGCGAGCGAGTCATTTTAATCCCGTTGATCTGGTATGTGCGACCAAAGATTATCAAGGGAATTCCTTTAATCTCTTAGATTATAGAGATCCTCGGACGGGATTTATCGCCAATAAATCTAAAAATGGGAGAGAGCTCAAAGCTCAGGAACTCCCTGGATTATGGAATGGCGCTATGGCTAATTGGAACACCATTTTTGTAGAGGTTCCCATTATCACGTTTAATCCGGTGAAGACAGTGTTTGATTTATTGAGAGAGGAACATCAGACCTAAGAAATAGGTGATTAATATCTGATTGGAAATACAAAGGACGTCTATTATGCAGTAGATGTCCTTTTATGTTTTGTCGTCTTACCCATTGGCACCATAAAATTAATTACCTCCAACCCAAAAGATCGTTCATTCATGGCCTTTTACCTTTAAAGAAATTATATGCACTTGGGTTCCGAATACGATAATGACGACCCAACTGACCATTTATTTGGAGAAGCTTATCTAAGGTAACTTAGGCTAAGGATTATAAGCGATATCTTTTACAGGAATTTCCACCTTGTGATAGATACTTTCCAGCTTCATCTTTACCCCTACTCCTTTCAACACAATTACATCTGAGTTCTGCTTATACAATTTATATAGCCAGATATCTTCTGGCTGTCTAAAAAATACTTCTATCTGTTTCTGATACTGATCTACCATCATATAATACTGAACTGAAGAAATAGCCTGATAATCATGAAATTTTTCTCCTCTATCCCTTCCTGCAGTAGATGTAGACAACACTTCACAAATTAGAACGGGATTCGTAATGGTATCATTTCTATTTCCTGCCAGATCAACCGCACCACAGACCAGCATTAGATCGGGATAGTAAAATTTTTCCCCTTCTCTAATGGATAGCTTTACATCACTCATCAACAATTCACAAGCAGTATCTTTTAGCTGTGGCAGTAATTCTCCGACTATATTTCTGCTAATACGCGCATGATTTAAGGAAGCTCCAGCCATTTTTATCATCCTACCAGCATAATATTCAGATCTTTCTGGGGCGACCTCTTCTAAAGTTAAGTATCTTGCAGGGGATACAAATTCATATGGCGTAACATTTTTTTTATCGCTCATAATATTATGTGCTTTCAAATTATTCGTATTAAAATTACTATTACCCATTGCATTATACAAAGATTTACTAAAAAAATTATTTTATTTATAGATGAATGATACAATTATTGCCATTTCTACCCCGCCGGGCATTGGTGCTTTAGGGATCATTCGCGTTTCAGGAGATCGTGCAATCCATACCGTCAATGCTATTTTTTCTAAATCTATCTTGAAGGCTAAAGGTTACACCCTTCATTATGGGCGTGTGTTAGATAAAGCGGAAATTATAGACGAGGTGATTGTCAGTATTTTTAGGGCACCTTCATCATTTACGAAAGAGGATGTAGTAGAAATTTCTGTCATGGGAGTGCCTATATACTGGAAAAGGTGATGCAATTATTACTGGAGCAAGGAGCGCGATTAGCTAAGGCGGGTGAATTTACCCAACGTGCCTTTCTCAATGGAGCCATGGATCTAGCTCAGGCGGAAGCGGTAGCCGATGTCATTGCAGCTCATTCAGCTGGTGCACATAAAGTGGCGATCCAACAAATGCGCGGAGGAATTTCTCATGAATTATCAGATCTTAGAACTCAACTGCTCAATTTCACCTCCCTTATTGAATTGGAGCTCGATTTTTCGGAAGAGGATGTGGAATTTGCTGATCGCAACGATTTATTGGCACTGATCAACAAAATGGAAGATCGCCTTCAATCCTTAATTCACAGTTTTCGATACGGCAATGCCCTTAAACAAGGGGTTCCTACTGTCATTCTGGGAAAACCCAATGCAGGGAAGTCTACTTTATTGAATGCGTTATTGAACGAGCAACGTGCTATCGTCAGTGATATTCCCGGGACGACCAGAGATGTGATAGAAGATCGGGTGGTGATTGAAGGAGTGGAGTTTAGGTTGATGGATACGGCGGGTTTGAGAGAAACGCAGGATGTGATAGAGGCGGAAGGGGTGAATCGGTCTATTTCTTTGGCCCAACGAGCAAGCTTGGTCCTTTATGTTTATGATGTGAATGAAGAGCGGAAAGAAGAGGTGGTTGGTGCGATTTCAGTCTTAGATATTCCCGCAGAAACGCATGTACTCACTATTGGCAACAAAGTAGATCTACTCAATGGGAATACAGCACTACTTCATCCTTCTAACAGCGATAATATATATATATCCGCTAAAGAAAAAAACGGCCTTCAGCAGTTGAAAGCAGCTATGCTTCAGTTTGTACATTCTTCTTCCACCGACATGAATGGAGCTATTGTGAGTAATGTTCGCCATGTGAATGCGTTGCAACAGGCGCTGAAAGCACTAATAGATGTAAAACAAGGCATGGATATGGGGATTAGCGGTGATTTGCTGAGCATAGATATTCGTACGGTCTTACATCATATAGGAGAGATCACTGGAGAAATTACGACGGATGAGGTGTTGGGGAATATCTTTAGTAAGTTCTGTATTGGGAAGTGAGGATATCTATGAACAATGACATACACCTTTGCCCGTTTTTTCTTTTTTAGATAGCGAGATACAGTAGTATAGCCAATCAATGGACCACTTCAGACACCATTCCCACTTTATGTTCAGGTATTCTTTCATCTCATCTGGACTTTGACCTACCTGTAATGTGTTTGTGAACGTGTTCCAAGGAAGTTTGTCAAAAAAATTATAGCAAAACGAAACATTTAGAGTGCAACGATAGTATTATAAGTCAATCGGTCTACTTATATGAAATATAATAAAGAACAAGTCATCGATAAAGGAATAGAGCTCATGAGAAATTCGGGTTATCATGCAGTAGGAGTTCGGGAAATTGTAACCGCTTGTGGGATGCCAAAAGGTTCTTTTTACAACTTTTTCGAGAGTAAGGAGCAATTCACCAGTATGGCCATTGATACATATCACGAAATTGCTATGAAACAGATCAGGAGTGATTTAGCAGGAGGAGGAAGCTCTTACCGAAAAATTGAGAAACATTTTAACAACTTGATAACCTACTATAGAGAAAAGCAGTGCACTCAGGGATGTTTTTTTGTCAATCTAAGTTCAGAGATAGGAGCTACCAGTAAAGCATTGGGACAAAAAATCGAAAAGAAATACCAGGAATGGATGCAATTACTGGCTGCTGAAATCCAACAAGGCCAGGATAAAGGAGAAATCATAGCTAGCATTCATGCCATTGACTTAGCAAATAGCCTCTATAATAGCTTTAATGGTGCCGTTACCCGAATGAAAATACAAGAGAGTGCCAAACCTATGGAAGATTTTCTAGCCATCAATTTAGCATTAATTAAAACATAAAAATTTTTGACTCAATAAAAGTCGATCGGTCTACTTAATATTCATTTATGATGAACAGGAATCAATTCATTAAACAATCACTGATGGGAACAGGTGCTTTGGCCATCATGCCTTTCAGCAGCGTTTCCTTTTCCAACACTCATTCTATCATTAATTCAACATCTCATCTTATGAACAACAAACCAAATGTCCAGGTTCCCGGTGTTCAGCACACCAAGGTAGGAGAAGCTATTGTTACCACCATTTTAGATGGCTTTATAGATATTTTGCCGGAATGGTGGGTCAATTTGCCGGAGCAAACTTTGGAGCAGGAACTGAAAGAAAACTTCCTCCATCCCAAGGCTCCCGTACGAATCAGCATTAATGCCTATTTAATACATATTGGCAATGAACTCATCGCCATTGATTCAGGCGCAGATACTTTTTTCGGTCCTCCCGCTGGGAAATACGGTGAAAATCTCAAAGCTGCAGGAATTGATCCTAAAAATGTCACCAAAGTTCTTCTTACCCATATGCATCCTGACCATATCGGTGGACTAATCGTAGATGGAAAAAATATATTTCCTAATGCTGAAATTTATGTGAGCGAATTAGAACATAATTATTGGACCAGTGATAGCAATAAAACCCTGGCTCCTGATCATGCCAAAGCCTGGTTTGAGGCAGTCAAAACGGTCAACAGGATCTACAATGGCAGAATTAACCTGTTTAAAGGAGAACAAGAAATTATCTCTGGTTTTCAATCAGTGAATTTACACGGACACACTCCAGGACACAATGGATTTATTTTGACTTCAGGAAATGAGAAGCTCTTCTTTTGGGCAGATATTACGGACCAGACTGCACTTCAATTAAATCATCCTGAACGCACCTTAATCTTTGATGTGGATAAAGAAGCTGGTCAAAAAGCCAGAATCAAAGGAATAGAGCTAGCTGCTTCTGAAAGGCTTCAGATCGCTGGGTCCCATGTCCCATTTCCAAGTTTTGGATATATAGATAAGCGCACGTCTGGTTATCAGTACCTACCTGCAGAGTGGACTTACGAATTATAAACTATCCTGGATAATTATTAATGATCATAGTGATTATGGAGAATCAAAGATCGCATCCTGCTTTATCAGCTTTCACGCTTAAAGGACATCAACTTAACAATAGGTTAGTGGTAGCTCCCATGTCCAGAGCAAGTGCCTCCCAAGATGGAACTCCTACGAGGGAAATGGCTGAATACTATACCGAATTCGCTTAAAGGCGGATTCGGTATGATCATCACCGAAGGTGTTTACCCAGATGCTCAATTCGGGATTGGATATGCGGGCCAACCTGGAATTACCGAACAAAAGCATGTTGAGGGTTGGAAAGCCCACAACTAAAGGCATCAGGCAACACGCAGCAATATCCATTATGCAAATCATGCATGCGGGGGCCTTATCCCAATATCATTCCGAGACTGTTGGGCCATCTATTATTACGCCCAAAGGAAAAACCCTAAGAGTGTATGACGGACCTGAAAAGTATCCGACTCCATCAAAAGCGCTCACTCAAGAAGATATTAAGAAAGTGGTTTTCGGTTTTCTACAGGCGGCCGTACGGGCAGTTGAAGCAGGCTTTCATGGTGTAGAAGTACATGCAGCCAATGGCTATTTATTGGATCAATTTGCCACCACTTACACAAATCTTCGAACAGATAAATATGGAGGCAATGCGGAAAACAGGATCAGACTCACTTCCGAGGTGATTGCATCCATTAAACAGACAGTACCAGAAGAATTTCTGGTAGGAGTTCGCATTTCCCAATCCAAAGTAAATGATAAAGCATATCGATGGAACGGAATTCCAGAGGCGACCATTTTTTATCACGCATTGGAAGCCTCAGGTGCAGACTATATCCATATTGCCAGCGAAGGAACAGATTTTAGGGAAACAGCAGATTTAGGAGGCATCACCACAACCAAACTTGCAAAAGTAGAAACCAATATTCCCATTATTGCCAATGGTGGAATGCACGATCCTGTACTTTCTGCAGCATTGATTGATCATGAAGAGGCTGATTTGGTATCCATTGCTAGATGGGCCATCTCCAATCCTGACTATCCCCAAAAGCTGGCTTCAAATCACCTATTACTAGATTTCGATGTTCAGATGATTTTACCTCGTGCCACCCTATCCGTAGCTAAAGATTGGTTTAAACGACAAAAATAAATGTTCTATTTGACAGATGTACTGGGATTAGCAGAAGCTTAGCGGTTTCTGCTAATGCCCTGTCATGGTGTCGAATAAAATTTCTTTTACCTTCAAAGAAGATTAACGATTCATAGTGGCTGTTCTTCTCACACCTCCACCACCCTCTGTCCCCGCACCAAATCCTCGTAACTATCCGCCTCCCGAATCAAATGCATCTTCCCTCCATACACTAACACCTCCGCAGGTCGAAAGCGAGAATTATACGTAGAAGCCATCACATAGCCATAAGCCCCAGCACTTTTGAAAATAAGCAAATCGCCCTCTCTACATTGGGGGAGTTCGCGATCCTTCGCCAAATTATCTATTTCACATATATTCCCCACCACCGTATATCTTTCTAACGCCCCGTCAGGATTGGACGCATTAATGACTTCATGATAAGCTCCGTAAAACATAGGCCGAATGAGATGATTCCAAGCCCGAATCTACCCCTACAAATTCTGTCCCTCCATTGCGCTTCCTCAACACACAAGTTGTCAACAAATAACCCGCATTCCCCACCAAATATCTTCCCGGCTCAAAACCACAATTCCAGGTCCCTACCATATTGGCCACAAAACTCCTCAAACAACCCCTTCACCTCCTTTCCCAAAGCCGCTACATCTATCACCTTCTTCCCATTTCCTACATCCAACTTGATCCCTCCCCCAAAATCGATAAATTGCAGGTTCTTATATTCCATTGCAATGTCAAATACCGTCCTGGCAGCATTGATAAACACCTCTGTAGACATAATCACCGAAGAAGAATGTATATGAATGCCAATGATCTGCAAATCGTATTGCTGTTCTAATGCCTTCACTTCCCCCAATTGATCCACGGAAATGCCAAATTTCGATTGATTGTGCCACCAATTTACCTTATCGCTGTTCTTTTGAGTCGATATATGCGGATTTAGTCGAATACAGACAGGCACCCTAGCTCCATATTTTACTGCCAACTTCCGTAAATTGGACAGGTTCTCGATATTAATCATTACGCCTAATTCAATTCCCTGCGCTATCTCCTCAAAACTCACACAATTGGGCGTAAAAACGATAGATTCCGGCTTGAATCCCACACTTAATCCCATCTTTACCTCCTGAAGAGAGACGGTATCCAGTTCTACCCCATTTTTGAGCATCAATTTCAGAATACTCAAATTCGTTAAGGCTTTACAGGCATACTTAATTCTAAGATTGAGTCCAGAAAAGGCTTCTTTGAAAGATTGAATTTGCCGTTCAATGGCCTCTCCATCATACACATAAAGGGGAGAACCAAATGTCGATCGAATGTCTTCTACCGGAATCCCTTGAATCTGTAGGTGATTTTGTTCCAATGTCCTTAGATGGTTTGTTGAAGGCATAACATTAATTCTAATATAAGGTGGAATATATGAGTTCTTTTAGTTGTTGATGTGTGCCAATGTGCCGTATTCTAGCCAATAATTCCCGCACTCTATATTCCTGTACCTCATTAGGCATATCTACCAAATGATACCTCATATGCCAACAAAGCATTCCAAAAGCTGCCAGTTGGATAAAAGCGGGAAGCATTTCTTTTTCTTTCGCTTCCAGTGGTCTCACACATTGGTACGCATCTAAAAATATCCGAAGTAAATGCATATCCAATTGATTGTTTAAGTAGCAAAAGCCATTAATTCCCATACCCACATCCAGCATTAAATAATCTATGGCCGCTTCCTCAACATCAATCAAGGCAACCAACTGATGATCTTCCGTAAAAATGGTATTATTCGGAAAAGTATCTCCATGTATGATCCCTTTTGGCAATCCATCAAAGTTTAATTGATATAATTCCTCTGCATAAAACCGAATCGCTTTGAAGAGATCAGGTTTAGGATTTGTGCCAATGGGAAATTTCCTGATCAATGTATAGGTATTCTCTGGATCAAGGGTATTTTGCTTCCATGTTAGCGACTCCCACCCTTCTACTATGGATAATCTTCCTATCGCTTTTCCCATTTCTCTGGCAGATCTTTCATTTACCTCAGGCTCTATTCCATGTTTAAATTCGTAGAGCATCATATTCTGGCCTCCATGTCGGAACAAGTAGGTACCATTCAAGGCGGGAATCGGATAAGCGGTTGGATAATCATATCGCTTTAATATATGCATAAGCATTACTTCCCATTCCAATAATTCCACAGGTTGCTGGTTACACATTCTCAATAAGAACGTCTTCGATCCTGTATTCAGCTCGTAATTCGCATTTGCATATCCTGCTCCCACCTCTTTAACGGATATGTGTTGAGGATCAAAACCGTAGTAGTCTGCTATGTCGCGAGTAGGGATGAACATAAGCGAATATTGAGCACACAAGGTAATCATTCCATCCCAGAAAAACGCTTAGCCTTATTTATCAATTTTCATTTCTTTGATATACAGAAAAGTAGTTTAATCCACTCATCGATAAGTAATAGATAGCAAGGGTTATATGCATCATAATGGCACCCATCGTACTGTTTTGGATGAACTTATGAAAAAAGGGATAGGAAGAGATGATCATTGTATTGGCCTTTCAGCCACCTTATGTTCGAGCTATTTCAGGATTTGGAAAGGATGGATAAAAATGTCAACATACTACAACATCTACCTCAAAATAAACAGTCTTATTCTCCTGACGCTGACAACAATTCCTGATGTAGCTCCTTTAGTTCCTTTTCTGATAAACCTATTGCTTTAGCAATGCTCTTGATTGAAATAGCTCCTGATAAGAATTCTTCCGATGGAAGAAAGTTTTTGGCTATCGCAATGGTATTCTGAGATACTGCTTGCCTTTAATAAGCCTCTATAGTGCGCTGTCTAACTAATTCTTTTAATCGTTGGTTCTATATTTTCTAATACGCTATCAAATTCCTTTTGTATCTTTTCCTTGCTAAAGCCCCCATAGTAAAAAAAGTCCCATGACTATTTGTAAAAACGAATGAATATACGTCTCTACGATCCCACCTGATCAATCATAAACGCATAGATCATCGCCGTTTCTCGCTGGCTTTCAAACCTTCCTGATTTTCCTCCGTGCCCCGCTCCCATTTCGACCTTAAATAAAACAGCGTCATTACCCGTATTGAGTTCCCGCACTTTTTGTACCCATTTCGCAGGACTAAAATAAGGCACCTGCGTGTCATTCAAGCCTCCTGTAGCGAAAATTGCGGGATAGTCTGCTGCTTTCATATTATCATATGGGGACCAACTTAGCATATAATCATAGTACTCTTTTTGGTTGGGATCGCCCCATTCGTCATATTCCAGCGTCGTCAATGGCAAATCAGTATTCATCATATCTGTAATCACATCCATCCAGGGAACTCTGGCAACAATCCCTTTAAATAGTTCTGGGCGCATATTCGTAATAGCTCCCATTAGCATACCACCTGCACTTCCTCCCATCGCAAATAAGCCCTCAGGATTTGTATATTGTTCCTCTACCAAAAATTCGGCACAATCGATAAAATCATTAAAAGTGTTCTTTTTGTTGAGCAATCTTCCATCTTCATACCAGTCGCGTCCCATTTCCTGTCCACCGCGAATATGGGCAAGCGCAAATACGAATCCTCTATCCAATAAACTGATAACGCTCGAGCGAAAGTAAGGCATAGTACTCGAACCGTATGATCCATAAGAGTATAGCAAACAAGGATGAGAACCATCTTGCTCGAATAAGTCCTTTCGGTATACAATCGACATGGGAACTTCTACTCCATCCCTTGCGTTGGCCCAAAGTCGCCTGGTTTCATATAAGTCTCCATTAAATCCTCCCCCAACTTTCACTTGCTTCAGTAATTCCTTGTCTTTGATAGATAAATTATAGCCATAGGTTGATCGAGGAGTAGTAAGAGATTGATAATTGTATCGAATGCTGTCAGAGCTAAATTCATCCGTTGGACTATACATATTAGCAGTGTACACTTCTTCACCAAAATCCACATAATATTCCTGCCCGTTGTTCCGATCAATGACGTGAATCTTATCAATAGCTTCAGTCCTTTCTTGCAATACCACATATTTTTCTCTCACCGTAAAGTAATTCAATAAAACCTCCGGCTGATGCGCTACAAACTCCTTCCAATATTCTAAGCCCGGGCGATTAACCGGAGTGGTGGAAATCATGAAATTATTGGCTTCATGATTGTGCCTGATATAGAATTGGTCATCGAAGTAGGAATCGACCCCATATTCTAAATCATCCATCCTTGGCTGTACCACTTTCAATGCGGAAGAAGGCTTATCCGAAGGAAGAAACCAGCTTTCTGAAGATTCAGTACTGCTGGATGAGACAAAAATATAGCGTTGGTCAAAAGATTTATCGACCCACACAGAAAACGTGCTGTCGGGCTCTTGAAAAATTTCCACATCTTCTCCCACCTTTTTGCCTAAGGTGTGCCGCATCACTTTATAACTTCTCACCGTTTTATCGTTGAGCGAATAAAAAAACGTCTGATTATCTTCCGCCCAGGCACCCGCATAAGAACAATTGGCCACTTGATCAGGCAATATTTCTCCCGTCTCCAGATCTTTAAAAAAGAGCGTATTCCGTCGATCTCCCGCTGTATCTACTAAAAAAGCTACATATTTATTATTGGGACTAACAAAATACTGATACAGCCTATACAAATCATATCCTTCCGACATCTCATTCACATTCAACATGATTTCTTCTTCTGCATCCAATGTTCCTTTCTTTCTACAGTAATAAGGATATTCATTTTCCTCTTCATATCGCACATAGTACCAATAGCCATTCTTTTTTGTGGGGAGAGATTCGTACTTCTTCTCTATTCTCGCCACCAATTCATTATACAATTGCTCTTGTAAGTCGTTCGTGTGCACCATCATCTTTTCCGTATACTCATTTTCCTGTTCCAACAGCTCGATAACCTCCTCATTATCTCGTTGGCTAATCCAATAGTAAGGGTCTACCCTCGTTTGGTCGAATTCCTTAAAAGTATAATCTATCTTTTTAGCTATAGGCGGGGCTAGATTGGCCGAATTATTAGAAGAACGGTCTTGGCATGCGATAGCAAGCCATGCGAATAAAAAAAGGAAAGGACGGCTGTTCATGACAAAGTAGGGTTAAAAATTTACGGTTTATGGTTGCTTTTACTTAAATACAGACAAATTCCTTGTTAAAGAATCTTTAGTATCCTATGATACTTTCTCTTTAAGCGTTTTAATTAAAATTTGTTCTTCTTTTTGCTTGAAGTATATTAAAATTTCTTCGTAACTCATTTTACTTAGCCCGCCTCTTTGTTGCCGCATAAAACCCACCACATCAATATCTTTCTTTGGTTGTCATAGAAGTAAATTCTTGGAACAAGACATTATATAAGCATTTCCTTATATCAAAATCAAATTTTCTTTACCTTTGCATATGCAACAGAAGCAAGCTACGACAGATCGGCCCATTACTGATTGGCTGCCTATTACAGTGAAGGAGGTAGAAAAAAGAGGATGGGAAGAATTAGATGTGATTCTGATTTCAGGAGATGCCTATGTGGATCATCCGGCCTTCGGTCCTGCGGTGATAGGTAGAATCCTGGAACATGCAGGATATAAAGTAGCTTTGATTCCACAGCCCAATTGGCAGGACGACCTACGAGACTTCAAAAAGTTCGGTCGACCGAGATTATTTTTTGGCGTCACTTCTGGTTGTATGGACTCAATGGTCAACCACTATACGGCCAACAAGCGTAAAAGGAATTCAGATGCTTATACACCTGGAGGAAAAGCGGGATTCCGGCCGGATTATGCCGTAAATGTATACTGTAACATTCTTAAAGAGTTATATCCCGATGTAGATGTATTGATTGGCGGGATTGAAGCGTCGTTGAGAAGAGTAACGCATTATGATTATTGGGCCAATAAGTTGTTCCCTAATATATTGGAGAGCAGCAAAGCGGATATGTTGGTGTATGGAATGGGAGAACAATCACTGAGGGACATCCTTACCTTAGCTGATAAAGGCACTCCCCTTTCAGCCATGCGAACCATTCCTCAAACCGCTTTCCAGGTTAATGAAGGGGAAAAGATACCTCAAGCCGACCATTGGAAGGATGTAGAAATATACTCACATGAAGTGTGTTTGCGGAATAAAATCAAATTCGCTTCCAACTTTAAGATTGTTGAGCAAGAATCTAATAAGGTACAGGCTCGCCGCATTGTCCAAAAAGTAGGAAAGAAAAAGCTGATCATCAATCCTCCTTTTCCTCCTATGAGCGAAGCCATGATCGATCAGTCCTTCGATTTGCCCTATACCCGTCTTCCCCACCCTAAATACCAAAAAAGGGGGACTATTCCAGCTTTTGAGATGATCAAGTTCTCCATCAATATGCATAGAGGGTGTTTTGGCGGTTGTAGTTTTTGTACCATTTCAGCGCATCAAGGGAAATTCATCGCTTCCCGCTCCGAGAAATCTATTTTGAAAGAAGTAGATGCCGTTACGAAGATGCCTGATTTTAAAGGATATATCAGCGACCTGGGGGGGCCTTCAGCGAATATGTATAAGATGAAAGGAAAAGTACAGGAAATATGTGATCGTTGTACCGCTCCTTCCTGTATCCATCCGGTAGTGTGTCATAATCTGGATACCAGCCACGCTCCATTGACAGAGATTTATCAAAAAGCCTCTGCTCATCCCAACGTAAAAAAAGCCTTCGTGAGTAGCGGCATCCGTTACGACTTATTGGTCCCAGAATATAATAAAGTGGGCGACCCCGAAGATATGGAGAAGTATATGGACAATTTAGTGGAGAATCATGTAGCGGGAAGGTTGAAAGTAGCTCCAGAACACACCTCCGATCAAACGCTTAGGATCATGCGTAAACCTTCTTTTAAGTTTTTCCACAAATTCAAAGAGCGATTTGATCGATTAAATAAGAAGCACCATAAAGACCAGCCCCTTATTCCCTATTTTATCTCCAGCCATCCGGGATGTGAAGAAGTAGATATGGCCAATCTCGCTTGCGAAACCAAGGATATGGGTTTTCAATTGGAGCAGGTTCAAGGTTTTACTCCTACTCCCATGACCGTAGCTACCATCATCTACTATGCAGGAGTTCATCCCTATACCTTAAAACCCGTCTATACGGCTAAAACAGATAAAGAGAAGCGAAATCAACATCTGTTTTTCTTTTGGTATAAGAAGGAAAATCGTCAACGTATTGCAGATAAACTGAGAAATTGGGGAAGGACGGATATGATGGAAAAATTGTTGGGGAAAAGTAAAGAGAATAAGAAAAGGATGAAAAAAAGACGATAATCGGTATTAAAGAAATTGGATATCCTTAATACCATACTTATCACTAGCAATGATGATAGAGTATAAGCAGTATTTACTAAAGTTGCAAGATATTTTCGAACGCAGACTGGATGATCGTATTGGAGGCCGATGAGGAAATCCTGATCCTGAAATTGAAAGATTTAATGACTATGCTTAGGTATACCTTGCAACAGAAGGAAATCGGGATGATGTGGGAGTTGGTGTTCTATCATCTGGCATAGGTTTATGATAATGATTTTATACATAAAGTGAGCCAACCTCACCAACTGGCAGATGATGCCTTGGAATATGGATCAAGCATGCCTTTTCAGGTTTAGGTTAACATAAATCTATCTCAAAAGCTTGCGAGCGTCAACCGGTTTATTGAGGTAAGGATATATGGAAAGTCGCTCCTGTATCATCAGATTCTATCTCGATTTTTCCATGATGCGCCTGGATGATCTGTTTTACAATAGCCAAACCTAAACCTGTTCCGTTTACTTTACCACTTGTTACAAAAGGATCAAATATTTTGGATTGGATTTCTTCTGGTATCCCTGGACCATTGTCTTTAATTTGTAGTTCGATTAATCCTACTTCTTGCCGCCCTTTGATCCACACGACCGGATCTGTTACTTCATGGGATTCCATCGCTTCTATGGCATTATTCACTAAATTGACTACCACCCTTTTCATTTTTTTAGAATCTACCCTTCCGATTAATTCTGACGGAGTCTCTAACCTCAATTCCACCTTTTTTTCCTTATTATTCTGATTGACTTCCTCTAGAATGCCTTTTAAATAGGACGAAAGATTGATTTCTGTCCGAATAAGGTTAGCATTATTAATATAGTCTCTCACATCTGTAATAATATCCATAGCGTACTCAGTAGATTCCTGAATCATTGTCGCTAATTCTAATACATTTTCTACATCCTCAGGTTCATCTTTCAATAATTCTACGATAGATTGAACCGCACCTATAGGATTTTTAATATCATGCATTACCATCGTAATGGCCTGACCTATGGCAGATAACTTCTCTCTCTGCACTAGTTCTTCACTTAGTTCTGCATTTTTTATCGCGCGAATAGCATTTTCGATAAATAGATGAATCAAGTACATTTTTTCCTGATTCAGGAAGTCCCTTTTAAATGGAACCGTAAAAATGTAATACTGCTCCATCCTACAAACCAGAATTCCATCTATCGTATCAATTTTATTTTGTTGATTCGGATCAATCTGGCTTATCTTTTCGAGCAATTTCTTGATCTGCATTCGGTCAATGCCAACACCAATTTTCGCTATTTCTTCAAAAATATTGTCATCATTGAGCCTTCCCAAAATAGCGTAGTCTGTACCTATATAGTCAGAAACCTGATGGAAAATATTAATCAGAAGGGTTTTTAACTTATCATTACCTACCCCAAGCCTTCCAATAATTTCCAGTAATTGCTCTAAACTCGTCAATCTTTGCCAATCGTGAACCCCTTTTGTCGCAATTTGGATAATCTCTTCCTGTACAAATGGTTTACTTAGATACCCTATATCATACCCTGCCCTGATACTGATTTCATCTATAGATCTATCCGAATATGCAGTAATAAAAAATATTTGGACTTTAGGATCAATTTGTCTGATCTCTTCACAGGTTTTGAGTCCGTCCCAGTCGGGCATTCTCATATCCAGAAAAATCACAGCATACGGTTCTTCATTTTCACATGCCACTCTCACTTTCTCTAACCCCGCTTTTCCATTATTAGCTTCTTCGAAAGTAAATTCTGGACGATATTTGATAGGTTCACTTTCTACTGTGGGTACGATCTCATCAAATAAATCGAACGCAGCATCATTAAGATTAGAATGATCTTCTTTATTTGGGATGAGAATTTCTCTTATACTATCCCTCACGATCTCCTCGTCATCAATAACCAATACTCTGGTATTTTGTATCATGAATTTCATATTATTGTTAATTCAAATGATTTAATGTGATTCAATTTCTGGTATAAGGTATCTCTATGGTGGTTATGGCTCCTTTTCCTATCCCCGTGCTTTCCATATGAATCTTTCCTTGATGGGAATCAATGATCTGTTTACAATTAAATAACCCGAACCCGCTTCCTTTATCTTTAGAAGTCATCCCCTTTTCAAAAAACCTGGATCCGGTTCCTTTTTCAAATCCGATGGCATTATCTTTTATCATTAATACCACCCTATTTTTTTCCGGAAGAATATTCAGGACAATGTCTAATTGCTTATTCCTTTTATCTTCTACTTTGTCAAAAGCTTCACCACTATTTTTTAAAATATTGATGAGTACCTGGATTAGGCGGGTTTCGTCTCCACTAATTTTAGGTGCATCAATAGGAATTTGTTTGATAATCTTGATCCCCCGCTTTTCCAGATTGCGCCCCTGAATAGCAAGCGCATCTGTGATAATTTTTTGAAATTGAACTGGAGCCCTGTCTATTTTGGTGATTCCTTTTGCGTATTGTCGTTGGATGTTTAAGATATCCTGAATATGACTGGTCGTATCGTATAATTTAGATGAAATATGTGAATACCTCTCATGTTTTTTATCCAGGCTATCTTTTAAAGCAATAAGAAAATTTTTCAACGCATTTCCCTTTCCAGCTCCTAATACCTGATCCAGGGATTCTGATTTATTTTCAAATAATTTAATAAGTTTATCTAAATCGTTTAGCTCTCTCCAATTGAGGCTACCTGTAAGATTTGCCACTTCAGTTCCAAAAGCAGTAGCCGCATTACCGATATCGTGTAATATGCCAGAAGACATCTCTAACTTTCCCATTTGAAGTGCCACTGCTTCAGTCATTTCTTTTAGCTGATGTTCCGCTTCAATAATGTCCGACACTTCTTTAAAAGCATATTGGTAAATGTGATCGTTAAGTTTATTGATAGAAAAGGTTAAGTAATTCACCTTATCAGTAGATTGATATTCTACCTTGATTCTTCTACTGGTGCAAATAATTCCATAATCCTGATCAAAAGACTCTATATCGCCTCTTAGGTTCTCATTAAAGTGCCCAATAATATCAAGTATGTTTATTCGATCGAATTCCCAATCAATAATGACAGGCGTAATAAACTGACCTGCAAAACCATTTATCATTAATATATTTCCCTTACTATCTGCTTTAACCAATCCAAAAGGACACTGATTCAAAAATGTTATTAGATGATTAAGCTCAAGTTGATTTTCCGCTTTCATAATGTTACAAATTTAATGAGCACCATTTTTGGAGAAGTAGGATTGAGATCCATAACTAATGAGTAAATATTGATGTGTTTTTTGAGGATCAATAATTAAACGTAGAATAACTTTAGTAGGCTTTATTTGGTTGGTAAAGAGATAATTCAATTGCTCATCCCTTTTTTCAGCCTCCATATTATATTTGTCTGCGATCATAAAATTATTTGTACAAGGGGCGATTTGTGTAAAGTAATGTTTACCAACGACCTCCAGAGAAGAGAAATCTGATAGCTCAGATTCGTATTTGTTGTAAGCTGTTACTGTTCCATCCATCTTCATTCTTACAATACCGAAATTAAAAGCATCTAGCCCTTCAATAGTAGCTTGATCTAGTACTTCCCTTATATTTGGCTCATCGAATGATATTTTCATGCTTATTTCATTTTACACCCAAATGATAATTAATGTAATCTTAAGGGCAGTCCCAATATTGAACTATTCCTTACTGGTGTTTAATTTTAATTTTTTTGGAAAAAATGAGTGTTCATTTTTCCTATTTATGTAATTACCCTGTTCTGAATTTTTTAAAAAAAGCCCTTAAGTTGAATTGAAAGAAACAAATTTTATATCTTGATAATCATATGAAAAAAACAAGAGCAGATTACTTTTATGTGTCGGGTCAATTGATACTTTTTGCTGCTTTTATCCTTGACCCGAACTGGGTTCAGCTATCGATCCCCTTGTTGGTTCAGTGGTTGGGTTGGGGATTCGTTTTCATTGGAGGAGGAGTAATACTACTTGCCATGGCCCAACTCAACACGAATCTTACTCCCTACCCTTCTCCCAAACAATCTGCCACCCTTATTCAATCTGGATTATATCGATATATGCGTCATCCGATTTATTCGGGAATTCTCATGGCTTTCTTTGGCCTTGCGCTAACAAATGGATCCATCGTTCAAGCTATCATTGTGATCGCTTTGTATATATTGTTCTATTATAAATCTTCCTATGAGGAGCAGAGGTTGTTAGAAACATTTTCCGAATATGAGGCATATCGACAAAGAACGGGAAGATTTTTTCCAAGCTTATTCTGAATTGAATGATAATGTTTTATTCATATTGCATATCTCTAGATGAGAGATATACTCATTTACAAATGATTACATTTTCTCCTATTTATATTTTATTCTTTATTTAATAGGGTTCATTTCTAATTTTTTCCCCCTATCATAGCTCTTCGGATTGATAGATTTAATAAGAAATTTTCAATTTTACGTAATTATACTGTTACTTTTGTTATCTGTTTGCATCTCAAGGTCAATACTAACCCTAATTTATATGACCATGCAAATGTTAACAAAACCACTTTTTCTTGCTTTAATGTTTTGGGTAGGAATTTCTATAACGATCGCTCAAACTCCCGGTGAACCTGTCGATCCAGGAAGTATAGAAGCTCTTCCATTTGATGATTTACCTCCATCCGACGAAGTTGGTAAATGTTATGCAAAGTGTAAGGCACCAGATCAGTATGCTGATGTAACTAAAAAAGTACTGGTAAAGGAGGAGGCCATGGACATTATCGTTACACCTGCAACATATACTAATAAAAACGAACGTGTATTGGTAAAAGAAGGAGGGGTAGATTATAAGGTTGTCCCCGCTACTTACAAAACGGTTATGGAAAAAGTACTGGTGGAACCTGAAAAGGTGATAAAACGTACCATTCCTGCTGAATACCGGACAGAAACTAACAAGGTACTAGTAAGTCCTGCAAGAGGAGAATGGGTAAGAAAACTGAAAGATCCTAATTGCTTCTCAGAAAATTCAGAGGATTGTTTTATCATGTGTTATGAAGAAGTGCCTGCGGAATATCGTACCGAGACCAAACAGGTGCTGGTAAAAGAGGCGCAAACCGTAGAAGACGTAATTCCTGCGAAATACGAAATGGTTGCTAAGCGGGTTATCGATCAACCAGCAAGGACAATAGAAGTACCAATTGAACCAGTATATGAAACGGTTACTAAAAAAGTATTAGTAAAAGCAGAACAAACTTCTGAACGAACCATCCCCGCAGTTTATCGTGATGTAACAGAACGTAAATTGGTGAAAAAAGGCGGTTATACTGTATGGACTGAAATTCTTTGTGCAGATCAAACCAGTACTCTAATCGTAAGAAGAGTTCAGGAAGCCTTAGGTGCCAGAGGTTACCAAGCAGGAGATATTGATGGAGTAATGGGAATAAAAACCCAAACAGCTATTAAACAGTATCAAATTGACAATAGATTACCTATAGGCCATTTGAATATCAAAACATTGGAGTCTTTAGGATTACAGAAGTATTTGCCTGTTACTAAAAAGCTTACTTCCAGGTAATAGAATTATTCTCCGCAAGTTAATGTGGTTCTTAAAAAAGAAGGTACTTATTGAAAAGTACCTTCTTTTTTTGCATAAAGCGCTATTTAAAGGATTCATCTATGACTTAAAAAGATAAATCAAGCAAAATAAACGAGCGCGTTACGATAAGCCAGAAGAATGTGTCCCAATGAGTAAATTACTTCTCTACTTTCAATCCTTTTCTCCATAAGCTTTATCTCCACACATTCTCACAATTCGCGGTTGGAACTTCCCCACTATTTCTACTAATTCCTCTTGACAAGCCATCACTTCGCTGATATCCTTGTAAGCCATGGGGGCTTCATCCAGTCCTGATCCTAAGACTTCTACCTGAGCTTGTCGAAGATAATCTGCTACTTTTTCCTGCTTCAGAGATTTTTTTGCCTGAGTACGCGACATTACTCTTCCCGCTCCGTGTGACGCAGAATTAATAGATGCGACATTTCCTTTTCCTCTAACAATGAAGCCTGGGGCTGTCATAGAGCCAGGAATAATTCCCAATACCCCTTTGCCTGCGGGAGTAGCTCCTTTCCGATGCACAATCATCTCATTGCCGGCCTCATCTTGCTCTTTCCAGGCAAAATTATGATGATTTTCAATCATGCTTAGCGGTTCTGCCCCCAAACTGATAGCCATTCGTTCATGTATTTGATGATGGCAAGCCGAAGCGTAATCTCCTGCCAGGTTCATCGCCGCCCAATATTCCTGACCTTCGGACGAATCCAGGTCCAGCCATGCTAAATGGCGAGCTTCTTTGGGCAATTTACATGTCGCCATCGCCACTTTCGTATAATGTCCGGCAATCTTAGCTCCTAATCCTCTGGAACCTGAATGAGATAGTACAGCGAGGTATGTTCCTACCGCTAGGCCAAATTCATTCTGTGGGTCCAGGATCTCTACTTCTCCAAACTCGACAAAATGATTTCCACCTCCAGAACTTCCCAATTGCTTCCAGGCTCTATCTTTTAGGCTTTTAATCAATTGAATGTCATTGAATAAGGAGTTATCCAAAATTTCATGGTCCATCGGCTTCTTAAAGGTAGCCTTCCCAAATCGTGTGCTGTCCAGTAAGATCTTTTTTAGGTTAGCCTTTTGATCCTGGAGTATTCCCGTTGGCACATCATATATCGTCATGCACATCCTACACCCAATATCTACTCCTACTCCATAAGGAATAACTTGGTTTTCAGTGGCTAGTACTCCTCCAATAGGTAATCCATATCCTTGGTGTGCATCCGGCATTAGTGCTCCTGCAATGGCTATGGGTAATTTCATCGCGATGTTCATCTGATGCAAAGCTCCCTGTTCTATCAACTCCTTACCGTAAATTTGAATATCCTGCGATTCCTCTCTCAGTTCTTTAGGCCCTTTTTTGGGTGCCAGTAAGGTGGAGGCAATATCCTTCCAAGGCTCTAAATCCACATATGCCTGAGGTTGCTCCAATATCTCTTTCAATTGGCTGATGAACGTATCTTTATCCATTTCTGAAACGAGACGATTCTGCAATGTCAAAATTGTTCCGATCACTTTTCCTTCAGGATATCCCAGTTCGATCAATTGTTTTCCGTTAAGCATCATTCTTTCATTAGTTAACTGATGATCCTAAATAAGCACTTCTAAACGCAGTATTCTTGCGCACTTAAAACATTGGAGAATATTTTTTTGGATGATGCGAAAAATGTATTGCTAAATCTACCCTCACATTACATAAGAAGCTGAATGGAAGATACAATGAATGAATTCTCCTTTCGTTTTTATTGCCAGAATGTATTAAACATTCAAAGTATGTATCATAAGAAATAATTTACTTTGACAGAATTATTCATTGACTAAATGACCATTTATCTGCCTACATTCCCATTCATAGCCCAATGGTGTACACTCAATACGCATGGATTCTGCGCGAAGTTAAATTTTCTTAATTTGTTATAAACGAGATCTAAGATGCCAGTAAATCGAAATGCCCTGATAAGGTACAAGACAATAGACATTTGTTTACAAAACAGATATCGCAAATGGACGCTAAACGATTTAATTGAGGCTTGTTCGGAGGCGCTATATGAATATGAGGGTATCGAAAAAGGTGTCAGTAAGCGAACCGTGCAGATGGACCTTCAAATGATGCGGAGTGATAAACTGGGATACAATGCACCTATCATAGTGGTGGAAAAAAAATACTACACCTACGAAGACCCTACCTATTCTATTACTAATATTCCTTTGACAGATCAGGATTTAGGAAAATTGACGGAAGTGGTGGAAATTTTAAAGCAATTTAAAGGATTTACTCATTTTCAGGAACTTCGTGGGATTGTTCAGCGGCTGGAAGATAAAATTTATACCTCCAAAACAGACCATCGTTCGATCATTGACCTGGAAAAAAATGAAAATCTCAAGGGACTGGAACATATAGACTTTATTTATCGAGCCATCCAGCGGAAAGAAATCCTTCAAATTACTTACCAATCTTTTAAAGCCAAAGAATCCAGTTCCTTTCCTTTCCATCCTTTTTTACTAAAGGAATATAGAAATCGATGGTTCGTATTGGGCAAGAAAAAAGAAAAACTTCCCTATATGTTGTTGGCTTTAGATAGAGTGATCGATCTTCAATATACGGGGGAAGCAAGTATAGAAGTGGAGGAGGTAGAAATACGTAATTTTTTTCGCGATGTAGTAGGAGTAACGGTCAACACAGGAGATAAACCTCAGGAAGTTATCCTTTTTATAGATGCGATCAATGCTCCTTATGTGCTGACAAAACCCATTCACCACAGCCAAAAAGTGCTGGAAGAACGAAAAAATGGCATTATCATTTCGCTGGAGGTGAAGTTGAACTATGAATTGGAACGTGAAATTCTCGGATTCGGAGATAAAGCTAAAGTCATCGCTCCAGAACAATTAAAACAACGAGTCAGAGCGCGGCTATTTCATGCATTGGATCAATATAGAACAGAACTTAAGGAATCGGAACTTATTCATTACCCCAAAAAAATTGCCGGTAAAGGGTATATCGTTGCACCCAATATCTATACCAAAAAAGAACTAAACAAAATGGGATTAATGATCCAGCAATATGAACAGACGCTATTACTGGAAACGAAGAACATTTATCCTATACACCATCTGTTCAAAGTCATTCCCGCCCTAAAAGCAGTAGTAATGAACCGTAATCTCAAGCGCATTCTTTCTAGTATAGGGAGTGATTACTACCTGACCAAAGCTTTATATTATGATAAACCGCCCCAGGGAAATTCCTACATCAAATGGCATCAGGAATTGACGGTAGATGTACATACCAAAATTTTGACAGATAGTTATGATGGTTGGACCACTGATGGGGCCTTTGTGAGTCTACACCCCCCGGTAGAGGTGCTTCATGAAGGGTTGATTCTCCACATTCACCTAGATGAGATTCATTTAGATCAGGGAGTCATTCACGTTATTCCGGGATCACATCAAAAGCGCTTGACAGAACAGGAAATTCAACCTATTGCAGAACAGGCGAATCCCTTTCCTTGTGAGGTTAATGCCGGAGGACTCATCATCTTCAAACCTCTATTACTTCACGCTTATACCAAATCCACTTATCATAAAAAACGTCGGGTCTTACATCTCGAACTCAATAGGATTGAATTACCTGATGGATTGGAATGGGGAGAGAAGGAGGATTGTTGATTGATCCAGCATTACTGTAGTGTATTATCTTTGAATCAATTTAACGTATTATTAGGCTATCATCAACAAATTACTATATTTGTGTAAGTATCGTAAGCAAATTTAGTCCTATTCCAAGAGCTGTATCAGAGGAAATTTTCATGACATTAAAAATGATTCACGCTCAATGGAAACAACGTCTATTCTTTTTATTCACGGAGCTGGTACTCCCCAATTTCATCAGGGTAGTTTGGGAATAATTGAGTATTTGCAACATAAGCTCAACCATTCATTTCCATTTTTTGCTCCCATCATGCCTCATCCAGATCAACCGGATATGATTAGCTGGATGGATGAAATCGATTCAAAAATACATGGAAATAATTGTTCAAACTGGTTGCTGATCGGTCATTCATTTGGAGGCTCTGTGCTGTTGAAATACATATTGGAAAGAAGTTTAGAGGTCAATGTGCTAGGCCTGTTTTTAATTGCAGCTCCGTGTTGGGGAAGTGACCAAGATTGGCAATTTGAGGAATTTAGGCTTAAGGAGGAATTATTACCTGGCTTGAACATACAAAAACTACCCATCTACTTTTACCATAGTGAAGATGATCAGGTAGTTCCTATAGCCCATTTACATTCATATGCAGCATTGTTACCTCATGCCCATATCAACTCCATGGCCGGATGCGGTCATTATTTCGTGCAAGGCATTCCTGTATTAGTTCGCGATATCCAATCTTTTCTCCCATAATTGAAGACTAGCTCGAATCAGTTGGGAAGTAACATCCTAAAGTAATAAGCCCAGTTCAATGGTAAAATATAGTGTATTTGAAGAGGAACCAGAATCCTTGCTATGATAAATTCATGTAATTTCTAGTGATAAATTTCCTAATGTTCCTCCTGAGCGAGATAATAATCATGTTATCTTTCCTTAAATATTTTATTCCCGAAGAACATCTATTTAAATATCACAATGTTTAATATTTATAATATATGAATTTTAAATAATAAATCTTATCGGTAATTAGGGCTATCAATTAAAAGGACAGCCTAGCTTATTATGACTAATCCTAAATTATCTCATAAAACAAAAATTACAGCAGAATTATTTCTGAGGTATATAAGTTGGTTGACAGCAAGGTTTATTCTTTTGGGACTTTTAGGATCTCTATGGGGGTTTAGTTTGGTAAGCATTAAAACAAATGGAAGCAATATAAGGGAACGGAGTAATTGTCAGTTTTCTCAGGGAAGCTACACGTCGTATCCTCATAGGAATACACCTTTTCTTATTCCTACAGCATCGAACTATATTCCCACTCTACAGATATATAGACAATTCTTTCATCCTGATAATTCCCGGGGAAGCCCCAAGAGAATTTATCCCACCCTCGATGGTAATAAAAAGGGGTTCAAGCTTAGGCTCACTCAAAAAGGGCCTTTTGATAGTATGCGCTCCATTCACCTGGGCTCTTATGGAGGAAATGGGTGGATAACCATCTGCGAGTCTAAAGATACTTTCAATTTTCACTACAACTTTATTCCATTAAGCAATCATCAGGTTCCTTCAGTATTCACCATCACTGTAGGGCGGCATAGATGTGTTGTCCCAATAGATTTTGCTCTAGTATGTAATATTTGGGGAATCATTGTTCATCATGTCGTTAATAACAATCCAGACGATTCTTACATAATTTTTGACGTAATAAGTAAGGATAAAAATGACTTATTTTGTGGGGATAATTTTCTGCGGATATTAGAAAACTTTTCCCTTTTTTGTTTCCGACATCCGCTAAGAGCCATGCCTCTTACATTAATGAAGGATGGTTCGCCTAACAAGATTGAGTTGTTCATGAAATTATTTGAATGTTCCAACTGTCTCAACCCCGTATTTTTTGAGAACACCTATTGTGAAAAATGTGGGGAAACGCTTGGATATGTGCCTACAGAAAATCGGATGATCGCTTTACGGTTTATAGATTCGGATCAATGGGAAATTATCCAGCATGGGAATTTGGGCGTGAAACAGTATTATCAATTTTGTCATAACCGGCAATATCAGGCTTGTAATTG
>CBDHFQ010000017.1:0-351369 GCA_965262565.1 Bacteroidia bacterium
CAAAATCCTTAGGGTTACCATCAAAAATATCTTCATATCCTAATCTCCTACTAATGTTTGAATTCATGATTCACTTCTTTTTTGTGAAGGAACAGTTTGTGAATGCTGTATATAATAACGTAACTTTTTTGATAAACTACTTGGTATTCCAGAGTTGGGGGAAACTATCAGTGAATTTCTTGATCAGAAATTCACTATGCTCGAACTTATTTTAAGTGATAAGCTCCGGAGAAGCATCTAAAAGATGTCATTACGGAATTTGAAGATGAAGTATTGGCCAATGCTGGTGTCGATGTTTTTGAAGAAAGTTTCAAACTCATCTTTGCTAAACTCTACAGTGAATGGGAACGAAGAGCAGATTTTCAACGAATAGATGATGCCCTTCATGGAGCAGGAATCGCCAATGTTTATGAATTAGAAAAGAAAGAAAACAAAGAGATTAGAGATAAAATTAATGATCGACTAAAGCAGCTCCGCTTTCGAAAAACAGATCTTGACGAAAATGCGAAGATCAACATTCAGGAGCTTTTTAATGATGCCATGGACAAATGGCACGGGATTTTTCCAGAACATACTACTATTGAACTTTCACCTTCTCATCTTAATACAGTAGTTTCTTATCTCCAAGAAGTTAAACTTTTTAATTCCAACCTAGATGTTGTCGATGATGCTTTCGAGTATCTGGTTAATAAAAATAATAAGGGCAATAAAGGGCAATATTTCACTCCTCGTTATGTCATCGACATGTGCGTAAAAATGCTCAATCCCAAACCAAATGAGTTCCTCATTGATCCGGCAGCGGGTAGTCGCGGATTTACTATGCATTCTATCTTTCATGTTTGGAAGCGACTCCGTCCCGACGAACCAAATCTATGGACTGCTCAAGAATTAACAAATGAGCAAAAACGCTATGTCCGTGAAAAAGTATTCGCCATTGATTTTGACCGAAGAACAGTACGTGTTGGGCGACTATTGAATCTCATCGCGGGAGATGGACACACAAATGTTTTACAGCTCAACACTCTCGACTACAAACGTTGGGAAAATGTGGTTAAGGAGCGCAGTTGGAGCAAAATATATGGTGATGGATTTGATCGTTTGAAGGATTTACGGGCCAAACGTAGCGACGATCGAAACTATAATTTTGATATTGTAATGGCTAACCCTCCTTTTGCTGGAGACATAAAGGATGGACAGATCATTAACAGTTACGATATCGCTGAGAAATTTGATAAGTACGGAAATTCGAAAGGGCACAATAACAAAATCGGGCGAGATATTTTATTCATAGAACGCAATCTTGATTTTCTTAGACCTGGTAGACGTATGGCTATTGTCCTTCCTCAAGGGCGATTCAATAATGCTACGGAAAAAAATATTCGGGATTTCATTGCCGAGCGTTGCCGAATATTGACGGTGGTTGGTTTACATGGTAATACCTTTAAGCCCCATACGGGTACTAAAACCTCCGTGCTATTTGTGCAAAAGTGGAACAATGATCCTCAAGAGGGGCCACTCTGTCCTCGCTAGGAAGATTACAATATTTTCTTTGCCACACAACAACTATCAGCTAAAGACAATAGCGGGGAGAAAATATATCGCAAAAAGAAAGTATATACCATTTTCGAAGAACACTATCCGGTGGAATACGAAGAGCAAGAGTTCTTAGAAAAGTACGGCAGCCCTGAATCTGTGACCATCTATTATGTACCTGATCATGGCGAATTGACTTTAGAACAAATCAATCAACAATTCGGAGGGGTACACAAGTTGCCGAAGAGCTCCTATACCATCCAGAAGCCGGTGCTGGAAGAAAAGAATGCTATCGACCACCATGGGCACTTCGTGGTTAAGCACGACTTATTCAATCACAACAAATACATTTTTGGTACCGATGACTTCGACCGGGAAATTCCAACAATAGAAGGAGAAACCACTGATGGCATAAGCGTTTTCTCCCAACTTCATCGATTTTTGGAAAAAATCTTTATATAAAGTTTGATCATTATAAGTATAACTTATGGTAAAAAGTGGAAGCCTATGCAAAACAAGTTATAGCATTAGATTTTAGTGGTCAAACGATTTATGCGGGGATAGATGTGCACTTAAAAAGTTGGCGGGTAAGTATACAATTAGAAGGCATTACCTAGAAAAGGTTTAGTCAAGGGCCAGATAGCCAACATACTGTTAGGGCCAAATGATGATAGCATTCTAAATTTCATCGAACAGATCAACCAAATAAAATCAAATCGGGAACAGATGAACTTGTTAAAATGACCACAACAATTTCTTTACCCTAAAATTAAAAGTCATAAATTATTCCTGCTCCAATAGACCATCTTCGTAAGAAACTCCGAGTAGAAACTTTTATAGTTGATTCATTCCAATACTGTTCGGCATAATCGATGAAGAACTGTTCAGTGGCCAAATCAAAAGAATTATTTTGGGATTTGGCTTGGTCAATTAAATAGTTGTTTAAGTCAATTGTTAAGTCAGAGCTTGGTAAGGTGAGATTCACCCTTCTTATTAATTCTAAATATATACCTATACGAGGAATGTGTTTAAAATCAATTGTAGGAAGAGCTGCGTACGGCTGGGTGCGTAGCTCTTTTTGATTAATAAGAAAATTTAAATGAATTAAAAGTGATTGGAAATTTCTATAAACAAGGTCTCTAAAAGGTTATCTAACGTATGCAAAGGATTGAGGTGGATTAAGACCATACTCTTTTCTGATACACAAATGTTTATCATACTTTCTAATTCTTTTCACTCGAATCGCATATCCTCTATTCTTTCCTGTAAAGTATTGGTAGTAATACTCCTTAGAAATACCAGATTCCTTCTTAGTATCTGCCCATAATGAATCCAGATCATCATATAATATCCTATCTATTTCAAATTCACCAATGACTTTGCTAACCGGTGCCGATGCGTAAACAACAACAGATTTCACATCTTTATTCTTAAATAAGGACCTGCGGAACTCATATCTCTTTGTCCCATCAAAAATTTTGAATGCAAATTCTGGTTTAATTGACAATATTACTTTCATCAACTCTGGCAAGTTTTAATAGTTTATCAAAATTTTGGTCCGAAAGGGGTTCAAAACCTCTTGGTGCTTCTGAAACTATACCTGCTGACACAAGCCCTTTAAGATTGGTTTTGGGCATAGGAAATGATGCAACATACAAAAAATTGACAATAAATGGCCTATTTTTTGGATTGTGATTCCAATATTTTCTCAATCCGTCATTATCGAATACACTTCTTTTTCGACATAATTGAATAAAATGATTTTCATCTCTTATTGAGAGAACCACATTTTCAACTACTCCTAGTGTCGAAACTACACCTTTGTACCATCCTCCAGTACGATAAAAGACGATTAAATCTCCACTTTTTAAGTTTCGGTTAATAGACCTCGAAATATATACCTTCTTTATTGCGTTTCGGTGTGGTTCACTCTCTAAGTAGTCATCTGGTGATTCATTATTCAGAATTGAATCGGGGAAAAGTTCGGTGTGATACTCCGGGTAGATTGGTACTATAAACTTATTAGCTTTTTTTGAAACAAAAGGAAAACTATATTTGGGTCTCGATAGATCAGGAACCGGATTGAATGACCTTACGTAGACTCTTTCTTGCCCACTTTCAATATTCTTATGTCCCCAGTTACTAAACCCCCAATCCTCTAGTAATTTTATTAACCTGATTTGTTCCTCTCTTTTGTCAAAAATAGTAACATAAATTTCATCTACTTTTGATAGTAGAGCGTTGTCAAAAATGATTTTCAAGAATCTTTCACCCAGCTTATATCCGGTTGAGACTACTTTTAGAGTCCCAATCTTTAATCTCTTTTTCTTTGAGAAAATAGGAGTTATATCCGAGTAATTCTCATTTTCGTTTTCCACTTTTAGATATAAAAAAGCCTTAACTTTGTTATCCGCAATGCAGATATAGGCTTGTTTGTCTGCTTTTTTGTTAAACCATTTTTTAAACCCTGGATAATCTAGCTTAAAGGTATTGAAAAATTCATCTTCAATATCAATCTTTCCAAAATGTTCCTTTTTTACCGCTAATACTTGATAATCGCTCAATGCAGGGTTTTCAGCGACAACTTTTTCTATAAAAGCATCTATTTTGAATACTCGCTCACCAATGCCCAACTGCTTTGCTTTAGAATGTATACCTCTGTCTTCCGATATTAGGTAATCAACTCTTTCATTGAAAACCTCATTAACAATACTGGTATCTATCGAATCATTTTTACTTGAATCATTCGATCTTATTGACGTTATTGAGGAAGAGTCAGGAGATGTGGTTTGCAACAAATTGTAACTTTGGATTTTAATTTCCATTGTTTTCACAACCTTTTGATCTCTGTGAGACCTAACTTCTTCAAGCGTTAATGGGTGTACGCATTTTTCATAACCCAATTTGTCAAGCCAATTGAATAGTGAACCAATATCTTCATTAACCACCGTACTTGCTTCCCTATGGATAATTATATTAGTATCAAGTAAGATTCTCATCTGTGATTTTTTTAGATATAAGACTTCTTAATTTTTCTATTTTTCCATTTGATACATGAATGTATGGAACACATAAGTATTTGGCTATTTCTTCCGCATAACTAACTTCTAAGTCTTGCATTTTAGATAAAACTTCGACCAAATATTTTTTTTGATCTCTATTCTCAAGCCTTTTTTTAATAATGTGAATGTTGTCTGAAATAACTGTGATTATATCCGGTGATATTTTCTCGAAGGTATTTTGGGGCACTCTTTTGGGTATTCCATCTTTATTAAATAAGCAGAAATGTCCATCAAGAATGAAATGGCGGTTTTCTTCTTTGACCTGATGTAAAGCTTTTATTAAACGATCCTGCGTAAATAAGATATCTTCAACGTTTTTGTTTTTAGTGTCAGGTGAAACCTCATACCATTTTAGGATCTGGCTTGCCGTAAAATGCCTGATATCTAAGTCTTCTGATAATTTTCTGCATATTGTGCCTTTTCCTGCGCCATGAATTCCACCGATAAAAAAAATCATTTGGGATGAGATTTGGGACTTTGCAGTATTAAAGCCTGATTTTGAATTAATTCCATAAATTTATACGTTGGCATAATAATTTTAGTTTCACGGGCCAAAACCATTTATCTTCCGAATTCTGCTAGTAATTACTATTTGACGGGAAAAGCTTGGAAAGTTGAAAATTGCAACTTCAAAAACTACAAGAAGGGTAAAACGTTTATATATCTTATCTTCCTGAAAACAAAAAAGGCCAGGTATTAAACCTAGCCTTTTTATCTTTTTTACTTTATCTTTGATCTGACCCCCAAAATGACCCCTTTCTTGATGGTCTTTGATCTAAAAAACTGAAAATCAGATCGTTGTTTGATGTTGTTTGTAGACCCACTAGGACGCTAACCTAAAATCTACGATTTAGTTCAAAATGTAGTAACCAGCGGAATTTTTTGAGGGTAATTGCCACAAACATAGCCATGCAAATATTCAAAAACAAAAATAACGCACTGAAAAACAGTGCGTTATTTTTATCATATGTGGAAGCGGAGGGAGTCGAACCCTCGTCCGGAGTAAGCAATGAGATGGCCTTCTACATGCTTAGTCGATCTTTGATTTTCATGAACCCCACCGACCGACAGGAAGATTGTTCATGAGGTTACTGCTATATCTTTAGTAAGTAGCGCAGCCATTACTTACTGCAACCTGCCTTGGTTGGTTGTGCCCCCCATGTGGAAATCCGACAGATAAAAACGTCCGGGGGACATCTAGCTTGGTAATCTAATTACGCAGCTAGCGCAAAGTTTCTTTCGCCAATTATAGGTTACAACGGAGGATTTAAGTGGTTCTGTTGTCGACCACTGCATGCTTATACCATTCATCTACAGACCCGTCAATGCCGTGTCGCCCCCATGTAAAAGAACTGTAACACTTATATACGATCAACAAATCTATGTGTTACATACTATCTGCTACCTTTACCTTTCATCGTATCCATATAACGAATACCTAACTAAAGATGGCGTAACTTACCCTAAAGTCTTAGTCAAACATAGACTTTGTATTGCCAGGACTGGCCACAGGACCTAAATCTCCCGAATGGAAGGGATCTTTGTTCACCTCCACCTGCAATCTCAATACAATCGTAGGCTCATCAGGATCATTCGTCTTTACCGTAATAGATTTATTCTGAAGTCCGTTTCTCCCACGAGAATCAAAAGTAGCCAAGATCTCGGAAGTCGCTCCTGGCTTAATCACTTTATCTTTCGGAGCGGTAGCCGTACATCCACAAGACGCTTTCACAGATTCAATCGTCAACTCCCCTTCTCCCTCATTCTTAAATGTAAATGCATGAGTAACTTTCTCTCCCGCTAACACAACTCCCGCATTATAATTCATTTCATCAAATTTGATATTGGGCGCTAGTCCGGAAGCCTTATCCACCTCTACCTTATGTAAAGTTCCCGTTACCTGTAATTCTTTACTTGCAAACTCTTCTTCATTCGTATTTAATTTGATCGGCAATTGAAACATCCCCTCATTATCGATCGCTTCTCCAGCAACTTTTGCCTTAATGCTCGCTTTCGCTCCTGGCGCTATCACCGTTTTTTCCATCTCAAGAGAAATTGCCTGAGAAGTTTCAGGAGATAAACTGATTTCTATCGGTTGTGGACTGACATTCTTTAACATGAACTCAACTTCCGCCGTAGAATCCGAATTCACTGTTCCCACATGCTGAGATAATTTATTGAACGCTAATCCTCCTATCACCTCACTATAAGAAATAGAACTTCCCTTCTCCGCTTCTTCTACTTTTCCTCTGATATACAACACTACGGGCTTATCCGCTGAATCATAATATACCGTCACAGATTTCGTAAATGGGCCTACCCGAGAAGTATTATACTTTACTTTAATCTCCCCATTGGCACTGGGATCTACCGCCTCTTTCGTCCAGTTGGGCGTCGTACATCCACAAGAAGCCTTTACATTTCTCAACTTCACGGGCGCTTCACTTACATTCGTAAACACAAACGTAGTTTCCGCCGGATCATTTTTATTAATGGTCCCAAAATCGTGAGAGGTTTGGTCGAATTCGATCGCTGGTACTTCTTTCTCAACTGCTTCCTGACTGAAACTGAGCAGGGAAAAGATCATCAGACACAAGAATAAACCTAATTGTTTCATTTCCTTTATCTTCTTAATGATAGTTCGCAAATATACAATTCTTTCCTCAAAAAGTACACCAATCCGAGCCCAAGCCTTAACTTCAGTTAAAATAAGTATTCATCTTTCCATCAATCGAAATTCCCATATATCTCCGACCTCTGAAGAAATGCACTTCCCTTCCGACCAACTCACAGAACCCGCAGATAATCTTTCCTTGAATGAAGCCAAATGTCGATCCGATAAGCTAATGTATACCTTTACGGGCCGAGAATAAGACAATGAATCCTTTACGTTGTTCCAATCCAATAATGCAGCACCTCCTACAGCAGCTATTCTCCCCTCTGCATCTTCCATCACATCCGTCCCATATATCCAAACAACTCTTTCTCCCTCTTCTGTCTCTTCCTTCACCCGCTCATATATCCCGCTCAAATGTTTTTCTTGTTGGTAGCGCACTTGTTCAGAGGCAAATCCTGATTCATTGGCACGAACACCTCTCTTCCACAACGAACCATACTTAAATCCACTGTGTAAGATGCCGAAACAACAAGCCGATACCCATACCGCTCTCAACACCCATTTGCGCCATCTAGCTATCTCATAAGCAAAGCTGTTCAAGCACAACAACAATTGCAAGCACAAGATGGAAGGGGCAAAATACCTCGTTTCCATTACATAGGTCCACAAAAATTGATCATCGTGATATTCGGGAGCTAAAAAGAGGGATAATAAAAGCAGGAATAAGATGTTGGTACCAATAATCATGATCATCCCTTGATACCACTCAGTTTTTTGTTTGGGTGGAAGTATAACAATGATAAATAACAAGCACGCACCTACAGCAATGATCAATTGTGCTGATTGGGAAGGGATAAAGAGATATTGAGTAAGTCCATTCGTTAATCTGTCTTCACTAATATACGCCAGAGACTTAATGGGAAATATATCTATATAGCTTAAATGATTCCAATTCAACCCATTAGATATAGAAAACGAATAGCTGCTACCATCTCCTAAGGTGGGGCTAAAGGATGCTATGGATATGAGTAGCAGAAGGATGATGAATAGAAATAAGAAAAATAGCGCAGAAGATTTGTGCCAATGAATAGGTGCATCAGTGTTGGAAGGAAAAACATAGCGAATCAATGTTGACCCACGAGCTAATACGGGCAACAATAGAAAAGGAAGATAAGCGTATCGAAACAATACAGCCACAGCCAAACATCCAAATCCCAGCAAGCATCCTTTGGCAGTAGGTCGCAAGAGAAAATATCCTCCCCACACTAATAACGCCAGGGCAAACACCTCATCGAAATACATAAAATGGAACGGGGTAAAGCTCACCATCATCCATCCGGCAAACGACAGGAAAGCCAAGGATTTATCGCTATCAACACCCATTCGAACAAAAAGTGCATATACCCCCAGAAACAGCAATCCATAGGAAATCCCTCCCAGTATCCGATCTATGATAAAAGGCTGAGGAATAATAGTGTAACCTATAGCGGTACAAATTGAATAAGCAGGGGGCCAAGCAGTTAGCGGAAGATATATATCTTTAGAGAGATCCGTTGGGTCAGCATACTTTTCCACGAGCCCATTTCCCTTAGCAAGTTGAATCCCGGCGACAATTCTTCTCGCTCCATCTGCATTGTGATAGGAATAAAAGGAATAAGCTCTTGTCAATTGGGCCATAACAACCAAACCGACAAATACCCACCCAATGATGTTTGTAAGACCGTAACCGCCTCCTGTCCATCTCCCCATAAAGGAAGCTTAATTTTGAATGAAATCGAGATTGTAATCTCTTACAGCCCTGAAAATAGCATAAGCCAGATATTGCTGGCCTGATTCTGAGGACATAAATTTTTCTTCCAGCTCATTGGAGATAAACCCCATCTCGGTAAGAATAGCAGGCATACCCGATAAATATAAAACGATGAAAGGAGCCTGCTTTACTCCCCTTCCGTGCCTGTTTAATCGTTTGGTATACTGAAATTGCACATTTTTAGCCATGAATGTGCTCTCTCTTCGGAAAGCATTTTTCAAGAGCCGAAAAAATATGATCCCTTCTGGTGAGTTAGGGTCAAACCCACCATACATTTCTTTATGACCTTCCTCGAACAAAATGGCTTCATTTTCGGCGACTATTCGCTCATAATCTTCCTGCCCTTCATTGATCCCCATGATATAGGTCTCATTGCCAAAGATTTCGTTGTTTTCAAGTCCATTGCAATGAAGGCTAACGAAAAAGTCCCCTTGATAATCTTTAGCCTTTGCTGCTCTTTGATGCAATTCTACAAATTCGTCATTGTCTCTCGTCAAAATCACTTTGAGTTGAGGAAATTCTGTCTCAAAAATCTCTTTGAGTTGAAGGGCTACACTCAAAACGATATGCTTCTCGTAGGTGATTTTTCCGACAGCTCCGGGATCTTTCCCACCGTGACCTGCATCGATAACAAGCGTTTTAATAGGACCTTCAATAAATCTCTTTTCTCGAGAATGGTAAGAGCTAAGGCTTAATCCTAATAGGATAACTACCCACAATTTTACTACTAAACCTTTCATGATCTGATAGGATAATTATCGGATTTCCAATAATTAATTTTTTTGATATACAACCACAGTCCTAGTTTATGTAACTTTGTCGAAAATACGGAATTTTTGAGAAATTTTTGGCTCATTTTCGTCCTTTCTGTTGGATTACTGCCGTTAATGGTTCAGGCGCAGGTAGATTCTACCCAACGCGCACCCTTCAATTCAGATTCTCTTGCTTCAGATACTGATCTCTCGGGATTAGCTGATAGTCTATTAATTGGGGTAGATAGCCTGCTTAAAGATTCTTCCGTAGTTGAACTTAGTCCGGAACAGCGGTTAATTGATTCGCTCGAAGCAAGTGCGGATTTAAAAGAAGAAGTAGTATATAATGCGTCAGATTCGATCATTTATGACATCGAAAAGGATATGTTATATTTATATGGTACAGCCAGTATTCAATATCAGGACATCAATCTTCAGGCGGATAGAATTCGCATAGATTGGAAACGGGAAACTATTCATGGAGAAGGATATGAGGATGCAAATGGAACATATACAGGAGCACCTGTCTTCACTCAAGGCGGAGAGGATTATAAAGCTCGTCGGATGTCTTACAATTTTAGAAGCCAGAAAGCAAGAATTATTGCTGCCCGAACCCAACAACAGGCCTCCTCCGAAACCCTCACTATTATCAGCGATACGACTAAACGTCTAAAGGATGGCACCATGTATGCCAAAGACGTTATTTTTACTCCTTGTGAATGCGAAGAGGATGAATTGCCCAGCTTTTACTTTAAAGCTAAAAAGGTCAAAATGCTTCCTGGAAATAAATTGGTGACGGGACCGGTTAATCCGGTGATCGCTGGATTTCCATTACCTATCGTCCTGCCATTTGGATATTTACCTAAATTCAAAGATGGCCAACGGAGCGGATTGGTTTTTCCTCAATACGGAGAAGCACAGGATAGGGGATTTTTTCTGAGAAACCTCGGATATTATTTTGGATTAGGGGAACATATAGATTTATTGATTGATGGGGACATTTATACACGAGGAGGATGGAGATTAGGCGCCACCAGCAGATATAATTGGAGAAATAGATTCAGAGGAAATATGTCCTTTTCCTATGGAGTGGTAAGATTCGGAGAAAGTCTCGATCCAGATTTTTCTCGAACTACTGAATGGAGATTGGCATGGTCGCACAATCAACCTCTGAATCCTAATACGCAAATCAGTGCAAATGTTAATATCAGTAGTTCCCGCTTTCTGAGAACGGTGAGTCTGGATCCCGAGGATTTCTTCCAGAATAACTTGGCCTCATCTGTAAATATTACGAAAAACTTCCAGAATCTACCCGTGAGATTGAACGTCACAGCTTCTCACCGACAGGACCTGAACCAGAATACGCTTTCTATGGACCTGCCAACAATGAACTTGACAGTAAATCGATTGACTCCGTTTAAATCATTGCGGAACAATAGAGCTTTAAGTTGGCTTGGCAATCTGGGCATTACCTACAATTCCCAATTCAGAAACAGTTTAACTTCTATTCCCGATAGTATCTTTCCCGATATTTTATTTAGTCCTCGAGATACATTCCAAACCATCGTAGGAGGAGATACTACCCTGGTTCCTGGGAGTAGTTTTTTTAGAAATGGAGTGCAACACAGATCTACTGCATCCACAACCATTAAATTACTGAACTACATCAACATTGCTCCAAGTTTCAATTTTCGAGAATTTTGGTATTTCGAAACAGTACAAAAGGAGTACAATGCAGAAACTGGTGAAATTATCGAAAATCAGATTCCGGGATTCTCATCTACGAGAGAATACTCAGCTTCTGTGAGTGCTAACACCAATTTTTATGGAATTTATCAGTTTATAGGCCAACGAGAATTAGCCATTCGCCAGCGATTCAGTCCTACCATTTCTTATAATATTCGACCGGATTTTGCAGATCCCCGCTTTGGTAACTTTGAGTTTGTGCAGAGTGATGCTACGGGAAACTCGCTACGATATTCTATATATGAGGATGGGATTTTCGGTTCCCCAACACCAGGAGAAAGTCAAGCCATTAGTTTTGGATTGAATAGCGTTTTGGAAATGAAGTATAGGTCCAAGGAGAGCTTTGAGGAAGAGTTTCCCGAAAACGAGGATAAATTTACGCGTGTTACTTTATTGGACAATTTAAGTATCAGCAGTTCCTATAATTTTGCTCAGGATAGTTTTCAGCTTAGTCCCTTCCGGCTAAATGCGCGATCTCAATTGTTCGGTCAGGTAAATGTTAATGCGGGAGCCTCTCTGGATCCCTATATTCTCATCCAGGATCCGGAAAACGAAGATAATACTACAGGAATCAGGATTAGCCAACTAGAAATAAAAGAAAATGGAAGATTAGGGAGATTGACCAATGCACAAATTAGTATGTCTGCCCGCCTTCCCTTTAGGAAAACTAATCAAAGAGGTAGTAATCCCAACAATAACAGATCTTCCGCCCAACCCAATGCTCAATCGTCATCCCAAAACAGAAATGGTTCTCCTGAAGAACCTCCCAAAGAAAAAGCCAGGACAAATCAGGGATATGTAGAGTTTAACATGCCGTGGACATTAAGTATGAATTACAATTTTTCCTACAGTAAACCTAACCTGACTGATGCCAGAATCGTCCAGACACTTAGATTATCAGGTACCCTGAGATTGACTCCAAAGTGGAACATGAGAGTAACTTCGGGTTACGACCTGGAAAATTTTGAGATAACTCAGACCAGTATTAATGTCACTCGGGATTTAGGATGCTGGACCATGTCCTTTAATTGGAGTCCGTTTGGAAATTTACAGAGTTATTTCTTTTCCATCAATCTGAAAAGTAGTGCCCTGAATGCGGTAAGATTCACTAAACGGAGTAACTTCCAGGATAGTAGATTGAATTTGGGAAGTTTCACTACCTTCTAGGGAATGATAAAATAAAGGAGGCTGTCTTTTGCTTTAGACAGCCTCCTTTATGGATGATGGACAATGTTCTTTAGAACGGAGTCAAGTGATTAATTTCCTACTTCTTTCTTAATTCGATCTCTGATTTCAAGTACATTCTTTTTAAAATACTTATCCGTCGCTACTAGATCATTTACCGTTTGTAAAGCGTGTATGACGGTAGAATGATCTCTTCCTCCAAAATGCATGCCGATGGATTTGAGTGAGTGCCGGGTCATTTCCTTAGCAAAATACATGGCTATTTGTCTTGCCTGGACGATATCGCGCTTGCGGGTCTTATCTTTCATCGCCTGGACGTTGACAGATAAATGCTCTCCTACAATTGATTGAATAGATTCGATGGTAATCTCTCTGTTGATCGTTTCCACGAAATTTTTCAGCATAGATTGAGCGAGTTCCATATCCACATCTCGACGATTCAGGGAACTTTGTGCCAATAAGCTGACAAGGGCACCTTCTAGTTCTCTGATGTTACTGTTGACATTATGCGATATGTATTCCACAACTTCTTCAGGTAATTCTATCCCATTCTGATACATTTTACTCATTAAAATCTTCTTTTTCGTCTGATAATCCGGTATGGTAAGTCGGGCGGGAAGTCCCCACTTAAACCTGGATAACAATCTTTCCTCCATCCCCTGCATTTCATTGGGTGCACGGTCTGAAGCTAAAACGATTTGCTTATCAGATTGTCGAAGATGATTAAAGATGTGAAAAAAGTAATCCTGGGTTTTTTCTTTTCCCGACATAAATTGTATGTCATCTACCAGTAAAACGTCCACCATTTGATAAAAATTCATGAAGTCATTTACTGTACCTTGCTTAATGGCTTCTACGAACTGACTGGTGAATCGCTCTGAGGGCAAATACAATACTGCACGATCGGGAAAATCTCTTTTTACCTGATTTCCGATAGACTGGATGAGGTGGGTTTTACCCAATCCTACATCACTGTAAATGAACAAGGGATTAAATGCTGTAACTCCTGGCTTATTAGCGATGGCGAATCCTGCTGCTCTGGCAGTACGATTACAATCACCTTCTATAAAGGTGTCAAATGTGTAACGTGGATTTAAATTGGATTCAATTTCAAATTTGCGAATACCTGGAATTACAAAGGGATTAGGAATTGGCCGATTAACGTTCAAAGGGTGTTGAGACTTTTGTTTACTATGATTAGGGACATACGATGCTGCAGGCATCTTAATCTTGCCGTGCCCGTTAGGACGATTTCGATCAATAATAATGGAATACTCCAGACGACCTTCCGGACCTAGTGTTTGATGAAGTGCGTTTCTTAGCATTTCTACGTAATGCTCTTCAAGCCATTCATAAAAGAACTGGCTCGGTACCTCGATTGTCAAAACATTATTGTCTAGTCTTACAGGACAAATAGGCTCAAACCAAGTCTCATAGCTCTGTTGGCCAATCTCTGCTTTTATGATGTGCAGACAATTCTTCCATACGTCAACGTGTTTCGCTGGCATCCTCTCAGTTTGCTATGTTATGTGTAAAAAAATCTTAAGCCTTAACCAGTGTTCCGCTTTTTTTGAAGCGGACATAAATCTGGGAAAAAAAAGTCAAAAAAAAAACTTGACTAAATAACATTTTTTACAGAAGAATTGATATATTTAAATATAAATGCGAAGTAACTCTTATACAATAAAATGAATTTTACTTCGTATTATTAAATAATTCTACTTCTATACCTAATTTGGTATTTCTATCCCCTTTTGTAAGTACCTCATACATAGAACAATGTATGACTTTTCGCCTTTTTTTTTTACAAACAAACTAATCCAGAAGACAAACATTTTCCAATAATCGATTAATCGAATTATTCACTAGTAGGTAGTACTATATTTTTATTCATAATTAATTCAATTAATAAACCATATGTTAGATTTGATTATTCATCTACATAAATATGAGTCCATTCCTTTTTCTCTGTAAAATTAGAATTGGAAAAGATTTTGGATATCGCTTTTTAACACAAAAATAGCCTTTTGAGAAGGTAATTCTTTCATTGAAGCAGTCTTTTCTATAATACACCTACTCAGCATAATTCCGTCAGCATCTTCAGGCATTTCACGTGAAGCATTATTAATGATACTTAATATTTCTTCCTTTGCCTGTATCAAGGCAATCCATCCACGATTACTGATGTAAACTTGCTGTGCAAGGTTGTGCTCATACTCATTCCTGATTTCATGAACTAATTCTTCGTGGAACTGAGGGGCAGATTTTCCAGATCCATTTACCCGAAACAGCAAGTTTTGAGGACTAATTCTTTCTAATAACAACACTGCCCGTTCATAGGCTGCAATTCTTAAAGGCATGTGCCGGTCAATAATTTCCCGCTGCAGCACACTACTCTGAGTCAGTTTTTCCTTCTCCAGATTGACATCATTCAAATATTTAATCGTTAAGAGTATGAGTCCAGCGGGAACCACATATTTCAATACCTCTGCAATAATCTCTACCACTTCCATATCGTATAAGAATTCTGTTGATGTTTAACAATTACTTAAAGATGTGAATTACTTTTTATATTTTTCTCGTATTACAACAGTAAAACTAAACTTTAAAATTATTTCAAAATAAAATTTTCTTCATGAAATATCCCACACTCTTTTCTTGTCTATTGTGGGTGCTCTTAATCGCTTGTAATAGAAATCATCAAGATGTGCTAAAAACGCAAAGAGCAGCTGCCTATCTTCTCCAAAATGCCCCGGCAGACTCAATTATATGGCAACTAACAAATATTTTTGATCCCTATCAGGGGGGCACACATACTCCTATTGACTCCCTCCACCCCCAATTCCTCGTTATCCATGATGATGGAACTTTCACCAGACATCAGCAAGAGCAAATAGACTCCGGAAATTGGTATATGAGACGAGATAAAGAAGCTATCGCTTTGGTATCCGATCGTTCCCCGGAAGCGGCCATTTCGTCGAAAACCTCCTTCTCATTTCGCTATGAAATTAGAAAGCTAAGTTCAGATACGATGATACTAGCTTGGCAAGGAAGGCATGGCTTTGTAGAAGAACTTTACGTCAAAAAGACCAATGAACAGTATCGAATTTCGCAAAAACCTTTCCTTCCTGAGTAGTAATGCCCATATTTATTGTTTTACTAGGAAGACTCATCCTAATTTCCAACGAATATCGATACACATCCATTGCAGAAAAACAGGCTTTCTCCTTCCGCATATATCCAGGGAATTCTCGAAGGTGATAGATTAACCTTAAGTAGAGCTATTACCCTCATTGAGAGTACCCTCCCTTCCGATGCATTACTGGCAGGAGAAGTGGTAGAGGCCTGTATTCCATACGCAGGAAATAGCTACAGAATAGGGATTACGGGCCCTCCCGGGGTAGGGAAAAGTTCATTTATAGATCACCTCGGTACCCAGCTAATAGAACAGGGTTCAAAAGTAGCTGTCCTGGCCATTGACCCTAGTAGTACCAAAACTAAAGGAAGTATTTTGGGAGATAAAACCCGAATGTCTCTACTTTCCCATCATCCCTCAGCTTATGTTCGCCCTTCTCCTACAGGATCCACGCTGGGAGGAGTCGCCAGAAAAACACGTGAAGCGCTGATTTTGTGTGAGGCAGCCGGCTTCAATTACCTTATTGTAGAAACTGTCGGGGTAGGTCAATCAGAAACTGCTGTCAATGCGATGGTAGATATATTTCTCCTTCTGCTACTCCCTCAGGCTGGAGACAGTTTACAAGGGATTAAAAAGGGAATTATGGAAATGGCTCATACGATTATCATTCATAAAGCAGATGGAAACTTATTACTTCCAGCTCAAAAAAAGCGAGCGGAATTCACACAAGTTCTCCAGTTACTTCCTAATCCCGCTCCAGACTGGAAAGTCCCCGTCATTTGTTGTTCTTCTTTAGAAAAAACCGGATTTGGTAACATTCATGAAGTACTAAAGAGGTATGAATCTGCTATGAAACAGTCTCAGTATTGGGATACACAAAGGAAACAACAATCTACACAATGGATGAAAGAAAGTATTTTTCAATTACTGGAATCCACTTTTTTTGATCATCCTCTGATTCGCGATTCCTATCCAGTTTTTCAAAAAGAAGTTGAATCCCAACAGCGCTCTCCCATTCAGGCTGCGAAAGAATTATTTCAGCTCTGGCAAAAAGATATATCGACCTAATCAAATTCATCGTACTTTACTAATCCTTTAATCTTATCGACATGACTTTCAGTGGCCAAATTGTAGATCCTCATCAGCGACGTATTTATCCTGGAGAAATTCATATTACCCAACAAATCATTACCCATATCAATGAACTCGCTGAAGCTCCTCCGATCTACCTCTTTCCCGGCTTTATAGATGCTCATATTCATATCGAAAGCTCCATGTTGGTCCCTTCGCATTTTGCTTCCCTGGCTGTACTACATGGTACCATTGCCACTGTATCAGATCCTCATGAAATAGGTAATGTATTGGGAGTAAAAGGAGTAGAATTTATGATCAACAACGGAGCCCAAGTACCTTTTAAGTTCTTTTTTGGCGCTCCTTCCTGTGTTCCGGCTACTAATTTTGAGACAGCAGGAGCTACAATAGATGCTGAGGATTTAGACGAATTATTGGCCCTTCCTCACATCAAGTATTTATCCGAAATGATGAATTATCCAGGGGTACTACACAGAGAAGCTCTAGTATGGGATAAGATGACCATTGCTAAAAAATATGGTAAACCCATAGATGGACATGCACCAGGATTAAGAGGTGAACAAATGGCCCAATATGCAGCAGCTGGAATTAGCACAGATCACGAATGCTTTACCTATGAAGAGGCCCTGGATAAAATTAAGGCTGGGATGCATATTCTAATCAGGGAAGGTAGTGCTGCCAAAAATTTTGATGCGTTGATCGATTTACTACCTCTCTATCCCGATAAAATTATGTTTTGTTCCGATGATAAACATCCGGATGAACTTATTCAAGGCCACATGAATGAATTGGTTAAACGGGCTTTACAAAAGGGAATAGATCTGTTCGATATACTACAGGCCACAACTTTAAATCCGATAAAACACTATCAATTAGAAGTGGGAAGCCTGAAACAAGGAGATTGGGCGGATTTTATCATCGTAGACGATATCGCCAATTTTCATATTCTTCAAACGGTCATTAATGGAGAAATTGTAGCTAAAGATGGAATTTCCTATATCCCCGAAGTCGCTGTAGAAGTAGTGAACAAATTTCAGATTGACCCCTTACCCACCGAAGCTTTTCAGGTGAAGACGGAGAAAGACATTCAGGAAGGCCAAACGAAGGTCAGAGTAATCAAAGCGCTAGACGGTCAATTAATTACGGAGCAAGTGGTTCAATCTCTGCCTGTTAAGAATGGATATATACTTCCAGATCCTGATCATGACATTCTTAAAATTGCCATCATCAATCGCTATCAAAAAGCAGATGTACAAGTGGGTTTTATCACCAATGTTGGCATTCAGGATGGAGCGATCGCTTCTTGTGTAGCTCATGATTCACATAATATCATTGTGGTAGGTACTAGTGATGAGTACTTGATGGAAGCGACAAATTTGATTATTGAGCATAAAGGAGGGATTTCTGTAGTGGGGGCCAATAAACAAGATGTATTGCCATTACCGATAGGGGGGATTATGACCGACCTCGATGGCAGAGAAGTAGGTAAACTATATGCCGAACTAGATCACTATGCCAAGCAATTGGGAAGTACGTTAGAAGCTCCCTTCATGACCTTGTCTTTCATGGGTCTGCTGGTCATTCCCAGTCTCAAATTAAGTGACCTGGGATTATTCGATGGGGATGAATTCCGTTTTGTCTCTTTGGAATATATAGAATAGCAGGCGTAAGCCCATTGATCCGATAAAAAATCAAAAATCGCCTTTAAGATGTTTCATGATAAGGCCAAATACATCTGTGGCGCTAATGACTTCTTCTTCCTGACGTAAAGGTTGACGAGTGATGAATACCGGATAGTAGGCTTCATCTATATCTACTCTTCCGTGAGATCCCTTGACCAATGTAGGATCTAAAGGTGTTAGGTCCATTAGCACCCTGAATCCCAATTTTCTCAAGAACAATGTCCATCCGACTTTTGCCATGGGGAACAGGATATTCGGGTCAATAAACATTTCCACCGGATCATACCCTGGCTTACGATGGATATCTACCGTTCTGGCGAAATCTGGAGCTTTGTCATCAGATAACCAATAATAGTATGTAAACCAGGAACGATGATCAGCTACAGCTACTAAGTCGCCTGCTCTGGCATGATCTATATGATGGATTTCTTTGGAAAATTCATCTAGAACCAGTTCTATTCCTTCTGTAGCCTCTAATAAGGCCTTGACTTCGGGAATTCTTTCCTTATTTTTTACATACACATGGGCTATTTGGTGATCCGCTACAGCAAAAGCTTCACTAGCCCCCGCATCAAGTAGTTCCCTTCCTAATTCCTCCCTCACACGAATAAAGCCCGCTTCACGCAACACTCTGTTGATAGAAACAGCTCTGTCCACTGGTGTAATTCCGTATTCTGACAGCAGAATTACTCTCGCACCCCGTTTTTCATAAAAATCTACCAACTTTTCCACTACTCTATCTATCTCTCTAAGATCTTTTTCTACCTCTTTATGCTCAGGCCCAACTTTTTGCAAATTGTAATCGAGATGAGGAAGGTAAATCAAGGTAAGCGTAGGATTATAGGCTTGTTCTACCCTGATAGATGCTCGGGCAATCCATTCACTCGACTCTATGGAAGTTTTTGGGCCCCAGAATTTAAACAGGGGAAAAGTCCCTAACTCATCCTGCAATTCACTTCTTAAACTTCCTGGATACGTATATACATCCGGAATTTTTCTGCCATCAGCTGGATACATAGGTCTTGGCGTAACGGAGTAATCTACGGAAGAGTACATATTGTACCACCAAAACATATTTGCACAAGTGAAAGATGGATCTACCGCTCGTGCAAACTCCCATATCTTCGTTCCTTCTACCAATTTATTCGATTGCCGCCAGAATTTCACCTCACTTTCTTGTTGAAAATACCAGCCATTAGCAACAATCCCATGATCCTCGGGATAAGCTCCGGTCAAATAAGTAGATTGTGCCGTACAGGTGACCGCTGGCAAGACGGGTTTAATGTTCTTTTTCACTCCTCTCTCCATCCAGGACTGAATAAAAGGGGTGTCATCTCCAATCAGGTTAGAAGAAAGACCTACTATATTTATGACGACGGTTTTTTGTAATTCCACAATAGCTGTAATTTGAAATAATGACTACTAAAGTTAACTCCTGAATTCCTATTTAATTACATCTAATTGATCATTGACCCACATCATCTCCCGCTCAATAGAAGAAACTATGTCTAACTGAATTTCTTTGGGCAGGACCTCCCAGGTATAGGTTTCCACTTCCAGATGAGGGGAAATTGTTTCCTGTGTTAAGATAGCTAACACTTTTATTAATTGGGCCTGCGTAGACTCAAGGAGTTCATAATGTGATATAAAAATAGGTACGTGAAAGTGAATACTACATTCTCTGAGTCGATCATTCATCAAATGGGGAATGGCCTCTGGCAAGTCTCTGAATGGATGGAGTTGTTGTTGATCATCTATCCCAATCACCTGATGTAGATAAATGGGTTCATCGAAGGATTTCAAGATTTCTATCGCTTGAGTTTTTTGGTCTTTTTCAACCGTTAAGTCTACCTTTAAGGCGGCACTAAGTTGAATTTTACCAACAGAAATACCTGCTTTTTTCCATAGCGAAAAAGTTTCCTCCGGCTCTTCATACATCAGTGAAAAATGGCATACATCATAACAAACCTGAATATAGCGTAATAACAGACCTTTGGCTTTTTCCTGAGAAACTCCACTATTTTCTGCTAAATGCGCAGATCCGATAGGAAGGAGATAATTACTGTAAAAATTCAACACATCCTTCGTATTTTCCAGCACGCCATCGGGTTCGGGTTCTATATCCAGATGCATAAAACAGCCTTTTTCTTGCTCTTTTTCAGCCAAATATTTCGCGACTTCTGCAAAATGGAGACAGGCGGTATGAATGACTGATTCTTTTCGCTGTTCATCTTCGTTGAACCAGGGCTTATAAGAAATGGGAGAGGTGGAAATACCTCCTTCTGTACCATCGGGAAGGAGTTCGGAAAGTATATAAAAAGCATCCAATGTATATTGAAGTCTTTCCCTGGTGGCCCAATCGGGTTCATGCACCTGATCCTTTACGCTTTGCCTGTGAAAGTTTCCATAAGGAAATCCATTAAGAGTAAAGACATACATTTGCCTAGATTCAAGCCAGTCTTTGAAAGAAGATAAGCGATTTCCTTCTAATAGCTCTGAAACTGATAGTTGAGAAATCCTTAGCCCAATCCCAAAAGGTTGATTGGGGCAGATTCTTCGTTTTACTTCTTGCGTGTACTGTGTCAGGTTTTGAAAAACATCATTCCAATGCTCTCCGGGATGAATATTAGTGCAATAGGTGAGGTGATACTGATTTATTTTCACTAGACTACATGATTACATCTCAGGGGAAGGAGGATTTAGTACTTGTACCTGCTGTAGTGTGCACAGTTCTTGAATAGACGATTGAACCAGATGAGCATCCATTTCATGCACATTTACCCCTCTTCCAATTTTTTCTAACAACATTACAGTGAGTTGGCCTCCCAAATGCTCTCTAAACTCATCCAATCCTTTAAGTATTACCCATTGCCCATCAACTTTCGCCAATAGTTGTTCATGGAAAAGAGAGAACCCTATCTGCCGAATTAATGAAATAACTCTATCTGCCTCACTTGCTGATAACATCCCTTTCTGTTTGGAATACACAACATCCAGGGCTATTCCTATGGCTACGGCTTCTCCATGTCTCAAATCATAATTAGTAAGTTGCTCCAGCTTGTGAGCTGCCCAGTGTCCAAAATCCAATGGCCTGGAAGAACCTTTTTCAAAAGGATCACCTCCTGAGATATGCTCCATATGAAGTTCGGCGCATCTGTAAATCAATTCTTGCATCACCATATTATCTCTCTGTGCCAATGAAGAAGCATTAGCCTCTAACCACATAAAAAATGCTTCGTCCTTAATTAAAGCTACTTTTATAGCTTCTGCAATGCCAGATCTCCAGTCTCTGTCGTCTAGTGTACGAAGGAAGGTGATGTCATTAATCACAGCTACCGGAGGCGTAAATGAGCCGATAAAATTCTTTTTCCCAAAAAAGTTTACGCCATTCTTAACTCCAACGCCTGAATCGTTTTGGGAAAGAACAGTAGTGGGAATTCTTATATGCCTTACCCCTCTGTGAGCAATTCCTGCGGCAAATCCTACTACATCGAGAACAGCTCCTCCTCCAACGCCTATTACGTAAGAATGCCTGCAAATATTGTATTCATTAATAGCTTCTAATATCTTTTCGACAATCCCATAATCATTCTTTGAGCCTTCCCCTCCTTCGATAATTAATGGTGATGAGGTCAATACTAATTGATTGTGATATTGTGTTGTGTAGGCATATATTTGATCTATGAGTTCCGGGTGAGCCTTGGCAACTCCTTCATCTATGACAAATAATACCTTAATGGGATGTATGCTGGCTTGCCCCACGAGAATATCCTTCAATATTGGATTATCTGTGCTAAAAAGATGTTCAGTAAACAGAACTTCATATGAAAATGGAACAGCAAAACGTTGACTTAATGATTTCATTTACTTTTAATTTCTTCCAGTCTTAACCTTACCCAAATTGCTTTTCGTTTATGCATTTAAAAAGGTGCCTTCTTCTACAGACAAATGACCCTTTCAATTTAAGTAACTGCAAATAATTTAGCTAATAACCATGAAATGGGCAGTAAACTTAATATCAGCAATCCAACATACCAGCCTGCAAAACCTGCTGCAATAGCCGCATCCAGACTAATCAACCCAATAACTCCGGCTTTTACTGATTTCATTACATCTTCCGGATCCAGGCTAATTCCCGCATTCCACCAGGAAGGTATGATTTGGTACAGCCAAAAGAGCATAAAAGGTAAAGCTATAAGAATAGAAAAGTCTTTCCTTCCCCCAAGTAATAGTATGATGAGAACAACAGCCAAATATAAAAAGCCCGCTATTCTATGTTGATAAGCATTTGCTCCGTGAACTTCTCCTCTGCTGATTAAAGTAATCGCACCTATATAAATAATGGGAATGATGGCCAGATACATGTTGGCAAATATCAACCCAGGAACGATACTCAACCCCATCAGTAGGTTGGCAGCCCTGCAACTACCCATAATCATGGGTCCTAAAATAACAGATTCTTTAGCGAAACTGTTATAAAATAAAGCCAATAGAGCCACACTCAATGCTAAACAACCAGCCAGTACATTAACTTTAGCGGCAAAATAAATTCCCGTTAATAATAATATGATACCCCAGGTAGCTGCTTCTTTAAGTGATACCTGGCCACTTGGAATAGGACGTTCAGGACGTTCTACCGCATCCAGTTCGTGATCAAAAATATCATTGAAGACTATTCCACCCGCATATAAGCCGGAAGTAGCTAATACCAAATACACTATTGGCTGAAAGAATTCCTCTAGTATAACACTCGGCGGATAAAAGGCACAACTTATGTATCCAGAAGCTGCTACACCTAATAAAATATCGGCTATAGCCGTAAGGATGTTTGCGGGACGCATCAACCTCAGATATGGCAGCATAAACGATTTATCAATTAATTTTGAATGATATTTGTGGAAGAAGGAACCTTAGGATTTTGTCCTCTTAAAATACTATTCCCATTAAATAGCTCTCTTTGATCCACCTCTTCAGCCTGCAACCAGTCGCTCTCAGATATTTGACCACTTTGAACAAAAGCATCCAGTGCATTTTGATAACACACTTTTCTCACATCCTCTTCAGGGATTCCTCTTTCCAACATAAGAGCTGCAGTCTTAGGTACGGAAAGTGGATCACTGATACCCCAATCGGCAGAACTATCTACAATAATTCTCTCAGATCCGTATTGTCTAACCACTTCTACCATTCTTTCGTTCCCCATTTTTGTGAATGGATAAATAGTAAATGCAGCCCAATACCCTCTATCTAATACTTCTTTAACAGTTTCTTCATTATTGTGATCAATAATTACCATATGAGCAGCTATACCATGTTCTTCTACAACATCCATACTCTTACTCGTACCTGCCTTTTTATCTCTATGTGGGGTATGTATTTGTACAGGTAATGAAACTTCCTTTGCCAACTCTAATTGAAGTCGAAAATATTTATCTTCAATAGGAGTTTGATCATCATATCCAATTTCTCCTACTCCTACTACCCCCTCTTTAGCAATAAATCTTGGTAAAAGGTCCATTACTTGTTCTGCCAATCTATCATTATTAGCTTCTTTAGAGTTCAAGCCTATGGTACAATAGTGCTTAATTCCAAATTGGCTGGCGCGAAACCGCTCCCAACCTACAAGACTGCTGAAGTAATCTTTAAAGGAACCGACTTCCGTCCGGGGCTGACCCAGCCAAAAGGCAGGTTCAATAATGGCTACAATTCCTGCCTCTGCCATCGCCTGATAGTCATCGGTAGTTCGAGAGGTCATATGAATATGTGGATCTATCCACATCTGAGAATGTTTTTCCATGTTATATTTTGTTAAATTAATTAACGTGAATTAAGCTGGTTTCCGTTTTTCCCATTCCTGTCCCAAACCTGTCCAGGAAAGGGATTCTTTTTCAATGATATATTTCAGCTCAGGATAATTTTCCAACATATCTTTCGCTTGTACTGACTGGCTTTGAAGACAAATCAAGGTAGCAGCTTTTCTCTGTAAATCGTCTTTATGTTGGAATAACTGATCTATATCTTCTAATAATCTGTCATCTACGAATGGAACTACCGGACGCCAAAACGCTGGATTTACTTCTCTTCCAGCTGCCCACCTTTCATGAGCATAATCGGAAATAATTCTGGAGAGTTCCTGATTGGCACGCCAATCTATCCCGTATATTTTATGTAATGACCTGTCAGTAAAACAGCATTTTAGGTATAGCTGATTCCACGCTCCTTCATCGAAAAAATCCGCTGGATAAGGATTATGAAGAGCTACAGCTTCAAGAACAGATGTCATATTTGTTCTAACTCCTTCAGCTGCAAATTTTTTATGCGCTTCAGGAAAGGGGTATAAAGGTAGACCTGCATAAAGAGCCATTTGTTCTCTCATGTCAGCAGTATCAAATATATCTGATATCCACCTGGTGAATATTTGTTCACTATCATCAGGTAAGTGAAGCAGGAATAATATTCTACATGCTTGATCCATCGAATACGTCCATGGCTGCCAACCCTTTCGAATTTCTTCTGCTTCCAATTGATCTTCAGGCCTAATAGACAGCATCCCCTTCCCGACTTTTCGGGAAGCACTACTAAATGCCAGGTAGAATTTACGTTTAGGAATCTCCTTAGAAAATGAAGACAATTGTTGCTCTAACCATTCTTTCCCTGAAGAATCTAAAGCTCTAACAATGTGAAATAAGAGATAATCAGCAGCATTAGCAATGTTTACCTGATGCTGTTCGGGTATATTTGGAACGGGATTTATTTGATTCAAAGCACTATCTATTTTTGACAATTAGAAGAAATAAATCTTCATATTAAATACCAAAAATCAATATAGGTTGTTTGTTTCATTCTTTCCCAATATTCCCAGCCCACCTAACATATTTTGAACATCAATTGTAAAAAAATTCAGGAAAACAGTAAAGATAATTACCTCATCTGTTTGGAATGTTCAAATAATCGTTAACCAGAATAAAGTATTCTTCCAAATTCGAGTGCATATTCTATGCATTAAATCCTTAATATTCATCTTCATTAAACAAAAAATCTTCTTTAGAAGGATAATCGGGCCAGATTTCTTCTATATTCTCATAGGGTGAATCTTCTTCCGGTAATTCCTCTAAATTTTCGACTACTTCCATAGGTGCACCTGACCTTAGAGCAAAATCTATCAGCTCTTCCTTAGAGGCGGGCCAGGGCGCATCTTCCAAGTATGTGGCTAGTTCCAAAGTCCAGTACATACAAAAAACCTTATAATATGTTATTTATTTAGAGTTGCGCAAAAATAGAATTTTATTCAAGAATATCAAGCTAATTTTGCAGGTCATGTAAACGTTTTTGTTTTTTATTTGTTTTGCCAGGAAAGATTAAAATAACTGATTTTTGAAATTTGCGTTTAGGTTAATTGATACGGATACAAACTATATATGGAGAGACAAGCTGAATCGAGGTTACCTACACAATGGGGTGAGTTTAGAGTAGTAGCCTATGGAGAATCAGATGCCTATTCACCACATTTAGCACTCATCAGTGGGGAACTGGCACACTTACCGACCCCTTTGGTGAGAATACACTCTGAATGCATGACTGGAGATGTGTTTGGTTCTCTTAGATGTGATTGTGGCGAACAGTTAGCTGTCTCTATGAACATGATAGGAGAGAAAGGGGGAATTATTATCTACTTAAGACAAGAAGGGAGAGGTATCGGATTGATCGAAAAGTTGAAAGCCTATAATTTACAAGATGAGGGAATGGATACAGCTGATGCGAACCTTCATTTGGGCCATGAAGTAGATGGAAGATCTTTTGAAATAGCGGTAGAAATCCTTGAAGATCTTGATGTACATCAGATCAACTTGTTGACTAATAATCCTGAAAAAATTGATGCGATAGCGAAGTCTTCTATTGAACTAGTGAAAGTAGCGCCTCTCATAATACCAGCACAAAAAGAAAATTACCAATATCTACTCACAAAACAATCTCGCATGGGACACATGCTTCATTTAAATAGTCACAATCATTTTTTGGACTAAAGAAGAATTTCTGCGATAATGAAATCGGCGAACACCATAGATAAGCAGCTGAATACCACAGCTCTCGTACTTGCAGCTCCCACTTCTAATGATCCACCTTTCACATAATATCCCTGATAAGCTGAAACGGTAGTGATAATAAAGCCAAAAATAAACGCTTTCACATACATCACCACCAGCTGAAAAGAATCAAAATACGTTTGTATTCCGGTAGTATAGTCATAGGCAGTAATTTCTCCGCTGAGTTCTCCTGCTACTAAACCTCCCAGGTGAGATAAAAAGGCAGAAACAGTAACTAAAATAGGTAAAGAAATAAGCCCTCCCAGAATTTTAGGTAATATGAGAAAAGCTGCAGAGTTGATCCCCATAACCTCCAGCGCATCAATTTGCTCAGATACGCGCATAGACCCCAGTTCTGAGGCTATCTGGGAACCTATTCTTCCTGCTAGTATAAAGGTCATTACCGTAGGAGATAGCTCTAGTAAGGTAGAAGCAGAAACTACTGAGCCAATGATGGAGCTGGGAACTAAGCCTGAAGTCAATTGGTAAGCCGTTTGTAGACAGGTAACCCCACCTATGAAAGTGGAAATAATGACTACAATAAATAAACTTCCCCCTATCATAGAGACAGTTTCGTTTAGCCATCTCTCATAATAAATTCCAGGCCTCTCCATTGACTTGAATAAACGCCCTAATAAAAGCCAATATTTGCCTAAGTGATAAAAAAAGTGTTCAATCATTTGATGACAATAAGTCTAAAAAACTTACCAGATCTTACATATTTACCATTTCGTGCACTAATTTGTACGGATTTCTTAAGAAATTTCCATTATGAAAAAGAAAATATTTATTACAGGTGCATCAAAAGGGATCGGCTTGGGAATAGCAAAAATATTTTATCAACACGATTTTGAAGTAGGTATTTGCGCAAGAAGTGAAGGTCCCTTAAATGAAGCGTCTACCTTATTACCCGGAATCAAAACCTATCAATGTGACATTTCTCGAAAAAAGGAAATAGAACGATTAGCACAAAATATTATCACAGATTTTGGAAGATTAGATGTTTTAGTCAATAATGGAGGGGTATTTCTCCCTGGAAAAATCCATGAGGAAGAAGATGAGGTGTTCGAGAAGCAAATACACACTAATTTATTCAGCGCCTACTATTTAACTAAAGCTATACTTCCTTCTATGTTGGAATTCAAAGAAGGAACTATCATTAATATGTGTAGTATTGCTAGTATCATGGCATATGCGGCAGGTGGCTCTTACGCCATTTCTAAATTTGGATTATTGGGATTTAGTAAAAGTTTACGGGAAGAAATGAAACCTTACAATATTAGGGTAGTATCTATTCTACCAGGTGCAGTGAAAACAGCTTCCTGGGAGGGAGTAGATTTGCCTGAGGAGAGATTTATTCCAGTAGAAGACATAGCCAAAATTACCTGGAATGCGTATGAAATGAGTGATAGAACTGTTATTGAAGAAATCGTAGTGAGACCGGCTTTAGGTGATATTTGAATTGATTTTTGATTATATCATTGTCTTTATTGTTAATTATTTGTATTATCCATAGACAACAAGGTCGCTTATTGAAATGAGAAAGGTTAAGTACGTTACTTTGGTACCTAAATTCAGTTAGCATGCGTATTTAAGTTACCTCATCATGAAAAATTTCTTGCACATATCCTACCTCATCCTCTTGATAATTCCTGGCATTTCAAGTAAGGCAGATAATTTTGTTCGTTATAAGAATATCTTATTCCGGCAAATAGAGATTCCGTACTATCAATTTCAGGAATTAACGCCTCAGGTGAAGCTATCTATGGAGTATGCAAACTATGAAATGGAGTTTGATGAAACTGAAAAGTGGGTCAACGCATCCTCACATGTGATCCCTTATGAAATTGATCTTGTTTTCACTAAATATCCCGTAGATACCACCGAATGGCGCACCCAGTACCATCGACTGCTGACAAGTAGAATGAATAAACTATTTGAGTTAGATTCTTCTTTGCAGCACAGGAAAGATATTCGATGGAATATGTACCTCCAAACGGAATGTAATACGGAAGATGAGGCTAAATCGTACTTTCATGGATTTATCATTAAATATCGACCTAAGAAAACGAGAGTCATAGAAAAAGTTAAATCCAAAGAAGATCTTCTCGCCTTAATTACTGGACATGCCAGAACCAGAGATTCTACAGTTTTTAAGGTCATGGAAAGAAACTCCCACTGGAAAGATATGTTAGTCGTGATGGATTGGACAGGAAGTATGTATAAATATGGTGTTCAAGTGGTACTATGGCATAAGTATCATTTAAACAAAGAAAGTGATAATGTGAACCATCTTGTGTTTTTTAATGATGGTAATAATCGCAAAACTTTTCAAAAGAAAATAGGAAAAACAGGTGGCGTATACAGAAGTAAGACAACAGATTTAGAGGAAATAGTTAAAACGATGCTTTATGTCATGAAAAAAGGAAATGGAGGTGATCCTCCTGAAAATGACCTGGAAGCTATACTCACCGGTGTTCAATTCCTGGAAGACTATGAAGATATAGTACTCATCGCTGATAATAAAAGTGATGTTAGAGATTTGGAACTGCTATCAACTATCAACAAACCCATTCGTGTTGTTATTTGTGATCAGAGAGATGCTTCTGTACATCCCGACTATCTTAAAATTGCTTTTGAATCAGGTGGAAGCATCCACACTATTAATGATGATATTTATGATCCTTCTGAATTAAAACTTCCCTAGGAAAAAGATTATATTGAGACCAAACAGTTTCCCAACTTATTGATTTCTCTTCTTTTCCCTCTTACTGTTTTTATTCCCCTTTCTGCTTATATGCCTTCCCCTTTCTACCTTTTCCCAAACATTTTCCCAAACAAATGAATTGCTTCCACCTTACTAGACAAACATTCTAAATAGCATAGGATCATTATTCACCTCTGTATACGTCACTTCTTTCTCCTTCATTCTCTCTATCAAGCGTTCATAATCTTCTTTCTTTTCCAATTCGATACCTACAAAAGCGGGTCCATTCTCTTTATTACTCTTCTTCATGTATTCAAAGTGTGTAATATCATCTCTAGGGCCTAATACGTTGACCAGAAACTCTCTTAATGCTCCTGCTCTCTGAGGGAAATTAATGATGAAATAATGCTTTAATCCTTCAAACAACATCGATCTTTCTTTAATCTCCTCAGTTCTCATGATATCATTATTGCCACCGCTTAAAATACAGACCACTACTTTCCCTTTAATTTGTTCTTTATAAGCATCCAAAGCAGAAATGGAGAGGGCTCCGGCAGGTTCTACCACTATCGCTTCTTCATTGTATAGTTGTAAAATGGTAGAACAGACTTTCCCTTCATGAACCAGAACCATATCATCAATGACTTGTTGGCAAATGGAGAATGGAATATTTCCCACCTGCTGAACTGCGGCTCCGTCCACAAATTTATCGATGTTGTCCAACCACACGATTTCTCCTTTTTTCAGAGAGTCAGCCATGGCCGGGGCCCCCAAAGGCTCCACCCCAATAATATTGGTGTGAGGACTGAGTTGTTTAAAATAACTTCCGACTCCAGCGGATAATCCACCACCACCAACAGCAGTGAAAATGTAGTCAATTTTTACTTTAGCATCTTGTAGGATCTCAAGCCCCACTGTCCCCTGACCTGCGATGATAGCCTCATCATTAAAAGGATGGACAAAGACTGCTCCTGTTTTCTCCATCTCTTCCTTTGAGGCCAAATATGCATCATCGTAAGTATCTCCAACCAGAATAATTTCAATCTGATCTTTTCCAAACATTCTTGCTTTATCGACTTTTTGCCTTGGAGTAGTAATTGGCATAAAAATCTTACCATGAATGCCTAATTTGTAACAAGAATAAGCTACTCCCTGTGCGTGATTTCCTGCACTGGCGCATACGACCCCTCTTTGCCGCTCTTCCTCGGTTAATAGACTGATTTTATTGAAGGCACCCCGCAGTTTGTAAGATCGGACTATCTGCAAATCTTCTCGTTTCAGCAATAGTTGACAATCATACTGCTCTGAAAGATTGAAATTGTGTTCCAATGGAGTATGTCTTATAACTCCCTGTAACCGTTGGTTAGCCTCCACAATCCTCGCTGGGGAAAGCATTTGTACATTCGATCCTACCATAATGTTATGAAAGGTATTACTTTACCTTAACACCTTCTTCTTTAGGTCTTAGTTTTCTTACTTGAGCTCCTGTCTTCCACATTTCTGATTCTCTAATCTCTCTCAACTCTTCCTCTAGTTTATCTCTATAATCTGGTTGCCTGTTGGCCTCAATAGTAATGGAAGCTTCATTTCCAGATGCAACACTATCATACAATTCTTCAAACACCGGCTCAGTGGCTTCTCTAAATTTATGTCTCCAATCCAGGGCCCCACGTTGAGCAGTGGTAGAACAATTAGCATACATCCAATCCATGCCATTCTCTCCCACTAATTTAATCAAGCTTTCTGTCAATTCTTCTACTGTTTCATTAAATGCTTCGGAAGGGGTATGTCCTTTTTTACGTAGTAAGTTGTATTGAGCTTCCATTACTCCAGCTAAGGCTCCCATTAAAATGCCTCTTTCTCCTGTCAAATCACTGAATACCTCTTTTTTAAAAGTAGTTTCAAATAAATATCCAGAACCAATCCCAATTCCAAGGGCCTGTACTTTTTCTTTGGCCTGCTCAGTAGCATCCTGGTGAATAGCATAACTGGAATTAAGGCCTTGTCCTTTGAGAAACATTCTTCTCAATGTCGTTCCTGAACCCTTTGGAGCTACTAAAAAGACATCGACATCCTTCGGAGGGATGATGCCTGTCTGATCATTGTAGGTAATACCGAATCCGTGCGAAAAATATAGCGCCTTACCAGGTGATAGACGTTCTTTTATGGTAGGCCAACATTGGATTTGACCCGCATCGGATAACAGATTACAAATGATCGTACCTCTTTCACAAGCCTCTTCAATATTAAATAAATTCTCCCCTTCAACCCATCCATCTTCTACTGCTTTATCGAAAGACTTAGAGGGTTTCCTCTGTCCGACAATCACATTAAAGCCATTGTCTCTCAGGTTTAATGCTTGTCCTGGCCCTTGAACTCCATACCCGATAACTGCAATAGTTTCTTCTTGTAAAATAGATAATGCCTTTTCCAGAGAAAATTCATCTCTTGTAACCACCTCCTCATGAACACCTCCAAAATTGATCGTTGCCATATGTAAAATTTCTTTAGGATTGTAAAAAATGGATGTAAAATTTAACGATAAAATAAAGACTAAGCATCAAACGCTTTTGCGCCTGCCTGCATATACTTTTCCAAGTTATAATTGCGTTTCATCACTGCCACTAAGCCTGAGCGAACAAATTCTAATACGCCATAAGGCTTGAGTTCCTTGAGTAATACTTGTGTTTCCCTATGCCTTCCTGTCTTTTCAATCACCAGATAATCAGGCTCAACAGACAATATCCTCGCTCCATGATCACGGATGATCTCCTCGATCTTTCCATTGATGAGAGAATGGGTTGGCATCTTATACAGAGCTACTTCCTGATGTACTACATCTTCTTCGTGGTGCATGAACGCATTAAACACGCCCACCATTCTATCAATTTGTTTTACCAACTTCACTGTTTGTTCATGGGTAGCATTAATAACGATAGTAAAGCGATAAATGCCCTCCACTTCTGATTCGGAAGCAGTAAAGCTATCGAGATTAATGCTTCTTTTAGTAAATACTGTTGTGATCCGATGAAGTAATCCCGGAATATTTTCAGTAAATATTGAGATTGTATAAGACTTTTCTTCTTTGTGATTATTATTTTCCATGAGGCAATGTTGTTAAGGGTTGGGTTCTAAAATAATTTCCGAAACACTAGCTCCAGAGGGTACCATAGGAAAAATATTCGCCTCCTTTTCTACTACAATATCTAAGGTGTATGGGCCTTGATACGCTAACATACTCTGAAGGGATTTTTTCAGTTCACCTCTCTCCATCACTCGCTTAGCCGGAACACCAAATCCTTCAGAAATTTTCACAAAATCCGGATTGGTTAATTCTGTAAATGAATATCTTCTATCGAAGAATAGTTCCTGCCATTGCCTTACCATTCCAAGGAAATTGTTATTCAACACAACTACCTTAACCGCTACACCATATTGAGATAAACAGCCTAATTCTTGCAAGGTCATTTGAAAGGCTCCATCTCCTATCACAGCAATCACTTCGCGTTCCGGTTGGGCGATTTTTGCCCCAAAAGCCGCTGGCAGAGCGAATCCCATCGTACCCAACCCACCTGATGATACCCAACTATCATTAGAAAGATATTGATAATATCTGGCAGCAGCCATTTGATGTTGCCCAACATCCGCTACTATGATTGCCTGTCCATTCGTAAGTTCTGAAAGCAGATGAACCACTTCTCCCATCCGAATCTGCCCCTCTTGAGGATGAATGTCATGCTTGATAACTTTTTCTTGCTCTATTTGATCACAATGATGAAACTCAGCGATCCACTTTGGGTATGTCTTTTCTTCTACTTTAGGCAAAAGCGCTTTCAATACGGCTTTTGCATCTCCCAGTAAAGGAGCATCCACTTTCACGTTTTTATTAATCTCAGCTTTATCTATTTCAATGTGAATGACTTTAGCCTGCTTTGCATATCTACTGACATCTCCGGTCACTCGGTCATCAAAACGCATTCCCACAGCTATCAGCACATCGCATTCATTGGTTTTGATGTTCGGCCCATAGTTACCATGCATACCTAACATCCCCATAAACAAAGGATGATCGGAAGGGAGGGCAGAGAGTCCCTGTAAAGTAGATCCTACAGGAATACCCGTTTTTTCCACAAAAGCTTTCAGTTCTTCCTGAGCTTCAGAAATAAGAATTCCGTGCCCTGCCAGCAGAAAGGGTTTTTGAGCTTGATTAATAATAGCTGCTGCCTGCTCAAGCGCTTTGGGATCAGTTTTAGGAATAGGGATATAGCTTCTAATTCCTTTGCATTTCTCGTAGGCAAACTCAAAAGTTTCTACTTCTGCATTTTTACAGATGTCCACAACTACAGGCCCAGGTCTCCCCGAATTGGCTATGTAAAATGCTTTAGCTATAGCCCTGGGAATATCCTCAGCTTTGGTAACCTGTACATTCCATTTCGTAATGGGCATTGTTATCCCTATCACATCCGTTTCCTGAAATGCATCTGTACCTAAAAGATGTTTAGGAACCTGTCCTGAAATACACACCAATGGGGTAGAATCAATCTGAGCATCAGCAATACCGGTAACCAAATTGGTAGCTCCAGGTCCAGAAGTTACTATACAGACACCTGTCTTTTTCGTTACCCTCGCATATCCTTGTGCAGCATGAACTGCTCCTTGTTCATGTCTGACTAAAATATGGCTAATTTGATCCTGATAATGATACAAAGCGTCATATACAGGCATAATTGCTCCACCGGGATACCCAAACATCAAATCTACTCCCTCTTCAAGTAAGGAAAGAATGACTGCCTCCGCCCCGGTTACTATCCGTTTAGTATTCACCTCTCGTGGCGACTGCGCCGTGGTGTCTGTTGCTATTGCCATACGTTTTGTTTTGAATTAGTATTAGTTAGTATTCATCTGTAACACAACCTTCTGATGCGGTTGAAACGCTGTGATAATATTTAAACAAAAGACCTCTTTTTACTGGGGTCGGTTTAGGAGTCCATTTTTCTCGTCGAGCTAAAAGTTCTTCCTCAGTTAACTTCACTTCTATCTTATTATGTACTGCATCTATTAAAATTTCGTCTCCATCTTCCAGCAACGCAATGGTTCCACCCACCTGAGCCTCAGGAGTAATATGCCCCACGACAAATCCGTGAGTTCCTCCTGAAAACCTGCCATCAGTGATCAAAGCCACCTCTTTTCCCAATCCTTGCCCCATGATTGCACTGGTAGGTTTGAGCATTTCAGGCATACCAGGACCTCCCTTGGGTCCAGCATATCTGATAACTACCACGTCCCCTTTCTGAATAGATCCTTGTTGGATGGCTTCATTAGCAGCAGATTCTCCATCAAATACCCGTGCAGATCCTTTAAAAAACTCTCCCTCCTTACCGCTTATCTTTGCAACACTACCTTTAGGAGCCAGATTACCATATAGTATCTGCAAATGTCCACTTTTTTTGATCGGTTGTTCCAATGGTAAAATCACTTCCTGGCCGTCTGCAAGAGAGGATATTTTCGAAACATTCTCCGCTAACGTCTTGCCGGTAACCGTCATACATTCACCTTTGAGATACCCTTTTTCCAATAATAACTTCATGACAGCTGGAGTACCACCCACCTGATGTAAATCCTCCATTAAATATTTCCCGCTGGGTTTCATATCTGCCAATACAGGAGTCTTATCACTAATTTGCTGAAAATCCGCTAAAGATATGTTTACCTCCACAGCTCTGGCCATAGCAATCATATGTAATACCGCATTAGTAGATCCTCCCAGTGCAATGATGATGGTAAGAGCATTCAGAAACGCATCCCGGGTCATAATATCCCTGGGTTTAAGATCCATTTCCAACAGCCGATGCATATGTTCACTTACTCCTTGACACTCGGCCAATTTCTCCTTACTTACTGCAGGATAAGAAGAGCTGTACGGAAGGCTCATCCCTAAGGCTTCTATAGCAGAGGCCATCGTATTTGCCGTATACATTCCTCCACAAGCGCCCGCCCCCGGACAAGCGCGTTTGATAATGGCTTTAAATTCTTCTGCCGTAATTTGATTCGTCGTCTTCTTCCCCCACGCCTCAAAGGCTGAAACTATATTAAGTTTTTCTCCTTGATAAGATCCACTGGCAATCGTTCCGCCATACACTAATATAGAAGGACGATTTAATCTCCCTAAAGCCAGCATAGCTCCAGGCATATTTTTATCACACCCCATAATAGCAACCACTCCATCATACCATTGAGCTTCAACAACCGTTTCGATAGAATCCGCAATAATATCTCTTGAAGGAAGGGAGTATCTCATTCCCGTAGTTCCCATGGACATTCCGTCGCTCACTCCTATGGTATGAAAAATAAGCCCTAATAAATCCTTATCCCCCATTCCTGCCTTTACCTCTTCAGCTAAGTCATTCAGATGCATATTACAAGTATTCCCATCATAACCTGTACTGACTATGCCAATTTGAGGCTTTGTTAAATCCTCTTCACTAAGCCCCAGCCCATACAGCATTGCCTGTGAAGCTGGCTGAGTGTCATCTTGTGTAATCCTTCTGCTATATTTATTCAAATTCATCTGTTGATATATACTTCAGCGAGTTGTTGACTAAATCAAGGTGTAATCGTATCGATCACTTGAAGTTACAAGTTTGGTATATTGCCTGGACAGCATAAAGCCCAAGGTATCCTCCCATTGCATTTTCATAGGACAATTTTCAATAGAGGCTATAGGTACCACCTCTGCTGCTGTTCCAGTAAGGAATGCACTGTCAGCATCCAGGATAAATTCTGGAGAAAATAATTTTTCCTGTACCTCTATGCCCATTCCTTTAGCTATCTCTATGATCGTTGTCCGCGTAATTCCCTCTAATATTTGGCCAGGAGGAGGCGTGTATAATACTTCGTTTTTCTCTATGAAGAGATTGGTTCCTGAACCTCCTGCCACATAATCATTTCCATCTAACATAATGGCATCTGCATAGCCTTTCTGTTTTGCTTCAGTAGCAGCAAGAACAGCATGCACATAGTGCCCACAAACCTTGGCATCAATATAAATTTCACTGGCATTGGGCCGCTTGTAAGAAGAAATCATTACGTCAATAGGCTGTTTTCCCAATATCCTTTTCCAAAACCAGGCAGCAATTAAAAAGTGAGAGGTTGAAGAGGTAGTAAGCTCCAGGGATTCGCCGGCAAAAATAAGAGGTCGAATGTAAGCTTCTGTCAACTGATTAGTTTTCAATAGTTCATAAGTAAAAGCGATCATTTGATCGACAGAATATTCGACGGATAAATGAACTTTACTGGCAGAATACTTCAACCTTTCAAAGTGAGCTTTAGGTTTAAATAACCGCACACCATCGTTGGTTTCATAAGCGCGAAGCCCTTCAAAAACGCCATTGCCGTAATGAAGAGTTTGAGAAAATACAGTAGGGAAAGATTCCGAAGCTTTGATGAAAGCTCCATCTAAAAATATTACCGTGTCTGCCTGGAAATACATGCTATTCATTCTCTTTTGTATAACAGGAAAGCCATTCTCCTTTACTGAGAATGGCCTTCAGAAAATATATTAGTAAGCCAATCTCTAAGTAATAAGCCTTAAAATCACTAGACTGACTACTAGAGATAAACTAATCACGATATTTCTTCCAAAACTGATTAACATAATCGCAAAACTCTCTTATCAAATATGAAGAGATTTATCCTTCCTTGCAAATAATTTGAAAAATTTATATCGATATGAAAATATACCAAACATTAAGTAGCTACTGAGATATAATATCTACTTATTTTTTGGTAATAATAATTGTGAGTTTATCCGAAAGTCTATATTATTGAATAATATTTAAGATGAGTCTAAATAGGAAAAAGATTTACCATTTTCCAACAGAAATTAATGCGTAGGAGTTTCTAAACAATACGCATTTTATTTTCGTTTCTAACTTAGAATAAGTCTAAATAAAGACAGTATCATGATAGAAGACAAATTAGCACCGGTTATAGAATTAAGTGAGGATGAAAAGATCATTCAGGAAGTCACAGGTCAAAAATATAAATATGGATTCGTAACTCCAGTAGAGTCTGAGAAAGCTCCAAAAGGGCTTAATGAGGATATCATTAGGTTTATTTCGGCTAAAAAAAATGAACCTGAATTTATGCTGGAATATCGCTTGAGGGCATTTTCCCACTGGCAGAAAATGAAAGAGCCTACCTGGGCTCATGTTGACTACCCTAAAATTGATTATCAAAATATATACTATTATGCGGCTCCTAAGAAGCGCCCTAAGCTAGATAGCCTGGATGAGGTCGATCCGGAATTACTAAAAACCTTTGAAAAATTGGGAATTCCTCTAGAAGAGCAAAAACGCTTGTCGGGAGTAGCTGTAGATGCTGTAATAGATAGTGTGTCTATCAAAACTACTTACAAAGAAAAATTAGCCGAACAGGGGATTATCTTTTGTTCTTTCAGCGAAGCTATTCAAGACTATCCAGAACTTGTGAGAACATACATGGGAAAAGTAGTTCCCTATACCGATAACTATTTTGCAGCGCTAAACGCAGCCGTCTTCACTGATGGTTCCTTTGTATATATTCCCAAGGGGGTACGTTGCCCTATGGAACTATCCACTTACTTTAGAATAAATGAACAGAACACCGGCCAGTTTGAGCGCACCTTAATTGTAGCTGAAGATGATAGTTATGTGAGTTACCTGGAGGGTTGTACAGCACCCATGAGAGATGAAAATCAGCTCCATGCTGCAGTAGTAGAATTAGTAGCTAAAAAAGGAGCAGAAATAAAGTATTCCACCGTACAAAATTGGTATCCCGGAGATCCGGTAACAGGAAAGGGAGGGATCTACAATTTCGTAACTAAAAGAGGAATATGTGAAGGAGATCACTCCAAAATTTCATGGACCCAAGTTGAAACTGGATCAGCAATTACCTGGAAATATCCTAGCGTCATCTTGAAAGGGGATTATTCTGAAGGAGAATTCTATTCTGTAGCTGTTACAAATGGAAAACAACAAGCTGATACGGGAACAAAGATGACACATATTGGAAAAAACACCAGAAGTATCATTGTTTCAAAAGGAATCTCAGCTGGATTCAGTAATAATAGCTATCGAGGACTAGTGAAAATTATGAAAGGAGCTGAAAATGCAAGAAACTTCTCTCAGTGCGATTCTTTACTTGTAGGAGATCAATGTGGTGCCCATACGTTCCCCTACATAGAAGTAGGTAATACTACAGGTACAGTAGAACATGAAGCTACTACCTCCAAAATTGGAGAAGATCAAATTTTTTATTGTAATCAAAGAGGAATAGATACCGAAAAAGCAGTAGGATTAATCGTAAACGGATATGCAAAGGAAGTTCTCAAACAGCTACCGATGGAATTCGCTGTAGAGGCTCAGAAGTTGCTTTCCATTAGTCTGGAAGGTAGCGTAGGATAATGACATATTTTTCTAACTGACTTTAATTAACCATTACTACTTAATTTTTATGCTCAATATATCAAACCTAACTGCCTCTGTAGAAGGTAAAATCATTTTAAATGGACTCAATCTTAAAATTAATCCAGGTGAGGTTCACGCCATTATGGGTCCAAATGGCTCAGGGAAAAGTACATTAGCTTCCGTATTAGCAGGGAAAGAAGAATATGAAGTAGAAGGAGGAGAAGTACTTTTTGAAGGGAAGGATTTGTTAGATATGGAACCGGATGAAAGAGCCGGAGAAGGTGTTTTTTTGGCGTTCCAATATCCCGTAGAGATTCCCGGAGTCAGTATGACCAACTTTATGCGAACCTCTATTAACGCTATTAGAGAATATAGAGGAGAAGACCCTTTGAGTGCCGGTGCTTTTTTAAAGATGATGAACGAGAAGAAAGCAATTGTAGAATTAGATCAGAAATTAACCAAAAGATCAGTGAATGAAGGCTTTTCTGGAGGGGAGAAAAAGCGCAACGAAATTTTTCAACTGGCTATGTTAAACCCCAAATTATCTATTCTCGATGAAACTGACTCAGGATTGGATATTGATGCATTAAGGATTGTGTCCAATGCTGTTAATCAACTTCGTACGGAAAACAACTCTTTTCTCGTCATTACTCACTACCAACGATTACTCGATTATATAGTGCCTGATGTTGTCCACGTGATGTATCAGGGAAAAATCGTAAAATCTGGAAATAAAGAACTTGCTTACGAGTTGGAAGAGAAAGGGTATGACTGGGTAAAAGAAATCGTAGCTTAATCAGCTAACTAACAATTATTATGACATCTCATCCTGTAGCAAATAAAAAAGATCAAACTAAAGATCGTTTAATACAAAGTTTTCATATATCGGACGAAAAGGTGTTTAATCAAGGGATTCATGCCAGAAATGTAGCCCTTAACGCTATAGATAATTTAGGAGTTCCAACGACCAGGTGGGAGGCGTGGAAATATACTACCTTGAAAGATATCCTCCAGCCAACTTATCATCCTGCGACTACAGTAAAAAAGCAACATATAGATCCTGTGGCTTTCTCCATACCCGAGCTGAAAGCAGATCAACTCGTATTTGTTAATGGTATATTCCAGGAACATCTTTCCAGTATCAAATACAATAAGGATAAGTTGACTATCCGTCCTTTAAGCCAAATGGAGAATAATGACAGCCATAAGCTGGAAGAGTACTATGGTACCCTCATTCAGCCTGACAATGATATTTTTTCGGCTATCAATACAGCATATACACATGAAGGGGTATGGATTCAGGCTGCAAACAACCATAAAGCTACCCATCCCATCCATCTGCTACATATCATTGACCAAGAGGAAACTGATATCAGTCTCCAACACAGGAATCTGTTTATAGCTGGCAAAAGTTCTCAACTTACCCTATTAGAAAGTTTCCATACCACAGGACTTAAAGAGACATCTAGTCTTAGAATTGTTGGTACAGAAATTCACGTGGAGGAAAATGCCCATCTGGAATATGTAAAGCTTCAACTCACAGAAGGTAATGCTTCCCAAATTGATATGACGGAAGCAAAAGTTGAGCAAAATGCTTATTTCAAGATACATACTATCACCTTAGGTGGGAAGTTGAACAGAAATAACCTTCATATCCATTTACAAGGTGAGAATGGAGAAGCGCATCTGATGGGAACCTATCTATTGGATCAATTTCAGCACACAGATAATTTTACCCAGGTAGATCATGCTGTGCCACATTGCTTTAGTAATGAATTATATAAAGGAATATTAAATGAAAGCGCTACAGGCGTATTCAACGGGAGAATTCACGTGCATCCTCACGCTCAGAAAACCAATGCCTTTCAGTCCAATAGAAACATTTTACTTTCCGATAATGCCAGAATCTTTACAAAACCACAACTGGAAATATATGCAGATGACGTGAAGTGTAGTCACGGAGCCACTACGGGAAGAATTGATAAAGATGCTATGTTCTATCTGAGAGCGAGAGGTATTAAAGAAGATGATGCAAAGATGCTACTCATTTTTGCCTTTGCGACTGAAGTGACGGAAAGCATTTCTCTCGAGCCGGTAAGAAACTACCTTACAGAATTGATATCAAATCGCTTTCTCTAAGCCAGTAATTATGAAAAATGCAAATATTGAACATATTACATCCTTAACCTCCTTTGACGTTCAGAACATCAGGCAAGATTTTCCATCCTTACAACAAACGGTTTATGGAAAGCCATTGGTGTATTTTGATAATGCTGCAACTTCTCAAAAGCCTAAACAGGTAATAAATAGAATTCAGCGATATTATGAAGTAGAAAACAGCAATGTTCACAGAGGAGTACATTATTTGAGCCAGGTAGCTACTGAAGCATATGAACATACCAGAAAATTAGCTCAAGAACTGATTCATGCAAAAGAAGAGCATGAAATCATATTTGTCAAAGGAACTACTGAGGGAATCAATCTGGTAGCACAGTCTTTTGGTAGGAAGTTCATCTCACAAGGAGATGAAATCCTTATTTCTACCATGGAACATCATTCCAATATAGTTCCATGGCAAATTCTGTGTGAGAATATAGGTGCTAAACTACAAATTATACCTATCAATGAGGCAGGAGAAATTAATTTGGAAGAATATACCCACCTGCTGAATGAAAAAACGCGATTAGTGGCGACCCTTCATGTTTCTAATACATTGGGTACAATTAATCCGGTAAAAGAGATGATTACCATAGCACATGAAAGAAATATTCCGGTGTTGCTAGATGGTGCTCAAGCTGTACCTCATATGAAAGTAGATGTACAGGAATTAGACTGTGATTTTTATACTTTTTCCTCTCATAAAATGTTTGGACCTACGGGAATAGGCATTTTGTACGGCAAGGAAAAATGGTTGGAAGAAATGCCCCCTTTTATGGGAGGGGGAGATATGATAGATCGGGTAACTTTCGAAAAAACGACATTTAATACGCTACCTCATAAATTTGAAGCAGGAACCCCGAATATTGCAGGAAGTATCGGGTTAGGTGCGGCAATAGAGTACATTAATCAAATCGGCTATGATCAAATTTCTGCCTATGAATCCGAATTATTGGCATACGGAACTCAAAGAATGGAGGAGGTCAGAGGGGTTAGGATCATTGGTACAGCTAAACATAAGGCAGGAGTGATTTCCTTTCTCATCGGTCATATCCACCCATATGATCTTGGAACTATTTTGGATAGACATGGGATTGCCCTACGAACAGGACATCACTGTACGCAACCACTGATGGATTATTACTCTATTCCAGGAACTATGCGAGCATCTTTCGCCTTTTACAACACATTAGAGGAAATCGATAGACTCATAGATGCGATTGACATAGGGAGAAAAATGTTTGAGTAGTGTCTTGTTTAACTATTTATTAATTTATGTTAAACAAAAATATGACTTCAAAGTATAGTATTAGACACATTAAGTTAATAAATGTGTTTAAGGTTTTATGAATTAGGTGGGTTTAGAACCCACCTTTTTACTATTTATCATATATAGTTCATACTATAAAAGGATGCAATACGAACATATGCAAGATATTGAAGAAGAAATCGTCGGAGAATTTGAATTATTTGATGATTGGATGGATAAATATCAGCATATCATTGATATGGGAAATGAATTGGCTCCTCTGGCAGAAAAGCATAAGACGGAGGATAACATTGTGAGAGGATGTCAATCGAAAGTATGGCTGGTGGCAGATAAAGACGCTGACCTGGTAACATATCAGGCAGACAGCGATGCAGTTATTACGAAAGGCTTAATTGCTTTGCTGCTAAGAGTTCTTTCCAATCAACCTGCAGATAAAATTATTGAAGCAGACCTGGCTTTTATAGATCATATTGGGATTAGAGAGCATCTATCTCCCAACAGATCAAACGGCTTAAATGCTATGATCAAACAAATGAAATACTATGCCTTGGCAATGAAGGCCAAACAAGCTTAGCACACACATATGGATTCATTTGAACTAAAAGAACAAATCACCGAACAATTAAAGACTATATTCGACCCTGAGATTCCTGTAAATATCTACGAATTGGGGTTGATATATGAAGTCAAGGTGGAAGGCGAAGGAGAGGCTCATGTGACTATGACTCTTACTGCACCTGCGTGTCCGGCAGCCGAATTACTTCCCGAAGAAGTAAAACAAAAGGCTTCTTCTGTGGAAGGAATTAATAGTGTTACTGTAGAATTAACGTTTGATCCACCGTGGTCACAGGATATGATGAGTGAAGAGGCAAAATTGGAACTAGGCTTTTTATAATTTTTTAATCGCTTTATCATATAAAGGGAATCCTTTTGTTATAAAGATTGATTAGAAAATAAATCCAAGCCATTATACGGTTTGATTAATTCTGGAGAATCATTTCTCACATTCCCTACTGCAGGATGTACCGAATAAGCCTTCATTTCATTAGCATCATAAGGAACCATTAACGCTTTTCGATCAGATTCCGTCAAGTGAGGATTTAACCACCATATCTCTGCCTCTTTGGACAATATGACAGGCATACGATCGTGAATAGATTCCATAAGGGAATTAGGTGAGGTGGTAATGATCGTAAATGACTCGATTTTCTGAGTTCCATTTTCATACCATACTTCACTTATCCCGGCAAAGGAGAAAAGCTCTTCACTTTTAAGACTAATACGCATGGGTTGTTTGTTTCCATTCGTCTTTTTCCATTCATAAAATCCGTCGGCTAACACTAAACATCTCCTTTTCTTAACAGCATTCCGAAAAGCAGGTTTTTGCTCTATGGTTTCTGACCTGGCGTTGATCATTTTATAACCTATGCTTTTCGATTTGGCCCAATGAGGGATGAGCCCCCAGCGATAAAAGTGAATATGTTCAGGATCATCTTGAGGGATCACAGGACAATATTGGGAAGGGGCTATATTATACCGAGCAGATAACATAATCTCAGCTTCCTCTGGATGGATGATTTTCTCTACATCTGGAACTTGAGTCAATGTATATCTTCCACACATTCCTTCGATGTTTATGCATTTGCCAAAGTAATTCTAATCGGACCCTTGATCTTTGAAAGGTTTACTTTTTTTCCCTTTTGAGTGATAACCGCTTTTCCCTCCTCCTCTAACTTCCGGGCCACTTCTCTCACGGCCTCCATTTTTTCTCGCCAATCTTCCTCAAAACAGTTTTTTGCTACTTCTGAAGGACAAATACTCTTATTGACCCCTCTCTCTTTCAGCAACTCCATCATTACCTGAGCAATGTTCTCGCTGTTATTCTCCGCCATAATTCAATTTCTAAAATAGATGCAATTAAATTGTTATCCCGAGCTGATGATTCATGAGAAAATTATCCCTAAGTTCTATTAGATTTATTTTGAGTATACTACATCCAAGTTAGGAAAAAAAAGAGGAGAAATTGAAATTTCGTGGAGACGAAGGACAGATATTATGCCCCAACATGTAGAGACTATTTAGCCCATATTCTTATGGCTATTTATTTCTTTTGTTTCTCATATTGTATTAATTTGCATTCTTATTTTCGTTAATATATTGCCTTTAATCATATTAACAAAGATCAATATATTGCGTATACCTTACGTTAGTGTTAATACTTATCTAATTTCAAGCAAATCTGAAAGTAAGCTGTTCAAAAATAATACTCTATATCTATCCACTTTAGCTAATGAATAAGTTGGGGATAAGTGCATTAAAGTGTATTTTTGAATAATGAGTATGGACAGTCAACTTTGTATGTGTTTGCTTGTTGACTCTCAGTTGAAGTAAAAACTATATGGCAGATTTAAACAAGACCGATCGCAAAAAGAGTCCAAAGAATAATAACAATATTTATTGGATATATGCAGTAGTACTCGCCTTCTTCATTATTGGGTCTCTTTTTCTTGGTGGAAGCGGTGATAAGAAAGAAATTCTTTTCGAAGATTTTAAAAATATATGGAAGGAGGGGAAATTAGAAAAAGTGGTAGTAATTAATGGTACAGAAGTGGAAGTCTACCTCAAGGAGGATGATTCTGAATCTGACCAAAACCAGCTTGGAGGAGAGGTAGCAGATGCCTATTTCAAAGTGAATTCCGCAGAAAATTTTGAGCGCTTTCTATTCGAAAATAATATCAGATATGAAGTAAAAGAAAAATTTGACTACAGTGCCATTATTCAAATATTAATTCCCATTGCTGTACTGATAGCATTATGGTTCTTCTTCATGAGAAGAGTAGGTGCTGGTGGAGCAGGTGGTCAAATTTTTAATATTGGAAAAAGTAGAGCCAGTCTATATGATAAAGAAAATAAGGTAAATGTCACATTTAATGATGTAGCAGGTCTGGATGAAGCAAAAGAAGAGGTACAGGAAGTAGTCGAATTCTTAAAGAACCCGCAAAAGTTTACCAAGTTAGGAGGACATATTCCCAAAGGAGTATTATTAGTAGGCCCTCCGGGAACTGGTAAAACGTTGTTAGCTAAAGCAGTCGCCGGGGAAGCAAAAGTACCTTTCTTCTCATTAAGTGGTTCTGATTTTGTAGAAATGTTTGTTGGTGTGGGCGCTGCACGAGTAAGGGATCTTTTTAAACAAGCTAAAGAAAAAGCTCCTTGTATAGTATTTATAGATGAAATTGATGCGGTAGGAAGAAGTAGAGGAAGGGTTAACATTACAGGAGGAAATGATGAGCGAGAGAATACATTGAACCAGCTATTAGTAGAAATGGATGGATTTAATAGTGATACAGGAGTTATTATCATGGCCGCTACTAACAGGCCCGATGTACTTGATCCTGCATTACTACGTGCTGGGAGATTTGATCGACAGATAGCGGTAGACAGGCCTGATATAAAAGGAAGAGAAGCTATTTTCAAGGTTCACTTGAAAAAGCTAACACTCTCTACCAAGGTAGATGTTCAGCGCTTAGCCTTCCAAACCCCAGGATTTGTAGGTGCAGATATCATGAATGTATGTAATGAAGCTGCGCTGATAGCCGCTCGTAAAAATAAAAAGGCGGTTGAGATGGACGACTTTCAGGATGCCATCGATCGAGTGATAGGTGGATTAGAGAAGAAAAGTAAAATCATTTCTCAGGAAGAAAAGAAAATTGTTGCCTATCATGAAGCTGGCCATGCGATCTCAGGATGGTTTTTAAAGCACGCGCATCCTTTGGTAAAAGTCTCTATTGTTCCAAGAGGGATTGCTGCTTTAGGATATGCACAATATTTACCTAAAGAGCAGTATTTGCATACTTACAGTGAGTTAATTGATAGTATGTGTATGATGCTTGGAGGAAGAGCTGCAGAAGAAATAGTCTTTGGAGAGGAATACGTATCTACTGGTGCGCAAAATGATCTTCAGCGAATCACAGATACATCCTATGCTATGATTCGTACTTATGGGATGAACAAAAAAGTGGGATTATTCTCTTTTGTAAATAAAAGTGATGAGTATAATTTCACCAGGCCCTATTCTGAAGCTACCGCCCAAACTATAGATGAAGAGGCGAGAAAATTAGTAGATTTTGTCTACGAAAGAACGATAAAACTGTTAATCGAAAAACGTGAAGAATTAAATATCATCGCTCACGAACTACTTGAAAATGAGGTGTTGTTTAAAGATGATATGGAAAGGCTGATAGGATTACGGCCATTCGACGAGCCATCTGTTGAAGAACAAGCTGAGTCAGATCAGGATGCAACTACAGATCAGGCAACAGAGGTATCCAATACATCATTAAATGATCATCCTCATAGTAATGGGGTCGATAAACCAGCTAATGATTCTCAGCCAGACGCATCAAATAAAAAAGATCAGGATCAAGATGATCAAGCAGCTTAATTGAATTGATTAAAAATTTATAAATTTTCGGATATTCTTATTTACAATGAGGATATCCGATTCTTTTTTTTACTTTGCTCTTATTTTAGCAACTAATTACCTTTTATTTGTTCAGTTTTGAAGGAAGGTCAAAAGATCTATTTCGTCTCAGATTTACACTTGGGAGCCCCTGATAAGGTAAAAAGCCTGGAACGTGAAAAATACTTTGTCGACTGGTTAGAATCTATCAAGCCAGAAGTGGGAGAATTATTTTTAGTAGGGGATATATTTGATTTTTGGTTCGAATACAAGCACGCGGTTCCTAAAGGATATATTAGAATTTTAGGCAAATTAGCTGAGTTTAACGATCTAGGTATTAAGGTTCATCTGTTTGCAGGTAACCATGATTTATGGTTAGGATCTTATTTATCAGAACAACTGGGAGCTACCATTCATGATCGACCTACCATATTCTCTTTTTTTAATAAGCAGTTTTACGTTGCACACGGGGATGGATTGGGAAAAGGAGACTATGGATATAAATTTTTGAAAAAATTACTCACCTCATCGATCACAAAGTTTTTCATTAAGTTTCTTCATCCAGATGTGGGAATTGGTATGGCTAACAGGCTTTCAGGAATAAGTAGAAAGCAAAATGATAAACATCGACCGAAACATACTCACCTTACCCCTCCTGTATCCCACGAAAGTGAAAGACTAAATATATTCGCCAGGGATGTATCGAAGGAAAAGCCAGAAATCGATTATTTTATTTTTGGTCATCGTCATATATTATATGAAAATGAGTTGAATGGGTCTGAATCAAAGGTGTTTATTTTAGGAGATTGGGTGACCTATTACTCATATTTAGAAGTAGATGAGAAAGGCGCATCCTTAAAATATTTTCCCATTGAAGATTTTGTATCATAAATCCAGTTTTGTCCCCATCTTATGGTGTTGTCTATTCTTTTCCAATCCCTCGGTGCTGGCCCAATCGTTGGATTCTATATTTAATTCCCCTCCTCATTTTATTCTTGACCATATTTCCTCCTCTGATCAAATAGAAGTAGATAATGAGGGAAATATTTATCTGCTCAGCAATACCTATCAAAGCATATATAAATATTTATCCATTACCCGGTACGATTCTAGCATATTTATTGGAGGCCAAAGCCAAAGAGAAGAAGGTCTGTCTAATCCTGTGAAAATATCTTCGGATAATCGTCAAAGTCTTTACGTTCTCGATGATGTTGCCAGAAGAATTATCTTACTCAATACCAATTTTCAATTAATCAGGGAGATGGATTTTCTGGAATTAAATACTTCTATAGATAGATTCATTGACCAACAGGATGTATTTCCTCAAAGCTTCTGTCTAAATCTTGCAGGAGAAATATTTGTTCTAAACCAATTGGACAACAGAATATCTAAGACAAATGTATTCGGTGAAATAGAAATATCTTTTGGTGGAACTGATTATGGAGAAGGAAGTTTGTATCATCCGGTTGACATTCAAGCTTCTTCAGATAATTTTGTTTTTGTCAGTGATACCTCCAGCCAACAATTAATGGTTTATAATAATTTTGGCATCTTCCAATACAGTATTAAACCCGAAACATCCATTAGGTGGAAGGCCTTTCATTTATTTGAAAAATTTCTTATCTGTTTTAATGAACATTCCATGAGTATTCATTATTTAATCGATCAATCTTCTAAAGAATTCCATTTTCCTGATACAAAACCTGTAAAAGACCTTTATATCAACAGACAATTTATTTACTTGTTGCAGGAAAATGCCGTATTATTGTACAATTTTAAAGAATAAAGATAGAAGGAAAAGATGCTGGATAAATTAGTGCAATTCGAGACGAGATTTGAAGAAGTAAAGCAAAAGATTGTAGATCCTGAGGTAATGACTGATAGAAAGAAATATAAAGAGCTTTCTATAGAGTATAAGGATCTGGAAAAATTTGTCAAGAAATCAACTGAATATCGAGAAGTACTGAGTAATATTGAAAATAATAAACTTATTCTTCGCGAAGAGAATGATGCGGAATTGTTAGAATTAGCCAAAGAAGAATTAAGTGAATTAGAACCAAAAGTCCAGGAATTAGAGGAAGAGATAAAATTGCTCATGATTCCTAAGGATCCCGATGATAGTAAAAATGTGATTCTGGAAATTAGAGCTGGAACAGGTGGGGATGAAGCAGCATTATTTGCAGGAGACCTTTTCCGTATGTACCAAAAATTCTGCGAAAAAGTTGGTCTAAAAATGGAGATTTCAGGATTTCAGGAAGGTACTTCCGGTGGATACAAAGAGATCGTAGCCTCCATTAGTGGTGAGGATGCTTATGCTGTTATGAAGTTTGAAAGTGGAGTTCATCGAGTACAAAGAGTTCCTAGCACAGAATCTCAAGGAAGAATTCATACTTCAGCAGCAACGGTAGCCGTTATGCCTGAAGCAGAGGAATTTGAAGTTGACATTAATCCATCTGACGTAAAAGATGAAACTTTCTGTGCTTCAGGACCGGGAGGGCAGTCAGTAAATACTACCTATTCAGCGGTAAGGTTAACACATATTCCGACAGGGATCGTCGTTTCTATGCAAGATGAAAAGTCCCAGATTAAAAATAGAGAAAAAGCTATGAGAATTCTTCGCACGAGAATTTATGATATGGAAATAGCTAAACGTAAGAGTGAAGAGGCAGCACTTAGAAAATCTATGGTATCTACCGGAGATAGAAGTGCTAAAATCAGAACTTATAACTTCCCGCAAGGAAGAGTAACTGATCACCGCATAAGCTTGACCGTATATAATTTATCGGGCGTTCTGGATGGAGAACTCGAAGAATTTATAGAACAACTCAGAATCGCTGAGAATGCAGAAAGATTGAAAGCCAGTTCCTGAGTACTTCCATCAATCTTCTTAATCCCGGCTGATCATTAATTTTCCAGAATAAATTTCATTTCCTTCTTTTACTTTTATGGCATAAATGCCCGAAGGCAAGTGATGAAGTGGTATTAGGGAATCAAAACCATTCAATTGATATTGAATAACGATTCTTCCATGTATATCAGATATAGTCAATTCCCCTCGTTGAAGGATAGTAGAAGAAAATGATAATCTTACTTCATCTACCGCTGGATTAGGATACAATTTTCCCTCTTTAGAGATAAGTTCTCTTGAGGAAGTAGCAACATTAATAAGCGTATCCTGATAAGAAATTCGAGAGATACTTGGCTCCTGACTAAACAATTCAAATGTATTGATTTCTAACAGAGGCACCTTCCCATCTTTTCCCCACCACTGATATAAACTTCTGGGAGGAGAAGCTAGTATCAAAGTAGTATCTCCAATGACAATGCTATCCTCTCTAATAAAATCGCTTTTTACTCTCAGCGTTTCAAAAGTACCTAAAGGAGTCGTTAAACTTCCTTCTGCATCTACTTCGTAGGTCAAGGTTTGTTCTTGTCTATAGTAGAAAAATGGAATTTGAGTAACAAAAATCTCCAGCGTACTAAATGATGAATCTGTGTCGCCAAATGCTAAGGGCAAGCCTAATAACAACTGAGGAGGATCTCTTCGGGGGCCTAAAGGGATGGAAAATAAGCTGGTTTCAAACCCAATCCCCAAATCAAAGTATCCAGTATCCTCTACACTAAAAAATTGAAAAGCGTCAGATATCTCTAGATCTAAAAAAGTGAGACCTAAGGTAGTATCAGCTTCAGGAAGAACTTTTAATACTGATGCATCGGGAAAATTAAACAGATATAACGGATTAACATCATTCAGGCTTACAAATGAGTCAACGGACTGTGAAACTGATACTAAATCAGAGAAGTCCCATGTCAGTCCAGTTCCCGGCGGAGAAATCTCGGAAAGAGCAATCGAAGAATCTGCTGCATCACTAATAGGAATAGAAATTCCCGGGCTTGGAAGATCTTCAGCCTCAATAATAATTCCCTGAGCATTCAACACTAGATAACTCATCAATAACATGGGAAAGAATAAAGTTTTTCTCATATGGAAGTTAATTTGTTAAATTTCATTTTTTCTAATAAAAAGGGGCTTAGCGGTACATGTCCTTAAAGAAATAGTGATTGTATGATTAACTTTCATAAATCGGCATTTATTCTGTACCTTTAAAATTGCTTTAGAATAAAAACTCAAACAAAGTTGTACAAAGCATTTATGCAAGTATTATGCGGCTAGTTGACGCATCCATACCTTTCAAAGTAGTTTATGCACTATACCATCATGAGTATTTAGGGTACCTCATATCCTCGCATATCGTCCAAGTTTTACCTGATGGTCAATTAAGCTTAATTCATCAAGGGATTTATCCTGATAATATGGAGCAGTTTGCTTCAGAACTTGATGATAAGGACAGGAAACTAATATGCTTAACTGCTGAACTTTCCTCTAGGGAAGTTATGAAAAAATTTGGTGGAGATAATCGGAACCATGTAGAATTTTTTACCAAAAAATTTGAAGGAGAACTTAAAAAGCACGTTCTAACCTATATTCAAAAACGAATGAGCAAGATCTTGCCTTTATTGGAAGATCGCGATGTATATGAAATGGGTAAAGATGGCTACGCTGCACATACACCTATCAAAGTTCTGGATGAAGTTGCTACCGTCCTTTTTCACTTTAGAAGGAACGAAAATTCTACCCGATATTTCCCCACTATTAAGCTCAAAGGTCAAAAGATTGATTTTCAATATAGAAATGCAACCCTAATTTGCCATGAACCTGCCTGGATGTTGCTTAATGGAGAATTGTTCACCTTTAAAGATCAGGTAGATGGCAAAAAATTACTTCCATTCTTAAACAAAAGATACATTAGCATCCCCAAAGAAAAAGAAGCGGAGTATTATCAGAAGTTTATCTCACAGATCGTTTCTAAATATGATGTGTATGCCAAAGGGTTTGACATTAAGAGCATATACGAGCATCCTACTTTCTCACTGCTGGTAAAACAACATTCAGAAGAATACTTTTCATTTATATGCCAGGTTCATTATGGAAGGTTCATTTTTCCTATAAAGAAGAAGGCCAAAGTTAAGGTTCAACTAGAATCACAAAATGACAGCTATATCTTTTATCGAATTGTAAGGAAGCTAGAAGAAGAAAAGGGTATTACCTCCTATTTGGAAGAAATACAACCTCAAAATAATCTATCTCCCTGGGAAAATATTCCCAGAGAGATAGCACTGAATTGGTTGGTTACTTATAAGAATCAATTAGCGCAAAAAGGGATAGAGGTAATTCAGGATCAATCTGGTTGCCAGATTAACTTTAATCAGCCTGAAATCATCCTGGAAGCAGAGGAGTCTGGAGATTGGTTCGATATCAAAGCTCAGGTAAAGATCGGCTCATATCTCATCCCTTTTATTAAGTTAAGATCCTATATTTTAAAGACGAAAAGGGAATATCCTCTTCCAGACGGAACTATTGCTATTTTACCGGATCATTGGTTTTCCGATTATCGGCATTTGTTAGAAGTTTCCCAGAAAAAAGATACTGATACCCTAAGAATTAAAAAGTACCACGCTCCCCTACTCCAATTTCCTTCCACTAATTCTCAAAGCAATTTATGGGAACAGTTAAAAGAATTCGATAAAATTCCAGAAGTAGATCCTCCAAAAAACTTACAAGCTACGCTGAGGAATTATCAGGCTCAAGGGTTTAATTGGCTTTGTTTTATACAATCTCATCATCTGGGAGGAATTTTGGCAGATGATATGGGGCTGGGGAAGACCTTACAAACCTTGACGCTATTACTGCGTGAAAAAGAAAAAGGGATCAATATTCCTTCCTTAGTCATTCTACCTACCTCCCTGATTCAAAATTGGTATAATGAGTCCCAAAAATTTACCCCAGACCTGGATATTCTTATATATACCGGAGTAGCAAGGGAAAAAACCTTAGAGACCTTTTCGAATTACGATGTCATTTTTACTACCTATGGGATTGCCCGTCAAGATATTGATTTCTTAAAGGATTATCCATTTCACTACGTGATTTTGGATGAAAGTCAAATGATCAAAAATCCCGATTCCAAAACGACCAAGGCAATAAAAAAGCTGATTAGCTATCATAGACTTTCATTGACAGGTACCCCTATAGAGAATACTATCATGGATATTTGGTCCCAGATGTCTTTCCTCAATCCAGGCTTACTGGGAAATGAAACATTTTTCAAAAAATTCTATGTATCTCCAATAGAAAAAGAACAGAATGAAGAGCGATCTGAGAAGCTGAGAAAAATTATTTACCCTTTCATTTTACGAAGAAAAAAAGAACAAGTAGAAAAAGAATTACCTCCAAAAATAGAGAAGCTACAGTATTGCGAAATGACGGAGGCACAGCGGGAACTGTATGAGAAGACTAGAAATAGTTATAGAAATTATTTACTGGAATTGATTAGTAGTGGTACCTGGAAGAGAAATAAGCTTAATATTCTTACCGGCTTACAACAACTTCGGCAAATAGCGATACATCCCAGGATGGTGGAAGAGTCATTTGCGCTTAATCAATCTGGGAAATACAAAGAAGTTAAAAGATTACTTAACAATGTCATTCACAAAAATGCGAAAATATTAATCTTCAGTCAGTTTGTGAAAATGTTAAGCATTCTCAAACAAGATCTTGAAAAGGAAGGAATTCGCTTTAATTATCTGGATGGCAACACAAGAGATCGACAGGGTCAGGTAGATAGTTTTCAGCAAGATGAAGACATTCGTGTGTTTCTCATTAGCCTCAAGGCAGGAGGGGTAGGCTTAAACCTCACAGCAGCAGATTATGTTTTTATTCTGGACCCGTGGTGGAATCCGGCTGTAGAAAACCAGGCGGTAGATCGCTCTCATAGAATAGGGCAAAAAAATACAGTCTTCTATTATAAATTCATTACTCAGCATAGCATTGAAGAAAAGATCTTATCGTTGCAGCAGAGAAAAATTAAATTATCTGATGATATCATTTCCGTAGAAGCAGATATTTACAAATCTCTCAATGCAGAAGATTTAGGGGAATTACTAAACATGTAGATCGCTTATTTATATACCTCCAAACCACCTTAATGCCCTCTTTCTTATCTCCTGATCGAACAATTTCTACCAATACCTCAACTGAGAAAGAAATCGCGTAGCCTGAGAAAAATGACGAATACTTCCATCCATTACCTCAATGACTCTGGAAGGATATTTTTCGATAAGATGATAATCATGAGTAGCCATGAAAATGGAGGTACCCGCTCTATTGATCTTAATCAATGTTTGCATTATTTGGTCAGAGGCTTCTGGGTCCAGGTTTCCTGTAGGTTCGTCCGCAATAATCGCAATAGGATCGTTCACTAATGCCCTTGCTATAGCGACTCTTTGCTGTTCCCCTCCCGAAAGCTGATGTGGATGAGCCTGACCCTGAAACATCATATTGACCTTTACCAATACCTCAGTCATACGCTGCTTCATTTTAGGTTTATTGTTCCAGCCACTAGCTTTCAAAGCAAAGCGTATATTTTCCAAAACTGAACGATCTGGAAGTAATTGGAAGTCTTGAAAAACAATGCCTATTTGCCTTCTGGCATAGGGTAAACGCTGGTTAGAGATATTATGCATCGAGTAATCCCCGAGCTGAATATTACCCTGGTCAGGAGCTAAATCTCCATAAACCAATCTGAGAATACTACTTTTACCACTCCCTGTTCTTCCAACCAGATAGACAAATTCTCCAAGATTCACATTAAATGAAATGTCTTTCAAAATCTGCCGCTTACCCATCGTAAGGCTTACCTGATTCAAAGATATAATTGTTTTATTACTTTCCATAGTTCCTTATTGTACCGCAAAAACCTGCAAAGTATCATCGCTGATTTGAATACGCTGTCCTTCGTATTCCAACTCGAGATATTCATCAAAAAGGCGAATCCCTATGGGCTTTGTTCCATTAGTTTTTTGCAGTTCTCCCCCTTGCCAAATAGCGCGTTGAATGATAGCACCTTCAGTATTATATAGCGATAACTCACCATTCATAAACCCTTCGCTGAAACTACCCGTGATATATGGAATTCCGTTTTTACGATAAATACTAAAAGGTCCTTGAAGTGTATTATAATAATAAGAAACAACTCCTAAAGGCTGGGCTGGAGGATGGAAAAATTGCCATGAACCCCATTTGACTCCTTCATAATATTCTCCCTCCTTCATTAGCTCTTCCTCTGTATTAAACTCGCGATAAACTCCATGTTTCATCCCTTTTTGATAGTTGACAGTTCTGGCGAGATTTCCATTGGGATAAAACCATTTTTCTAGTCCTTCTTTTAACCCATCACTGAAGGGGATTTCCTTCTCCAACTGACCACGTTCTTGATAGAAATACCTCGATGTATCCTGTTCTAGACCTACATTGAACAATCTTTCAGCTTTTTTGGAGCCATCTTCAAAATACATGATCATCTGACCATCGTATTCCTTAGCCCAATTATCGCATGGAACCGTCAAGGCCAATTCTCCAGAAGGATAAAATTCTTTACAGTTATCATCTCCTGCACATCCAGGCAAATAAACACCTATAATAGTAATGAAAAAACATTGGATGAATTGCTTACACATTAAGATATTCTTGTGCTGGTATTTCCTCTCTCAGAATACCTTTCTTCGTAGGTTCTTGAAAAGTCAGCTGGTAAAATGATCGACAATAAGAGATAAACGAATACAGGTAGCGGCCCTGCAGGAAATAATGCAGCAATAAAGGCAAATCTTATTAATGCAGGAGAAATATTCATGTATTCGGCAATACCACCCGCTACTCCAGAGAATACTCTGTTAGTTCTGGAACGCATCAATGTTTTCCTGTTCGGGCTGGTAGCGTAAGCTGTAGGTCGCGATTTTCTTCTGTACACTGTTTCTCCTGAGGAAGATTCACTTTCGGAAATAGGAATGTTCCTGGTACTTTTCTTCTCCGTAGTAGTCGTGATAGGCCGCGTTTTCCTATAAACATTTAAGGCCGGAAAACTCAATTCTTTTTGCCTGAAAGCTAATTTCAGTGTTTTATAAAATCCATAAGATAACGCACCAAAACCTACAACTAATAAAGCTCCCTGTAAAAAATTAGCAACATCCAGTGGCAGGAAATTAAATCCAATAATAAATAATGCAGCACCTGCGACAAGTGCCATCATCCCTGCAAAAGACAATTTATTATTTTGATCTTTTTCCTCTTCCTCTTCAATTTCACGTAACTTTTCTATATCATCGTACATGAGGGAAACATCAAACTCCTCAGATGCGCTGGTTCTTCTTATGTATCTTTCTTTAGACATTAGATAATGTGTATGGTAATATCAATAATTTCGGGATATTCCTCTTAGTTTCCAAGTATTTTTTCTCCCCCTATAACGATAAAGTAAACCTCTATAGCGTCTAAAAGGGAAGGTTTTTAACGTGATTTCTCTGGTAGAATAATATACTTATGAGAGAAATCCAAAGGATCACAATAAGGTTCAATGATTTTTATAAAGTCCAATGGTTGAATATCCTTAAATGCAGCTAAACTTAATATCCTTTCCTGCATTATACGATTGGGTTGAATAGCTTGTTTCAATGCCTCTATTCGCTCAAATGGTTTAGGATAAGCATGTCGTACTACTTTGTGAATCTTTTTCCTAAGCCTAATGAAGTAATTTATGGTTTTAGCTCTCTGGCCTCTTACTGATCTGGGTAACGTTTCCGAAAAGTTCTGAATATAAGCATCTAAGGCCTCAAAAGATTCCAATACTGAATCGGTTAATCTGGTATATTCGCTATCCTCCCATTTGTGGGGCATGTATTTTCGGTTCAGTTCATGGATGGATTCGTGAATATCTTCTAATGCAAACCCCAACTCCCGCCATTCTGAAACTTCTTCTGCTGAAAAAACTGTCGCAGACATTCGGGGAAGAAGTAAGGGAAAATTGATATGATAGTGATTGAATACCCCTTTTAATTGGAGCCAATAGGAAAGTTCTCCCCAACCTCCTATATAAGCCAGATTAGGTAAAATAGTCTCCTGATATAAGGGTCTAAGTGCAACATTAGGGCTAAACCTTTCAGGATAATGATCTACTAACTCCCACATTTCCCTTGGAGAATAGGAAAGAGAAGATTCCAGCACATGATAATGACCATTCAATTGTTCTATTCTATTTCTGATATGCGAATCCATATAGAATAGATTGATTTCTCTGGGGGAAATCTGAAGAGGATACCCTAACTCATTTAAGTTTGAGGAGGTGTGAGAAATGAGATGTTGACTCATATGAGCTTGAAGCTCTTCAAGTAAAGCAGGTTTAAATTCACTTTTTAATACCGGATTATCAGGATTCAAAATAAGCAGGCCCAAGTCTGAGAAAAGTTCGTGCATAAACATCCTAAAAGCCTTAGCCATAGAATTTCCGGGAGTGTAGGCTACTGTTAATGGATTCGGAAAATGAAAGGGAACAATAGGATCAATATCCTCAGTTAACCTATGGCTTCCTACCGGGCCGTTGAAAACACCTTTATAAGTGTGCCTAACATCAAAAGAGGTATAGTAATGATTAATTTCCTCATAATCGTGGTCCTCCGTATGTATCCAAAAAATAGGAACGAAGTGAAAATTTGGATACCGCTCCGATAATTGTTGGCACAATGTTATTGTGCTAAGTATTTTGTAAACAGTAAATAGGGGACCACCAAAAAGAACTAATTGATGACCAGTTGTGATAGTGAATGTATTCTCTTTTTCAAGTAATTCAAGATGTTGTTGTTGAAGGGGACTTAAGGATAAAGAGGCATGTTGTTCCCTCAAAACCTCGGCTAAAGCCTTTCTATTGATGGATTGTTTACTTTTATCATCAATAATTTGACGAAAATCAGGCTCTGCTAAAGAATAGGAATAAAAATCCTTAAGCGCCTGGAAACCTTCGAGATAGTCTTTCTTAATACTTCGTTTTACCGGTGGAGATTGCAATTAGGATCTACTTTTATATCCATAAAGGGCTTTATCCAGAAAATAGAGCAAGCCAAAAATAACTATGAAAACTACAATCATAATTTGAGTCTTCCAAATCAGCAAACCTCCCAATATTCCTAAAAGTGTACCCAAATATTGAATATATAGTAGTTGCTCATTTGTAGCTTCCCAAACCATCCGCTCTAACCTCGACTCATCAAAGTGCTCCATTTGTTTGTAAAGTAGCCCTGTAATATCGAGGCGATTAATGGTATTGACAAAGACCTTCATCATAAAGTCCTCAGTAATGGTCTTTTGAGTGCGAACATAAGCTGCTAAGCGATTCAGCTCCTCTTCAAAATTATCCATTACATCCATGGCAATTTTAGGAATATCCTCCACAATTTTGCGAATAATCTCCTCATAATCTTCTTTATTGTATCGCTTATACGTTTGAAGAATAAATTTCTTCACTCCTCCATTAAGGTTTTTTTCTAATCTTGTGTCAATGATCTGGTAGATATCATTTCGGATTCGCTCTTGCTGGGAATAGTCGAGTAAAGCATCATATACGAAGTTTTTCAACGCTCTACGTAGTGCTTCATCTCTTAGAATCCCACCAGTCCCTTTAATCAATATTTCATTTAACCTTGTTACTAATCCCGATTCCTCCACTCTTTTTCTGATCAACTCCTGGTTGAGAATATGCTTGTGTATCCCTTTTGCAAGAGTGATAATGATGCGATCTCTTTGAGCGGGAATTAATCCCTGTCCCCAAACGGGCCTCCTCTCTACAGGCCTGAAAAGCATGCGGATGGCCAGATAATTTGTTCCATATCCAATTAACCCACTCACAGCAATCGTTAAAATAGCATCAAAAATGAGAAAGTTTGACTCGTAAAATGCTTTAACTTCCGGAAGTGGAGTTATGGTGTGAATGGTAGAAATGCCAAAACTGCCTATAAATAAAACCCCACAAATGTATGGGCTAATTTTCAATAAATATAAGAATAGTCTTTTGGGACCACTCAACTTAAATTTATTGAAGGAAACTTCTTCGTCAGCTTCATTAACCCTTCCAAGCAAATCACGAAGTGGGTAGTAACGCTCTAAATATGTCTTTATCGTTTCTCTCACAAGAAAAAATTCATATGTTATAATATAATCAATTGGGATCAGTTAACACTTCATTTTAAAGAAAAAATGATTTTACTACTTTCTTACTGTTCTGTGAGTATATACCCATCAGTTGTTCTTTCAAATAAAAAAGATAAATCCCATTGACCATAGGTCCAACGTTCATACGTTTTGTTTTTTATTTTTACCTCATTTATCAAAGAAGGTTCATCGTATTGTACATAGATTCTCCCCCTATCTGAGCTCCAATCTTCTCCAAATTGTGCAAGTACTTGATTAGCATCATATAATCTTTGATAATATTGCTCCATCCTCAATTCGGCTTCCTCCTCCATCTCACCATCCCATGTTCTTCTACTAAATAACTGATGCCAGGCCTGTTGGAAAGCCTCCTGTTGTTTTTCCATATCAGTTATAGCAAGTAATTCTCTTATTTTTTCCTCAGAAAAAGAAGCATACTTCATCATCTCTATAGAAGTTACTACATCATCAAGAATTCGCTGTTTCAAACTTCCCTTTACAATAAAGTTGACCGTTTTATCATCAATAAATATATCATCTTCATCGTATATATATACGAACAATTGGTACTCTCCCTCTATCAATTTTCCTACATCAAACCAGTCCGTATAAATTCCTTTTCCATTTACTACCTGAGGGTAAAAAAATTTCTCATCTTCCGAAGTATACCTGGTCGCTTCATCTGCTACTCTGTTAGAATCTTGTTTGGAAGTAACCGCTTTTCTAAAAATGACCGCTTTTCCTAAAAAAGGTCCGTCCTTAGGGGAATAAATTTCCATCCAAAAAAACAAACGTAAACTATCAGCACGTAAATTAGGATTCAGGGTAGGAGAAATTTCCAAAAAGCGATCTTCGCTAGAAAATGGCCCATAGGATAGCAATATATCCGATAGAGAAGTCTGGCGAGGATCAGCTGTACATTGATAGGGAATTTTTATAAGTGTATGTTGACTACTCTTTTGTTCCAGAATATCTACCGTCACTTCATATTCCCCTCTGGGAAAATTAAATGGAACGATAAGTTTTTTAGGTTCTCTTACCTGACACGAAAATTCCTTTTGATAAATAATCTGTAATGAACCTATAGGTCTAAATGATACTTCTATAAGAAAATCCTTGAATCTCAGCTCAGGAGGGGTATATTGTAAGAATAAGAGCGTATTGTTTTGGCCGTCAATTATGCTTTTCAAACTGGCTTTCCATTGTGCAGCAAAAACAGACGGAGCACACATAAGAACAAGAAACAACGCTATGCATAAGCTTCGCATAGAAAGGTAAATTTTATTCTTGTAAAGGAATAACGTGTCCCATGAGGTCATATTCCAAGGCATCTGTAATTTTTACTTGATAAAATCTTCCATACTCTAATTGTTCCCCTGAAACAATCACCTCATTATCCACCTCAGGAGAATCCCACTCTGTTCTACCAATGTAATACGAATCTTCTCTACGATCAATAATAACTCTTAGGACGTTACCTATTCGCTGTTGGTTTAAGGAAAGAGAAATATCTTGTTGAAGCTCCAGCACCTCATCATGTCTCCTCTGCTTAATTCGTTGATCTACCTCATCTTCATAATTATTCCCAGCATGTGTCTGCTCTTCATGAGAATAGGTAAAAACACCCAATCGCTCAAACTTAACATTGTCTACAAATTCCAATAACTCCTCCTGATCTTTTTCATTTTCCCCAGGATGGCCTACGAGTAAAGTAGTCCGTAACGCTATCTCTGGCACCTTATCACGAATGGTGTTTATGAGATCCATGGTCTTCTCTTTCGTCAACCCTCGTCTCATAATTTTCAACATATTATTAGAAATATGCTGTAAAGGCATATCTAAATAATTACATATGTTTCCTCTCTCGTTAATTGTAGGCAGAATCTCTACAGGAAATCCAGAAGGATAAGCATAATGAAGTCTGATCCATTCCAGGCCATCTACATCTGATAAAGCCTTCAACAAATCATTTAGCTTTCGCTTTCCATAGAGATCTAAGCCGTAAAAAGTCAAATCTTGCGCAATTAACATTAACTCCCTGACCCCACGCGAAACTAAAAATGTAGCTTCTTCTACTAATCCCTCTATACTTCGTGACCTATGTTTTCCTCGCATCAAAGGGATGGCACAAAAACTACACGGCCTGTTACATCCTTCCGCAATCTTGAGATAGGCATAATGAGCATCTGTAGTGATCAATCGCTCTCCCAATAATTCGTATTTATACTTTCCCCCTAAGGTCTCTACTATTTCCGGGATATGCTGAGTGCCAAAGTATTTATCCACCTCAGGAATTTCTGATTGAAGGCTCTCTTTGTACCTTTCTGAAAGACAGCCCATCACATATAATTGATCTATGTTCCCAGCTTCTTTCTCAGCTGCATAAGCCAATATAGTATTAACCGATTCTTCTTTTGCGTGATCAATAAACCCACAGGTATTGATAACCACCACACGGGCATCGCTATGTTCCTCTTCATGGACCACTGGAAGCCCTTCATATGTGAGCTGAGAATAAAGGACTTCTGAATCAACTCTATTTTTTGAACATCCCAGGGAAACGATATTGATTTTCTCCTGCGCCTTCTTCTTCTCCTTTTGCTGATTAGTATACATAACTATTCCTCCATCATTCCTGTTGCAATCTTTTTCAACACTAAAGTGATATATTTCCTTCTTTTTGGAACAAAGAATCAACAAACGCTTCCGGATAAAAAGCTTGTAAATCATCAGTTCCCTCCCCTACTCCAATGTATTTAACAGGAATTTTAAACTGATCAGTGATTCCTATGACCACACCTCCCTTAGCCGTTCCATCCAGTTTTGTGAGTGCCAGGGCATTCACTTGAGTAGCCTTTGTAAAGGCATCAGCTTGAATAATGGCATTTTGTCCTGTAGAAGCATCCAGTACCAGCAGCACTTCGTGAGGAATATCAGGAATGACTTTAGACATACTACGCCGTATCTTGGAAAGTTCATTCATTAAATTAACCTTATTGTGCAACCTTCCCGCAGTGTCCACAATCACTACATCCATTTGACGATGTACCCCTTCCTTAACAGTTTCAAAAGCAACGGCGGCAGGATCTCTGTGCATACCTTTTTCCAGAATATCTACCCCTACTCGTTCTGCCCATCGCTTTAATTGATCTACAGCTGCTGCCCGGAAAGTATCCCCTGCCCCTAATAATACTGACTTTCCATCCATTTTATATCTGTAAGCCAGCTTTCCTATGGTAGTAGTCTTACCCACTCCATTTACCCCTACCACCATAATCACAAAAGGAACTTTTTGACCATTATGCGCTGGAAGTTCTGGAATGGAAAACTCAGGTGATTCTTCCGAATGACTTTCCAACATCAACTGAAGAATTTCATCTTTTAGAATAAAATCCAGCTCCTTAGCACTAGTATATTTATCCTTGGCCACTCTGCTCTCTATTCTTTCAATGATTTTGACTGTAGTTTTTACCCCTACATCACTTGCAATAAGAACCTCTTCCAATTCGTCCAATACTTCTTCATCCACCTTACTTTTTCCAATAATTGCTTTTGACAACTTGGAAAAAAATCCTTTCTTGGTCTTCTCTAATCCCTTATCGAGCTTTTCCTTATTTTCTTTCTTTTTGAAAAAATTTCTCAGCGCCATTTTTATTCATTTAAACAGTCTGCGAATATACTAAAAACCCTACATATTCACCCATTACTTAGCTGGATGAAATATACAACATGTGCTAATATGTAACATGACCTAAAAAGTATCTGCCAGGACTGCGACCTCTTTAAATACCTCTCTATCACCAGTATTTTGATTCGTTATTTCAAACAAGATTACATATATACCAGTAAGAGCCTTTTGATTTTCGTCATTTCTACCATCCCAGAAAAAGGTACCTGGTTGGGGGCCCAGAAGAATATTATTTTGAAGTAATCGGATTAATCTTCCATTTTCATCATAGATCCTTATACGTGCATTGACACCTGTGAAGTTAAAACTATAATTGATCGCTAACACGTCATTATCACCATCACCATTAGGCGTAAATACTTCCTTTTCCAGACTTACCTCATCTTCTATATCCCCAATCTCCAATCCCTGGGAATTCGGATAACCAGGAGTGGCAAAATTTACTGTTGCTGCTGCAGAGTGCCAGTTTGATGGGTCCTGAGTTCTTATTTGAGTGGAAATCCTCTCCAATGAAACACCTTCATCATCCAATAAGGTCGGAAAATGAAAATCATCTTCATAAAAAAATTGATCTAATATCAATCCGTTAAATGCCACAGCAGCAGAACCTTCACTATCAGGAAACGAAGGTAATCGCTCTACCTCCAGTAAATTAGCTGAGGCAGGAGGTTGATACCTCTGTATTTGAAAGGCCACATCTGTAGTTAAACAAACAATTTCTCCTGGTAATAATAGATTTAGCTCTTCTGTAATAGGTCTGGTGTTGGATATAGTATCATCACCTGCTTCCACCTCCCCAATTTCTAATAAACTCAGATCTAATACCTTATCTGATACATTGATGATTTCCAGAAAATCTGATCCTTGAGGAAAAGGATTAAACAATATTTCATTCAACAATATATCTCCGGCTTCAGGTATATCGGGAATTCCTATTTGTCTGCTTTCATTTAGTACATTTCCGGAACAATCTGATAAATTACTCAAAGTCAATGTATAAATAATTCCATCCACTAATTCTGCAGCAAATTCCAGCCTAATTGTCCTCAGAGCAGGCTGAGATATAGTAACAATGACCGGTTCACCAATACCCTGATCTATGGTGTAATTGCGGGTATTTTCCAAAGTGGCTGGCTCCATTTGCTCAATAAAAGTAATCTGGATGGTATTCGAATTAAGGATATCCAAATTTTCGATAAATGGCGCTGTATTATCTACAAAAACACCATTAATACTGTTAGTTTGTCCTGGAGTTCCACCTGTAGGATCCAATGATGCTCCCCAATTATCCCTCAAATTGCAATTCACAAAATCTGGACTTATTCTCTCTAAGGTATATCCCCCACCATCCCTCTCATCATCTTGATACCAGGTATCATCATAAAATAGAAAATCCAGGATCTCCCCATTTCCATTCAACAGCCATAAACTATCCTGTGCATTCCCTAGACTAATCAAATTAGGTACAGTAATAACATTTAGTACATCGTTAAAAAGAGGTAAATTATCCTCATCTATAATAATGACAGCATCACCGGGGTTGATCGTGACATTTGGTAAAAAAACCGATCCGCTACCATCTGTCAACTCTAGCCCTTCTACATCAAATATTCTATCACTTCGATTAAATAACTCTATAAACTCTGCTTCGGGAAGACCAACTGAAGGAGAAGGATCGGGAAAAATTTCGTTAAACACCACATCAAAGGCCTGAGGTTGGCTCCCTACCACTAAGGTTTCCCTTATCGCTTCTTCAATTAAATTCCCTTTACAATCAGCTAGTCCACTGATAATCAAAACAAAGACTTCTCCCGTATCAAGGGTTTCAGGAAGAGTAAGCCTTACTCCACGAACATCTGGAAAAATGACCTCAGCCGCAAGAACAGCTCCTATAGATTCAATTTCATATCGATCCACCTGCTCCAGAAGCGTTTCATCCATGGATTCATTAAAAGTAAGCTCCACTTCGCTGGGGGAAAGAATAGTAATACTTACGATTTCAGGAGCGATAGAATCTACGGCAAGATCTATTACACTATTCTCACTTCCAGGAGTTCCCCCAAATAAAGAGACCGAGGCACGCCAATTTTCGATAGGGGCACAAGCAGTAGCTGCTGTATCAATTCGCTCTAATGAAAAACCTCCACCAGACCTTTCTGGATCCTGATACCATTCATCTGTATAAGCTACAATATCTATCGGGGTTCCTTCGGAATTTTGCAATGTGAGGCTATCCTGAGCATTTCCCAAACTAGGTAAGTCCTCTACTCTTAACAGTCTACCAAAAGGAAGAAAAGCTTCTGCTTCCAGGTCATCCACAATAGTTACATATTCAAATGGAAAAAGGGTAAACTCTCCCCAATTAGCCACTCCAGATTCATCCGCTATACCCCAATTAGAAATATCCAATGCTTCTCCTGTAGTATTATATATCTCTACATATTCAGCTTCAGGTAAACCCACCACAGGAGTTGGATCGGGAAAAATCTCTGTAATAATGATCTCACCAATTATAGGTACTCTCCCCTGGATAATTGTATCCCTGATAGTTCCCATAATTTCATTTCCACTACAATCAGAAACTCCATCAATGATAAAAGTGAATACCTGTCCTGTGTCAAGAGTTACAGGTAAGGAAATTACTACGCATTCGAAGTCAGGAGCTTGGGGAAAGGCAGAAATAGCCGGACCTATATTTTCCAAAACAAAATTTTCTGGATTCGATAAAGAGACCGCATCCATAGACTCATTAAAACACACCTCAATGCTATCGGGAGCCAATATTGCTATAGATTCCAATAAAGGAGGAATTGTATCCGATGGTAGATCGGCAACGCTATTAGGTCCTCCCGGAGTTCCGCCTTGACCGTTATTAGCCGCTCTCCAGTTTGCTATGGGTGGACAAGCTTCATTTTGAGGATCAATCAGTTCTAAAGAAAATCCCCCATCTGCTCTTTCAGGATCCTGATACCATCTATCTTCATAAGCCACTGTATCAAGTAAGGTTGAATCGGAAGCTATTAATCTTAAAGTTGCTCCAGTATTTGGAAGGGTGAAATTTTGGTTTGTGCCAATCACGGAACCGAAGCCAGAAAAAGCCCCCGTATCAGCAGGGGAAGTAATAATCACATACGAATCAGGAGACAATACAAAAGGAGGAAGCGTAAATTCATTATTACCGACTTCCAACATCCAATCGGCAAGATTAAAGGTACCATTACTCACATTCCACAATTCTATAAATTCTTCCTCCGGTAATCCAACAGCAGGAGTGGGGTCAGGGAAAATTTCAGAAAAAATGACGTTTCCTTCTACGGGATCATCGGGAATAAAAAACAGGAAGTTTCTGATAATAGGAGTGTCAAGAACATTTCCTTCTAGGTCAGAAAGATTAGAAATGCTAAGCTGATAAGTTACATTATTTTCAAAAGAAGTGGCCCAAAACAAACTGACGCTATTAGAATCACCTATGCCAAATACGACTGTGGTAGGATTTCCTAATCCATTATCCAGGGAATAGGAAGACGCATCTCTGGCTCCAGTGGCTTCCAGTGATTCAGAGAACGTTAAATCAATTTGATTATCATTAACTATTTGTAATTCCGTTAGCTCTGGCGGTAGAGTATCCCTCACTGGATCTCCCACAAAAATATTGTCAAAAGAAAAGTCCTCCCTTCTACTACTGGTATGGCTTACCCAAACACCCAAATGACTAGCAGAAGAGATAGAATCATCTGTTATTTCCCCTTGAACGACAAAATTTTCTCCTCCGGATAGATCAGCAGAGACTTCCCATTGTCCTGATTCATCCCTCGTTACCTTTAATCTTATATTTGGTGAAATGGCCACAGTCCCTTCAGGCCCATCTATCAATTGTTCAATATCTTCCCCGGTTTGTCGAAATAGGTCTATTCCATCAGCACTTCCTCCTTCTCCGATTTGAATAAAATATCCATTCAATGGACCAGATAAGTCCTGTTGATCAGACATCAGGTAATATCGGGCAAAATTGGATCCGCTGGGATTACCATCTATTTGAATATTGACTCTCCACTCTACATTATTAATTTTTGCATTTGGAGTTGATAAATAAATAATGGAAGTAGCGGACTCCCCATTCGATCGAAGCACATTATCAATCACCTGAAATCTGCCTGTATCTCCGACCCAGGTAGGATTAATCAGGAATTCACCATCCGAAAAATCGTCGAATACCTGTGCATACGATATATGTATGCTCAAAAATATGATACACCCTAATAAAGTAATGTATTTTACCATAAATGTAGGATTGAGCGGTATGTACATATGTAAGTTAATGAGGGACAAAAATAACAATTACGCCCAAAGGTTCCCCCTTGAGCGTTAAATTCGTAGTAGTTTATGTAAAAAAAAGGTGCTTTCTTATAAATCTACTTCTTCAAGCTTACAGTTTCCTCTGAAACAATCCCATTAGAAGTGGAAACTACAAAGGTTACATGGCTACTTTCTATCTCTTCAAAACTGTAAGTCTGATCAAGATTTGTCTCCGTAAAGTTCCATTCTTTCTGATACAACAAATGCTGTTCATCATCATAAATGCTAACAGAAATGGGATCTAATACGCGTTTTGATATCGCCAACGTGTACTTACCTGTCTCGGCCTCTGTTAATTGAGTCTTAATAGCATCAGCGGGATTTAAATAAATCTGCTTCTGGTATTCCTGATTTCCTGTACTTACTCTGAAAGTGTACACCCCTACAGGAAGTTGCTTCATATTGACCGGCTGGATAAACCCATCTGAAGACTTAAGGAATTTTGTGAATAACGTCTGCTCTTTTTGATCAATAAGGCTAATATTCACCTTTTGTTCACCTTTACCTTCAAATATCAAATAATACAAGGCCTGCTTATTACCAGGAACAACCTGAATCTCAGAGGGAAGAAATCCCGCTTCTAATGTCTGTCCCACCACATACATTGGTAGTACAAACAGCATCATAATGAGGTAACGTTTCATGATGACATGATAGTTAATAGTAAAACAATAAGTGATCGATCACGCTGCTAAACAAGGAAACAATTTTATAATTATCAAAATATATGACATTTTTTTACATAATTTTTAAATTAAAGTACATAAAATTATTAATATTTCATATATAATGGGGTTAAATACTATTACAGTTTATTGTAATAAAAGGTAAGAATACTACTTATGTGGTAGTTCATTCTCTAAGAACATCTCCAATTATTTGTTCATTTTCATTTCCATTGTATTTTTATTCTCTATGAGAAAAAAGCTCTCTCCTTTTACAGAGATTTTCGAAATTACGGATGCGGCCTCGGATGGAAGAGCAGTTACGCACCATAACGGTCAAGTAGTATTTGTAGAAGGAGCCATTCCTGGAGATATTGCAGAAGTTCACGTTTTTCGTAAACAAAAAAAGATATTGATTGGGAGGGTCACTCAGCTTGTCAAGCCATCTCCTGATAGAGTGAACCCGCCTTGCACCCATTTTATACATTGTGGAGGCTGTAAGTGGCAGATGATGGATTATGCAGCACAATTGCGATACAAAGAAAAGCAAGTGGAAGACGCATTGATAAGAATAGGTAAAATTCCTTCCCCACAAGTGTCACCTATTATTGGTTCGGAAAAACCATATTTCTATCGCAACAAGCTAGAATTTACCTTCAGTAATAAAGCCTGGCTCACAAAAAGTGAAATAGCTTCTGAAGAAATTATAGATCATCGGGTAGCTGGCTTCCATGTACCCAGAATATTTGATAAAATTCTGAATATCGAATACTGCCACCTCCAAATTCCCCAAGTCAATGAAATCAGAAATGCTATCAAAGAAATAGGGAGAAAAAATGGATACAGCTTTTACGATATCCGTGCAAATAAGGGATTTTTGAGAAATGTAGTATTCAGAACCTCCAGAAGCACAGGAGAACTTATGCTAATTCTCATTGTAGGAGAAGAAGACAAAGAAAAAATAGACTATATATTTAAATATCTGGAATCCAGGTTCCCTGAAATTACCCATCTGCATTGGATATACAATCACAAAAAAAATAGTAGTTACAGCGATCTTCCATATAGAGTTTGGAAGGGAACTGAATATATAACAGAACAATTAGGAAAATATACGTTCCAAATAAGTCCTACCTCTTTCTTTCAAACAAATCCTTCTCAGGCAGAAAAATTATATCAAGTTGTCCATGATTTTATGGAGGTAATACTTAAGGAAAGAAACGCTCAAACCCATTCAGTTGATACTTTTGACAACCTTTTCGATTTATACGCTGGTACTGGGAGCATTGGCATATTTGTTTCCAGCCTGGTAAAAAAAGTGGTAGGCATTGAATACATAGATGCTGCGGTAGAAGATGCATATAAAAATGCAAGTTTAAATGGCTTATCGCACTTTACCTTTTATGCAGGCAATATGAAAGACATCCTTTCTACTGCTTTAGTGGAAAAAGAAGGTAAACCTGATGTATTAATTGCTGATCCCCCGAGAGCAGGAATGGATGCTAAAGTCATTCAGAAAGTGCTGGCTCTATCTCCTCCTGATATCATTTATGTTAGCTGCCAGCCCGGTACACAGGCACGAGACATTCACCTGATGCAAGACCATTATGAAGTCAAAAAAATTCAGCCTGTCGATATGTTTCCACAAACTGCACATGTGGAAAACGTAGCCTGGCTCAAAAGGAAAATTATGGAGTAGTAAGATGAAGAGGAGGAGAATATAATTTTAAGGATAATACCTTTAAGCTTGTTAAGTTCTTAACTTCCTGATGCGGAAATTGTGGCAACTTTTTCCCAACTTTTACTCCAGTTATGTCTACAGAATCTATATGAGGAATTAATGAAAACCCTACATCTGCTATTCGTTCGATGTATATCTTCTGTTCAGGGGAACTCTTTTCTTCTCTTAATTTAGGAAACTCAATCTCTTTTGATGAACTAACCGTTAGGCTATGTTTATGTGCCTTAAGAGGTGTTAAAAATTCCCTGGGCGAGTGCAATTTTACCCATTTACCTTCTTCAATATCTTTTTCGGTTGAATCCTCACTGAACAGATGATAGCTCTCTAGTGTATCCGAGATCAAATATGATGAATAAATATTTTCTGTTACCTCTAAAGGTTGATCTTCCTTTATACCATATAAATATGCATCCCACAGGGAATCCAGATTGCCGGGTTGTACTGGCTTTAATAAACTGTAATTAGTATCAGGTATTATTTCATGATGGTAAGATTGCTGAAATATAGAATCAAAATACTGAAGAGAATCAATTTGTGTAAAAATATCCTTTAGCAATGAGTCAATTTGGGTTCTTCCTGTATTTTTGTCCTCTGAATTTCTATCTTGAAGTGGATCACTCATCTCAACTACTCTCTGATCCGATGGTATATACTCCGGATCTATCAATCCAAGTATCTCTCCATTGGTCTCTGTAGCACCTTCTATTTTAGCATATCGATAATCAAATCGAGGATCAATTAAAGATGGCGCAAAGTAATAAACATAGGTAGAAATAATAAGCAGACTCAGAAAAAGAAAGGGAATAATTCCTGATTCACTTCTCTCCGAAGCTTGAATATTTGCCATAATCAATAAAATTTAATAAACTAAATTTATCAATTATAATATATTCCTAAAAGTAATAATATACTGAATTTTAACAACTCATTCCCCTCATAGAAATGATCGGGAAATATATTTATATCGATCGAGTAAAGTTCATTCTCACTACACATCTTTAAATAGCCCGTACAATTTCCCTTTAATCCTATTTATGATTTTCCCGAGATGTTCCGGATTGTTTTTGAAATCATACTCGTCAATAGAAACATACATTTTTTTCCCATAATCGTAAGCCTCATACCAATCATTATATCGCTCATTCAAGGATTTTAAATAGTCAATCCGAATGGAAGTTTCGTAGTCCCTATGTCGTTGGTGAATATGTTCTACTAACAATGGAATACTTCCTTTGAGGTAAATTAGAAGATCCGGAGGCTGAATAAGTGCTGCGATAGATTCGAATAGCTCTCTGTATGTCTCATAATCACGAGTAGCCATTAATCCCATGGCATGAAGGTTAGGAGCAAATATCTGTGCATCTTCATATATGGTTCTATCCTGTACTACACTGTGATCTAAATGTCGAATCTGGTGAATCGTTTTAAGTCTTAAATGCAAAAAGTGAACCTGAAGATTAAATGACCAACGTTTCATATCCGTATAAAAATCTATGATATAAGGATTTTCTTCATGATCTTCATATATCGCCTCAAAACCATAGTATTTTGACAACAGATAGGTAAGGGTCGTTTTCCCCGATCCGATATTTCCAGCAATAGCTATATGCATTATTGAACTTGCTCACCTATGGGTAATGGATATATTTTCTTGTATCCCAATGCGTCCCGGACTCGATTTAATACCTCTTGGGCCACCTTTCTCGCTTTAGCAGCACCTTCGGCTAGTTTAGCTTCTACTTCTTCAGGATGCTCGGAATAATAGGTAAATAACTCTCTTTCTTCGGCAAATCGCTCTTTTAACAACTTAAGTAACGCTGATTTGGCATGACCATACCCATATCCTCCTTTCAGATAGTTCTGACGCATTTCCTCAATTTGTTCCTCATCGGCAAAAATCTTGTATAATGCGAACACATGATCCGTATCCGGATCCTTAGGCTCTTCTAAAGGGATAGAACTTGTTACTATGCTCATCACTTCTTTTTTCAATTTTTTATCAGATTGAAAAATATTGATGGTATTCTGCCTGGACTTACTCATTTTTTGTCCGTCAATTCCAGGAATAATCATCACCGCTTCATCGATCTTAGCCTCGGGAATGACGAAAGTATCTTCTTTATATAAGTGATTAATCCTCGAAGCTACATCTCGGGTAAACTCTAAATGTTGCTTCTGATCTTTTCCCACTGGTACAATATCCGCATCATACATTAAGATGTCTGCTGCCATCAGCATAGGATAAGTAAAAATACCTGCATTTACCCGTTCCATTTGGTCAGCTTTATCTTTGAATGAGTGAGCCAGTTGCAATCTGTTATAGGACATAAAACAGAGCAGATACCAGGCTAGTTCAGCGGTTTCAGGCACGTCAGACTGACGATAAAATACGGTTTGAGAAGTATCTAATCCACAGGCTAACCATGCTACTGCCGTATTAAACGTATTGTTTCCTAACAGAGCGGCATCTTTTACCTGAGTCAGGGAATGCAAATCGGCGATAAACAAAAAAGAATCATTAGAGGGATCATTCGACAACTCAATTGCCGGCAGAATGGCTCCCATTAAATTTCCTAAATGTGTCGTTCCGGTGCTTTGGATGCCCGTAAGAATCCTGGCCATATAACAATAAAAATTAGGTTCTACTTTGAACAGTTGAAATTAGCATAATTCATGCTAAAATCGAATTTGCCTTGGTCCTCATCATTGACCTAGAAAAAAGAAAGTAACCAATCGTATATTCCTAAAAACCTCATCGCCGAAATAAAGACAATCAAAATGAGTAGTCTATGGATCCAGGTATTAGCATTTGGAACCGTAGCTGCAAAACGAACCCCTAATACGGCTCCTATAGATTGACAAATAGCCATTAAAATACCCCAACCTATATGCACCTGATTGTACCATAAAAAAATCGCTAATACGGGTACATTGAATAATAAAACAATTAATACTTTAATGCTATTCGCTGCTACCAAATTGTATCTCGCCATTAGCACCATTCCCGCTAATAACATAATTCCTACTCCAGCTTGAATAAAGCCTCCATAAATTCCAATAATAAAGAAAGTTAAGATAGTAAGGGGTTTACGATTGTATTCTCTCGAAGCCTCATTGACATTTATCCATCTTTTTGGATTGATAATTAATACACCTAACATGAATACCATTAACCCTCCAATAGCCTGATACATGGTTTCCTTATCCAAGGCAGTAGCTATCCAGGCACCTAATGCTGCGCCAATTACAGCGGGAACGACCAACCAACCAGCAGCCTTGAAATCTGCGGCCCCATTTTTCCAGAAGCCATAAACTCCGGTAGCACTTTGGAACAGAGCCCCTATCCTGTTTGTCCCATTAGCGACTGGAGCTGAAAGACCACACATAAAAATGAAAATAGGGAGGGTGATGAGTGACCCGCTTCCGGCCAGTGTATTGATAATTCCTGTTAGAATCCCAGCTAAAACGATGGTGATCCATTGAAATATAGAAAGGTCAGCCTGTAAAAAATCTTCAAACATATGCGGATGGTCAATTATTTTGTCCGAAAGTTAGTAGTTTCGCCCAGAGAATAATATAAAATATGATAGTGATGAAATTTGGTGGCACTTCTGTAGGAAATGCTGCCAGGATTCGAAGCGTTTACCACATCGTTTCAAGTAGAATAAGCCGTCGTCCGGTAGTTGTTGTCTCTGCGGTGGGAGGAGTTACGGATTTATTGATACAAGCGGGAAAAGAAGCCCTCAAAGGGAATGTTTCTATTACCCCTATTCTAAACAAGCACCAGGAGATTTTAGATGTGCTCGATCTTCCTAAAGACCTCGTTCAGCAAGAACACGAGTTACTGAACACTTTGTTGACAGGCATTCAAATGATTGGAGAGATTAGCCCTAAAACGTCGGACCTGCTGGTATCCTTTGGGGAACGAATTTCCTCTCAATTAGTGGCGGCTCATTTTCGACAAATGGGCATGGCTTCCAAGGCACATTTCGCCTACGATATAGGGATGTTGACAGATCACCATTTTCAGGAAGCCCGACCATTAGCTGAAGCATATTCCCAACTGAATGCCCATATCGTTCAAATGGATTATGTTCCTGTAATTACCGGCTTTATCGGCAAGACTCCCGAGGGACATATATCTACCTTGGGAAGAGGAGGTAGTGATTATACAGCAGCTATCGTGGGAGCAGCGATTAACGCTGAGGAGATTCAAATCTGGACGGATGTGGACGGAATTCTCACAACTGATCCCAGAATGGTCCATCAAGCTAAAAATATTCCTATCGTCTCCTTTACGGAAGCTGCGGAGTTAGCTTATTTCGGTGCGAAGGTCTTGCACCCTAAAACGATCAGACCAGCGATGGATCATCAAATTCCCGTTGTAGTCAAAAATACGGGAAATGACCAGCATCATGGAACGAAAATTATGCCTAGTTCTCCCAAGACAAAAGGAACAGTGAAAGCGATATCTTTTAAGAGAAATGTGAGTGTAGTACATATTTTTTCTTTGCGAATGCTGGATGCATATGGGTTCCTGGCCAGGATTTTCAATATTTTTGACAAATATAAGCTTGCAGTAGACGTCGTATCTACCAGTGAGGTAAGTGTTTCTTTAACGGTAGATCATCTCAAGCAAATAGAATCTGTGTTGGAGGAGTTATCCACTTTCGCTCAGGTTCGGACGGAACACAATAAGGCCATCATTTGTGTGGTTGGGGAAGGAATGAGAGAAGAGACGGGAATCGTGGGAGACATTTTTCAGGTAATTTCTCAAGAAGACATCCCTATTTATATGATTTCTCAAGGTGCCTCGGATGTGAACCTGACATTTCTGATAGAACAGGCCCAAACCGAAAAAGCGGTTCGGGCATTACACAGTCTATTTTTTGAGAATGATTAGCCAAGCACTTCCGGAGATAATCCCGTCCAGGAGTACCCACCATCGTGATACAGATTTTGCATGGTAATTTTTTGGGTGTAGTCTGAAAACATCATAATGCAATAATTAGCACAATCTTCAGCGGTGGCATTTCCCAAGGGAGAAAGTTTTTCACCGTACTCAAGCATTTTATCGAAACCTGTAATCCCAATTCCCGCTGTAGTAGCAGTAGGTGATTGAGATATCGTATTAATCCTTACTTTTCTGTACCTTCCATAATGATACCCAAAGCTTCTGGCAATGGATTCCAGCATCGCTTTTGCTTCAGCCATATCACTGTAGTCTCCAAATGTTCTCTGAGCAGCAATGTGAGTTAATGCAAGAATAGACCCCCACTCATTCATTAGATCTCTTTTGTACAGGAGTTGTAAGATCTTGTGAAAGGACACAGCGGATACATCTATTGTTTTTTGCATCCAATCATAGTTGATGTCAGTGTATGGTCGGCTTTTACGCACATTAGGAGACATACCGATAGAATGCAATACAAAATCAATTTTCCCAAAATGATGTTCTACTTCATCCATCAATTTTCCTAAATCTTCCAAAGAAGTGGCATCCGCAGACACTAATGGTGCGTTTATTTGGTCAGCTAATTCTTTGATCTTGCCTAATCTTAAGGCTACGGGTGCGTTAGTTAACAAGAGGTCTGCCCCTTCTTGCTGCGCTTTTTCGGCTACTTTCCAGGCGATGGATGCTTGATCCAATGCCCCAAAAACGAGTCCTTTTTTTCCCTCTAGTAATTGCTTGGCCATAAATAATTAATGTTCTTAACTGAAAAAAGTCATATGCTATGTAAAATTGATCACAATCTACTCACATTATTCCTTTCCATGCAATTTTGAAATTGGAGAATCATTCTCTTTTTTTGCGGATTAAAAAATATACAAATTGATGTCAGAGGTCCTGGTTATTGTTCCTACTTATAATGAGCGCGAGAATATAACTTCTTTAATAGAAGCAGTAATGGATATTCTTCCAGGGGCGCATATGCTTATCGTGGAGGATAATTCTCCCGACGGTACAGCTGAAATAGTACGTAATTTAATGGATCGATATGCTGGTCGATTACACATGGAGGAACGGAAGGGAAAGTTGGGATTGGGAACAGCTTATATTCATGGCTTTAAATGGGCCGTGGAAAAAGGATATGCTTACATATTCGAAATGGACGCGGATTTCAGTCACAATCCTGAAGATTTACCTGCGCTTTTGGAAGCTTGTAAAGAAGAAGGATATGATGTAGCCATAGGCTCGAGATATGTAAAAGGAGTTAATGTGGTGAATTGGCCAATAGGTAGGGTACTGATGAGCTACTTCGCCAGTGTTTATGTCAGATGGATAACCCGAATGCCTATCATGGATGCTACAGCAGGATACAAATGTTATCGTCGAAAGGTACTGGAAAAAATTCTCAGTAAGCCCATTAAGTTTGTTGGATATGCTTTCCAGATTGAAATGAAATTCCGAGCGTGGAAATACGGATTCAAGATAAAAGAAGTTCCCATTATCTTCAGAGACAGAACCCAGGGAGAATCAAAAATGTCCACAGGTATTTTCCGGGAAGCATTTTTAGGGGTTATGTACATGAAAATACATTCCTGGTTTCAAAACTGGAAATAGTCTTCTGTAGTCACCTGTGTTAATCGAATGTTGAGATTCTTCCCTCTCCTTCCCAATCCAAGCATAGCTCATTGGCACAAATAATCCACCATCTTTTACCTCAACAAGGAGAAGGATCATTCCTTTGCTCATTTACTACTACAATTCCCGCTGATAATTGACCTCCCCTCCTACTATCGTCATCATCACTTTAGTAGTTAATATCTGATCTTCGGAAATAGTCATAATATCCCGATCCAGAATAGTAAAGTCTGCCCTTTTCCCCACTTCAATAGATCCTTTAAGCGCTTCTTCAAAGGCTCCGTAAGCAGCATCAATGGTATACGATCTCAGTGCTTGTTCCCTGCTCATCTTCTGGCTGGCTTCATATCCACTTTCAGGCATTCCTTTCAGTGTTTTCCTACTTACAGAAGCATAAAAGCTTGCCAACGGGCTAACGGGTTCTACGGGAGCATCCGTACCATTAATGACTCTCGACCCTGCTTGTATCAATTTTTGCCAAACATATGCTCCTTCTTCAATACGTTCTTTTCCCAATCTATCAATGGCCCAAGGACGATCACTGGACATATGAATTGCTTGCATGGAAGGAATTACTCCTAATTCAGCAAAACGGGGAATATCTTCTTCAGTTAAATGTTGAGCGTGTTCAATTCGAAGTCGATGATCCGAGTCCAATTTTCCTTCTTCTCCTAACGCTCTTTCATAAGCATCCAGCGCTTCCCGATTAGCCCTATCTCCTATGGCATGGGTACATACCTGAAATCCGTGACGTACACCTTCTTTAACTACCATAAATAACTCTTCCATATCCATTACTGCATGTCCAAAATGGTTACTCCTATCTGCATAGGCGCGCAATAACCATGCTCCACGAGAACCTAAAGCTCCATCTGCATACAATTTAAGCGCACGTATAGTTAGCCTTCCCTCAGGGTGAATATCTGGCCCTCTCTCGAACCATTGGCTTAGCAATTCCCTATCTCTTCCGGATAACATGACCCATAAATTGATATCCAATTCTCCATCTGCCAACATTTGTCGGTATAAGGCTATATCTATGGAATCAGATCCCGCATCCTGAAAAGAAGTAATTCCATTTTCAAGACACTCCTGAATGGCAAACTTAAGTGCTCTTCTTCTGCGATCAGAAGTTTCATCCGGAATATGTCTCGCTACTATAGCTTCTGCATTTTCGACTAACACTCCGGTGGGATTACCCTCATCATCCATAATAATCTCTCCTTCCCCTCCAATTTCTTCATCTCCACTTAATTCAGCTATTTCCATCGCTTTGGCATTAACAAAAGCAGCATGTCCTGAAGCATGTCTCAGATATACAGGATTATCAGGAGAAACCTTACTGAGCGCTTCATGAGTTTGATATCCCAATACCATAGGTTCTGGAGGCGTATCCCATTTATCCTGATGCCACCCTCTTCCCAGGATCCATTCTCCAGGCTTAGAAGCTTTCACCGCAGAAGCTACCTTCTCCACCAGTTCCTCATAACTTTTCACCTGATTCAAATCTACATTGAGCTTGGAATATCCCAATCCCATAATATGTGCATGACTTTCTATTAACCCGGGAAAAATAGTCATATCACCAACATCAATTTGCTTTGTTTTCGCATCCTGAAATTTTTCCACCTCGACGTTTGTCCCTAGACTAAGAATTTTTCCATCCTTAATAGCTACCGCCTGGACAATGGGGTTTTTGTCATCTACCGTATATATTTTTTCAGCTGTAAGTATTAAATCAGCAGCATTATGAGGTTGGTTTGTACAAGCTGATACCAATACAAGCAAACAGCAACAACCACAAAATCGAATCAGGGTTTCAGTCATTATGCTAAATTATTTGTTGGATTATATTACGATATTATAAATTATATAAGATAGTTGGAAAATAATATCAAAATCATTGATAGTTGTGGAATATAATTTGCAATTTTTCAACTCACAAAATCTCCGTTCTTATGTATGTCAGCAAAGCACTAACGACCAAGGAAAAAGCCTTATCCATAAATCTCACAGAAGATATTTACGGCTCATTTGCAGAAATAGGAGCCGGTCAGGAAATAGCCGCTCAGTTTTTCAAAGCGGGTGGTGCTTCTGGTACCATCGCAAAAACGATGTCAGCCTATGACATGTCCTTCAGTGATGCAATTTATGGAAAAACAAAGCGATATGTGTCCAGAGAGCGATTGATGACGATGTTGGAAAAAGAGTATTTATTACTTCCAGAGCGTCTTCCTAAATTAGGCAAAAAAACGCGCTTCTTTACGATAGCTGACACAATAGAAACCCTTAATTTTCGTCGCACCAATAAAGGACAGGGATGGATGGGGGTTCGCTTCCAATTATCGCCCGAACAAGCTCCCAACGATTGTATCATGCACATTAATTTAAATGATACGGAGGTGCAGTGGCAACAGCAAGCGGTGGGCATCTTGGGAGTGAACTTAATCTATGCATGTTTCTTTGCCCGTGATATCGACCATTTCCTGGATATCCTCCTCGAAGACTTGTCTACCAGAAGAATAGAAATAGATATGCTCAGTTTTTCAGGTCCTGATTATCATTCATTTGATAATCGCATATTAAGCCTGAAACTAGTGCGTAAAGGGATGAGTCATGCGGCAATGTTCGGGCCGGATGGAAAAAATGTACAGCCATCAGAAATATTGTACAAGAAACATATTCTGATTATGAGAGGTAGGTTTAGGCCCGTCACTCATGTTAATTTAGATATGCTGGCTTCGGGAAAGTCCCAATTTATGCAAGATGAGGAGGTTGATCCTCAACAAATTCAAATCCTATGGGAACTCACCTTATCTAATCTTACTTCGGATGGAAAAATAGACGAAAAGGATTTCCTGGACAGGGTGGATATTCTTTGCTCCTTGGGTCAAACCGTGATGATTTCTAACTATCACGAATATTATAAACTGGTTTCTTTCCTCACCCAATTTGTCAGAGGAAAAAAAATGGGAATTATTCTGGGGATATTCAACCTGCAAATGATCTTCGATGAAAAATATTATACAGATCTGAAAGGAGGTATTTTGGAGGCATTTGGAATATTATTTGGGACCAACCTAAAAATTTATGTTTATCCTGCCATCCGAGAAGATCATCCTGAAGGAAATTTGTACACCTGTAAAAATTTCGAATTGACCCCTGATTTGTATAGTTTATTCCAATATCTGAGAGAAAATAATAAGCTGGAGGATATAGAAGGGATTGATAGAGATATCTTAAATATTACTTCGGACAGAGTATTACAGATGATAAGAACCAATCAAAAAGGATGGGAAGAAATGGTTCCTGAAGAAGTAGAAACTGCTATTAAAAGGTATCATTTATTTGGATATCAGGATAAAGTGAAGATAGTGTAATCAAGGTTAAGGCTCAATCTACATTCTCTCTCAATATTTCTAATGGCGGCTTCCTTAATACTGATCTTATATTAAACAGTCCGGTGATGGTAGTAAGCATCGTGATCGATATGATAATAACAGAAATAGCTATCGGATCGGGAACAAATGTAGCGTCAAAACTAAATATAGCCAGAAAATAAGTACCAATTAAAGACAGGATTACCCCAACTATACTGGCAATCAATCCCAATATCATATATTCTCCTGCATTTATTTTTAATATCTGAGATCTGTTGGCACCTATGGTTCTCAACAATACACTTTCTTTTATTCTTTGGTACTTGCTATTTACTACTGAGGAGATAAGTACAATTAATCCTGTTATCATACTTAAAAGTGCCATAAATTGAATGACAAAGGAAACTCTGTTTAATATGTTATCAATTGTTTGCATCACAAATCTGAGATCTATAATCGCAACGGTAGGAAAGTTTTGGGCTATTTTTCTTTGAAATTTAGCTCCTTTTTCAATGTCCGGTTCATTTAAAAACATAACTCTGAATTGAGGAGCCTTTTCCAATACACCTACTGGAAAGACAACATAAAAGCTAAATGGATCTTTATTATAATCTAATTTTCGCAAGCTGCCAACTACTACTGTTAATTCTGCTCCTTGCACATCGAAGGTAAGTGTATCTCCTAAAGATACTTTCAGGTCTTTTTTAGCGAACTCCTCTTCCATTGAAATGGGAACAAGGCTTGAAGATGATTCCCATTGGTCCACCCAATTACCTTCTACTACAGTTTCTGCTTCAGTTAAATCGGAACGGTAAGTGGTTCTGTATTCTCTTCGAAAGACCCAATCTTTCACTTTTCTGGTAGAATCGGCCAAAACCTCCTCTGCCGTTCTGCTTCCAATCATTTTTAAACGCATGGTAATCACCGGGATATCGTTTACTAAAGGTATCTCACTTTCCTCTATAGCTGAAACCAAATCTGCCTGCTGATTAGCTTGAATTCCAAAAAGAATAATATTGGAAGGGGTATCTCCCTGTCCGAAATTCACCTGAGATAATAATAATTGCTGAACAAAGAACATTGTGCTAATGAAAATGGTCCCCAAGCCAATAGAAACGATAAGCAGAATCGTTTGATTTTGCGGACGGTAAAGATTAGATATGCTTTGCCTTAGCAAGTACGGCCATGAAAGAGGCAAGTACTTTTTAAGCCATTTCATTAATAGTAAAGCGATCCCCCAAAGAATAAGGAAAAAGACTACCATACCTCCACTAAAGGCAGCTGCTTCTTTCCAATCAGCAATTTGTATATAGGCAAAAGTAAATACAAATAGAAAAATGACCCCATAAATAATCCAAACATAGATATCCCGATTGATTGTCGTTTCCTCAAAGGGTTGTCTTAGAGCAGATAGAGGAGATACTTTTCTAACTTGTAATAGGGGAATTAAAGCGAATAATACCGCAATGATCATCCCCAAACTGATTCCTCCTATAATAGATATCCAAGAAATCTCATTGCTCACCTCTACAACTAAAAAATCCTTCAGCATGTAAGGTAAAAGCTGTTGAAGAAAGCTTCCTGCTAATGCTCCACCAAGCCCTCCCACCAACCCGGTTCCCGCAATCTGAATAAGATACATAGTGAAGGTCTGAGTTCGTGATAGCCCTAAACATCTTAAGGTAGCGACACTTGGCAATTTTCCATTAAGATATACATTAACGGCACTGGCTACTCCTAAACATCCTAATAATAATGCAATAAAAGCTACTAAACTTAGAAAAGTGGCTAAATTTTTATATGCATTGCCCAATCCCCGTTTCCTGTCTTCAAGGGTTTCTATTCTAAATCCTTTTGCTTCTAATTTGGGGCGAATAGATTCTGCTAATTCTACTACTTCTATGTTATCCGGGAACTGATAAAAGTACTTATAGATGATTCTACTTCCTGGCCTGATGAGTCCAGTTTCTTCTACATATTGGATAGGCATATAGACCACAGGAGCAACAGAAGCGGAAAATCCACTTTGTCCAGGAGCCTGAAAAAGTCTTCCTTCAACTTCAAGCATTACTTTCCCAATACGAATAGAGTCTCCTTCTGCTGCATCGAACTGCAAAAGAAGGGTTTCTTCTACAAGGGCCAGTTTATCGTTTCTAAAGCTTGAGGCTGCTTCCAATGGTAAGGTCTCCAGTTGGCCATAAAATGGGAACTTTTCTTCTATCGCTCTCACCTGAATAAACCTCGTTCCCATATTTTCAGGAAAAAAGATCATCGTATTAAAGGATATTTCAGAGGCTCTATCACCTGGGAGAGAATCTAATATTGCCATACTAACTGAATCTGGTGGAAACCGGGAAGAGATAGACATATCTGCTCCAAGTAAGGTTCCCACTTGTGAATTAATATCCCGGTTTAAATTCTCACTAAAACTGTTAATTGCAACTAAAGCCCCTATCCCCATCATCACTGAGATAATACTTAACAGAAGCCTGGAGAGACTTTTGCGACTATCTCTCAGAGCCATCCTAAACAGCCATCTTACATTTAGCTTTTTAGCCATTGGATTTTTCCTAATTACTCCCTTGATTAGTTAATACATGTGAAGGGGTGTCAGAGACCAATCGCCCTCCTTTCAATTGAATTATTCTCCCTGTTTTTCTTGCCAATCGCATATCGTGCGTGACTAACACCAAGGTAGTTTGGCTTTCCTCATTGAGCGAAAAAATTAATTGCTCTACCTTTTCACTTGTTTCTTCATCTAAATTTCCAGTAGGTTCATCAGCAAACAAGATTTGAGGGCGATTTGAAAAAGCCCTGGCTAAGGCTACTCTTTGTTGCTCACCTCCTGATAATTGGGATGGATAGTGATGAAAGCGGTCAGCTAACCCTACTTTATCTAATAAATCTATGGCGTAATCTCTGATTCCCGAGGCACCTTTTAGTTCCATTGGTACCATCACATTTTCAAGGGCAGTAAGTGTAGGAAGAAGTTGAAATTGTTGAAAAATAAAACCAACATATTGGCTTCGGATGTTTGCCAATTCATCTTCGTTCAGATTCCCAAGATTAACTCCTGCCAGCACTAATTCTCCTTCAGATGGGGTATCCAATCCGGCACATAATCCTAAAAGGGTGGTCTTACCACTCCCGGAAGGACCTACGATGGCCATCGTTTCCCCTTTTGCAACTTTAAAAGAAATATGTTGTAATACCTGAAGGGCATTTTTTCCCTGCTGGAAGTATTTTGAGAGATTATTTACTGTAAGCATGTTTAAGAGGGTAATTTGTTTACCGGAAAGCCTAAAAAGCTGACATATCCAGATCACAGGCCATAAATAGCTCGTAATCAATTTTTTAAATGAAATTTATTCCTATTAGTTGATCACATGTTGTTCTTCTGCCAAGTTCTCAGATGAAAAACTGAATATCTCAGTTCCTCGACTACTTTGGATATACGAGCGATTAGACGGTTAGGGAAAAAAAATATTGTACGCATCTGCTTTTTTAGGTAAATCCTAAGTATCCAGTATAAGAAGTCAGCAGAGAAAAATGTTTGAATGAAAATCACCATATACCATTTGATGTAAGAATAAGGGTTCCTTTCTTTTATCTTAACAGATAGGGGTCAAGTTTAAAATAAATGTCTGGATGAATGAGTGCATGAAATATGCATATTTCCAGGGGGTATTTTTAAGAAGAGGATGTGTTTATCACTAAGCAGAGAAAGCTGATATTTATACCAGGGAAAATTAAATTTGAATTTAAAGGCAACTATTTTCGCTATAGGTGTAATTTGAAATAGGTTTATGCAGAAAATAAATTAATTTTGTAGTACGAAGTTAAGTTCGTAAAGTAAGTGTATTAACTGATTGGTAACTCATGAGCAAGTGTATTAAGATAATTTTGCCTATTGTATTTCTAAGTGTTCTCCAGTTTGCCTGTAATCAAGATAGTAAACCTACAGATGATACGCATGTTAAAACTACCTCAGAGGCAAAATTAGGGCTGAAAGAGATAGATTCCTCTAAACGAGAGCAGGAAGATAAAGTAATTCTATTTTTCGGAAACAGTATTACTGCGGGATATGGTGTAGAGTTATCAGAATCTTTTCCGGCTGTATTGCAGCGTCGTATGGACTCTCTAGATCTTTCTTATGAAGTAAGAAATAGTGGAATTAGTGGTGAAACTACTACAGATGGGGTAAATAGACTAGACTTTGTGCTGGGAATGCTGAAAAAAGATCCCGATATATTCGTTTTGGAATTAGGTGCGAATGATGGTTTAAGAGGATTAGATCTCTCGCAGACCAGAGAAAATTTGCGTCAAATCATTCGGAGCATCAGTGAAAGATATCCAGAAGTAAGAATTGTTCTCTGTGGAATGGAAGTCCCTCCTAATTTGGGAGAAGCATATACTAATGAGTTCCGAAATATCTTTTCAGACTTGGCAGAGCAACCAAAAGTTCATCTCGTTCCTTTTCTATTAGATGGGGTAGCAGGAAATCCGGAATTAAATCTCCCTGATGGAATTCATCCAACCCCTGAGGGACATAAAATAGTAGCGGAAAATGTTTGGGAAGTCTTGCAATCCTTAATTTCCGACGAAGAAGAACAGAACAGGGTATAAAAATCAAACATCCTTGCGATTTAAAGATAAAATAGTCTGGATTACAGGTGCGTCTTCGGGAATCGGAGAAGCATTGGTATATGCGTTTGACAAAGAAGGAGCTAAAGTTATTCTTTCAGCCAGGAGAGAAGAAATGCTTAAAGCAATTCAGGAAAAGCTCACCCACCCTTCATTAGTTATCCCCCTGGATCTAACGCAAACATCTCACATCCAAAGTGCTGTAGAAAAAGTAACCTCTGAGTGGGGAAGAGTTGATATTTTAATTAACAACGGTGGAAGAACGACCAGATCTTTAGCCATTGAAACTCCGCTGGATAATGACCGATTAATTATGGAGGTAAATTACTTTGGACATATTGCATTGACAAAAGCTGTTCTTCCAATGATGGTTAGTCAAGGAGGAGGACAAATTGTTGTCAATAGTAGCGTGGCTGGTAAGTTTGGATTTTACTTAAGAACTGCTTATTCAGCAGCAAAGCATGCCTTACACGGATTTTTCGAGTCTCTGAGATTTGAGCATTTAAAAGACAACATTAGTATTACGCTGGTAAATCCTGGAAGAATTCGAACCGATATCTCTTATTCAGCTTTAACAAAAGATGGGGCAAACTACGGAAAAATGGATAAGGGACAGGCAGAGGGAATGCCGCTAGATGTGTTTACTCCTAAATTAATGAATGCCATCTACAAACATAAAAAGGAGGTAAACATCGGTGGGAAAGAAGTACTTCTGGTGTATTTTAAACGATATTTTCCCGCCGTATTTTTTATGATAGCTAAAAGAGCGAGTGCAACATAAGAACTACTACATGGAAGTGATTATTAGTGGAATTCAACAAATGGGCATTGGTGTACCTGATGTTCATCAAGCTTGGAAATGGTATAGAAAATATATGGGCATGGATATTCCCATGTTTGACGAGGCGGCAGAAGCAAATCTCATGTTGCCTTATACAGGTGGCAAGCCTCATAAAAGGCATGCAATCCTGGCACTGAACCTACAGGGAGGAAGTGGGATGGAAATTTGGCAATATACCAGCCGTACACCGGAAGCTCCTTCTTTTTCGCCTGCCCTGGGTGATTTAGGAATTTTCATCTGCAAAATTAAAAGTCCAGATGCAGAAAAGGCTTATCGATCATTTGTCTCTCAAAAAGCAGCTGTACTAGGAGCGTTAAAACAACATCCCGCTAAACAATCTCATTTTTATGTAAGTGATCCTTTTGGGAATATCTTTGACATAGTATCTGACAGACATTGGTTTCAAAAAGGTAAACATCCTACAGGTGGAGTTTCAGGATGTGTTATTGGAGTTTCAGACATAGAGAAATCACTGCCTTTTTATCAGAGAATTCTTGGGTATGATCGTGTAGCGTTCGATCAAACAGCTGTGTTTGAGGATTTTGCGCCGCTAAATGGAGGTGAGGAAACTTACAGAAGGGTTTTACTGACCCATAGCCAACTTCGTCGTGGTGCTTTTAGTGAGGTGTTTGGGCCAAGTAGCATAGAGCTAGTTCAGGCTTTGGATAGAAAAGGGAAAAAAATATTTGAAAATAGATTTTGGGGAGATCTTGGTTTTATCCATTTGTGTTTCGATGTACAGGGAATGGATCAACTAAAAGAAAGCTGTGAGAGGTATGGATGTCCTTTTGTAGTAGACAGTCAAAACAGTTTTGATATGGGAGAAGCAGCAGGAAGATTTTCCTATATTGAAGATCCCGATGGTACCTTAATAGAGTTTGTGGAAACGCACAAAGTCCCCATTGTCAAATCCATGGGATGGTACTTACATCTTTCAAAAAGAGATCCCAACAAACAACTCCCCAGATGGATGCTTAAGAGTCTGGCCTTCAACAGGGTTAAAGATTAGCTCTTCTTTAAAGAAATGCTTAATTTAATCTTATGACTATTTAGTCTACCTAATTGATGAGTATATGCCTACCCCAGTAGATGAAATAAGCCTGAATTTTAGCCCGGAGAGTTTGCTTGCTATGAAATTCACATTGATGCTGATCATGTTTGGGGTTTCATTAGATCTCAGCTTAGAGGACTTTAAAAGAGTGTTTAAACATCCCAGAAGTCCTCTGATAGGATTATTTTCTCAGTTTCTTGTACTTCCTGCCCTAACCTTTGTATTCGTATCTCTTATAAAACCATTGGATAGTTTTGCTCTGGGAATGTTTTTAGTAGCAGCTTGTCCAGGAGGAAATATTTCCAATTTCATCTCATCTTTAGCCAAAGCTAATGTAGCCCTCTCAGTCAGTATTACTGCCCTAGCTACAGCAGCATCTATCTTTATGACCCCTTTGAATTTTGCTTTTTGGTCCAATCTATATTTCCAGGAAGCCAGTATTGATCAAATTCATGTTGGTTTTTGGGATATGTTTTTTGATATATTACTCATTCTTACTCTTCCTCTGCTTGCCGGAATGTTAGTAGCAAAAAAATTTCCCTCCTTAACAGGTATGATCCGTAAACCAATGAAAATCATATCTATCCTTATTTTCGCTGCTTATGTGGTTATAGCTTTGTACAATAATTTTGACTTTTTTATGGCCTATATCCATATCATATTTGCCATTGTAGTCATTCACAATGCTATAGCACTGCTAGGCGGATATACTGTAGGTAAATTATCGAGATTGCCCTTCAAAGAGGTTAAGTCTATAACGATTGAAACCGGAATACAAAATTCAGGATTGGCATTAGTGCTGATTTTTGATCCCAGGTATTTTGAAGGCTTAGGTGGTATGTCCCTCATTGCAGCTTTCTGGGGAATCTGGCACATAGTAGCAGGGATGATGATTGCTACTTTCTGGGCCGGGCGAAAGACCTGATCTTTTTGATCTTCCAAAGAGTTAAGGTAGTCAGATTAATTTTTTATTTACATGAAAAAATTTTTGCATCATATATCTTATCAATTTGTTAAACACTGGACGAGAAATTCTGTCCGTATGTTTTATAGAAGGCTGGAAATTAAAGGATTGGAAAATGTTGATAATAACCAACCTGTATTTGTTACATCGAATCATCAAAATGCGTTGTCTGATCCTGTAACTATGGGATCATTTCTTAAAAAACATCCCAATTTTTTAACCAGAGCTGATATTTTTTCTAGTAAGACGTTCAAAGGCGTATTCGATTTCTTCAAGCTACTTCCTATTTACCGGGAAAGAGATAAAGTAAATACCCTGGAAAAGAATGAAGAGATTTTTCGAACATGTATAGAACGATTAGGTAATAATGAACAAATAATCATTTTTCCAGAAGGTAATCACAATCGCAAATACAGAGTGAGACCACTAAAAAAAGGAGTAGCAAGGATCGCATTCAGGGCAGCAGAAACATATCATTTTAACAAAGACGTTCAAATCCTACCCGTAGGCATCAACTATTTCGACCACACGCAATATTATAGTGATTTATATATTCATTATGGACAGCCACTACACGTAAATGACTATAAAGAATTATATCTTGAAAATCCTGGAAGAGCTATTGTCAAACTTACTACTGATTTGAGAAATAGTCTAAAGGAGAACGTATGGCACATTAGCCAGGTTGAACACTATGATCTTATTAATACCCTTAGAACCTGGTTTATACCGGATGTAATACAGGCAAAAAAAAGGTCTTTTAATCTTGATCAACAAGTAAGATCCGGGCAGGAAATCATTAGAGGTGTAGAAAACTGGCTAGATGGTAATCCCATTGACCTAGAAAATATACGAGAGCAAATAGACCAGTATCATGGACTTTTAACTACTTCCAACCTGGATAATCGGCTGCTATCGTTTAATAATGGGCCCATGTCCATGTTAAAAATTCTAATTAAAACGTTTCTCTTAATTCTGACGCTGCCGGTATTAGTATATGGAGGCATTTTCCATGTGATTCCTTATTATCTGGCAGATAGGATAGCAAAAAAGAAGTTTAAGGATGATCACTTTCATGCATCTATTAAACTATTAATCGGAGAATTCACTTTTCCTCCATACTACTTAATCCTGTCCGTTATATTCTTTCTTTTCACCTTTAATGTGGGTTGGAGCTTGTTATTTTTCCTCAGTCTTATGGTAAGTGGAAGATTCGCTACAGAGTGGGTATACCAGGGAAATGAACTTATTAAAGAGATAAGATATACCTTTATAAAACTAAGACGACCTAAGCTTTTTCAACAAGTTTACAATTCTCGCAAAAACTTAATGGAATTTGTCCTAGAAAAGGTATCAGAGGATGAATTAATAAAAATTTTGCCTTAAGAAGTAAAGTTCTTTTTATGTATAAAATCAGTATAAATCATGATTTTATATTTATCGAATATTATCTTATTTGTAAAGTAATATATTGTAAGACCAGAAATTAATTTATTAGGTTGATATCGTTAATTCCTGTAATGCAGTATTTCCATAAAGCTCCAGTAGGATTCAGGTACCTGTTGATCGTTTACATGTTTATTTTTCTTCTGACACTAATCACCAACTAGTTTAACGCTCAGCAAATTAATGCCTATGTCCGCTTTGTCAATTGATTTAAATTTTGCCCATTCGCAACATACAGCAACCAATAAAGTATCGGACGCGATTATCGTCATAAATTCAAAAGGGGAAATTGTCGATTGGAACGAGGTATCCTACAGGTTATTTGGATGGTCAAAAAGCGAGGTCTTGCATAAAAAATACACCGATTTACTGGGAGCTAAGGCCCTTTCTAAGGGAACGGCTATAGACGATGTGTTAAATTTTCTGGATAATTCTTCAAAAAACTGGCATGGCAAATTGATCCAAAAACACAAACAAGGAGACAGTATTATTACGGAAACTTCGATATACTTCTTTCGTCATCATCAACCTAACTCAAATTATTGCCTCATTATTAATAGACTAGCTTTTCCAGAATCAAGTGAAAAAAAAGGAGAGGATCACAACTCACTCAATCACAAAAATGGATATTTCGAGGAAAGATTACTTAATGCCATTATTCTTCAAGGAGGTGAGATGGATGATTTAAGTGTGCTAACCTCTTTTTTATTAAACATATTAATTAAGTCCTTTTCCTTAGAAGCTGGGGGCATTTATTTGCTTTCTGAGGAACATAAAGAATTATCGTTAATAGCGTCTGCCCATATCATTGATTCGGTCAAATCTCAATTGGCTACCTGGCCTGTAAACTCCTTCCCTATTCAACATATTATTCAGGATCATGATGCCCTTTATTCTGACACCTTAAAAAAACAGCTTCCTGCCAAGCATCCCCTATCCACTTACGAATCCATTGTGGCCATTCCCTTTATCGCCTCTCATACATTTTTAGGTGCATTTATTGGATTTAGCCATAAGCGCAACATTCCTCACTTTCATAAACCTTCCAATACCCGACTCCTCAGTCATCAAATGGGATTATTGATTTCTCGATTACAGGTAAAAAATAAATGTCAAAAGCTAAATGATGAAATAGAACTCATTATTCAAAAGCGTACCTATGACTTAACGCTTGCCAACCAACAACTCAGGAAGTATACTTCTATCATCGGTCATGATCTTAGGGAACCGGCCAGGATGATCCTGGCTTATTTAGAGCTTCTTCATAGAAAACACGGTGAACTATTCAAAGATGAAGCCTTGGAATTTTTACACTATGCGATGGATGGAGCAGAACGAATGAAAGCCTTATTAGATGGGATTTCCGAGTATACCAGAATTACTTCTCAAAACAGGAAACACGAACCTATATATTTGCAGTCTTTATTATTAGAGGTCTGTACTAAGCTTGAAAAAACGATACTTGAGTCAAATACCAGGATCACATTCAGCAAGTTACCTCAGATAGAAGGAGATCCTCAACTGGTCCTTAAGCTTTTCCGAATTCTCCTGGAAAAATTGATTCTGCTCTCCTTAGGAGATCCTACTGCAATAGAGGTAAGCCTGGATCAATCTGAGCATTTTTGGACTTGCTATATCATAAAAAAGGGCAAAAGTTTACGAGAAGATCAAATACATAGAATTGAACAAGTATTTAGTAAAGGATATCATATTAAGACACTTCCCGACCTGGATTTAGGCTTATCTATTTGCAGAGGTATTGTAGAGAAGCATGGTGGATTTATTGGGATAGAAAGCGATTCGTTAAACGGAACCACGGTATATTTTACGATCAAAAAATACTCAGAAGCTCAAAAGCGGATGATGTATGTCGATTAAGTATCAATTATACATATTTGTCCAACATTTGAAAAAGATCATCTTTTCTAAATGGTTTTTTGAGATAATCACTCATACCGGCAGCGATGTATTTTAGTCTATCTGATTCAAATGCATTTGCTGTAATAGAAATGATAGGTATATCCAGGTGAAGTTCATTTCTAATAATTTGGGTAGCTTTCACCCCATCCATCACTGGCATATTTATATCCATAAGAATAATATCAAAAGCTTGATCTTCCACTTTTTGAACAGCCTCTAACCCATTATCTGCTAACTCAACTTCGTATCCAATATGCTTTAGATTTCTTGCAAGGATTAGTTGATTTACTTCATTATCTTCTACGACCAGGATTTTAACCTTGCCCTCAGGGACTAAGGGAATTTGATAGGATTTACCTTGTTCGGGTTCTGGTAAATTATCTGAAATTCTACCCATAGGAACAACGAATTGAAATTCTACTATTTCTTCCTGAACAGATTCATTTGAGTCATTCTTACCTAAAATATAGTGAAAATCTCCTTGCATTTGTTTAATTATATTATCTCCAAGCATTTTCACTAATAAAAATGTTTCCTTTTTTTCATTTACCTGGTTTAGGTCCGAATTTGTATTGAGTTCGTTTTTCTTTTCAGGCTGTTTCCGTTTCAACGTACCTAAAAGAAAAATATTTTTATATTTAGTTTTATGCTCCTCAATAGAAAATATCCAATTCTCTTGCTTCCACACTATATGAGCATAAGCAAGCAATCCTTTAATCAAACATGTAAAAGCTGCCCCATTTCCAATCATAAATGTCGGTAACAAGGAATCTATCTCCAGTCGCGCGTCTGGCACCTCTATGCTAAACTCTGAAGAGAATCCGTATACTACCGACTGAATAACTTCTCTGAGATTAAATTTTTCATAATCGTGTCGAAAGGGATCTTCCTGAATATCTGTATAATCCGAAATAATATCCAATTTTATTTTCAGATGAGTCTCAAAATCATCTATGGCTTTTTGTGTTTCCTTTTCCAATGAAAGTAAAGAATTATGTTTGAATGTTTTTACAAAATTATTCACAGGTTGTAATATATCTTTCTTGAATTCTTTCAAAAATTGAGTGTGTAGATCTATGCTGATTTGATCTGCATGATGGCAGGCGGCAAGCTCATCATTCACAAACTTTAGGTGAAACACCTCATTCTTAAGTGCTAAATTTTGATCAGGCATTTGCTATAATTAAAAGATTTACATAATGAGCAATTAATTCATGAATCTTAATTAACCAGTCAAGTTAATTTTAAAACATTTGTATCAATGTAAATATTTCCAAATAAATGAAAAAACACCAGACGTATCATTGTATTGTCTTACTTCGGTAAAACTTACCTTTTTAAAATTAAATTTTTCTTTAAATAGGAAATGAATGTATCCTCAATGAGTTTTTACCGTAAATATTATTGTTAAAAACAGGCAACACTCACCCCTATTTACTATTATGCCATTTTTAAATCTGGTACAAAATTTGTCTCTTGATCACAAATGCTAAGACATCTCATGAAAAATGCGATTGTATCATTGGTATGTATGGTGAGTATTTACCTAACAAATAATGTTCAAGCGCAACGAAACTGCGGGACACCAGCCTACGAGGAAATACTGGAGAACAGATACCCATCTTATAGAATTAGGCAACAACAGATAGAGGATCTAACATTACTTAGAGAAAAAAATCCGTTAGATCTTACTAGACACACTATAAAGATTCCTGTAGTCATTCACGTAATTTATCATAGAGAAGTAGAAAACATAAGTGATGAGCAGATTCTCTCCCAGCTAGAAGTCTTAAATGAGGATTATAGAAGATTTAATAAAGATGCTATTAAAACACCTGGCAGATTTAGAAAACTGGCAGCTGATACGGGAATAGAATTTGTGTTAGCAAATTTAGATCCTCAGGGAAACCCCACTACAGGAATTACCAGAACATATACCTCAAACACAATTTTCGCTGCATTTGAGAATGAAATGAAATATAATGCTTCAGGAGGTATTGATGCATGGCCCACTCACCAATATTTAAATATTTGGATTTGTCCGCTGGGTATGGGAGTGCTTGGATATGCCCAGTTTCCCGGAGGTCCAATAGATACAGATGGAGTTGTCATCGATTATAAGCATTTTGGTACATTGGGAACAGTAAAGCCTCCTTTCCATCTTGGGAGAACTACTACCCATGAAGTTGGCCATTATTTAAACTTAAGACATATTTGGGGAGATGGACCTTGTGATTTCGATGATGCAGTGGATGATACCCCACTTGCTGATGGTCCCAGTCAGGGATGTCCTGGGGAATCGTACTCCTGCGGCTCCCATAATATGCCTCAGAACTATATGGATTATACAGATGATGCCTGTATGAACCTTTTTACTAGAGGTCAGGCATATAGAATGCGAGCTTTATTTAGTCCAGGTGGAGCAAGAGAATCGTTACTTTTCTCACCTGCTTACATCAATGAGGAAGAAGAAAGCCCTACAATTTCTTTATTTCCTCCTTCTAATCTTAAAATTGAACAGATACAACATCATTCTGCTATCCTTACATGGGATCAGATACAAGATATTTTATCGTATGATGTTCGCTACCGACCGACGGGGCATAGTCGTTGGAAGCAAAAAGCTTTTTCTCAACCGTATGTTAAATTGGTAGATTTGCCTGCTTGTACTTCTTTTGAAGTACAAATTGCCTCTATTAACGATCAAGAAAAAAGTAACTATTCCGACTTACAACACTTTAAAACTACGGGTTGCTTCTCTGAAATCCCAACCAGACTGATCGCGACTCACATCTCTTCTTCACAGGCTACATTAACATGGAATAAAGTCCTGAATGCAGATAGTTATTTAATTCAATATAGAAGAGCTGGAGATAAAGAAATCCGTACACTCGAGGTTGACAAATATAACTCGATCAAAGTAAGGTCTTTAATACCTGGAACAGTTTATCAATTTCGGGTTTGCGCCATTCTTGATGGTGAACACAGACCATTTAGCAGGGTGCGCTCTTTTTCTACAAGTAGTGCTACATCTATGGCTAGCGAGGAAGTAGAATTTATGTTGATCAAAAAAGGTATAGATCAGAATGACATTACCGTAGAAATTAATCAAATGATCCCAAGAACAGTGGCTATTTCCTTAATAGATCCACTAGGAAATCCAATTTCAACGTTTCCTGTAGAAACATGGAACAGTACTCGCCCAATAACCTTAGATACCAGCAAGCTTAAAGAAGGAACTTATGAAGTGGTTGCAGAGGATAAGGAGGGATTCGAATATAGTAAGTCCTTTAATGTAGCAGGTTCTGATAAGAATAATTAGCACAAGTACTCAAAAATTATACATTTCTTCCCTTCTAATTACATCTAGATAATATTATCCTTACTCTATGAAATCCTTTATATATTGGTCATAAATGGCTACAATAAAGACTTTAAAGAGATAATTCCTTAATAAACTAGATTTATTTTTAATTTTAGCGGTTTCATACTGTAAAATAATAGATTTAAAAAACTAAAACTTAATTCAAATTACATTTGAATTAAGTTTTTTTAATTGAAATTAGCACTTATGTTATTATATTAATATAAATATTACATCAATAAAATCGTATTTCTTTCCCCAGCCCGCTCATACAAAGGAAATACATTGTGTAATATTTACAGGATGCGAAAGAGTGTGTATGAATAGTTAATTTAAACATTAACTTTTGTAGGTGCTATTGTGTTTCATCTATTTAAAGCAAACAAAAAAGAGGCCAGTTTTAATTGCCTCTTATTTTTTTGACAGATTTATTTAACTCTTGATTACTTTCCGAAAATTCCTCCTAAAGCCCCTCCTAGTTTATCTTTCATATTTCCCATTAATCCTCCCATTAACATTTTAGATATGTCTCCTTCATCCATATTATCTTCTTGAGCTTTATTTGAAAACTTTTGCATGATAAAAGGAATAATAAAAGTTGCAATAGAACTCGCTTTAGATGAGTCAAAACCTAATTTACTGGTTAAGCCTCCTACCATATTACTGACCATTCCAGTAACAAGAGGATTGTTAGAGATATTTCCTCCACCAGAAATCATATTCATAATTCCTGAAAGGTTTCCTCCTGAAGCTTCTCCTTTTAAGGTATCAAAAATGCTGTCCTTAGCAACTGATAAGGTATCGTCTACATTATTAGCCGGTACTCCTAAATCTCCGGTCAGTTTTTCTGTAATTTCTCCTTTAATCGAGGAAATAATAGTATCAATCATGTTTGAAAGGTTTAAATTATTTTGTTCAAATCTATAATTAAGACGAAAGCATAAAACAAAGTCACATGCCAAACCTACAAAACTTTTATAGATTAATTTAGGTAGCCGTAATTTAAGCTAAAATGATTTTCAATTTTTTCCTTTCATATCATCACTGCATATATGGTAGATTGAAGAAACCTGGTAGTCTGATTATTTGCAATAAATTGATACTTAAATTTAAATCATTTATAGCTTCTTGTTTTTCCTTAATAATATTGAACCTTAACGTTACTCCTTGATGGTGCAAGTTCCTCCTCTCTATCGGGAATGGTATTCCACTTTAAGTAAACATAAATGCCATACTTTTTCTATATCTATTGATAGCCCACAGAAGGAATCCCCAGATCAATGAGCCTCTGCTTTGGTCTCATTCGAATATCCTACTATTAAGATGTTATGCAGACTGAGTACTTTCCAAAGCTGATTTGGATGCGGTCCTTTTTTTAGGCATAGGTGGCATCGTTCCAAAAATGCGATCCCATAAAGGAGAAGACACACCAAAGGCCTTATCTGGAAAACGATAGTGGTGTAAGTAGTGATGGCGCCACAATGTTTTCAGGAAACGGTTTTTGGGAGTTTTGAATTTATGGGTACTATAATGAATTGCTGCATAGAACAAGTATCCATTGATGAACCCAGCTGAAAATACAAAGGTTTTTAGCCCAAAAATAATGGAAAATAAAGCAGTGAAAAAGGAAGATAATATAATGCCTGGCAATGGAGGCATAAATAAATGTTCCTCATCTCTGGGATGATCGTGATGAAACCCATGAACTGTGCGATGGAAAAGCTGTCCAAATTTTGAATCCGATACAAAGTGAAAAATATACCTGTGAAGAATATACTCGAAAAACGTCCAGGTAAATAGACCAGAAACATACAATATCAATCCTAACTTCCAGGAAGTGACAAATTGATAATAGTAATTAATGTAAAGAAGAGTAGCAACCACCGACATGTAAGTAATAGCAGTGATATATGGATTACTTCTTACTATTGCCTCTAATATCGGATTATCAAATACGCGGTTTTTGGGTTGATTATTTTGATTCGCCATAGATAATAATTTTTCAAATGACAGAATAAACTTACTGTGAACTCCTTTTTTCAGATTTTCTAGAACACTTCTTACAAGTAATTTTATTCTTTATTCGGCGAATTTATAATTATTCCTATGATTTATCAATGATTATATTTCAGCTTTATCGAGTACAAAATCTGCCGGGCCTGGTTCGATTTGCCGGGATATTTTTTCTACAATTTGATTCGCTTCGGTAACTCTACACTTCGCCAATTGAATAACTCGCTTAATTGCAGCTATTTTCCCTTTATAAATTAGTAGTGAAATTATTTCTTGTTCCTCTTTACAGGTAAGTGGTTTGTGTTGAATATTTCTCATGGGGTCTAATATTTATCCATACTATAGACAAAATATATGCCTGAGTTATTTTGTCTTGAATCAAATTCTAACTATTCAAACACAAAAAAGAGCCATTTATTTCATTTATAATACCTCGTGCTTTTTCTTATAAGAATTTCCTCACACATCTTACTTTTTCTACCAACTTCACTGTCATCTACTCATTGATCAAAAAAACACCAAACCTAATAATTACAATTATTCGTATTTTAATAATATTGCTAATTCCAATAATTAATTAATATTACTTTTATCACTATTGAATTATTCAAATGACCAAGGCTCTTTTTAATGTTCACTTACCCAGAGTTTCTGTTCTTACATGTACACCGCTAGCCCTTCTTGTTAATCTCATGTTATTCATGAATGTTTCTTCCTCTTACGCTCAAGGAGAGATTGTTATAGGGATTGAAGATTTGGTAGGAAAAAGTCAGTCTACTGTACACTATCAATCCATTAGCCATGCTAATAGAGCGAAAGGAGTTGTTGCAAGTCAGCAATCTACATTTAATTCCAATGGAAATCATTTCAAACAGGAAGGTAATTATCATCAAAATGTCAATTGGACCCATCCATCTAATCAAGCTATCCGAGTGGATAATAGCAATTGGTGGATGGCATTTTTAAGCTGGTTCAGTACCATGTTACACTAAAAGTTTCATGTTCATAAACTCATATTGAAAAGAGGTAGAAATGGGTTTAATGCCTGTTTCTACCTTTTCTCATAAGTGTTTGTAATTTCTCCTCCAACCAATATGAATAATCAACTTTCTGATTTTTTATCAGATGCTTATACATTTTTTCATAAGCTGAATACGTATGGCTTTTAAGCATCTTTTTGAAGAACCTCACTTTCCCCAAATAAGCAGATTTATAATTAGTCGATAATTTTTGAATCTTAATAAATTTTTCAAGCGATTCTAATTGTCCTATCAACCAATCCATTTCCTCATGATTTACTTCATAATGAGATTGCAACAGATAAATGCGAGCGGGAATTTCATATACTGGATTAGAAAATTTATAAGTTGAAATCAACTGAATAACCGGAAGAAAATGTTGTTTGCCAAATTGTAATCCCGCTTGAGCAAATACTTCAGCTTCTCTTCTATCCTCTTTAGGTAAATACGGCAATAATTCCCTTAGATAATGTTCAATCAAATCGAATTCCTTTTCCTGAAGACAGACCGTGATAATATTTTTAAATTGTTTCCAGGATAGTACGTTGTCTCTCAATACAAATTTCTCTCTTATTCCCCAATCATATAATTCGAATAAATTATGTGTGATACTGGATTGATTACTCTGATTCTTTAATCCTATATAGTGATTCATCAATAGGTTATAGATGTTGCGTCTATTGTCATAAGAAATAAATTGATTATTCTCTCTTAGGAAGGCAATTATTTGAGTAATCCCTTCTTTCTCGGTCCCTGACAACTGAGGAGAAGCAAGGATTCGATATATCTGAGCATAAACCTTGATGAGTTTATATTCTTCGAATAAGGAGTCATTCTCCACTATATCCAGCACTTCTGAAATGAGGAAGCTATCAATTTCTTTGCCTCTGGTTCTATAATATACTTCATTATTACATGCAAGAATGAGTTTATTATACATCCACCATATATCGAAGGATCTGGATAAATCCATCGCAGGATTTTTCCCTGATAAATATTTGATATAAAACCGTTGCCTTTCCTTTTGCAAAGCAAACATCTGCTGGAAATATATCCCATCTTTGATCTGGCTTCTCTTTATCCTTCTATTAATTAATCTGTATTCCTTTTCAAAAATATGAGGTAAATTTCTGAGGTTAAGATTATGCAAATAATTTAACTCTATTTGCTCTCCATCATTCTTGAATGATTCTATGGCTAAATATAGCTTCAGCCATTTTTGTAACTCGGAAATGAGCTTTCTCATTCTGGCATCATTATATTCCTGATTTACATATAATTTTTCCCACAATTTCTCCTCAACGGGTGGTTGGGACAGAGGAACCATTAATCGGCAAAGGATTCTCACATAATCTTGTTTTTCAAATAACTCTACCTCTAACCATCTGTAAAAGTTCTTGCGCTCTTCTATGTCTAATGTTGCCCAAATTCTCCATAATTTTCGCTGCTTCATATCATGTATCCATTTAGTGCATACAAAGCATCATCGGTACAAATAGGATGCTATTGAGAAAAAACATATTAATAAAGCACTGATAATGTGAATAGTTTTAAATTTTACAACTTATTCATCCTTGGAACAATCGAGATTTTCTTTCCTTTATTCTTACCTCACCTCTAATATAAATTTGATAGGAATGTTAATATATTTCTATTTAAATACATAAATAATTGACAATCAATTTATTACACCTATTTGCTTGAATTAAAGCCCACACAATTTCAATATTATGACAAAATCAAGAAGTGCCGAATATTACAAGACCGTTGAGAAAACCATTTCACAGGCAGCAGCTTCAGGGGTAATGCACCTAACTGCAGATAATGATGAGGTTGACGGTAGACTCATCAAACTTCAGGGAAAAGATTATCTTCATTTTGGATCCTGTAGTTATTTAGGCCTTGAACTGGATTCGAGAATTAAGCAAGGAGTCATAGATACTGTAAATAGGTATGGTTCTCAATTCGCATCTTCCCGCGTATACATATCTGCTAAACCATATGAAGAATTAGAATCCCTCTTGTATGAGATTTTCCACATGCCTTTAACAGTAGCCCAGACATTAACCCTCGGACATCAATCCAACTTACCAGTGTTGGTTAATGAAGATGATATAGTGATTATCGATCATCAGGCACATACGAGCATGGCTGTCGCATGTCAGTTTCTAAAAATGCGGGGAATCAAAGTGGAAATGGTCAGGCATAATGACATGAACAAGCTAGAGGATCGAATCAACTCTCTAAAAGATCAATACAGACATATTTGGTATATAGCTGATGGAGTCTATTCTATGTATGGTGATTTGGCCCCAATGGAAGACCTTACCTCTTTATTGGATAGATACGAACAATTACATCTTTATATAGATGATGCTCACGGAGCAAGTTGTATGGGGCCTAAAGGAGGAGGGTATGTATTTAATTCCCTACCCTATCATGAAAGGATGTATTTAACCATATCTCTTGCAAAAAGTTTTTCAAGTGCTGGAGGTGTCTTATTGTATCCTAATGAATCAACCCGTAATAAGGTCAGGGCAAGTGGAAACACGATGAATTTCTCGGGTCCTATTCAACCTCCTCTCCTGGGAGCGGCTATTGCCTCAGTTAAAATCCATTTGACAGACGAATTGCCTCATCTTCAAGCCAATTTAAGAGATAGAGTGGCATTTTTCAATAAAGTAGCCACTGAAAAAGGCTTAGAGCTGTTATATCCTTCTATTTCCCCGGTTTGTTATATCAAGGCAGGACTACCCGAAACAGGCTATAACGTAATTAAACGGTTAATGAAAAGAGGATATTTCGCTAACTTAGCTGTTTATCCTGGAGTTCCTTACAAGCAAACTGGTATTCGATTAGCCATAAATAACCATTTGAAATTTCGAGATATAGCTAATCTAATAGACTGTATAGCAGAAGAATTACCATTGGCTATCGCTGAATCTGAAGTATCGTCCAGAAGAAAAGCTCCTGGAAAAGTAGTTTCTCTGTCATAGACTCTACACAATATTTGATTACATTTCTATTTGTTAAAGCGGAAGTAAATCTTCCGCATTTTTTTTGTCCAATATTATTAACTTACCTCCCATGAAATTTAAGAAAACCATAACATACATCTTCATATAAGAAATATTAAATACTAGTATGTATTGTTCATTCTTGAAATAATCTGTTTTGATGATGAAAACACTGTGGGCCTCTATATCTGAAATTGGCATTGATGAGGATTATTCTCTTAGGAAAAAAAAGCGAATCAGGGTAAGTAATCGCGTAGGTTTGCTGTTAACTCTAATGACCATTCCCCATTTTTTCACCTATATCGAAGTCGGGGCGTATTTGATAGCTTCCATTCAGATAGCCACTACGCTAACCATTTTTAGTTCATTGTTATTCAACTATCTTCGGCTACATCTAATCGCTAAATTAGTCATTCCTGTTACTGGTACACTAAATGTATTTTTGACTAGTTCAACGATTGGTTTTGAAAGTGGGGAGCATTTGGCTTTTCTCACCATAAGCTTATTAAGCTTGATGCTTTTCGATATAAAGCGGTACTATATTATAGGATTAAATTTCCTATTAATTATTATTTGTGTACTCGTTCTGGAATCCACAGATTATAGCTTACTATCATTAGAAACCATTAATTCTGAAGATCAAAGAGGTACTTATATAGTCAATTTTTTCGCCACTTTTTTTGCCGGAATTGTTATTGCCTACTACTTCCAAAACTATTCAGACAGACAATTCAACGACCTCATTATCAGAACGAAAGAACAGTTACAAGCAGTGTTCGATAACAGCTATGATGCTATGTTCGTCGTAGATCCCGAATCTCAGAATATCGTCACCTGCAATAAAAGAGCATTAATCATTTTTGATGCAAATACAACGGAGGAGTTAATTGGAATAAATTTAAGAGGTCTAAGACAAAAAGAATTCACTCCCAAGGAATTAGAAGGGTTTAGCATACAAAAAGCCTTTACAAATGAATTTGAATACATCAGCCAAATGGGACGGCCATTTTGGGGAAGTGTTGCATATACCTATATAAGTTATGGGGATCAAACCCAAATGTTGGTTAGGATCACTGACATTTCTGAAAAGAAGGCTTATGAAAGAGGATTGATCGATGCCAAATTAAGGGCCGAAGCCGCTGATCGATCAAAAACCTTGTTTCTGGCTAATATGAGTCATGAACTAAGAACTCCCATTAATGGAATTATCGGCTTATCTGAAATCATAGAAGAAGAATTTGCAGATGATGAGGAACTAGTTTCCTATACAAATTTGTTGAAGGCTTCCGGAGAAAGACTGCATCATACTATTGAAACCATTCTTGACTTATCCCATTTGGAAGGAGATTTGATCAAAGTAAACTGGGAAACATTTTGTCTAAATGAGTTAGTACATACAGTATTTCAAGAACTCGCTGATAAGGCTACACAAAAGGGGCTTGCTTATGAATTTGTCCATCCCAACATAAACTTCTTCGTCAAGCTGGATACTACGCTCCTAAACAAAATTCTATCAAATATCATTGAAAACGCTATCAAATTTACTAAGGAAGGTTATGTAAAAGTTTCTATCTTTAAGTACATCGATCCTACAAAACCCTCTAATGACATATCTATCAGCATTGAAGATTCAGGAATAGGTATGAGTAAAGAATTCGTAAACGGTAAATTATTCACGGAGTTCGTTCAGGAAAGTGAAGGATTTGATAGAGTTTATGAAGGATCAGGAATCGGTTTAGCCCTTGTTAAAAAATATATTAACTTACTTGAAGGCACAATCATAGTAGAAAGCAATCAGGGAATTGGAACAACTTTCACACTTACTTTTCCCTTCGAATATCAGGAACAATCAAATACTACTCCCTCACCATCAACCCTTTCTTAGACAATCTGTTAGTAATTATAAAAGACTAATTGAAAATGAGGAAGATTAATGTTTTGATAGTAGAAGACAATGAAATTAATGCACTAATTCTGAAAAAGACACTAAAAAAACACCACTGCGTGCATGTATTAAATGATGAAGGCGTATATCGAGCCTTAGAGGAACAACTCTTTGACGTTATTCTTATGGATATCAATCTGGGAAACAAAAGCAAAAGTGGGGAGGAAATAATGAAAGAGTTAAGATGTAACAACCATTACAAACATATAAAAATATATGCGGTAACCAGTTATGCTATGCCAGGAGATAAGGAAAGATTTCTGAATTCAGGTTTTGATAAATATTATCCTAAACCCGTATCGAAAAATCAAATACTTATGGATATAGAACATACTTTCGCCCTTACCTAACTTCCATTAATAATATGTTTTTTATAGGTTAGACCAACAATTTCTCATTTCTCAATGTTAACAGCATTCTATTGAGAAATTGTTGATGTTTATGAAATTAAATGAATGCGTTTTTATATGGTTTAGAAGGGATTTAAGATTAGATGATAATGTAGCACTTTTCCAGTCATTAACTTCTGGGAAGGTAGTTGTTCCGCTATTCATCTTTGACCGAAATATACTGGAACATTTACCTGAAAAGGATGCTCGGGTTGCCTTTATTCATGATCGAATTTCTCAAATGCATCATGAATTATTGCCTATCGGTAGTACTATGTTGGTTCGATATGGTAATCCCGTTGAAATTTGGAAAGACTTAATCCATGAATACGACATAAAAGGTGTCTATAGTAATCACGATTATGAACCCTATGCGAAGGATCGAGATAAAGAAATTCGCACCTTACTGGAGAGTAGAGGCATTCATTTTCATACATATAAGGATCAGGTAATCTTTGAAAAAAAAGAAATCCTCACCGGAGCAGATAAACCCTATTCCGTTTTCACCCCATACTCCAAAAAATGGAAATCATACCTTTCTAGCGAGCATTTAACTTATTACGACACTAAACCTTTATGGAACCATTTTGCTAAACAGTCGCCTGTATCTATTCCAACCCTATCCGATTTAGGTTTTAGTCGAACAAATATTGCCATACCCTCAGCCCGAATCGATACTGAAATGATTAAAGACTATGCTGAAAAAAGAAATTTTCCAGCGGAAAAGGGAACGACGAGGATAGGGATTCACCTTCGATTTGGTACGATTAGTATCAGACAATTAGTCACTCAAGTGAAAAACCTCAGCGAAGCTTTCCTCAATGAATTGATTTGGAGAGAATTTTATATGCAAATATTGTGGAATTATCCTCATGTAGCAGATGGCTGTTTCAGAAAGGAATATGAAGCTATTCCCTGGAATAGTGATACCGAAATATTTGAAAAATGGTGTCAGGGAAAAACCGGTTTTCCCATTGTAGACGCAGGAATGCGCCAGTTAAATGAAACCGGTTATATGCATAATCGTGTCAGAATGATTACTGCAAGCTTTTTGGTAAAAGATTTACTATGTGATTGGCGATGGGGAGAAGCTTATTTTGCAGAGAAGCTATTAGATTTCGAGTTGTCCTCAAACAATGGAGGTTGGCAGTGGGCCGCAGGATGTGGAACAGATGCTGCACCCTATTTTCGCATTTTCAATCCCCAATCTCAATTAAAAAAATTCGATCCCAAAGGAAAATATGTACACAAATGGGTTCCAGAAGCAGGAACTCCTGCCTATCCCAGTCCTATAGTAGATCACAAGGCCGCACGCGAGAAAACCTTAGAGGTATATAAAACTGCCCTGGCTTCGGCAAAGAAGTAGGATAGGTGTGTTACTGCTTACTTTTTTGTGTAAGTTTGCGGCTTACTAGCATCATAATTTTATCTCATCATAGCTTAAATCTATTAGAAGCATGAACGATTTATTCCTGACGGATCAGGAACTACAGCGCAGGGAAGAATTAAAGAGATTATTGGAGTTAAACATTGATCCATATCCCAGCGCCACCTTTCCGATTAATACCACTACCCATACCATACAAACTGAATTCCAGGACGGCTCTACAGATTTCCAGGATATTTCTATAGCTGGAAGATTGATCAATAAAAGAGTGATGGGAAAAGCATCTTTCGCTGAACTGCAGGATAGTTATGGCAAGATCCAGCTATATTTCCAGAGAGATGATATTAGTCCTGAAGAGGATAAAACGATGTATAATGAGGTATTTAAAAAACTGATTTCTAATGGAGATATCGTAGGAATTAAAGGGTATGCTTTTTTGACCAAAACAGGAGAGAAGACCATTCACGTAAAAAACTTTCAGATATTATCTAAAATACTGAAGCCCATCCCCTTCCCAAAAGAAACAGATGATAAAACCTATGATACCTTAACAGATACAGAGCAAAGGTATAGGATGCGTTACCTGGATATGATCGTTCATCCCGAAGTACGTGAGACTTTTCGCAAAAGAAGTCAGGTGATTCAGGAAATCAGGAACTTCTTAAATGAAAAAGGATATCTGGAGGTGGAAACCCCTATTTTACAACCTATCTATGGGGGAGCTGCTGCCAGGCCGTTTAAAACCCATCACAATTCACTGGACATGACTTTGTATTTGAGGATTGCCAATGAGTTATATTTAAAGCGATTGATAGTGGGGGGATTTGATGGTGTTTACGAATTTGCCAAAGATTTCAGAAATGAGGGAATGTCTCGCTTCCACAATCCAGAGTTCACCATGATGGAGCTCTATGTTGCTTATAAGGATTATGATTGGATGATGGAATTAGTGGAGGAAATGATTGAAAGGGTTGTTCTGGCTATTCATCAAACTACGAAAATTACTGTGGGGGGTGAAGAGATTGATTTTCAACGTCCATGGAAAAGATATACGATGTATGAAGCAATAGAAGCATTTACAAACATAGATGTTTCGGAAATGGATGAAGAAAAATTGAGGGAAGTAGCTGATAAATTATCTGTGCCAATAGATCAGACGATGGGTAGGGGAAAGTTGATCGATGAAATATTTGGCGAAAAAGTAGAACCATTTCTTCTAAATCCCACCTTTATTACTGACTATCCGGTAGAGATGAGTCCTTTAGCTAAAAAGCACAGAAATAAAGAAGATCTGGTAGAGCGATTTGAAGCGATCTGTAATCGAAAGGAATTATGTAACGCATTTTCTGAATTAAACGACCCACTAGATCAGAGAACACGATTTGAATCCCAATTAGAATTAGGAAAGAGAGGAGATGAAGAAGCGATGGTGCTGGATGAAGATTATTTGAGGGCGTTATCTTATGGATTACCTCCAACGGCCGGGTTGGGGATAGGGATAGATCGCTTGTGTATGATTATGACAGATTCCGTTTCTATTCAGGATGTGCTGTTCTTTCCACAAATGAAAGCTGAAAAAAAACCTAATATTGACAGCGTTGAAGAGTTTATGGTACTAGGTGTTCCAAAAGAATGGGTGGAAATGATATACAGACTTGGAATTCTCAACCTGAAAGATTTATCAGAACAAAAGGATGGCAAGCTATTTCAGGATCTTTGTGGAATAAATAAAAAAATGAAAGCAAAGCTTAAAAATCCTTCAAAAGAAGAAGTATCTGGCTGGATAGAAGAGGCCATTAATAAGAGTTCCTGATATGATCGACCAATTTATTTTTACTTCCATGATTAATGGATATGCGTATTTCATGCTTAGGAATTCTTTCAATATTTAAGTACTTTTAACAAAATTTAATTTTTTAAATAATTATGTCTATCAGTAATAATTTTCATTTCAGAATTTTATTACTTGTTATGTTACTGGATCAACGTTGATGGTGATAATTCACGATCAATAGAAACACTGGCCTTATGTTAGAGCAAGATACACATACTCGTTCTGAAGAGGATGTGAAACCGGATGTTCAGCAAGATATGCTGAATAGCAAAGAATCTGAAGAAAAGAAAGAGCTTTCAACTGCTAAGTCTGGCACTGAAGCAAATGAGAAAAGTGGAGAATCAGAAGTATCAAATATTTCTGAGCATTCAGATTCTACAGAAACCCTTGAATCTTCTACGACAAAGACAACTCAGTCTGAAACGCTATCTGATACACGGGAATCTCTGGAAAAAAGTCATTCTCAGTTATCAGAAGATGTAGAAGATCCCTCTCCACCTGTTGAAGAGAAAATAGTTATTTCCCTTCCCATAGAGGATAAAGATGTGGGTGAAGAATCTCCTGTGGATAACATTGAATCAGATCAAACAGAGGAGCCTTCTCAGGATGTAGAACAAGTCTCAGATGCGAATCAGTCTACAGCTAAAGAAGGCGAAGCAGCTCCCCCAATTGTTGACCCTCAGAACATATCAGACAAAGAAAACTCAGCTATAAGTGATGATCAACCTAAAGAGAAAGAAGGGGAGAAAAAGAAAAAACCGGACCAAGCCTCTCTAGATAAAATATTAGCTGAAACCGCAGAAAAAGTTGGACTTAGAAATGAAGTAATAGAACAGACTCATTCTATCCTCTCTGATGAAAATGCCTCCTTACAGACGCTAGATGCTTCTGTAGATGAGCTAATTCTCTACGCAAAGATTTTACAAGATCAAGAATACATATTAGGTCATATTCCCAAAATAGGCCTGGTCAAAAGAAGCTTTGAAGAAGTACGTGAAAAAAGTATAATTCCTACAGCTACGATTGACGAATTTCGCAAACATCTGGCATCTTTTAACCAGAAACGAGCTACCATCCAAAAGGAACTCGAATCTGGAAAAGAAAAAAATCTTCTGCGGAAAAAAGGATTACTACAACAGTTGCAATCTATTGTAGAATCTGAGGATCCCATGCGTGTGCAGGAAGTCAGAGCTATTCAGGACGAATGGAAGTCTATAGGCCACGTGCCCAAAAAAGAAATAGAATCCTTATACAAGGAGTACAGATCCTTATTGGATAAATTTTATCAGATGCGGGAAATGCATTTTGAAATGCTAGATTATGATCGCCGCATTAACTTACAGGAAAAAGAAAGGCTCATTTCAGAGATTGAAAAGCTTATTCCCGAAGAAGAAGATAGGGAAAACTTCGATATCTGGAAAGAGAGAATGGATCAATTACAAGAATATCAACAACAGTGGAGAGCAGTGGGCCATATTCCAAGAGAGGATATGGATCGAATCAGTAGTGAGTATAGGGATGTAGTTGATAAATTCTTTGAGGTTCGCCAGGAATTTCTAAAAAAGCTGGACAGCATCCGTCAGGCCAATGGAGAAAAGAAGCAGGAAATTCTGAAAGAAATGGAAGCTTTTACTTCTTTCGAATCAGATAAGCCTAAAGCGTGGAACGAAGCGACCAGTCAATTGCAGGTATTCCAGGAAAAATGGAAAAAGCTAGGTCAGGCACCTCAACAAATTAATGGGGAACTTTGGCATAGATATAGGGAAATTTGTAATACTTTCTTCAGTAAAAAATCTGCTTTCTTTAAGAAATTGGATGAGATGAGGGCCGGTAATTTAGAAAAGAAAAGAGCCCTATGTGAGAGAGTAGAAGCCATAGAAGTGAAAGATGGAAAGGAATGGGAAAAGAGTGCTAAAGAAATTAAGGCCATTCAGCGAGAGTGGAAACAAATAGGCCCTGTTCCAGAGAGACACTCCAACAAACTTTGGAACAGATTCAGGACCGCTTGTGATGTATTCTTTGAGCAAAGAAGAAAACATTACACTTCTATTCACGAAGGGGAACATACAAATTTAGAGAAAAAGAAAACCTTGATTGCTGATGTAAAGGCACTTACTGAAGATAATGAAATAGAAAAAGGGGAAGCTATACAAAAAGTGAAAGGCATTCAGGAAAAATGGAAAGAAATTGGCAAAGTTCCTTACAAAGAGAAGGATAAAATCTGGGAAGAATTTAGGGCCGAAGTAGATAACTTCTTCAATAATTTATCACTTAAGAAAGAAGAAGTGAGAGAGCTTAAGTTAAAAGCTTCTCTTAATATGCTTGATAATCCTGAAAAACGTTCAAGACATATTAAACAGCGAATTTCGAGATTGAGGAAAAAAATTAGTCAGGCCAAAGAAAAAGTCGATCAATACAGCATTAATATTCAGTATATCTCTAAAGGGAAGTCGGGTGATTCGTTAAGAAATCAAATCCAAAAAGAAATTGATAAGGAGCAAAGGATCATTGATGAGTGGAAAAAGAGAATAAAAATGCTGAATGATACCTTAAAAAATCCTGTGAAGGAAGAAATTCCTATTCCAAATGAGGATACGTTAGAAAATGCCGATTCAACTACCGAAGGAACAGAAAATCAGGAAACTCAATCCACAGCTGCTGCTGAAACTAAGGATCCTGCTGAGACCGAGGCTTCAACTACCGTTGAAATTAACCAAGCTGCTGAATCTAAAGAAACTACTGATTCGGCTAAATCAGTGGAAACTACAAACTCCACTGATTCAACGGAAATTAAAGATTCAGATAACTCGAATGAAACAACAGATCCAGCGAGTGAAACAGAAACTGCAGATTCTGTAGAACCTGAAAATACTCAGCAGTCATCAGATAAAAAAGAAGGATAATATTTTAAGAGCTATTTTTCAACAAAAGCTGGTGGCTACAAAATCCACCAGCTTTTCCTGTGACTATCCTATATTCTACGAAAAAGTCAATACGTAACTAAATTATCAGAAATTTGCCATGCAGTTCATCATCAAATATCTATCCCCTTCTTTTTCGCTGTTGTAATTGTTTTTGACGCCAAAGCTTCAAAATTTCCTTTTTAAAATCCTGTTCGGATTTATACAACAGCAGCACCTTTCTAATAGGTAGTACCTCTTTAAATTTACGATGATACTCTTCATATAAATCACCTTCAGACTTTTTATCCGCAATAAATTGATCTGCAATCTCAGCCAATTTTTCCTCTTCTAACGACAGAAAGTTGCTTCTTAAATCATTCGCTAAGGTTTTTGAATGGGATTTTATACTGTCAAGTTGATCAGTAAATTTATTGTATACAGGCCAAAATTTTTCTGCTTCTTTAGTGGTCAAAGAAAGTTTTTTAGTAATGTAGGCAATCTTTAATGAGGCCAATTGTTCGGCAGGAGGAGAATCTATTTGAGCTCTCGCCTGAAAATGCATACATAAACATATTCCCATTAATAAAACTCCTGAAAAATAGTTACTGAACTTATGTATACCTGTACGTTTATTCATTTCTAGCATATATTATTTTTGTCCTATTTCTTCTTCTAAATCATATAAATCAACCGTGGACCAATCTAATTCTTCCAAGGCTTCTTCCAACTGATCCTCATTTATCAGTTCCTCGGAAATAAATGAAGATTCCTCCCAATCTACATCTGTGAAAACGGCTGAAATCATATCTAAATCATATTCTCTCCAATCTATAGAAGCAAAAAGAACTTCTGCTGACATGGAATCTATTTCTTCAACTCCCTCTACCCAGGAAAATTCAGCAATTCCCTCTTCTATCATTCCCCCCTTATCATAAAATAAGTAACGAAACCCGAACCACAAGCATAAACAAGCGGCTAATGCCACAGCATAAAATTTCCACTTTCTCAAAGGTATGATAGTAGCCGTCGAAACTTTTTTAGAATCTATGTGCTCTTTCTCGAGATTATCAATCTTATTCCCCAGTTTCTCAAAAAATTCACTTTCGTAATTTCTCGGAACGACAAAAACTTGTTTATCCTGGATATCCGCTAACAAAGAACTTTCCTTTTTTAATTCTTCTATCACCTCTTGCTTATCCTTCAGGCTAAGTGTCAACTGTTCAAAGTAATTTTCCGGAGTAGAGAAGAGATCCTTTCCCTTAACTTGGTCGAGAATAGAACCCTCTCCTATCTCTTGGTCTTCCCGAAATTCGTATGATTGATCTTCTTTTTTCATGGATTTATCTCATTCATTAGCCTTAAATGACTTATATTTCTTCTGTTAACTTTTGTTCTATCTTTTTTACCGCATGATGGTAATTCGCTTTAAGGCCTCCCACAGATACTTCTAATACCTCTGCTATCTCAGCGTACTTCATCTCATCGAAATACCTCATTTGGAAAACCAGCCTCTGACGTTCAGGAAGAGATAACAATGCTTCGTGTAATCTCAATTGAATTTCTTCTCCATCTATATATTTTTCTGCCCTTAAGCTGTGCCTCAGATCATTTTGTACTTCTTCTATATCCTGAAATCCTCTTTTCTTTTTTCTATTTAAAAATGTCAGGGCCTCATTAGTAGCTATACGATAAAGCCAGGTTTTTAACGCTGAATCTCCCCTAAATTTATCCATATTCCTCCACGCTTTTATGAACGTGTTTTGAAGTACATCATCCGCATCTTCATGAACGATCACCATTCTCCTGATATGAAAATACAAACATTGCTGGTATTCTTTCACCAACTGATTAAAAGCCTGCCTTTTTTTTGCAGGGTCCTTGAGCTGGGTAATGAATTGGTGCGCTTCCAATGCTATCATTTGCTCTATTTGACTTTCTTTTTTTCTAAAGGTTTAATTTGATCCCAATAAAAAAAAATCATACTCGCTGTTTATCCAATCCCTCCCCATCTTGCTAGTAACCTTAGCATCCTATGCATTTCATTTCTAATAAATTAAATACGAATATTTGTCTTTCATTTAACAGCTTGATAGGTATAATTCAATTTCTTTGGGAATAAATATATCAGGTTCCAGCCTTGAAGCAACACTTTTAAGTATGCAAATTATCTACATCGCGCTAACATGTATCGTATTAATCAGCATGTGTGCCTGCAACATAAAACAAGTGCCATCAGAACATAAACCATCGACTTCTACAACTTCAGATAATAATATGCCGCCTTCCAATCAAATTCCCTCCTTTGAAAAGTCTACCCTCGCAAAAGGACACATCAGATTAAGAGGTAAGTTTATAGAAGAAATAACTTCTGACTCGCTTTCTTCACGGGCCAATCCTACCGATCAACATTCCATATCGACCATCTGGATATTCGAAGTAGAGGAATTCATAGGCAAAGGGGCAACTTTTACAGGGCCTACACCATCAACAAATGATCGAATTCAACTTATCATTCCATCGAAAGAGGCAATCCAAGCAAATGTAGCTCTCTCTTATATCATCGATACATATACACAGCCAGAATATCAAGATACAGCCACCACAAAATTTCTCTTTGTCAAGCTCATATCCACCCTAAACCGTTAATTTATTGTGAAACAAAACATTACATTCTACTCAGGACTCTTTCTCAGCTGCTTGATTGGGATTTTTCTCTTTGCCAACAGAAATGATAAAGAGCCTTCAAACAATCATGGCCATTATACGAATCAAACTTTGGCATCTCAGCTAACTGCTATAGGAGTCCCATTTGAAGAAGAAGAATTAGTATCGGGTAGTGGTGAAGCTCCTCTCAACAGAACTCATTATCAGTGGAAGCGGTTGAGAAGTCCGAAAACAGAACAAATCCCAAAAGATATTTTCGTATCGGAGAGATTATTTGCCTCTACTTTACCAAAAAGCCAGGGAATTGCTAATCGCAGAAACAATAGTAACAGAAGTGCGCTAGTCCCTATGAATTTCCTTAATCGAGGCCCTGTGAATGTAGGAGGAAGAACAAGAGCGTTAGCAATCGATCTGTCTGACCCATCCGAGAATACTTTATTAGCGGGGGGAGTATCAGGAGGTATATGGAGGTCTACTGACAGGGGGCAAAGTTGGACCAGAACTACTCGCCAGGATCAATTTCCCAGTGTTACCAGCATCGTTCAAGATCCGCGGCCAGGAAATACAAATATATGGTTCTACGGATCAGGAGAAACGATAGGAAACTCAGCAAATGGGAATGGCGGAGCGTTGTATAGAGGAGATGGAATTTACAGATCTGATAATGGGGGCCAATCCTGGGAAATTATTCCTTCCACCTCAACGGGAGATATTACCACTCCTAACAATATTTTCAGGACGGTCAATTCGATGGTCATCAATCCTACAAATACCGATTTGGGTCAAATAGAAATTTATGCTGCTGTTATAGGAGGGATTGTGCGTTCTACTGACGGTTTTGAAACTTCTGAATTTGTATTAGGAAGTCCTACAGGAAATAATTCCAGTATTTTCACAGAAATTGCAGTTACTTCTTCAGGAGTATTCTATGCCACATTGTCCAATTTCTCGGGATTGAATACAGAAGCGGGAATTTTCACTTCTAATGATGGAATAAATTGGACCGAAATTCCAGTTTCCTCTAATCCTCTCTCTCCCGGGTTTATCCGAACTTCTATTGGAATTAGCGCAAGTGATGAAAATATCGTCTATTTCCTGAGAACTCTTTCATCCACCACTGATTTTGCCTTGTTCCGATATGATGCCAGTACTGGAACACTGGAAGATCGATCAGCCAACATACCCGACTTTGGCCCTCCTATCGGTCAATTTGATACTCAAACCTCTTACAATCAATATGTCTCAGTTTATCCTGAAAATAGCGACATCGTTTTTCTTGGTGCTACCAATTTATATCGCTCTACCAATGGATTTGTAGATGATACTGAAACTACATGGATAGGCGGCTACTCTCCGTTTCAAAATGAAACTAATAATCAAATAGGTGTGTATCCCGAACACCATCCTGATAATCATGCTATTCTATTTTTTTCGAATCCTAGGGAGGCGATTAGTTCTCATGATGGAGGTATAAGTATGACAGAAGATATTCTCAGTGAAACGCTGGTCCGATTTACTGATGATAATGGAAATACGGTAGAAGAAGCAGAGGTAGTATGGGAGGAATTGAACAATGGGTATGTTACTACTCAGTTTTATACCCTTTCTATAGATCAAAATATTGCAGGAGATCCTTTGTTTATAGGGGGATTACAGGACAATAATACGCTAGGAACAGTTAGCAGAGATCCTTCTGAGCCTTGGGTTACCATTACAGGAGGGGATGGTTCTTTTTGTGAAATCACTCAATCATCTATTATAGTTTCCGCTCAATTTGCCCAAATATTCAGATGGTCCAGAGATCCTGAAAGTGGAGCGATTAGCTCAGGAGCATTAATCAATCCTCCTGGAGCAGGTGGCCCTCCTTTTTTGTTCATTAATCCGTTTATTGCCGATCCCGTTTTACCTGATAAATTCTTTATAGGAGGTCCAGGGATTGTTTACTATACCCTAGATGTAGAGCAGAATCCTTCTGGAGATCAGTACCTTACGATTACTGATCCTGATTTAGGGGCCGCAGGGAACGTTTCAGCCCTGGACGCCTCTACCCAACCGGCAAATATCTTATATATTGGTACAGATAGCGGACAACTATTTAAAGTTCCAGATTCTAATAATCCCGACACGCTTATAAATGCTACCCCAGACATATTTCCAACAGGAGGATACATTAATTCCATATCTGTTGACCCCAAAAATGCAGATATAGTGTTAGTGGCATTTTCCAATTATGATATTCCCAGCATCTTTTCTACGACAGATGGAGGAAATACCTGGTCCGATATAAGTGGTAATCTGGAGGAAAATCCCGATGGAAGTGGAAATGGAGTTTCTGTTCGTTGGGTGTCTATGTTGCCCAATGGGGAAGGTACTGTATATTTTGCTGGAACGAGTATGGGACTCTTTAGCACAGAAGAAATGGATGGAGTTAATACGACGTGGCAACAGGAAGGAGCTGAAGTATTGGGGAATGTAGTGGTAGATATGATGGAAAAAAGAACTGTAGATGGATTTTTAGGGATGGTTAGTCATGGAAATGGAGCATTTGAGGCTACAGCTGAAGTTCCACTCACTGCAAATATTTTTATGTCAGATCTACCTTGCCAGGGAAATGAGATTACCGTTTTTGGCAATCAATCTATAGATCCGACTGTAGCCATATTTTCCTATGAGTGGATCATTAATGGAGAGGTAAATCCGAATTTAACTACTCCTGCAATAACCACCACCGGGCAAGAAGTTCAAATTCAGCTACGTCTTACAAATGAGCTCAATGGGGAAATTGCTTTATCTAATACGATCGATATACAATACATTTATGATGAATTTTGTCAAGAAGCCTTAAGTACTTCTTTAATCCCAACATTAGGAAATTCTCCCTTATTAACCGTTTTTCCTAATCCCGCTTCTGATGTGCTTCATATATCTTTTCCCACAACCACTGACAAAGAGTGGAAATTTCAGTTGATCGATACACATGGAAAAGTACATATGAACACTACTTATTTTCAACAAAATGAAGCAGAAATTGACATTCAATGGTTACCAAATGGAAATTATTGGATCATTTTACAAAACAGAAATGAAAGGTTTAGCAGATCCTGGATAAAAGTTTCCCCTTAAGTTAGAAATCATAACATTAACCCTCTAACTTATTTCCTCGTACATCAGAGTAATTAATTATCTTTACCGAGCCATTTAAAGGTATACTTATTGCCAGAAATAAAGTGGTTTGGTAAAGATTTTACTTATTATATGGATGTAACACCTGTTTTTTCATGACATCAATTTTCAAAGAATATTTAGGATCCAAAAGAAGTTTTTTTCAGGTTAATTTTCTCGATGATTGGCAATTTTTTAATCCAAAATTTAGGATACCTCGAATTATATTTCTTTCTCTGATTGGGCTCGCATGCTTGGTATCCTTATTTTTTATCATAAAGGGAGCAAGCGACCTCCCTCCTATGCACAGGATAGAAAACCCCCAATCAGATCTATCCACCCAACTTATCTCTGCTGATGGAGAGGTTCTGCAAAAATTTTATTCTCGGGAAAACAGGATTAATCTAGAACTTCATGAAATCTCTCCGTATGTAATTGATGCTTTGTTAGCGACGGAAGATGTGAGATTCTACCAACACTCCGGAATTGATCCTAAATCCTTTTTCTCTATCCTTTCAGGTGTGATCAAAGGTGAAGGTGCAAGAGGGGGAAGTACGATAGATATGCAGCTTACACGAAACTTATATGGAGAAAAGGTGGGAAATCAGAGTACTTTAATGAGAAAAATAAAGGAGTATTTTGTTTCTGTTTACATTGAACGTCGATTCACGAAACGTGAAATCATGGCTGCTTACTTAAACACAGTCAATATTTACGGAGATTCCTATGGAATAGAAACTACGGCGAACCGCTTATTCAATAAAAATGCAAAAGATCTTACGATCGAAGAAGCTGCGATGTTGATAGGGATGTTGAAAGGACAAGGGGTATATAACCCCATCAGATATCCAGACAGAACTCAAAAAAGAAGGAATTTAGTCATTGATCAAATGATTAAATACGGCTTTATAAATTTTGATTCGGTAAAATTAGACAGTATTAAAAATATTCCCATAGAAATTGTTAAACAGGATCAGGAGCACCTGAAAGGATTAGCTCCTTATTTTCGGGAACACTTGAGGACGGAATTGAGTAAATGGTGTGAGGCAAATGGATTCGACTTGTATACCAGTGGACTTCGCGTATATACGACACTTAACACAAAAATGCAACGGCATGCTGAAGCTGCTGTTAAAGCCCATCTAACTGCCCTTCAGAGGGATTTTGATAAATTTACCTTTGGCCAAGAGGATTGGCGAAAAGATTCTGCCTCTGTGGTTCAAATGATTCAGTCCACCTCATGGAATAATTATTGGACAAAGAATAAAAAGGTAGTCAATGATTTAAAGCGGCAGTCGTATCGATATATCAGCTTAAAAAGAGAAAATAAATCACTGGCTGAGATAGATCAAAGTTTTAGCATCTCTAAGCTAACGACTTTATTCTCCTGGGATGGAAATGTAGAAGTAGAGATTTCTCCCCTGGATTCTATTAGATATTACGCGGGGATACTTGAAACAGGTATGGTTTCTATTGAACCTAATACTGGATATGTTACCGCCTGGGTTGGTGGGAATGATTATCGTTTTTTTAAATATGATCACGTAGCTAAAGGCAAAAGGCAGGTGGGTTCTACCTTTAAACCCTTTGTGTATGCTGCTGCCATCAATCAGGGTTACTCTCCTTGTTATGAAATCCCTAACCAACCTATCAGAATTGGAGGAGATCCTGAAAGAGATCCGGGAACTCCTGTTTGGCAGCCGAATAACTCAGAAGGTAATTATGGAGGCTTTCTTACGCTGAAAGAAGGATTAGCTGGATCTAAAAATATGATTACTGCCAGACTTATGCAATCGATTCGTCCTCGTATGGTGGCTCAATTAGCATATAATATGGGAATTGAAAGCGAAATAGAGGAAGTCTATTCTCTGGCCCTGGGAACTACAGATTTAAGTGTATTAGAATTAACTGGTGCCTATTGTACCTTTCCCAATAATGGATTGCCTACTATCCCTATGATGGTCACACGCATAGAAGATAAATCCGGAACCGTATTAGCTGAGTTTACAGTAAAACACAAACAACGTGCATTACAAGAAGATAAGGCATATACTATGGTCCAATTGCTTCGAGGTGTTGTAGATTCCCCTGGCGGTACTGCAAGAAGATTGAGATTCAAATATAAATTGGAAAATGAAATTGGAGCAAAAACCGGAACTACTCAAAATCATTCGGATGGTTGGTTTATGGGGTTTATGCCTAATTTAACATGTGGAGTTTGGGTTGGATGTGCTGACCGTCGAATGCATTTTAAATCTTTAAGATACGGCCAAGGTGCCAATATGGCACTTCCTATTTGGGCTCTTTATGTAAAAGGCGTGTTAGAAGACAAATCTTTAGCATTTCCAGTTGAACATTTTATAGCGCCGGGGGGGTTCTCCGTAGATTTTTCATGTAATGCTGACCAAGCCGATGAATACCAGGGGCCACAGCCTACAAATGAAGAAAAGATTATCAACGAGTTCTAAGTCAAGGGATTGACTGTTAGAACCTTAGAAATGCTACAAATGTTAAATTTCTGAACTTCAAATATCATGAAACCATATGGGCTATCTCCATCTCCTTTGATGCAGGTATATTCTATGGTTAGGAATCAATTCTAAGAATCATTCTTTTGAGGGAGTAAACAAAGATGAGGATGACTTTATAGCAGCCATCCTCTTATTTATTTGACGTATTACGTTGTTTTTTTACTGAGGTAGAAAAAATAAAGAGAATTTTCGAAAGCAAATATGATTAACAATAATTTAAACGTTAATCATCTAGATGCTATTCGGAAACTTCCGAAGGTTTTACGCTCACTACCTTTCTCTGTTTTGTATTAAAGGTCTTGTCTGTAAAAACTACTTCGCCATCGGCAAGAGCAAATAATGTATGATCTTTTCCGATACCTACATTTTCACCTGGGCGAAAGCGAGTTCCACGTTGTCTCACAATAATACTACCAGCAGAAGCGAATTGTCCTCCAAATAGTTTCACCCCTAATCGCTTACTATCAGACTCTCTTCCATTTCTGGAACTACCACCACCTTTTTTATGAGCCATTGTTATTAATATTTTAATACTTTATAACTACTAAATTTACCTTACGATCGTTTCTATTTCTATTTTAGATAGATATTGACGATGTCCATTTTTTACTTTGTACCCTTTTCTGCGCTTTTTCTTAAAGACGATCACTTTATTATCTTTTAAGTGGTCGAGCACTTTAGCGGTTACACTTGCACCATCGACAAAAGGCTTTCCAACTTGCACTGCGCCTTCATCATCAAGCAGAAGCACCTGGTCAAATGTAATAGAGGAACCTTCTTCTTCCTTCAATCTATTCACATATAATTGTTGGCCCTCTTCTACCTTAAATTGAAACCCTTGAATGTTAACTACAGCGTACATATTTAAATTTAAATCAAATGGAATGCGAAATTAGGCAATCTTTTTTAAAAGCCCAAAAATGCTATCATAATAAGCCATAAAATAACCCAGGAACATTAAACATTCTCATAATTCCATTAGTCTTGAGTTTATGAAAAAAATAGTAGTTGCTATCACTGGAGCTAGTGGAAGTCTGTATGCCAAACGCCTGCTCACAAAATTATCTCATTACCACAAGGAAGAACTGGAAGTAGGCGTGGTCCTATCCAAAAATGCGCCTGATGTGTGGAAGCAAGAAATCCAGGAAGAGATAAGCCTACCCTTCCGCACGTATGACCGAACTAATTACAATGCTCCATTTGCCTCGGGTTCAGCTAAATTTATGCATATGATCATTGCTCCATGTTCTATGGGTACGCTTGGAAGAATTGCCCATGGTTTTTCGGATGACTTAATAACCAGGTCAGCAGATGTGATTCTAAAAGAAAGGCGTCAACTAATTTGTATGGTCAGAGATACGCCATTTAACCTAATCCACATAGAAAATATGCGAATGGTAACCCTGGCAGGTGGGATTATTTTACCAGCTATTCCTTCTTTTTATTCCAGACCTGATAGCATAGAGGCATTAGTAGACACCGTTGTAGATAGAGCACTCGATTTAATGGGATTGGATATGAAAAGCTACAGATGGGGAGAATAAGTCTTATACCATTCAAATTACGTTCACATGTAGCGGCATATTAAATTTTTGTAAATTGAATTTTATTTATACCATTGTCGTATAATTTTTCGGGCATCTAAACATGTGCTTAGCAGTAAACACTATAATTACCAATTGATTAATATGGTCATTTCTAAAAAATATGGAATCAGTCTCTTTGCCATCTTCCTCATGCTTCATCTGAGTTCCTGCCTCACCTTTACTGAAACATATACCTTTAACAAAAATGGTTCAGGATCTATGGAATACACCATTGACATGAGCGAGATTTCCAGTCTGCTCAGTGTCAGTTCTGAAGATGAAGAGTCTTATAAGGAGGTTATTCCCTTTGCTGAAATAACGGAAGGCCTTCAAAAGATCAATGGAATCTCATCTGTCATCACCGAGGAAGACAATGAAAATTTTGTATACAATATAGGATTTAAGTTTTCAGGTCTGCAACCTCTCAACAATGCGATGAATGTTATTCTGAACAATAGAAAAGATGAAGACCATATCTTCTTTGTTAAGGAAGACAACGTCATTACACGTAAGCACCTTTATTCCGAGCGCTTTTCCTTAGAGAGTATCTTAGGAGAAGAAGAGTCAAACGCTTATGCCAAAGCGATATTTGAATCTGTGTCTTATGAGCTTAAATTTGAATTTAAAAATTCTGTCAAAGCAGTTTATTCTGCTGCAGATGCTGAAATAGGTGGGAAAAAAAATAGATTGGTAAATATTAAAGCTAGTCTATTAGATATTACTGACGACAATAATGTACTGAATACTTCTATCGTTCTACGATAGATTTTTTTATCAAAATCGTAAGCTGCATTAACATCAAATATGCTTACACCACATTCTCCCTCTCCAGCCATTGTTTATAAGGTTAATGGTTCCTATGCCAATGCGATAGAATTTCTTATCCATTTGTGCCTGTGTGGTCTTATGATAAGTATTCCCATTTCTAAAGGAGGTGCTTCAACCTTTATGGGGATTCTTGTAGGTCTTTCGATCATTAAACTTTTTATCAGTAATATATCCATAAAAGAATTAATTACATCTCATTCATCTACAGCTATTTTTTCTCTGATATACATCCCATATCTCATTAGCATTTTATACTCAGACAATCAAAGCGAAGCATGGAAGTTCATATATAAACACAACCACTTCGTCTTCATCCCTCTTATTGTATTAGTTAACAGAGTACATTTTTCGACATATTTTGAGCGATATGTTTCTTTACTAATCGTTAGTACTTGTTTCGCAGGCCTGCTTACCATTTTTCTTTATCTTTTACCAGAGCAAAAAACCATTGAGCTGGTGGAAGCAAATTCATACTTAGGATTAAAACCCTATGAAAAATTAAGTAAGAGAGAAGCGTTTGGCGTATATAGCCCTTTTCTGGTTAGACTTCAATTTGGCAACATCATAGCCCTGAGTAGCCTGGCATGCTGCTGGTTAATAACCAGAAAAAGCTATAGGTACTTAGGTATCTTTTCCCTTATTACGCTCATATCGACTGCCTTGATACTTGGCAGTAGAGGTAGTCAATTGGGGATGGTCGCAGGACTGGGGATATGGTTGGCAGGCGTATTGCTGATTTTTATCTATCCCATACTTAAGAGGAGAATTGGAAAAAGGATTGCTATCATTTTATCAATCAGCAGCTTCCTATTGCTTATAGGCATCTTTCCGATATTGGCTTACCAGTATGTTCCGGCTATTAAGCAAAGATACGGCCAGTTAATGTGGGAATTGTCCCTCTTCTCGAAAGATCAATACGATCAATACGATTATATATATTTTACAAGTTTACGTAGGATTGTGGCTTGGAATAATGGTTGGGAGTTGATTAAACAGTCTCCAATTTGGGGGACAGGTGTTGGTGATTATAAACAGGAATTAAGAAAGATTTATGAATCAGATGAATGGATTTTTCCTGTCAACAACCACAATGCATTTATTTTTTTTTGGGGAAGCTGTGGAATAATAGGAATACTAACTTTTTTAGGTCTGCTTATCTATTGGACTTACGATGTGATAAAAAATGGAGATAAATGGGTAATTATTTGGGGAGTCTCTACGATTTTCTGTTATCTTATCATATTTACACTTGATGTAGGTATATTCTCCCAGGTGGATCGAATGACCTTTGTCTTAATGATGGCTTTCCCAGCCATAAAATCGAGCGATCTCTGAATATATATTCATGAGTGGATGAAATAATCCATACAATTACTAAAAATCACATATTAATAGAATAAAACTTAACAATTATGATAAATAATTGGATATATTGTCTTAAATTTCATTGTATTTTTCAAACCTGGCAACAAAATTCTGCGTAATGCAAATATAAGATGGTCAAGAGGTTGTCAGTCTTGATTTAAAGAATAAAATGAAGCATATGAAATTCAAGTTCTCCTTTCGAATGCCATTTTTAGCGCCTGTTAGAATATTGGTTCTAATCATCATATTTTTTATTCCTTCCCTCTCTTATATTCATGCTCAATCACAGAGCATGCAAACTTTTGTTTCGGGGGATCAATTACTAGGGATTCATAGAGTGGCCCCCAAGCAAACGCTTTATGGAATTGCTAAAATGTACAATATGAGTGTGGATGACCTGATGAAGCTAAATGAATTATCAGGCCCCGGCATATTTCCCGGAAATAAGTTGTGGGTAGTTATTGAGAAAAATGTCCAAGCCCAAACGACTGGAAGAAACGTTACTCCCAATATTGGTAATCGTCCCGCAGCAGTTGTAACTAATCCCGTTACCCAAACAAGACAAGCGGCCAATCAGGGAGAATTAACTGATATAGACATACTCGCAACCATTCCCAGCATGGGATATAATCCTTATGAAGATAACAGACAAACTCAAACTCAGACTCAGACTCAAAACAGGGCCACACGCCCAAACACTAATTCATATCCTGTTTATCAGACCGATAGAAATGTTCAGCAAGATAGCCGTATTCTTAGAAATGAATATTATAGGGTACAGCAAGGAGACAATATGTACTCTATCGCAAACAGATATAATATAAGTGTAGATAAGTTGAGAGGTTGGAATGCAAAATTTGAAGTGAATCCTGGGGATATTATTGTAGTGAGAAAATATTATGATGAGCGCAATCCTTCAGAAGTTGCTGATCCAGTAATATATAGAGGTGCTTCTAATCCTCAGACTTATAATCCTTATACAAATAACTACAATATAGGAAATACTAATCCTAGAACTATTAATAGTACTCATAGCACTCGTCAGCTTATTACCGCTCCGACAAATACCAGCACAGTTTATCATGACGTTACCCCTACTTATGGGCCAAGTGGAAGTGGAAATTTCGTAGAAGAAGGTTCATACATTGTTTTTGAGTCTAATCCAAGATTAGGTAATCCTTTTTATGCTATCCACAAAAATCTTAGCCCCGGCAGTAAATTAAGATTAGAACTTCCTAATCAGTCAGGTTACCTTAACATTCATGTAGTAGGCTATTTACCTAGAAGTTCACAAGCTATTGTTGGATTATCCCAAGCGGTTATTGATATCCTTAGGGATTTTGGAAGTCCATCTTCGGTAAGGATCTTATACTAATTTATAGATACTCAACTAAAGTATGCCAGTGAATGTATGGTACGGGGGGCATATTCAAACCTTTAGTAAAGACACATAAAGATGCCTTAAAGCATCGGTTTTATACATTTGCACATATCGCATTTATTTTAGTCATCTATGAATTGACTCTTGGAATAGGAAGTATTACTCATCCTGATTTTCCTGATTATATACGAGAGAAGGTATGGTATCATTTCTTTGATTACCTATTTCCAGGAGCTACCTTAATCCTATCAATTGCTCTTATTGCGAATGCCTCCTTTTATCTTATACATGATTGGTTTGGCATCAGAACTCCCAAAGAAGAAAAGGAAAAAGAAGCAAAAAAAAAGAACCTGATTGGAGAAGGTAAAATGCCAGAAATTAAGCCTAAAGAATCTTTTTCAAAAAAATTTAAGTGGTACCTTTGGGGGACAGTTATTGTGGAAGGATTTTTATTAGGTTCTATTATTTATGCTATTCTCCCTTTATTCACTCAATTGTTGACATTACTTTTATTTCAACAAGTAGAACTACCACCAGCAGAAAATGAGTATGAGTCTTTAAGATCATTTCATACAAATGTACTTATACAAATAGGATTAGCATTTGGAACCGGATTTTATGAAGAATACATTTTCCGTTTTCTTCTTATTTTGTTATTAAGCAATCTTAATCCACTCACTAAACCTATTCCTTATTTACCTACCGCAAAGCCGCTTTCAAAACCGATCATAGTCCTTTTTGCTTCTCTACTATATGCAGGATCACATTTTCTTATTCCAGGAGGAGAAAATTTTTATATCTATATCTTTTTATATCGGTTCTTTTTCAGCATTGTCCTCTATCAAATTATCAAACGATTTCGTCTTCCCCTTGCAGTGTGGACTCATATTTTTTACAATATTTGGTATTATATTTTACTCTAACTACCTAATGGCTTCCTAATCATGTAGTTTTAGTATTAACAGAATCAATTTTAACCATAAAAGACATATTATCATGCTTCATTCTGTTCTCTCGCTAATCTGGCTGTCAAAGCATCATAAATAATTTCTTCTTCTGATACCAATGGTCCCGATACAGCTTGTTTAGTGTAATTAAAAGCATCAGAAGGAAAGGAGGCCAATTTATTCCCTAGATGTGCCAGTGTCTCTTCCAGATGTTCCCAGGGTACAACTCTCATAATTAGTCCTAACCTCAAGGCTTCAGCCGTATCAATTTTATCAGCGAGAAAAATCATCTCTTTTGCTCTTGCCTCACCTATTAACCTAGGCAACCTACGTATACCTCCCCAGGCGGGTGTCCAACCTAGTTCCACTTCTGGAAGCGAGAATATCGCATTAGGCGTGGCTATCCGTAAATCGCATGCCAATGCTAACTCTAATCCTCCCCCGATAGCATAACCATTAATTACAGCCAAGGTGGGGATAGAAAGCCTTTCTATCTCATTATAAAGATATAGCCCCTTTTTTATCCATTCTTCTACGTCCTTTCCCTGTCTGTCTTTAAATGCTTTAACATCTCCTCCTGTACAAAAAGCTTTCTCTCCAGATGCCCGAATAATTAAGGCTCTAATCAATCTTTCTTTAGATATCTGGCTAACAAGCGTCTGCATAGTCTCAAGCATATCCCAAGATAAACAGTTCAATTTGTCTGGTCTGTTGAGCGTTAACGTCCCAATTCGTTGGTCTAGTTCAAATAGAATATGTGGATGATCTGATTTCATGAAGGTTCCATTTTTTTACGAGTTGTAATATGAATTATAGTCTTTTGGTATACAAATTCAATTTTTTATCTTATAGATAAGAGGTCACGTTTATTGAAGATAGGGATCGACTATGTGGGACTTTTACAAATTTATTCGCTTAAAGAGAAGTTGTAGAGCTGAAAAGCTTCCTAACTATATTTGTGATTACATTAACTTGTATAAAAAGAGGCCTTCCCTGAACTGCGATTGGAAGGACTTAAGATTTATAGTTTTGGATACGGAAACTACAGGACTTAATCCTCAAAGAGATAAAATTCTTTCTCTTGGTGCTGTCTTGGTACAGAAACAAGAGATTTGGTTAGAAGAAAGTCTGGAATTAATATTAAGAATAGAAGAGCCTCAGAATCAATCAAGTATCATTATTCATGGAATTACTAATACGGAATTGGAAGAAGGAGTAGATGAAAAAATTGCTCTAGAAACATTCATTAAATTCATAGGAAATGCGATATTGGTTGCTCATCATGCAAAATTCGATATTACCATCATAGAAAAGAGAATCCAGCAATTCTACCCCCACTTTTTCATTCACAATATTATTTTAGATACTGCTCACCTGGCATTTCTTGTAGAGCACCCTGATCTTTCCCTAAATTACATGAATCCGAGAAAGTTTTCCCTTGATGCCTTATGTAAGAAGTATAGAATTATTGCGCGAGACAGGCATACAGCTTGGGGAGATGCGTTAATTACAGCAAAATTATTTCTCAAATTTTTACATCACTTACATCACCAAAGAGCTCATAGTCTACGGAGTCTATTTCCCTAACATTGAGAGGATCTTTCTAATTTTGGCAGGAGTACTGACAAATTTACACGAAATAGAGGCCAATTTAATCTCTGAGCATCTATATCAGGTATATGGAACTGCTTTTGCAGATAATCGTAGACCTAATAGGAGGTAAACTATGAGATTAACAAATAAAAGTGGGGGATTGAACCCCGAACCAGCAGAAGAACTTTCAGAACGATTAAATGTATTATTGGCGAATTACCAGCTATTTTTACAAAATATTCGTTCACTGTTCTGGAATCCACGTTTGCGCATTTTTATGGACTTTGGAGGTGCATTAGGTAAGTTGCGAAAAATCATGCAACAAGATGCTGAAGTAATAGCAAATAGTATTTTGTTATTGGGCCATGCCCCTTCCAGTTCAGCCATGGATTTTATGACCAAAGGAGATATCGCTTCAGCAGATAGTATTGAAGATCTTGATACAGGACTTAAAGTAATAATTAACAATACCGTTGAAATTCTTGATCATGTAGAAGAAGTAATAGACTTTATCTCAGATTGGGAAGAAGATGGGGCTTTGGAACTGTTGGATCAACTGGAAGAAAGATTAACGTATGCGCATCTGTATTTTACTCAAATGCGCTCAACTTACATGAATTAAACTTGAATTTATATCTAACGTAGAAAACATCTGGATTTCTCTATGAGTTCAGATGTTTTTTATTTTCTTAGTTGATCCATTTAAGGATACAGGGTAAGTGTTGTTTAATTGATCCACTTCTACAACTAAATTTCCATCCTCGTCATTGTAAAATACTTTGTTAAATTTTGCTCCCCAAATAATATCCTCAGCTTTATATGAGTATCTGGTATGTACTTCCTGAGCAAAAGTCTCATCATACCCTCTAATAATTACCAGAAACTCAACATTAATTGTAAAATAATCTTCAAAAGACTTTTTGTATAAAGGACTACCTTCGTCTATGGGATGAACGATCGTCCAGGTAAGGGGAAAAAGGGTTACTCTATCCCTTTCCAACGTTAATCGATTAAATTTCTGTTGTATAATCCCTTCCTCCTCCTCATAACACATAAGCACCAATTCCGCACTTAATTCAATTAGTTGATTTTTACGCCTGTTTACTATTCTAAACTGAAAGCTATTAATATCTTTATAGGGAGCAATGATGGCGTTATCACTGAAAGCAACTTTAGCTGATGGTTTTGAGAAACGCCCGTATAGTAAGCCAGTAGCAAGAGCAAATCCTAATAAACCTGACATTGCCTCAAAAGAAGCAATTACATTCGCCACATTTCCATTAGGACTTACAGAACCATATCCTACCGTGGTAAAGGTTTGTACGCTGAAGTAAAAAGCCTGAAGAAATTTCGAGAATCTGTGAACTTTTTGAGGTACTCCAGTCAAATGTTCTACTCCGTCCAGCACATATAGGAAAGCAAAAAGGCAATTAACTATAATATATACTGTAACCAGTAACAATATAAATTGCCACCAAGGAATAGCTACTAAAGTGATGTAGAGGTTAAGGGATCCTATTCCCGTACCTTTCTTAATTACATTGAACGACCCGTCTTTATTGATCAATCTTTTATTTACTCTACCTAGCCTATTTCCAAATCCAAGGTCCTGAAAATCAGATTCATTAATTGGTTTAGATATTTTCTCTTTACCGTCCTTAGCGAGCGTGGACGATTGGTCCCTGTGTTTTTCAGAAAGATCAGATCCAGAGGTACGAATGTTTTTATTATCTAAATGATTAGGTTCCATAATTAATCAGGCCCATTACGGTCCAAGAGACTCCATCAAGTCTTATTTTGCCTCAAATAAAGTTAGAAAAGATTCTGTAAAATTTCACTTGCCTGCCCCTTAAACACCTTAATCAGCTGACCGAGTCCCTTTCATTTCCAAAGTAAAAAATATCCGAAACAATGCAGTCCATATTTTTTTTACAAAAAAATATTTAAGTAAATTAATTTTTAATATATTATATACTAAATAGTTAAAGGATGCATTTAAAACTAATTGGCTGTTTTATTAGTCTTTTTGCCATCCTTGCTCCCCTAATCGCACAAGTTCCCGGTGAACTTGATATACATTTTGGTCATTCCGGTATTTGGACGGTAGATCATTCTGGACCTTATAAGGATAAGACCTCTGTTCACAGTTTTCTTCAGCCAAATGGAAAAATACTCATTTCATACGCGCTAACAGACCAATCTCAGGAAGGGTTTGTCATTAATCGACTGACTACTAATGGAATATTAGATTCTACCTTTGGAGTTCAGGGTACATTTACCGTGTATGAGAAAGCCCACTCTGTGCATATCACCGAGGCAGCGGAAGGAGGTTATCTACTGGCTATGAGTTATTTCCCTTATGAGTCTAGAGATGAAGTGGACCTTCTAATTATGAAATTGACCTATGAGGGCAAGTTAGATCCCTCCTTTGGTACAAAAGGAAGAATAGAAGTAAATCATCTCGGGGACGAATCTCTGAGTAAAGTACTTGTAGATGAGTCAGGTAAAATATGGCTTTGTGGAGAATCACAGATCAAAAATTCTCCGAAAAAGAAAATCATGTTTTTGCGACTGACCGCTGAGGGAGCTATTGATGAAACATTTGGGAAAGAGGGCGCATTACGTATAGATGTAGGTAAAAATCCTGCCTTAATGGATGCAGAAGTATTACCAGATGGGGCCTTAGTAGGAGTAGGATACGCAAAAAAGAAGGAACTACGCGACATTATGGTTACCAAACTTACTAATAGTGGAATATTAGACTCAACTTTTGGTGAAAATGGAATTAAATACCTTCATGTAGGAAAGGAACATAATTATGGAATGGAGGTAGAAATTCAGGGAAGCGACCATCTGATTATAGGAGGACATGCTAAAATGGAGGAAGGTACTGATTTCGATCTGGTAGTATTGCGTTTGATGAGAAATGGATCAATGGACAAATCGTTTGGTGTTGATGGGGTACAATTTATCGATCACGGTAAAGTAGACTATCTTTCGGATATGTTGCTAATGAGTGATGGTAATATATTACTTGCAGGTCAAGCCAATAAATACTTTAGCATTTCCAGATTGTCTCCAATAGGTATTCGGGATTCATCTTATTCCCAAGATGGATATGTTGATCTGCAAAAATTAAAGATTGGCGGAAAACCATACGATAAATGCTATCGGATACATCTCATGAATAATCAATCCATAGTGATGACAGGCGTATTAAACTCTAAGGTATCTGCCATTTGTATGAAAGGGAACCCCCACATACCAGGCTTATCTTCCCTATCAAATATACATTGGAACCAGGAATCTTTTGCAGACGTTAAACAAATCCCCATTCGTCTTACTTCTTCCTCCAGCCTTAATGTCTATGTGTATGATGAAGGGCTAAGGAAAGCTGAATCATTGTCCTCTACTCACATTAAGAGGTTTGTACAATTACAAATATCGGAAAGATTGGGGTTATTAATGGTAGAAGATGGATTGGGAAAAGTACATACCTATGTAAATGGTAGATATGTACAAACATTTGAAAACGGATTAGAAGCCTCGCCTATCGTACAAAGTTTTCCTTAAAAAAAGTGTCCGATACCCGCTACGGTATCGGACTATATTCCTTGTTAACTTCCAAATTCATTTTACATTAAGAATCACCTAAAGCTAACGAAGGTAATAAGCAATGATCATCAATCAGCTTTTACCAAGCTTAAAGGTGATGATTTGGAATTGATTGGAACTAGGACTAGACATTGATTACCTCCTTTCTTTAAGTGAAACATATCAACAGGCATTGCATTTGGTCGATCCCTCCTGCTAACTTTCCTGTTGTCGATGACGAAAGTCATCTAGCATAAGTTAAATTTATATCTATAAATGATATTATCCAAATAAGATATAAGAGATTTAATTCCACATATTACAGCATGATTTAACTATAAGCTCTTTCTTTGATTAGATTTCTAGCGATAACTATTCGTTGAATCTCACTCGTTCCTTCATAGATTTCTGTAATTTTCGCATCTCTCAGTAGTCTTTCGACATGGTACTCTTTTACATATCCATTTCCTCCATGAATTTGAACTGCCTCATCCGCACAATATTTAGCTGTTTTCGAAGCATATAGCTTGGCCATGGCTGCTGAAGAAACATAATCCAATCCCATATCCTTATCTTTAGCCGCTTTGTATGTCAACATCCTCGCAGCTTCAATTTCCGTCGCCATGTTTGCAAGCTTAAATTGAATTGCCTGATGATTCTTAATTTCAGTTCCAAATGACTTTCTGATTTTAGCGTATTCGAGACTCCTTTCAAATGCTCCAGAGGCGATCCCCAGAGCCTGAGAAGCAATTCCGATTCTGCCTCCATTCAAAGTTTTCATGGCAAACTTAAATCCAAAACCATCTTCCCCTACCCTATTCTGCTTGGGAACCTTAATATCATTAAAGTTTAATGAATGGGTACCAGAACCTCTTATTCCCAATTTATTCTCTTTAGGCCCAAGTTCAAATCCCTCCATATCCCTTTCAACGATAAGGCAATTAATTCCTTTATGCCTTTTCTCTATATCTGATTGAGCAATAACAAAAAATAACGTAGCTACATCTGCATTAGTAATCCAGTTTTTAGTTCCATTCAATAGATAATAATCTCCCATATCTATTGCGGTCGTCTTCTGCTGGGTAGCATCGCTACCGGCTTCTGGTTCTGAAAGGCAAAATGCACCTATAATCTCTCCTGTAGCTAAACGAGGAAGATATTTTTCCTTTTGCTCTGGAGAACCGAAAGTTTCCAATCCCCAACAAACCAAAGAGTTGTTTACTGACACAATTACACTTGCGGAAGCATCCCATTTAGAAATTTCCTCCATGGCCAGAACATAGGAAATCGTGTCCATCCCCCCTCCTTGATAAGCAGGATCTACCATCATTCCCATAAATCCTAGCTCCCCCATTCGCTTTAGGAGCTCATGAGGAAAGTATTGCTTTTCATCTCTATCAATCACGCCTGGTTTAAGCTCGTTTTCAGCGAATTCCCTTGCTGCTTCACGAATTAGACGGTGTTCTTCTGTTAATTCAAAATCCATAACAATCTAATATTTTCGTTTTAGTAGTAGCTGAAAAATATTATTAACCTAATTTTGTAATATAAGGTTTCTATGATCTAAAACAATGTTTTAATAATCACATTTCATGCAGCCAACAATTCTCTCTGAAGAAAAGTTAACCACACTACTTCCTTATGCTCTCCATCAAAGTGGCCAATCAGGTTCTGGCACGGACTTTACGTCTGGCCTTCATCTACAACCGCAATCTGAAGAACTAAAAAAGTTACTGGAAAAACCTCTTCTTTCCTTTAGAACTATAGAAGAGAATACCCATCAATCTGAAAAAACTCAAGCAGAACATTTATCTAAACATCAACAGGAAAGAGGTCTTCTTAATTTTTACTATCTCACCCAGAAATCGGATGAAGATTTATTCGACATACTAGAAAAATGGCTCCACAGAGGTATCGTTAATGATTTAAGTAGTGAATTAATATCTAGTAGAATAATAAAACACCTACGTTTGGGTGAAGGGAAAGATTTTACAGATACTGACTATCTGGTTAGTCTGATGCTCAAACAACCGCATTGCTCTGCATTTATAAATGAATTATCTAAAACGTTTAGGGAGCTCATGCAAAAACATCATGGAGATTTCACACAAATTACCTCTCTGGAATGTAAAAAATCTCCAAGGTTTTCTTGGTGGGATAATTCTTCCCTGGCAACGCTGGTAGGCGGTACGCAAGAATTAAAAGTTTGGTTAGTAAATATGGAGTACAATCATTCTACACAGAAGTATCAAGCTTCACTCAACGTGCAAATTTATGATGATTTTGGAATCAATGAATCTGACATTACCAATGCAACATTTCCTGCCTCTATTGCCCTCGAAGGTATGGTAGCTCAATGGATATTAAATAATCAACGGGCATATAAACCTTTTAGAACCAGATTCGATGTTGATGTAACAGTAGAGGGATCGCTTCAGCTATCCTAAAGCAATCCCTCCAATATCCTGTAAAATAATGTTATATTTCAATTAATCTGTTTCATCATAAACAGTAATTCCCGGATATTTGCCTGCATCAAAAACAAATTGACTATCTTCAAATCCTTTATTAAAATTCATTTCCAGGAATTCATAGGTAGTTTTTGTTTGTAATCGATCAATAGTAACAGCCTTCTCTAGATTTTTTTCTTTTTTGTCGATCCACAATACTGCCTGATTATATTCTAATCCTTCATCAGAAAATGCCAAATAAATTTTATGGCATGCTACTCCATGCACTACTTCCTCACCATCGTATCTCAATTTCGCATTGTTCTTATAGAGATTGAATACTTCATCAATATTTACGCCTTCATCTGGCTCATAATTTAAAATGTTAACTTCATTATCCTCCATAAAATATATCCACTGCTTCTCTCCATCGCAATAAATTTCCTGCCCGTTCAGCTTGATATAAAATTTATCTTCCTTCTTTAGTATATATTCTCCCTGCTTAATGGAAGTACGATTAGTATAATTTCCTATACCGTATTTAAACGTTCCACTAATATCCTCAGCATTCTCAAACATTTTCTCCATTTCCTTCATAATCTTCACTGGATCGTGCTTCTGAGAGAATACAGTAAGACTTAACATACAACAAAGTAAGCCTACTATGATGGGTTTATGTTTCATAAAATTCAATATTTTCTAATTTAAACTTAAATATAAACCGAACTTTTCCAATGATAGAGATCTAATGTTCGATTTAATATAGATTTTCCAAATATCGTTCCAATTCTACCTCATCCTGAATGAGCACCTCTCTGGCTTTGCTTCCTGAATGAGGACCTACAATATTCGCACGTTCCAATTGGTCAATAATCCTTCCTGCCCGATTATATCCTAATTTTAATTTGCGCTGTATAAGTGATGCCGATCCCATTTGGTGCCTTACCAGCAAACGGGCTGCTTCCTCAAAATAATCGTCCCTTTCAAAAGGCTCATCTAAATTGCCCTCCCCTCCCTCTGAAGGGATATCAGGAAGAAAATATGGTTCGGTAAATCCTCTTTGATCCGCTATAAATTCTACAACCCTTTCTACCTCAGGTGTGTCAATAAATGCATTCTGAATACGTATCAGATCACTGCCTGTAGACAATAGGCAATCTCCACGTCCTATGAGTTGGTCAGCCCCATTAGCATCTAAAATAGTGCGAGAATCAATTTTAGATATAACTCTATAGGATAATCTTGCTGGAAAATTAGCTTTAATGATTCCTGTAATAATATTTACTGAAGGGCGCTGGGTGGCAACCACCAGATGAATTCCCACTGCCCTTGCTAATTGAGCTAAACGTGCTATAGGCATTTCGACTTCCTTTCCGCCTATCATCATCATATCTGCCAATTCATCGATAATCAGTACAATATATGGAAGGAACCTATGTCCTTTCCTCGGGCTAAGCTTTCTGGCAGTGAACTTGGTATTATATTCTTTCAGGTTTCTTACTTTGGCCTTTTTCAACAAATCGTATCTGTCATCCATTTCTATACACAGGCTCTTCAGACTGGTTATAGCATCTTTTACATCCGTTATAACAGGTTCCTCCTGATCAGGTAACATGGCGATAAAGTGCCTGCTCAATGAGTGATACAAACTCATTTCCACCTTTTTAGGATCTATTAACACAAATTTTATTTCTGCCGGATGTTTTTTGTATAAGAGAGAAGCTATGATGGTATTTAAGCCTACAGATTTACCCTGACCAGTGGCACCTGCTATCAGCAAGTGTGGCATCTTATTTAAGTCAGAAATGAACACTTCATTTGAAATAGTTCTTCCAATGGCAATAGGTAATTCTTTCTTTGTAGTCTGAAATTTTACCGTGGAAAGTACTCCTCTTAATGAAACGACTTCAGGGCTTGAAAGAGGTACTTCTATTCCTATAGTTCCTTTACCTGGAATAGGAGCAATAATTCTTATCCCTAAAGCCGCCAAACTCAGGGCAATATCATCTTCTAAGTTACGAATTTTGGAAATCCTCACTCCTGGAGCGGGTACGATTTCATATAGGGTTACCGTTGGTCCTGGAGATGCTTTTATACTTGTAATTTCAATCCCGTAGTGAGAAAGCGTTTCTACAATTTTATTTTTATTGGCTACTAATTCATCTCTGTTCACTTCCCTGTTTCTCCCATATCCATGATCATCTAACAATTCTAGCTTGGGTGGTTCGTAATCAGATAGCTCTAAGGTAGGGTCAAAAGCCTCCCAATCAATGACTTCCTCTGATTTATTAGTTTCCTGATCCTGAATTGGAACAATTTTTTCTATGCGCCCTTCCTCTCCTACTACCCTACCAATGTTATCCTCCCCTAATTGAATAAACTCTTTCATCTTTAATTCCGTCTCAGAGGGAGCAAGAGGAACTGTTTCTTCTTCTTCAGGAACTTCTATCACAAATTCATCTTTACTCTCTTCTTTATTTGGAGTTGAAGGAATGGGTTTTAACACCTCAGGCATTACTTCCAGACTTATTTGTTCTCCCTTTTCCCTATGTTGATCTTTAGAGGATGTGGAGGCAACAATTTTACTTTCCGCTATGGTTGAAGAGTTTGATTGGGTATCTTCTTCCTTTGTTCCAGCCTGTTTCTTAAGCTGTTCCTCCCCAGAATGATTGATAGGTCTGTTTCTCTTGGCAGCTGATTTAACGTTAAGCTTATCTTTTATAGAGATCGCTCCAAAAGAAGGAGTGTTTTTTCCCTGTGCTATATCTTGCAATTTTTTCAATAAATGTGAAGCTCTGATTTCGGCTCCAAAGGTGATAACAAAGAATACAATCAACGTAAAAAGAAGTAAAAAGAATACCCCCAATTTTCCAATGTACCTGTAAAGGCTGTAATTTATGGCAAACCCAACTCCTCCTCCATAATCCAGATGTCCATGATTTGCTTTGCCATCGAGTGATAAATCGATAATAAAGGATAAAGATACAGATCCCCAAATGATAACGAACAAACAGAATATCAGGATTCTCTTAGCCTGAGAATAGAAGTTATCTTCCAGTAACACTAATCCAAAAAAGATCCCGTAAAGAGGTATGATCAAACCAAAAATGCCAAATCCTTTATACACAATATAAGATGCCAGAAAAGCGCCAAATTTACCTAACCAGTTTTTAACTTCTGATTGATTTCGCGAAATAGACTCAACAGCAGATTGGTCTGCATCTCCATGGAAGAAGTATGAGATACAAGAAATTAATCCCATCACACAAATAAAGATGAGCGTCCAACCCGCTACTCTTCTAAGTTGTTCTCTTGTTTCTGGATCGTGCCTCAATAATCCCAGTGCTTGAAAGAAATAATTTAACCAACCAATAGAAGATGACTTATTTCTTGAACTGGAACTTTTCCGCCTCGAAGATGAATTTTTTTTCGCCACTTATAAATCTTTAATTATTCTTTCACGATCAGGCTTACACTATCGTAATTTTCCAAGCATAAATATACTCTTTTTTCATAGATTCGACAATTTCATATAATGACACTTACATATAACTAAGGACTCTTAAGAGATCATTGCTTAAGAATTTTTCTTTGAATTACCTGCCCGGACATTGATATTTCAAGGATATAAATGCCTGATGGAAAAGATTCGATATTGATAGTTTGTTCAGTATTCAAGGATCCTGAAGGGAAATTTCCTCTTTTAATGCATCGGCCTGATAAATCTAAGAAAGCCCATTCCATGGCTCCAAATAACCTGCCTTTTAGCTCTAATGTTATATTCGTTGAAGCCGGATTCGGAAAAACCTCAATAAATGCAGACAACTCTTCGGTCTTTGATGTGGTAAGAGGAAATACTTCTACGAAAGAAGCAGGAGTAGATTCACACTGGAGCGCACTATCTATCGCTACCACTGAATACTTACCTGGTTCAAGTACTTCAAATGTAGATCCTTCCGTAATGGGAATCCCTGTACTATCTATCCATTGATATATCAGTCCATTCATTAGCTCATTTACAATCAACGTCATGTCATTATTCTGAATAATTTCGGGACGAGGAACAGAGGGAGAAACGATGATAGTGTCTGTACAGGTGATATTTCCTGCTTCAATATCTTTCGTAGAAATACTTATTTCTAATTCTCCACTGCTAAATACTTTCTCTTCTCCCACCACATTTGCTAAAGAGAAAAAAATAGAAGCTCCATTCTCACTACAAGGTTCATCCCCTAGAAGATCATTATCCCACACCTGTAGTTCATATATACCGGTGTCCACTGGGATATCAGACAACATTAAATTTAAGGGTAAATCATTTCCTCCATTAGTTATCGCATCATCATCATTAGAAAACAATACCTCTCCCTGAGGGCTAATGAATATCCAGTACAAATCTGCTGCCCCTAATAAATCATCACAAGAAATGGCCAGTAAATGTGCATCCTTAATCATCGTAGTGGACGCATTTGATCCCCCTGTAAAGGAAATAATATATGTTCCTGCCTCAGTAAGTAATAATGAATCTACTTCCTTAGCGTCTGATTCAAAAATTAATACCTCATCTTTAACAACCGTCAAGCTAGCAACATCTGTAATCGAAGAATCCTGTGATAGAAAAGGATCAATAGTCAGCAATGTTGGGACACAATTTGATGCAAGAAATAGCTCAGGACAATCTAAATCCTTTTCACAATCAGTAACTTCCAGAGAGATATTGAAATCTACTTCCTGTTCCCCCACAAATGATACATCTGCAATAATGGATATCCTTACATCATAAAAACCTGGAATATTGGGAATTCCAAAGAACCTCACACAGCCTGTAGTATCTGGTTGTGGATTTTCCGGACTCACATCGTACAAACAATCTGGAGCCAAATTACACTCCCATTCTAAATCTGGAGGTAGACCATTCACCTCTGCAACCCTAAAAGATTGAAAGTCTACTGTAATCTCTTGTCCCAGAAAGCTTACCACCGTATCTCGAGGTAAGATAAATGTAAATGATTGCTCAAATGGAGCACATCCTTGAATCAATGGGACCTCAGAAGGATAAATGCCTGGCCCTTCCTCCAATACCGTAGTATCTATGATACATTGGGCCATAAGGGAGTAAAAAGAAAGCACACCACAAACGAACATGGTAATATGAGCGAAGATAGAGTTGAAATTCATGTAGTCCTGGATATTCAGTTGTTAATATGGGGCAAAAAATCGGAGCAAATTCCTGTTTGTATAAATTAGTAATATAAATCGAAGGTATGTGAGACATAATGTGAAATCATTGTAAATTCTTATTTTTTGAATCTACAACAATTTGATCTTTCAATAATCCATTTAGTAGTTTCTTTATAAATGCAGGACCTTCATAAACGAACCCGGTGTACACTTGAATAAGACTAGCACCAGCTGTCATTCTATCAATAGCATCTTGAGCACTCATAATACCTCCTACGCCTATTAAAGGGAGATTTCCATTGGTACTGTTATGTAAGTAAGACAACATCTGTTGGGATTTCGCTGTTAGGGGCTTACCTGAAAGTCCACCTAACCCAATTTTATTAACCAATTGATTATCAGTAGATAGAATTTCTCTGGAAATGGTAGTATTTGTTGCAATTATTCCTGAAATAGCCGTTTCCTCCGCTACAATTAATATATCATCTAATTCCCCCTCGCTAAGATCCGGGGCGATCTTTAACAATACAGGTCTTTGAACTGACTTAGTAATATTTGCTTCTATAATAGAACTAAGTAAGGAAGTTAAAGGAGCCCTTTGTTGGAGGTGCCTAAGGCCCGGTGTATTCGGCGAACTAACATTTATGACAAAGTAATCCACATGAGGGTGCAACTTATGGAAGCAATGAAGATAATCCTCATTAGCTTTCTCATTCGGAGTATCTTTGTTTTTGCCTATGTTTGCCCCAACAATTAACCTTGTACTTTTTCGCCCCACTAGTTTTTCAACCATTGCATCTACTCCACTATTATTAAATCCCATTCGATTAATAATCGCCTGGTCTTTTGGAAGCCTGAAGAGCCGCTTTTTAGGATTTCCCAACTGAGGTTTAGGAGTTACTGTACCTATCTCTACAAATCCGAATCCAAAAGCTTCCCATACAGAAAGTAATCGTGCATCTTTATCAAATCCAGCAGCTAAACCCACAGGATTAGGAAACGGAAGTCCCCATAGTTCTCTTTCCAATCCTGAAACGTTATATCGACGGTAAAGCTCCTCAAAAAGACCTGGAACGGCGTTAATTTTACTTAGTATGCTAAAAGTCCAATCGTGAATTTTTTCAGGATCTTGTGAAAAAAGTAAAGGACGTACAAGTGTTTTATATAAATCCAATAGAAAAGGTTAAAACAGTGGTTAAAACGAATCTTAATTTAAAAAAAGTCGAACATGAATAGTTCACATTCGACTTTATGATGAACAAATAGTATCTATTTTTACTGATCTGCTTCCTCTAACATGACTGTTCTCTCTACAGAGTTGAATGGTCCGGGAATGATATCCCCTCCAGCATCTAATAATTCTAATTTAATCGTTGCTTCTCCTTTCTCCAATCCTTCAATGATATAAGGCTGCCATTTATCAAACGTAAATTCAGTTCCATTAACAGTAGCCCTAACTTTATTACCATCAGGTGCCAGGTCAACATTAACTAAGTAAAAGTCTAACATAAGTTTATCGGTATCAGCTCCTTTATAGGTACCTTTAGGCCTACTATAAAACATATGTGGTGCCGATAAGTCAGCCTCCTCAGCTTCTCCTTCTCCCACTTTTAGGTTCATTACCTGGAAAGCTGATGGATTTTTGACGCTTTCATGATACGATCTAGATAAGAAAGCAAGAATAACATGATTTCCATCCTCTAATTCATGCGTAAATTCAGGCTCGTAATAAGCTGCATAAGGGGAATTATCCACAATAAAATGAATATGCTGACCTTTTCCCGAATTAGCCAGACCATTTTCTCCAGCTCCTTCCGTTTGAGCACCCAATTCATAATTTTCTACGACAAATGCAAATTGAGTAGGGTCTTCATTTCCTTCAGCTACTGTTAATGATGCATTATCATATGCAGGTGAGCCGGTTAAAGGATAAACTGTAAGGCCATCCTTTTCTATAGGAAAGGACATCGGAGTTGCTATTTCTTTTACTTCCGCCTCAGTGGTAGTTTCTGTTGAAGTAGCGGATTCATTGCAAGCCATAACGCATAAAAGGCCTACAGCAATAAAAAGAATATTGATTTTATTTTGCATGATGAGATAAAGTTGGGTTTAGTTGTGTAATTAATCCGGATCATGCAAAAATAATGAATAACAACAGGTCTTTCAAATCCGCCCTATTAAAAATAGGGCTATCTGATCCATTTAATATTACATCCACTCGAAGGAGTTTCTTTAATTTTTACTTCCTCCCCTGAAAGCACTTGATTTATGGCATCTTTTAAATAGTGTTGCTTAACTAGTTTGGGATCCAAAGGATTATCATCTATTTTCCCTTTATAAGCTACAGAAAATGCCTCATTTTCCGCTCCTCCAGCGTTTGGTACCAATAAAAAGGCTTCGGGATTCTTTGATGCTCCTAAAGCTCTGGCGACTTCCTGATTAGCATCTTTTAAATAAGGAAATGGGAAGGGTGAAGAAACTCTTAGCCTGGCTACAGCATCACTTTGACTCATACTAGGATCATTTGTGTTAATTGCCACAATACCTACCGGCTTGTCTCCATAGAGTTCTGAAAGTTCCGTAAGTCTGGATTCATATTTTACTGCCCAGGAACAATGTGCACTTGTAAATATCAATACGATGGCTTTCTTTTCTTGAGCGACTTCTGATAAGCTTATCTTTTTGCCTTCTACATCAACAAGGGTAAAATCTCCGATCACTTCCTGCGATTTGAGAGGTGTCTGTATAAAAAATAATCCCACGAATAAACTCCCTACGATACCTGCAATTAATTTATTCATAACATTTAATTTAAATTCAACTTACTCGATGAAATTCCGAAATGTTTATATCGACTTATCATCATCTTTACTTCCTTTTGATCCGTCATTCCAAGTGAAGTCACTAACTCTCCATGTTTATTGTATATAAGGTTCAATGGTAAACTTCTATTCCAATTTGGAACCTCTTTTGATATATATTGCTCAAAAGCATCAGGATCAAAATGAAAAATAGCTGTCATTATATTAGTTTTTTCCAAAAAGCCTGCCAGTTTTTCTTCCCAACCTTCGTACTTGCTATCGATGGAAATAAAAATGACTTTAACAGAGGTATCTCCCCGAATATTTAAGCCATGTAAATCTGGCATTTCTTTTAAACACGGCTTACAGTAGGTAGCGAAGAAATTGAAGAGAATGTATGGATGTGATGAAGAGGTAACAAGCTGATTAACAACAGACTCATCTATCTCTTGTAGAGAAACCCACCGGGGCGGCTGCTCCTGCTCCTGATTGGAATCCTGGCATGCTATCAACGGTATAAGTAAGGACAAAATCAGGACAAATCGCATAATGTACTAAATAATGATATAACTGATCATCCTTTTTTACGGTACCCTCCAACATTCCGTTCTGGTTCACCATAACATTTTGAATATCCAGAGAAATATGCTCTCGAAACGAGATTCCTCTTTGGCTCACGATTTTATACAAGGTCTCTTTGGCACTCCATATAAGGATAAAAGCTTCCATTCCCTGATTAGAAGTGTACCAGCTTAATTCTTTATCATTCATGAACAAGGTCCTTGTTTCAGTATTTCTCTTACGCTTTAAATATTCAATATCTATGCCTACCTCTCGATCCAAACATGCAATAGCAGCAGAATATCTGTCAGAATGTGTATAAGATATAAAATGAGACCTATTTGATAAATAAGGACGTCCGCTCTCTTCATTGAGAGATTCAACTCTATCTTTATGCGAAATTTGTAACAATTCTTTAATTATTAGCCTGCTGGATAGCCATTCTAATCTTTTTTTAGGATGAGCTATCTTCTCCAGCCTACTCCACTCATGTTCATACATTTTTAGACGGGTAAGGAAAAACATTTCTTCCTCTGTCACTTCCCAGCCTCCGAGCAGGACATTGGGATAATCATTTCCCATTCTGATAAACGGCATAATCTTACCTACCTTTCTTAGTATAACTTAATATGAATTTACCCAAACAACAGTTAAAAATTACTATTCTTTTCAACTAAATTTAACAAAGTTTTTTTGCTAAAAAAAAAAGTTTAATTCCCTATAAATAGGTACTTTTTGAATAAAAAGTACCCTTTCTACCGTATGTATCACTGATGACCCCCTATTTGTCATCAATCATCACACAAAATTTTTATTTACTATGGACAGAAAATTAACAGCCAATAATATTATCAAAAAACATGTACTCTTTGCTATGGGCGGTTCCCTGGTCCCTATTCCTGTAATCGATATCGTAGCAATCACTGGCATTCAAATTGACATGATCAAACAACTAGGAATACTGTATGACCAAAATTACAATGGAAGTATAGCCAAGTCTACTTTAGTAGCATTAACAGGAAATAGTCTAGCAAGAATAGGTGCTTCTATGCTAAAAAGTGTTCCGATAATTGGTACAGTGCTCGGAGGTATTACTCAAACAGTACTTGCCGGTGCTTCTACCCTGGCTGTAGGAGAGGTAATGGTAAAACACTTCGAAAAAGGAGGGACATTTATTGATTTTGATTTTAAAGATTGGAAAGAATACTATCAGGAGAGATACCAACAAGCCAAAAAAACTGCGAAAGCATGGCAGGATGAAAATAGAAATAGCGATAGTGAGGTAGTAGATGTCATAGATATTGATGAAGAAGGTCCAGAAAATGATACTAATACTCCTGATTCTGGAGATCGACCAAACAACGAATAGCCCAAACAGTTTATAAACAGTATGCCTTGTATAATCGATGTATTAATGCAGGCTTACTTTTATTTGAATTAATTCTAAATAATACTTACCATTGTATTGTCTATAAGTATTATTTTAATAGATTATCAACCTAGGTTTACTCCGAATGAATCATCAGGCAGTTCGTATCGTGATCGGTGATGGACAACTACTTACAAGAGTAGGATTGAGAAGTTTGTTAGATAGCAAATCCCATCTGGACATCGTAGGCGAAGCTGCTTATGCCGATGAGCTCATCGATTTATCTTCTAGTAGCACTCCAGATGTCATTATTCTCGATTATTATCAGCCTCCTTATTTTGACATAGATGATCTTGAGAAATTAAATCGCACTTATCCTCAAGGGAAGACCCTGGTCATTACCTCAGAACTGGATAGAGATAAGGTTCTCAAGGCGTTAAGCCATGGTGTCAAAGGTTTCCTTACCAAGGCCTGTGATGAGCAAGAAGTTCTGGGAGCTATCCGATCGGTGGCTAAGGGAGAAAAATTCTTCTGTAGTAAGGTATTAGATATTATACTAGAACGTGAGCTTCCCCCAGCTGATAACAAGAATCAGCGCGAGATAGATGATGAAGCCTGTGAACCTATTAAGTTAACCCAGAGAGAGCTTGAAATCGTCAATCTTATGGTACAAGGTATGAATGCTCAGGAAATTGCTGAAAATCTACATCTAAGTGTTCATACCATTTACACTCATCGCAAAAATATTATGCGTAAACTCGATGTCTCTTCAGCAGCAGAAGTAATTCTATATGCAATAAATACAAAATTATTAGCTACCAATTAATTATCACCCCCATACAACCTTTCTTTCGGATGTTAATACTTAAGTTATAAAAGTCCATATATTTTTATATCTAATCTATTCTTCGCAGCTACATCTTAGGAGTAATTTGTTGATTATGTTGAGGAACTTCTTGATGAATAAAGCCGTCATCCATATAATTTGGATCATCTTGGTATTAGTACCTGTGTTACCCTGTCTGGCCCAATCCGACAGTAGCTCGAATTCCATCAAGACCGACACCTTCACCTCTTCGACTGAGCTGATTAATAGTGATTCTCTTCAAACAAATAATTCTGGTATTACAACAGATACCACCCAAAGAGGTAAAAAGCTGATTCTAAAAATTTTATTCCCTCCCAAAAGACCTCCCTTTGATCCTGAAATTGCCTGGATTCGAAGTGCCATTCTGCCTGGATGGGGGCAGTGGTACAATAAATCCTATTGGAAACTGCCTTTTGTGTATGGAGCTTATGGAGGCATGGTTTATTTAGTTTGGTTCAACAATAATGAATACACGCGATTTAGATCAGCCTTCAGGTTAAGGACAGATGGGGACGATACCACAAATCCAACAGATATTCCAGACAATGTCTCTGATGAAAGTATTAGAACAGCTCGCGATGCAGCAAGAAGAAACCGAGACCTGGCAATTCTAGGAGTATTAGTTGTTCATGTTCTCCAGGTGGTAGAGGCTTATGTAGATGCACATTTAAAAGATTTTGATGTCTCAGATGACCTTGCAATTAACATCAAGCCAGCCTTATCATCCCAATCAATGGCTTTTAGTTCTTCCCTTTTTGCAGGAGCTCAGTTAACCCTTACTTTTTGATTTATTTTTACTTCATTAAGCTGTAAAGCTAATTGTAATTGAATTTGCTGATCATCAATCTAGCTACTATTTTCACGCCCCAATATTATGAGATTATGAATATTGCGCTCTTAGGTTACGGCCGCATGGGAAAAGCTATTGAAAAAGAAGTATTAGCCAGAGGCCACCAAATAAGTTTTTGTATTGATCTTGATAATCATACAGATAGAACTAAATTGGACCACCATAATACAGACGCGGTCATAGAATTCACCCATCCCGATAGCTTCGAACCAAATCTTGAGTATGTGATGGCTAAAGGGATTCCTATGATAAGTGGTACTACCGGTTGGTATGAAAAGATGGATCATGTAAAAGGTATAGTCCAACAAGCTAACGGAACCTTTTTATTTAGCTCCAATTTTTCAGTAGGTGTTAATATGTTCTTTATGGTCAATCAATATCTGGCACAACTAATGAATCGCTTTGATGATTATGATTGCTTTATAGAAGAACAACATCACAAGAATAAAGCGGATGGACCAAGTGGAACCGCATTGACATTAGGAGAACAATTACTGGCAAACCTGGAAAGAAAAAATCGAATAGCTACCTCTGAACTTTCGAACAGACCTCCTTTGCCCAATGAATTATCCGTAGGGTTTACCAGAGCTGGAAATATAGCAGGCCTTCATCAGGTAACTTATACTTCAGAAATTGATGATCTGCAACTTATCCATCGAGCACATAATCGAAGAGGATTCGCTTTGGGAGCTGTGTTAGCAGCAGAATGGATAAAGGGAAAAACTGGTTGGTTCACTTTCAGCGACATATTTTCGACATTGATTCCTTGACATTAATAATAAAATTACAAGAGCTTTATCATTTACCTATCTATCAGCCCAATCCATAGCCAATATAGCTAACCCATATGTTTGATTTATCCGAAGCAAAAATCAGAGCTATTGCCGTCCATCATATCGGCAACAAAGTGAGAAACGAAGATTCATTCGCTTCGTCTGAATTACTTCCACTCGAAGAACCCTTATCATATGCTTTACAGGATTTTTTCTTTCCTCCTTTTAAACACGAGGCTTATTATCAGTTTTCTATTGAGGGAGATTTAATGGATCATCCGATATATAGGCCTTGTCATACCATCTTTAATAGCATAGGTACGAGTGAACTGTTAACGCAATCAGTGGAACTGTTACATCATTTGCACGATGTATCTATTCATCCACAAATAAAAAGCGGCGAATTTTTTGTAGCAATGATAGATGATTGTTTTGTCGATAAGGTCAATGTAAAAGCGATAGGCTTATTTAAAGCGGAACACAAAGAAACCTACCTTTCAGTAAAATCTCAACCTGATTTACTGGAAATTTTCGCTGAAGAAGGTATCTCTATTAGAAAACTAGATAAGGGGTGTTTGATTTTCAATACCTATGCGGAAGATGGTTACTCTGTGCTTTTGATTGATAGAAACAGTCAGGAGTCTCAATATTGGAGAGAAGAATTTTTACAAGTAATTAGATTGCAGGATGATAGCTATCAAACGGAAATGTTTCTGGATATGACTAAGGGATTTTGTGAAGAGCTTTTCGGTCAGGATCAGCAGAAAAAGGAACAAATGGTGTTGATGAATAAATCAATCAATTACTTTAATGATCACGAAGAATTTGATTTAAATGATTTTCACCAACAAGTAATCACAAAACCAGAGCATATAGACCAATTTGATCAATATCGAAATGACTTTGAAGGGGAATTAGGCTTGAGTTCTGAGGGAGGATTCTCTATTTCTAAATATGCAGTCAGAAATAAAAAACGTGATTTCAAAAATCTTATACGCTTAGATACACAAATAGAAATTCATGTAAAAAATAAGGATGCAGAAGAGGCTGCTCAATTCATAGAGAAAGGATATGATGAAACCAGAGATATGAATTATTACAAAGTCTATTTTAGAAGAGAAGAAGATATTTAGGAGCTATTATCATCTTATAAATCAAAGAGAAAAAACCAAAAATCCAGCATTCATGTGAATATTCTAACACAGTAATATATTTTTTCTTTTAACCTATCTCCATAAAATAATTAGAAGGAAATTCCACCTTAATAATATTCCACTAATCTAAACGAGGTAGATGATAACTAATGAACCCTAGAAAAAGCTCCACCAAACCAATTAACCGAAACCTTCAGTCTCTTGCTACCAGACAATGGATCACGATGATCACAAGTATTGCACTCTTAGCCTCTTTTATTTGGCTGTTTATGAATATCCGGTCTTCGATCATTGTTGATGACACGATCTCAAGGGTACTCATGACTCCATCCGACCCACAAAAAACTTATACGACCATTCCACCAGAAACTTCAAGCATGATTAACAGTCTTCTGGACTCAATCCAACTCTATGAAAGAAAACTGATCGATCTAACTGATAATCCAGAGCAAGTAACTCTCCAGGTCAAATATGATCATTGGAAAGAAAAATTGGATATCTATAGAAAATTGGAAGATTATCAACTAAGGCTAAAGTTACACAAAGACGATCCAGATTTTGACTCGGAACCTTTTTGAATTAATGATTAAGGAATTAGAAATGGCAATTAGAGATTAAGAGACATAAATATCTATGCTTTATTGGTCTTTCACCATCATATGCGCTTAACACTCATTTCTTCATGCGAGGAAAAACTATATTCTATATTTTTTTTATTTACTGTTCTTGTGTTTGTAATAGTCAATGTCCTGAAGGAACATCCTACATTCTCATAAATGAAACCTTTGAATCCAATATACCTCTTGACTGGTCTATGGGCCAGGGAAGTGACGGAGAAAAATGGCATATAAATTCAAATCCTATTGGTTATTATGCCAATCCCGGAGAAGGTAATTGGCTATCTATCAATGATGAAATCAATGATCAGGTAGGGAAGGCTGTGTTAAAAACACCAATCTTTGATCTGAGTCGCTGGGAAAAAGCTGTAGTGATCGATATGGATATCAGTTTCCAGCAATTCGCAGGACTAGGAAAATTAAGCCTGGATGTTTGGAGTGGGGATCAATGGAAACAAATTCTCCATTTTCAGTCGGATTTTAACGGACACATTACACTTGAAATTGACACGTTTAAAGTAGCAGATTTTCAATTGCGTTTTTCTTATGACGACGAATCTGTGTGGAATTGGGGATGGGGACTGGATAATTTTATGATACGAAAGTCAAATGAGAATTGTGGAAATGGAATCTGTGATCCAGGTGAAATGCCTGCAAATTGTCCCTTAGATTGCCCCAAAAATCCTCACCCAAATTCTTTCTGGATAGATATAGGAAAAGACCTGGAGGGTCAATTAGTGAAATATGCCTATTTTAAAGGAGATACAAAATGTGATGATTGCTCAGAAAAAATCGATCTGGGTTTCTCATTTAATTTCTTTGGAACGGATTACCAACAAGCCTATCTCAATTCAAATGGCAATCTTACGTTCCAGTCTTCATTTGTAGAATACACTCCTTCTCCCTTTTGTTTGGATGGTCCTACCATGATAGCCCCATTTTTTAGTGATGTAGATTTGAGAAGAGGGGGTGAAATAAGATATTATCTCGATCCTCAACACCAGTATGCCATTTTTACCTGGTCAAATGTAGGTTATTATGGATGTGAAGATCATTGTAGAATGAGCAATAGTTTTCAATGTATTCTCACTGATGGAAGTGTATCGCGCATATTGGGACAGTCCGTAGATATTTCTGCTAATGCAGCTTTTATTTATCAGGATATGCAATGGACCACAGGTAGTTCCTCAGGTGGTAAAAAAGGGTTTGGAGGATCGGCAGGAACTGTGGGACTCAATTTAGGATATGGGGATATATGTATGGATTATGGGAGATTTGGACATGTTGGATTCGATTATTATGGCAACAGTCAGGACGACCTTTGTGCCGATAATGGGGTAAGCCATCTAGACGATGCATTCTTGTGGGTGAATGGGGCAAAAGGACATATTATTTTTCCTGAAGAGGTCGGTACCCAAAGCCTGGAAGGTTATTCATCGGAAGAAAGATCTAGCAAAAATAACTCAATGACTGCCCTATCTTCAGAAACTGATTATGATTCATTGGCCACTTTTCTACTCCTTAAAACGTATCCCAATCCATACTCAGATGTATTACATATCGTTTATCAATCTCCTTCAGAAGCATTTGTATTTTATTATTTAGTGGATATTTCTGGAAGAGAAGTGTATACGAACTCATTCAAGGCATCATTTGGAGAATATCAACATCAACTCGTTCTTCCAGAGCTTCCCAAGGGATCATATCTTATTCACTTTATTCATCCTCAGGGGAAAACTTTTGCAAAAGTGGTGCGTCAATAATTTTTTTTTCCTCTAGCTAGATGTATTTTACTTTTTTTTGCAGGATCATAAGCCGTTCCTGGTATTTATTGCAACATATTGACTTGCTTAGATGAAATGCTACTCAATTTTCCTGCCTTTTTGGTGTCTGATGCTCCCACTTTTATCTGTAGCCCAGAATGAAAGTAGGATCGATTCTGAATCCATTATCAACTCCTGGAAAATCAGAAAAATTCTCACCAAATCAGATACGACTTTGCAATTGCTCTCGCCAAAAGATCAATTCATATTTACCGAAGATGGAGAGTTTCATATATCCCTACAAAATAAAGATCAAGCTCAAACAGGTAAATGGCAGTTCATGGGGGATTCTGTCTTCCTTTATTTCGAATTTGTCTCTTTACAAACTCAGATAGATTCCATTGTTTATTCTACTTTATCTGCTGTTTCTGCTGAGAATGTGCAAGAACCCGCCATACTGTATTATTATGAAGGTAAAGAGGTAGCACGCCAAACTTCACAGGAGCTTATTTCTCAAAGAAGAAAAGAGGCCTATCAATTACAGTTCATATCGAGTTCTCAACTCATATTAAAAGGAAAAGATAAGACTTATGAATTAGAAGGAAAAAGGGCATTAATTACCAGCGATTTTTCTATTACGGATATTTTTCGGGGGTTGATTGGAATTATAGTTCTCTTAGGGTTTTCCTTCCTGCTAAGTGAAAAAAGAACATCTGTCGATTGGAAGTTGGTCGGTACTGGAATAGGACTTCAAATTATGATGGCCTTACTCATATTGAAAGTCCCGGGCGTTAAGGATTTGTTTGAATGGATCGCTAATGGTTTCAGTACAATTTTAAACTTTACCCTTGAAGGATCTGAATTTTTGTTTGGTGGGATTGTAAAAGATGTAGATCAATTTGGATATATTTTTGCTTTTCAAGTGCTACCGGTAATCGTATTTTTCTCTGCTTTAATGTCGGTATTTTATTATGCCGGCATATTACAGAAAATCGTTTATGGCTTTGCATGGTTAATGAATAGAACCATGCGCTTGTCGGGATCAGAGAGTTTATCTGTAGCGGGAAATATTTTTATGGGTCAAACGGAGGCTCCTTTATTAGTTAAGCCATATTTGGAGAAAATGACACGTTCCGAGATGATGTTATTAATGACAGGCGGAATGGCCACTATTGCAGGAAGTGTATACGCCGCTTACATAGGATATCTTGGAGGTGATGATCCTGTTCAACGACAACTATTTGCTACCCATTTACTCAGCGCTTCTATTATTTCGGCTCCAGCTTCGATTGTCATCAGTAAGATGATCGTACCCGAAAAAGAAAAGATTAATCGTGAAGTAAAAGTCCCGAGAGATCATATTGGAACTAATTTATTAGATGCTATTTCCAATGGTACCAGAGATGGTCTCAGGTTAGCAGTGAATGTAGCCGTTATGTTGCTAGTATTTATTGCGTTGATTTCCTTAGTAAACTACTTACTGACAGATAAAATAGGCGAATGGACAGGCTTGAATGAATATATTGCAACATCTAGTGATGGAACATATGAAGCACTGAGTTTGGAAGTATTATTAGGTTGGATTTTTGCGCCTATAGCATGGATAATAGGAGTTCCAGCTGCCGACATGATAATAGTAGGCCAATTTTTGGGGGAAAAGATGATCATTAATGAATTTGTAGCTTATGTAAGTTTAGGAGAAGCAAAAGAGGCGGGAAATATTATCCACTTTAAATCTGTCATTATAGCGACTTATGCATTGTGTGGATTTGCGAACTTTGCTTCTATAGGAATACAAATAGGAGGAATTGGAGCTTTGGCACCAGGTAAACAAGCACAATTAGCGGCTCTGGGATTAAAAGCGATGTTAGGAGGAACGCTTGCCGCATTTATGACAGCTTCGGTGGCAGGAATGCTCATCAATATTTGAGACGCTTAACGCATCATTTTCACCTCAGGAATTAAATCTTCCAAAGATGAGATTATCTGAGAATAATAAGATGATTTTAAAGAATAAAAAGTATTTTTCCCATCTCTGTGAGCGTTTAACACGTCTTTATCTTTGAGTATTCTCAAATGATGGGAGGCAATGGCTTGTTCAATGCCCAGTTCCTTATGAATTTCTGTAACAGACAACTTTTTTTCTCTCTCAAGTATGTCAATGATTGTGATACGTATGGGATGTGCGATGGCACGCAGAATTTCAGTGGCATCTTCCAGAAAAAGAATCTCAAATCGACTTTCTAATGATTTCACGTATATATATAAGTATATCTGTTTATATCATAAAGCTATAAGGAATTGCGGTATATTGCAATCCAATAAAAAGAAATTTTCTCTATTTTCACTGTATGAAGGTTAACCTACTAATCATAAGTATATTATTTCCCTTGTTTCTTTTTAATACTTCAGCATTAATAGCTCAAAATAGAACGTTTAGAAGATGTGGGACGGATGAGTTGTTGCAGGAGATGATGAGCAAGGATAATGATTTGGGACAACATATAGAGAATTTAGAGCAGAATTATATCCGTGCCCTAAGATCTTCTTTTCCTGAATCTTCCCTCAGGTCAGCATGTGAAGTTTATACGATCCCAGTAGTAGTACATATCATTTATGATGATAATAATAGCAATATTTCAGATGAGCAAGTTATTAGTCAAATAGAAGTATTGAATGAAGATTATCGACATCTACCAGAAACTCCGGGGTTTGGGGAAGGAGTGGATATGGGCATTCAATTCTGTTTAGCTGGTAAAGATCCAAATGGGAATGCTACCACTGGAATTACCAGAACATTTTCTCCTCTCACATCCCATAATACCTCCAGAGACAGAGATTTAAAAGAGCTTATCAAATGGGAAACAGATCAATATCTCAATATCTGGGTAGTAAAGAGCCTCGAACAAACCGTAGGCAATGAAACAGAGGAAATCCTGGGATACACGTTTCTTCCAGGCACCATCCAAAAATCGCTTGAAGGGATTGTCATTTCCAATTTGAATTTTGGAAAAGGAGGGACTGCTCTTCCTCCTTTTAATCGTGGCAGAACGCTCACACATGAAGTTGGACATTATCTGGGATTGAGGCATACGTTTAATGAAGGCTGCAGCGGTAACTTAACTCAAACCTGTTTAAGTCAGGGAGACAGGGTCTGTGATACGCCTGCTGAGCAGCAACCCAAATATGGTTGCCCTTCTAATTCAAATAGCTGTACAGAAGAAGGATGTGATTTAGCTGATCCGATCAGAAATTATATGAATTATGTAGATGATGTATGTATGGATCAATTTACCGATGGACAAAGGGATAGAATCCGATTTTTTATTTCTGATCCCGGTTTTACCCTAAACCAGATCACTTCCGCCTCAAATCTTATCGCTACTGGTTGTACCATGGAATTACTGCCAGGTTTACCTGAGCCCAAGTTTTCAGCAGATCAGGTAAATATATGTCCTGGAACTACAGTACAATTCAGTAATGAATCTGAAGGATGTATAGAAAGTGTTAGTTGGACGTTCGAAGGAGGAAATCCTGCCGTTTCGACAGCGGATAATCCCAGTGTTACTTACGCTACTCCCGGGATATATGAAGTTGTCCTTAGCCTGAAAAATGGAAATACGGAAATAGAGGAAGTTCGGGAAAGCTTTATCCAGGTCATAGATGCTCCCATTTCACCACCTTTATCCGTTAATTTCGAGTCTGCTACGATTCCTCAAAGCTGGAAAAATGAAGATGAAGCAGGAGATGGTGGATGGGAGATTGCTGAGAACACTGGCGGGGAAGGGAATTTTGCTTTAGTTTTGCCCAATTTTCAGCGAAACAGTGGATGCTCCATAGATAGATTTATATCACCTACCATAGATCTGTCTAACTCTGCGCAAGCTACCCTTAGTTTTGATTATGCCTATAGAGCAGCAGGAACGGTTGCAGAACAGGCTGATAGTCTGATCATAGAAATTTTTAACAGTTGTGGAGATTTTTCTGAAGTTCTCTTTGCGCAAGGAGGGGCCTTACTCTCCACTGCTCAGGGCTTTAATTCTACGGTCGAATATATACCGAGCTCCAGCGATTGGAGGACGTTAAATCTCGATTTAAGTCAGTACGTAGGAGAATCTGAAGTACGCATTTCATTTACTCAAAAAGGTAAAGGGGGCCAGAATTTTTATTTGGACGATATTTCCCTTTTAACTGAAACGGTTAGTGCTGATGATGACCTTGATTTAGCTTCCGCCAGCCCATTGTATCCCAATCCTTTCAGGGATGAACTTCATATTGAATTGACTTTCTCTCAAGGTACTTCTATGACTATGAAGATGATGGATCTGGAAGGGACATCTATTTGGTCTCAAACTCTGAAACATGTTCCAGCCGGAACTTTTTCATATGCTATAGATGAGGGAATTTTGGAAGGATTGAGTCCAGGAATTTACTTGTTTGCTATGGAGGTGAATGAAGCTCGTAGTATAAGGAAAGTGGTTAAATTTCCATAATGTAGTAGGAGATGTTCCTATAATTAAACAGCCGCAAGTTAAGGACTTGCGGCCGCCACACACACGACAAACTATTATTATACTTACCTAATACATACTAGAACAAAATATCTCACATTTATTGTTCTTAATAAGAGCATAAGGGCCAGGCCTTTATTGTGAGTATTTGTTATACTATATATTGTATATTTAAGATTCAAAAATGTAAATTAATTCCCAACCGTGCCATCTATTTGAATAAGCGTGTCTTGTAGAAGTAATACCACTTCTCTCAAGATATCAACATTATAACAGATAACGGATATTATACCCTACCTTTTTTATAATTAAGCAAATTGTAACTGATGAAGCTGGAAATATGCTCCCTCCTGATCCAGTAATGATTCGTGGGTGCCTCTCTCAATAATTTTTCCTTTTCTCAGAACAATGATCTTATCAGATTTCTGTATAGTAGATAATCTATGGGCTATGATCACAGAGGTTCGACCTGCCATCACCTTATCAACAGCTTTTTGAATTAGCTCTTCTGATTCTGTATCAATATTAGCTGTCGCCTCATCCAGTACCAATATACTGGGATTGTATACTAATACTCTTGCGAAAGCGATAAGCTGTCTTTGACCAAGAGATAAAGTGGCCCCTCTTTCTTTTACTTTGTAATCATACTGACCTGGCAACTGCATAATAAAATCGTGGACTCCTACCTGTTTGGCTGCTATTTCTATTTGATCATGAGGAATTTGATCATTGTTGAGGGTAATATTTTCTTTAATACTTCCAGAAAAAAGAAATACATCCTGCAGCACTACTCCAATTAAACTTCTCAAATATCCAATATCATATTGTTGGATATCGGTCCCGTTTATCAATATAGATCCTTTTTGGATCTCGTAAAACCTGGAAAGTAAGTTGATGATAGTGGTCTTTCCTGATCCCGTAGCACCGACTAAGGCTACTTTTTCCCCTGGCAATATAGAGAAATTAATATCCTGAAGTACCCACTCAGGTTCATTATAAGCAAAAGAAACATCCTTAAACTCAACGGATAACGCTGCGGCATGCTCATGTTGGGTTATTTTTCCGTTATTTGGAATAAACTCATGTGTATCTAACACTTTGAAAATCCTTTCCCCGCTAACCATTCCTAATTGAAGCGTATTAAACTGATCTGCCAATAATCTCAAAGGACGGAAGAACATTTGGAGGTACATGATGAATGCAACCAATACCCCAAAAGTGATCTCATCTCTCAAAACTCTACTTGCTCCATACCAAACTAATATACCCATACCGAGAGCTGTAATAATTTCTACTGCCGGAAAGAAAATACTGTAATAAAGGACTGAGTTCAGGTTAGCTTTTTTGAGTTTTACATTGATCTGGTCAAAATTATTCATTTCTTGCTTTTCACGATTAAAAATGTGGATGACCAGCATACCTGTAATATGCTCCTGTAAAAAGGCATTCATATCACTTATAGCATTTCTCACTTTTTGAAAGGCAACTTTTACTTTATTTTTAAATATGTAGGTAGCGCCCAGGAAGAGCGGCATAGTTGTTAACACAATAAAGGTCAGTTTCCAATTGATGTAGAGCATATATCCTACAATGGCAAACAATTGGAGAAGTTCACCTAACATCCTCACTAATCCTGAGCTAAATACATCGTTCAGTGTTTCTACATCATTAATAGTTCTGGTTTGCAACCTTCCTATAGGAGTATTATCAAAATACTTTAATTTTAAATGGAGAATATGTTGAAAAATTTGTTTGCGGATATCTCTGATGATACTCTGTCCCAGCCAGTTTGTTAGATAAGTATTTCCATACATAATCATTGCTTCCAGCACAAGAATCCCCAGAATGATAAAAATTCCTACTTGAAGCCCCAGAACATCTGCATCTGCTATAGGGCCATCTAGTAAATATTGAACCAGTATAGGCCTTAGCGGCCCTAGAATAGATAAACTTATGGTTAGAAAAACAGCCAAGAAAAACAGTCCTCTATATGGCTTTACATAAGCAAGAAGGCGCATGACCAATGCTTGATCAATTACCTTCCCTTTTGAGTTATTTTCAGACATATTGAATTTAAAGATGAATAATTCGATTCTCTGTTGCTCCCAGTGCCGCCTCTTTAACAGATTCAGAAAAAGTAGGATGCGCATGAGAGAAGACAGCGATATCTTCTGCAGAAGCCCGATATTCTAATCCCATCACTCCTTCCATAATCATATCTGCAGCTCTTGGCCCGATGATATGCATTCCTAATAGTTCATCTGTCTCTGCATGAGAAAGAATCTTTACAAATCCTGCTTTATCATCCATGCTGGCCCTTGCTCTACCAGACGCTTTAAACGGAAAGGTACCATTTTTATATGGAATCTTCTGTTCTTTTAATTCCTCCTCTGTATAGCCTACCCCTGCTACTTCCGGCCAGGTATAAACCACATTAGGTATTGCTCTGTAATTAATATGTGGATGCTTCTTTGAAATTACTTCGGCGACAAACATACCTTCTTCGGAAGCTTTATGCGCTAACATGGCCCCGCGAATAACATCACCGATAGCGTAAACTCCTTTGACCGAAGTTTCGAGGTACTCGTTTACCGGGATTCGGCCTCTATCGGTTTCTATTCCAATGTTCTCTAACCCTAAATTATCCGTATAAGGCTTTCTTCCTACAGCGAGAAGACAAATATCACCCTTAAATTCTACCGTTTCTCCTTTGCCATTATCAGCGGAAACTATCACTTTGTTTCTGCTAACTTTAGCACCTGTTACTTTATGTTTGAAGTGTACCGTATAATCATATTCTTTTTTCAGGATTTTAGCTAATTCTTTTCCCAAAGCACCATCCATTACAGGGATGAGCTTATCTGCCATTTCCAAGACCGTAACTTTGCTCCCCAGCCTTCCAAATACAGAAGCAAATTCTGAAGCAATAACTCCACCTCCAATGATAATTATATGCTTTGGCAGATTAGTAACCTCCAGTGCTTCAGTAGAAGTGATGATATGTTTTCCATCTACTTCCATTCCCGGTATGATAATTGGCTCGGAACCTGTAGCAATGATCACATTTTTTGTGGTTAACTCTCTGGTTTTCCCATCATTATCTTTAACGATAATAGTTTGTGCATCCTTAAAACTTCCAGTGCCCTGATGTACCTCTATCTTATTTTTCCTCATCAGAAATGCTACCCCATCAGTTGTTTTTTTAACAACATCCGCTTTTCTTTTTATCATTTGAGGTAAATCTACCTTTAGCCCTGACACCTTAATGCCATGTTCTTCAAACTGATGTTTTGCCTGATAAAAATGCTCTGTGGAATCAAGTAAAGCTTTGGAGGGAATACATCCTACATTTAGACAAGTACCTCCCAATGTAGGTTCCTTTTCTATGATAGCTGTATTCATTCCCAATTGTGCACAACGTATAGCTGCTACATATCCTCCGGGACCAGAACCGATAACAATGGTGTCATAATTTGTTGAAGCCATAAGTTCTTAAATATTGAAAAGATGGTAATGGTTAGTTAAGTAAAAATCAGGTGTAAATTGAATCTTTATACTATTGTATTCTGTTAAAGTTATCTTAGTTCTTTTCATTTCCCAAAGCCTGCAGCAATGATATTATTTAAATAAAAAAAACGGATCCAATATAAGAATCCGTTTTTATACTTATTTATCTAAATGATAATTATTCAGCAGATGCTCTGGAAGCTTCCGCTTCCCCTGCTAAATATACATAGAAATTAATGTCATCATTAATGATGTTGTCAGCAACTAAATCAGTGAAAACTGAACCAGAGTTAAAATTCACTTCCCATACAGTACGATCGATAGAAAAAGATGCTTCGGCAAGCAATTTATCCCCATCAACTGTTACTTTAGCAGGAAAAGTAACTTCCTTAGTTACCCCTTTGATTTGAAGGTTTCCAGATATATGGTGAGTAGCTCCTTCAACTCCTTCAATGGGTTCTGCTTTAGTAATTACAAGAGAGGCAGTAGGATAATTTTCAACATCAAAGAAATCATCAGACTTTAAATGCCCCTCCAATTTAGTCTTATCTTCGGGATCCTCTACTGTGTTGTCCTCTAGGGTAGACATGTCAACTTCAAAATTTCCAGCAACGATGTTTCCTCCTTCAACAGCTAATTCTCCACTGGAAATTGCAATATCTCCAATATGGTCATAAGCAACTTTCTTTCCTCTCCAGGTCAGTTTGCTATCTTCAGTGTTAATGTCAAAAACAGTAGCGGATGCAGGAGCTTCAGCTGCAGGAGCTTCATCAGCAACCTCAGCTGCCTGATAATTCTGTTCACGAATTCCTTCCAGAGTGGTTACAGCCGCTGAAATCATATTAGATGCAGCGTCTTTTACTTCAGTAACAACCTCTTCTGCTTTTTCTTCAGCTGCTTTTTGCTGAGACTCGTCGCAAGCAGCAATAAAAGTTACAAATAAGGTGGCTAGTAAAAATAATTTGAGTTTGTTCATAATTTTATCGTGTTGTGTTACGCAAATTTAAGGTAAAATATTTAGGCATACACAATAAACAGGCTTTCTATTTAGCTTAGTATTAGTATTAAATGCCCTGAATTACAACATGTATAAAACATTTCATTTTATATCTATGTTATAAAGATTATTATATATATTGAAAGCATAATATAAAATGAAAGAATGTTGTGTTCTTTTCAATTAGAATGATTCTAAAAACCATGCCGAAAAAATTGTAGCTTGACATTAGATAACAGTGAAGGTAATTTTGATATATTTAACTTACTTAATTCACTACTACCAACATTAATGCTAGATTATGAGTACAATTGCATCAGCATTTTCACATTCCATTGGCAAAAAACTTATAATGGCACTTTCGGGACTGTTTTTAGTCTCTTTCTTATTAGTGCATGTAAGTGGAAACACCCTTCTTTTTAAGGGAGATGGAGGAGTAGCCTTTAATGAATATACTAAATTCATGACAACTAATCCTTTAACAAAAGTATTAGAATGGGTACTTTTTGCCGGTTTTCTAATCCATATCGCTTATGGCATATGGATATCTTCATTGAACAATAAAGCAAGACCTGTAAAGTATGCTTATAAAGGAGGTCGTAATTCCAGAAGTTCTTGGTTCTCCAGAAACATGATCACATCAGGAAGTATTGTATTAGCCTTTCTTGTCATTCATTTAGTGATGTTTTGGGGACAGTATCACTTTGGAGAAGGCGAGTCTGTCTCACTTGACGAAGCTTATCACCAATCCTGGAAAGTTACTCAGCCGGTGTTCACTGCTTCAAACCAACCCGCAGTAAATGAGTTGGGTGAAAGTATCGTAGCACCTGATAGTTACATCAGTAAAGATCAATATGAACTCTTGAAGTCTATGGGAGTTTCTGATGTTCAAGGAATTTCAATGACAAAAGTGGTAGAATTTTCTTTTTCACAACCACTAATTGTCATTTTTTATGTCCTGGCGATGATCTTATTAGCTTTCCACTTGATTCATGGTTTTCAAAGTGGATTCAGAACAATGGGATTAATTCATAAAAAATACACTCCTATTATTAAGGCGGTAGGATTTATTGTTGCTATCGTCATACCAATTACATTTGCTTTAATGCCTATATGGTTTTATGTACAAACACTGATATAAAACATCCAATAAAACATAACAGATGATTTTAGACGCTAAAGTTCCCAAAGGTCCTATTGCAGAAAAATGGGAAAACCATAAATTTAATATAAAGCTTGTTAACCCGGCTAACAAAAGAAAATTCAAAGTCATAGTCATTGGAACCGGACTGGCAGGTGCTTCTGCAGCAGCTTCTTTAGCTGAATTAGGATATAAAGTAACTACATTTACATTTCACGATTCCCCTAGAAGAGCACACAGTATTGCAGCCCAGGGAGGCATTAATGCTGCTAAAAACTATCAAAATGATGGCGACAGTATATATCGCTTATTTTATGATACCGTTAAAGGCGGAGATTATCGTTCCAGAGAAGCAAATGTATATCGCTTATCTCAGGTGAGTGTTAACATTATAGACCAATGTGTAGCACAAGGAGTACCGTTCGCACGGGAGTATGGAGGATACCTTAATAACCGTTCTTTCGGGGGAGCTCAGGTTTCCAGAACTTTTTACGCGAGGGGGCAAACGGGCCAGCAATTGCTTTTAGGAGCTTACAGTGCTTTAAGTCGGCAAATATCTCTGGGAAATGTAGAATCTTTGACCAGAAGAGAAGTATTAGATTATGTGCTTGTAGACGGACACTGTAAAGGAGTTATATGTGTAAACCTATTGACGGGAGCATTGGAAAAACACGCTGCAGATGCAGTCGTTATCGCATCTGGAGGATATGGAAATGTATATTTTCTCTCTACGAATGCGATGAATTCCAACACCTCTGCCGCCTGGAGAGCACATAGAAAAGGGGCTCTTTTTGCCAATCCATGTTATGTTCAGATCCACCCTACTTGTATTCCTGTCAGCGGGCATTATCAGTCTAAGCTAACACTCATGAGTGAGAGTTTACGAAATGATGGAAGAGTATGGGTTCCTAAAAAAACAGGAGATTACAGAGCACCTAAAGATATTCCTGAGAATGAACGAGACTATTATCTGGAGAGAAGATATCCATCCTTCGGGAATCTTGTACCGAGAGATGTTGCCTCGAGAAACGCAAAGATCGTGTGTGATGAAGGTAGAAGTGTATCTCCTAAAGGGAATGCGGTCTATCTGGACTTTGAAGATGCCATCAGTCGATTAGGAGAAGATGCTATTAAGGCCAGATACGGAAATCTTTTTGATATGTATGAGCGCATTACTGATGAAGATCCGTATAAAACTCCTATGAGAATTTTCCCTGCAGTTCATTACACTATGGGAGGTCTTTGGGTTGACTACAATTTAATGACCAATATTCCTGGACTTTATGCTCTAGGAGAAGCCAATTTTTCTGATCATGGAGCTAACAGATTGGGAGCAAGTGCCCTTATGCAAGGTCTGGCTGATGGATACTTCGTCATACCATTCACGATTGGTGATTATTTAGCTTCTCAACCACTAAACGATCACGTACAAGATGATCATTCCGCTTTCACTGAAGCAGAACAGGAGTCGAAGGAACATATTAATCAGCTAATGACTATCAAAGGAGAAGATCCTCGTTCAGTGGATCATTTTCATCAGAAATTGGGAAAAGTGATGTGGGATCATTGTGGAATTACCAGAAATCAGGAAGGTTTAACTAAGGCGAAGAAAATGGTTCAGGAAATCAAGGAAGATTTTTGGGCCAATGTAAAAGTTCCCGGTAGCGACCAGGAATACAATCCCGAATTACAGAAAGCCTGGCGACTGGTAGACTTCTTAGAACTGGGTGAGTTAATGATCGATGATGCTATGGATAGAAAAGAATCCTGTGGATGTCATTTGCGCGAAGAGTATCAAACAGAAGAAGGAGAAGCTATGAGAAATGATCAGGATTACGCCTATGTATCTGCCTGGGAATATCAAGGAAAAGATCTTCCCGAAACTTTGCACAAAGAAGATCTCTCCTTCGAATTTGTAGAACTAAAAACGCGTAGTTATAAATAAAAAAAGTTAGTACTCCATATTATGGATAATGCAAATATGAATCTTACGTTAAAAGTCTGGAGACAGACTAGCGCCAAAACGAAAGGAAATTTAGTCGAATATAAACTTAAAGGAGTATCTCCTGATATGTCCTTCCTGGAAATGATGGACATGTTAAATGAGGATCTTATTAAAAAAGGAGAGGATCCTGTAGCATTTGATCACGACTGTCGTGAAGGGATTTGCGGATCTTGCGGAATGGTTATCAATGGTTTTTCTCATGGTCCTAACTCACTTACAACGACATGCCAGTTGCACATGAGAAGCTTTAAAGATGGGGATACGATTTATATAGAGCCCTGGAGATCGAAAGCATTCCCCATTATCAAAGACCTTATCGTAGATAGAGGAGCCTTTGACTCTATTATACAGGCAGGAGGCTACATCTCGGTAAATACAGGAAGTGCCCCAGAAGCAAATGAAATTCCCGTACGCAGAGAAATGGCAGAAGAAGCGATGAATGCCGCAGCATGCATTGGATGTGGAGCCTGTGTAGCAGCCTGTCCTAATGCTTCAGCTATGTTATTTACTTCTGCTAAAGTAGCACATTTGGGGAGATTACCTCAAGGTCAAATGGAAAGAATGCTCAGAGTTCAGAAAATGGTGGATGCCATGGATGAAGCAGGATTTGGAAATTGTTCCTTTACGGGTGCGTGCGAAAAAGCCTGTCCCAAAGGTATTTCCATTACAAATATTTCAAGAATGAATGCTGATTATATTAAATCAACTGTTTTTTCTGAGGTAGATGCTGGTGCCTAAGGCTCATTCAGCATCACAGAATTTCTAGTGTAAAAGATGGAGAGGATCATTTGTATTATTTGATCCTCTCTTTATTTATTGGCACACGTCATTATAATACACCATACCACATAGCAGCTACATTTCTACTGAGTTTTTAGCCATTGTTGGGACCATATCTGTCCGCCAGAGCTAATATTAAGCTTATATACACCAACTGATAAATGGGGAAAGAAGAAACTTTCTTTCCATCTGCCAGACTTAATCTCTCTTTTTTGAGAAAAGATTGTTTTCCCCTGAAAATCCGTCAAGGTAAAGTCAACTTCTCTGTCCGAAAGCGAATTCCATGAGATAAAAAATGATCCATTATTGGGATTCGGAAATAATTCAAATTCGAAAGATAAATCCGGTGAGACACTGGTCGCCAAACTATCCATTTCTACTACAACAACTTGCTCAAATTCATCACTTCCACAATCATTTGTTGCTAGCAATGTGATTGTAAAATTTCCGGTGTCAAGATATGTGTGAACAGGCTCCCTATCATTAGAACTATTGCCATCTCCAAAATCCCATATAATATTAGCTGCTTCCCTAGAAGTATTGAAGGTAATTAGTTGATTGCCTACTAATTCATATGTAAAAGAAGCTTCAGGATTGGCTTTAATGTCAATGGCTACAGAATCACTACTCGCACACCCATCTTCATTTACGGCAGTAACCGCATAAATACCCGATTTTTCCACAGAAATTAAATTGGAGACTTCTCCTGTTGACCAGCTATAGGTCATTCCTCCAACACCGGCATCTAACACTTCAATTAAACATGCCTCACGATCAGGGCCAAGATCGACATTTGGCATTGGGGATATACTCACCTCGATGGTATCTGTCCTCGAACAACCTTCCTCATTTTGAAAACTTAACCAATATTTTCCAGAAGAATTCACTAAAATACTATCAGCATCTTCTCCAGTGGACCACTGGTATGTTACATTTTCGGCTGATGAACTGATCCACACGGGCCCACAACTTTTAATCCTATCCTCTAAGCCAGGATCAGGGAGTTCTATTGCTTCGTCAATGATTACTGCGACTACTGTATCTTTACAAGCATTGGCATCCGAAATGACAATCTCGTAGGTTCCCGAACTCAAACCACCGAATTGGCTGGTATCTGGAATACCTGGATGATCCCAATCGAAAGAAAATGGAGCAATGCCCGTTTCAGGCGATAAACTGATCATTCCATCTGAGTTTTGGCAGCTAGCATTCTTAATGATACTACCTACTTCTACACTTGGAGTTCCTGCTATGGTTACAGAAGCCATTGCCTCACAACCATTTTCATCCGTTACCTCAACACTATACGTTCCAGCACTTAATTCGGTAGCAAAACTATCAGCCAAGACTTCTCCCATATTCCAATTAAAATTATAAGGAGCAAATCCTCCACTTACTTTGGCCAGGGCATTTCCCGTAGCTAATCCACAACTAGCATCCTTCCATTCAGATATTTCTACCTGTGGTCCACTGATCTCTCGTACTATTGCAGTATCAACTACTGAACAACCGAAAGAATTAGTACCAATTACTTCGTATATACCGAAGGAGAGATTTTCCAACCTATCTCCTTGAGTAATGGGGTCCGTCTGCCATTCAAAAGAAACGGATTGTTGATCAACTGCTACCGCTTCCACTACCCCATTTTCTTTTCCACAAGTTTCATCCATCACAGTTTGAACTTGAAAGGAAGCAGCAGGCCGAATAAGTAGACTGGTGTCCTCAGAAATATTGACCATTCCACAAGCTCCTCTGGCTTCTAAACTTATCGTATATGCCCCTGGCATTAAATCAGATAGAGCAGGTTCAAAGGAAGAGGTTTGATAAGAGGTATCACCTTGAATGGTCCAGGTAAATGATTCTCCATTCTCAGTAATGTTATCCACATTGACTATATCCCCTTCACATACTTCTCCATCTTCCAACACAAAAACAGCGGATAATGATGTCCTGGACACGGTCGGAAAAATAGCATGGGAAACGGAAAGTCCTCCATAACTGTTTTCATAAGAAACCCATGCACCATTTTCTCTTTGTTCCCAAGCCGTTCCTGGGCTAGTTTGCCCATCTACATTAGTAATTAACGTAACCGTATCAGTAATTTCTCCCTGCAAACCATAAAAAAGTTCTATCCCTATATAGAAGGGTCCATTAACGCTCACCTGCTCATCAAAAGTAATGACTGTCAATTCACCTTCTTGAATATCGTCGGCTATATCCTGGATCAATAAGTCTTTACCTGCCAATTCTAATCCGGGTAAGCCTGTATTATTATTTTCATCCCATACTACAACACGAACTTTGGCATCTTCATTTTGATATATTGCAGAGCCAAAACCCAAAATAGCCCCTGTGACTACAGAAAAAGAAGATAAATTCTCAAAGCGATCTGCCTTAGCTCTATCAGCGAAACTATTATGTCCACTAATGGTACCAGCTCCATTATTAAGGTTATACACTGCCGGAGTCCCATTATTAAAATTGTCCAATGTATCGCAGGCTACTTCTTCACAGCTTTGAACTTCTATAAATGCATTTTTTTCAATGCTATCTTCCCGCCCCTCTCCGTCAGTTACAAGGAGAAATACGTCGTAAAATCCCGGTTCATTATACTGCACATTGGGGTTTTCTTCATTTGAACTAGAAGGATTTCCTCCTGGAAACCGCCATTCGTAGGATGTTGCCCTCAGACTGTTATTTTCAAAATTAACTACTAAAGGCCCACATTCACTTAATGGATCGGCAGAGAAGTCAGCTTGTGGACCGACCGTTTCTGTTGATCCCGTAATTTGAATATTATCCAGGAATAGATTATTCTGAAACTGGTTGACAGCTTCAAATTTTAATACTACGGTAGAATTGCCTACATAATCTGATAGATCTACTGAAAAACAATTGGTGCCTACATCTCCTTCACACCACTCCCCTTCTGTACTTGGAAAAAAAGCATTACTGGACAAAGAGGCAGTAGCAAAAGAACCTGTACCATCTTCTCCAGCTACTAAAACCCTATCAGTGAAAGTATTCCCGCAATCTACAGATACCAAAATGATAAGTGAATCAGAATTAGCTCCATTAAAGCGTCTGTATGCATGCTCAAAACTTACATTTACCTGCTGCAATCCAGAAAAATCCAATGGTGGCGTTTGTAATCCATCTCTTTGTCCTGGGTTGTTATAGTTAAAAAATTCAATTCCCACTGCTTTATTTCCTGGATCAGTTCCTCCAACCTCATACAATTGCCACCCAATGTTATCATCAGGATTATCTACTAACCAGTCATTTGTCTCCAGGCTGCCAGATTCAAAATCTTCAATAAAAGGTAACCCCTGCCCTTCGGCAAAAATCTGTACATAATTCTCTATCAAAATGGTATCACTTCCGAATTCATTAGATACCATAAGGGTAACCGGATAGTTCCCTGCTTCCTGATAAACCACTATAGGATTTTCCTGGTTTGAAGTCGAAGGAATACCTCCTGGGAATTGCCATGCATAATTATTCACTGTTCCTGATGAGACATCTTCAAAATTTATACTCAGTCCTTTACAGCCCGAAGTACTTGTAGAGGAAAAATTGGCAGAAGGAGGGACAGAGGGATTCATACAGCCTAAAAAGGAAGCAGCATTAATCCTACCCGCTCCCAGTAGCCCTTCAAACCCCTGGTTTACATTATCTATATTATCAGCAGTTGAAGTCAGGCAACTCAGTATTTGATCTGGAGTGGCATTTTGAACATATGATTTGGCTAATCCACACAATCCGGCTACTAAGGGGGAAGCCATAGATGTGCCACTTAATAACCCATAAGACTGATCACTGCCGGCTAAGGTACTGAATATTTGCAGACCTGGAGCAGTTACATCTATCGTTTCACCATAGTTGGAAAAACTGGCTTTTCCATCATCCTGCTTGGAAGCAGCTACGGAGATCACATGATTATATCCAGCCGGATAAAATACTTCATCCGAATTATCATTCCCTGCTGCGGCTACTAAGACAATCCCTGCTTCATGTGCAACATCTATCAAATCTTGAAAAGTCTGGCTAAACACAGGGCCTCCCCATGACATATTAATGACATCAGCATTATTATTAATCGCATATTGAATGGTAGAGAACACCTCTTCTATCACTCTTGCATCTTCCGTATCATCACTGGTCGCTTTTAGGCTCATAATCTTAGCGCCAAAGCCGATAGAAGCTATTCCTATGCCATTATTTGAGGCTGCGCTGGCGATACCGGCAACATGAGTTCCATGTGTAAATACCTCATTTGAGGCGGAAGGCGGAGGATTGGGATCGTTATCATTATCTGCTAAATCCCAGCCATGAACATCATCAATAAAGCCATTATTGTCATTATCCAAACCATCTCCGGGAATCTCTCCTGGGTTTACCCATAAATTAGGAGATAAATCTTCATGGGTGATTCTCACTGCATCATCTATGATGGCGATAACTGCCCCTGAACCTGCATGAATATCCCAAGCCTGGCTTGCCTGGATGTTAGATAAATGCCACTGAGAATTAATGTTAGGATCATCAGGATCTAACAATGTTCTATACAATGGAACCTTTTCTACGTACAGAATATCTTCCTGTCGGTTGAGATAGGATATAAGATATTCCAGTTCATCCTCATCAACTTCTTCAAAAGAGAAACGAAATATATTAGCCAGGGATGGATGGGACATTTGCTGAAAAACTGCTCGAATATCTTTAATGTGAAAAGAAGAAAGGTGTTGAAACCATCCTGTTTGTTCCAATGAGCTAACATCTCCCTTTTTTAACAAGGCTGCTGTTCGGTTAGCATTGTCTGAAAGTTTAATGAATAATGTGTTTTGCTGATGATCCTTACCGGTAGATTGTGCATTTACTGTGATACTAAATAAAAGAGCAATAGAAGTAATACTTAAGTATTTATATATCATCAATAATGGTGTATTATAATTTATTCCCCAAAAAATACTATTTTGAAGATGAAATTAATTCTCATCCTAAGCATTATCCTTACTTAACGCAAAACTAGTATAAATACATTCAATAATCATAAGATGTGGGAAGATATATTATACGGAGGATTATCTATTTTTTTCCAACGATAATTTTTATAGCACTTATTTCTTTTATCTTAAGTACACAGGCACCAGGGGATGAAGTCGCTGTGCAAATCTTTAGGCAGCAACTTGAGAACAAGATAACAGTAAAAGATGTTGACAAAAAATATCGTCTGTGGAGACAGGAGCGGCATTTAGATCTCCCTGTTTTTTACTTCCGTCTGGCTAGTTATGCAGAGCCAGATACGATCATTCATTCAAATGTATATTTTGAAGCCAAGGTTCTCAGAAGATTGCTTTTTTCCTACGGAAACTGGGAATATATTCAGGCCTACGGGCAAGAAATACAACGTGTTTCCTATATATTGTATCACCATTTCCCCAACACTCCCCACCATTCTCTTAAAAGCTTGCTTAACGGGTTAAGAAATGTTACCTCCGAATCCCAACAAGCTTATTTCATGGATCAATTGGCAATTATAGCTCAAGATAGCACTCTTCCTACTTCTTTAACACTAGCGCTCACCCAATTAATATTTAGATATAACATTATCAAAACTTACAGAACAAGTTGGAAATTATTTATTCCTGTAATCCATTGGCACGGAAGTAAAAATCAATTCCACTTCTGGTTTAAAGACTTAATTCTGAAAGGAGAATGGGGAACATCGACTTATGGGAACCAAGACGTTGGCAAAAGAATTAAGGAACATTTATTCTGGACCATAATCATGTCATTATCAGCCTTTATCCTAAGTTTAGCGATTAGTATTCCTCTAGGAATTTGGTCAGCACTCAACCATCATAGCAGAATAGATAGAACTTCAGGGCTTATCCTATACGTTCTGGATGGTATTCCCAACTTTTGGATGGCTTCCATATTACTATCCCTATTTGCAAATCCAGATATCTTGTATTGGTTTCCCGCCAGCTTTCAAACGAGGCTAGTTCCTTCAGAAGGACAAAGCTTATGGGCATTATTTCTAGAACATCTTCCTCATTTAGTGTTGCCATTAATAGCTTATACCTACGGCTCTTTAGCTATTCTGAGCCGAACGATGAGATCCAGTATGTTAGAGGAGATTTCCAAAGATTATATCAGAACGGCCAAAGCAAAGGGGCTCTCCAGCTTTCAGATTTGGTACAAGCATGCGCTAAAAAATGCTATATTACCTATTATCACCTTCTCAGCCGCTCTATTTCCATCTTTATTAAGCGGTTCAGTTATTTTGGAAACTATTTTTAGCATCCCTGGATTGGGAAGAGTTACCTGGGAAGCCATACAGTCTGAGGATCAATATCTCATCGTGGCATTATTTACTTTGACTGGAATGATGACAATTATGGGTTATATCATTACTGATATATTATATGCATGGCTTAACCCTAGAATCAGGTCGGAATTTTCTCGTTCATGAAACATTTTACCTTCATATCATCTGTCCATTCAGCATTTTTCTATATGAAGAAGGGAAACGTCCGATTTGATACATGGATTTTTCTGGCTAGCATTTGGATTTTATGTTGGATGTTACTCGCCTTATTAGCCCCCATCATCGCAAATAATAAACCCCTCTACTGTATCATTAATGGACAGGCATATTTTCCGGTGTTTGAATCCACGAATAATCAGATTCAAACAAATCGGGAAAGTGAATCTGCTATTTATATTCCGGGAATAGGCAAGAGCTGGAAGGATCTGGCTTATGATTACGTTATTTGGCCTATCATCCCTTATAATGGAAATGTTTCATCAAATATTGTTTTTTCTCAGCCTCCTTTCACTATTCAGTACAAAAAATTTTCGGGCGGTCAGCAAGTTCCACTATCCTTTGGAGAACAGCACTGGCTGGGAAGTACACATGATGGAAGAGATTTGCTGGCTGCCCTTATTTATGGAAGTAGAACTGCATTATTTTTTAGTATTTCAATCATAATTCTCAGTGTCATTCTGGGAATAGGTATGGGAGGCATAGCTGGCTATTTTGGAGATCGGCACATTTCCATGGACAGAGGGAGCATCATATTTCTCATTGTTGGATTGATCTTGGCATATTATTATGGATGGTATCTCCGCTCATATGTAATGTATGATGCTATACAATTAAGTAGTAGTACATTTCTATATCATGTATGCCTTAGTATACTCATTACTATCCTGTGTATAGCATTAATGATTATGATAGCACGAGGTCTTCAATTCCTTCCCATTTTCAATAAAAAAGTATATCTACCTGTAGATCAATTTATATTAAGAATCATTGAAACCATAAGAAGCATTCCTATCTTTATTTTATTACTCACGATGGGAGTTATTTTTAATCATCAAATAGGATATTTCATTTTATCCATCTCATGTCTCAGCTGGGTGGGATACGCCAGATTAGTCAGAGGGGAAATAATGAGGATAAAGCGATTGGAATTTATTGATGCAAATAGGTTGATGGGATTTTCTTCTATCTATATTCTATTCAGGCATATTGTTCCTAATGTAATGCCTGTATTATGGGTTTCAGTGTTTTTGGGAATAGGCAATATGGTCCTTGCAGAGTCGGCACTTTCTTTTCTCAATGTAGGTTTTCCACCAGGAACTCCCAGTTGGGGAAAGTTGATTTCCTCAGCCAAGCAGTTAAATATGTCCCTTTGGTGGGTAGCTATTTTTCCAGGAGTAGTCTTGACATTGACTGTATTATCATTCAATTTATGGGGAGAAAAATTTCGGGATTTGGCAGATCCTGTGCAATTTAAGGAGAATAATCATTAATTATTATTTTTAAGAGAGCTAGATGTTGAATTGGATTTATCCAGAATATTGGGTGTGGTTCTTGCTCCTTCCGATATTTGTAGGTGCCCTGGTAATAGGATACCTACGATTTATTCGTTTTTTACGTCCTTTTTTTTCAGGAAAAGAGGTTAGAAGGAGCTATCCCGCCTTAAATATGGTATTGAGATGTTTAATGTTTTTGGGAGTTTGTTTAGCTCTCTTAGGGCCTTACTGGGGAAAGAATATGGAGAAAGCTACGATTCTGGGAAGAGAAATATTTATTGTGTTAGATGTTTCTGCCAGTATGAATATCACTGATGTAGCACCAAATCGTCTGGATAAAGCAAAATCTATATTAAAAGAAATTATAGAGCAACTCAAAGGAGATAAACTGGGCATTATATTATTCGCAGATCGTTCTTACTTACATTGTCCTTTAACTCAGGATTATGAAGCTCTATCCCTTTTTTTGGATATGGCTCAAACAAATTTATTTTCAGAAACAGGAACGAATATCAGAAAGGGCTTAGGATTAGCATTAGAAAGAATTCAAGCATCTCCTCCGATTTCAGAGCAAACCACCAGAGCGATTATTTTGGCGTCCGATGGGGAGGATTTTGGTGATTCATATCTCTCTATTTTGAGAAGATTATCAGCTGAAGGTGTAAAAGTATTTCCCATTGGTATAGGAACAAAAGAAGGAGGTAAAGTTCCATCTCCATATGTCCAAAACGCTGGATTTCCGGCTTCTTCCCATGTTATTTCTGCTATTAATGATAAAAGTTTGATAGCTATCGCAGAACATTTTAATACTCCATACACCTGGATATACCAACCCTATCAAGATATCAAAGAGCTCAAAAGAGAATTGACACGCCTGGATACTTCTCCTATTGCCTCTAAGGTAAATGATGTTAAACAGAATCGTTATCAATTATTCGTATTGTTTTCCCTTTTGTGTTGGATCATTAGTATATTTCTTAAACCAGTGAAAGCATGATGCGATCTCTTTTAGTGTATATAGTAATCCTTGCCAGCTTTTTGTCCAGAGAACCAAACTATGTTCAAAAGGCTATGGAAGCATATGAGTCCGAAGAACTGGAAGAGGCCTTATCTTTACTTTTGGAAGCCAGAAAAAACTATACCTATGCTTCAGATAAGATTCACTACAATATAGGGCAAGTGTATTTTCAAATGGATTCACTGGAAAAAGCCAAACAATCATTTACTGAAGTGCTATCATCTGGGGATTCGATATTGATTAGTATGTCCTATAACCAGATCGGGCTGGTAGAGGTTCAATTCAATCAACCGGAAGCAGCTTTAGTAGCATTTAAATTTGCTTTAGAGTATAATCCCTTCTTCAAAGATGCCAGGTATAATTTCGAATTACTCAGTTTAAAAATGGCAGCCCAAGAACCAATTACTTCATCTTCAGGAACATTTACTACCCCTCCTCCCTCCTCCCCTTTTAAAGGGTCAGTTGACTCCCCCGAGGCTATATTTGGTCCGTTACAAAGAGATATTGCCGGATATGTCTCTCATGTGTATGCTTATGCCCGATGGATGCTCAAATTGCGAAAAGCGTTCTCCTCATCTGAACGAACCTTACCGTCCCAGCCTATTGATACCATAACCGTAAATGAAGCGAGAATAATTATGGAAGAAATGAGACAACAAGATATTCAATTCCTCCAACAGCTAAAAAAATCTTCTCGTTCTGCTAACAATGAGCAATCACAAAAAGCCTGGTAGATATATTCAGCCAACCTGACCAACACCTACCCTAATAATATCGTAGAACCAATTATGCGTTCTACTTAATTCTCAGAACAACCATTTATTCGTTAGCCAATGAAAAGCCCCCAATTAGTCATTTATCTCTTCGCCTTTTTTGTCTTGATATCATGCGATTCTGATCCTGGATTTGGCGATGAACCAGTTATTACATTTCTCGATATTACGCCCAGGGAAGTAAAAGCTATTTCAGATTCGATCATTATCCGGATTGAATTTACTGATGGGGATGGCGACCTGGGAGAAGTGTCAAATTTGAGTAATAACCTTACCATAATAGATAATCGGCTAGATGAATTTAGTTCCCCTAATGTGCCTCCTCTCACGCTGGAGCAAGCAACCATCAATTTTTCACTTCCCAACTTAACGCCAGATACAAAAAATCCATCTATTCAAGGAATAATTACCATTGAATTAATTCAAACCGAAGTTAGAAGGGATTTCAGCGGAACGAGACTACCTGTTGATTCCACCAGTTATGATATTTTTGTGATAGATCGATCGGGAAATATCAGTAATACTATAACCACTGACATCATACAAATCATCAGATAAATTAATCTTGGGTATTTGAATGAGGCGGTACTTCAGCAATTTCAACTCTATTACCACCTGGATCCCTTAAATAAAACCTTTTCCATAGGGTAATGGGTTTTTCATCAGGGAGTATAGTAATTCCATGTTCTTCCAATTGTTTTCTAGTTTGATCAAGATGCTCTACCTGAAAGCATAGGTGTCTTCTACTAAGTTGGTTATCTAATTCTTCAATCCCAATATGTAATTCCTGTCCTCCACTTATCTCAAACCATGCTCCTCCGTTCTTTTTAATAATATCAGGTTGAGGTATACGCCTTAACCCCAGTATTTCCCCATAGAAATGAATCGTTTCTTGTTCACTATTCTCAGGAACTCTTATCTGTATATGATGAATTCTTTGTACCATTTTCCAAATGAGTTTTGAATGAAAATATCAGAGGAAGTTATGCTTTCCAGGAGATTTTATATTGAGCATTTTGATTAGCGCTTATTTAATCCTTCTTTGCCAATACATTAAATACACTATTTTTTTATCGGGGAAAAATATAAATGATTTCACCATCAGTATTTATGTAAGCATACCTTTGATCAAATATTCTTTGGGGGGCACTTAATCTTACAATAGCAATCTCCTCCTCGAAATTACCGGCCCAAGAGAATTGATAGTTAATTACTATATCCCCCTGCTTATCAATATATCCCCATAAATCCTCATTTCTTACAGCAGCCAAATCATGATAGAAACCCTTAGCTTCATCGAATAATGGAAGAATCACAAAATCACCTTCCAGATTTATGTAGCCCCATTTACCACCTTTGAAAGCAGAAGCCTCTATTCTGTCGTCCGGAAATGACAACAAATCGGAGGGTCTACTTCCAACTAATACGGGAACATAATTGTCATGATGTTCTCCAATTCTATCGAAGGAGGGTTTAACTTTTTTTCTGGCCAATGTATCTATCAACCCATACTTCAATTCTTCCTCTATCACAGTATTTTCAGCCAGAGGTTCAAAGGGTTCTTTGTATGGTGCTATCCCATCATAGAAATTATCAGCCAGACGGAAAGGTAGCATATAAGGCTCTCCATGTTTATCTATCAAATATCTATTGAGTTCTTCATCTACCACATAAGCATAACCGTCTTTAAATTCGCTGGGAAAGAGATAAGCAGGAGGGATCATCAGATTTCCGACAGTATCGATATATCCCCAAAGTTGGTCAATAAGTACTGCCGCTCTACCTTCAGAAAATTTTCTCGCTGAGAGTATCGGATTTCCACTTGCATTCCCAATTACTTTAAGGCCATTAGGGTTGATATATATCCACCTATCCACTTCCCAGATGGCTGCCAAAGATTCGTGAAATTGATATCCATGATGTAGGATTAATCCTACATCTGAAGGGCTAAATATCCATGCAGAAGAAAAAGGAGGAGAATCAAATTGAGGATTAATTTCGAATTCGCCATTTACATTAATAAATCCCCACTTTCCATCCATTGGGATCTTAGAACTGTGATAACTGCCGCCAATATTTACTGCTGCCAGACCTTCGGAAAAATCAAATGCATAGGAATAAGTGTATGGAATGACCTCTATACCATTATAATCAATAAACCCATAAGCATTTCTTTTGGGATCTGGAACAGCAAAGATTAATCCCGAAGTATCCCCTACAATACCTTCACAGGCATATAAATATCCCAAAACTCCTATCAAGGCATAAATACTCCACATGCGTAACCCCTGCTTCATTTCCAAAGGTGTTAATTTTCCAGATTGTATAGATAACTAAAGGACTATACAATACAAATCATTCATCTTTCAAGATACAATGTTACTATTGAAAGAGAAATAGATCAATTAAATAGGAAAAAAACGATCTTCAAGTTGAATGTGATTATCGTTATTATGCGCATACTGAGGAATTACGACCTCAAATTCAGTAAAATATAATTGATTAGTATTCAACCTGATGGTTCCTCCCAACTTTTTTGCGGCTAATTGGGCTGCATATAATCCCAATCCTAAGCCTTTAGAGACTGGCGAGGCACGGAAAAACATTTCAAATATTCTTTCAGATAATTCTTCAGGAATTCCTATCCCATTATCCCTTACTAAAATAATTACGTCCTCATCCTCTTCAAAGGCAATAATCTCAATCTGTGAAGACGACTCTAAATCCCTGTCAGCATAAATAATTCCGTTTTCTATCAAATTTTTTAATATGATTCTTAACACTTCTCTATCAGCCTCTAACAATTGAGAAGGGTCTATCTCGTTAGCAAAAAAGATATCGTCAAAGCCAGGAACATCTTTACTTCCTTCGATCACTTCAATCAGAAGGTTGTGCAGATTAAAAACCGTCTGTTGAATGTTAAGATGTTTAATTTTATTTACCTCCAGGAACCGATGAAGCATGACATCCATATTTCTCGCTTCTCTATGGATCAAATTTAAGTACAAATCATCCTTCTGATATTCCTGTTCGTTTTTAGCCACCTGACATAATCCTAAGAGTCGTGCCACTGGTCCCCTGATATCGTGGGCAGTTCTATATGAAAGAACATCCAATTCCTCATTTAATAATTTAAGTTCGTGATTTACTCCTCTTAGTTGTTGGGTTCTTTCGCCTACTTGTCGTTCAAGCTCTTGATTGGTTCGTTGGTTCTGTAAATATTGAATAGAAAGAAAAGCTAAAATGACCAATAGAAGTATAGCAATGACCCAGGCAGAAATCCTTTGATGCCTTTCACTTTGTATTTGCAATATGTGATTCTGATTAAGTGCTTCCAGTTTTTCCAAATGCTGCTTTTGGATATCGAAATCATACATTACTTTTAATTGCCGGATAATCATCTGCTGTTGAGCATTTTTGAGTGAATCTCTCAAGGCGTAGTATTGATCTTTAGCGAATATTTCTTCAGCTAATTTCCCTTCTCTATGATAAATATCTGCAAAAGCCCCATAATTCTCCATTAGTCTATTTGCCATCCCATATTTCAAAGCGATATCTGAGCTTCTCTTTAAATAGTGAATAGCAACCTCATTATTTTTCTTTTCTTTATAATATTCCGCCCATCCTGCATACACATGGGAGAGGTCTGAAGTATCCTTGTGTAAAATGACCCTACTATACGCTGCATCAAAAGAGGACTTTGCGCTATCAATTTCATCTATTTTGAGGTAGATGAAACCTTTTAAATTTAGGGACTTGGTAGGTAAAAACTTATATGATTCCAATTCAAGGGCGAAGACATTATCGTAATACTGTTTGGCAAGCTCATAATCTCCTTTGGCTTTACAAGCTTTCCCCATATTTGTATAGAGTCTTATCTTCTGACGATTGGTACACTTTTTTAAACAGTAATCCAATGCTTTTTCGTTAGTGAATATGGAATAATCCCAATCTTCCCTTTGATAAAAAATTTCTCCTATATCCAGATAGGCATCTACGATATTCACACTGTCTCTTACCATTGAGAAAAGGCCAATAGCCTTGTAAAGATAAGGTAAGGCATTCTCATAATTGGAAAAAAGCTTATACGTCTCGCCTATTTTCCTATTACATACCCCCATTCTTAGCGTATCATTAATAGCCGTAAATAATTCCAATGCTTGTTTGTAAGGGGAAATAGCAAACCTGCGCTCCTCTTTATTAGGACAATATATCCTCCATAAATCTCCTTGCCATGTGAGAATATCAGCGACATAGGAAGAACTTCTTACATTTTCGCTTAACAACAAGGCCTCTTCAGAATATTCATAAGCTAAAAAAAATGAATCCCTGGCCAGTTCACGCGAAATTTGAATTAAAATAGGAATCTCTCTTTGTACCTCTACCCTGTCTAATTCCATTATCAAACTATCCAGCTTATCAGTATGTGAGGCCCACATCATACTGGAAATGCAGAAGTAACATATCATTAAAAGTTGTCGCTTTTTCATAAAGAAGAGCTTGGAAAATATTTGAGCATAGATTTAAGCTATCAATAAATCCTGTTTCAAACAAGATTTTCTATCTCTATTTCCATGAAAATGAACAAATAACACCTAAATCTTCTTACATGATTAAAATGATCTATTTTAATTTAAAAAAAGGGGTAAGAAGCTGATAAGTAAGATTAAGATAATTATCTCATCTAATTCAAGATTAGATCATTCATACGCTTTATTTACACATATTTTATTTATGGAAAAGACTAAAAATCAATTCATTTCATTCTTGCATAATTTCTATCAATACCACCCTTCTAAAATTGAACAAAAAATAAGCATTTGAAAAGGTATTTAATCGATTGTTCATAAAACTGACCCCACGAAAAAAAAATCAATATTCTATTAAATTTCAGAATAAGCTTATTTGATAAATAGGCGTTTTAGGCCATCATTCATTGAAGAGGTATTAAGAGCTACCGGGAATGAGTTAATTCTATAAAATATCAATTCTAAATTTTCATGTAAGGTTTTTGGCAAAACTTGTCATTAGAGGCTAATGAGAAATATTACATTAGTAAGGTATTAAGATTCTGACCCGAGGCGCAAATATTACGATCATCCTTATTGTTTTAGTAATACTATATTCCTTATTTCAATATTACACACTTGTAACGTGCAACAATACTCACATTTAGCTGCATCTTGACGATCTTTCATATCTAAGTTAATAATTGATCTTTAACGATTAGTATAATCTCGACTCATGCCGTTTCGTCGCCCAATAGACATTAAAAAAGCTATTGGGCTTTTTTATAGGTATCTTTCCGGGCCTAGGCTACACTTCTGTCTATAACATATATGAACATGCCCCTGACTTTCTTTCGACCTGTTTATTCCCTGTTATCACTTATACCTATAGTTTGGGGTTTAAGTATCTATTCTTGTTCCTCACCCTCAAAAAGTGAAGCTTCTACTGAAGTATCCTCAACATCGACTCAGGAATTATTCGACGGAACCTTAGATCTTCAATATGCTCAAAAGCTTAAGCTGACCTACCATCATCCATATTACGATGTATCCATTTATCACACTTCAGGGAGCCGTATTGATACACTTACCTATACATTGATACCTAAAGGAAAAGAACTCCCCCCTGACCTGACCTCTCATATAATCATTCAAACGCCAATTAAGCGCTTAATCACTACGTCCACTTCTCAAATAGCGATGGTTACCTTTGCCTATGGATTAGATCATCTAATAGGAACCACAGATACCGCCTATATAGTGAATGAAGAAGTACGCCGGCGCCTAAGCTCAAATCGCATATTATCTTTAGGAAGTAGTCAGCAATTAGATGTTGAGAGTATTATCGCTCTGGAACCGGAATTAGTTTTGTTATCCGGATTGGGAGGAGATCAACAATCGACTTTTAATCTACTCAAAAAAGCAGGAATACCAGTGATCACCCAGATTGAATGGCAGGAATCCAATTTACTGGCATCTGCTGAATGGGCCAAGCTCATGGGATTGTTGTTTCATAAAGAAAAAGAGGTTAATGATCAATTTCAGGTAGTAGCCAGTGCCTATGAAGAATTAGTAGCTAGCATACCCAAAACTATCAAACGCCCACAAGTAATATGGGGACTTCCTTATAAAGGTACCTGGTTTGTAGGCGGAGGTAACAGTTATGTGGCCCAATTAATAGAGCATGCTGGAGGACAATGGCCCTGGCAAGAAGATACTTCCTCCATAAGTATTCCACTTGACTTAGAAGCAGTACTTCCTTTAGCTTTAGAAGCAGATTTCTGGTTGAATGTAAATACTATTAACAGCGAAAAAGATCTATTATCGGTAGATGCCCGCTTTAAAGATTTTAAGCCCGTACAAAATCATCAGGTCTACAATAATAATGCTCAAATGAATACTACAGGCTTGGGGAATGCTTACTGGGAATCGGGAGTAGTAGCACCTCATCATATTCTAGCAGATCTCATACATATACTACATCCTGATATCCTCCCTGATCATGAATTTGTTTATTACAAACACCTGGAATAATAGATAGTGCTTGTGTATTATTGAATTATGATGAACAAATGGATATGGTTAATAGGATTGGGAGGACTTATCATCGTATTATTTTTCTTCCACCTCATTTTGGGATCAGTGTATATACCTGTCAATAAGATATTATTAGTGTTGATGGGGCAACCTATAGAATCTTCCGCCTGGGAGTATATTATCAAAGAAATTAGAGTTCCAAGAGCGTTAACTGCTATATTTTCCGGAGCAGCCTTATCAGTTGCCGGACTAATTATGCAAACGCTGTTTAGAAATCCTTTAGCTGGTCCCTCAGTATTAGGCATTACGGCTGGAGCAAGCCTGGGAGTAGGAATGATCATGTTAGCGGCGTCTTTTTTGCCTTTTACTTTAGATGTTTGGGCCAATGAACAAGGTAGTTGGATACCATTACGGGGAAATGCCATTTTATTTGCTGCCTGTTTAGGTTCGGGATTGGTGCTGACGATAGTGATGGGATTGGCCATGATTGTCAAGGATCAGGTTTCCTTATTGATTCTGGGAATTATGATTGGATATGTAAGTATAGCCATCGTCAGTATATGGCAATATTTCAGTTCCCCAGAACAATTGCAGGATTTTCTCCTATGGACCTTTGGAAGTCTGGGAGGTGTATCCAATCAACAATTGGGCATATTTACAGCGGCTATCATCATTGGATTATTGCTTTCAGGCGCATGTACTAAATCGCTCAACCTCTTACTCCTAGGGGAACCCTATGCAAAAAGCATGGGACTATCCATTTCAGGTACCAGAATAGTCCTCATTATATGTAGCAGTATACTGACAGGATGTGTGACAGCTTTTTGCGGTCCTATTACCTTTATTGGCATCGCTGGACCACATTTAGGCAGGATGATCCTCAAGACGGCAGATCATAAACTACTACTTCCAGGCACAATCCTGCTAGGAGCTGCGCTGCTTTTATTCTGTGATATTGTTGCTCAATGGCCAGGAAAAAGCATTAGTCTACCTGTTAATGCCATTACTGCATTATTGGGAGCCCCAATCGTTATCTGGGTTATTATTCGCAGAAAGTCTAGCAGATATTACATGTGAATGTTCTCAATTTATCATATCAGGACTTAACTTTCTGACTTTGACACTTCTGAAGTGTACTTCATCTCCATGATCTTGTAGTAAGATATGGCCGCTCTGCCAGGATCCAAATCCTTCCCATTTTTCATATTTACTTCGAGCTACTAACGCGAGAAACGCCTGATTTCCCCTTTCATATTCTAGCACTTTTCTTCCATTCAACCAGTGCTCTACATGTGCTCCTTTGAATAATTCAGGATCTTCCCGTTCGCTTTTGGCCCAACTATCCACTCGTGTACCACTCACCACTATTCTGGCATGGTTCCATTCACCTATAGCACGTGGGTTCTTTCTCTCACTGGCAGGAATTAAATCGTAGAGAGAAGCAATAGTTCTGTTTCCATCTGCTCCTTGCTTAGCATCAGGGTGTTTTTCATCGTCCAATATCTGATATTCCAATCCTATCGCTGATGCATCTGAGCCATATTGTTCGGTGATAAAATATTTAATTCCACTATTTGCTCCTTCCGTCAACTTAAAATCAACTTGAAATTCAAACATACTGAACTCTTCTTTCGAGACAATATCTCCCCCATTTCCTGATTCTGCTCCATCAGACTTTTCAACGACAATGCTTCCATCTTTAATTTGCCATCCTCTCTCAGGAAAACGTTCTTTACCTGCACCTCTCCAGCCATTGAAAGATTCTCCATCAAATAACAATTTCCATCCCTGAGCTCTTTCTTGTGGAGATAAATGATTGGGAATTAGATTGATCACATGGGTATTGGTCCAGGGGGTGGGAACGAGATGTTCAGTTTGGATTTTAATATTTCTCCACATCACTTCTTTACCTAATTGGCTTTCATTGTTAATACTGTGAACTTGCAAAGCGATAAATCCTTCGGGAGTCATATCATCTATAAGATCTGCACAAGGTATTCCATTTATCCAGGTTCTGATAGAATTTCCAATTGCTTCTATTCTGTAATGGTTCCACTCATTATTTTTGAAAGCTTTTCTACCTTCGGGGTTGACAGATAACGGATACAACCACCCTCTTCTCGCTTCATCATATAATCCTCCACTCCATGCCCTCTGTGAAGGATCTATTTCCACCTGATATCCATGAACTCTTCCTTCTCTATATTCAGGAAGACTATTGGATCGAATTTGTATACCAGAATTCATAGCTGGATCCACTTTTAGCTCAAGCTCAAGAATAAAATCTCCATAATTTTTTTCTGTCGCTAAAAATGTGTTAGGGGAATTCATTACGGTAGTACCTACAATCATTCCATCTTCTACGCGGTAAGAGGCGGAACCATTGAGAATTTTCCAACCTTCCAGATCTTTACCATTAAAAAGGTCTGACCAAGTCTCTACGTTTGGAGACGACAAATCCGTACTCCACGAGATAAATACGAAAAATGATAGGGTTAATAGCGTCGAAATAGTGTAGTGTCGCATGGCGATTATGGGTTAGATTCCGATTAATATACGTATACTCTATAATGAAGAGAAGATCTAACACTATTTCTACTCAAAAATCCAGAAAAAATGAATTTTACAGTCCAGGTTTGGCAACTAATAATGTTTCTCCCGCAGTAACCTTTCTCATTCCTTCTACATCGAGGGTAAAAACGGATACATAGTATAGAGAGGTACTCCATTCTGACACATCAAGATCGAACACATTTTCGCCCATTTTCAAAACAAACTCTTTTCTAAGCATTTCCTGAAGGTGACTATTTACCACGATCAGGTTAGCTATTCCTGATACTTTAGACTGAATATTTATTTGAGTCACTGTTTCTGCTGGATTGGGAATGAAAGTTATCATTATTTCTCCATCATCCATTGGCATTTCAGGCATAGGGTCTGGCATAGGGTCTGGATCCGGTTCTGGGCCAGGCTCAGGATCTGGATTTGGATTTGGATTTGGATTAGAACCATCGGCTTCTACGGGTATGATAAGGACATCAGAGGTAATAGATTCACCAGCAGAACTTATACCTCTTAGTCTGTAAAAAACGGTATCTACTGGTTGTTCATCATCTGTATAATTATAGGTACGTCCCTGATCACTAGTACCAGCTCCGGGAATGACATCTATGGTGGCAAAACTTTGCCCATCATCACTCCGCTCGATTTCGAATTGTTGATTATCTACTTCCTGAAGCGTTTTCCACCTTAGCCTTACTAATCCATCAGCATCCACATTAGCCTCAAAAAATTCAAATTCAATCTCAAAAGAAGAGTTTATGATCTGTTCGTTGGTGGCTAGCTGGGCTAAATAAACATAATCCCCTTGATTCGTCAAATCCCTGTTAGCAGCTACACTTGCAGCATAAAACGTTACCTCACCTGTTCCTGATGGAGGTGCGGTCCAATTAAACGACCACGCATTGATATCTTTACTGTCGATACCGTCTATCGTATGAGTAATAAATTCCTTCCTGCTTGCCAGAGTAACTGTTTTAAACTGTGTTCTTGCAGGGTCAGTAACCTCCATTGCTCCTACACTTTCATTCGCTGAAGTTCCATATGAACTAATTTCGAATCCAAATCTTTCTATGTCTTTTTGCTGAATCTGAACCCGGATTTCATAGGTTTCGCCAGGAGTATAACCTAACTCAGGTATATTAGCCGCGATCACTAATTCCCCTTCTCCAGCGTCCACAGCAAATGAATTATGGCAAGCCGTACAATTCGCTTCCCCTGGAGCTCCTGAGAAATTAGTCTGTGCCCCTCTGGAATTAGAGGTTAAATCTGTGATCAACATATGAAAAAATAACAGACTAAATATACATAGACCGAGGGTAAAGTGCTTCATAATCTACATTACCTAAGACAAAGTATTGGAGAATCAGGTTCTCCAATACTAAATTATTTGAAAATATGAACTACATGTTTTATAACGAAAAAATTAATATTTTCATATACACCTGTAATTGTTTTTTCCAATCACATGAATGTACTTTATTGAGACTTATTCTGTTACTTCTGTAAAACAGGCAAGCCGATTCTACTTTTCCTCTTACTCCAGAAGTTGAAGTCCAGATTATTGACCAATCCATTTCCATCAGCATCTACCGATATGTATGCATCTATAGTAGCCGCATCGATCGCCCATGCATTGAAATCCAAATTATTTACCAGTCCATTCTGGTCGAAGTCTCCACTATACATGACATATACATCATTCACTCTTTCTAACTGATCTCTTCCACTTGCTCTGCTTTCATCTTCTGTAAAATCAAATAAGGCAGGAGTTGTAGCTGATAGTAGTACAGGAACATTACTCATAACAGCCATATGATTTCTATGATACACAGCAATGTAATACTCCCCTTCTTCTAACTCGTCAAAAGCGAGTAAGTCTTCATGCTCCGCATCTCTAATCATTCCATCAGGAGATACAAAAGCTGCTTTTTGAGTAATAATACTCGCAGGGTCATCTTTATCTCTTAATTCAACAAATACCCAATCGACGATATTCGCCTTGTCCTGAATGAGTTGTTCTACTCCATTATAATTAAAGGGAGGAGAATTGAATGGTTGGTCCAATGGTAACAGGTCATTTTCCACCAGTGCAGTACGCATGAGGACATCTCCATTTGCCAGATATCCTTCTAATAATACTTTTACCTGTATTTTAACTGAATCAGAAGGGGCAGGAACATTTTCAACTTCCTCTATGCCTAATTGTGCAGTATAAACATAATCTCCCTGATTTGAAGAGTCTTTATTAGCAGCTACAGATGCGACATAAAATATTACCTTACCGGTACCAGAGTCCGGAGCTGTCCAGTTGACTTCCCATTCATTTTCATCTGGACTTTCGATCCCATCCTTGGTGTGGGTGATGTAGGTAGAAGTAGTAGCAAGTGTAAGTGTTTTGATTTGGGTTCGAATTGAATCTGTCAGTTCAAATGTACCGATACTGGTAGCAGATGCTTCACTTTGAGAAGACAACTGGAAGCCAAACCGAGGTCTATCCTTTTGACTCACGGATACTTGAATTTCATAGGTTTCTCCAGGAATATATCCACTGGCAGGAATGTTTGAGGATAGGGTCAATTCTCCATCTCCTGAGTTAAGAGGAAAGGAGCTGTGACAAGCGGAACAATTAGATTCTCCGGGTGCACCAGAAAATCCTTCAGGGGCTCCGGAAGAAATAGAAATCAAATCATTAACGAGAAGCAGGATAAAAAATAGTGAAAAAATAAACAGGGTTAGAGTAAAGTTCTTCATTTAATGTAGCTGTTTAAATATGGAATTAACCTGGCTAAGCGATTAGAATAACATTTGGTGGGGCTAAGACATATAATTACTTGAATAGATAACGCTTGCAGAATAGGAAATCATATTTTTCACTGGCCCGACAACTCTGGATTTGAGGGTTTTTCATCTAATATACATGTAATGAGAAAGCGCATTTTAATTAAACAATTCTTTAAAGATGTATCTTGGACCTAAGCATATAGCTTGATAATTCTGATTGACAATTAGTTACACAGAACTTTGAACATCTAAAATATTTGCAAGCTAGAGTTACTTGTCTTTTCTTTGAGATTAATTTTGTATCATGATTAAACTTTAATAAAAACCTTTTTACGTATGGCTGTTAGAGGAGGATTTAACTCTCGTTTAGGATTCGTAGCTGCTGCTGCTGGCTCAGCAGTGGGTCTGGGAAATATTTGGAGATTTCCTTATGAAGCTGGCCAAAATGGTGGAGCTGCATTTCTATTAATCTATCTTGTTTGGATCCTTTTAATAGGGTTCCCTGTAATGGTGGGGGAAATTACCATAGGAAGGGCTACTACCTCTAACCCATATGGCGCCTATAGAAAGTTAGGAGGAAAGAACTGGGCATTATTAGGCTTATTCGGTATTTTTTGTGGGGTTATGATCTTGTCTTTCTACAATGTAGTCGCAGGCTGGGCTTTTGGATATTTTATACAAATTGTGTTTGGAGACATACTTACTTTTGATAGCGACAATTTTGGTCCTTTTTTCTCTACTTATATTTCAGATGTTTCAGATAATTTTCTTTACTCTCTGATGTTTATGGTAATCACAGCCTTCATCGTATATAGAGGAGTCCAAAAAGGGATAGAGACAGCTTCGAAAATCCTTATGCCTTTTCTGTTTGCTCTACTCATAGGGCTCATCATATATGCTTGTACGTTGGAAAATGCAATGAAGGGAGTCGCATTTTATCTTCTACCTGACTTTAGTAAACTTAGCCTTCAGACGATTTATTCGGCCTTAGGACAAGCCTTTTTTTCATTATCCCTTGGTATGGGAGCACTTATAACTTATGGATCATACATAAACAAAAAAGAGAATATTGTTAATGCTACAGCTATAGTCGTTATGGCTGATGTGGCTGTGGCATTTCTTGCCGGATTAATGATCTTTCCATTGGTATTTTCTCAGGGCCTGGAACCTGGTCAGGGTCCGGGATTAGTATTTGTTACCCTTCCACAGATTTTTCAAACCATGGGACCATTATTAGGAAAATTAATAGGTGGTGGATTCTTTTTATTGCTAAGTGTTGCAGCTTTGACTTCTACTATCTCCTTATTAGAGGTACCAGTATCATATTTCGTAGATGAACTGAAATGGCCCCGACAGAGATCCGCCATTATTCTGGCGACTATTACCTTTTTAATTGGGGTTCCCAGCATGTTATCTAATGGAGCCGTGGAAGGCCTTTCTTCATTTATTTACTATGACGGTAGATTGAAAAGCTTTATGGATTTAATTGAAGATATGTTCCTGAACCTCGGGCTCCCTTTAGGAGGTTTTTTGATGAGTATATTTATCTCAACTAAATGGAAGACCCATCAGCTGGCTAAGGAAATTTCATCTGGTTACCCTAACTTCGTGGGTTCGGCTTCGCAAAGATTTATCAATCTAGTCATCGTTTATATTGCCCCAATTATGTTGGGATCTATCTTTGTAGTGACTGTTTACCAAAAATTTATCCTGGGAATCATGTAGTCGAATCTAAATTTTAAAAAATTATTAAGCGTAACCGAAATAACCTTCTGAATAAAAATACGTTTATGAAGAGAATTTTGAAAGCGCCCTCCTCTGGTTAACAAATCACTTTTAGCTGAATATTAATAAATTCCATTGGTAATTTAATTTTTCAATAAACCAAGTATCAATATATTTGTCTGAAAAACCGTTTTTTATAACTTGAGCTCGAATTTTCCAATAAGTAAATCTATTTTTAATGCGGTATCAAATGTTAACTACCTTTCACGCTTTCTCCATGAAAACTTTGCTTTGGCTAATCCCAGTACTATTTTTTGCTTTTACAAGTTGTAAAGGAAAAAAGGAAGTAGTAGAAGCTCCAAAGGAGCAAACCGATAATGCCCAGGCTGCACAAATTGCCAAGGCAAAAGCAGCATTACAGGCCTTATTAAATGAACCTCCTGCAACGAGTTTTCCCATTCTTGAAGATAAAGAAAGAAGGTTTGCTGAAGTAAAGGCGATGGGTATAAGAGATGCAGAAGTGTATGCACTCATTCAGCAAGTAGAAGCTAAACTAGCTAAAGAAAGAGCAGACCTGGAAGCAGCTGAGGCAGCTAAGCGAAATCAACAAATGGCATATGATCAGTTGAATTCCGCGTTTAACGGTATTGCAGGATCAGGTAATCCAAATATTGCAAATGCGAAAATAGACGAAATACTTCGGCAGTTTTCTTCACCAGAATCCCCTGTTTTGTTAGTATTTTATCAAGAAAATGGTCAAAAAGATTACGACAGACCTACCACTATTTTAAAGTACCTTAATTATCTTAAAGACCAGGGAAAAAACCCAAACCGCGTGGAAAAAATCGTATATGACGCCAGCGGAAAGATCCAAGAATTAGAACTCGTAAAAAGATAACAATGAAAAATTTTCGAATTGTCCTGAGCGGCATTACTTTATTTAGTTTATTTAGTCTGCATCTAGTTGCTCAAACTGGGAACCCTCCCACTATTAGTCCACAACGTAAACAAGCTATTGATTCATTAGCATTGGAAAAGGTTAAGGACCTTAGTAAGTATATCAGCATCATAGGAAATAAACAAACTCCATTTTCTGAGGCGAACAGGGTAATAGAACGTGCTGTAGAACTATTTGCTGATGGAAGTGAAATAGGAGTTTCCAGTCTCAATCGCCCGGACATTATTTATTACCAGATAAGAAATTATTTTGAGCATTTAATGGCTCTAAATTATGATAGAGTCACTATTAAATGGTACAACATTCAGTATATAAGCGACTTGGAGCTTCAGCCTGATGGTCGTTATGTTGGTGTGATCACTATATTTCAACGCTTTGAAGGAACAACAGACGATGGGTTAAACTACATGGATACAACGAAGAAGGATATCACCGTTTATGTTGAACGCAAAAGAACTCAAATAAGTGGTAGAGTGATTGAATTCTGGGATGTATTATTAGGAGATATTAGAGTAACTGAAACCACTCAATGAACATATTTTTTCAACGCCTGTTAAGCTGCTTATTCTTAAGCACTTTAACAGGCGTTTATAGTCAACATTTTGGTGAAACCCTTGGAGGTGAAGCCGTTCTCTTTGCCGAAACAAAGCAGGTAAATCAATTCTTTCGGAGATTTAACAGTGAAGAAGCTCCAAACGGAACACGCTATTACCCAAATGATAGCCTTTATCACGATAATAATGTCAGAAGACAGTACATACCTGAGCTATTTGACAAATCAAATCCCTACCTGAACAAAACTGTTCAAAGAAAATTTATACGAGAGGTAACCGATAGTTCTCCTTTTTATTTGAGCTTTCATGGAGGCCACTGGTTCGCAGAAGTTCAAGGACTGTTTCTTTATGAAGGAGAAGAGGTGGAAGCAATCCTTTTTTTACAATTAGAAGAAGTGGAAGTAGGTTCCAAATGGGTTCTGTTTGACGTTTCATTTCCTCCTTTAAAAGATCCTGCAGTAAAAAATACGCTTCCACCGGTGGAACAACTGCCGTGGGAAAGGCCTAAATTACCTCCAGGTAAATTTATGCATCCTCTAAGTCATGAACTTTCATTCATGAACTTGAATAAAGTTTTCAACGATAATCGCCATTTATATCACTACGCCTCACAAAATAGCTCATCTGCTGATTTAAAGCGATTTTTGTATCTTTGCAGAAAATACAGAGTCAGATTCCAAACCATTCGCCAGGTAAAATTTCACTTTTTCCAAATAAATGGATGGTACTTTGAATTAGCAAAATTTACCCGTTCTGGTTTAAACAGGGGATGGCTAATTTCTTCTTTGAGTGAAGTGACCGAAAGTGAAAAGAACCGCCTCAAGCAATATATATTCAGGAAATTATGATTTCCTTTGAGGCCTAGTTAGTCTTAACCTAAAGAAAAGACACTATGAAGAAATATTCACATATACAGTTTAGATGTCTATTCATTTTTGTCCTATTAATGAGTTTGAATAGAGGTCTGTTATTTTCTCAATCTAACCCATCTTATCCCACTTCCTCTCTACCTCCAGAGAAAATAGAGGAATACAAAGAAGAGGCAAAGCAACTCGTCTCTTTCGTAGAGTTTTTATTTAACACACTTGGTGGAACAAATACTACGCCTAAAGAAAAAGAAACCATTATTACTCAAAGCTACTTAAAGGCTTTCAGGGATGCAGAAGTGCAAATAGAAGATGATTTAGTAGAAAATAGAGCTGTAGTGACTAATAAAGACATTCAGGCTTATCTCAAAGACATAGATTTCTTTTTTACTAATGTACAATTTGATTTCCTCATTGATGAAATTACTCATAATGTCAATGAGGACAATCAGATATACTTTACCGTTAAAACTTCAAGAAATCTAAGTGGATACACGCTGGATAAACAATCAGTTAATCGAAATCAGGATAGATATTTCGAAATTAATCTCGATGATGTAAACAGGGATCTGAAAATAGTGAGTATGTACACTACTAAATTAAGTCTTGAAGAAGATCTCAGCATTTGGTGGAATGAATTACCGTTTGAATGGAAATATTTATATGGAAAGGATATCATGGTCAGTAATAAACTAACTATGACGGATATTCTAAATATGGAGCCTGAAGCTAATATAGGAGACACTATCCTAATCAGAAATTTTGATTCATTTTATTCATCGGATTCAGGCCTTGTAGGAGACCTCTCAATGCTTGATCCAAGAAATCGGGTATATAAACCAAGGATTATGGATACCTTAATCCTTAAACAAGCCTCAATTTTCGATCATTTAAAGAAGATTACTTCTCTTGAAACCCTTGATCTCTCAGATCATTTATTAATGCATGACCTAAGTGGGTTAACCAAACTTACTGACCTAAAGTCCTTAAATATAAGCAATACACAAGTAAGTAACTTAGTGCCATTGAGAAATCTCACTAAGTTAGAAGCTTTGAATATTTCAAATACTAAAGTAACATCTCTCGATCCCCTCAGATACGCACTTGAGTTAAAAACACTCATATGCGACCAAACCCCTATAATTAATTTAACAACACTTACCTATTTCCAACGCCTTGAAAAGTTATCAATAAATAAAACAAATATTCGCGATGTGTCTGTATTGGGAAAGCTTACTAAGCTAACTGATGTTTCGCTGGATGAAACAGCAGTCTTGGATATTTTCCCATTGGGACAGTTAAGCGAATTGACATCACTATCTATAGCAAAGACCCAGATAAATAGTATTCAACCTTTGTCGGGCCTGAATAAATTACAGCAATGTAATATCGAATATACTCCAGTAGAAGATTTGGGCCCATTGTCAAATGATTCATCCCTTCAATTATTATTTTGTGATTGGAGTAAAGTATCTAGCCTTCAACCTCTTATAAATGCCCCTGATCTTAAAAGGATTTATTGTGATAATACCAAAGTTAGCGCGGAAGATGCTATGGCATTTATGCAATCAAGGCCTGAGGTACTAGTCATTTACGAATCAGCTATCCTTCAAAAATGGTGGGAAAGGTTACCAGAATATTGGCGGACTATTTTTAAGAAATATGCTGATATTCCTCAAGAACCCAATAGAGAGGAATTACATGAGATTATTAATATTTCAGAAATTGATATACAGAATAATTCCGAAATCATAAGCCTTGATCCATTAAGTAGCCTGATTAATTTAAGAAAGTTGAAATGCGACTTTACAAAAATTTACAGTCTTGAACCTTTAAGATATTTGTTAAAATTAGAAGATATTTCGTTCACTTATACTCAAGTGGAAAATGTGGAGCCGATTTCCAAACTTCCTAATCTTAAACGCATAAATGCAAGCCATACTCTTTTAACAGATATTGCTCCATTACAAACATTAGGGAGCTTAGAATATATTAACCTGGACAATACGAATATTTTCGATATTACGCCTCTCAAACAAATTGAAAATCTGCAATTTATATATGCTGATAATTCTAAAGTCACAGTAGAAAGCATAGGGCCTTTAATTTCAGATGCACTCATAGTATTCAGAACTAATGCTCTTCAAGCCTGGTGGAGTTCATTACCGGCACATTGGCAACAGGTTTTCCAGGAATATGTGCCTGTATCGGAAATCCCTACCAGAGAGGAACTTCACCAGATTACTAGTCAGCGAATCCTCGAGATTAAAGGAGTATCTCAGATTAAAGATTTGACTCCTCTGCAACAGATCTTGGGACTCACTGAATTACATATTGAAAATACACCTATCCAAAATTTAGCTCCTATCAAGGATTTGACTCAATTAATTTCCTTAAAATGTATCCGAAGTCCTATTTCGGATCTTGAACCTATTAGTAATTTGAACAACCTCACTTATCTTAATATTGAAAATACTCCTGTATCAGACCTATCTTCTGTTTCAAGTCTGATTAATTTAATCTCTTTAAGATGTTCAGGTACTCAGATAAGGGATTTAAAAGCCTTAAAAAATCTATCTAAACTCGAGTCTTTAGATATTTCTATTACTGATGTCAAAAGCCTCAATGATATCAATGATTTGACTAATTTAAAGAACCTCATCTGCTTTAATACCAGATTATCTTCAAGCAAAGTAGATAAATTTAAATCAAAGCATCCTCAGGTGGAAGTAGTTTACTATTAACACTATATGAAATATTACTAATAAAATAAAGTTTAATTTTAGAATATTATTGATTTATCTTTATCCATAAATACATAAGGTAAATGGATAAAGGTGGAAATCAAAAAATTAAAGCCCGCGTTGGCTCTCGCACAACAATTGTCCCCGTTATTAAGAGAGCAGGGATCGTTTTAGGAGTGACATTTCTCGGAGGATTAGCATTGTATCTAGGTATTTCCCCTACAACTGAAAATAATGCTGAAGATGACACTTTCCTTGTTGTTCCTTCTCAACCAGAAAACCAATCTTCTGGAAATAGTAAGATGGAATCCGAACTCAATTCAGGCAATCAAACTGCCTCTGAAGGTCATATATCAGATCTAAAAAATTCCCTGGGAAATTTGCCAAAACGAATGAGTGAATCACCTGAAGAGAATTCGACTTTGAGAAATACTTCTGTTAACATCAAAACAACCTCATCTTCAGATAATACATCTACAACCACTACCGCTGTTACTAATACAACTTCAGAAAAGAATACCAGCTCGAACATAGCTTCCGCTGTTAGTTGGTCCAATTCTACAGTGAACATCTCTGCTGATGCAGGAAATATATTATGGGCCACTTCCCTTGAAAAATTCACCTCCCATTATGAAATAGAACGAAGTGTCGATGGGAAATCCTTTGAAAAGATTGGTAAGGTGTTAGCAAAAAACCAACAGATCTCTTCTTCCCTAAACCAATATCAATTTGAAGATAAAGAATTGGGGTTATCTCAGATGCCAAGAGTGTATTATAGGATAAAGCACATAGGATTAGATGGAAGTGAAAGATTGAGTGAACCAATGGCCTATGACATGAATCTTAATTTGGGATTGTATGCAAAAATATTGGAATCAAATGAAGAAATACTAAAAATAAGACTCGCTTCCGATAAAGGTACCCATATGAATATCCAAATATTAGATCCTGCGGGCAATATAATTACCAAAACATCCTTAGATACGAATATTGATCCAAGAGAAACCAGCCTGAACCTCCCAAAGGTGGCTAAAGGGGATTATTTTTTGTTTCTCTCAGATGGAAAACACCAAATCATGGAACCTTTTCAGGTAGAATAGCATAGTTACTGGTTAAAGAGAAAAACGGCTGTTAGTTTGGGGACAGTTTTTCTTCCAAATATTTGGCTGTGTAAGAGCTATTGTCCTTAATAAGATCTTCGGGTAAGCCTTGGAAAATGACGTTCCCTCCTTCATCCCCCCCCTCTGGACCCATATCTATGATCCAATCTGCTGCCTTAATCACATCCAGGTTGTGTTCGACGATGATTACCGTATTTCCTCTTTCCACTAATTGATTCAGGGCTATTAGTAATTTATTGATATCATCAAAGTGAAGCCCCGTTGTAGGTTCATCAAATATATAGAGTGTCCCAGTAGCTTGAGAGGTGCCCTGCGCCAAAAAAGAGGCTAATTTCATTCGTTGAGCCTCACCCCCGGAAAGTGTGCTTGTACTTTGTCCCATTCTTAAATATCCAAGTCCTACTCGTTGGAGTACATCTAACTTTTGCTGAATCTTTTTTATGTTAACAAAAAACTGGGCGGCCTCATTGATGGTCATATTAAGAATGTCATCAATATTTTTTCCCTTATACTGAACCTCTAAAATATGCTTCTTGAACCTCTTCCCGTTACAAGTTTCGCAAATGAGCTTTACATCGGGAAGGAACTGCATTTCCACTGTTACAAAGCCTTCCCCCTTACAAGTATCACAACGCCCACCATCGATATTAAATGAAAAATTGCTCGGTTTTAGGTTCTTAATTTTTGCGATTTGTTGGTTAGAGAATAGTTCACGGATATGATCATAGGCTTTCAGGTAAGTAGCGGGATTAGATCTGGCACTTCTACCGATAGGACGTTGATCTACCATTTCTATGTGCTTAATATGGTCGAGATCACCAGTCAATTCTTCAAAAAATCCCCCTTTTTCTGAAGCCTCCCCTATATTTTTGCTCAATGCAGGATAAAGGATCTTTTGAATAAGGGTTGATTTTCCAGAACCGCTCACTCCTGTGACTACGGTCATGGCATGGATAGGAATCTGCACATCTACTCCTTTCAAATTATGCATTCTGGCACCTTTCAATTGTATCCAGGAAGCTGGTTTTCTTCTGCTTTCGGGTACACTAATTTCTTTTTCACCCGACAGGTACTGGCTGGTTAAGGTGGGTTGCGTTAATAGCTTCTGAAAATCACCATTAAATACGATGGTTCCACCAAGTTCTCCTGCTCCAGGTCCCAGATCTATAATCTGATCTGCTTTTCTCATGAAAGCTTCATCATGTTCGACAACAATGACTGTATTCCCCTGATCTCTCAGCGATTCGAGGATATTGACTAATCTGTCTGTATCTCTGGCATGCAATCCTATACTTGGCTCATCTAATATATACATAGCGCCTACCAAACCACTTCCCAAAGAGGTAGCAAGTCGGATACGCTGCATTTCTCCACCTGATAACGTATTGATTTTTCTATTCAGGGTCAAATAGTTAACCCCTACTTCATTTAAATAAAACAGACGAGAACTTATTTCCCTAATTAATCGCTCTCCTACCTTTTTCTGATAATCGTCTAAGGTCAGTGAAGATATGGTTTCTGCTAATTCATCCAATTGCATAAACATAAAATCACTGATGCTGTAGGAACCTACTTTCACGTAATTAGCATCCTTTCTTAACCTACTCCCCTTACAATCAGGGCATTTCGTATATCCTCTATACCTGGCCAGCATTACGCGATATTGAATCTTATGTGTTTTGCTACTAAGATAATTAAAGAAAGAATATATGCCCGAGGCACCATTTACTCCATCCCAAAGCAAATCTTTCTGTGCTTGAGTGAGATGGTAGTATGGACGGTGAATGGGAAAATCTACTTCAGAAGCTATCTGGATAAATTCGTCCAAATATTGACTCATGACTTCTCCTCTCCAGGGAGCAACAGCACCTTCATAAATGGACTTACTTTTATCAGGAATGACCAGTTCCTCGTCTATCCCCAATATTCTCCCAAAGCCTTCACAAACCGGGCAGGCGCCATAGGGATTATTAAAACTGAATAAATTAACGGAGGGCAGCTCAAACTCCATTCCATCTGCTTCGAACTTTTCCGAAAAATGTACAATTTGTTCTCCATTGATTTCCAAATTACAAGTCCCCAATCCTTCCTGATATGCCGTTTGTATACTATCTCCCAATCGTCCTCTTAAATTATCGATATCCTCTTTCCGAATGACCAAACGATCTACCAAGACTGTAAAACTATCTTTCTTCGGTAACTTTTTTTTGTTCAATACGTCTTCAATAAAGTCCAGTTCATGGTTATCCCATATTCTGGTAAAGCCTTTTTGAAGTGTAAGAGACAATTCAGCCCTGTAGCCTTTGCTCCTGACCCTTATTTCCGAAAGAATATTCACTTTTGTTCCTTCCTCCAAAGCTAAAACATAGTTTACAACGTCGCTTATTGAATCACGTGTGACTAGTTTTCCAGACGAAGGGGAATACGTTTTCCCAGCCCTCGCAAATAGCAACTTAAAAAAATCGTAAATTTCAGTAACTGTTCCTACCGTAGATCTGGGATTAGAAGTACTCACCTTTTGCTGAATCGCCATAGCAGGTGCAATCCCTTGAATATAATCTACTTCCGGCTTCTCCATACGTTCCAGAAACTGCCTGGCATAGGAACTTAGGCTTTCTACATACCTTCGTTGGCCTTCAGCATATAAGGTGTCAAAAGCAAGGGATGACTTCCCCGAACCACTTACTCCGGTTATGACAACTAATTTGTTTCTGGGAATTTTTACAGAAACATTTTTGAGATTGTTAACTCTGGCATTCTTTATGTAGATACTACTCATGTTAGATAATTATACAGTTTAAGTAGAATTATCGACCATTAACAGGGCTAAAACGTACAAACACCCTTTTTGGTTCAGGATTTACGCTTAAAAAGCCCTGCGTTCTTTATCAGCAAATGCTGAATCAGAAGATTAAACTAAACTTTTTTTAACTGGCTTAAACTTTCATGTAAGAGCATGAAGCACTTTTAATACCACATTAACCATATAGGTCATGGAGAAGGCGCTTATTAATAAGACAAACGACAAAGATTTAATTAAAGGTTTTTTAGCAGGGAACGACGCATGTTTTAACATTTTACTTTCCAGATATAAGTCAAAAGTTTACACTACCATTTACTTGATTGTCAAGGATCGCTATGTAGCGGAGGATCTATTTCAGGATGTAATGATCAAAGTTGTACGAATGATCAGATCCGGGAAATATAATGAGGAAGGAAAATTCTTGCCCTGGGTGATCCGTATTGCTCGAAATTTAGCCATTGATCATTTTCGTAAGATTCAACGTAATCCTCTTCAGAGAGAGAACGAAGAATTTGATATATTTAACTCTGTACAACGTGCTGAAGGAAGTTCTGAGGAACGGATAATAAGAGACGAAAATGCACGTTACATAAGAGAGCTTATTCAACAACTCCCCGACAAACAGAGAGAGGTACTCATTATGAGAAGTTATGCAGATCTTTCATTCAAAGAAATTGCTGCTTTGACTAATGTGAGTATTAATACTGCTCTGGGTAGAATGCGATATGCGCTCTTAAACTTGAAGAAATTGGCACAAGAGTCAGAGTTATCTAACAGTTATGAAAAGATCGTTCACGAATGAAGACATAATCCGATTTTTATATAATGAAATGCCCGATGAAGAGGCTGAGCAATTTTTAGATGCTGTATGTGTGGATGAAAAGCTTTGGGAAAGATATGAGTACTATCAAAATATTGTAGATATCATTCCTAAAGAAGTGTTAACACCTTCATCTGAATCTGTTGATTCTGTAATGACTTATGTTGCCTCTACGAATTCGGTAAAGCAAACTTTCCGAACTCGAAGAGGTATTTCTATATTATGGTTTAACAAAATTGTTAGTTTAAACGCTTTCCTTTTATTAATGGTGAGTGCTGTAGTTACATCTATCATTGGATTCTCCATTTACAAAAATATTCAATCTCCTACTATTGATTCTGCAATTACACATCAACATCAATTAGCAGAAGAAGAGAAATTATCAGATTCCATTTCACACTCCAAAGCACATTCAACCTCAACCGAAAAGGACCTTCCCAAAAATATGGTTCCTTTTAACCGAAAAACATCAGAAGAAACCAGAAAGTAACGAGTACTTTCTGGCTTTTCTCTATGCTATATTTATTTCCCCGCTATCAATCTCATTCTCCATTATTTTACATTCTATTTTTTCGAGGCTACTACTATTCCCTTAATGGTCAACTGGTGATAGCCTTCCTCTGTATTACTTTTTACTGTAATACTTTTAGAAAAATATCCCAGAGTTTTAGCCTCGTATTTAGCATTTATAGCTGCTTTTTCGCCTACACCAACCGCTTCTTTAGGATAAGTTGTTACGGTACAGCCACATGAAGTCTTTACTTCCTTAATGATTAAAGGAATTTGCCCCGTATTTTCGAACTCAAAAGTAACCTCCGCAGGTTCACCGATGGGAATTTCTCCAAAATCAAATACTTCCTTTTCAAAACTGATGTTAGCTGTCTCAGTTGTATTTTCGGAAGACAATCTTTGGCTAACTTCTACCCTCGCCGTTTTCTGAGCAATACTTGAACTTACATTAATAAGAAATATGATGATTACGAATACATATGAAGTTTTCATTGTTACCAATTATTTTAATGAAGTAAAACATGTAATGAAGTTCAACTTGCAAGTAGAAACCGTGTTAAAGGTAGATATTCCACACAGATCTAGATGTTAATAGGGATTCAATAATTGTTAACGAGTTGTTAATGCAGGAATTTTATTCCTAAATCTCATTATCATTGAATCATGAATAATAAATGGCTAAAGGGCGTTATGTTATTAGGACTTGTCGCTATCATCGGAGTCCTTATTATTCAATTTCAATGGTTGAGTCAGGCATTTGATATAGAAAAAAGAAAATTCGGTGAGAAAGTTCATATCGCCTTACTAGAAGTAGTCGATCTACTTTACCAAAATAAAGGTCAAAGCTTACCTTCTGCGAATCCTGTAAAACAAATTTCTGAAGATTATTATATCGTAGATATTAATAATGAATTCAGCGCTCCCTTACTGGAACATTATATGATGAGTACTTTCGATAAATACCATGTTTCAATGGATTTTGAATATGCTATTTACGACTGCGAAACCGACAACATGATCTATGGAAATTATGTATCCCATGATCAGCAGAAAAGAAAAGTGCCTTCTTCTTATTTCCCTAAGTCAGATAACCTCGTGTACTACTTTGCTATCAGATTTCCCAATAAGCAGCATCTTATGGGAGGGCCGTTACTTCCCTGGACCATTCTTTCTATTATCCTATTTATTGTATTAGTGATATACGTATACTCCGTTTTTGTCCTACTCCAACAAAAAAGATACTCCGCCCTCCAAAAAGATTTTATTAACAACATGACCCACGAATTTAAAACTCCACTCTCATCCATCCTCATAGCAGCACACTATTTACAAAACCATTGGCACAACCATCATCAGGAAAAAAGAAAAAAATACATTCAGCTAGTGATAGAGCAAGCACATAAACTAAACCATCATATTGAAGAAATTCTTTCCATCGCCAAAACAGAAACCCATTCCTCCAGGCTTCACATAACTCATATCAATTTATGCAATACCATTAAGGAGGTGAGTGCGCAAATGTCCTTAACTTATCCGCACATCCAGATTCACTCGGATTTCCAGACTCCCAAAATATATGTAATGGCGGATGAGACCCATTTATTCAGTATTCTTCACAATCTTCTGGAAAACTCAGTCAAATACTGTCGAACGAATCCATGCATCGATATACTGGTACGAACTCATGAAAAGGAAATTCTTCTATCCATCAAGGACAATGGCATTGGCATATCTCCCAGGCACCAAAAACGAATATTTGACAAATTTTACAGAATCCCTGATAAAGGCGAATCCATGAAAAAGGGATTTGGGTTGGGATTGTTTTATATCAAACATATATGTGATCGCCTGGGTTGGCGCATATCGCTTAACAGTAAAGAAGGAGAAGGTACTTGTATCACTCTACATATCCCCAAAATGATAGCGTATGAAGAAAATATTGTTGGTAGAAGATGATGAAACCTTAGCCTACCTTACGGCAGATTATCTGGAAATGAATGGGTATGTAGCGATTCATTGTAAAGATGGGATTACTGCCTTAGAGACATTTCAAGAAGATAGCCCTGACCTATGTATTCTGGATATTATGATTCCTGCTATGAATGGGTTTGACCTGGCCCAACAAATCCGACAGTTGAATCATGAAGTGCCTATTATATTTCTCTCTGCCAAATCATTAAAAGAAGATCGCATTAAAGGACTGAGAATAGGAGCGGATGATTATTTGGTAAAACCTTTTAGCATGGAAGAACTCCTTCTTAAAATAAAGATATTTCTCCACCGATCGAAAAAAGCATCTATGAGCCCTACGCAGATGTACACCATAGGAGAGTTACAATTTGATTACGAAAATTATATTCTCAAAGTAAGGGATAAGACACGAACATTGACTGAAAAAGAAGCCTCCTTATTGAAACTCTTTTTAGAACATCAGAACTGCGTCCTAAAAAGATCATTTATTCTACAACACATATGGGGTGAGGATGATTATTTTATGGGAAGAAGTCTGGATGTATTTATTTCACGCTTAAGAAAAATGCTCCGAGAAGAAGTCAGTTGTAACATAGAAAATTTACATGGAATCGGATTTCGTTTTTCAGTGAAAAAACAGCCTTAGGAATTATTTAATCCACACCCACGTATCCTCTTTATTTTTTTTCAGCATGTAAGTAGTATCTATGACCTCCAAAGGAACATGTCCATAAATATGTGGGAATAATTTCCCCTCTCTAGCGGCTACTGCTTCCCATTTAACTTTATCCTTCATTTTTTTGTCTATTATTGCCAGCACAATTAACTCGCGTTCAGTTGGAAAATGAATATTAGCTGTAGGAATAACTTCTTCCTCTACCGAACAGTGTATCATCTTCTCGGTATTATCATATTTATAAATGCCAATATCTAAAGCTGTTAACCACTTTTCTGATGAAGTCAAATGATATATCATTCTTCCAGATCTATTTCAGTATTATCTCCAATATTAATGCTGTGTGAACGTCCTCTTAGTTTTGAATCATTCCCTACTACAGAATTCCGAATAATGATAGACTCCAACTCAGAATAGGTTCCCAAAATAGAATTAGAAACGATGGATTTACAAATTCTGGTATTTTCAGCTACTGCTACATAAGGTCCGATGATAGAATGTTGGATATCGCATCCTTCTGATATGTGAACCGGATGAATAATTACGGAATCTCTGTATTGATAGTCAGGTAACTCTTCTAATTGTTCTAATAGTATTTGATTCGTTTGTAACAAGGTTTGTTTTCTCCCGCAATCGAACCAGTTTTCCACTGCCAACGTTCTAATAGGTAATCCTCTATCAATCACCCCCATTAATGCATCGGTGAGTTCATATTCACTCTCTACTGAGGGCTCTTTTTCCAATAAAGCCTGAATAGACTCTAATAAAAGTGCTACATTTTCAATTTTATACAAGCCTACCAAGGCTAAATTACTAGTGGGGATACTTGGCTTTTCTTTGAGTGAACTAATATAATTTTGCTCTCCTAATACTGCTATTCCGAAATTTCCCGGGTCATCTACTTGCTGTACTGCAACGACAGATTCTTTGATACTCAACATGGCCAGGATAGTATCACTTCCGAAAATGGTATCTCCTAACAAGATCATTACTTCATTTTCCTCCTGAATTTCTTCTTTCGCTTGCCAGATAGCATGAGCAATTCCCAATCTCGGTTCCTGGACGGCAAAAGCTGCCTGAATTCGATCGCCATAATTTTTTTCTACAAAACGGCGAATCTTATCTCCCAAATAACCTATCACAAAAACGATATCCGTCATTCCCGCATCAATCAAATTGTCAACTATATGGGCCAAGATCGCTTTACCTGCCACAGGAATTAAAGGTTTAGGTTGAGTATGTGTATGTGGTCGCAACCTTGTTCCTGCACCTGCTACAGGTATAATTACTTTCATATAAAAAATTTTTGAGGGAAGATACTACTTTTTCTCGTACCAGCGATAAAATAAAAGAATCGCATACATATTTATCCCTCTCCCGGATTTTCTCTCTTTTTATGTAATTTTGTATATAGTAAAGAGAAGTTTATGAATTTAGCGGCAGCATTAGATCACCATATTTTTCCCATTTTGTCCCAATGCGCAAAGCAGCTTAACCTCAATGCATATGTGATAGGAGGGTATGTAAGGGATCATTTGTTAGAGAGAGTCAGTAAAGATGTGGATATAGTTGTCGAAGGAAGAGGAATAGATTTGGCCCAATCATTTAGTCAGGTAGTTAAAAGTCCACAAGTAGTCATCTATGCAAATTTTGGTACGGCTATGGTCAAAACAGAGGATTGGATAGTAGAATTTGTGGGTGCACGTAAAGAGAGTTACAGAAGTCATTCGAGAAAGCCTATCGTAGCAGAAGGAAGCTTACGGGATGACCAGCTCAGGCGGGATTTTACAATTAATGCGCTATCTATTTCACTGCAGGAAGACAATTATGGAGAATTAATCGACCCTTTCGAAGGAGTACAGCACTTAGCCGAACGCAGTATTCGCACCCCAACTGAACCGGATATTACTTTTTCGGATGATCCATTGAGAATGCTTCGAGCTATACGCTTCGCAACTCAACTAGACTTTGTGATTTATCCCGAAACATTTGAAGCCATAAAGCGGAACAAGTCCAGAATAGATATCATCTCCAAAGAACGTATTATAGAAGAATTGAATAAGATTATTTTAGCCGATCAGCCTTCCAGAGGGTTCGACCTGACTTTTAAAAGTGGTCTGTTGAAATATATATTCCCCGAGTTATCCAAGATGCATGGAGTAGAATATCGCAATGGAAGAGGCCATAAAGATAATTTCTATCATACCTTGAAGGTGTTGGATAATATTAGTGAGGAGAGTTCTTCTTTATGGTTGAGATGGGTAGCGCTCCTACACGATATAGCTAAGCCACTAACTAAGCGATTTGACCCTGCTCAAGGCTGGACCTTTCATGGCCACGAAGATAAAGGAGCCAGGATGGTCCCCAAAATTTTCCGGAAAATGAAATTGCCCATGAATGAACATATGAAATATGTCCAGAAGTTGGTCCGTTTGCATCAACGTCCGATAGCATTAGTGACTGAGGAAATTTCAGATAGCGCCATTCGAAGACTCATTTTTGAGGCAGGAGATGATCTTGAAGATTTACTACAATTTTGTAGGGCAGATATCACTTCACAGAATGAGAATAAAGTTCGTAAGTTTTTACATAACTACGATCAGTTAGCAGCGAGAATTGTAGAAGTAGAAGAAAGAGATAAAATCAGGAATTGGCAGCCTCCTATATCTGGAAATATGATTATGGAACAATTTAATATAGCTCCGGGAAGATCGGTGGGCCAAATAAAAACAGCAATTAGAGAAGCTATTTTAGATGGAGTGATTCCCAATGAATATGAAGCAGCATTTTCCTATATGCTTGAAATTGCCCCAACATATTTACCCGCTTCCAGAAAGAAGACGAATATATCTGATGATAATAACTTATAAACAAAGAATAAATAAGTAATATGTATATTTAGTGAGTTGACCGACAGGTATGCTTCGACGAATACCACTCATATGGCTAATGTTCCCTCTCATGCTCTCTGCACAAACAGAAGTGGGAATACGTTTTGCCAGTTATTTAAATTATTTTTCAGATCCTCAGTTGAGCCAGTTAGTAGAGTCCCAATTTTCAACGGGCATCCTGGGAATTAATGTATATCAATACTTTGAAAAGAGCAGACTTGAGTATGGCTTAAATATTATTCATAAAGGAACGGGTAATGGTGCTTTTCCCAATCTCCCTTTAATCATGCAGGATTTTGGAGACGATGAAGATGTAGGACTCACTGCAGTAGAGGCTCATGGAAAAGCAGGACCATCCTTCGATCTGTTTTTCCCTTATATCGGCTACTCAGTAGGGTATCGATTAAGAACGGACAACTTCTTCAGGAACAACTCAGGTGAGGTTAATCGGGTGTATTTATCTCTTCCCATTGGGTTCGCATTTAATTTTCCCACTAATTTTGGAAGTGTAGGTTTTGGAGGAGCTTTTTATTTAGGATTAACCAATGTCGTAAGCGAAACTAATTTAAATAGCGGTAGAGGAAGAATGAACTCTATTGGATTTGAATTAACGGTAGCATATGGCTCAAAACCTAGATTCATCGAAAAGAAAAAGAAAAGATAAACGCTCTTTTCATTCAAGTAGTGATTTCAATATATGACGACTATATCACATTTTTTGTATAGAATCCATATAGTATTGGCGATATTACTATCGATCTGTACAACAAGCTTCGGCCAGGAAGGAATAGGGTTACGATTTGCGACCAATCTTAATTATTTCCCCCAGCCATCTGTACAAAACCTAATAAGCAATTGGTTTTCAACAGGTGTATTTGGCATACATTACAATCAATACAAAAAAAATCACGGCTTTGAAGTTGGCCTAAACCTTCAATATAAAAATGGAGATGATTCTGGTTTTCCCAATTTACCCGTAGTCATGGAAGATTTTGGGGATGGTCAGGGAGCGGGACTTACCTCTATAGAAATGGATTTAAAAGTTGGTCCCCGATTTAAATTTTTATACCCAAGGATTGGTTATATTCTGGGATATCGATTTGAAGCTACAGGTTTTCAATCTACTCCCACCCTGGATATCAATGCATGGTACCTCACCTTACCTTTTGGAAGTGCAGCTATATTTCCCACAAATTTTGGTACCGTTGGCGTAGGAGCTTATTATTATGTGGGAGTAACCAATGTACTTAAAAATCCCGACTCAAATAATAATGGAAACATTCCCTTCGATGGGGGCAGAATGCGGTCGATTAACCTGGAAATTACTGTATCTTATCAAAGTAGAAGAGGTATTTTTCAGCGACGATAATGATGTGCTTTTATCATTTCCATTAGTTCGTCCAATGCTTCTACATCTATTTGTGAAAAATCGCCAAGCTGTTCACTATCAATATCTAAAATCAGTTGAGTAGTTGCTTCGGCTACTAATGGGACTACGATTTCTGAATTGGAGAGGCTACTACAGGCTATGTGTCCGGGAAATTCATGTACATTGGGAACTACGATGGTTTTCTGTTCCAATGCAGCTGTGCCACAAACTCCTTTTCCCCAGACTATTCTCGTACATGCCAAAGGTCCTTGAAAGGGTCCCAAAACTAGTTCATTTTTTCCCTCAACTTTCCGATAAAATCCTACCCACAAAAACCCCAAGCCTTCTTTTAGCATGGCACAAACGTTCGCCAAATTAGCTATGAGGTCTTCCTCATCTTCAATGACAGACTTGATTTGAACCAATAATTCCTGGTAGCGCTTTTCTCTATTAACTCCTTCAGTCAAGATTAATTCTTCAGCCATAGGTATTTCTTTTTGTAAAGATAAAAAAAGAACAGAGGTCACCCTAAGACCTCTGTTCTGGCTTATAAAATATGAATACTCTTTATTTTCTAGACTTCATCGGGAACGATATAAGGTGCGCGATACCTTCTGGTCAGCATTCTATCAGCTTCCTGATCACCGAAAAACTGCTCTTTAGGGCCGTTGAAGTGAAGTTCTCTTCCTAGTCGGTAGGAAATATTAGCTAAATGGGGTAACACGGAAGACATATGTCCTTCGTGAATATCACAAGTTAAATCTTCTTTATTGTGGGAACGCACAGCGGCAATAAAGTTTTTATAATGCCCACCTCCTCCAGGTGCAGCAAGATACGCTCCTCCACCAGAAGCATCGGCAACTTGCGTTTCACTGTCTTCTGAACTAGGTCCAGGCTCCAGATCTCTTCCCATATACGTATTCCACTTACTACCCTTAATTTCCATACATCCTTCAGTTCCGTAAAATAAATTCCCAATCTTTACATCCAGGGGAGCTTCTCCTGCGGTAAAGAGTCCCCTTACCTCGAATTGAAGAATTTTACCATCCGAATATTCAAAAGTAGCTGTTTGAGTATTCGCTGTTTCCTGAGAGCATACATCACTATAGGCAAAATATCCACCCATGGATTGAATCCGAACCGGATGTTCATTCTTACCTATTCCCCAACGTGCTACATCAAACTGATGAGGCCCCTGATTTCCGATATCTCCATTCCCAGTGTTCCAATGCCAATGCCAGTTATAGTGGACTTTCTTTTCATTATAAGGCTGATAAGCTGCTGGCCCTAACCATAAATCATAGTGCAATCCTTCAGGTGCTTCAGCATTTTCCGCCATGCCAAATGAAGCTCTTGGCTTAAAACACATTCCTCTGGCCATAAACACATCTCCAATGACCCCTTCATGCAATAATTGAATAGCTCTTCTGACATTTTCTATAGATCTGTTCTGGAATCCTACTTGTACAATTCTATCATACTTTCGTGCAGCTTCAATCATCTTCCTTCCTTCAAATACATTATGGCAGCTAGGTTTTTCAACATATACGTCTTTCCCAGCCTGACAGGCCCAAATGGTACCCAAAGCATGCCAGTGGTTCGGCGTAGCAAAAGAAACTGCATCTATATCCTGATCGTCAAATACCTTGCGCATATCAACCTCTGTCCCTGGTGCCTCCCCTTGTAGCTCTGTAGCAGTAGCTATACGCTCGGCATATAATTGCTCATCAACGTCGCAAATAGTTTTTAGCAGTATATTTTCTTCCTTTGCCATACCAGCCCATCTACGTATATGTCCGTATCCTTGACCGCGTATTCCTATAACGGCCATATTAATTCTTTCATTTGCTCCTATTATTCTGCCATAACTCTTGGCGGAAAAACCCATTCCTCCAATAGAAATGGTAGCAGCAGCAGTTGTTAATTTTTTAAGGGTATCTCTTCTCGTTGGATCCATTGGAAAAGTAATTTATGTATTTACATAACAAGTAGATTATATATATTTATCCTCTTATATCATCCTGTACTGTATGTGTATTCCGAAAATATTTTTTTGCCTTTGCTTGCTATCTACAAGTTTCATGATGAGAGCCCAACAAGATACAATATCTACGGAGGTCTCGTCTTCTGTAGAAACTGAGCGGACCAGAAATGATGCTATTCAATATGGAGATTGGGATAGAGATGGCGTATTTAATAAGTATGATCTTTGTCCTAATGAAGCCGGAACAGTAGATAATGATGGCTGCCCTAAATTAGTTGACTTTCCTTCGGGTCCTTACTCGGATGGGGATTACAGCCAATATTTACCCTATGCAGATCCGGACCACGATGGAGTACCTAATATCGCAGATAGTTGTAAAAACCTGGCTGGATTACGAGCCTATCATGGATGTATTCCGGAAGAGTCTATCAACCATCCATCGGTGAAAGGTAATAATATGATCCAGCGATTCACGCTGGCTTATGGAGAAGGCAGTACTATCCTAAAAATTTCTGCGCGAAAAAGTTTAAATCACGCATTCGCTTTGTTACAAAAATATCCCAAAGCGAAACTGAAGATCCTCCCCTTCTTCCATAAAGAAGGAGATAAAGAGAAAGAGCTATGCAACCGAAGAACCTCAAACATTCATAAATACCTGATAGAAAAGAGAATTCCAACAAATCGTATTGAGCTGATTGAAAGTCAGTATGCTGATAATCTGGTATTTCCTGCAATCGATTTATTAGTCGTACAAGGAGAATAACATTTTTTTAAGATTACAGGTTTTTTGTTACCATATTTTTAATTAATATTGAGCCATAATGAGACGATTTTATACATACAAGGTCTATTTTTACTTTTACTATTTTTTTATCAGTAAGAGTAATCAGGGCATTGTATAAATATAAATAAACATATTTTCACTCAAACGTCCCTGGTTTAATTACAAGGGACGTTTTTTATATTAAGACTATGCGTAAAGCTATACTTAACCCTTCTGTTCTTATCTCTTCTCCCCATGTCGCTATCCAGGGAGAAAAAGGCTCTTTTCACGAAATAGCTGCGTTAACTTTTTTTGGAGAAGAGATAGAAATAAAGATGTGCGATTCTTTTCCTCAGCTATTTCGCACGATGGAAGAGGAAAAAGCTTCCTTTGGGGTTATGGCTATTGAGAACAGTGTTGCTGGAAGTATTCTTCCTAATTATGCCTTACTTAGAGACTCGGACTATCAAATTTTGGGAGAGGTTTATTTGCGAATTGCCCATCATCTAATGGTACTTCCAGGTCAATCGCTACAACATATTAAAGAAGTACACTCCCACCCCATGGCCCTATTGCAATGTCAAGCCTTTCTCTCTCAGCATCCTGAAATAAAGATGGTAGAACAGGCTGATACTGCGGGAAGTGCGAAATGGATCAGAGAAAAACTCATATCAGGCGTTGCTGCTATAGCAAGCGACCTGGCTGCTGCTTATTATGAGTTGGACATACTAAAAAGGAACATCGAGACCAATTCCAGAAACTTTACTCGTTTTTTAATTTTGTGCAAGGAAGAGCAGATACCACCTAGAAAGGAAAACCCAAATAAAGCTTCCTTATGTTTCAACCTGGCAGGACTTTCACACAAAGTTGGAGGATTAGCTCAAGTACTGTTGGTATTAAGCAGTCATGGAATGAATTTGACTAAAATTCAATCCTTACCATTACTTGGCAGAGAATGGGAATACTTTTTTCACATAGATCTCGAATTTGACAGCTACGCTCAATATAAGCGTTCTTTAGAAGCTATTAGGCCTATTATCAGCGAATTAAAAATTCTAGGAGAATATTCTCGCGGGCAAAAGGAGGTAGTGGTATCAGATTCCCCACATTGAATTCTAAATGAAAAAAGTGTAGTTTATTGACATTCCATTTCCTAAACTGATCAATCAAAGATATGATAATTTCACCCGCAAATCGTTTAGCAAGTGTATCAGAATACTACTTTGCTAAGAAATTGCGAGAGATTCGCAAGCGAATAGCAGATGGAGAAGACATTATTAATCTGGGAATCGGAAATCCCGATATGATGCCCTCAGAAAAGACGCTCAAGAAACTCATTTCTTCCGTGATTGAGCCGGGAAATCACGGCTATCAACCCTATAAAGGAATTCCGACCTTACGAAAAGCATTTTCCCGTTGGTATAAACATACTTATGGTGTAGATCTAAATCCAGAGAAAGAAATACTTCCTCTTATGGGATCTAAAGAAGGTATCTTACACATTAGTATGGCTTTCCTTAATCCCGGCGATGGAGTACTAATCCCAAATCCAGGATATCCCACTTATGCTTCGAATACCCGGTTGTTAGATGCCAGAATCATTAATTACGATCTGAAACCTGAAAATAATTGGAAGCCAGATTTCGAAGCATTAGAACAACTAGATCTTACCAAGGTGAAACTAATGTGGATCAATTATCCCCATATGCCTACAGGAACACCTGCCTCCAAAGAGCTATTCCAGCAGATTATTGATTTTGGGAAAAAGCATCAAATCTTGATCTGCCATGATAATCCTTACAGCCTGGTTCTCAATAAAAATCCTATGAGCATATTTTCCATTCCCGGAGCGATGGAATTATGTCTGGAATTGAATTCTTTAAGTAAATCACATAATATGGCAGGATGGAGAATAGGGATGGTTGCAGGCAAAGCTGAGTATTTGCAGGAAGTGCTGAAAGTAAAAAGCAATATGGATTCCGGTATGTTTATGCCCATGCAACAGGCAGCTGTGGAAGCACTTCACAATAGCTATGAATGGCATCATGAACGAAATAATGTGTATGCCTCACGAAGGGAAACAGCATGGAAGATACTGAATGCCTTAGATTGTACTTATCATAAAGAGCAGGCTGGTATGTTTATTTGGGCTGAGATTCCCAGATGGGCGGAACACAGTGAACATTTTGCGGAGCAAGTGCTAAATGATTATCACGTATTTATTACTCCTGGTTTTATCTTTGGTACACAAGGCAATAGGTACATTCGTATCTCTTTGTGCAATTCATTAGAACGCCTGGAGGAAGCATTTAACAGAGTAGCATCGAATAAAGAGGTTATCGTAGATTAATGGACGTTTGAGAAGTTAAAACAAAGCATTTATGATTGTTACTATCATAGGATTGGGACTAATTGGAGGTTCTTTGGCGCTAGATTTGAGGGCCAATGGGTTTGCAACTGAGATCATAGGAGTAGACGAATCTGAGGAACATAGTGAAATTGCTCTTTCAAACGGTTTAATAGATGAGATATTGCCCTTGCCTTTCGGATGTATGAAAGCAGATATTGTCGTTCTGGCTATCCCGGTTAATGCTATTGTTAGCTTACTACCTGAAGTTTTAGGATATGTTCGCTCCACAGCCTTAATCATGGATATGGGGTCTACCAAATTAAAAATTGCCGAAGCTATTCGATCGCATCCGAAAAGAAAGCAAGTAGTGCTGGCACATCCTATGGCAGGTACGGAATATTCTGGCCCAAAGGCTGCGATCAACCATCTCTTCCACGGAAAAGCAGCCATTCTATGTAACATAGAGGAAAGTGCCCCAGAATTAGTGCAGTTGGCAGAGCGATTCTTCAAAAGTCTGTTTATGAGGATCACCTATATGGATGCAGCCGACCACGATGTTCATGCTGCCTATGTTTCCCATATTTCCCATATAAGCTCCTTTGTATTAGCACTGACAGTATTGGAAAAAGAGAAGAGTGAAACAAATATTTTCAATCTCGCCTCTGGGGGATTTGCTTCGACTGTAAGATTAGCGAAAAGCTCCCCCAGAATGTGGAGGGATGTTTACGCACAAAATGCTAACAACTTACTGGATGTTCTTGAAGAATATATAGAGAAAATTACATTATTTCGCGATTGTATAAAGCAGCAGGAGTTTGACCAGACCTACGAATTAATGAAAAAAGCAAATGACATTGGTCGAATATTAACGGATACATTACCCATCAAATCATCATAAAAGACATGGAAAACATGCAAATCCAACCCATGGAAGAATGGGGATTAGGAATCGATAAATGGATGCTCATTTCCGGTCCGTGCAGTGCAGAAACGCCTGAACAGGTCATGGAAACGGCATTAGGTGTTTCAAAGCATAAGATAGATGTCTTACGTGCAGGAATCTGGAAACCTCGCACAAGACCCAATTCTTTTGAAGGAGTTGGAAGTGTAGGACTTAAATGGCTAAAAGAGGCCGGAAATGCTATCAATAAGCCCGTCTGTGTGGAAGTAGCTAATGTAAAACACGTCTATGAAGCGCTTAGAAATGGCGTAGATATTATGTGGATAGGCGCAAGAACTTCTACAAATCCTTTTGCCGTACAAGAAATTGCAGATGCTCTGGAAGGAGTAGATGTTCCCGTAATGATTAAAAATCCCGTCAATCCCGATCTGGAACTATGGATAGGCGCCATAGAAAGAGTCTATCGAGCTGGCATCAGAAAAATCGCTGCCATACACAGAGGTTTTTCACATTATGGAGATACCAGTTATAGAAACCCACCACATTGGGAAATTCCCATTGAACTAAAACGCAGATTACCTCAAATTCGAATTATTAACGACCCAAGTCATATCTGTGGAAGAAGAGATATCTTAGGAAAAGTGGCTCAAAAGTCTCTTGACCTGAACTTTGATGGCCTTATGATTGAAAGCCATCCCAATCCAGACAAAGCTCTCAGCGATGCCCGCCAACAAGTAACCCCTGAAAATCTGGGTAAATTATTAGGTAATCTGGTCCATCGACATCCAGAAAGTGATGATCCTCAATTCTTAAGTCAACTAGAAGTGCTCAGAGACAGGATAGACGATATAGATGAAAAGTTGATCGACGTTATCGCGGACAGAATGAAAATAGTGCGCAACATAGGTTCGTTTAAGAAGCAAAACAACATTACCATTCTACAGTCCAGTCGCTGGAACCAGTTAATTGAAGACAGAATAGGAAAATCCGTCGGAAAGGGCCTTAGTGGAGATGTCATGACGGAAATATTCCAAATGATTCATAAAGAATCCATTAGACACCAAACAGAAGTAATGAATTCCGTAGAAGCAGAAGTGAAATCCTGATGTGATACTCCTTTGAAAATCATCCTTTTCTTACTCATATTCAAATGATTTTCAAAGGAATTTCCTTGTGTAAAAGCAACAATTATCACTTAGCTTTCGTTTACCAATTGATTTATCAAAACTTGTTATATCTTGTATCACAGAAATGAATTAACATCTATTTGAAGTGAAGACGCTTAGGAAAATCATCCCCTTTCTTTCCTCATTCCTGTCTTTGTGGATACTATGTATATCCACAGGCTTCGTCATAGACTTCCATTTCTGTGAATCAGAGATCAAGAACGTACGGTATTTCGGTAAAGCAGAGAAATGCCACGATCATCATGACTCTAAAGCAAAAGAAGAATCCTCTTCTATGCATCCCTGTTGTCTCCTCCTAAAAAAGAATCAAAAGGAGTCCCCCAAATCAGATGATTGTTGCTCTCATACATCTATCCTGGTCAAAGTACCTACACAGTGTCTCATAAGTCTTCAACCATTTTTTGCCCCTTCCCTCATATTTACAGATATTTTTTTCCAAGAGGAGCCTGATGAGCTTATTTTACCATTAGCTCCCATCCGTTTCACTCACCAATATAATATACCTCCCCCGCTGCTAAAGGATATCATTATCCTCCAGCAGACCTTCCTCTGTTAATTGATTGTAGTGCATATTCTATCCTTCATGTGCCTTTAACATATTTACAATCAATTATATATGTACCTATTTTATTTAAGGATTTCATTCCTGTTGTTATGCATACCTCTGATAGCAACAACAGTATTAGCGCAAGGACCTCCTATTACAGCAGATAAACCCATTATGCTGGGAGCCAAGCGAATTATTGTAAAAACGCTCACAGAAGTTCGCTTTACGGAGCAAGGGAATTTTACCAAAATCCCGCTCATGGTTCATTATCTACCTACCTCAAATAGTTTGGTGGCGATCCATTTACCGGCTGTCTACCAGAAATTTGATGATGCTAATGGCTTTGAGGAAGGTTGGAGCTTAGGCGATATTCAGCTGTTGGGAAAATATCAATTTTTCAGAAAGGATGAAACTGGCAAAACCCTGAGGATGGTACTAAAAACCCTCCAAACATTCCCAACAGGGCCAGCATCTTCTATGCTGGGCCTCAGCATGGACCAATACCAAAGCTATGTCGGCCTGGTAACAGGCTTCGAAAGCATCAAATACGGCTTAACAGGAGAAATCGGATATAATTATGTCCCTTCCAATCTCCTGGACCAAATACGGCTAAGAGTGGGTGCAGGATTACCTCTCCGCAAACCAGCGTATCCTGTAAATCAAATCAATCTTTACTTCGAATATGCCGGCAATATCTGGCTGGAGATCGATGAATCTGAATGGTTGTATGCTCAGGGAATTCAATATGCGATTCACAGAATTACCTTGGAAGCAGCTGTTCAATTTCCATTATATCAAACCTTAGACGAAGATCAACAACGAAATCTAAGTTTCTTCATAGGAACCAGGTATGTTTTTTAATCAACATTTAACAAAATTACTCAAATGAAATATCTCATGTTAATTTCACTCAGCATTATTCTGAATATTCCCAATACTATATATTCCCAGTCTTCTGACAGAGATCAATATCGCATTACGGTAGATGGCTTAGGATGTCCTTTCTGCACTTACGGATTGGAAAAGAAGTTTAAAACGTTTAAAGAAATTGATGATGTTAATATAGATATGGAGACGGGTTTATTTACTTTCAGCTATCCAGCCTCCGAACCATTATCTGTAGAAACGGTGGAAAAGCAGGTGGAACTGGCAGGGTATACTCCTAAAGAAACAGTGATCACCCGAGTAGATGGAAGTGTAGAACAACATGCCGAAACCTCTTCCATAGCAGAGCTATCTGATGACAAACAACAAGCAATACTAAAAACTTCTGGCAATTGTTCCATGTGTAAAGCGAGAATAGAAAAAGCAGCCCTCTCAACAAAAGGAGTAAGCACAGCTCATTGGGACAAAGAAACTAAGCTTTTATCAGTTACCTTTGATGAACACAAAATCAAACTGGACCAAATAGCGAAATCCATTGCCGACAGCGGACACGATACAGAACTAGTAAGTGCAACCAAACAAACGTACGAAAACTTACCCGCTTGCTGCCTTTACAGAACAAACTAATCATATCCATTAACAGCCCGGACCCACCGTTCGGGCTAATTTACATTTTCAATGAAACGAACGAACGAGAAAAAGAGCATCATCTACTCGGCTATTTTCATTTTCATTACTCTTACGGCTTGTCATACTCCTCCTAAATCCTACAAATTTCACCATTCCATAGACATCTCTGGGATTGCACCTATAGGAATGAGTTGGAGACAAGATACGCTCTGGATCTCAGATGGCGATCATCATCGATTGATGGGTATAGATCTTACTGGGAAGGTGCTGAAGGAAATAACTGGTTTTGAACGACCTATGCACATCGATTCAGATGAAAGCTACATGTATGTCCCCAGTTATGGAGCAGATAGTATATATCAGGTTCAAGGCACAAACATCTTTTCCATGCAGATTACTGAGCCATTAAATACGCCAGCAGGAATAGCTGTATCAGGATCCAACATGGCTATTGCCAACTTCTATGCCCACAGTGTGTTGTACTTTGATGGAGAAACATGGATGACCATAGGCGAGAAAGGAAAAAGCAATGGGCAATTCACTTATCCCACAGATGTCCACCTGACAAATGATCGCATATATGTGGCTGATGCTTATAATCATCGTATTCAGGTGTTCGATAAGCAAGGAAAGCACCTACAAACGATAGGAGAAGCTGAAAAGATGAATGCTGCGACGGGATTATTTGTTTCGGAGGCCAATGTGTATATAACTGATTTTGAACAGGATCGAATTTTAATATATGATATGGATGGAACTGTGACTCAGATATTGGAACAATCTCTTGATAAACCAGTGGATCTACTGCTGATTGATCAAGTCCTCTACGTATTAAACTACAAAGGTCAATCTATTTCGGTTTTTCAACAGGTAGCAGATTAACAAGCCATAGGAAATGATGCTACTTTTGATTATTTGCCCAAGGATGATTAGCTTTTAGCATAAGTTCATCCGTAATTCCCATCTAAATGTCTCTTTCATTCATCAATCTAGCCCCTTTTCCCAGTCTAAGGAGTTATTTCCTCATTGGCACACTTCTACTCTCTCTTTTTATTTCCTGTCAATCCCCTACTCCATCCGAACAAACTGAGCCTACTTCTTCTGAAGTTTCCGAACCCCATACAACCTCCAAGCGCATTCCCGTAATATTGGATACGGATGCGAATAATGAGTTGGATGATCAACATGCCATAGCTTACCTTTTATTTAATCAGGAGGCGTTTGATATCGTGGGAATAACAGTTAATCGGACGGATAATGGAGGAGATGTGGCAGAACAATATAAAGAAGCGGAAAGAATCGTTCAGTTATGTGGAATGGAAGATCAGGTGAAGATATATAAAGGGGCAGATCAGGAGGTTGGTACGATCAAGAAAGAACTTGAAAATGACGCTTATGATGGTATGGAAGCTGTCTCTTTTATTGTGGAAGAAGCGAGAAAAGAGAGAGCAGAGCGATTGGTATTGTTGCCAATAGGTAAACTCACAAATATCGCCTTGGCATTAACGGTGGCTCCTGATATAGCTGATAAGGTACGAGTGGTTTGGTTGGGGTCAAATTATCCGGAACCTGGAGAATACAATCAGGTCAATGATACAGCTGCTTTAAGTGAGTTGCTGCGATTTGATGTTCCTTTTGAGATGGTGATGGTGAGATATGGGCAGCCTAGTGGAACGGATGCGGTTCGTTTGACGTTAGAAGAAGCCAAGGAACGATTAGCGGGGAAAGGCCCTCAAGTGAATCAGCCTGTAGAGGGTCGGCATGGAGGAACATTTTCTACTTTCGGAGATTATGCAGTCAACTTATTTGAGCATATCGACTTATATGGAGATCCTCCTGCTCGGGCTTTATTTGATATGGCGGCAGTAGCTATCGTAAAAAATCCTGATTGGGCGGAAAAGAAAGAAATTCCTGCCCCAAAATTAGTTGATGGAGCCTGGATAGAGCAAGCTGACAATGAGAGAACCATTGTAATTTGGGAGAATTTCAATAAAGAAGAAATTCTGGAAGATTTATTTCGCAGCCTGGAGTAATTAATTCCTATTGTCAACTTAACATTTCTAAACATCCTTCCGGTTTTTCCGTGTGCTCGAATGATCATTTGGGGCGCGGGTAACAAGAATAGCGAAAGCTTCATTGGCACATATCCTCAATCTTCCCTCCTCATTTTTTCTTTTAACACATATCCTGATTTATAGGAGCTTAGAGGTATTTTTCCGTACCAATGGATAGATTCATCTTCCCTGCTGGTTACACCTTGTTCCCTTTATATATATACCCCCACACAGCATTAACTAGCGCTAGAAATATTTAGCAGTTGATCGCCTGATGTACGACACCATTTACAAAAGAATTATGCGCAAAAATCAAATAAGTATTATCGCTCTTATCGCTGTATTGATCATGAGTGGATTATTAGTCAACTCTATGTTAAAGCGAATTGATGCTACCAAACAGGGGATTCGTGTAGATCTGTTTAGTAGTGATGAAGATGGCCAGCCAGAAGTGAAACATGTATCCGGTTGGGTCTGGGAATTCCCCTGGTGGCGATATGATATTATTACCTACCCTAATGAGATCCAACAAACTCGTAACAAATACTTTTTTACGACCAAAGACGGAATGGAAGCTTCGGTAGAGTTGTCGGTGATGTGGAAAGTGGCCAATATGCAGGCAGGGAAATTGTACAAGAAATATAGATATGGCCCTAAGGAATTGTCTATTAATATTGTTGATCGTTATTCTGCCAATGCCTGTGCGATGGTAGGTTCTCGTATCAGTGCTTCTCAACTATATGCTAATCGGGATTCTATTCAGCGAGCGATTCAGTATAGTTTAAGGACCCAGTTAGAGGAGGAATTTTTGATGGTCAATGAGATTTTGTTGATCGGAAAGCCCGGTATTCCTCAAAAATTGAAAGCGGCTATTGAAGCTAAGGTAGAAGCGGAAGAAAATGCGAATAAGATCAATATGCAATTGTTGGAGGTTCAAGCGGAAGCAAAGAAACGCATTGCTAAGGCCAAAGCAGATAGTACGGTCAAGGTAACAAATGCTCAAGCTGAGGCCATCGCCAATCAAATCATCAGTAAGAGTTTGACGGGACAGATTATTGAAAAGGAAAAGATTAGGAAGTGGAATGGAGAATTACCTCAGTTCAGTGGTACTTCTACGCCGTTCATCTCGTTGACACCTAAAGAAAAGTAAGGTATAGGTTGATAAGTAGTTAGGTTGCCTGGGCTTGCATGAAGAATGTAGGTCCGGGTATTTTTTGTTATGACGCCAGATATTTTTGTACGATCTCTTCAGTTATATGAAGGTTTGCAGCGATTTGTACAGGGCTTTGACCTAATTGATGTAGGAGTTTAATGGAATCTCTCAGTGCTTTCTGCTGCTCTTCCAAGGCTTTTTGCTGTTCTTCCAATTTTTGCTCTTTCTCTTCTAATATTTGATCTTTTTCTTTTAATATTTGATCTTTTTCTTTTAGCTGTTGGATCATTTTTAATTCTCGAGCTTCTTCCCTCAGCCCATATTCATACGCTTCAATCTCATCTTTGGTCCAGGTAGCTCGATTGGCAATCTGTGCTGCTTCATTAATCGCTGGTTCCTGAGCGAGTTCTTCGGGTAGTTGAGGTAAGTGATCTAATTCTTTTAAAAAGTAGATCCATTTATCAAGAATGTGTTCCAGCTCGGAAAGCGTCTTGTTAAACTTGGTTAATTCAATGAAGTAAAGCTCAAAATCCTGAATTTCCTGCTCCTGTGTTTCCATATTGAGGAGGAAATGTCGGCTAAGGTATCCTTGAGAGTTGAAAAAATGAAAGTTTAATACTCCAATGAAATAGACTGGTTGATGTTCCGAATAGTCCATGCCTCCATCGAGTTGGTTAACGTAAGCGCGAGCTACATAATCCAACGCACGTTTGTCAACATATTTATGAGGATTTGCCTGCATTTCTACAATGAACTCACGGCCATGAATATCACGGGCTTTAATATCGAGAATCGTGAATTTGAGGATGGATAACTTAGGCACCTGGTAGGGATTCAAGATCTCTACTTCAACGATGTCTTTATCCATGACCGCATTGAGAAGGCTGATCAACACGTGTTTGCGCTGTTCGTCTCCAAAGATTTTTTTAAAGGCAATATCTACTTTTGGGTCGACAAAAGACATAATGATAATGGTTCTGTAGGATAAAAATACGCATTTATTTCCTTTTAGGGGAGGGAAATGCACATATGTTTAGTATGCTAACCTAACTAGAAGTTTGAGTAGCGGCGATGTAGAAGGGTGATAGATCAATTCTATCAGAGGTAAGAAAGTGTCAGGATGACTGGAGTTCTTTGGGAGCTGCTGCTGCCAGCAACAGCAGGATATATCTTATGATCACAGATTTAGTTTCCTTTTGTAGGCGTCTCCTCGCTTAATAATTCGACCGATTCTAATAAGCTCATCCTCTTCAAATACCCTATAGAGGACTCGATAATCTCCTACTCGGATTCGCCATGCATTGTTGTATTCATCTCCTTTTAATTTGACACACCCTTTAGGATAAGGTTCTTTGGCTAGCATGTCAATAGCTAACATGATTCGAGCAGCGATATCTTCTGGTAAATTTTTAAGGTCTTTGAGCGCTGATCGAGTAAAGACGATTTCGTACATAACTACTTACTCGCTTCTTTGAGTTGTGCTTTCACTTCTGCTAACGATATCGTCTCTTCTTTGTCTGTTAGGCTTAATAAGAGTCCATCATAAAAGTCTTCCCAGATTTCGGCATACTTCTCCTTATCAAGGACAATAATCACTCGATTATTCTCATCATCTACAGTAAAGGTAATTCCCGGTAAAGATTCCATGTTTTGCCTCATTAAGGTTTTCATAAACATACGGATTTTATAATAAGTTGGGTATAATTATTCAAGAGATTCTTGCTTGCCTGCCAAGGGATGATATTGATCCAACTCTTCTTTGAGTCCCTTCAAAAAATAGAGATCATACTGTTCGATATGAACGAGGAAAGAATAGCCCAACTACAGAAGTCTTATCGCGATTGGCAGATGTATTGGAAGTAACCGTAGATTTCCTAATGAGTGGATCGGTAGATGAAGCGGCCAATAATACTATTTCCGAATAATAGCTTCTACAACCATTCCGAAGAGTAGAACAACTCCCTCAGGATAAAAACCACTTAGTCAAGGAGTTTCTCGATGCTTTTCTGCTCAAAAATGAACTACAGCAAAAGTTGACCACCTAAACCAAAATACCAGGGCCCAAGGTCTGGCATCATATTACTCATCATTTTCTCTCACTCCCTTTCCAATCAACTCCCTCGGATTTCTTGCTTAGTTCGTTCTAGAACTTTCGAGAAATCTGAGGGACGTATTCCCACTTATAGCTTATAGGTAGAAATGGGAAAGAAATAGTAGTTTCGATTCAAGTAATTGGAATACTTTCTTCCCTTTTAACATAAATGCTCAAATAATTAATAAAACCCATATTCCTTCTTCACCTTATCCAACAAACTGTTAAATTCCTTATTATTTGTGGTTGCGAGATGATTGATTGCTTTTTGCTCACTAAGAAATACAGTCTCATCACTCAACAGGTGAATGGCCTTGTTTTCAAATAACGAATTAGAAGTTTCTTCTATCCATTGCTGAACATAATCATCCTTCTTTGTTAATACCTTTTGTAGATCCTGAATAGCTTGAGCATAATTATTTATTTTAGAATAACTTATAGCTCTCTGGATATAGGCATGTACTTGAAATAATCCATTAAATTCAATTTCCTTACTAAAATATTGGATAGCGGACTCATGATCCTCTGATATCTGATGAATTAAGCCTTGCCTATAATAATCTGCAGTTAATTGTCCTAACTCATTAATAAATGAAAATGGAATATTGATTTGATAACTTGTTTTGAGGGGATCACAATTTTCTACAGAGAATCTCAAAGAAGACAAATATTTTTCATAGTAAGGAGTAATAATAGGGAGAGGATCATTACAAGTATAACTTGCTAACTTACCTTCTTGATCCACCATTATTTCAAATGTGCACACTCCTCCAATACCTAATGCTCTGGGAATTAGCGGATAACCTGCACTTCTGATCAAACTATCCCTATTTAACACTTTTACTGTGCAGTTTTGGAAAGGTTCAATCTCTTGACTTTTCGAAATATCTACATTAGTGGCAAATAAAAGTAACAATAGCGCTACTTTTAAATTCATATATATAAATCTATTAACCATTCTTCTTGATCTAATTGATAAAATTGCTAATCTCTCCTACCTGGCATTCCCTCTCTACGCCACTGTATAAGTTTCTGTGCTGGCCAATTCAATCTAGCATCTACTTTCTGAGCCTTGACTGCCGCTGCCTCGGCAGAAATAGATAGCCTAGTACTAGTTGGGCCTCCTACAACAGTAACAAAATCAGATAAACCATGGTGTTCTCTCGTATGTGAACCAAATCCTCTTGCAGCAAAAGCATCTGAAATGGGTTGTTCCCATTTCTCAACTGTTAATTTCTCCTCATTATCTCCCCATATTAGATCTGATTGACCTTTACGTTCAGTTACAGCTTGATTTCCATCTAATAGAATATTAGCAGAATGCCCCAGCTCATGTGCTAACCCTAAAGCTGGACTCAAAACTTCTCCTCTTTCATTTATGATACTTTCTGTTGGATTCCAGATAATAGTACCACCGATATTTGAAGGAGGTTGACCAATTTGAATTTCAGTACTTCCATTCTGATCCAAAAATGAAATAAGTTCAGCACCAACGGATCCACCATTACCAGCAATATGATTTAGCGATAATTGTATTTGGGCTGCAAATGAACCATGTTGAGCAACATATTCTTGTCCTTGGTTATAATTAGTCCAGAGTCGCCCATCACGATATTGGACACGTTGTCCATCTTGAGTATTGATCCAAATTTCTTCCCCATTCGGATCGATAAATAATAAAGGATTATTCGCTACGTAAACGTATGGGCTAATTGCTAAAAAGCTATCAGCTTGTATATCCACGCCATTCCACCTAGCGATGCTGAGATCATAGAAACTAGCGCCATAATCATACCAATTACCAAGCTCAATTCAGCGTTCAGAACCAGGAGTGCTTACCCTACAAAGAACGTTTCAGCCAAGATAAGCCTTTTACAGATAAAACAACAATAGCTTGATATACAGCCTTTTTCTTTTCAATTGAAAAAAGAAAGCTTAAATCCTTTACATCCCGATTCCGCCATGGCCCTTTTTCACCGCCAGGAAGAGAACGATCGAAGGGGAGGCAGGAGGATGGGGAAGTTGGCCAAGGCGATAGCTCCGTTTACCCTTGCCTACTCCCACATGTCCTACAGAGGGCTAACTCATCGGATTACATCCTATAGTTTATCTAATAATTCTATGTACTCTTCTATGGATAATCCGATTTGCCGTAAAATGGTTCGGATCAACGAACGGCTTAAGTCTCTACCAGGATGATGAGGAATGGTTGTATATCTGCCATCTTCATGTCGATAAAAGACATGGCTTCCCTTTCTGCGAACAGCTTTAAATCCTAGTAAGAAGAGCAGCTTTTCAAGTGTAACAGCACTGACAATCCGTAACTTATTACTCATACTTCTACATGAAGTTCCTGCGTTCCAATAAACTGAGAAGGAAGATCCAATAATTCTTCTTCACTCAACATTTCTAGACAAAGTATGGTAACTTCTTTAAGATTCAGATATAATTCATCCAAGGTAGCTCCTTGAGAATGTGCACCAGGCAAGCTTGGGATGTATCCAATAAATAATCCACTTTCTGGATCTTTTTCGATATAAGCTGTGAACTGATAAGTCATAATGGAACCATGCTTTTTCATAAATATACGGATTTTTGGGGTTATTTGATTTCTTTTGAGGGATTCGCCAAGGGATGATATTGATCCAACTCTTCTTTGAGTCCCTTCAAAAAAAGAGATCATATTGTTCGATATGAACGAGTAGAGAATAGCCCAACTGCGGAAGTCTTATCGCGATTGGCAGATGTATTGGAAGTAACCGTGGATTTCCTAATGAGTGGATCGGTAGATGAAGCAGCCAATAATACTATTTCCGATAAAGAGCTTCTACAACAATTCCGAAGAGTAGAACAACTCCCACAGGATAAAAAGCACTTAGTCTAGGAGTTCCTCGATGCTTTTCTGCTCAAAAATGAACTACAGCAAAAGTTGACCACCTAAACCAAAATACCAGACCAAGGCTTGGCATTATATTATTCATCATTTACTTCTACTCCCTAATCAAATCAATTCCCTCGGATTTCTTGATCAGTTCGGTCCAGAACTTATAAGAAATCCGAGGTACGCATTCTCACTTGTAGAATACAGGTGGGTATGTGGTAAGATTTGAGTGGGGAGGGATAGATAAACCTTATAAGCAAACATAGAAAATGGGTAATGAAAAAACTAGATATGATTCCGATTTCCTATTACAAAGAAGTTTTGAAAACGTTGCTCTTTTTTTGTTATAAGTTCATATACATGAGGTATTTTAGTATCGGGCCACTAAATACACCTAAACCCCACCTGACGGTCTTTCGATGTATTGTAGAGGCATTCGACCACGGGCAAGGGAAAAACTTCTTAGATTTCAATTCTGTATTCTGTTCCCCTCCCAGTCTGTGACATTTGGTTTATAAAGCTCATGCCATCTCTTTATGAAAGAATCAATATTGGACAAGTCCTTCTCAAGCAAATTCGATAATTCTTCCCTTCTCCTTTCCAGGGTCTTCTCATTGCTAAAAGACTTCAATTTGTGCCCACCAAACATAAAGTCATAGCTGAATAGCGGAACCCCTTTTATATCATCCGACTTAAGACGCATTTTACTTATGCTATTGGGAGGTAGATGGTATTGTAAGCCATCAACTCCTTCAAGCTGATCAAGAGATCTTAATTCAGGAGTTAACTCGAATATGTTTAAAAATATTTTTATCCATCTATCTCCTTTAGATATATGAGTCACAATCATCTCAAGTGTATTATCACTTAAAAGCCTAATTAATTCATAGGTATAGTCACCCAAATTATTCTTTCCAAACCAAGCAGTTGAAAAGGGGGATTGAGTAAACTTTTGCTGCTGAAGAGTAGGTAAAGCAACCTTAAGGAAAATATCATTCCTAGCTTCTAAAATCTTTTTTTCCAAATTTTTACTTGATTTATCCATTACTGATTCTCTTTATTAAGCTGAGCAGCAGCACCTCCCCCTGATCCCACTACCGTAGCTTTTGCAGCCTCTCCAATTTGTGTACTTGTGGTTCTATCTATTATTAAGCCTCCAGGAGTAGTAACTCTATCTGCAGCTGCTCCCTGATTAGGGGTTAGGCTACTACCATTAAACTTACTCTCAACTGTCAATCTTTTACCTGACAGAATACCTTTCATATCATGGTCATATTTAGCCACCTGTACTCTACCCGTTGCAGTTTTCTTTCCTGTCTCTACAATAGCTTTACCTTGGCTAACATAACCTTTAAGAGCAAATTTAACTTCAGTAACCTTTTCTCCTATTTTTCCCTTAACAGCATTTGATAGCTTATCAACTCCTTTTTTCACCGCATCTCCAACAACCTTACCACCAGCTCCTAATACTGCTCCCACTGTTCCATCCATAGCTACATCTGGAACTGTAGTTTCCTGGCCTTGTACAGTACGATTTAAAGCTCCCCCAGCAATATTTGCAGTACCACCAACAGCAGCGGTAGTTAAAAGAGAAGCTCCTCCTGTGAAACCAGCAGCACCTCCTGTGACTGCCCCTTGAAGAGCAGATCCTCCTACTGCATTCCAATCTGATACAGTACCATCATTTATTATCTGTGAGGCTACTTCTATCCCACCTCCAACTATAGCTCCGACACCGGCTCCGATTAGACCTGAAATACAATTCGGGCAATTCCCATCGGGATCAGTAAGATTAACAGGATTGTTCCACGTATAGTTGTAAGGTGTAAGATGAAGTTGATTCGGGTCATCTGCCAGCGCATCGACGCCATTCCACCTAGCGATGCTAGGATCATAGAAACGGGCGCCATAATCGTAACAATTACCCAGCTCAAAAAATGCTTAAAATACTAGAAAACAGTATATTAAGGATATGGAATCAAAGAACCTAACGCCGAGTCATTTAAAAATAAATATAGAAACTACCTTCAAAATAAAATACCAGAACAAAGGCCTGGCATCATTTTTTTCAAAATATCTCAGATCATTCCCTCGGTTTTTTTGTGCAATTCGGTTCAGAACTTACCAGAAATCCGAGGTACGCATTCCCACTTATGTCCTATAGGTGGGAATGCGGAAGGATCAGAGAAGAAGGAAAAAATTTTAGAGCTAGCTTGATAAAGTATAAAACGATTTCAAACTCCTAATTTTCGGATAGCCTAATTGTTAATCCTGACGGCTCTAGTTTTGATTTACTAATTTCCATCCATTTGACTACTCTTAAGGTGTACCATAAACGATCTTCATTCTCTACCAAAAATTCTTTTTTAAAATTTTTCATTAAATTATCTGCCCAATCAAGAAATTCGTTGTTTTTTACAAATACCTTATTTTCATTATTGTAGAATTCCTTGATCAGATACATTCTTGATCTATTGAGTACGCTATGCTCTGTATTAAAATTCCCTCTTGAAAACTCAATTACTGGACTTAACTTTTCGTTTACTAACCAATACTCTTGCTTTCTTATATAATCCAATTTAATTGCTTCTACACTATTACTTGGAACAATAAAAATCTTATCGAATTCGCCTTCTACTTTAGGAAATCTTATAGTACTAGTAGTAATATTTTCACTATCCTTAGTAGGTTGTAAAATAAACTTCACTTCTTGATTCAGTAGAAATTCTTCAATCTCAACCAAATCTTCGGGTAACATAAAAAAGTTAAGTTGTCTGGATTTCATTGTTTTAGTTATATGGTACAAATTTGGGGCGTTCGCCAGTTGCTTTTTCAATATCTTTTAATGCTTTTCTTTCTCTAGCAACTGGTACCTTACCTTTCTTAGTTTGTTTTCCTACTTGTACTCTTTCAACTTTACCAGTTTTTGGATCTTTCCCAGTTAAATCGACAAATCTTTTTGATTTTTCTCCTTCTGGCGTCCTTATCATTTCTTCTCGCTGGGTTTCTAAGCCTCTATCCTTCATCTCAGCCTCTAGTTCATCTATTGTCTTTTGATGTTCTAAACCACCATTCTTTCCATATGGATTAGGAACTGAGCTTACCTCAAAAGGCTTTAAAATATCTGCTTGGGTAGCATCAGGAACCGCTTCAGGAACAGGTACCTCAAATTCAGAAGATACTCCTTCAGGAGTAGTTTCAGCTAAGGTACTCTCAGGTGAAACTGGAGCTGTTTCTGTAGGAGTAGGTATCGTTAATCCACCATCGGTAATGATGGGGGGAGCCGGAATAGTAATAGGCGCTGGAAGAGAAATACCTGGCCTAGCGATCATTGAAGCTGATTCAAGAGGAACAGATATCGTAGGTCTAAGCATCGTAGCACCACCCGAAAAAAACATCTGTAATCCCCAGAGATCAATATGAGCTATCGGTTCATTTTCTGCATAATTATAAGGAGTAACCCAGTTAAAGTCTTCTGCGATAGGGTCTAACGCCTGTAAATCTTCCGATGGCAGGGATCATAGAATCTAGCGCCATAATCGTAACACCCCAAATCCAATTCATCTCATAACTCCTTCTATTACCTCAATACCCCTCAGTAGACTTACCAGCTACCAGCTTGTTCCATTCCCACCAAAAGAACACATTCATATATCAAGCTTACCAAAGAACCTTACACCTCTAACCATTAATTCTCCTTAATTCCACGCTCCCTAACACTTATCTCAAGCTCCCCTTTTAATAATATCCCAACGAAGCCTATGAATGCTTGGATTCGTCAAGAAAGTAAAAGATCAAATAAGACTGAGGTTATTGTTGGGACCGCTTTTCTTTCATCAATGCCATTAATACGCCATTCGTCCATCCAAAACCATCCTGATTGGGATATTCTCCACCACCTGCCAACAATGTCGTATCTTCCACATTGTATTTTTCGAGCAACCTGCCCGTATCTTCAAACACCTTAACATTCAACCTAATCCATCGATCTCGAATGTTGTCCGCCAAATCATCAAATCCATAGTTCCTCAATCCTCGAATACAAATCCATTGAAGGGGCGCCCATCCATTAGGCGCATCCCATTGTTGCCCATTATTCACAAGCGTCGTCACCACTCCCCCATCTCTTAAAAAATGTTCCTCCACATAAGCGGCCACACCCGCAGCTTGTTCCGGTTGGGCGATGCCAAAATACAATGGAAAAGCCATCGCCAAAGTAGGAATCCCAGTAGTTGTTTGATCTTTCCAGTGATAATCAGCAAAAATCCCCAACTCTTCATTCCATAAATACTTGATCATCGCACTCTTCCTATTAGCGGCCCTCAAAGCAAATAAATTTCCCTGAGTAGAATCTTTTTGAATTAAATATGCTTTGGAAATGGTTTCCTCCAGGCTATATAAAAGAGAATTTAAGTCCGTAGGAATCAACGCTGTCGTTCGAATCGTTCCCAACTCCTGAGGATCTTCACACCATCGACTACTAAAATCCCAGCCAGATTCACAAGCTGACCTCAGATTCGAATACAATGCACTGGCGGGTCTATCCGTTTCTCCAGCTAGTTCTATATCTTCTTTGAATGCTTCTGGCCTGGGTAAAGGCTGCTGATCAAAATAGCGATTAAGAATTTCCTTATCGAGAAGCTTTACGACATGCAGAGAATCCTGTCGTTCCCCTTCCATGTCGCTCCCATTCATCCAAAAAGCGTATTCCTTCTCCATCGCAGGCAGAAATTCTACCAACACCTGTTCCCCCTCAATAGATGCGAGAATTCTCACCATACTACTAAAAAAAGGGGGTTGGGATCTGCTCAAATAATAGGTACGATTACCATTGGGAACGAATCCAATCGAATCAATCAGAAATGCAAAGTTTTCTATCATATTTCTGATCATGGGTTGAGCCGATGTTGATTGTTTGAGTCCCAACATCGTAAAGTAACTGTCCCAATAATAAATTTCACTAAACCTTCCTCCCGGCACTATATAAGGCTCAGGTAACAGAATCCTTGAAGTGTAAGCTTGGGTGGCTTGTTTATCCCTACTTAACACTGGCCAAAGCCGTTCAATATGAGCCAACACATCCATACTGGTATCTGTAGAAAAATTCGTCTGAGGAATTTCCGGCAAAGTGAAATTTTCCATAACAAAGTTCTCTAAACTACTCTCCTGAGAATTGAAGCTTTGGAAAGCGTTAACAATAGAGGCGGGATCTGTCTTGGGATAACAATCTGGAAAGGTTTTTGAATCTAGGAATACGGCTGCTAATTGGACGGAATCAAACAAAGGACCATAAACATTAACAGGATCTATTAATTGTACACTGGGCTTTTTAATGATGGTCGGTGCTTGCCGACATCCTATTACCCCTACCCATGCCAAGCCTATGATGGCTATAAAGAAACGCTTCATAAAAAAAATAATTTACCCTTTTATAAATAGTGAGGGAATATGCATAATTAGAAGATAAGATAAAAAAATCAGGTTGCTCGTATTGAACAACCTGATAAAATATATGACGTCCTGTAAATAACTTTACAGAAATATTATTCATTCACAATACTAATTCGCTTGGCAGAGACAAATTGGTCTGCTTGTAGCCTTAAAATATAAGTGCCAGTAGCAAATTCTTTTCCTTTGGCTCCTTTCAAGTTCCATTGTATGCTATGTTTACCTGCAGGCATTGGATCTTTGATGATCGTTGCTACTTCAGCTCCAAGCATATTGTATACTGATAAAGTAACTTCTGCGCGATCCGGTAATTCAAAGCTCAGCGTAAGTTGCTCATTAGCGGGAACGGGAAATGCCTGAAAATCTAATTCGACCGCATTTTCAATAAAGTCTTCAATTGCAGTAACAACAGAATCAATCGTAATTCTGGCTTCTCCTCCTACTGGATAATCACCAGACGTTACTGTTCTGTTATCTATTCCATTAATTAAATAGTTGAATAAGGCTTGCTGATAAGATACTCCCAAAATAGTAAATGGAGCATCTCTAAATGGATATTGATCTCCACCTCTGGCTAAAAAGTCAACGGTAGAAATGTTAACTGAAGGAGCACCATTTACGACCAGCCCATTTTCCACTATAGCAGTCCCATCATCTAATAAGATGCTTATGACTCTACTACCTTCCTGTAATACATTTCCATCGTCATCCACTAATTGGCGCTGAGCGGCAGGATCATACACGATATCAAAACCGGCAACTTGTGGAAATCTTCCTGTTCCGCTGGATGTATCTACTCTGGAAACAGCATTCTCCATGATTTCTTTAAATTGTTGGGGAGAGATTTCTCGAACAATAGTAATGAAATTTGAAAATGGGAGAATTTCGAATGTCTGGAATTCTGTCATATCGGAATTAGCAGGAATGATGTTATCGTTTCTGATGCCTCCTCCATTACCAATCGCTACCGTAGCTGTATCAGAATTGAAATCTGCGGCTAATTGGTTAGCCTGCCATAAAAAAGCATCAGCAATCAAATTCCCTAAATTAGTTTCTCGAGAGCGTATCTCAGAACGCAGACCATTTAAATCTACTTCGGTTCTTGAAATAACATTCGCAATCAAAGAATCTACAGAAATACGCACAGAGTCCACCACATTTGTCTGAACAGCATCATCTGGTGCTACTCCATCAGGTGCTACCCCACTTACTCTTACAGGACCACTCTCTGGACTGAACCCTAATACATTTCCTGCTTGATCAAATCTTACGATCAATCTACCTACATATTCATAATCTCCCGAAGTAGTAACTACTGAAACATTTCTGCCATCAGCGTCCTGAACTACCAATGGGTAAGGCCCTGTAGCAGAATCGCCAGGTAATAGTAGATCATCAGAATTTGCCAGTAACTCAGATCCCCCTCCAGCAATAGCTACATCGACTCCACTTAATGTTCTGATCAATGCAGTGTCCTCTCCTATTCCCTGTAAATGGCTAATCAGAATAATTTTATCCACTCCTAAACCAAGTAAACTATCGATTTCAGCCTGTACCAGGAGTTGAACATCAGGATTTACGGTAACACCCCCAGGGGTAGAAATAGAAGCAAGATTAGGCGTAGTAGCTCCGATCACCCCTACAGAATCCCCACTTTCTACTGTTACGATAACACTGGAAGCTATGCGACCATTATCTACTAAAGCTTGTAGACTAGGCTCTCCTGTGAAATTGAGATTCGCTGATAAAAACGAAGGTTGAGAAACGGATACATCTCCTATAAATCTGGCTAATAATTCAGGACCAAAGTCAAATTCGTGATTCCCAATAGCTAATGCATCATATCCTATACTATCTACAATAACAGCATCATAAATCGGTAAACCTGCTGCTCGATTCAGACTTGCATTAAACTCAGGTCCTGCCAGGAAGTTATCCCCTGAGGAAAGGGTCATAGTAGAAGAAGTATCATCAGAAGCGATGCGACGAAGCGAATCTAATACAGCCACAAATCTGGCAGCTCCCCCAAAGTCTTCTGAATCACTTGAATTGATAATCTGAGACTCAGCATCATTGTTATGGAAAATGGTCAAAGTAAGCGCAGTATTATCATCTTCAATGATTCTTCCCTCACCTCCTTCAGGATAATCTTCGGAGGTAACTATTCCATTCAATCCGTTAATGATATAATTAAATAATGCCTGTTGGTAAGTGGTCCCCAGCAACGTAAATGAAGCATCTCCGAATGGATATTGATCGCCACCTCTGGCAAGGAAATCTACTGTAGCTACATTTACATTTGGTGCTCCCTGAACTACTAATCCCTCCTCCACAATAGGAGTTCCATCTTCCAGGGTAATAGAAATAATGCGATTCCCTTCTTTGAGAATGTTCCCTTCTTCATCTATTTCGATAGGATTGTTCAAAGAAGTATATACTACCTCAAATCCTGCTATTTGCCCAAATCTTCCCGTGCCATCTGTTCCATCCACCCGAGATACTGCATTTTCCATTAACTGCTTGAATTGCGCAGGGCTCAGTTCTTCTACTACTGTAATAAAGTTAGGGAAAGGTAATATGTCGAAAGTCAATAATTCTGTGATATTGGTATCGGCGGGGATAATATTATCATTTCTGATTCCTCCTCCATTTCCGATAGCCACATCAGCAGAATCGGTCCCAAATTCAGCTGCTAATTGATTCGCTTGCCATAGGAAAGCATCAGCAATCATATTCCCAAGATTGGTTTCTACAAACCTGATACTGCTTCGCTGCCCATCCAGTGCTACTTCAGTGGTACCAATAATATTTTGCGCTAAATCATCCACAAAGGCCGATACTGAATCGATCACATTTGATTGAAGTCCCGGATCAGGCGCTACAGCATCTTCCCCTGTTCCACTCACTCTGACAGGGCCACTAGAAGGATCTGGTCCTACAACATTTCCCTGTTCATCAAAGAATAAGACTAATTTTCCTACATATCCATAAGATCCAGCAGTAGTAACTATATATACCGGATCTCCATTAGCATCAGGTACAATACGCGGATAAGGTCCCACCGCAGTATCTCCAGGAAGTAATAGATCATCAGGATTAGCTAATAATTCATCTCCTCCACCAGCAATAGCCACATCTACTCCTGTAAGATTGCTAACAAGCGCCGTATCCTCTCCAATTCCCTGTAAGTGGCTAATAAGAATAATTTTATCAACTCCTAAAGTAATTAATGAATCAACCTCAGCCTGTACAATAGAAGCTACATCCTGAAGAACTATGATATCTCCTGGACTGGAAATGAACGGTAGGTTGGGCGTAGTAGCTCCAATAATCCCAATATCCATTCCTCCTTTGTTCACTATGGCACTAGCGGCAATTCTACCATCTGTAACTAAGCTATCTAACCTGGGTTCAGGACTAACATCAAGATTAGCGCTTAAATAAACAGGTTGAGTTACTGACACATCATTGATAAAATCTGCCAGAATATCAGGACCAAAGTCCAAATCATGATTTCCTATTGCCAATGCATCATATCCTAAACTATCGATCACTACTGCATCATAGAATGGTAATCCTTCGGCTCTTCTAAGGCTGGCATTAAACTCAGGTCCAGGAAGGAAATTATCTCCCGAAGATAGCGTAACGGTCCCAGCATTTTCTACATCTGCTTCTGCTCTTAAAGAATCTAATACAGTTTTAAAACGTGCAGCACCTCCAAAATCCGGTTCTCCACTAGCACTGATCAGTTGAGATTCTCCGTCATTATTGTGTAAAATGGTCAGTTGGAAAAAAGCCGTATTATCTCCCTCTACGATCCTGCCTTCACCTCCTTCAGGATAATCTTCTGCTGTAACCACTCCACCCAATTCCTGAGTAATGAAATTGAATAAGGCTTGCTGGTAAGAAGCTCCGAGAATCGTAAAATTCGCCGTATCTAGCGGATATTGATCCCCTCCTCCTGCTAAAAAGTCTACCGTAGCTATATTCACATTAGGTGCTCCTTCTGATACTTGCCCATCTTCTACAATAGGTGTCCCATCACTCAAGGTAATTGTTCTTACTCTGGATCCTCTTTGGGAAACAACTCCATTTTCATCTGCCTGTCTGGCTGGAGCGAAAATATTATACTCCATATTAAACCCGGCGATCTGAGCAAATCTTCCCGTTCCATCCGTACCATCTACTCTGGAAACTGCATTTTCCATAATCTCTTTGAACTGAACTGGACTAATGTCCTCCACTATTGTCATGAAATTGGGGAAAGGAAGGATATCAAAAGTAAGTAACTCCGTTAGATTGGTATCTGCGGGAATGAGATTGTCATTTCTGATCCCTCCTCCATTCGCCAAAGCTACTGTTGCTTGCGGTGCGTCAAAATTGGCTGCCAACTGATTAGACTGCCATAAAAAGGCATCAGCAATGAGATTTCCTAAATTTGTTTCAACAAAGCGGATGCTATCTCTTCTACCTTCTAAACTTACTTCCGTAGTACCAATCACATTATTTGCCAGATCATCCAGTTCAGCTACAATAGAATCTACTACGCTCGATTGTAAACCAGGATCTCCTGCTACTCCATCAGGTGCTACCCCACTAACTCTTACCGGACCACTTTCAGTTCCAATACTGACTACCGTTCCTTCTTCATCAAATTCCACAATCAGTCTTCCTACATATCCGTAACTTCCAGAGGTAGTAACTACATATACATCATCTCCATTCGCATCAGGAACTACCAGAGGATAAGGCCCCTGAATTTCATCGCCAGGAAGTAAAAGATCTCCTTCATTTGCCAGCAACTCATCTCCCCCTCCCGCTATGGCTATATCAATTCCCGTTAAACCTGCTAATAAAGAGGTATCCTCGCCTATTCCTTGTAAATGACTTATCAGAATTATCTTATTAACACTATCAGCAATAAGCGCATTGACCTCCGCCTGAACTAATTCGGCGACATTTTGAAGCACTTCTACATCGCCAGGAGTTGCGATGAAGGGCAGATTTGGGGTGGTAGCTCCAACGATTCCTATTTCTTCTCCGTCTTCTAAGGTAATAATGGTGCTAGGAACGATTCTGCCTTCATCAACTAATGCTTGTAACAAAGGCTCATCAGAGAAGGTTAAATTGGCCGACACAAAAGGGGGAGAAGATACTGATATCTCAGAAATATATCTGGCCAGGATTTCGGGCCCAAAATCAAAATCGTGATTTCCTATGGCTAAGGCGTCATAATTGAGGCTATCAGCCACGATCGCGTCATAAAGAGGTAATCCTGGTGCGCGATTTAAACTCGCATTAAATTCAGGTCCCGCCAGAAAATTATCTCCAGAAGATAAGGTGATAACACCTTCGTTTTCTCCTTGCCCAGCAGCCCTGAGAGAGTCCACTAATGCCTTAAACCTCGCCACTCCCCCAAAATCGGGCTCTCCACTGGTACTTACTATTTGAGACTCACCATCATTATTATGTAAAATAGTTAGTGTGTAATCTGTGGGCAACACATCGAGGATAATATCAGTTGCATCAATAGGGGTTAACTGAAAATTAGTTTGACCGTTAATTTCAAAAACGCCTAAAATACCCTCAAAAGTGAAGGATCTTTCTGGAATAGGCAAACCATCAATATCTGTATCATCAGCTGCAGGTGTTCTTAAAGATATACTATTAGCTGGTCCGAAAAGCGTGTAGGTAAAACTGGGATCCCATGTTCCCTGTGCACTTGTGGATAAATCTTCTATTCGAATTATTTCACTTTCAAATGACTCACCATTAGCCAGAATGTCTGAAATTTCAATTGTTTGAGAGACGGGAAAGAAGGATGCAGAATCTGAAACAACGGAAAAACTAACAGGTACGATTTCTTCAAGGCCATTAAATGTAGTTTTCTGTCCAGTAATAAGTATAGAATCTCCTCTCGAAATACCTTCTGATTCTACAGAATCTCTAAATTCGCCTGAGGTTTGAAAAATGGCTATACCTGCAGAAACATCTTGCACGTAAGCAAGGCGCCCTTTTGCTCTGGTTACTATTCCCGAAATGGTCACTGTATCTCCATCTGCTGCCAGCCGGGCATTAGCAACGCTTATAGGTTGATCTTGAGCTTGAATAAGACCTAGACATGCCAAACTTGCTGCAAAAATGATACAAAGCTTGAATATTTGCTTCATGAAATTAGATTGATTATGTTCATGTTAAAATAAACGAAAATCTAACACTTTTCATAAAATGAGAGATTTGATGAGCTGTTAACTTATTGTTAACTTTTTATACAACTGGTAATTTTCCCAAAGCTTTTCACCATTAAATCAGCTTTTTAAGATAAAGGGTATATCTACATGGAAGAAAATCCCTTCTTAAATACCTCCTATTTTTATAGAATCCTTACCTTTTTATATGTAGTATGTTTGACCTGGAAAGGGGAATAATTATACACTTAAGAGGAGGGCTCTTCTTCTGTGTTCCTATATGGAAGCATTACCACTTCATTAGATTTGGTTCCAGGGATTAGGGAAACCAACTTTTTTATGACTCTTTCGACAATGGCATCAGGACAAGAAGCTCCACTGGTTATCAGCACATGTACAACATCTTTTTCTGGAATATACGGCGAGATGTTTATCTCATTTTTAGTCCTGAAATCATAGTGTAGAATGGCCTCCTGAGAAAGTATATCTGCTTCAGAAGCAATAAAGTAAGTAGCTAAATGTTCTTCCGCTAACTCTACCAGATGTGAGGTATTCGAACTATTTCTCCCCCCTACAATGATGGCAAAATCAGCAGGTACTTCTAATAACTTCTCTGTGGCATTCTGATTATTTTTAGTGGCGTAACAAAGTGTATCTCTGGTATTCGCGAAATGATTATCAATGTTAGCCTCCCCAAACTTTATCTTCATGCCCTCTTTGAGTAATTCAGAAATTTCAGCAGTTTCAGACGCCAGCATAGTCGTTTGGTTGACAACGGCTAAACGATCCATATCCCTCTCAGGAACAAAATCTTCCGAATATTTACCTCCAAAAAACTCATCGAAAGTGTCCCAATCTTTTCTACCCAAAATGAAATCGCATAATAATTCAGCCTCTTTCAAATCCTTCACAACCAAGGTAGGAGAATTCTGCCTGCTGTGTGAAAAGGTAGCCCTCGTTTCTTCATGAAGAAACTTCCCGTGAACAATGATCGTAAATCCTCTTTGCCCTAACTCTTCCGCTCTCAACCAAACATTTTCTACAAATCGACACGTAGCATTCCAGGCTTTGAGATCTACTCCTATGTGCTTCAACCTTTCCTGATCCTCTAGCGTAGCTCCAAAAGCCGGAGTTATCACAATATCATCTGAATGTATTTCTTCCCAGGGAATTAACTGCTTACCATTAGAGGTCTTAATAAATTTTAGTCCTCTTTGATGTAAATCAAGATTCACGAAAGGATTGTGAATAAGTTCACTAATCATGTATACTTGCTTGTCGGGAAACATTTCCAAGGTTTCATAGGCCACCTCTATCGCATTTTCCACCCCTTTGCAGAATCCAAAATGCCTGGCGACAGAAACTTTTAATGTACCAAAATCGAGGTTGATCGGAGAAAATCTGCTTTCTTTAGTAGAGGAGCTTTTTATATCCGTCAAAAATTCACTTTGATATAAGTCAGCAAATTTTCCAAGCTCGTATTTCTTTTTGAGATTTCTGGATTGAAATTGTTTCATAGTAAGCTTTTCCTTCCAATTACAATGAATAAACCTTTCTTTATTCCTCGTTGTTTTTTTCGCCCGTTATTTCCGGATGATACATTAAGGAATGAAGGGAAGGCCTGATATTTAATTCGTATAGTTTTCTTCTTTTTCTGGAGGGATATACTCTATTTGTCAATAAAATAATCATTTTCCCCTCCTCGCGATCTGCCCATGCAAAAGTTCCTGTAAATCCCGAATGACCGAAGCTTTCTCTACCAGCTTCCGGGGCAATATATCCATTCTCCCTTTCTTCTAGCAAGGGTTTATCGAATCCTAGTCCTCTTCTGTTTTGCTGTTCGGGATATTGATAAGAAGTAAATAAGTCTACAACAGAATCAGCGATATACCTGCGCCCTGCATATTGACCCATCTGAACATACATCTGCATCAATTTAGCCAGATCATTCGCATTACTGAAAAGACCTGCATTACCAGAGACTCCATTAAACATAGCAGCAGCCTCATCATGCACATATCCATTTACTAATTGTTTTCTGTATACCGAATCCCATTCTGTTGGTACAATTCGATCTAAAGGCAATCTTTTCGCAGGTCTATATCCCAACAAATCTGCCCCTAATGGACGGTAAAATTGGGTATATAAATCTTCTTCAAATGATGCTCCATTTAATCCTGAAATAATACTGGGAAAAATAAGAAAGCTCAATCCCGAGTAAACGTAAGAGGGCTCCTTTTCTACCTTAGACTTTCGAATCGCTTTAAAAATGCGATCGGTAAAATCCTGAGATAAATACAAATTGGGCTGTATTTCAATGGAATAATTCTCATCAGCTTCAGTACTATACCATTTCTTCTTATATGCGCCTTTTTTCTTGACCGTTTTCTCCCAATAAACGATATAGGGTTGTAGCCCAGATTGATGTGCTAATATTTCTTTCCAGGTCAACCCTCGTTTATCTTTTCGTTGAAAATCCTTCCAATACTTACTCATCGGATCATCTAAATATATTTTTTCCTCTTCAACGAGTTTCATAATCATCGGCAATGGTCCTGAAATTTTGGTAATGGAAGCTAAATCATAGACATCATCCCATTGTACGCTTTTTAAACTATCATACGTATGGTATCCATAGGTTTTGTGGAGAATGACCTTACCTTTGACCGCCATCAGTAATTGTCCTCCCGGAAAAGCACCTTCTGAAATCGCGTGATGCATGATGGAGTCTACCTTGTAGTGAAGTAGGCTATCGTTCCACCCAAAAGAAGCGGCAGATCCAAATGATAATCTCTCTTTTTTGTTCCAGGAAGTATCAGAAGCATGACTTATACCACCGAAAATAAATTGGGCTGTCAGTTCCTGTGTAATAGGCTTGTTATTTCGTGCCAATAAGCAGGCGCTGGATAGTTCATTCAGGGGGGGTAATGTCTCTTTCGGTGGTGAATTAAAAGCAATAACTACATGCCGAGGACCATGAACAAAAGTACCTATATCTGACGAAAAAATAGAAGCTGCCGCCCCCATATCCAAACACCAAATTAATACATCAAAAGCGCTTAAAGAATCTTTCCATACCTCATTATCTCTTAATTGTGGGCCATGATCTATATGAATATAGGGCAATTTCTTGTAGCGATCGGCCATTTTCCTGAATCCTCCTATATCAATCTGCCCTAACGATACCACCGCCATTCTTTTTTTGTACAAATCCTGAAGCGGAACTAAACCGTTATCGTTCTTGATCAAATATACCTCTTTTAATATGCGTTTCTGCTCACTCCATCCCATGCTTAAGGACTCAATTCCCCCCTCTTTGTGGTATACGTCCTGCCCATTCACCGTAAAAATGAAGGATATGATTAACAAGATGACGGCACATATATATTTATCCGAAGATATGGATGGAAACATCGCTGAGATTAGTGGCACACACGGTAAATTATAGATAATGCTGAATATTAGTATAAATTAAGGATTTCCTCAAATTTCTTAACAAATAGATAACACAAACCGCACATAAACGCATATTCATGCATAATAAAAAATAATATTTAAAATTTATCCGCAAAAAACGGCATACAATTAAATTATTTTGTATTATTGAGGCATAAACAAGATAAAACAAGCACATATGCTTAAAGAGGAGCGATTGAGTTTTATCCTAGCAGAGGTACGCAAACAAAAGAAAGTGCTCACTTCAGAGTTAAGTCAATCATTAACGGTATCTGAAGACACTATCCGACGGGATCTCAAGGAATTAGCAGATCTGGGGCAACTACGAAAAGTTCACGGTGGGGCAATAGCGAATTCGTTAAATCCCTCTAGCTATCAGGAAAGGGAAATTTATGCGTTAGAGAATAAGATTGCTATTGTTGAAAAAGCGATTACTCTAATTAAAGATCATCAGGTAGTCATCATGGATGGAGGAACCACCAATCTGGAATTAGCGAGAAGACTGCCTCAAGAGTTACGAATAACTATTTTCACTAATAGCCTACCTATAGCCGCCCTACTCTCTGAGCATCCCCATATTCAGATTGTGTTTGCGGGGGGGAAATTGTTAAAAAGTGCCAAAGTTACCGTCGGATTGGAAGTGTTAAGTGCGTTCCGCCATCTCAGAGCAGATATAGGTATTTTGGGGACAAGGAGCATTCACCATGAGCATGGAATTACAGAGCTGGACTGGGAAGAGGTAAAGGTAAAAAGAGCTATCGTAGAAGCCTCTCAGCATTTGGTTTCAATGGCTATTTCTGAGAAACTGGAGACCTTAAATCCGTATAAAGCTGCTGAGATTCATCAGCTTCATACACTTATCACAGATCTCAATCCTCAGGATGATATTCTTACGCCCTATAGAGAGGCAGGAATCAAAATATATTAACCTTCTATCACCAATTATACGCTAATTACCATCATTATGCTAACAAACACGCTACAGTCTTACAGAACTTTTGAAAGATTTGAAAGATTACCTGTTGAAGTGTATCCTGATTCAAGTACCGCTTCCAGAGAGGTAGCTAACCGCATTGCTACCTTAATCAGAAGTAAGCAAGCGAGGGAAGAAATGGCTGTGTTGGGACTTGCTACTGGTTCTACTCCTACTTCGGTTTATGCCGAATTAGTTCGCATGCACAGAGAGGAAGGATTAAGCTTTAGGAATGTCATTACCTTTAATCTGGACGAATATTATCCTATCAAACCAGATGCATTGCAGAGTTATGTGAGATTTATGAAGGAATACCTTTTCGACCATATCGATATAGATATGAGAAATGTACATATTCCTGATGGAACCTTGGAACTGGAACAAATCTCTGAATATTGTGCCAGATATGAACACTTGATTAATCAGGCCGGAGGAATCGATATGCAAATTTTGGGAATTGGTCGAAGCGGCCATATCGGTTTTAATGAACCAGGATCTACCAGGCAATCCCGCACCAGGTTGATCGCACTGGATCAAAAAACGATCAGAGATGCTGCCAGTGATTTTTTCCGTGAAGAAAATGTTCCCAGAAGAGCTATTACGATGGGAGTAGGAACTATTCTCGATGCAAAGCAGATCATCATGATGGCGTGGGGAGAGGGAAAAGCACCAGTAATTAAACAAGCAGTAGAAGGTCCCGTGACAGAGTTAGTTCCTGCTACCTACCTTCAAACACATTCGAATGCACAAATTATCCTGGATGAAGCTGCTTCTGCGAAATTGACCAGGAGCGATGCCCCCTGGCTGGTGGGTGCCTGTGAATGGACCGAGAAATTAACCAGGAAAGCGGTGGTATGGCTTTGTGGGAAAGTGGATAAGCCTATTCTAAAGTTGACAGATGAAGATTATACAGAAAATGGAATGACGGACCTCATTACCTCCAGAGGATCTGCTTACAATATCAATATAGAAATCTTTAATACCCTTCAACATACGATTACAGGTTGGCCCGGAGGGAAACCAAATGCCGATGACACCCATAGACCTGAAAGAGCTCATCCTTTTCCCAAACGCGTAGTCATTTTTAGTCCTCATCCTGATGATGATGTCATCTCTATGGGAGGGACGCTCATTAGGTTAGTTGATCAGGGAAATGATGTTCATGTAGCCTATCAAACCTCTGGAAATATTGCTGTATTTGACGATGATGCCATTAGATTTATTGATTTTGCCCTCGATTTTAGTAAAATGATCGGTCAGGGAGAGTCAGAAATCGAAGAATTGTATAAAGCAAGTAGAGAATATCTCAAAAAGAAGAAGCCAGGCCAACCAGACACTTCTGAAATTCAACAAATTAAAGGTTTAGTTAGAAAAGGAGAAGCAAAATCGGCCTGTAGGTACTGTGGCATTCCAGATAATCAGGCTCATTTCCTCAATATGCCCTTTTATGAGACGGGAAAAGTAAAAAAGAAGCCTATAGGTGAAGAAGATGTTCAAATTATTATAGATTTGTTACAAGAGGTAAAACCTCATCAAATTTATGCCGCAGGGGATTTATCCGATCCACATGGCACCCACAGAGTGTGTTTACAGGCTATTTTCAGTGCATTGGATCGATTGAAAGAGGAAGAGTGGGTGAAGGATTGTTGGGTTTGGTTATACAGAGGTGCATGGCAGGAATGGGGAATTGATGAAATTGAGATGGCAGTACCTATTAGTCCTTTAGAGTTACGCAGAAAACGAAAAGCTATTTTTAAGCATCAATCTCAAAAGGATAGTGCCCTGTTTCCAGGTAATGACCCCAGAGAGTTTTGGCAAAGAGCGGAAGATAGGAATAGAGGAACAGCCAAACTTTATGACAAACTGGGATTACCTGAATATGAAGCGATTGAAGCATTTGTCAGATATAACATATGAGAAATTTATCTTGCTCCTACGTAGCTTTTAGCCTATTGTACCTGTTCATTTATTGTCAATCCTATGGCCAACCAGATCCTAAAAGGGAATTGAGAGGAGTTTGGATCGCAACCGTTAAAAATTTAGACTGGCCCTCGATTCCAGGCTTAACATCAGAACAACAAAAGGAGGAATTTCGATTCCTCCTTGATCAACATCAACAACAAGGAATCAATGCAGTATTCGTACAGGTAAGACCTGCTGGAGATGCATTTTATTATTCTGCTACAGAACCCTGGTCCCAATACCTGACTGGTCAGCAGGGAAGAGCACCTGAACCCTGGTATGACCCATTAACTTTCATGATAGAAGAAACTCATAAAAGGGGAATGGAATTTCATGCCTGGTTTAATCCTTTTCGGGTTCTGTTAAACGCCAATTTAGGTAACTTATTGAGTATAAAACATATAAGCATAACCAGACCTGATTGGGTAGTAGAATATGGAAATCAGCTATACCTGGATCCGGGAATTCCCAATGCAAGAGAATATGTCATTGACCTTATTATTGATGTCGTCAACAGATACGATATCGATGGAGTTCACCTGGACGATTATTTTTATCCTTATCCCGTAGCTGGTGTTCCATTTCCTGATTCTGTAAGCTATGCCAATTATGGCCGAATTTATGAGGACCAATTTGCATGGAGGCGCAATAATATTGACCAATTTGTTCGTACCCTCAGTAATCGCATAAAACTTGCCAAGCCTTACGTCAAATTCGGTATTAGCCCTTTTGGCATTTGGCGCAACAAGCGAGAGGATCCCATCGGATCAGATACGCAAGCAGGTACTACCAGCTATGATGCCCTCCACGCAGATGTAAGAACCTGGCTGGCAAGAGGGTGGCTAGATTACGTAGCCCCACAACTCTATTTTAGCATTGGATATCCTCCTGCAAATTACGATACCTTAATAAAGTGGTGGACCCAGAATTCTTTTGGGAAACACGTGTACATTGGGAAGGCCGTATTTAAAGTAAATAATAATTCAGACATCAACTGGTCAAAACCTTCTGAGTTACTGGACCAACTTAGATTGGATAGAACCTTTGAAGAAGTTAAAGGAAGTATCTATTTTAGATCGAAAATTTTAATGGATAATCCTTTAGGCGTGAGAGATTCCCTCACTCAAGAGCAATACAAGTTCAATACTATTGTTCCAAGTATGTTTTGGTTAGAAGGAGTGTCTTCCCTTCCTCCTATTAATCTGGAAGCATCCGTTCAAAAAAAAGGAATTTTACTAAGTTGGGAAGATTCCGACAAACCTAATCCAGCCGCTTATTATGCCGTTTATCGTTTTGAAGGAAGAGCTGCTCAAAGTACTTCTGATCCTGCATTTTTAATTGCTAAAGTGAGAGAAAAAAAGACTGTTTATCTGGACACAGAGGTTACTGAGGCAGGAAGATATACCTATTTGGTGACAGCCTTAAACAGGCTTCATAACGAAAGTGGACCAAGTAATTCATTTACTGTCAAAATACGGAAAAAGGATTTGAGGTAAACTGAGTTAATATCTTGACTACCAAATATATGGCTACTATTATTCACTTACTGATATGAAAAAATCGCTATACCTTACAGCCATTTTCTGGCTACCATTTCTCCTCCTTTCTTTTGGTCAAGAGAAAGCTTTAATCGGAGGGACCCTCATTGATGGATTTGGAGGCACTCCTCTTCAAAATAGTGTCATTTTAATTGAAGGAGATCGCATAAAAGCCATTGGTCAGGTAGGTCATATAGATATCCCTCCCACTGCCGAGAAAATCTCTACTGAAGGCATGAGTGTTCTGCCTGGATTGTGGGATATGCATGTTCATCTAATGATTAATGGACATGCGGATTATGCTCATTGGGACACAGCATATCCCGCCTTATTTAAGGAGGTTATTATGCCAGCGTCTGCCAGGCAACTACTTATGGCTGGAGTGACCAGTGCCAGGGATTTGGGAGCGCCCCTTGAAGAGATTATTTCGGTTAGAAATGCTATTAATGAAGGTGAATTAGAAGGCCCTACCCTATATGTTTCTGGCCCCTTTATTCAGCATAAACCTTACCCTGGTACCGAATTGTTTAGATGGGGGGTAAAGGGACCTGAAGATGGAAGAAATAAAGTCCGCACCTTAGCAGATGCAGGCGTAGATTGTATTAAACTCATAGACCAGGACCAAATGACCATGGAGGAAGTAGAAGCGGTAGTGGATGAAGCACATAAACATGGCCTGACAGTAGTAGCGCATTCTCATAGACCTGAAGAAATTCGAAGAGGAATGAAGGCAGGAGTCGATTGTTTCGAGCATACAGGTTTATCTTCTGCGCCATTTTATCCTGAAGAGATTCTGGAAATGATACGAGAAAGAACCGCTCAAATGAATCTGGGCCCACTTTATTGGACTCCTACGGTAGAGGGGCTTTACAATTATGAATACAAAAGAGATCATCCTGAAGAATTAGATAATGATTGTTGGCACGAAGGCCTAACGCCTGACATCATCGCAGATATTGAAAATTCTATTCGATATCCAGGGAGGTTACCATATTTTCAACTTACCCCAAGCAGAAAGCCTACGCTGGAAACGAAAGTAAAACAATTAAAAGACGCTGGTGTAGTGCTTTTGATAGGAACTGACAGTGGAATTCCGATGAAGTTCCACTGCCAATCTACCTGGCACGAACTGGATGTATGGGTAAACGAATTTGGATTAGATGCAATGTATGCTATTAAGTCTGCTACCTATTGGCCCTCAAAAATAATGGGAGTAGATAATGAAGTAGGTACTATCAGTGAAGGTAAATATGCAGACATCATTGCAGTTAAAGGAGATGTACTGAGACATATAGCGCTCCTTCAAAAAGTAGATATGGTGATTAAGCATGGGAAACGGGTAAAATAGGAGGAGAAGAAAATGAGGTCCAAGCTTGTTCACATGATTATCAACCTTAATTTAAGTACATCCAGAACGATATAAAGGTATTATTTGGCAAATGTTATAATATACCTAAGGAGGCAATACTCACATATTGCCTCCCTACATAAATTCATCGTCAGTATGATTGATATGAATGATGCTTAAGGTAGAATCACCATAGCTATTTAATGTGCCTGAACAATATGATATCCCCTAAAAAGTTAATTGGGGAATTTGCATGCTGAGAGTTATGTGTTATATCCCTTACTCTGGATTGAATATAAAACTGTAATTCTGTTAAACTTATCCAGGAGTCCTGATTAATATCAGCATAACCATAAGCACCCTCCAACATAGCTCGGGTAAATGCTCCATGTTGCCAGGTAATATGTTCAGTGGACCTTTCATCAGACCTGGAAGAAGCAAAAACTGCAACCTGTTTATTTTCATTCAGTAAGGGTGCAAAATCATATCCCGCCTGCCCGCTATAACATACATCTAAAATGAGCAGAATACGCGCGTAGTCTTTATTCAATGCTTTTAATATACTACTGGTTGTTAAGTAATTATGCTCAGGGACATTGAGAAAGTAGTCCGAAGGTAAAATTCTGAGTTCATTATTTACCACAATAGCATGTCCTGAAATAGATATCACAATCAAGTCCTGAGATGTCGTTCCTTTACCTAAATTGCTGATAGCATTCAAAATTTCATGATAAGTAGTTTGTGCCCCAGACAATAATTGACAATCAGCAGTTCCGAATGTTTTCCCCTGTTGCATTTTCCAAATATGTCGCATTTGAATAGCATCATTACGGGCAAACCTTAGCGGAGGAATTTTAACATCTTGATATTGAGATACACCTATGTGTAATGTTCTTAATTTCGGACCGTAAGCCGTCGTAACGGGTAAATCTTCTCTTCTGGATTTAAACATTGGATTCACCTTATCAGACATCACATAAGCATCTGCATTTTGCTGAGTTTCGTAATTGAATTGCCCGGCATGGGTATTCTCATAAGCTCCCATTTGATAATTTGCAGGATAAGAAGATCCAGAAGACGAATTTTGATGAGACGTACTACCACTCCCTGAGGTTTGAGTATATCTAACTGAGGAACTAGAAGCAGGTACTACCTGAGCTTGCTGATCATAATATTGCACTTCTGGAACTTTACGCTTCCTGATAAGCAATTTTTGACCTGGAAAAATAACGGTATTATGTATGCCGTTCAGTTGCTGGATCTTCTCTACCGAAACATTATAAATTTGACCTATTCTGTATAAGGTCTGACCTCGTTGGACTATATGATATTCCGCCATTTCGTGAGGATCGGTAAGTGAACCTCCTCTACTGCGGTATGGATAAATTTCAATGGTATATCCTCTTTCAATATGAATATCAGTTGTTGGAATGATGCCGTTATCTTTTGAAAGTTGACCCCCTTCATCAGAATAATGGTCTTTTATAACAACTTGACTTAAGAGCAATCCTGGACAATTAACAGAGACAAGGCAGCTTAAAACTAATAAAAACCTTACATGCATTAGCTGGATGCAATTGTAACCTAATATATTTATACCTTCCATTATTACATCTTCTATTCTATCATTCTCACATCATCTTAGGGCTAGTGCTTAACTATCTCGCTAATGAGATTTACTTTGATCAAAAAAATAGCGAGATCATAAAAATTCAAAGAGCTGATTATTTACTACAACATAAAAAAATAATTGTGCCTACCCAATTAAGCTCAGGTCTATTTGGTGGGAATTGTAACATATGAAAGGATTTCGATTTTATGAAATATCCAAGACTAAAATGGAATAGTGATGGTTCCTCCCCACTTATCCCCTATTTCATTGTTGCTTAATCTCAAATGCACGTCTGCTCTAAGCGGAATTAATTTGAATGCACGGCCAGCAAGCCCGGCATGAAGTTCTATATAAGCCCTTCGGTTTTCCTGTGATAGAAGATGAAATCCAAGATATTCCCGCAATTTCAATTTTCTGATTCCTGGAAGTTGACTCATTAAAAAACCTTCGAATCCATGTTCAAAATGAGCTTCTACATAATTTTTATCGGAAGCAAAAGTGTAATAAGGCATGAGAAAAAATTCATCGTAAGCCTCCCCCTTAAATATCGTTTCATTACCTTTATAATGGAAAACATCTGGCAGGAAAACGTTATCATTTCTCAGAAATGTCCCCAATTGCACCTTCCACTTACTCTGCCCCAGCACGCCAAGTTCAATATCATGCGATAACCCAAGTTGAATTTGAGCGAAATCAGCATATTGCCCATCCGATTGGGGATCACCCTGAGTGTAGGTAGCAGAGATAACAGGCCAATCAGATCCTAAAGAAATATTGCCTTTAGGAGTTCTTATATATGTATTAAAAGGCTGATAGGTCAATTCTATAGATGTGATAAATGCGCTATGCTCAGGAATCGATAAATTTGGGTCATATGTACGATCATCTCTGAAAAAGCTGTAATCCGATCGATTTGCTAGAGGAAAACGATCTTCAAATCGGGCATTTAGTCTTACCGTAAAGCCATTAAACCATTCCTGTGAATAATTAGCCTCCACAAACTGCTTCCTGTATAGACGAACAAAGCTTTGCTTGACGAATAGCGAGTATAAAGTATTAACTAATGGAGAAATCTGATTGAACCTGCTAAATTCACTCACATAATCCCCCCCTCTGACAGAAATGCGCAATCCCCGGCTTTTAGCGGATTCCCATTGAAGCTTCATTTGATAATTGAGTCTTTCCCTGGCAAATCCATACCTCACCTTGCCTTCTACACTCAGCATTTGCTCATTGTCCCACATCTTACTATACCCCAACCCACTGCTCAAATAATAGCCTTCAATAGCATTAAATCCGGTTTCATCTATCAGAGAAAATAACCGCCAAGAGATATTAGTCCGATAATTTGTAATGGTTTTGCCAGAAATTAAATCTCCCCAACTTAATTTTCGGCTATCTCTGCTTAACGAATCCAGATATTCAGGAGATTGCCTTACCTGTTCTACACTATCTTTAAACTGATAGTCCAATTGCTCATTAATCGTTAATGGAATAGGTCGATTCAAGGTCCAAAAACTACTGTCTTTCACCAAGGCACTATCCGAAATAGCCAGGATCTCCCCACCAAAAGATTTTTTTTCAAACTGCGGTTTTATATCATAATCAGACAAAATAGACTGTGTATATCCCTCAAACGGGAGTTCCCGGCCGAATAATTGGAAAGCAAACGAAAAATTAAGCCTGGATTGAAATAGGATCCAGGCGTCAGAAACGAGCTGATATTCTTGTCTGATTCTAAGGGTATCCAGCAAAGAGATTTGCTCTCCGGTCAATAAAAAATCCAGCTCCTTAACGGCATAAGTTGAATCCACTATATAAATAACTCCCTGATAAGCAGCATAATGAGGCTGTTTTGGACTTACCTTAATTTTGTAAGAGGTCGAATTTTTCTCAGTCTTTGTCCCCAATAGTTTGAAGCGATAATAAGAAAAGGAATTGTCGGCTAAAGGAGAAACAACCCCTCTATCTGCCACATTTTCCATGACAATCCGATTTTCATATGGAGTAAATCGATGCATAAGGTTACCGAAAAAGCTGAACTGCTCAGAGTCTCCGCTCACTTTAGAATATTTGATCGTTTCGTTCACTTTGTCAGGTGTTCTGATTTTTACTTCTGACATAGTTTCCGCTAAATACAGTAACTCAGCCTGTACTTCTGGAGGCAGATCTTCATCTTCATCCGTACTTCCAAAAGGAATGCCTTTTAACACCTCTTTATCAAATTCTTCTGCAAACCTGACAGCAGTTTTAGTATAGGCTTCATAGGCATAGGCAGGAAATGGCGTAGCATTTTCCTTTTTGTGATTTATGGCTAATTGAATAATTCCATAGGCGGGATCACGATCATCATCTGTAATTAGCACCTCTTCTAACACCAACACTTCCTCTTCTAATTGATAATCCCTTTGTACCTCTCGATTTAGGACAATGGTGTCTTCCACTGCCCTATACCCCAAATAGGAAATGGAAAAAACATACCTTCCAGCGGGTAAACTTAGGGAGAACAAACCGGTAGAATCAGTTAACGTTCCATATCGCATATTACCAGACACCACGCTGGCAAAGGGAAGCGGATTCCCCTGCTGATCCATCACTGAACCACGATAAGTTAATGTATGCTGAGGTTGTGAATATGAATGCAGGCCGTATAAGAGCAATAAACTAATTAACAAACAGCTTCTCTCAGTAGTTATGAGCATAATTTGTTTAATATTTGCGCTTATGATGGAATTAGAACACTTTTTTATTTGCCCGTATTGTTGGCAAAAAATTTCAATGATTCTCGATATTAGCCAAGAAACACAAGTATATATAGAAGATTGTGAAGTATGCTGTAATCCCATAGAGATATTCTATCAAGTGGAAGAAGGCGAGCTAGCAGGTTTTGATGCAAGAAATATTGAGCAATAAATTCCCCGGTAACCTATTAAATACCAGACATGAAAAAAAACGCAAATATAAGCCCTTTCGTTACAGTGGGGAATCGCTTATTCCTATTGTGGGCATTTAATTTTTTGTTCCTGGTCAATATGTTCGGGCAACAAGAAGAAGCAACGCTCACCGAAATTAATGCAGAAAGGATACAGTTAACGAGGAATGCTATGTGGGTGCTGGGAGGATGGGCAGCAGGGAATATTCTTAGTGGTAGCATATTGAGAAGCACTACTGAGGGCAAAAGATCCTATTTTCACGAAATGAATCTTTTCTGGGGGGTAGTTAATTTAGGGATAGCAGGGGTCGGAATTTATCAAAGCTACCATACGGACCCATCTGCGCTTGATGTATGGGGATCTATCAAAGCACAACATAATCTAGAAAAAATTCTTCTTATCAATGATGGCTTAAATGTAGCTTATATTATGACAGGTTTATATCTCAGGGAACGAGGACTCCGCCAGAATAAGCCTTCGGTGAGATTGGAAGGATATGGAAACTCATTGATATTACAAGGATCTTTTCTATTATTATTTGATACAATTCAATATTTAGTGTATCACCAAAAAATTACTCCCCAACTTCGGGAATGGATATCTCACATTACAATTTCTCCTCAATCGATTGGATTAACATTTGCGTTTTAATAGGGATTGTCGGAAGTTCGCTTTAACACTAATGACGAATGTATGCAATTTACGAGTATACCTACTGTTGACTTAAACCTATACTTAAGAGGAAATGAAGTAGAAAAAGCCCGATTTGTCCATGAATTAGGAGATTCTTTTTCCAAAATCGGATTTGCCATTATAGACAACCATGGAGTCCCTCAGGAATTGATAGATAAAGCCTATAATTCCTTCAAAACTTTCTTCGACCTCCCTCAAGAGATCAAAGATAAATACGAAATCCCTGGCTTGGCTGGACAACGAGGCTATACTTCCAAAGGAAAAGAGCACGCTAAAAATAATAAAGCTGCCGACCTAAAGGAATTTTATCACATTGGTCAGGTGGTAGAAGATGGTGATGAATTAGACAAAGAATATCCTGAGAATGTGTTTGTAGAGGAAGTAGCGGGGATAGAGGAATACGGACTTGCTTTATATCGGTCTCTGGAACAATCTGGCAAACACCTTTTAAGAGCGGTAGCAGATTATTTGGGGTTGGATCATCACTATTTTGACGATAAGATTCACAATGGCAATAGTATACTTAGACCTATTCACTATTATGGTGTAGAAAATCCGGAGGAAGTTCCAGAAGGTGCCGTAAGAGCTGCAGAACATGAGGATATTAATCTGATTACGTTGCTGATTGGAGCAAGTGCAGATGGGTTAGAAGTAAAAAATGCCCAGGGAGATTGGATCGCCGCTAAGCCAAAGCCTCATCAGATCGTTGTTAATGTAGGAGATATGCTTCAAAGATTAACTAATGATCGTTTGAGTTCTACCACGCATAGAGTAGTAAACCCTCCAAAGGAAAAAATGCATCTTCCCAGATATTCTGTGCCCTTCTTTTTGCATCCAAGACCGGATGTGGACCTTTCCTGTTTGGGTAATTGTGTAGATGAAGATCATCCTAAAAAATACGAAGATATTACGGCAGAAGAATTTTTAATGCAACGACTAAGAGAAATAGGTCTACTTAAGTAGTGGACCTATCTTCTTATAGAAGCTAATTCTTCGAACAATTCTTTTTCTCTACTGGATAGTCTTGTAGGTATTTCAATCTCAATAGTTAAATACAAATCTCCCTTTTCATTAGGTCTGTTGTATAACGGCATTCCAAGCCCTTTCATCTTCAGCTTTTTACCTGATTGAGTACCCGCTGGAACCTGGATGCTGGCTTTTCCTGTAAGGGTGGGAACTGTAACTTTCCCCCCTAGTACTGCTGTATAGAGATCCACCTTTATATTGGTGTAGAGATGTTGATTCTTACGTGTGAACATCGGATGAGGCTGGATATTTACCTTAAGAAATAAATCACCGGGAACGCCCCCATGTACACTCGGTGCTCCTCTCCCTTTTATTTTAAGTTTTTGTCCATCTTTGATTCCAGCCTTAATCTTAATATTCAGTCGCTTATCTCCTATTCTTAGGGTAGGTTGCAACCCATTATAAGCCTCCTCCATAGAGATACTGATTTCAGACTCGTAATCTCTTCCTTTTCGGGTTCTGGTACTGGTTCGGGTTTGAGGTCCAAATCCTCCTGCCCCAAAAAAAGTTTCAAAAAAATCATCTGCTCCTCCCCCAAAAGCTCTGGAGAAGAGATCATTTAAGTCACCTTCATATTCATAGGTAGTTTGCCCACCTCCAAATCCTCCTTGTCGTTGCGCCTGCTCATAATATTTCCAGTTGGCTCCTAACTGATCATATTTCTTTCTATTATCTTCATTTCCCAACACTTCATAAGCTTCTGAAATTTCTTTAAATTTCTCTTCGGCAGCATTATTATCCGGATTTTGATCTGGATGATATTTAAAAGATAATTTGCGGTAAGCTTTTTTTATTTCTTCTTTAGTAGCACTTTTGCTAACACCTAATGTTTTATAGTAATCTTTATACTCCATAGTTTCCCTCCCATATATGACACTATTTACAAACTGTGATCCAATTCGTAAGATACTTTCACCTTGTCAATTACGTAATATAAATAGTGGTAGTTTTGTCATACAATCAGACGAAAAGTCCGATGTCAGTAGAATAAAGGCAATGTATAATCGGTTAAAGGCTATGGTTCAATATAAAGAGATTCAGCTTATTTATCATTTATTGATCGGTTTGTTGTTATTTTCAGCATGCACCTCTCATCAAGATCAAAAAGGGGCCGAAAGCATTTCCGATGAAGGTACTAGAAGTATTTCAGATGAACTTCTCTCTACGGAAGCTCAAAAACATATGCACAAAAAGAGTTTTGAGGAGTTAGCTGCTGACTTTGAAAACCCGTCAAGAGTTTCATGGCAAAAACCCGATACTTTATTAGAATATCTGGAATTGTATGCAGGCGGTCTTCAAGGCAAAACAGTAGCAGAGATAGGTGCAGGAACTGGATACATCAGTTTTAGGTTGGCACAAAAAGCAGACAAAGTAATTGCAGTAGATATAGACCAACGCTTTCTTGACTATATAGAAGAACACAAATCGGATTGGCCCCTTGAAGTAAGTAATAAAGTGGAAATTCGACTAGCAGAAGTAGACGATCCTAAACTAGCAAAATCTGAAGTAGATAAAATTTTTATTGTAAATACTTATCATCATTTATCAGAGCGAATCAAATATTTAAATTATATTAAAGATTTTACTGAATATTTAATCATTATAGATTACAAAAAGGAGGAAATACCTGTAGGTCCGCCTAGCGACATTAAATTATCTGCTGAAGAAGTATTTAGTGAGCTTTATCAGGCGGGTTATTCAAGTGCCCGAATAGATAAAAAAGTTCTTCCTTACCAATATGTTATAGTTGCACAAAGATAGTTAAGATTATTATGAAAAAATTTAATGGTCTCATTTTTACGCTTATCCTGATTTTTTTAATTAGCTTTTTAAGCTCATGGATGTTCATTCCCAGTCCGTCTCCACAATGGGATGCATCGACCCCACTCCACGAAGTTCTTTTTGCCTTTGGTGAAACAGTACCTACACATTATGTAGAATCTCCATCCGAACTCCTAATTAAACAAGGAGAAGAATTATTTAAGGAAGGAAGAACGTTTAGCCCAGAAGGAAAAAAGAGCGCCTACATTAGCAAGTTTTACGTTTGTACTGATTGTCATAATACCGTTCAGGAAGATCCTGACCTGACTAAAAGTGATCCCGAGACGAGATTAATATATGCCTACGAAAATGGCTTGCCCTTTTTGCAAGGCACAACTATGAAAGGGGCAGCGAATAGAGAAAGTTGGTACAATGGAGATTATGAAAAGAAATATGGTGATTTGGTTAAACCAGCCCGAAATAGTCTTGCTGGCGCTACTCAATTGTGTGCTCAGGAATGTTCTCAGGGTCGTATGCTGGAAGATTGGGAGATAGAGGCAATAATGGCTTATTTCTGGAGTATTTCTTTCACTTTAGAAGACTTGGGCCTTAGTGAAGAAATGCTTTCCACCCTTGAAAATGCTCGTAAAGACCCTAATTCAGCCGATAGAAATGCGCTCATTAGTGAATTAAAAGCTTCCTATCTACGGGCCTCACCTGCAACTTTTTCTGAACCACCTGAAGACCAGCTAATAGGGTATAAAGAAGTGATTGAAGGAAATCCTGATAACGGTAAGCTTATCTACGATTTAGCTTGTAAAAATTGTCATGGTCCTAATGGAGTATCCCGCTATCTATTGGATGACTCAGAGTATACATTTAAAAAATTGTATCGAAATATTCCCAAGAAAAGTAAACACTCAATTTATCAAATTATCCGACACGGGACTTATGCCCAACCTGGTGCAAGACCTTATATGCCGCTTTACACCTTGGAAAGAATGAATCACCAGCAAGTAGAAGATTTGAGGGCATATATAGAAAATAGAGCACTATGATTCCTTAGTATGTGAAGGTATGTTATTGGTAGTTACTATCTTTTTCTCAGTATTACTTAACATAGATTGAATTTCTCCTCCTTCAGAAAGGAGAATGGCTATTTTTTGGGTACCTGGAAAATGAGCTAGAATGATGGTCAGGAGAGAAGTGATGGGTACGGATAAAAACATTCCGGGAATTCCCCAAATAGTTCCCCAGAAAAATAAGGAAATAATAACCACCAGAGGACTAAGATTTAACGTATTCCCCATTACTCTGGGCTCAAGTAAATTCCCTACTAATACCTGGATGGGAGCGATTCCCAATATGACCCAAAAAAAATATGGAAATGAAGAGAATTGAAAAATAGCAAAAATAGCAGGGAGCAAAGTAGCTACTAAAGATCCGATATTGGGAATATAGTTGAACAAAAATATAAAGAATGCCCAAAGAGTAGGGAAATCTACGCCAATGAAAACAAGTGCTATATAACTTAGTACACCTGTTAACAGGCTCATCAACGTCTTCACTGTTAGATAATGGCGAATTGATTGAGTTATTTGGGTCTGAATTTGGCCAACTTCCTCATACCTCTCTTCGTTTGAAAAGAAAGCTTTTATCTTTTTAGCGAAATACTTAGATTCTATCTGCAAAAAAATGAGGTAGATGACGATCAAAATGATTCCACTAAGGATTCCAGTAAATGAGCCTAATACATTGGAGAAATATTGTGGAACCTGAAGAGATGAAATAAAGTCTGAAATTTGGCCCCCTAACAAATCATTACCTAACAAACCTTCCACCTGTTCCATTACCGTAGAGAAGGTTTCTTCATACTCCGGTGTTTTTTCCCTGATCCTCCTTATGCTTAGCGCAACGATCTGAGATACCCCGAAAATAAATCCCAATACAACACCAAAGGAAATGATTCCTCTAAGCCAGGAAGGTAGTTTCCTACCTCCGATGGTGATTTTTCCTATAAACTGGTTTAGTTCTCTGATCAAAAACCACAACCCTAAGCCCAACACTAAAGGCTGCAAAAATGACCTGAAATAAATTAAAAAGGCGAGTACGGCCCCTATAATAAACAGCCAATAAGCCGCATTAGCTAAACTCTTTCTATCGGTATGATTGACTGCAGCCATGGAGTTAACAGAATTACTTCAACATTTCCAGAACAAGCTACAAAAATTTCTGTAACCATCTTTATCTGGGTCCCAGTCGCCAGTTTCTGGTAATATTGAATCCCAGTCTTAAACGCTCCAAAGCAAAAGGTCTCCTAGTTTCTGTGATAAAATATCGTTCTATCATTCCTTGTCCATTACTCAGGCTGATCTGAAATATGTGCCCTTTTGTATCAAGCTCAAATCCAATAGAAGCAGAATTTTTAAATTCATCCGCCAATTGATCCGGAAAGACATAAAAGTATTCTCCTATTAAGGCAAAGGTTTTTGATACCTGCAGGCGGGGAGCAAAACCTATAGCGAATACATCATTTTCTTCTTCCTCGGTTTCAACGATATTTCGATGAACCAAGGTAGGGGAAATCTGGAGGGAAAATCTATTACCAAACTTTCGTGCAAGAAGTAATTGGTGGGCATAGACTATTCTGGTGGAAACACTATTATCGCGGCTGGAAGGAATTTCATCAGAGGTGATAGAGAAGGAAGAAAACCAGGTAGCAGAAAACGGAAAAGAAGATACTCCTGTCCTTTGTCTTAGTAATCTGTATTTGGCAAACATATCATACGTACCTCTTTCTCTACTTCTTCCCAATCCTATCATTAGCCTGTCTGTAACGCCATAATCCGCTCCTATTCTTATAGTCGCATTATCCAGTCCCCAAAACCTTCTCCAATCATCTCCAAGTTCACCAAATCTATGAGATATCCAGAAGGTGATAATTTTGGCAGGATTAGTTTCTACAGATTGCCCATTTACTACTCTGGTGCCGCGAAATGTCTGATACACATATTCAGTGGGGTCATCCTGAGCCTGAGCATAAGTTGTGGACGATAAAGAGAGAAAAAGTGCCAATGAAAGACGGAAAAAGGTTGATTTTGGGTAGATGGTGTTCATCATGTTAACTAGATTATTTGGTTAAATGTAAGGAAGGAATGTTAATATTTACTTATCCTCCTACAACAATATAAATGATTAGTGTATTTATTTGAGGTTCTTACTAGGACAAACGCACCAATAAAGCCTGATGGTTGCGTGGGAGTCAAAAGCTTCTTTCACTCTCCCTCTCCATAATCGTTTTCGTCTATTGTTCCATTGAGAAACAAATTGTTCCGCTTCGAAACATCGATATGGGAATGAAGGAACATAAATTTCATCTAAATCCCTAATAATGAAATGATAATATACAGGCATATTTCTTGATCTCATATACCACTAAACACATGGAATAGGCATACAGCATTTATCTAATATTTATATTATGTTTCGAAGCCATTTACTGATTACATTAAGAACTTTTACGAAGCACACCCTATTTTCCTTTGTAAATATTCTGGGGTTGGCCATGGGAGTAGCAGCTTGCTTACTCATCATATTATGGGTGATCGATGAATTAAGCTATGATAGATATCATAAAGATGCTCAACGCGTTTACAGAGTGATGGGCTATTTCAAAGTAGATGAATCTACCTATGCGGGCCCAAGTGTATCAAGCCCTTTAAAAGAAGTCCTCCAAAACGACTTCCCTGAAGTGGAACAAGCGGCCAGATTCAGAGGCCTTGCGGAAAGCCTCTTTAATGTGGAAGGCCAATCATCTGTCAATATCTCGAATACTTCTTATGCTGATGGCGAACTATTTGAAGTGTTGGATATTCCCTTTATTTATGGAGATTCATCAACAGCTTTAAGTGGCCCCAGAAAAATGGTGTTGTCTGAAAGTACTGCTAAATTATTTTTTGGTAATGAAAATCCCGTCGGAAAGGTATTAAAAAGAAATAATGAAGAAGCCCATGAGATAACTGGCGTTTATAAAGATTTTCCAGAAAACAGCCATTACCGTCCCAATATGCTTATATCATTGGAAACCCAGGAATGGACCAAAAATGCAGGGTGGTTTTCCTTTAATTTTTATGTGTACATGAAACTCAAAGAGGGGGCAGACATTGAACTGATGAACCACAAAATCCAACAAGTTGTTGAACAACATTTTAAACCCGAAATCAAAGAAGGGTTTCATATGGAGTGGGATGATTTTATCGCTGCTGGCAATTATGTACGCATGCACTTACAACCTCTTACAGATATCCACCTGCATGGACAGGGAGAGGCCGAATTGATGGAAAATGGAAATATTGCTCATGTCTACCTCTTCTGTATGATTGCTTTCATGATTCTGCTGATTGCCTGTTTCAATTATATGAATCTTACTACTGCCAAGGCTAGTTATAGAGCAAAAGAAGTAGGCGTAAAAAAAGTTCTGGGGGCCAATAGGTCTCAACTCATCAAGCAATTTCTCTTAGAGTCTTTATTGATTACCGTTTTTGCTTTTGTCTTGGGATTAATTATAGCTGAACTCTCTATTCCCTTGTTTAATTATTTGGCCGTAAAAAATATCTCCATTCCTTACGATTTGCCTTTATTTTGGGGGTGCCTCCTTATTGGCATAACTATTATCACTGTTCTTGCTGGTCTTTATCCGTCCTTCATCATGAGTAATTTTCGTCCTATTTCCAGTTTTAAAGGTAGATTAGGCGGAAATGTAGATCATTTTTCTCTTAGACGCAGTCTGGTGTTGTTCCAATTTTCCATCTCACTGATTCTTGTCATCAGTACCCTCATCATTCATCAGCAAATTCAATATATCCGGCAAAAAGACCTGGGATTCAATCCTGAGCAAGTATTAGTGTTGAATGATACACATACATTGGGAGACAAAGTATATACCTTGAGAGATGAACTATCAATCCTTCCTGAAGTCTCATCTATCACTGTGTCGGATTATCTGCCCGTTAACGGAATTCAGAATAACAGAGTGTTTTGGCCGAAAGGAGAACAAAATGAATCTCTTTCTACTGTCATGGAATTTTGGGAGATAGATCCCGATTTTATTGAAACTTTCGGCTTAAATATCCTGGAAGGCCGAAACTTTAGTAAAGAGATCGCCAGTGACAGTTTAGCTATTATCCTTAATGAAACGGCCGTCGCTCAGTTTGGTCTTTCTGATCCTGTAGGAAAGTATATGCAAACCTATGGAGAAGATACAGTGCTAAGCCTACAAATCATAGGTGTGTTGAAAGATGTTCATTTCCAATCTTTCCAATATCAAATTGAAGCTATGGGGCTGCTTTTCAACCCCTCCATAGGAAGGATCAGCATGAAAATAAATGCTACCGATTATGCAAACACCCTATCTAAGATAGAAACCCTATGGAAAGACTTTGCCCCTTTTCAGGCTATCAATTATCAGTTCATGGACGAACGATTTGAGCAGTTTTATAAAAGCGAGAAAAGGTTGAGCAATATCCTTTTCACCTTTTCCATTATCGCCATCCTGATTGCATCTTTAGGATTATTGGCACTGTCAGCTTATATGGTAGAAAAAAGAGCCAAAGAAATGAGTATCCGAAAGGTGTTAGGAGCAACTATAGCACAACTCATCCAGCTTTTGAGTAAAGACTATGCCATTCTCATGTTTATTGCCTGGATCATTGCCATTCCCATTTCCCTGATAGGTCTTGATTATTGGTTGAGTCAATATAGTTATCACATATCATTAGCTGAAACGGCACCTTCTATCATTTTCGGGGTAGGCCTTGCGGGACTATGCGTTTCTTTAAGTATCATATGTATTCAAGCACTGAGTACCGCTAGAAAAGATCCGGTGTTATTGTTGAGGGAGGAATGAGCTAACTGATTGGAATATGCTCATCATCTGATAAAAGCAATTATCTATCTAATTAACAGTACTATATAAAGTAATAGAGGCACAATTCATTTGAGCCTCTACGATATGTTATGTAACAAGGATTAGTTAGTCCCACTAACAGCTTTTACCTGCACCTCTAATTTCTCAATAATAGATAGATTCTGCTGTTCGATAGATTTTTTAACCCCTTTTGGCTGAGGATTTACCTTTAGCAAAAATCTACGTCTCTCTGCTCTGGATCTCAATCTCTTTTTCTTTGTACTAAACTTCTTTCCCATGATAAATTCTTGGTATTCTAAAAAAGGATTCAAAGATACTAAGCTTTTTTCTTTATGCAAACTCCTGATCAAGGTTTGTACCTTGCTTCTCTAAAGATCTGAGTGTAATCGCTTTCTTCACATAATTCTGCTAATGTTTTTTGGGGATATCGTTTCATATAGGCCCCTACTATCTTCCAACCTATAAATTGTCCAAGTCTGGGGGCTGATTCCAATGATAGAGAAGTAGTATATGGTTTTTCGGACATATAGTTTCTTTGAATCTGAATGTCAGATTCATAAAATTTGGTACTTAGTTCTTCATAAATGTGAGCTTCAAAGGAGTTGGCCCATTCCATTTGGTCCTTAGTATACATCATCAGTATAGAATCCGCTGTATTCGGCAGGGTTTGACTAATGAAATATTGCTTTATACCTGCTCTAACCATCACTTCCAGCAGGGTGGATGAATGATCCAACCCTTCAGGCGAAATAAATTCTTCCGCCACATTTGACATTAATAATGCCCCTGCATATTCCGGAGAAAATCTTTTTCTTAAGAATTGAGGGATATTTACCGGATAATATGGCCAGTCGGGCCCCATAAAGTAATGCAATCCAAAACTAACATATCCTGGAATGGAAATTAGTTGGTCTACTTCGCGATATCCCAGATCGGGTAAATATCCATTTACGTGTGTCCTGAAAGCAGGAAATTGAGCCTCAGGAAAGAACTTCTTTACTCTCTTTAAAGCAGGGACAATTTCTTCTTCAAAAGGAAATCTTTCAGGAAAGGTGTGTTGTATAGTATCTAGGAGCTGAAAAATATTGGGATCTTGTAACAAAGGTCCCAGGTTTTTTGCCAGTGTGCTATCTATAGCAGAAGGACTAGAAAAAGCGATATCAGAGGAGCGATATTGACTAATTCCTAATAATTGATAGAAAAAGTCCCTGTCATCTTTCAGGTATTTATGGTATGCGGTAAAAATATCTATGTCGGACTGTAAATTTAATGCCTTGGAGCATTCGTACATACTACTATCAACTCTGCGGATATCAAGCGTTAGTGGTATATTTTTTACATCATCATTGATTTCCTGTGTACAACCATATCCCAATATCAGGACCACCACCATAAGACCTAAGCTCAACTGAATGCTTCTCATTTAATTATATTAATTATTCTTGAATGGGTCAGCAGATAATATTACATACGAAAGCAAAAAACATGACGAACTCATTAGATTATATTACATTTACACAATAATTCTTACAGTTTTTCCATTTTTAGCCATTCGAATATTGACTTTTTGGCAACAGATACGTCCCAAAAGGAAAAGATTAGTACATTAACACTCTGTTTTTTGTATACATATCTAGCAGACACAAAGTTATAGCAAATGAATTCAATGAACACTAATTCGATCAAGGTTAACTTTCTTTTCATAGGTATTTTCTTAATAAGTGGGTGTTTACCTTCTTTTGCTCAGGAGGGAATCAAAATAGGATTAGAACTTTCTCCCATTATCTCTTTTGCCAGAATTACCGATGACAATGGGGATCAATTTGACGAAATAGATACGGATGCCCGTCTGGGGTTATCTTATGGTCTCATCATTAATTACGGTTTTACAGATAATTATGGCATTTATTCTGGATTCCGCATTGTAAATAAAGGATTTAATCGAAGCCAGACCTTTGATGATACAGAAGTAAGGCAAAAAGTCAGAGTAACTGCTCTCGAGATTCCCGCTGCCTTAAAACTTCGTACAAATCAAGTAGCAAATGGGCTACACATTCACGGGATATTTGGTCTATCCTTCGAGGCAAATGTAGGTTATAGAAATAGATTTCAAGGCCTGGATCCACGGGAAACCAGTACATTTGGAGGGGAAACCACAGGTACTATAAGAGATGAAGACCTCATCAAAAATCTTACCGTGAGTTTTATTTTTGGTCCCGGTGCTGAATATGATATAGGTGGGGTGGGAACTGTCACTTTTGGGGTGATATTTCACCAAATGCTAACTAACATCAACAATTTATCCAGCTATGGGATCGATGAAAGAATTAGAATCAACTATTTATCCTTTGCCTTAGGATATTTATTCTAGCATTTCTCGTCTACCAACATCATTTCTTCGGCATACTTCCCAACAAAAATAACATTTCAGCAAAGAGTATCGCTAAAAATGTTATGCCTGATGTAAAATTGTATTAATTTTACTACATTATGCCGTTTTGTTTCTGTCGCTTTTTATTGACAGCTTTTTTAATATTGTATATTAAATATTACACCGCACATGACTAAAATTCTCATCATAGATGATGAAGAAGTGATCCGGACCACGCTGAAAGAAATTCTGGAATACGAAGAAATAGACGCAGATTTAGCAGCAGATGGACCTGAAGGACTCAAATTAATTCAAAAGCAACCCTATGATGTAGTGCTTTGCGATATCAAAATGCCGAAGATGAATGGTATTGAGGTGCTTGAAAAAATCATCGAACTTAGGCCAGAAGTACCGGTCGTGATGATTTCAGGGCATGCCGATATAGAGACTGCTGTAGAGGCTACTAAAAAAGGAGCCTATGATTTCTTAGAGAAGCCACCTGACTTGAATCGCCTCTTATTGACGTTGAGAAATGCCATCGATAAATCCGATCTGGTTACAGAAACCAAGAGGTTAAAAAGAAAGATAAGCAAGACGAGGAAGATGATTGGTAAGTCCTCCATCATGCAAAAAATACATGAAACCATCGAGAGGGTGGCACCTACTGATGCACGTGTTCTCATCACTGGAGCAAATGGAACGGGAAAAGAACTGGTAGCTCGATGGATACATGAGAAAAGTACTCGTTCTGCAGGACCTATTGTTGAAGTAAACTGTGCTGCTATTCCTTCGGAGTTGATTGAAAGTGAATTGTTTGGCCACGAAAAAGGCTCTTTTACTGGAGCTTATAAACAACGAATTGGAAAGTTTGAACAAGCTACCGGCGGAACTCTGTTTTTGGATGAAATAGGAGATATGAGTTTGTCTGCTCAGGCAAAGGTACTTAGGGCCTTACAGGAAAATAAGATTACCCGAATAGGCAGCGACAAGCAGATTCCAGTAGATGTCAGGATCGTAGCGGCAACAAATAAAGATTTACTACACGAAATTGAGCAAAATAATTTTAGAGAAGACTTGTATCACCGCCTGAGTGTCATCCTGATTCACGTCCCTCTCCTCAGAGAAAGGAAAGAGGACATTCCGTTAATTATAAACGAATTTTTGGGGGAAATCAGCGCAGATTACGGATTGAAAAATATTGCTGTGGCAGAAGATGCCATGAAAGAGCTTATGCGCCTTGAATGGACGGGGAATGTCCGGGAGCTTAGAAATGTGGTAGAAAGATTAGTCATCTTATGTGGAGCGACCATTAACGCTCAGGATATTCAAGACTATGCCGTACCTAAAAAAAGAAAGCAACAGGAAAATTCTATTTATGGACAATTTGATAAATTTCAGATGTTTAAGGATCATGTAGAAAAGACGTTTATCCTGAAAAAGCTGGAGGAAAATCATTGGAACATATCTAAGACTGCAGAACTAATGGATATACAGCGTAGCCACCTCTACAACAAAATGGAGAAATATGGGATAAAGCGCGATCAGGCATAGGTTAATTCCTTTCTATGGTTATTCTAAGTTTATCAAGAAAAATCCATCGAAAACATAGTGGAATCTATATTCGTTTAACTTATTAGTGGATATACCTTGCTTGATGTTTCGCATTATTTGTGCGGTTTTATGATGAGATAAGTGTATTTTTGATCAATTTATTGTTTGGAAATCTTCGTATATGGATCACATTCGCAATTTTTGCATTATTGCTCATATCGATCATGGTAAGAGTACGTTGGCTGATAGAATGTTGGAGTTCACTGAGACCTTGAGTGAAAGGCAGATGAAGAATCAGGTACTCGACAGCATGGATCTGGAGCGTGAAAAGGGTATTACTATTAAGAGTCATGCCATTCAGATGTTTTATGGCAGAAAAGGTCAAACATATACCCTTAACCTGATCGATACTCCGGGACACGTAGATTTTTCCTATGAAGTTTCAAGAGCCATTACTTCGTGTGAGGGAGCACTATTAGTGGTAGATGCTGCTCAGGGGATCGAAGCTCAAACCATCTCCAATCTTTACCTGGCGCTGGAACACGATCTTGAAATTATTCCTGTACTGAATAAAATAGATCTACCCAGTGCGAGAATAGAAGAAGTAAGTGAGGAAATCATAGACTTAATAGGTTGTGATAAAGAGGATATTATTCTAGCCAGTGCTAAAAACGGCATAGGAATTACAGATATATTAGAACAAATTATTGACTTAGTGCCTCCTCCTAGCGGGAATCCTGATGCTCCTTTGAAAGCATTGGTATTTGACTCAGTCTTCAATCCGTATAGAGGGACCATCGTCTATTTTCGAATTTTTGATGGAAAGCTTCGCAAAGGAGATATCGTATCGTTTATGTCTACTGAAGCTTCTTATGATGTAACTGAAATAGGGGTCCTGCGCTTACAACAATTTCCTATGAAGGAGATAGAAACCGGTAGTGTTGGGTATATGGTCGCGGGAATCAAAAACCTAAAAGAAGTAAAAGTGGGTGATACGATGACGCTGCAGAATCGCCCTGCGGAATCTGCCGTTCAAGGGTTTCAGGAAGTAAAACCTATGGTGTTTGCAGGTATATATCCTGTAGATACAGAAGACTTTGAAGATCTCAGAGATTCTCTTGAAAAACTCCAATTAAATGATGCTTCCTTAGTGTATCAGCCTGAAACTTCGGCAGCATTAGGATATGGATTTAGAGCAGGATTTTTGGGAATGCTTCATATGGAAATTATACAGGAACGCCTGGAACGGGAATTTAATATGACCGTTATTACCACAGTTCCAAATGTGGGATATAAAGCGGTGTTAAGTGATGGAGAAGTCATTCCTATCAATAGTCCATCCGATCTCCCTGACTTAAATAAAATTAAGGAATTGCAGGAACCTTTTATCAAGGCTCAAATTATTACGAAAGCAGATTATGTAGGGAAAATTATTGAGCTTTGTATAGAAAAGCGAGGCAAATTTATTAATCAAATCTATTTGACCACGGATCGGGTAGAATTATCTTTTGAGCTGCCTTTAGCTGAAGTAGTTTTTGATTTCTTTGATAAATTAAAAACCATCTCGAGGGGATATGCCTCATTCGATTACGAAATCATGGGATTTGTTGCTTCAAAGTTAATTAAACTGGATATACTGTTGAACGGAGATCAGGTAGACGCATTGAGTTCTTTAATTCATAGAGATAAAGCTTACGAATTTGGGAAGCAAATATGTAAAAAATTAAAAGAGCTTATTCCTCGCCAACAGTACGAAGTGGCAATTCAGGCAGCTATAGGGACCAAGGTTATTTCCAGGGAAACAGTAAAAGCCATGAGAAAAGATGTTACAGCAAAGTGTTACGGCGGGGATATAACCCGGAAGAGGAAACTGTTAGAGAAGCAAAAACAGGGAAAGAAAAGAATGAGACAAGTAGGTACTGTAGAAGTCCCTCAAAGTGCTTTTCACGCTGTGCTTAAATTAGAATAAATACATGATTGTGCATGAAATCAGGAGATGAACATCATTCATTTCCTGATTTACATTTTTTGAGATTCACAGGGTTCTACGATTAATCTCCCAAATTTCTCTCCAATAATTCTCACCCACTCTCCTTTCTGAACAAATACGTTGGTACTTAAGGCTTCAATGATTTGCCCCTCTACTTCCACAAAGCCCGTCATACTCATTTTCGTTTTTGTCAGTGCTATTTTTCCCACTAAAGCTTTCAGCATGATTCTCTTCAATGTTCTTGGACTTTTAGGTTCTTCTACCACATTCCCATTTCCTCCTCTTAATCTTTTCAACCATCTCATATATGTAATATTTGCTGAATGATAACGTCGATAGTTGTTATACGATAAGAATTCACAAGATTTGCACACGAAAGAAAATAAAATCGACACACTTGGAGAACAGCTAGGCACATAGCAGTTACGTTTTAGTCAAAAAAACGTCATAATAATTTAGTTTTCTCCGAATGATGTCAGCTAGATTTCATACATCAGCCTATCTCCTATCCCATTCTTCAATAGTAATTTGCCTGACAATCCAGGCAGAACCTTCCTCCTACTTTTCCGATACTTTAACGAATCAAAAACTTATCGTATGAAAAACATTGCATTATTTTTCACTGTAACTTTGACTGTAAGTCTATTTTTTACTTCAAAAGTAATGTACGGACAGGAAAAGGTCATTTTCACCAGCCAGTTCGAAGGTAGAAGTGATCATACTGTAACAGGTAAGGTATCCATTGTTGAAACTGAATCCGGGTTCATCGTGCGTTTAGAAGAAGATTTTGTTTTGGACGGTGCTCCCGATCCTAAAGTAGCTTTAGGGAAGGACGGATTTCAGGAAGAAACGTTAGTAGATTCCATCATTCAGACAAAAGGACTACAAGAGTATATCCTCTCGGAAGATATCGACCCTAATAAGTACAATGAGATATATATTTGGTGTGAGCAATTTAATGTACCTCTTGGCGTAGCTGAATATAATCAATAGACAAATTCCGTCCCCAGCATTAGTAGCATATCTGTTTTTTCATTTTATTTTTATCCCCAAGTGGAGCTTATTACCTTTAACACTTAATTTGTTGATATGTATGCTACTAATCTGGGGTTACACTTTTCTACGGATCAAGCTTTTGGCGGACTTGTCACGGTGGAAGGTATCCTTCGGGTAGACCCACAAAAAGTACTACTGGAGTATCACAAGAAAGATAATCTGGTTCGCGTGTTGAAATCCAAAAACACCTTGTTGGAAATTCCCTATCAGGATCTCCAGGAAGTAAATTATAAAAGAAATTGGTTCGTTTCTCGCTTTCAGTTAGAAATAAAGAATTTACATATCCTCCAACAGTTTCCAGCCTCCAAAAATGGAATTATTTCACTTTCTATCCCAAGAAAGCAAAAAGAGATCGCCAAAGAAATAGCCTCATACATCAACCTTCGAATATCTGAAATTAGACTCGCATCGATGGATTCAGATCATGATGAGAAATACTTGTAAGGAGAGAGGAATAATGGGCCTATATCTTTCTAAATTTTGACGCTAACTGTTCATTCTGAAGCCAATCTGTAAAAAGAACGCGAAATCCCAAAAAAAAACCTAATTTAAGCAAGGACTCAAAGTATAATACTTATGGTAATTCTTTTGCTACTACTACTAAGCGTAGGGTTCATTATTTTTGCTACCACACGTTTGCAGCTTCACCCATTTTTAACCCTTCTTTTTGCAGCCATAGGATTTGGGCTTTTCTCTGGAATGGAGTTGGAAAGAATGATTCAGGCTATATCAGATGGCTTTGGAGGAACTTTAGGGGCAATCGGGATTGTCATCGTGGCTGGTACGATCATAGGCACTTTTTTGGAACAATCTGGTGGAGCCTATGCCATGGCTGAAGCTATTCTCAATAAAATTGGAAGGAAAAGAGTCCCCTTGACGATGAGTATTATAGGATGGGTAGTGTCTATTCCTGTATTTGCAGATTCCGGCTTCGTTATCCTTGCCCCATTGAATCGAGCGTTGACGGCGAAAGCAAAATTATCGCTTTCCACGACGGTCATCGCACTAGGTCTGGGATTAGCCGCCTCCCATACCATGGTTCCTCCTACACCCGGTCCTATTGCTGCTGCTGGTATTTTAGAAGTAGATCTGGGACGCGTTATTTTGTTAGGCATTCCCATAAGCTTACTCGCCATGCTCATAGGGGTTCTGTATGCCAACCTATATGCATCAAAAGTATATATAGATCCTAATCCAGATTTAGATGAGGCTACTATCAGAGAAAGATTAAAAGAAGCACCTTCCGCAGCGAAATCTTTCCTTCCCATATTAATTCCCATTTTCCTTATTGTGTTAAAATCTATCAGTGAATTCCCTACCGAGCCATTTGGGACGGGTTTGTTGAGCGAATTAATTGAATTTATTGGACATCCATTTATCGCTCTGCTTATAGGAATACTCATCGCTTTTACGTTGCCCAAGAAATTAGATAAGGAGATGCTTTCACAGACGGGTTGGGTAGGAAAGGGGCTCTTGGACGCTTCGGTGATCATTTTAATTACTGGTGCCGGAGGGGCCTTTGGAAAAACCCTTCAATATTCTGGTATGGCGGATCAAATAGGAGAAACCTTTGCCGTTTGGAACCTCGGAATTTGGCTTCCTTTTTTACTCTCAGCTGCAATAAAGACAGCGCAAGGATCTTCTACGGTGGCCCTTATTACTACTGCATCTATCATTGCTCCTTTAGCTGAATCATTGGGCCTGGTAGATACGATGGACAAGACCCTGGCAGTATTAGCCATAGGGGCAGGCTCCCTGGTCGTTTCGCATGCAAATGATTCTATGTTCTGGATCGTAACCCAAATGTCCGATATGGATGTCAAAACGGGCTATCGCCTCCATACACTGGGAACGCTGGTCATGGGAGTAAGTGCTGCTGTAATTATATGGATCTTCAGCTTAATCTTATAGAATACCGCCTATTGCTACCTATCTTTTGGCAAAGCTCCTTATGTCTGTCAGTTTCTCATTTTTCCAAACTGATCTATATGATTCATTGGCACAAATATTCCCTAAGCCTACCCAAAAATTACCTGGTCAATACGCTAATGAGGTCATATTGAGTAATAATATCCAATTCAGCTTCTCCTTTCACTAATACGGCCGGATTTTCTTTATTGATCAATTTAGAGATCACATCTATTCTGGTGCTGGGTAATACAAATGGCAATGGATCACTCATAGCTTGCGATACAGGAGCATCTTTCAATGCGGGATCATCTAGAATAGTACTCAGCACACGATTTTCATGCAAGCTTCCCACAATATCCCCATTTTTTAAGACGGGAATTTGAGAAATTAATTGCTCACGCATAATTAACATAGCTTTCCCCAATGACTCATTATCATTCATCGTAACCAAAGAAGACCCATTTGATTTACTTCCCAGAATCTGCTGAGCCGTAAGCATAGACTCTTCTTCCAAAAAGTTATGTCTGCGCATCCACTCATCATTATATACCTTCCCTAAATACCTCGTTCCATGATCCGGCAAAATAATGATCATTACATCATCCTTCTTCAGGTGCTTAGCATATTCTAATGCTCCGTAAACGGCAGCACCACATGACCAACCGATAAACAAGCCTTCCGTCTTTGCTAGTTTTCGGGTCATTAAGGCAGCATCTTTATCTGTTACTTTTACGATATGGTCTATCACCTCCATATTACAATTGGCAGGGACAATATCTTCTCCAATCCCTTCTGTTAAATAAGGATAGATTTCATTAGGGTCCATCTCACCTGTCTCATGCAATTTTTTAAATACAGAACCATAAGTATCTATGCCAATGGTTTGGATCTCTGGATTTTTACTTTTTAGATAAGTAGATACTCCACAGATGGTTCCACAGGTCCCCATCCCTGCTGCAAAATGAGTAATAGCCCCTTCTGTCTGTTCCCAAATTTCTGGCCCCGTTCCCTCAATATGAGCCTGTGTATTACTCAGGTTGTCATATTGGTTCATGTATATGGAATTCGGGATATCTTGAGCCAATTTACGAGCTACTGAATAATAGGATCTGGGATCTTCTGGCTCGACATTGGTAGGACAAACAATTACTTCTGCTCCAACTGCTCTTAATATATCAATTTTTTCCTGCGACTGCTTATCAGCCATGGTAAAAATACATCTGTACCCTTTTACTGCTGCAGCTAATGCTAAGCCCATACCTGTATTGCCAGAGGTTCCTTCGACGATAGTTCCTCCAGGTTGAATGATCCCCTTCTTCTCTGCATCTTCAATCATTTTTACAGCGATTCGATCCTTTATACTGTGACCTGGATTGAAGTACTCTACCTTGACCAACACGGTAGCTTTAATATGAGTCGCAACTGTATTTAATTTAATTAAGGGAGTCTGCCCTATTGTTTCTATCACATTGTTGTAATACATAGAAGAGATGATGAAAGCTTTCGAATTAATGAAATTTGACTTAAAATAAACGATTTTTTTCTACTCTGCATCATCCTTTATCCCACTGTCTATAATTATTCAATGATCTTTTAACTCCAGGTTCGCAAGGATAGTTCACAACTCATACTCATGGCCCTGAATCCCTGTCAAAAATGTAGGAAGCTGATAAAAGGCTGAGGTTTATCTTTATAAATAATTTAAAAACGAAGATAATCTTACGTTAAAAAATAATGCATTCTATAAATCGCCATAACAAATATAAAAATTGGAAATTACTAAATCACATATCTTATAAATCAGAATAATTCATTTTAAAAAATTTTCGAAAATATGTTTTCATCTAATCAGAATCCCCTCTGTGTCCAATAGAATTAGGGGTAATAAACACTAAAGATCTACCTGATTATCCTGAAAAAAAATGGGGTAAACGAGTAGATTAGTATATTAAATTACTGTCTAGAAATTATTTATAGAATTTATCTCAATTAATAAGTGTATCTTAATCACTATCCTTACAGACTGAAGGGTTCCTTATTGAAAAATATTGGGAAAGAGAAAAGTTAACATAAAATAACCCACCGTTTTTCATTTATTCTCCTCCTCCTCTTTATATATTTGGAATCGCATAATACCTTACATGAAATATATTACGAAATAAAAAACAATAATTGGATTATGCTTCATCCTCGCGTTTCTTTGAATCAGATTAACACATCTGATTGACATGAATACTAAAACACTGCATACACCTGAGGGACATGTCCAACGACGCCCATGGTTTCCTGAAAAATTGTGGAGCTTAATTTCAGCAGTAATATCATCTATATATCCATATCCCAAACCTGACATCCTCCCCTATTGGCCTAGTACTACCTACTCGAAAAATAACGAACAGCCTCAACGCTTGCATTTATCTAATCACGATAGATTGGCACTGATAGAAAAGTATTTAGATTCTAAGAAGATATTTGCAGAGTTCGCACCACGAGATTATGGATTTTGCTGGTTTTTATCTCCATTTTTTAAAGTTGTCTATAGTATTAATGCGCTTTCTTCTTCTCATTCTTCCGCTTACAGCCCCTATAATTTCAGGCAAATATCCCAAGATGGGTTCAAACTAAATTGTCCTGGTAATTCTGTGGACATAGTGTACAGGAATGAACCTTTAGCCTATATAACTAAGGATGATACCTACTTACATTTTCACAATATTCAGCATTTACTCTGCCCTGGAGGAGTGTACATCTTTCGATTTTTTTCTCAATATAGATCATCCACGCTATTGTTAGATCAAAGCAACATTTCCACAAATTTCAAGCTTTCGTTTATTGAATTATTTCTCCTTATCAGAGAGTCCCGATTTTCTTCCTTCAGGTGCTATCTGACTCTGGGGACTATCCATCTTAAAATTCCTACGATCTACTGTATCTGGGCGGAGAGAATTATTGAAAAATTACCCAATAGATTTTTTAGAAGTGTGTTTGCTAGATTATTTATGCCTAATCCCGTGTTGGAACTTTTCAAATAGACCTGCGAAACAGCCTAGAAGTATATGCTTTCTTCACTTTGGAAAAAATGAGGCAGAATGATTCAGGTCAATAATTTAATCCTGGTAAAAATATATCTCAAAGACTCCTGCTTAAGTACTTGTCTAAAGTAGGTAGTTCTGTTAAGCTGCTCCGGGATATTACCATTGTGATGCAGATATTTTTTGTGGATGTTTTTATGGAACCAATGCACGAGTTTAATCTTGTTCCCACAAATTTCTATTCCCGTTACTCCCCTCTTTCCAATAACACAACCTGAATTAAAGAGACAGGGAACATAGAAAATAGGATGGAGATCGTAAATATTATCTTCTTTACTTTTGTAGGTTAATTTGGCTGCCTTATTTAGCTTTTTCAGGCTCTTTTTATGACTTTTTATTTGTTCCTCAATCGCTTTTTGATCCTTTATACTACTATCCATATAGATTTTACACAATCGGTCAATTTCCTGTTTTAGCTGAGTTCCTTTACTCAAGGGGGTTTCAAATAGAGGTCTATGAGTGTGCCCTATAATGGAAGCTATCCCCTTGTACTTAGAATATTGATATATTTTTTTCTCGATACGAAACTGCTTTTTACTGCTATGAGATACCGAATAATTCTTTATTCCTAAAGGGTTAGCAACATATTTTAAGGTAAACCCTATGAGTTCGTTGTTCTTTTGATATTTTTTGGATACCTGATGGCCATGAAATACAAAAAAATGATGGTTTCTAAAATTTAATTTGATCGTTTCGAAGAGGGGATATGAGTGTAAGAAACCTTGAGTACCTAATAAACTCATATCATGGTTCCCAATCATTTTAAAAAGCCTCCCATCTTCAGCAAACTGATCAAACAACTGATACGTTTCCTTCCATTGTTTAGCTATTTCGTCCTGAGTAAATCGTTGTAATTCTTCTATATCTCCATTCAAGAGCAACTGAAAGCCTTTGTTGTTATAATATTGGCCAAGGATGGTATGAAATAAGTGGGCATTTTCCTTAAAATCGTCATTTGAACTTCCATCCCCCATATGCAAGTCACTGAAAATAACGATCCTGGATTCAGGTCGAATCCCTAATTCTATGGACTTATCAAAAAGCACATTTAAATGTGAATAAGTAGGTTTTTCCTTCATTAATAAACGAACAAAGTTAAACCCTTAATGATCTTTTACAGATCTGACTTTAATATAATCCCAGTATTAAATCATTTAAATCAAATACTTATTCAGCCTATATGTTAGAGGCACCATACTGATATATATTATCCGAATAAGATTTTGGACGTTTATCCAACTTATGTAAAACATTTTCTTTGGTGGAAAAGTAAAGGGAGGCAGGTATTTCATACAGCGTTTTAGCGAGTGCTTTAGCAAATAAGCGACTAACATTCCCACGTTGGATACAAGGAACTCTTTCCTCAAAGTCATGAATTATTTCGATCAAGCTAGCGTCCAGATCGATTTGATAAAAGCATTCGTGAGTGTAATTACGGCAAAACAAAATTCCAGTTGGTTTCATGGTACGATGTTGTTTAAAACGATGGATAAAAGAATCTCTGATCGAGATATCAAAAGCCCATGAAACGGACCACCTGGTGTAAATTATACTAATGCTAATAAGAGATTGAGAAATACTCAATATATTTATTCGATTAAACGTAATAATTGTGGTATATTCAACGCATCAGCATCAATATAAGAAGCAAGAAGAATCACTCTGATTTAAAAGAGTTTAGTATATTTATACAAAGAACAACTTGAAAATAATATTTACTTAAATATACTACAAACATTAATATAGCGTTTTTCGACATATACCTTGATCTTACACCATGGAAAATCATTTTTCCTTAAATAATTTGGGCGAAATGCTCATAACTTACATTAAGGAAGAGTCTCCCTATACGATGGGTGATGTTGCTCGCCAGACTCTTGGAATCACATATAGTAACTTTCAGAAAAGACTCTCAAAAAACAACATTAAATTGTATGAGTTAGAAAAAATTCTAACTTATTTAGGGCTGGAAATTCATATCTCCTTAGGGAAAATGAAATTCTCAAATGCTGTGACCTCTCCCACGAATTATGAAGAACAACTTGCACAGAAGGATCGGGTTCTAGAACTACAGGAAAAAATTATTTATCTTCAGGAAAAGCTTCAGGCTCAAAAAGCACGTGATAACCATAGAGATAATACTGATTAACGTCATTTATGGATTGGAATAGCAGAAAAAATAGTACTTATGTTGTTGTAGCAGTGGGAGTTGTATTTTTAATTATTTTAATCATTCAAATTTCTGCGCTAAAGGACCCTTCCGGCTACATCGAAAAAATCGAGCAGGAACGACAGTTAAAGAATACCCAATTTCGCTCTACCCCTCAATCTCCTCTCTCTCCAGAACAAAAATCATCTTTTAAAGGCTTGAATTACTTTCCCATTGACCCTATGTATCAGATTCCTGCCGAAATAACCCTGGAAGATACGAGGGATACCTTATTATTAACCACCTCTGAAGGAAATGATTATCGCACTGTAAGAATAGGGTCTCTCCGCTTTAAGTTGCAACGTACTCAACAAGAACTCATTGCTTACCAATACGTAGAAGGAGAGAATAAAAACATGTTGTTCGTGCCCTTTTACGATCTTACATCAAATGTATCTACCTACGGGGGAGGGAGGTATTTGGATATTCCTTATGGAGCCAATATCATCATTGATTTTAATAAGGCATATAATCCTTATTGTGTATATAATGAAGATTATGAATGTCCATTTCCTCCCAGAAAGAATAATTTACCCTTAGAAATATTTGCCGGGGAAAAAGTGTATCCCTGATCAAAACAGATTCAATTTTTGTTTTCCTTTTACATCCTTGATAAAAATTTCCATGAGACGTTCTCCAAGTTCAAGAAACCGCAGGCCCGCCAGACAAAGAATAACTGTTGGCAGTAATATGGGATGGGCGATTCCTATTTCTATTGGTTTAATTATTTTAGCATTCGTCGCCTATTACTTTTTCGGATAACTTTTTTTACATTAAGTGATGGTCATATCCGGTTTGACCGCGAAACGGCGATGAATTGTTATAGGTAGTTAATTATGCTAAATGTAGATGATCCACATGTAATTGCTCACATAGCTTCGGGCAATCCCGGACCTTCTTTGTTAATTTTGGGGGGCATACATGGAAATGAACCAGCTGGCGTGCATGCATTAGAAGATGTCTGCGCACGTATTACCTCCGAGAATCTACTCCTCCAAGGATCAATGCTGGCATTAAAAGGAAATCTCCCTGCCCTAAAGAAAAATGTCCGCTATATCGAATCCGATTTAAATAGAATGTGGAGCAAAGAATTGATTCAGAACATCAGCTCACATCCAAAATGGAATAATCACACCGAAGCAAAACAATTAAAAATCCTGCTCTCCCTTATAGATTCCTTTTTTACGAAAGCTGAAGGAATCCGTATTTTTATAGATCTGCATACAACTTCTGCTACTGGAGGACCATTTAGCATCATCTCCAATGATCCCTTTAATACACACCTGGCTTCATCCTTATTGGCCCCCGTCATTCTTAATTTCACTTCTTCTCTTCATCATACCACCAATATTTTCATGGATGAAAATGAGTTGAAAGGGTTTGCTTTTGAAGCTGGTCAGCATACAGATCCTAATTCTATTGCGATCCATGAAGCTGCTATTTGGCGAATTCTTCACGAAAATCGAATGCTAACGTCCGGCTATTCCACTAATCGCTATTTGAGAAAACTATGTAGTGCTTCTAATGACCTCCCTCCCTTTGCTCAGGCTGTATACAGACATCCTCTGGAACACCCATCTGATTTCCATATGGTAGAAGGATTTCACAATTTTCATCCTTTGCAGTCAGGAGAAGTGGTGGCATACGAAAATCAACAACCGGTTAAAGTTCCTGTAGATGGATTCATGCTCATGCCTCTTTACCAAAAACAAGGAGAAGATGGTTTTTTTATTGTGGAAGCCATTGATTACCCGTATTAATACGTATTATATTTACTTTGCTTTTTCCATATACGTTTTATGAATATTTCTATGCTCTTATCTTTTTCTTTCCGCAGGTTCCATTTATTAATGGTATTAATCTTTACGCTTTTAGTTTTTAGTTATCGTGCCAATGCGCAAATAGCTCAACCCTCTGATCAGCGTTTAACTATTGACAGGATATACGCCTCACCAGAATTTTATCCCACCTCCTTTTTTGGCCCTGCTAAATGGGACAGGAATGGGACATCATATACCCTTCTTGCCCCTGCTCAATCCCTTAGCGAAGGTCAGGATATAGTAAGATTTGATCTACCAGCAGGAAATAGTGACATAGTTCTTCCTTCCAGCATGCTTATTCCGGAAAATGAGGAAAGCCCGCTTTCGGTGGAAGATTATTTTTGGAGTAAAAATGGGAAATACATCCTATTGTATACGAATACTGCCAGGGTTTGGAGAGAAAATACCCGTGGGGATTATTGGATATTGCACCTGGAAGATTCGACACTCACGAAATTAGGAGGTCCTGATGCGGCTCCTTCTACCCTTATGTTTGCGAAGTTTTCTCCCGATGAAACGAGAGTAGCATATGTGAGAGAACATAATCTTTACGTGGAACGCCTGGATAATCATGAAATTTCAGCCTTGACCCTGGATGGAAATGAAGATATTATCAATGGAACGTTCGATTGGGTATATGAAGAAGAATTATCGTTACAGGATGGATTTAGATGGAATGATGCGGGGACCCACATAGCGTATTGGCAGTTAGATGCCAGCAGGGTGAGAGATTTTTACTTACTTAATACAACTGATTCTCTTTATTCTCAGGTGATTCCTATTCAATATCCCAAAGTAGGGGAAGATAATTCTTTGGCAAAAATTGGTGTCGTTTCTGTGGCAGATGGAAAAAGTAACTGGATGAATATTCCAGGAGATCCGGGAGAGCATTACCTGGGAGAGTTAAGCTGGAAAGAAGGTGCCGAAGAAATTCTTATCCAACAATTAAACCGATCTCAGGATACCAATCTCGTTTGGTTGTGCCAATCATCTTCTGGCGATTGTCAGGTGATTCTCCAGGAAACAGATGAAGCCTGGCTTGACCTGGAGCATCAATTACTGTGGTTGGAGGATGGAGCTTATTTTTCATGGATCAGTGAAAGGGATGGATGGAGACACATATATAAAGTATCTCAGGATGGCCAGGAAGTTTCTCTGCTTACTCCTGGTGAGTTTGATGTGATTGAGTTGTTAGAAATCAATGAAGAAGAAGAGATGATTTATTTTATTGCTTCACCTGAAAATGCAACCCAAAGATATCTTTATAGACAGTCTTACAAAAAGACATCGGAGCCGGAAAGGTTAACTCCTGCTTCGCAAACGGGCATCCATAGTTATGACCTGTCTCCAGGTGCTGCTTATGCCATTCACACCTACACAACCATGGTGAAACCCCAGACTACTGATCTTGTCAAACTTCCTGACCATTCTTCTATAAAAATGTTGTCAGAAAATCCTGCATTAGAAAAAAATCTGTCCTCTCTCCCCCTCGCTACGCCAGAATTTTTTACGCTCACTACCGAAGAAGATGTAGAGATGGATGCATGGATCATCAGGCCTCCAAACATGGATTCCACTAAAAAATATCCCGTCATCTTTTATGCATATTCCGAGCCAGCGAATCAAATTGTGTTGGATAGATATGATTATCGAAATTATTTGTGGCACCAAATGTTGGCACAACTTGGTTATGTTGTTATCGCTGTAGACAATAGAGGCACTCCAGCTCCCAAGGGACGAACATGGCGAAAGATTATTCATAAAAAGATTGGTATACTAAACCCTGCGGACCAGGCAAGCGCTGCCCGTGTGTTATTAGCTTCTCCTCAAATAGATGAGGAAAGAGTAGGTATTTGGGGCTGGAGTGGTGGTGGGACGGCTACCCTCAATGGATTGTTCCAGTATCCGGATATTTATCATGTTGGGGTAAGTGTAGCTCCTGTGAGCCTTCAGTTATTTTATGATAATATTTATCAGGAACGCTACATGGGTTTACTCAATGAAGAAAATGTAGAAGCTTATATCAAGGGATCTCCTATTTCACATGTACAAAATGTTAAAGGTAAGCTGTTATTAATTCACGGAACAGGGGATGATAATGTCCATTATCAAAACTCCGAGGTACTTATCAATGCACTTATCAGATTGAATATACAATTTGATATGATGGCATACCCTAACCGAACTCATGGAATTTATGAAGGGTATAATACGACGAGGCACCTCAGGACGAAGATGACAGAATTTTTTTTGGAAAACCTCCCTCCAGGGCCCAGGTAAAACTTATTTTCTCATTTATAGCTATTATCGAATTGATTTAACGCTGGCTAGTTACCATATTTAGCAGGATAATAGCGTTCAAATTTATTACGCAATAATAATATGATTGACTTAAAAGAAACGGAAAGGATTAAAACGTTATTAGATCAGAATCCAACCCATTTTGAACAAATTATTGAAGAGACATCCCTTGCCATTTGTATTACTGATGAACGTGGATATTTTGTAGCAGTAAACAATAACTACTTAAAAGTATACGGTTATGAAAGGGAAGAAATGATAGGCAAATCTTTCCTCATGGTTGTGAAGCCTGACCAAAAAGAGAACCTTCAGGAACAGCATGATTTGTTCATAACCTTTAAAGACGAGATCATGAGAAATTGGGAAGTAGTTCGAAAAGATGGCACCGTCATAAAGATATTTGCTGATGCAGGATTTAGTACCAAAATTCATGGAAAGCCCAAAAAAATAACTTTTGTATGGCCTAAAGACACCTCTCTACAGGAAAAAATGGAAGGCAAATCTACCTTGAAAGGTAAATCTGCCTGATCCATTTGTGTATATCTGAATTGTCTAATAATTCGACCTAACTACTTTCATTGACTCAAGGATTTTTCCGGAATAAATTACCTGAAGAAGGTAAACTCCACTTTCGCCAGGTCGGGAAATAAGCAATCTTTTTTCAGAATATACTTCATGTTCTTCGAAGACGACTTTCCCAAGCATGTCTACGAGTCTGATGGTTACTCCTTCTGGCATTTCTCCTGTGTATTGAACGGTCAGCTCCTCTGAGAAAGGATTTGGATAGGCGTTCAAGCTCCATGCTGCCTCTATAGCCAAGCTGGTGGGTTGACGCTTACGGGTACTTGGAACATCTCCTGTTACCACTAATTCCGGAGCGAAAACGCCTGCCTCTTTGGTATTAAAGCGAGCTCGCTCATTGTCAATATTCGCAGCAGCAACTACAAAGGATGCTGTTTGATCATTCGATAACTCTCCCTGTACATAAGCAGTTACATCTATTTCATAGTATGTCGCTGCTGAGCCACTTACTTCGAACGTTCCTAAAGCCCCTCCTGTAGCAGGAGCATTGTTCGCTGTGATCCCCAATTCTGTCCAGCCATCTGTTGTTCCCGATACCTGGATGTTTACCGGCAGATCGTTTCTGGGATTGTTTCCATATACTCTTAGCTTAGCACTGTTGACACTTGTCAAACTTGCCAGATCAAACTTCAAGTAAGAAGTATATCCCCAACTGATCTTGTTTCTGGCTTCCATGAAGGTCTTGGCTCCATAATTCTGATCCAGCGTCGTGGAAGCATTGTTGGTTTGGGCGTCTGCGATGACAGACAGGATTTGTTCTTCCGCCTGAGGAGAAATCACATTGAAAGATCTCTCTACCGGAGCAGCCGCTTCATAAGTATCGTTGCCAGCTTGAGTAGCTCTGAGAGTGACTTTTCCTGTCAAGCCTGTCAGACTTACCATGTTTCCATTGATGCTGGCAGGACCGGATACGACATTGATCTCCACAGGAAGTCCCGATGAAGCACTGGCAAAGACCGTAACATCTGTATCTGTCGTTAATTTATCTTCGATCAGATCGAACGCGATCGACTGCGGAAGTTTGCTGCCACTTCGCTTCACTCCTGTTACCACTAATTGGGGAACACCATTGTTAGATTCCCGGGTATTAAACAGCACTCTTTCATAATCGCTGTTTAATGATTTCATGTTGAAAGAAGCTACTCCATCATTCTGTACCTGAGCATTTACAAAAGAAGTGACATCCCATTGGTAGTATTGTTCTGTGCCATTGATCGTCTTCTGATCCAGTAGCGCACCTTCTGCATCAGGAGCATTGCGTTTGGTAATCCCCAATTCAGTCCAGCCATCTGAAGTGCCATAGACACCCACCTGAACGGGAAGATTATTGCTCGGATTACTTCCAGTTACCTGAAGAGTAGCAGAGGAAACCGATTCAAATTCCGAGATATCAAATTTCAGATACGTCTCATATCCCCAACTGGATTTATTTCGAACAAACATTTTGGTGGAACCTCCTGTGTTGACATCTAGTCCTGCAGAAGCATTATTCGTATAGGCATCTGCAATGACTGCCAGCGTTTCCGTTTCTCCGTTTCCTCCTCCTTGTTCCACAGAAATGGCTTCGGTATCGTCATCGCTCAGTCCTCCTTCATCGGTTACTGTCAAGGTAGCTGTAAAGTTCCCTGAACTTTGATAGGTGTGAGAAACTGTCTGACCCGCACCAGAATTCCCATCCCCAAAGTCCCACGCATAAGTCAGGGGTCTTCCCTCAGGATCACTCGAAGCTGATCCATCAAAATTCACTGCTAATGGAGCTGGCCCGCTCGTGCTACTAGCTGTGAATGAGGCCGTGGGGGGTTGATTAGTTGGTTCAGCTACTGTAACTGCTACTGTAGCTGTATCCTTTGCGCCATCATCATCAGTAACAATCAGACTTGCAGTAAATGAGCCTGTTTGATTATACGTATGGCTAGCCGATGATCCATTTCCTGAGTTTCCATCGCCAAAATCCCATGCGTATGTACTGATCGTTCCATCAGAATCGCTGGACCCTGATCCATCAAAATTCACCGTCAATGGAACTGTTCCACTTGTTGGGTTAGCAGAAATTTGTGCTATTGGAGCGCTATTAGCTGGAGGAGCATTACAACTTTCCAATCTTGCATTGGCCCAGTTAGCATGATCGTATCCTATACCATTCCCTGCATCAGTAACTTCTAACCTCAGCACATCCGCATTTTCCACAGAAACATTTACAGAACTGGCTCCGTCAGCTCCGGTTTTAACAGGACTTCTATACACCAATACATTGTCTACATAAACGTCAAATTGTACTGAACCATTTCCTCCTACTTCATCATCTACTCCGACTTCAGCTAAAAACTTATTGTAAGATTTATTCAGATTAAACTCCGCTGTAGAGAAGGCATGTACTCCTAATCCCTTGGCATAGGTTTGCCCATTAATGGTTAGTGTATTACCATCGGTAGCTCCTGTTTCTCCATTACTTCTATCTCGCTCAATAGGGCCCCATCCATTTTGAGGAGTTGCATTATATGCTAAATCGGATAGATAGGTGGTTTGAGGATTTTCACATATGCTTCCCTGCTCAACAAATAGGGTCGGATTACATACTTTCTGGTTGTTTACTGCTCCGCCCGTTCCTGCACCAAATCCCCAATATACGTTAGAATTACCACTAAAATATTGGCTAACAATATTTCCTGCATAACTGGTTCTTAAATTACCATCAAAGTATACTTGCATTAGCTGTTGAGAAGCATCCCACTCTATTTTAATAGCATGATCATTACCATCTTCAATATTAGCACAATTACTACTAGCACATACCGTAGACTGTAAAGAAGAGAATACATTTCCATTAGCCCAGAAGCCGATATGGTCATTGCTTATATCAACTGATCCATTGTCATAGGTATCAAAATCAACCCCAAAAGAAGGCGAAATACCCCCTAATCCCAAAGAACCTCCGCCATCACCTAAGGCATCATTCCCAACAGATTCACCTATCAAAGCAAAGGTAAGCCCATCGGCACCACCATTTGCACTTCCCAGATTAATATTAGCTTCCAGCGTAAAATTTTGTTCCAGGTCTATCGTTTGTTGAGACCAAGCAGTTCCTCTTTGATTTTGTGTAGCACTTGTTAATTCATAACAGTCTCCCGAAGGAAAAGCATTGCCCTGTACTAATAATATATTCGGATCTACATCCATGCTATTTATCCAGTCTTTAATAAGTTGCACCCCTTCAGTGTCTGCCACATCTTTAGCTAATGGCGGCATAGCAATATTATTTCCTACAGCCTCCATTCTATGAAACAATACAGATTTTTGATGGTCTCCTGGAAATACAATTTTGGCCCCATTGATTCCTAAATCATCAAACACACTTCCAAATAAATAGCCTTGCTGATCGAGGGGAACAGTTAATAAAGAATTAAAGCTGGCCCGATTCCCTGTTTCAGGTCTGTGGCAGTAAGAACAGTTGACATCCAGATAAGACCTTGCTCTGAATTCCAGTGACTTACTTCCGTCATTTTGTGAAGCCATGGTAAGATAATTCTGTACATCTCCATCAGTAATGTTTTCGTTCAATATGCCTAAATGGCTAAGCGTTACTAATTGGTTAGCTGTAAGTCCAGACTTAGGATAAAGGATTTCCTTATTTAGATGACGGGTTTTTAGTCCAAGAACACTACCTACGCTATTTTGATGACAGGTAGTACATTCATCTCTACTGGGATAATGCCAAGTTTGCTGTTGACCATTCACCGTAACAACTTCATCTAAAGCTCCTGTTAGTAAGGTAGCATCAGTACCTGCATCATTCCATTTATAAGTTAAATAGTAATAGCCTCCTTCACCATGTACTTCGAAGCGAGTTTCTAATCTCTTCCCAGGAAATTCGAAGTGCTTGATTAATACTGCTCCTTCAGGAAAGGTCCAATCTCCATTTTCTGAAAAACCTATCTGCTCTCCTGAGGTATTATGTGTCCCATTATTTGGAATGGCTAACCACCGCTTTTTTTCCGCATTGTCAGAATAAAATGGCTCAATCATGTCATAAGGAATTACCCCATCCTCAGGTTCAAGAGTAGAGAGGTTTTTAAAAGCTCCTGTTTGAGATAATAAAGTGGGAGCATTAGAGCTACCTCCTATTTCCTGTAGGGTGTAAATCGGCACATTGTTGCCTTGCTTTCCAATGTATAATTCTCCTTCATGATCCTCACCAAAGGTCATCATTCCTCCTGGACTAAAACTTCCTATGACCGTTTTAGTACCAGTACTGCTTCCCTGAGGCTTAGTAACAGAAAAAATCCTATTCTGCGAGTACCCACCACAAATATACTTTCCGTACAATGATGGCATTTTGGATCCTCTGTAAACATATCCGCCAATAATAGCATTTGCTTCACTTCGAAGAAAGTCTACTACTGGTCCTGTATAATCACCAATGGTTAAGGTAATTTGATTGGAACCACAAATAGATTCTGTCCCTACCAGATTACCTTCATGCTTAGGCCAACCATAATTTCCTCCTTTTTTAAGAACATTAATTTCCTCTCTCCTACCACCTCCTACTTCTCCTATCCACATCTCACCGGTAAGTCTATCTTTTGTCATTCTGTGAGGTGCCCGATTTCCTACGGTATAAAACTCTTCAAAAATACTCCCATTGGTATTTTGAAATGGATTATCATTAGGAATGTAGTATCCTACTCCTGTAAACTCATCAGAATTTCCAGTATCCTCCCCCATTTTTCTTCTCACGGGATGACTGGTTTGTGTGTTTCTATCCACATCAATACGGATGACTCCTCCTTCAAAATTATCCGAAATATCCTGCGAGGTTAAGTTTCTGGCTTGATCCCCAATCGTCAAATACAAAAATCCATCATTCCCAAATACCATTCCTCCCCCTCTGTGTGTTTCATTGTACAATCTGATATTAAACATCTGACGTTCTGTATTCTTATTGATTGTCAAGGAATTGAGATCTACCTCAAAGCGCGACAATCTCAAATATGTACCATAATACTTTGCATTGTCAGGACATGTAAATCCTCTAAAGGATCCAGGCGCTCTCTCACCATTTGATCCTACAGCAGCATAATAAGCATACACATATTTATTATTGGGAGAATTAGGTTGGCCAAATTCAGGATGAAAAACCATTCCCAAAAATCCCCCATCCCACACCACTGCTGTGCGGTCGCTCATATCAGCTACAAGGTTAGCTTGAGTTACATTTCTTCTATTCTCAAATTGGTAAATGACTCCCTGGCGCGTTGCGACAAACATCGTATTCTCCAATGGGTGCATTAATATCACCAATGGATCTCTGAACCGTAGATTTGGAAAAGCATCTACTACTTCATAGCCTTCCACTGATCCAGTAGGAGTAGAAGAAGGCAAGTTACCATTTAGAAACTGCCCAATAGGTTCAGGATTTTCCAATCCCGGTGGAGCAATTACAGCCGGCACAAAAGCCAAACTGCAGGTTAGAAATAAGATTCCATAAAGGAGCCAAAGCTGATTTGTAGAGAAGTTCTTCATAGTTAACACATGTCAGTATATTGATCGCTTGCTTGTATAGTATACAATAGACGATGGGTGTATGCCTGGAAAGGGCCTACACTAAATTGATTGTTGATTTGATGAATTAATTACTAAAGGCTTGAAAGAAGGAGCTGATCAAATGTAATAGACAATATATGAATATTCATTACATATGTAGTGAGTGGGATAAAATAGTAGGTAATTGGTTTAATCTTAAGAATGATCAAAAAATATCCAGATTAAATAAGGTAAGTTTTATAGAAATATTATAATCGCATATTTCTTAATACACCTTCGGAAGGATTTTTCCTGAGGATCGACTGAAATTCCTTAAGTGATTGGATATGTACAAAATTTCCTGGATGTTCGATCTTATCCAGAAAATCTACACTTCCAGCAGCTAATATTTTTTTATCGGGAAAGGCATGTGAAAGTCGATGAATATATTGTTGAACCTTATCCATAGAGGCAGGATAGCTAAAAAAAGTCATTAACACATCTGGATTAGTTACTTCACTTATGCCTTTGAGCACATCCAGCGAGATATCTTGTCCTAAATTTACGATCCGCTTTTCATATGCTTTCAATAAGTACATGAATATCAGTATATTTAAATCTTTGTATTCAGATTCTGGAAGGAATAGCAGGTATTTCTGAACATTGGCGGGAGCAATAGGAATAGCATCTATCGCCACAATAATCTTCTGGCGAATAAGATAATAAATGAAATGTTGTTGACCATTATTCATGTCCCCCATACGCCACATAATGTCCATTCTGTTAATAAAAGGATCAATGATTTCTATAATGGTATTTTCTACGCCTCGTCTTAATATGCTGGTAGAAAAAATCTTTTCAAATTTTACCTCATCATAATCCATCATCGCCATAACTAAGGCGTTGATTTGCATTTTAGTAGCTATATCGCTGACGGAATTCTCTACTCCCTGATACGTATTTCTTACTTTCTCCAACAGTTCTTCAGGAGAAAATGAACATATTTTTGATATTTTATGTCCATTTGCTAATAGGAGTGAGACATTAAGTAATAACTTTAATTGTTCCTCATCATAATACCTGATATTCGTATCGGTTCTGTGCGGTGTCAATAAATTATATCGTTGTTCCCAGACTCTAAGTGTATGAGCTTTTATGCCCGTTAACTTTTCCACGTCTCTGATGTAATATTTCTTCATTATTCGAATTTCCTGATCTGTCGATACAACTTATCTAAATTTGCCTATATATAGAAACTCTAATTTACAAAAACCATTGAATTTAGGTAACCTAAAATGCATAATTCATTTTACCTTTGGCAGATCGAATACTTAACAGAGGAAAGAATGAAAGAATTCTTTTATATAATAATGATATTTGTTGTGATAAGTTGTGAGTTTGAAGATATGGGGCCAATGGTGGAAACGCCCCGATTAAATGGGGATACAACTAATATCGTCATCGAAGCTACAGATACATTGATATTTACCGCTACCTTCCAGGATGATGTATCTCTAAACAATTACTTTCTGTCTATTACCCCTGCCTTTGATACCATCAGCAGCGAATTTAGAAGGAGCATTATTCCCTTTGTTCTTCAGGACTCCTTCAGTTTAAGTGGCAGACTCGTGAGGGAATTTAACCAAATAATTATTCCTGCTTCAGCTATGCCCGGAGCCTATACATTTGACGTTACCTTCGCAGATGAAGAGGATCAATTGGGTAATTCCATCAATCTCAATTTTACTATAATCAATTCTTCACCATTGATTATCCTGGAAGCCCCTTTATCAGATTCGATTCTACTGTCGACTGTGGAAACCTTGATGATTACAGGAAGTGCTGAAGCCACAGATTCTCCTCTGGATTCCATCGCGTTAACGATTCAAAGGCCTCTTAATGATTCCGTTACTCAATCATTATTAGCATTGATTTTTTCTACAACTACGGAAAATCTGGATCCTCAATTTCAAATATTTTCTACTGAATTTGTGGCAAACGTCTCTGATACAGGAATATTCGACTTTCAGGTATTTGTAGTTGATAGATTTGACAACTCTGCTACCCTGGAAAGTAAGTTAATCATTAATGAGTAATACAACTATGCTCTTCCCGATTACTGTCCAGGCCCTTGCTTAAATTCATCAAATCTGGAAGGTTGACCTCCTTTGGGCCAATAATTATTATCTGTATCTATATCTGCAGTCTCTTTATCAGGATCTAGAACGATTTCCTTGATAGGTTGTGGACGGGCAAATACCTTGGTAATCTCCTGATCATTTTTGCGCCAGACTTCAGCTGGTATGTATACTTTCTCCCTGGTTCCGTTCTCATATAAAAACTCCAGAATAACCGGCATGATCAAACCACCCACATTGGTAAATTTCAACTCATAAAAATGCAAGTCAGAAATTTGTTTGTCGATGGGAAAAGGATAATTAAACTCCTGAAATTCAGACTCTTCCTTTTTCTTTACTACCTGATCCTCAATTTCTAACTTTTGCTGTTTCTTCTTTTTCTTTTTTCCTTCCTGAGAGAGTTCTTTTACCTTTTTATCTTCCTTTTCCTCCTCTTCATAGGACTTGGGAAGTTCAGTATTCATTCGATAATAAGTCACGTTACTTAAAGCTATATCTACAGGATCCACTCCATAAAACCAACCTCTCCAAAACCAATCCAGATCAACTCCCGAAGCATCTTCCATGGTTCTAAAAAAATCTGATGGAGTAGGATGCTTAAATTTCCATCTTTGAGAATAGGTTTTAAAGGCGCGATCGAATAATTCATGCCCCATAATAGTCTCTCTCAGAATATTTAAGGCAGTAGCTGGTTTTCCATAGGCATTGGGGCCCAGCTTCTGAACTTGCTCAGAATTCGTCATGATAGGACTTAAGGTACTAGAATCCAATCTCATATATGGTACGATCAATTCCGGAGGGCCTTCTTGAGAAGGATAGTTGGGATCCCAGGCCTGTTCCGTCAAATACTGCAAAAAGGTATTTAATCCCTCGTCCATCCAGGTCCATTGCCGCTCATCTGAATTGACGATCATAGGAAAGAAATTATGGCCAACTTCATGAATGATAACCATAATCATAGAATTTTTTACGTATTCGGAATAACTTCCATCAGGATCAGGACGGCCAAAATTAAAGCAAATCATAGGATATTCCATTCCAAGCTGAGCGGCATGAACGGAAATCGCCTTATGATAGGGATATTCGAATGCGTAATCGGAATACATCTCCAGGGTATGAGCCACTACTTTGGTAGAATACTCTTCCCATAAAGGATTCCCTTCTTTTGGATAAAGAGAATGTGCCATGACAATTCGATCTCCAATTTTCACTCCCATGGCATCCCATATATGCTTACGGGAAGTAGCAAAAGCAAAATCCCTAACGCTATCTGCTTTAAATATCCAGGTTTTTGTATCAGTTGCTCTTTTACTTTCTGCTTCTTCCGCTTCTTCTTGAGTAACAATTAACACAGGTTCATCTGATTCTTTGGCCTTAGCCAACCGCTCTCTTTGTACTTCAGTTAACACTTCTTCTGGATTTTGTAGCATCCCTGTAGCTCCTAATATGTGATCAGAAGGAACAGTTATTGACACTTCATAATCACCAAAGGGAAGCGTAAACTCCCCTTCTCCTAAAAACTGCTTATTTTGCCAACCACCATAATCACTATACACACACATTCTGGGAAAAAACTGAGCGATGGTATATTGATAGTTGCTGTCGATAGGAAAAAACTCATATCCCGAACGGCCGTCTAACACGATCCTATTCTGAATATTGTAATTCCAGGCGATCGAAAAAGAAACTGAATCTCCTGTCAGAAGAGGCTTTGGCAAGTCAATGACCATCATGGTTTTATTGATAGCATAGCTCATTGTCTCCCCTACGGAATCCTTCACATATTCAATATTAAATCCTCCTTCAAAATTATTCCCCAAAATGTGTAGCAAATCACGTGGGCCTATGAAGGGTCGGATAGACTCTGTTTTTGTTTTCTGTTTATCAGATCCTTGTGCGCGAACATTTTGATCTAATTGCAACCACAAATAAGATAAAGGATCAGGAGAATTATTAAAATAGGTAACTGTTTCTTTGCCTGTGATAGATTGATTATCATCATTTAGCGCTACCTCTATAATATAATCAGCTTTATTTTGCCAGTATTTAGGTCCCGGAGCGCCTGAAGCAGTGCGAAATTCATTTGGATCCCTCAACTCATATTCCAACTGCTCAAATTTTTCAGTATGCCTTTTAGTCTGAGCCGAAACATAAACTAATCCAATGAATAATATGAAGGAAAATACGACGCTTTTTTTCATTTATATAATCCTAACAGGTTTAGATGCTAAAGAATTTCTATATTAAGAAAATTTATGAAAAAAAGTAGTCGAAAAGCCTACAATTCTTGTTTTTAGTTCAAATTTCCACAACCTAAATAACTGGCAACTCGATTTTTACGCACTAAAACGCCTTAGCCACTTCTCTGATAGCCTGAACCTCTTTCCAAAGTGCAGCATTGATGTTATTTTTATTGATTTTCTCGTGATTTCCTTTCCCCAGCTCCGCTAATTTACTTAACTCCATTTGCTTGTTGGAGCCATAATCACCAAAAGAAAATACAGATAAATGCACATCTTCCTGAGCAATTTCTCTGGCTAATGGAAAGACTTCTCTCAAATTAAAATAGCCATCTGTCGCTAGAATAATTCGATTGTTTCCATGAGGAATAAAGTGTCTTTGAGCTAATTTTTGTGCTTTCTTTAAGGCAGGTTTTCCTTTTGTTTTACCAGATGAAGTCAAATCTTCGATGATATCACTTACTTTGGAGTGAATATTCTGGGAGGTTGCAGGAGTTCCGTCAAGGACAATGCTGGAAGTTCCTGCAAAAGTTACAATAGATATTCGATCCACTTCCCGCATATGAGTAATTAATTCCAGGAAAGCTTCTTTCATGAGCGGAAGTTTTCCAATATCTTCCATTGATCCTGATATATCTAACACCACGACGAGATTATTATCAGCAACTCCTTCCAGAGAATAAACGATATCTTCTTCCACAGGCGAAGAGGGTGGATCAGAACCTGTTGAAGTATTAGGTAAGGTCTGAGGATAAGGAGTTTCTTCTATGGTGGGAACAGTTGGTTCCACAGGAGTGGTTACTCCCTGGTTAGGAGGAAGCTCATCTTCGGGAGCTATATCTTCAGGAAAATCAATAGGTTCAGGCTGATGATTTACGATTTCTTCTTCACTATCATTACTATCGGGAAAAATGACGGGTTCAGGCTCCTGACTCATCGTAGGAAGCTCATCTGTAGGGGCTGGAATCGGTGGAGGAAATTGATCATCTGGCGTCGAATCTTCTTCTTCAGAAAATACCGTAGGATCTGAAGGGGTACCATCAGCAGTCGAAGGAACATTAGGTTCCAGGACTACGACTTCTTCTTCTCTTACAGGTTGAAGTTGACTCTCCTCTTCTGAATTAGATGGAAGCTCGTTGGGTTGAACCGTAGGAGTATTTGTAGGTTTCATGTTTGAAAAATCCGGGATATCTCTGGGGTCAGGTTTGGTGCCAATGGGGATACTCCCAGCTACTTGACCTTCCGGTAAAGGAGAAGCAGTAGGTTCATCTGTAAGACAGGCACTTCCAAGACTTCTATCCGAATCATCTTCATACACCTTTCTGATTTCAGAGGGGCTAAGTACTCCATCCCAAACTTTCAAATCATCCATGAGCCCCACCATAAACTCCGTGGAACCAGGAATATCTCGTCCAACATTCAATGGTTCACGATTGGGATATATAGGATCGCGAAGGGAAAACCTACCTACCTCCGAGCCATTCTCATAAATAATTAATTGATTCCCATCATAGGTAACAGCAAAATAAAACCATTCATCAGTGAGAAATGATTGCCGAATATTTCCTATCGTTTTTGTAGATGCAGTATTCACCGAAGAAGTAACAGAGGTCAACTGTACCCTAAAAGCAGGGGAATTATCTGTTTCTATCGGTTTTTCCCCTTTGCAAATCAAGGTTACCCACTGCACATCGGGAAGACCAGAAAAGGCTGGAAGCTTTAACCAGGCTCCGGCAGTGAAATGATTAGACAGATTGAGGCTGGGATCGTGTGGAATGGTCAAATATCCCGTTCCATCAAAAGATAAAGCCCTACACTCATTACCAAATCGATCTGGTACAAATTCCAATCCTCCTATAAGTTGAGCATGATTGAGTTGCCCACTTTGATCAGAGACAACCCTTGCCGCTTCTTTATCCATTTTGAGGTGAAGTACCTGGTATTGAGCATTAACATTGACCCCTAAACATAAAACCAATACACATGCGATAAAAAATTGCTTGAATGCTTTCATAAGGATGAGATATTAGTAGATGATTCATTCCGCTTTCTATACTTCTGAAACAAAAAGAGGAATAGACTAAAAAAAAGGATAGCAGGGAAGATATATAAGTGGAAGCCTCTGTCGAAAAACCTTTTGAAGACATACTTAATTCTACCTTCTGCCAGATAGTGAAATAGCTTTTCCCAATCAGTAGGTTTTACCAGCGCCAAATGATACTGACGAGCTTCTAATTCAGCGATCAGAAAAGCAGTAGAAGCTTCTTTGGGATCCACTTTCTTCCCATTATGCCGGTACTGAATCTCATCAGCAATCAAATTATAACACATTTCTGCTTTTATCTGATGTTCTGAAGTAGTATCTAATCCCATTTGCTGGGCCGCTCCTATGATCAGAATCAACTGATGCATTTCACAATGACTTAGAGAAAGAGAATCAAATGCCTCAATCCTTAAAGAGGATAAAAATTCAGGAGTAGGGCAATCATCGGACTTTGCCTTTATTGTCCCTAATCCAGACAAAAAGAGGAAGCTAAAAAGAACGGTCATCAGCGAATAAGTGGTGAGATAGCGCTTCATTGGTAGTGATTGAATTATTGAAACCATACTTCTAAATAGTCCTGAAAAGGAGGAGTTCCACCGAAGGCCGACAACATATCCTCTACCTTAATCTCTTCCATAGGAATGCCGAAAAGGTAGGAAATGCTTTCAGCGACTGCTACAGCACGTTCCTCATGAATCGGTTCAAAAAACCGAACAGTTACTGCCTTGTCTATTCTAGCTACAGCTTTTGCAGGAGGTACCTGAGGATCTACTGTAGGTGCTTCACAAAAAAAAGATTGCTTTGAAAGTAGATCATTCATAATCTCAATTTGTTGTTGCGTCGCTCCTCTTGTATTGCATTTAATGAGCCTGACTTCTTCTATATCTCCCCATTGCAGGGGAAATTGAGGATCGGTATCCGAATCTATAGCTAATAAATTTTTCAGCCTCCCCCTCAGGGTCATAAATGCAGGGTCCATTCGTTCAATGTGGATCACAAAAGAGCTATCTGACTTCATTACAGGACCTTTACAATCTCCTAATTGGTTAAATACCTTCCACCCAATTTCTGATGCTCCTTCATATGTGCCATCAATAAAATAGGGAACCTCAATCCGAACATCTGATAAAAACAGATCTTCATTAATAAAAAAGGTGTCCAGAAAACAGGTAGAAATGCATTTATCCAGCCCACTCGCCATACTAATGGTATCTGTGCGAACCTGTTGAATATATTTTTGATCCACCTTGGCCATATCAGGCGGGATGAGCATGAGTTGGCTGCCAGCATTTAATATTACCGGGCTATTATCTATCCCGAAAATCTCTATATGCTCGGCATCTACCAGGCTTATATTGGTATCAAAAACGAAATACTTGTAATGAGAATCCTGGCTATATAGGTAGGAAAACGGAATTCCCATTAAACAACCAATAATGAATGTAATATACTTCATTGTGTTCATAGTTTAATTATTCTACTATATAAAGGATAGGACCTAAGTGTCCACTGTCCATCAAATCCTGATTACTATGCAGAAAAGGCACATACATTCTGCTGACCATGCCATCGAGATAGAGAGCATCCACACAGCCCAGTTCCAGCAGAAAAGCAGAAAATTCATAAAAGCTGACTTGTTGATCCGAAATAGCAAAAACAACCTTCCCATCCTTTCTCACTCCTACAACATTCCTGAAATGCCAATTTTTTGAATTTTGATTAAAAAGAGGATTGATTTTTCCTCCTAATAACATAATAGGACCAGATTGAGTAGCCAACAGTAATTGAGAACTAATAATTCGATGGTTAGCATAAGACTTGGTTGTAAAAATAAATGCAGTTCCATCTTTTTTTATGCCAAAAACCCCATTGGGCTCCATATAAAAATTCCCTTTTCCTTTTTTTACATTCAAAGGAGTAATTAACTGGCCTTGACTTACCAATAATCCCACAGGATGTCGATCACTTTCGTACATGCCTGCATTCATAGCCATAACTAAGCGATTCCCTTGCTTCTCAATTTGTTTTTCCAGTATGTCGAATCCATAAGGGGTGCTGAGGTTTTTGCGATACATCACTCGCACATCTGCTTGATGAGGATCTAGCATACAATATCGGTAGGTTCTTCCTCCGTAGGTTTCTCTTTTAACGAGATCGAGAGATTGTGGTAGATGCTTATTTTCGGGCTCACTTTTACTGACTGATGGTACTGCGTTTGATACGGTAGACGTTCGCTTTTTAGGAGCAGGCTCTGTTTCCTCTGGTACGTTAGCATGACTGATGCCTTGAATAATGTGATCCAGTCTTAATAGTTCTTCTACTAACATCTCATTGAAAAAATTATACTTATCCAGATTTACTTCTCTTATATCCTTCGCCTTTCCCCAGTCCTTATCACCCCATTCCGGACATCTGAGCTTACAATCCCTATCATCCTGATATTTTCTCCTGCGTTCATTAAAGGGAGGTAAGGGAAGAAAAGAATTGAGATTGGGATTTAAGTTGTTGGCCCGAAGGAGTTTTCGCTTATCCTCAATAATTTCTGTCAAAGTTTCATATCGCTCAACTTCAAAATTCTTTAATTTCTCTAACTGTTCTGCCTCCTGAATGATTCTCTGACAATAAGACGGATTTTGGGCCAAACTCGCAGAAGAGGATAGTAAAACGAGGAAGGTAATGAAACTCTTCTCCAACACATCATAATAACTGAAATTCCTTTTCATAGATCTCCGTTTACATTATTGAAAAATGGCTATAATAGGACCTAATTGATTACCTGATGCAATATCTCCTATCTCTAACTCTGACAGATAAGCCTTACTTATGGCGCCATCCAGGTATAATACATTGGTACATCCTTGCCGTATCATAAAGGAAGAGAGTTCATAAAATGTGACCCTTCGCCTGGAAATGGCAAATACTACATGACCTTCAGGAGTAATTCCTACAGCATTCCGTATATGCCGGTTAGGAGACCCGTCGTTAAATATGGGATTGATTTCTCCCTGATGAACCATCATAGGGCCAGACTGAGTGGCATACCAAATGTTAACAGAATCTTTAAGGGTCTGGTATTCCTGAGTAGTAACGACATATCCACGTTGGGAGGAATCAATGACAAATACACCATTGGGCTGTAAATAAAAGTTACCATATCCTTCAGTAAGTGTATCTAGAGGTTGCTGAATGTTTCCCTCCAATACTAATAGGCCTTTTGCCAGGCGGTTAGGTTCGAACATTCCTCCATTCATGGCAAACATCAATTGCTTATTCTCATTATTGGCCATCTTCTCTATGGAAGAAAAGGTGTGTACAGCCTTGCGCTTCTTCTCTTTCTGATTGAAAAGTTGGATAGAAACTTTTTGGGGATTTACGACACAAGTGTAGAAGAGAAAAGATCTAAAAGAATCTGTAAATACATCCATACTTAATCGACGTGAAGCTGCCAGGGATAGCCTTTCATTTTCAGACTGGAGGGACCGATTAAGCTGCTCGAGTGAGTCGATAAGGACATTGAGCGAAGATATTTGTCCCAATATTGTCTTATCCAGACTATCAATTTTTGACTCATCAATAGGATTTTCTGCATTTCCCTTTGAAAACGCTTGAGTGGTATCGACGTTAAACTGAGTCATCGAATCAATGGGCTGGGTGAAGGAGGAATCGGCAGAAGAAGTTTCCATTTTTGAAGTATCTTGATCAACTTGCCCTTTTGTTCCAGATACAAGGAGGAAACAATACGCCATTACAAGCACAATTTTATCCCTTCTGTAGAACTTTATGCTAATGAAATTGAGGATATAATGCATATGCTATAAAATTTCTGATCGCTCACAAAGGATAATTAGGTTGAAAAACACCTATGATAGGTCCTAATCCACGGCCATGCTCCAACCCTTCCAAGGATAATTCAGGCAGATAAACCTTACTGACAAATCCGTCCAGATATAATGCCTGATGACATCTATGTTGTAACATGACCCTTGAAAGGTCATAAAAGGATATTTCTTCTGTAGAAATGGCGAATACCAATAGCCCTTCAGGAGTTACTCCTACTGCATTTCTAATGTGAAGATTAGCAGATCCATCTGTAAATTTGTGGTTAATCACACTGTCTATGACCATCATTGGCCCAGATTGAGTAGCATACCTTATAGAATGACAAGCTATTAAAGAATCGAAGTCCGAAGTTTTTACAACAAAAGCTTCACCAAAATAATCTATCGCAAATATTCCATTCGGCTGAAGATAGAAGTTCCCGTATCCTTTCGTTATTGTATCAATTGGCTGAACCATCTTTCCATCAATAATCAATAATCCCTGAGCTGATAAATCCCTTTTGAACATGCCTCCATTCATCGCAAAAGCAAGCTTTTTGCCTTCCTGCTGTGCGAGATGAGATATAGTTTCAAACGTATGTGTTCCTCCAGAACCATCAGGATTGAATAATTGAATATCAGCGGTCGATGGATGTACTTTATAGATAACATAAGCATGGTTTCTAAAACTATCAATGAAAGACACAGGCGACATACTTAGAAAAGAGCCATGATCTCTTCCTGTATCTATATCCGTTTGATGCTTTGTGGTTGTACCTTTACTACTGCAAGCTCCCAAAAACATGCAGTATAGGCACATCAGACATAGATGCGTCCACAAAAGAATCTTATTTGATTGGCAATTAGTCCACATAATATACCAATAAATTGGTAGCATCATCCACTTTTTCCGGACCTTCAGCAATTTGATCCCCATCATCATCATATGCTTTCATGATATTTTTACCTCCAGTGTCAAGATTAAATAAGCCATACACCTCATAATCGATATCTTCTGTTAAATAACTGATCACTTTTTTTGCGGCTCTGTTGAGATAATCGCTTTCTGGATAATCGATGACCATGTGATAAACAATTCCATGTTTCATACAAATGGCCAAAAATCTTCTTTCCGCCCTATCTCCATAGGTTAATTGATCAGTGGAAAATTCATAACCATGTGATTTAGTATACATGAGTTGAGTTTGAAATACTGTCGCACTTTTTTCTTTGGCCCATTGAAGAAATTGAATGCGTTCGCCTTGATTTCTTAGATTATAGGATTTCTTTTCTCCATTTCTTCCCACATTAACATGCTCCTTATCAATGTTGATCACAGCAATTCCACCTTCCTGAGCCCCACCATTATATACTATCACCAGGCCATCCATTGTCTGGTCAATGTTTCTATTAACAATCACTCCATTATCTACACATATGCCCAATGGAGGACTATCAGTATCCCAGGATTCGGAAAATGCTCCGGAACAGTAAAAAAGGATATCCTTTCCGTCTTTCCATTCCTGAAATTGTTCGTTAGCATTTTGAGCAAAATATTTTGCCTTGATTCCTGTGCCACTCCCTTTTCGGCTAAAATTGTATACAATAAATTCCTTTCCATCGAACTCTACTTCAGTTCGGGAATACGATCCATCCAAAAATTCCTGGGAAAATGACGTTTGAGAGCAATATATCCCAAAGACAAAGAGGAACATTGTAGAAAGCTTATAGACCCTAAGCATATGATTAGTGTAAAAATGGTAATAAATTCGGCTAAAAAATTAACATGCTAATTGACAAATCGTGTATTGATATGGACACCACCTATAACTAAAGGTTGGAATCCAATGATCAAAAAATAAAATAATTTAACATATAAATGTCTTCTCAATAAGACATAAGCCTTATCGGGATAGATAAAGCGTCCGGCGGAATAGATTTCTGAATAATTGACTCTATCTTATTCGAAATACAAATGTGAAAGTTTTGTTAAAAATGCATTTTCTTGATATCACATAATTCACGACTTACCTTTCTTTCTAGCTTGGGAAACATATTTTTTAAGGATGGAAAAATATGGGTTGGATAAAGTCCCCACTGCGATAGGTCCAAAAACCATTACAGGCAGAAAAGCAGCTAACCAAGGATCAACTACATCTTTTCTAGCCAATCTATCACCATTCGTCTTTAATACGTAAAAAATGACAAAACACAACACAGCTATAAGGGCAGGTCTCCCAATTCCTTTCCCTCTCCCTTTTATGGAAGCTCCCAATCCAACTCCCAGCATCATAAAAATGAAGACCGATAAAGCTAATGTATGCATAGCAGCGAACTCATATCTATAGCGAGGAATTAATTTTTCTACTTCTTCTAATTCACTTGTTAATTGTTCTGTACCCATAAGACCATGCTCATCCTCTTCCTCCTCTTTCTTTTCAAAAGTCTGGGTTAGTTGAGATTCCAACCATTTTTTCCGTTGGTACAAACTATCAATAGAATAAATTAATTCCTGCCGATGTAAGGTTCGATAATTTCTAAATCTTTGCAAGTCTGATGGAGCATATGTGGATGAAGGCCCGGGAATGCGTACATACATAGAGTCAAAATAGGTCCGACCAAATTTATTCGAACTAACCTCCTCACTTTCTTCCCCTAATTCCTGATATCTGCTTCCCTGGTAAAGAATTAGCATTTTTCGTTGACTCGAAGGATTATGAATCAATCTTCCAGAATCTGCCAAAGTAACAATCCTGCTTAATGTATCCGTTTCAGCAATGTATACATCGTACAAGATTCCCGATTGATTATTTTTATCAGAAATTCTTATCGTATATCCAGGAATATGATCAGTAAAGTATCCTGGTTGTAGAGCTGCCTGAGGATTTTCATACATACTTTGATACATTATTGCCCTAATATGTAATTCCACCTTAGGTACCAGGAAAAAGCTGTAGGCCCAAATTCCAACGGTAAAGAATAGCGCCATGATCCAAAGAGGGGTATATACTTTCAACGTACTGATTCCCGAAGCGTGAGCAGCCATTAACTCATTCTGGTCTAACATACTACTCACAGTTACCAGTCCGGCAGCAAGAATGGATAAAGGGACAGCTACAGAAAGTACTTTGATCAAAATAAACAATAGCAATCGTCCCATTATAGTAGCTTTGATTCCGCTGGCTACCAAGGCAGATAAGTGCATGGCCAGGGAATCTATGATCAGGATAAACAATAATATTCCTATACTCATAAAAAAGAATCGCAGAAAAGTAGAGGAAACGAGATAGTACAATCGATTCATTTTCCATCCTAACGATTCAAACATGCTTCTAACTTAATATGGTTGAAAATTTCTCATTGCCGATTAATTTACGAGTTTGTTGGCTACATGATACCTTTCCCTGTTAAATATTATGAGAAGATTTGTAGGCAACCTCATATCCTATGTATGTACTGTAATTATATCTATCAACGAGGTAAGGCTTCAAGAATTTGACTGAGAAATTGTTCTTCATTAAATCGGAATCTGAGTGGCGTAAATCCCAATCTGACCACGACCAAATGGTGTGAAGGGAATATAAAAACGTATTGTCCCTCAAATCCTGATGCCCAGTACAAATCTTTTGGCAAACTGGGCCATCTTCTTTCCTTACCCGTTTCATCGGATCCAGCATTCAACCAGAAGTGAGCCCCATAATACCCTCTTTCTGCAGGAGGAGATGGTGTTCTCGCATATGCTGCCCAACCTTCAGGCAATATACGTTCTCCAAACCACTCCCCTTCCCATAAATACAGCAATCCAAATTTAGCCCATTCCCTTGGTGTTGCGAACATAAAAGAAGAGCCTACATAAGTTCCACCTGGATCTTGCTCCAGACTTACGGAAGTCATCCCTATTTTTTCAAACAAATAGGTGAAGGGAAAATCATCATATTCAGCCTCCTGTATATGATTCCTAAGCATCATAGAAACAATATTTGTTGTCCCACTGCTGTATTTCCAATGACTACCTGGAGCATGTTTCAACTTTCTACTGGCAGCATACTGACCAGCATTCGATTCCTGGAATAGCATTCTCAACGCATGTGAAGGAAGAACATATATTTCCTGAAAGGCTAAACCACTTCTCATTTGCAGTAAATGATCGAGGGTTATATTTGCTCTTTCGTCTGATTGACCTTTCCATATAGACACTGGTGCAGGGGATTCAAGCTCCAACTTTCCTTGCATGTTAAGAATTCCTGTCAATGCATGGGTAACGCTTTTGGTCATGGACCACCCCATTTGAGGCATGGCTGCATTAAATCCCCCTGCATATCGCTCTCCTATGATTGCGGAATCATACACAACGATGACTGCTCTGGTACCTTTATCCTCCCCTTTTTCTGTTGGTTCAAAGCTCCACGCAAGAGCATCATTCATTTTATCTATATCTACTCCTTTTCTATACGCTATATCTGCCCATCCTTCTTCAGCAGATCCCCATCTTAATAAGGTATCTACTAAAGAGGCATTTACCTGAATCATTGGCACATAATCCCTCCGCACAGCTTCTATTTCCTCATCCAGCGCCAATAACCTGCAACCTCTTTTCTCGTCTACATATATAGCAGTTCTCTTCCCCATACCCAGGACGGAAGCAGTCGCAACGCCCTTAGACGTATCCGATTCGGACCAGATAAAAGGATATATACTCAATTCCTGCGCACGGACATCTTCTTCAGAACGGCCTCCCACAAAGACACAGGAACACAACACTTTAGCAGCATAACCTGCCGCCATATATCTTGCCATTATCAACACACAAGATATTCCTGCTACGATCAGAAGGAAGATGACAGATATAATAATAAGTGTTTTTTTTAGAAGTAGCATAAATGAAATGATCAATGGAAATATACAACCTGATAATAAAGATGATCAACAAGCGAATCGATGTATGAAATATTAAGACATTTTTTACAAATAAATGATTTATCAGACAGCCTTTTTCATCTTCTGTTGTCATTCTTTAGTCTTGGCTCACATACATAAAATATTATATTTAAATTAGATAGAACAATATACTTGTATGTTACGACCTACAGAATTAGCACATATGTTTGGAAAAATTGATCTCTTTTTACTGGATCAATTGCTTAAAGGCAATTTCGCCTCACATATGCGAATTCTGGATGCTGGATGTGGTTGGGGACACAATTTGAAATATTTATGTTCCCTGGGAATGGATGTACATGGTATTGATACTGATTTTCAAGCTATTAGCCACGTTCAATCATTTGCAAAATCCCATTATCCCGATGTCTATATGGATCGCTTTCGACACGAGGCTATAGAAGATACGAGCTTTTCCGAGGCATTTTTTCAAGCGATATATTGTATTGCAGTGTTACATTTTTCCCATCACCATCGGCACTTCAAACATTTAATAGATCATTTGTGGAGGGTTTTAGCGTTAGAAGGAATAATGTTTGTGCGTCTCTGGATCAATCAGGAGGTTCCCTTAGGCTGGGCAGATAAAGGAGCAGGAGTATTTGTGAATCTATCTGATCAGGTGGTATATCTTCCTACTTTACAAGAAGTTTTAACTATTCAGGATCAATTAGAAGCCAGAGCTTATGAACCTTATGTAGTGGTTAAGTATAATGGTGAACCTTGCATTTTGAACTGGTATTTACAGAAAAAGGGGTAACATGAGCAGGATTGAATCAAATATATACATAAGAAAATATAGCCAAATGAACTTATTCAGCTTGGCCAAATACCTTACAGTTGGAATTTGGGGGATGATAGTATGTTTGGTGAGTGTTTTGGGACAACATCAAATACAAGAATTAGAAGAAGCAATACAGAACACCACGGGAATTAATAAAATAAGACTCCAAAATCAATTAGCCAATTTGTATTTATCCTCCTCTCCTAGTAAGGCTATTGTGGAGGTACATCATTCTTTTGACGAAATACGCCAAGAGGAAGAGAATGGAGGAAAATTAAGTGAAGAGTGGCGCATGTTGAAAGCGGATGCATATAATGTGAGAGGTGAAGCCAGATTTGAATTGGGAAATATGGACGCTGCATTAAATGACTTTCAACGAGCCATGGAAATTAGTACCAATATTCACTATGAAGAGGGGATGCTGATTGCTGGAGAAAATTTAAAAAACTGGGCACTGGAAGAAACAGAAAAGAAAGGTTGGGGTGGTTTAGGAAATTTTGGAAAGCGATTAGGAGAAAGCATAGATAAATGGATCAATGATGATTTAAATCTACCTCTTCTTATTAATAATGCCAGAGAAGAAATAGCTATTGAATTAGAAAAGGAGGGAAATTATCAAAAATCCATGCAATATTGGCTTAGGTCACTTTCCCACGCTAAGAAAAACGGGGATGTGTTAAAGCAACAGGAAATTCAGACTCATATTGCTGAATTACAAAATAAAATGGGCAAGCATGAACAAGCTCTTCAAACAGTAGAAGCGGATATTGAGGATATTTCTGGCAAATCTGATTCTATTGCTGTAGCGATGATTATGCCTTCAAAAGAAATAAGCATTAATAGAATAGAAAATGAAGATCAGGTGCTGGTAGCTAAAGGTGTTGATAGTAATAAATTGTTATCGCCTAATATTTCCAGAAACAGCGAACATCCTGGGGTGAATACCACTTCAAGTCCTACCTCATCTGCTGCTCCCAGAACTTGGGGATCTAATAGATATTACGATGATTTGAAAAGTAGGATAGCGGAAATGGAACAACAACAGAAGTTGGACTCATTGAATACTTCTATAAAAATAGCGGAAAAAGCGAGGGAGGTTGCTGATTTGCAGCAAGCTCAATACAAACAACAAGCAATATTGAAGGAAAAATTGCTATTACTAGAGAAACAAAAATATATGAGAAATATTTTGTTGTCAGGATTCACTTTCATTCTGGGCATTGTAATACTGTTATCCATTCTCTATTTCAATCACAAAAAATCTCATAAAAAATTAACAAATACCTATAAAGAGCTGGAAAAATCTCACGAAGATTTAAAGGCTACTCAATTAAAGCTGGTAGAATCTGAGAAAATGGCTTCTTTAGGACAGTTGACGGCGGGCATTGCTCATGAAATTAATAATCCCGTTAATTTTATATCTGGTAATATTATTCCCTTGCGCAGAGATGTGGACGATCTATGTGAATTAATTTATTCTTATGAGAAAATCATTCAAGATAATAAACTGGAATCGTATTTTGATGATATTTATTTATTGCAAGAAGAGATTGAATTAAGTTATCTCACTGAGGAAATTCAGGCATTACTTGAGGGAATTAATGAAGGGGCAAATAGAACGACAGAAATTGTGAAAGGATTAAGAACGTTTGCCCGCGTAGATGAAGAAGCAAGTAAATCCTTTGATATTCATCCTGGTATTGAGTCTACCCTAACTTTATTACAGAACAAATGCCAGGATATATTAATTGAGAAAGACTTTGGGAGCTTGGTACCGGTAGAAGGATATCCAGGAAAGATCAATCAGGTGTTTATGAATATTCTCAATAATGCTATCCAGGCTATTGAGGAAAAGCGTAAAGAAGATCCCGAATTTAACGGACAAATTAACATTCGTACTTATAAGTCAGACGAAGAAATTTTCATTTCTATTAAAGATAATGGACCTGGCATTCCAGATCACTTTAAAGCTAAAATCTTCGAGCCATTTTTCACGACTAAAGAGATTGGGGTTGGTACAGGGCTTGGATTGGCTATTTGTCTCGGAATTATCGAGAAGCACAATGGTAAAATTGATATTGATAGCCAAAAAGGAGAATATACTGAAGTTCTTATTCAACTACCGATTAAGCAACCAAAAGACCAGGATACAGAGACAACCTAGTACGAATAAAAAATATGATAAATTCTCAGGATATGCCTCAGCATTTACTCCTCTTCCCAGGACATTAAGATTTTATTTGTATTTGCGAAGTTCCAACCTGTGTACTCGTATGGCATTTTTCTATCTTCCGGTTTTAAGTAATATTTCATTTCTCCTAAATCTGTAGCAATTACTTCTCCAACTCTTTCTGGTTCAATTTTTTTTGTTCCGTGATAAAGGACTCCGTTTATCCCTTCATTTGGCTGCCCTTTAGAAATATAGAAAAGTTGTAGCTTCCATTTTCCGAGCTTTAATTCTCTATCAGGTTTCATTAGCTTATTCTCCAAAACTCAACTATTATGATATAACAATGATCTACTAGAAATTACCCCTATTGATTGATTAAACAGTCATACAAAGTTACAATTATATTACTATAATTCGTATTAGGCAAAGAATTTAACGAAAAAAAATATATGAGATGATAATACATCATAGATCGAATTCTTGAGAGGCAATTTAGAACACTATTCTAATATTTCGAAGACAAAAATAAAAAAGTGTTACTTTATTTTAAATTCGTTAGAGAAGAAGAATAATTCTATGTTAGAAAAAATCACAGTTCCCCATTTGAGTTCAGCGTTCTGAAATGATCTGGATTTCTTGGGCCTGCAATAGGGAGACTTATGACAAACTCTGTACCTTCCCCAACCTCGGTATTTACTTCAATATTTCCTTCGTGATCTTGAACGATTCCAAAGGTAATAGAAAGGCCTAAACCAGTTCCTTCTCCAACATCTTTTGTCGTAAAGAAAGGTTCAAAAATTCGCTTTTTCACAGTTTCATCCATTCCTTTGCCATTATCTCTGATAGAGATGCATACCATTGGTCCTGAAATAAAGGTTTTTATGATTATTGTTCCATTATCTTCAATGGCCTGAATAGCATTATTGAGAATATTCATATATACCTGATTTAATTTTCCGGGATAACAGATAATCTCAGGTAATTCACTATAGGATTTTTTAATATCAATTCTACCTTTGAATTGGCTTTTTAAAATCAACAAAGTGGAATCAATTCCCTCATTAACGTTCGCCTGCTTTAATTGATCTTCATCTAACCTCGAGAAGTTTCTGAGTCCTTTGACAATTTGTGAAGTACGTTTTGCTCCTTCATCTATTCCAGCAAGTAATTCCCAAATTTCTTCTTTCACGTATTGATACTCTAGTTCATTTTTTAATTGGTTGACACGCTTAAATTTTTCCTCCAGTCCAAATTCAGCAATGATCTTTTCATATTCGCTCAGAATATTGATAATGTCTTCCACATCTCTTTTTAAAGGATTGACATTTCCAGTAACAAAGGTGATCGGATTATTTATTTCGTGTGCTACTCCAGCTGTCAGCTGACCCAGGGAAGCCATTTTTTCATTTTCTACAAGTTGAGATTGCATATGCTTTAACTCTTCCAAGGTCTGCTCTAACTCTTCCTTTTTAAGAAATAATTCTTGTGTTCGAACTTGCACTTTCCTTTCCAGTAATTTCCTCCTCTTTTGTTGGTTCCAAAAAAAAGCAAAAACAATCAAGACCAATAAGATGCATATAATGATATAAAATAATGGAGTCTGATAAAAAGGAGGCGTTACCTTGATTCTGAGGGAGGTTCCCTCTTCATTCCAAATGCCGCTATAATTAGCCGCCTTGACTCTAAGGGTATATGTACCAGGATCCAAATAAGTAAAGGTCGCATTATTCTTATTTTTGATATAATTCCATTTGGAATCAACTTCATCTAATCTATAAGCGTATTCATTGGCTTGATGATCCACAAAATTCATGGCTGAAAACTCGAAATAAAGTACATTCTGGGTGAAGTCAAGAATTATTTCATCCGTATCTCCTATCCACCTGCTATTAACTATACTACTATCTTTTGCTCTTAGTACTTTTCCATTCTTACCTAGCAATACGGGTTCAAAAAATAACTGAAAATCTGTAATAATAACTTGAGGAGGAGTTTCATTTCGCGCTACAAAGTCTAATTGGAAAGCAACTACTCCTTTACTACTTCCAAAATATAAGATATTATCTGTTCCTGAATAAAATGATCCTGGATAATATTCATTCGCAGGCAAATCGCTGTTCAATGTATTGTAGGAAATAATATTTATCGCATTATTAGAAGCAGATCTTACGATTTTTATCAATCCTCTGCTTGTACTCATCCATAAATGGCCCGATTGATCTTCCAATATTCCGTATATCACTTTATCGGGCGGAAGTTCATTTGATCCATACGATATAAAACGGTTGTTGTCTGACTGAAATCGAAAAATACCTTGACCTTCCGTTCCCATCCAAATATCTCCCCTTCTATCCTGATGAATGACATTCACCAACTTTTCAATAGAATCATTTTCCATCACCTGCCTCATTAGATCCGAAGAATTACCACTTCTCCGCTCTTTCAAACAAACGATCCCTTTATCGGTCCCCAACCAATATCTCCCATGTTTATCATAAAGCAAGCTGTACACAGGCGGTAATTCTGCCCCCATTTCCTCATTCCAAATTTGTTTTACTTCATTTTCCTTGAGTGTAATATAAAATCCTCCAGCATCAGTACCCACTAGCACCCCTCCCTTGGGATGTCCTCTTATAGTCAATATTTCCGACTGAGTAAGGTCTATGTCCCTTCCACTAACAGTCTCAAAAGTGAAGGTCTTTGTATGGATGTGTTCCTTTGTTAATACATATACTCCATTCTCTTCAGAACCAGCCCAAAGATTCCCATCCTTATCTGTATACAAAGCATAGATTAATTGTTTTTTTAAAAAAAAGGCCAAAGGACGACTGTAGTATGTATTTGAAAGCGAATCCCATTCGTATACAGCTAATCCTTGATCCGTTGCTAACCAGAGGTTACCCTCATTATCTTTGGTAATAGCATATACATCTTTCTGCTTATGATCCCTGTTCTCCGGAATAAGAAAAAAGTTTATCTTATTCAAATTTAAAGTGTTGATTCCCGTAAAGGTTCCGACCCATAACAATCCTGCTTTATCGAGATACAAGGAAATAATATTATTACTGGTCAAAGATCCTGGTTTAGTATCTTCATGTAAATAGGTTTGAGCATTTCCTGAAGACAATTGAAGTCGAATAATTCCCCCTCCAAATGTACCTATCCATAAATGGTCTTTGTTATCCCCAGTCAATACCTGAATATCTGAAACAAGGGAAAGATTACTATCAGAATTCACATCTGAGCGAGAAAAAATCTTGGAAAATTGACTTTCATGTATAGGTTTTAAGAATACATCTGTTTTAGTAGCCACATATAGTATTTGATTACTTTGGTAAATAGATATGATGCTGACAGGGGCTTGTATGCCTGAAGAGCTTAATTCATGTTGGTACCAAATCCCTTTTCTGGTAATTTTATTCCAATTTAATAATCCATTTTCTGTTCCTATCCATAATTCTCTTTTATCGTCTTCGAAAATGATATTTATATCTTTAAGGGTGTTTATTGGGAGGAGATTAAAAGGAAATTCATATTTTATAAATTGGGAAAGATGCTTATCAAAGGTAAATAATCCTTCCGTAGCGCCTACCCACAACACTCCATCAGTATCCTGTAATAGATGTTGAATAGAAATTTCCGACAAATGTTCCCTTTCTTCAGCTTGAGAAATAACATGTGCCTTCGCGACAGGATTATTTCTATGATACTCAAAAAGAACTCCTTCCTGGGATCCAACCCAGAGTGTCCCTTCTTCATCAAGAATCATGGAACGGACGAAACAATTTTCCAAAGTCGTAATTCCATATGATTCAGAAGATATATTGGCAAATGAAAATCCATCATATCTGAAAAGGCCAATATTTGTTCCGATCCACATATACCCTTTGGGATCCTGTAAAAAACAAGTAATAGATTTATCAGAAATAGTTTCGGACGTACCTAGATATTCAAACCTCGCCCGGTTGCTTTGTGCAGGCAAAGTCAAGCAAAAGGTGAACATCCATATTATCCATAAAATATTCCTGCTATTTCCCATAAAGTATTATCGACATTTCAACCCATCAACCTATCCAACGATAAACCCCAGCTTTAGTAGTTCATCAGCTATTTCAAGATTTCTTTTTTTCATAGCAGACTGATTCACTTCAAATCTCAGAGTATCATTTTCCAGAATAATAAAATTAATACAGGCACCTTTTTTAGCTAATCCACCTCTCTCGGCCACAATGAGAATAGATAAATCATCCATAACACCTACAATATTCTTGATTTCTCTACTTTTAGAAGCACTTACATACAAGATATGGAGGTCCATACTATCTTGAATTTCAGAGATATTCTTGACAATAATCTTCATTCCATTACCAGTTTTTTTCAATGAAGCCATCAACTTCAGCTCTTCAATAATAGGTGAACTACCATAGACTCCAATAACAAAATCACTCTCCATTTTCCCCTTGGGCCAATAGATAAATCTACTAAATTGATACAAATATAGTGACTGTGCTTTATAGTCAAGTCCTTGAGCATGAACGGTAGATATTAAGGGCAAAAATAAAAAATACCAACATGCCATAATCGGGAAGATATTTTTTAATGAAATGTATTTTTCTACCGAAAAAGTTTTATGTTTTTTTCCCACATAGAGACCAGAATATATGAATACCAACATTTTCATAAAACTTTATACTCATGTAAATGCTTGATGTAATTTTACGTTCAATTAAAATTCAACTTATATGCTAGCTTAAATCCAAATTCCCTGGAATAGCCAGGCAAAGGTGGATTAACGCCAAAGTAAGGCTGATAAAAGGAAAATCTCTCATCAAAAATATTATATAGACCTATGCCCAGATCCAGATTATTTATCAAAAAATTACGTTTCTGAATATTCACATTAACTAAAAGATTGTCCGGCTGTCGTACTAATTCAGCTATTTGTTCAGGTGGCTCCAAAGGGTCTAAAAGTACATACCCAAATCTGCTCCCATAAAAATTAGCAGTAATTCCCAGAGAAAGATCTTCTGATAAATCCAGATATAGTTGAGCATTCACTCTATGTCTGGCTAAACCAAGAACACGATCTGATTCGACAGTAGTTCTTAGACTTTCATCTGGATTAAACGTGCTTACGCTATAAGAGGCAGGTACATTTTGACCTGCAGTAGTATAATAGGCGTAATTTATTCCCAGATATCCCCACTGTTTTACAAATTTAAATTCAAACTCAGCTCCAAAAGATCCAGATCGATCTTCATTTGTGTATGCATAGAAAAATGCTAAGGGATTTCTCAAGGTGTTAATAAGGGTAGAGTCTTGAAATGCTCCGTAAACTATCGTCCCATAATTAGTAATATCGAAAAAATTGGCAGTAAGAAAGGCATGTTCCCCAATCTGATATCCTATTTCTCCCTCAAGTACAAAAGTATATTCTGGTTCAATATCTTCAGAGTTAACGAAAGTAACTTCTAGGGTAGAGGAGTCTACCATAATCTCGAAATCTTCATCAAAGAATAATGCCACATTTCCTACAGTAGGAGCTCTGAATGCTCCACTAGCCAACAATTTTATGTGGAAGTTATTCCATCTTTTAGATAGCGCTACCCGTGGGGCAAAAGCACTCCCAAAAGTATCGTTATAATCAAATCGAAGGCCTGTTGTCAGATAAAATTGTGGGAGATTGAGAAAAGCCTGAGCATAGGTAGCAACGTTAAGATAAGAAGTTACCAGCCTGCTTCTTACTCCATTTTCAAACAGCGTATTTTCAGCTCTATCTAAATTTATTTCTACCCCTCCCAATAAATTGATTCTGTGTGATGGCTCAAAATTAATTGTTGTAGTAGCTCTATACCTTCTGATAAAGTTATCCGATAGTGCTTCATTGACGGAATCTGGTCTTGTTGCATTTTCCACTTCGGGAAATTGAAGAGATGAACTCAATTTAGGGGTAAGGGTAAGATGTTCTTTAATTTCCCATTCATATTTTAATTCGTGGAAATTTAATCTTAGTCCAGTTTTGACTGGTCTATTCCCTAAAGAGTCTATCACTGATAAATCTGTACTTTTATACAAATCCAGGATAGATCTGTAAGAGAGTTTTCCTAACCTAACATAAAAATTGTTGAAATTCGGATCCATATCCGATTGGTCCGCCAGAGAGGAAACCGCACCAAAATTTTGAGTAGAATCTCTTAAATCCTGAAAAAAGCTAAAGTAGTCCCTATCGCTTCTCTGTCCTTCTCCATTTAATGTAGAAAAGTTAATAGCAAAATTTTTCCAACTACCTCCTATGTAAAAATATCGATTATTCCTTGCTCGTGTGTCTCCCATCCATCCATTTACCCATTTAAAAGAGGTACCACTAAATTCCTCTGAACTTAAGGTGATGATATTAATGACTGCATATTCTGCAAATCCACCATAAATCACTGAACCTGGACCCCTGATTACTTCAATACGTTCAATAAATTCTACAGGATAATGATTTCCAAACCTTAAATTCGAGCGAAGGACTTCATTCATTTCCGTCCCATCTATTAGCAATAATACTTTTCCTTCATTAGCCCAATTTCCTCTTATTCCCAACCCTACTCTCCCTCCTAAATCCAATCCAAATGAAAACCCAGGGATATGCCTCAAAACATCGATCAGGTCTCTGGCTCCCATCCGATGGATTTCTTCTTTTGTAATTACACTCACTACTCCTGGAGCATATCTTGCCGAAATAGCATCTTTTGAGGTGACATTTACAGTGGCATTAATCATTTTTTCTAATTCACTATCCATGTCAAAAGCCTTTAATGAATCCATCTCTGCTAAAGACTTATCATAATAGTCGTCTAGGAGGGGAGAATCTACAACAGCAACTACACCTATAGAGTCTGTATCAATTTGAGTAGAATCAATGATCAAATCCAACGAATCAATAATAATTATGCTAGCGTCATTATCTAATGAATCCGATTGCGCATAGAGCATAGAACTACCTAGTATTAAGTAGACTAAGCAGACTAATTTCTCAGTAAAGCGCAGCCGAAATTTTATCATAATAATACTATAGACCATTTCTTAAATAAAAAGGATGCATTTAACATGGAGTGGCCTTTATACCCAAATATCAATACGCCAGATGATAACTTCAAGTCTTTCTACTTATTAATCAGGCCTTTATTTGTCGTTATCCTTAATAAGATAAAACATAAAACTCCTATTCCCCCTAACTGAATAAGTAATATATTGAATCCAATGTCATGCCAGGACAGATTTTTAATTAACACATATGGAAATGTCGAAATATAATGACAAATCCAGATTAACATGCCCAATAGGTTATTTAAGCAATATGCCAAAATGCTATTAATAAAAGGAACGTAACAAAAAAAGAGACAACAAATTCCTACAATGAGAATTACTGTAGTCAAAAAATTGGTAAGAATACCAGTTACGAGAAAATAGGTTGGGAATTGGCCAAAATAATACGAAACTAAGGGAGAGGTAAATAATCCAGCACTTATAGATATTCCCAGATAACTGAATAAGACTTTAGGAATGTATGGTAAAGTCGTTCCTATTTTTTCGAAAAAGGGAAATACAAAAATGATTCCTATAACTGCAGCATAGGATAGCTGGAAGCCTATATGGAATGCGATTATTGGATTTGCCAGCATATGAATGATGGCAGAAAAACCAAGTACATTCAATAAACAATATCTTGCATAGAATAATTTAAACAAACAAAGGCTGGAAAACATGATAACAGCCCTGGTAGCAGCAGGTAATGGTCCAATAAGATAAAGATACAGCCATAATAATAGTAAAACTACTGTATACTTTATCTTCTTCCCTCCTTTCAACCTGTTCAGGAAAGAAAGACTAAAGGAAATTACACTATATAAAATGCCAACATGTAAACCCGAAATAGCCAATAAATGACTTGCACCTACTTGATTGAATATATCTTTAAGGGGATCTTCCGGATTCAATCTCTTACCTAATAACATAGCACAGGCCAGACGAGACTCAGCTCTATTCCCCATTAATTGGGTAAACTTTTCAATTAATCTATCTCTTATTTCCGTGCCATCAGGAAACATCTTGTGTGTATCCAGTTTGATCATGTTAGAAGAATAAGCCACCAAATTGATTCCCTCTCTTCTCAAATTCCGAATATAATCAGGATATTTACTTTTAAGATTTGCTATCTTCGCCCTGATACATACAATGTCGTATGTTTTTAGTTCAGTACTAAATAAACTGTCCCTTTTAAACCTAAGCAGTACAATTCCACTTACAGACTTTACCTCTCCACTATCCAGATATGCATTCACCCTTAGCCGTGCCTGACAACCATACTCCTGACACTTTCCTTCCTTTACGATTTCACCTATCAATGTTACATTGCGATCTTCTAACTTACCTATATCATTGGATAAACTTGATTGATGAAGTAGATAAAGGGTTCCACCTATTCCAGAAAAAGTAAACAATAATCCTATCGCCAACAGAGCTTCGAATAACAATCCATAAAACCTATGATCAAGCCATAAAAAGATAAGAGCCAACCCTCCCAAGGAAGTGAGATATATCCAAATGTTTAGCCCAAATTGCTCGAGAAATATAATTCCAGTAAACATTCCCAGAGCCATTTTAAAAAGCGGAGAATGACGAAAAGTGATCATGCCTAAAATTCGGCATTCCACTTTTCAAGATCATGGACAATTTATGTATAAAACCACGCAGCTACCTGGTAAAAACCCATTCCCCAATTGTGGAAAGTTCCTCACTATAAGCATATCCCATCCCATCAAATGCTTTAAGTTCTTCCATGCGCGTTACTTTATTCCGGATAGCAAAATCTACCATAGCTCCCCTGGCCTGCTTCATATAAAAGGAAATTGATTTCAATACCCCATCATAATCATCTTTAAAAGATACTGAAAGGATTTTTGCTTTCACTCCTTTTTTGCGGATGGATTTAAAATATTCATTAGATGCTACGTTTACAAGAGTATTATCTGAAGAGTCTTCAAAAAGCAAATTTAACTGATCTGTGATCTTGTTGTCCCAAAAACTATATAAATCAGCTCCTCTATCATTTTTAAACTTAGTCCCCATTTCTAGTCGGTAAGGCTGTATAAGGTCGGCAGGTTTTAGCAATCCATAAAGTCCAGACAGAATCCTAAGATGTTCTTGAGCGTAATTCCATTCTTCCTCTCCATATTGGTCTACTTGCATTAATTGATATACGTCGCCTTTAAAGACTGATAATGCGGGTTTTGCATTCTCCAGGTTAAAGGGGAAGCTAAATTCCTGGTAGCGGTGGAAGTTCAATTGGCTTAAATCCTCACTGATCCCCATTAATTGGCCAATATCAGAAGGGCCTAAATTTTTGAGTGCTCCCACTAGCTCCCTGGTATCTTCTAAGAACGAGGGTTCGGTAGTGGTAGAGGGAATGGGAGGATTCTCAAAATCCAGCCTTTTCGCAGGAGAAATAACAAATGCAATCATATCGTATATATACCTATTTTTTCTTAGTGAGAAGAACTGGAAGAAAGGTAAGATGTTTAGACTTCTATCGGCTTACTAAGCATGGAATAGGGATTAGCATACAATAAGGTGTAACCCAAGATCGAAGAAATTTTAGAACTATTAACGGTTTTACTATTACTTCCTCCATCTATAAATTCAGGAGGCTCAAGGTTCAGCGCTCTGGCAGCAAAAGTATAGTATTCTCTTTTGGGAGGATGGAAATCTGCTACTGCATTAAATACTTGGTGCCAGTGTTGCCCTTCAATAATTCTGTAAATAATCCTGATAATGTCTAATTGGTGAATGAGATTTACAGGAGCTTCCCCCAGAGGAATCTGCTTTCTTCCGGCTAAAAATTTGCCTGGATTTCTATTAGCTCCCACCAGACCTCCAAGACGCAACACAGTAACAGAAGAAAAATTTGTTTGAAACAGTTTTTCGCTTTCATATAAGGCTTTACCGGAAGAGGTATTTGGTGTTAATCTAGAGGATTCGTTGACTACTCCTTCAGCATCTCCATAAACAGAAGTAGAACTAATAAATAGAATGTGCTGTACAGGTGATGCTAAGGTATGTTTCAATAGCACCTCCATCATTTTGGGATATTCTTCAGCGGCTTTCGGATTTCTTCTTCCTGGAGGAATGTTTACGATAAGTATTTGAGCATTCAACAATGAGGTGATATCCCCATTCACCTGATCAGGTAGGAGTTTTATCAAAAAAGCATCAACTCCATCGTCCTTAAGCGTGGAGAGTTTGGCCTCAGAAGTGGTAGAACCTTTAACCGTAAATTCATTTCTCACAAGTTCCCTGGCCAGAGGGAGGCCTAACCACCCACATCCTAGTATAGCGAAATCTGCATTCATCAAAATTATAGCAAGAGCCAAGCTTTATGTCTCTGCATTCAGTATTATCTCATGATAAGGAGTAGTTACTATGTCAGGAGTAAATTTTTTAGGAATCTTTACAGTAAACCTCAACCCCTTCAGCCCGCTAACCCCTTGTAATGCATCTAGTTCCAAATCTTCAATTTCATCTGTGATATATCCTGAATTTTTTAAATATTCTGCATAGCGAAGATAGAGAAACTTATCTTTCTCATGACTGTAAACGATCGCTACTTTACCCGGTTGAGTAAATCTTTCTTTTGTACCTGCCACCAATGCTTTATCCACACGTTTTTTGATAATTTCGTAGCGTACATTGTATGTACCATCTACATCAAATTGCTTTTCTTCTGGTCGGAAACGGATGGAAAGAGGAGTGCTATGTACTAATATCATTTGGGCCGTAGTTAATGGCACTTTCAAATGAGGCTGTAAATCAGCAACAATTTTAGTGATCTCACACATGAGAATTAACTGCCATAACTGAAGATTTTCAAGATATTTGCAATCAAAATCTTTGTTTTTCAACAACGACTGCCCTACATACAAATTATACTCTACTCCATCAGTCTGATATTTTTCAAAATAGTGCGGTAAAATTTGCTGAGCTACATGTTCCTGTTCCACAATGTAAGCGGAAATAGTTTCATTAATGAGCGCTACGCTATCTTCATAATCCTTTCTACTTGCATAAACGATTCCCAAAAAATCGTCTTTAAAGGAATGATAACGTTGAATCGAATCAGAGATCGCAGGATTGTGTCTTTCAAGATGCGAAAAGAGAGGTTCAATTTGCTTTTTCAGAAATTCTACGATCCTGACTTCATCTCCAGAGTTTAATCCATCTCTAATTTGATCTTGCATAGAATTCACCTGGAATTCATAGTCTCCAATTAACGGATATCCTGCTCTATTTTCGACTTGCTTGAGGACACCAAGAACTAACTCGAGATTTTTCATCAAGTCCGCCTGAATGGACCTATTCCTCATTTTGGAGGAAGCAACAATATCCGCTTGACCATATAAAGGGTTAACATCTTTAAATACAATAGGCTCTAATTCGCTCGCCATTGGATCTGCAACCTGACGATTTAATAAGTTTTTGGCAGCTTCTTCAAATCTCCATTGAACACTGGGATGTATAGCAGTACACTTTTCCTTAATAATTACCTCTACTTTATTTTCAATTTCTTTTTTACTCCTCTGAACTGCAACTGAAAATATAGGTAGCAACTTCTCCAATTTAGCTACCAGCAAGTTATTTAACTCTCTTGGTTTTGGACTCCCTAATTCCAAGAGTCCAACTATCTTATTATCATGATCCTTCAGCGGAGACAAGATCAAACTCCTTATCTGTTTCTCCATCAGTGCTAATTCACAAGCTGCGCCATTACAATGAGCTATAAGATTTTCTGCCAAAACGATCCTCCCCTCTTCAAAGACCTTCATGTAAAGAGAATTCTTCCAATCGAGATTTAGGTTTTTATTATCGGAAGAAATGATAGAATTAATCAGATTTTTTTCGATATATAGTCCAGTATCTGGATCATAAGATAACGCTGCAATACCGAGTTGGAGATCAGGCATTTGAAAGATGTTTCTCAATTGGAATTCCAGTTTGCTCAACTTCTCTCTGGATAACACTGCATCCTTTTCCAACAAACTGTATTTCAATCTTGAAATACTCTCATCCTCTGTGACATCTGTAAAATTAATGATGGTAATTCCCTGAAATTCGAAATTTTCAGGAGGAACCATTTCTTTCCAGATCTCTACATCATCCAGATGAGCAATTAGTCTCAATATATCATCCTGTGAAAGTTCTTTTAGAGGATGAATATTAATGATATCAACATAATCGGAGATTAAATCTAGTTTATAATGTCTTTCAATACCAGAAATTGAATCTTTTAATGAAAGGACATAAGGATTATCTATATGAAAGTTCTGATCATAAAATTCATTCAAAATCATTAATCCAGCGTTAATAATTTTGAATTTGTTAATCAGTTCTACATTTTCTGTAAAGGAAACAAAGGTATCTTCCCGATTGAAGATCTCATTAAAACGCGGTGTATGAAAAATGGCATCCATCTTAAATGGAGTAAATGCCGATGCCACTTGACTATACTTCAATGCAGGAGGAAATAGGCCTGAAAGTAACAGTTCTAATAATTCTGAGTTTTCCTTAAGAAGATGGAAATTATCTGAAGAAATAGGCGCATCCCACTCAGGATATTGCTCTATTTTTTTTAGAATTTCACTGGCCAGCAACATTTCTGCCGCATTTCCACTTTCCAGACTCTTTTCCCAATATCGAATTAAAGGAGAGAAACTCAAACGCGATCTATAAAGGAACTCTTTTCTTTCTAATTCCTTCTCAAATCTTTGATGAGAAAAGACAGTAAGCTTATTATTTTCTGTCAGTTGCATAATTGGCTAATAAGTGATCAACACGCTTTTTAAACTATTACCCACGAAAATTAAACAACAGTGGCTTTTAGCTAATTTTCCTATTAAACGTTGTAGGAGATAAGAGCGTTTCAATTTATTATTAACTTCAAATAAACTGGAAAGTGATCACTATATCCTCTTTCCTGGAAATCGCCTCTAAATATTCCTCTTCGGGGGTTATTTTTAGCTCTACTTGAACCTCCTACTCTTAAAAACTCCGGATTATAAATGGAAGCGGACCTGGAAACGTATTTAATCTTTCCAGGTGTATGTAAAAGATCTTCGCTGACTAAAAACTGATCAAACAAGTTCCACTCTCCCCTAAATGTAAGTGTACCGCTGGTATTTCTATCTAGCAAGCCAGCGGTAGCGTTGTAAAAGCCATCTTCCTTTACTTTATTAACATTTGTTTTAGCCCCTATTACCTCTTTTATACTTTTGTTTATCGGATCATCATTGAAATCCCCCATGAGAATGATATTGGATTCCCCATCCTCCTCCATTAATTCATCTAGTTTATCTCTCACTTTATTGGCGACAAGCAAGCGTTTAGGCTCTGTTTCTACTTGTCCGTTTCTTCTGGAAGGCCAGTGATTTACGACAAAAGTAATAGGCTCGTCAGCGATAGTTCCCTGGACAAAAAGGATATCTCTTGTTTTAATATCTGGATTTTCGGGAAATTCTACTCTGATTGATTCTTTATACTCTAACATAAAAATCTCGGGATCATACATTAAGGCAACATCAATCCCTCGGGGATCAGGAGAATCCTCCTGAATAAATGAATATTTTCCGCTAATACTACTCTGTGCCACTAAGTCTTCCATGACTTCTTTATTCTCAATCTCCGCTAATCCCAATATTTCTGGTCCATCACTATCTCCCAATTGACTGATGACATGTGCGATACGCTTTAATTTTTCCTGGTATTTTTCCTCTGTCCAGTTATATCTACCTTGAGGAAGAAAATCACCATCAGCCGTTGAAGGATCATCTTCAGCATCAAATAAGTTTTCGACATTATAAAATCCTATAGTTATTTCCCCGATCGGGGTAGATGAAAATCCTATCTGACGAGTACTTTTATCCGCCTCTTCAGAAACGGGTGAAGTAGTTTTACAAGCTGATAGTAAAACAATAAAACCGGTCAGAAAACAGGAAAGGTTAAGCAGGCTGAAAGAGGGAAATTTATTCATAAATAAAGTGAAGTTTATCATTCCTGGAATTCCTTTTTCAATTTGAGAAAATATTATGTTTCAATAAATCTTTAAGGCTTAATCGTCAAGCTTTTACTCATTTTAATGGAACAAGGAATAGCAATTGCCACATAGAAGTATCTAGCAATTTGGAATTCATATATTTCAAAATCTAGAGAAAATATAAAAAATTGAACATGTTCGTTCAACGTTCTTTATTACCTTTCATGGCTTCCGTGCATCTCCAATAATTAATATTGTTGGAGATGTATTTTTTTAGCTGGTAGTAGTAGATTTATTCAGCAATTTGGGATTATTTTTCAAGATCTCTTTCGCCAAGTTCAGGTAGTTAATCGCTCCTTTACTTTTAGCATCAAAATCCAACACAGGTCTACGAAAACTTGGGGCTTCACTTAATTTGATATTTCTATGGACCACTGTTTTAAAAGCAAGGGTAGAAAAATGATTGCGAACATCATCCAATACCTGATTTGCCAACCTTAATCTGCTATCATACATCGTTAATAAGATCCCTTCAATCTCAAGATCTGGATTTAATCCCTGTTGGACCAACCTAACCGTATTAATAATCTTCGAAAGCCCTTCCAGTGCATAGTATTCACATTGAACTGGAATAATCACAGAATCAGATGCTACGAGTGCATTAATAGTAACAAGTCCGAGGGAAGGCGAACAGTCCAAAATAATGAAATCGAAATCATTTTTAATCGAGGCCAATACAGGTCGCATGAGTTTTTCCCTATTTGGCATTTGAACCATCCTCAATTCTGCCTCTACCAGGTCAATATGGGAAGGTATAAAATATAGATTCGGAAATGTTGATTCGTGAATAATATCTTTTGCCTCCAACGTCTGATCCATCATGCAATCATAAATCGTTAGTGCTTCCGGATCGGGATCATACCCTATCCCTGAAGTAGCATTGGCTTGAGGATCTACATCGACGATCAATGTTCTATATTCTAAGGCTGCCAGACTGGCTCCAAGATTAACAGCTGTGGTCGTTTTTCCTACTCCTCCTTTTTGATTAGCCAGACAAATGATTTTCGCCATGTTAATAGATTTCTGTAAAGTTAGGCTATAAATATAAACATTTGCTATTACAATAAACGCAAAAGCCTCTATATCATTATCATTTTTTCCAATACGTCTCCCACATAATATGAAACCAAAGCCGCGATTCCTCCCAATGCCAGGGTTTCAAACAATCCTCTCAATATAGACTTTTTCGTAATGTAAGCTTTTAGTATCCCTATACCTGCAAAGGCAACAAATGTGAGTGCACATGACCATATAAAAAGCTCATTAGCAGGCACATCCATTCCCATTCCGAATAAGTAGGCCAATAAAGGAATGAGTCCTATACATACAAAAGACAGGTAAGTAACGGCCCCCATAATAACAGGCGATTTTTGTTCTGGAAGCATCTCCAGTTTTTCTATCATAAGTGTATTTATCCATAGTTGCTTATCTTTTTTTACCAAAGCTACTACCTCTTTTAACAGCGTGCCTGAGAAGCCCTTATTCGAATAAATTTCCTCAAGGTCGGATTCAGCCAAAGAAGGATGTTGATCTATCCCCTTTTCTATTCTACGCAAGAACTTATGATAATTATCCAGCTCTGAACGAGTCGATAAATAAGCTCCTACGGACATGGCAAACCCATCAGCCAATAAATTTGCGAAACCCAAAATAAGTACTACAGATACAGATAGCTCAGCACCGGCAGATCCAGCGACGACAGCGAAAGTAGTTACACTTCCATCTATTCCCCCATAGACAAATTCACCAAGATATTCCTGAAATCGACTTAATTTTTTCATAAAAAGTGGACAGATGAATGTTTTAGTAGCATTAAGCGACTTGAATGTATTATCTTTTTTATTTTTTTACACTTGTTTGTGCAAGTAGAGTTATTTTTTGTGCGTATATGATTCAAACAGAAATCCTTATAAAAAAGGCTTCAGGCGATTTGGTACCCTTCGACGTATCAAAGTTAGAACAATCTTTAACAAATGCGGGAGCGTCTGAAGCGGCAGTGTCCGATATTAGCTATGAAATTGAGCAATCCCTCCAGCATGGCATGTCCACTAAGCAAATTTATCAAAAAGCATTTAGCTTACTAAAAGCCAGGTCCAAACCCTGCGCTTCCAGGTATAAATTAAAAAAAGCTATCATGGAATTAGGTCCTTCGGGTTACCCATTTGAAAAATTCATCGGAGAGTTACTCAGGGAACAGGGATACCTTATCGAGGTAGGCATCATTCAGAAGGGAAATTGTATTACTCACGAAATAGATGTTCTTGCAGAGACACCTCAAAAATATCTGGGTATAGAATGTAAATTCGGAAATAGTGCGGATAAAAAAGTGAATGTCAAAGTACCTCTTTATATACAATCCCGATTTGAGGATTTAAAAAATAAATGGAAACATAATACTGAATTGGTAGGAAAACAGTTTGAATACTGGATCGTCACAAATACTGCTTTTACAGAGGATGCCAAAACGTATGGGAAATGTGCCGGACTCCTATTGATAAGCTGGAATTATCCCGAACGTAAAAGCCTTAAATCTCTCATTGAGCAGAGCAGTTTGTATCCGGTGACAAGCTTACTAAGCTTAACCAAAAAGGAGAAATCTCATATCCTGGAAAATGGAATTGTTTTATGCAGACACTTAAAGAAAAATATAGACATTCTGGAAAGACTTAGATGGCCTCAGCGTAAAATTGGTAAAACGCTAAAAGAAATTGATGAATTATGCACTATGTAGGCTTCATTTATCATTAAAATCTTATAATAAATATTTAATAATCAATTGTTTGATGCTTTCCTTATCAGTATCAATATTTTGAGGACTAGTTGGTTAATTTTCTATCTCTGTCAAAATTGTGCGTTTCTTTAGAACCATCAGGATTGACGATAGTCCCCTGGCCATGTTTCATATCCATATACCACTCTCCTACATATTGTTTTTCATCGACAAAGGTATATGTTCCCTGACCTTGCTTTTTTCCTCTTACCCATTCTCCTTCATACACATCACCATTAGAGTAGAAGAAAGTTCCTTTGCCACTAAAAAAACCTCTCTCGAAAGACCCTTCATATGTACCATCGGTAGTAGTACATTTTCCCTGGCCCGTAGCTTCGTCATCTTCCCAAACCCCTTCTAACAAGCGGCTATTTATTTTATAGGTCCCTTTCCCTTCTTTTCTCCCTTCTATCCAGTTACCTATATACAAAGTTTCAACACTTCCTTTAGAATGTTTCCATTCCCCATATCCATGAAATTTACCATTAAGAAATTCTCCTCTATATTCTTCCTTCACGTCTGCTTCTTCTCTCATCTGTACTCCTACTCCATTTTGCTGACCATATGCCCATTCTCCATCATATAAATATCCCGATTTTGTTAATCTACCATTTCCCTGACGTTCCCCTTGTACGAAATCTCCCTCATATATCGACCCATCTCTATATTTATACATCCCATTTCCATGGCGTTGATCCTTAAACCAATCTCCTACATAAGCTCCTCCCTGCGCATAAGTCATTTTACCTTTTCCATGCATTCTGTCATTCATCCACTCACCTTCATACACATTACCACTTTTAAAAAAGTACTTTCCTTTCCCGTTTCTCATTCCTTTATCGTAATCTCCTACAAATACGGTGTCCCCTCTCATATCTATTAATACTCCAAATCCGTGCTGCTTATTTTCGTTAAACATACCAATATAAGTGTATCCATTTCTATAATGAACAGTCCGAATCTCCTTATTCACTTCATCCTCTAATGAATTAGCATCCGCTTGTCCCAGTATTACATTACTTAGCATGACGAAACACACTAGTATTGAGGCTTGAACTACACTTATTAATCTCGTCTTCATCTCCATGCTGTTATTGAAATAAAACCTTTCTGACAATCCTATCCTTTCTAAAAACATACGATAGATACACATTTTGTCTTTAAAATATTACTAAAGCTTACTTGTTTCAACAATAATAAGATATCACTGGCTTACATTCATACATGAATTGCAAATCAACTACTTCTGGAATATGCCACGTTTTTTAGCAATTATGCATTTTTTTTTTCTGAATAAAATTTTTAATTCTATATTTGTTTCTACATGATAAAAATCAAATGAAACTTTCTCATCTTCTGCATAATAAGTATTTCATTGTCCTGATTTTTGCCGGGATATGGATAGTGTTGTTGGACAGTTACAACCTCATTGCTCAATATAAAGTTTCTCAACAAATTTCTTCTCTCATTTACGATATTGATTATTATCAAAGTGCCATAGAAAAAATTGATTATCGCACAGACCAGCTTCACAATAATTCTGTAGAACTTGAAAGAATTGCCAGAGAAAAGTACTTCATGAAACGCGATAATGAAGATGTATTCTTCATCGTTGATAAGTAATTAATTAGCTACTCATTAACACGAATTTAACACTACTTTTCTCAACACCTTCCTCCTGTTTGCGTAATTACATCTAACATTTCTAACATATATAGAACCTTACAAGGTAATTTCAACTTATTTAAATAATAAGTTTTGAATAAAATCATATAAAAAATGAAGAATACATTAAAATTCGTTCTTGCAGCGATGCTTGGAAGCGCTCTCACCATTAGCACATTGTACTGGGCACCATTTAATAACAAGGTGGTAAAAATTGAGCATGTAGATGCTACTCCCACTTTATCGGCTAGATATACAGAAGAACAAGCTACGACCAATGCCCCTTTAGATTTTACCGTACCCGCTGAGAAAACTACCCCGGCTGTAGTGAATATTACCTCTACCATCGTTGGCAATGAAGCTAATGATCCGAGAACAGAACAACTTCCCGAAGCATTTAGAGATTTTTTTGGTCCTTATTTCGATGAGGATTCAGGTAAACCTCAAGTAGGGACTGGTTCAGGAGTGATCATTAGTTCGGACGGTTATATAGTTACTAACAATCACGTGATAGATAATGCCTCTGATATTGAGGTCGCTTTAGTAGATAAACGCACGTATAAAGCAAAGCTTATAGGAACCGATCCTTCCACGGATTTAGCTCTCATAAAGATAGCAGAAAATGATCTGACGTATATTACTATTGGCAATTCTGATAATGTAAAGGTAGGAGAATGGGTACTGGCTGTGGGAAATCCCTTTAGGCTGACATCTACGGTTACAGCTGGAATAGTTAGTGCGATAGGAAGGAGTATTGATATCCTAAGAAGTCGTGCAGAATTTCCTATAGAATCATTTATTCAGACTGATGCTGCTGTCAATCCTGGAAATAGTGGAGGAGCCTTAGTTGATTTAAACGGAAATCTCATTGGAATCAATACAGCCATAGCTACCAGAAGGGGAAGTTATGAAGGATATTCATTTGCGGTGCCATCAAATATAGTGGCTAAAGTGGTGGAAGATTTATTACAATATGGGAAGGTCCAGCGTGGATTTATAGGAGCAACTATATTGGGCGTAAACGGGACCTTAGCTAAAGATAAAAATCTAACTGTCAGCGAGGGTGTGTATATCAGTGATCTTACAGATAATGGAGCTGCAAAAAGTGCTGGCATTGAAGTAGGAGATGTGGTTACTCGCGTGGATGGAATTGAGGTAAAGGATTCTCCAAAATTACTTGAACTGCTGGGACGTAAAAGACCTGGTGATGCGGTAGAATTATCTATTAATCGCTTCGGGGAGGAAAAAACATTTGAAGTTATCCTAAAAAGTGGTGAAGAAATAGGAGGTCAATTTGCTTCCAGTTCCAATGATCAAGAAGAAGATATAACAGATGTTCAAGAAGTATTAGGAGTAGCGCTTGAAAAAATAGAAGGAGAGCAAGCTGAAAGTTACGGATTGGATTTCGGATTACAGGTCAAATCTATTTACGATGGTAAAGTTAAAGAAAGTACCGACCTCAGAAAAGGATTCATCATTACTCACGTGAATAGAGTCCCTGTCGAAAGTCTGAATCAATTTGAAAATGTGTTAAAGAGTGCTTATAGGGACAATAGCGGCGTAATGTTACAAGGTAGATATCCTAACAACCCCAAAAAATACTATTATGCCTTTGGCATGGATTGATCTACTGTATACTATCTATGGTATGAATATAATTAGATGATAAGCTTGAATTCATCAAATATAGGACGCATTTTTGCGTCCTATATTTTTAAATGAGCTTAGCGATCTAGTAAACATTCTTATGCAACGCACTTCTGTCAAAGAGACCCTTCAGCTTAGTCCTGAAAACCAGGAAATATTAATCCAGGGATGGGTTAGAACATTTAGAGCTAATCGATTTCTGAATATTAATGATGGTTCTACGATAAATAATCTGCAAGTAGTCATAGATTTTGAAAACTATCCTGAAGAATTTCTAAGTAGAATAAATACAGGTGCTTGTATCAGCGTTAAAGGAAAACTGGTTTCCTCTCAAGGTAGTGGTCAGAAAGTGGAGCTACTGGCAGATCATCTCGACATTCTGGGTGATTCAGATGCTGCTACTTATCCCATGCAACCCAGAAAACACTCCTTGGAGTTTTTGAGGTCAAAGGCGCATCTACGATTGAGGACGAATACTTTCGGAGCCATTTTCAGAATCAGGCATGCCCTATCTTATGCCGTTCACCATTACTTTCACATTAATGGATTCTACAACCTTCATACCCCTATTATTACAGGTAGTGATGCAGAAGGAGCAGGAGAAATGTTCAGAGTCAGTACCATTCCTTTGGAAAACATTCCTCTCACAGAAGAAAAACAGGTAGATTGGAAAGAGGATTTCTTCGGTAAGCAAACACATTTGACCGTTTCTGGCCAGCTAGAAGCAGAAGTAGGGGCATTAGCCCTGGGGAAAGTTTATACTTTCGGGCCGACTTTTAGAGCAGAAAACTCCAATACTTCCAGGCATTTAGCAGAATTTTGGATGATAGAGCCTGAAATTTCGTTCGCAGATATTAATGATTTGATGGATCTGGCGGAAGATTTTGTCCAATCTATCATTCGATTTGTCATGAATCACTGTCAGGATGATTTAACATATTTACATAATCGTATAGAGCAGGAGGAAAAAAACATGAAAAAAGAGGATAGAAGACCTATGCCTCTCCTGGATACATTAACATTTGTCACAGACAACAGCTTTGAACGAATTACTTATTCCGAAGCAGTAGATGTACTTTTACAATCCAAACCTTATAAAAAGAAAAAATTTCAATATCCCGTTGCCTGGGGAAATGACCTTCAATCTGAACATGAGAGATATTTAGTGGAAAAAAAGTTCCAGAAACCTGTCATCGTCAGAGACTATCCAAAAGGTATTAAAGCTTTTTACATGAAGATGAATGAGGACGACAAAACTGTAGCAGCTATGGATATTTTGTTTCCAGGAATCGGAGAGGTAGTAGGTGGCTCTCAAAGGGAACACAGAATGGAACCGTTAACTGCCAGGATGAAGGAAATGGAAATTCCAGAAGAGGATCTTTGGTGGTATTTGGAATTAAGAGCCTTTGGGACAGCCCCACACAGTGGGTTTGGGTTAGGTCTTGAACGCATGCTCCAGTTTATTACCGGTATGGGCAACATAAGGGATGTTATTCTCTTTCCCAGAACACCTAAGAATGCTGATTTTTAGGACGATAATACTCTTTTCTTGTCTGGTAATATTTGGCTGCCTATTAGATCGGAAAGGCAGATGTTCTAAAAGCACTTAAGGCTTCTGCCACAACGTACGTACTACCACCAATGAGCAGACAATCCTCCTTTTGCAATATGTTCAACAGGGATTTAATCCCTTCCTGAACAGTTGAATGTACCTGACCTTTGAGTCCTACCGCACTCGCTTTAAGCATTAATGCATTTGCTGAGAGTGCGCGTGAGATATTAGGAGCTACAAAATGGAATTGAGCTTGCTTGGGAAGTAACGCTAACATGCGTTCGTGATCTTTCTCAGCAACCATCCCCCAAATAATATAGTCCGGTATTTTTCCCATCTCTTCTAAACTGATCAACATAGCTTGGATGCCCGCTTCATTATGGGCAGTATCACAAATAATAAAAGGGGCATTCTGAATAACTTCCATTCTGCCCATTAATCCTGTATTCTTTTTAACCGTCGCTAAGCCTCTTTGAATGTGCTCATCAGTTATATCCCAACCATCTTGCTTTAAAATAGAAACAGCCTGAAGCGTAGTTTGAAGGTTATTTAATTGAAATTGGCCCAATAAATCCAGCTCATATAATTCCTCAAAGGCTTCGTGGTCAGGTAAGGAGGTTACTTCCACTAATTGGCGTTTACCTTCCATTTTGACGAACTGACTCACGAAATATTGATCCGCAAAGTAAATTGGAGCTCCTTTCTCAGCAGCTACTTTTAAAAATATAGCCGTCGTTTCTGGATGAGTCTCTCCAATAACAATTGGGGTATAAGGTTTTATGATGCCAGCTTTTTCCGTTGCGATTAATTCTCTGGTATTTCCCAGAATTTCCTGGTGATCAAAATCTACATTAGTAATCAGACTTAATTCAGGTGCAACTATGTTCGTAGAATCCAACCTCCCTCCTAATCCTACTTCCAACACTGCTATATCTACTAATTCTTCTGCAAAATAGGAGAAGGCCATGGCAACAGTAAGCTCAAAGAAGCTCGGCTGGACCATCTCAATTAATAACTTCTGCGCCTTCACCCATTCTACGACTTCGTTCTCAGAAACAGGTACACCATTTATCCTTATTCTTTCTGTGAATGATTGTAAATGAGGGGAAGAATAAAGTCCGGTTTTATATCCCGCTTCCTGCAAAATACTACTTAACATCGCAGAAACAGAACCTTTTCCGTTTGTTCCTCCAACGTGTATACTTCTAAATTTCCATTGAGGACGTCCCAAAGACCAGCACAAATCCTGAATGTTTTTTAAATCTTTCTTAATCGCACGATTCCCGCTGTTCTGGTAAATGGGGAGCAAGGAGTAGAGATAATCAACGATTTCCTGAAAATCAGAATGCTCCATAAGTTATAAATATTGTAAATGAAGACACTTATTTTCAGGTATGCAAAGGAAAAAGCAAGATTTTTCAACGCCTCTTATAAAATATTTTCTTTTTTTGTGGGACAGAAATTAATGCTCATGAAATATTTCTCCACACGCAAACTATTTATTATTCTTTTCACCCTAATTCTCTCCTGTGGAGCGTATGCTCAAGGAGATCCTCCGGGAAGAGCTGGTGCCAGGGCAGGTGCCTTGGGAAATGCCTACATTGGAGTTAGAGGAGACTTTTGGGGATTATTCTACAATCCCGCCTCAATTGCCGGAACGCCTTTCACAACGATTAGCGCTTATGGGGAACAACGATTTCTCTTATCGGAACTCACTTCGGGGAGCGCAGGGATCGTATGGCCCTTCTTACCAGAACAATCTATAGGTGTAGCTGTCAGTACGTTTGGATTTGATGCCTTTAGAAGGAGTGTCGCCAGTGCTTCTTACGGAATAGAAGTGATAGAGCGATTAAGTCTTGGAGCGAGTGTAAGTTATATGAATATAGATCTTGGTGAATTAGGAAGTACAAATGCTGTTCTTGCTAATGTAGGAATAAACACAGCACTTACAGATCAACTTTCCCTGGGATTTACAGCATATAATATAACGAGAACTCAACTGGAAAATACATTTGGTATTCAAGAGGATTTACCGGTGGTATATGCAGCAGGTTTAGCATATCAACCAGACGAAAAAGTATTATTAGTAGTGGATTTGGTGAAGGATGTAGATCAACTTGTTTCTTTTAGGGGTGGAATTGAATATCGACTTGCCTCTATTTTGAATGTGAGAGCAGGAGTAGGAAATGAACCCATTATTTGGAGTGGAGGGATAGGCCTTAACCTCAACCAACTTCAACTGGACTTTGCAGCGCAATATCATGAACAACTAGGTTATACTCCTCAGGTTTCCTTGTCGTTTGCATTTGGATCATCTGAATCTTCTGAATAACTAACAACTGCCTCTCTTACATCTATCACAGAGAATCTTGAATCAAATGTTACCTTTATATACACATCAACTTCGCCGACATAAATACTTATCATCTCTTTTTTTCAGATGTATATTGATGGCGGGGATTTGTCTCACATTTTTACCTTTCTCATTGGCACAAGAAATAGAGAAAGATACCATCCCTCCTACGGAAGATATAAATTTAGCCCTGGAAGATATTATTCTTACAGCTGAAATAGAAGAGCAGGTAGATTATACAGAGGAAACAGATAATGTACAGGATTTAAGGAGGAGGCCACTAAATATTAATATAGCCAATCGCGAAACCCTAGAATCTGTTCCTGGTTTGACTCCCCTGCTCATTGGCAACTTACAATCCTATCTTTTGGTAAATGGTCCCATTAGTACAATAGAAGAATTATCTAATGTTCCAGGATTTGATGAAGAGACAGTCTCTTTTATTCTTCCCTATATATCGTTAAGTGAAGTGGAACTGTATGATGCATTAGCGGTTTACAGGATTAATCCCATAGATGTCAATGACGCTCTGAGGGTAGATTTAAAGCGTTTACCAGGCCTAACGGACGATCTGATTAGTAATCTGCAAACTTATGTACTGAAAAGTGGCCCAATCAATTCTATTTTTGATCTTCAGAAGGTTAGAGGAATGAATGATACTATCATTACCCAAATTGCCCCTTATATTACCTTCGATGAATTGGACCCGAATGATCCCCTGATTCAATATAGATTCAATCCGTTAAATGTAAATACGGCCTTAAGGATTGAACTGGAAGAACTACCAGGAATGACAGATGACCTTATCAGTAATCTGCAAACGTATATCATTGAATTTGGGAAATTGACGAGCGTATATGAATTACAGGCTGTCCCTGGATTCACTCCTTTTTTATTAAGTAATATTCGACCCTATATTACTGTAGAAGAAGTCAGTGCGCAGGATTTAGGGTCGGGATTGGCTCATCCGGTAGGTCCCTCTCTTAAAGAGGTCATCTCAGGGTTGGAAGTAGAATTTATCCAACGTTTCGTGTATAATTTGGAGGAAGCGGAGGGATTTAAAAACGACACCACAGTTACTGATTCAATCAATGCCGAAGGAGAAGTAGTTCCCGGAGATACCATCATCGGGCCACCATTTGTAGGTGAACCCTACCGATTGTATTCCAGGTTGCGATTGAGATATAGTAGAAATTTTAGCCTCGCCATAACTGGAGAAAATGATCCCGGAGAACAGTTTAAATGGGATCCAGACAATCAATTTTATGGGTATGACTTTCTCTCAGGACATATAGCCATACAAGATTATGGTGCGTTAAAAAATTTAGTCATTGGAGATTACACTCTTCAATTTGGGCAAGGGTTAGTTCTATCAAGAGGATTAGGTTTTGGAAAAGGTGCAGAAGTCATTAAAACGCTGAAAATGCCCGCCTATGGAGTGAGGCCCTATTCTTCCGTCAATGAAAATCAATTTTTAAGAGGAGCCGCTGCGACCGTAGCTTTAGGTCAGGTATATATAACAGGTTTTTATTCCAGAAATCGATTGGATGCTTCTGCTGCAGCCATTGAAGATAGCTTAATATCTCTCACAGAAGCTGTTTCCATTCCGACAGGACCTATTTCGAACCCCTCTTTCGAATCAGTCACCAATCTTCAAACCAGTGGATTACATCGTACAGAATCTGAACTTGCGAATAGAAGGGGATTGGATGAAACGCTGTATGGAGGAAGAGTTGAATTTAGAAACAGAACCATCAGAATAGGGACTACTCATTATTACCAACAGTTTAATGGCAGTCTATCTGCTCCTGTTAATGATTTTAATTTATTTGCTTTTAGAGGAGAGGAAAATTACCTCAATGGAATTGATTTTGACATAGCATTTAAGAACACGAATTTTTTTGGAGAGGTAGCTCGTTCTCAATCAGGTGGAATAGGTGTGGTCAGTGGATTGATGAGTAGTCTATCACCTCGAATAGATGTAGCAATTTTAGGCAGGCATTTTAGTAGGGATTTCCACTCATTAAAGGGGTATGTATTTGCTGAGCGCCCAACGTCTTTGCAAAATGAAACAGGATTATACATTGGTACACAAATCAATTTGAATCCGCAGTGGACAGTAAGTGCCTATTATGACCAATTTTATTTTCCCTGGAACAATTTTAGACAAAGCTTTCCTTCCAGAGGATATGAGTATTTATTACAGGTGGCTTATAAGCCCTACAGAGGCTCCCTTGTCTACTTGAGATATCGCACCGATAGCAGAGAAAGAAATGCGCCAAGTACTGCATTTGAGGATATGGATACACCTGCCTTACAATCTTTAATTCCCACCTTAAGAAATCAGGTAAGACTGCATTATGAAACTAAACTCGACGGGGGATTCAGCATTAAAACCAGAGCTGAATTTTCGTGGTTTGAAGAAGGAGATCTTGGTACCAGCACGGGAATGCTTATCTACCAAGATATTAGTTGGAAATATGGCTTTAAATTTCGACTAACCGGAAGATATGCAATTTTTGACTCTGAAGATTTCGACGCCAGAATCTATGCCTATGAGAATGACATTTTAGGCTTCTTTTCTATACCTGCGTACTTCGGTGTTGGCTCCAGATATTACGTCCTTCTAAATTATAAACTTAGTCGAAATGTAGAGTTTTGGGCCAGATTTGCACAGAGTAGATTCCCTCGCAGAAGATCTATTGGTTCTGGATTAAGCCGGATAGAAGGTGATGTAGACTCGGAAGTAAAGTTGCAGATTAGGTTTAAGTTTTAGACACCTAACATTAGCAACAATCCTAAACTATAACAACATCTAAATTTTAGAAGAAAACCAAATGTCAAGTGGTCATTTATCTACAGTTTCTCAGTCTCTTTTACCGCATAAGATCTGGAGGTAATTTTGGACAATGCGAAAGTTCTATTAAGTGCTACCATGGGGGAATAAAGAAGTTGTAAAAGATGGTTATACAATTGCAAAATTCGCACCCACTTCTCTTGAGTATTTTCTTTTTGGGTGCGCCAAGTGTATACAAAGATGAGCACTCCATTATGAGAAGAAGTAATATAGCAAACAAATGAAGTTATAATCTCCTTTACCCCAATCAATCCCTCAAATTTCACATCTGAATAGCTAAAAAATTCAAGAAATGTTAGCCCGCTGTATTTTTTATTCTACTTGCTTTTCCTTTTCCAATTGAATAGAAACAGAATTAATGCAAAAGCGCAATCCGCTAGGAGTAGGCCCATCAGGAAATACATGCCCTAAATGCCCATCACATACATTGCACATTACTTCTATTCGGTGCATGCCGTAAGAATGGTCATTTTCGTATTTAATGACATTATCTTTAATCGGTTCTGTAAAACTGGGCCAACCAGAACTGGATTTAAATTTTAAGTCCGAATCAAACAGAAGGGTACCACAGCAAATACAACTGTATTTTCCCGGATCGTAAATATTACAAAATTTCCCTGAAAAGGCTCGTTCAGTTCCTTTCTGCCGGGTAATCCTATATTGTTCAGGAGTCAATTGAGCACGCCATTCTTCATCCGTCTTTTCCACCCTTCTATCAGGCTTGGGACTTCCCTCATTGGCATAGGTTAACACATCTTTCCAACTAAGCATAATTCTAATTCTATTATTAATGTAGATTTGCTAACAGAACACCCAAGGACTGAAAATAGTTAGCAACCAATAGTATCCTTTTTGACAAAAACCCAAGATAAATAAACAAAAGGATTTGTTTGAAGTTTAAACAATACTTACCAAGGAAAAATCTGCATTCCCGATTACATCTGATTTTTGTTTCAAACAATCTTTAACAAACCATTAATTATTATGAATTCATGTTTTATTGCCTCTAAGAGTAGAGTTACTTTACTCATTGGTTGTGTATGTTTACTTAGCTTTTTCGGATGTAATACTGAAGAAGATATAACCGTAGCTCCTCAAGATAATGCTTCCTTCTACGAGCAAATGGATGAAGCGGGGATATCCGAAGAGATGCTGCCCAGAAATGTAAGCTTAGCCGAAGATGAAAAAGAAATTCTGCTGGATTTTGTTCAATCAGAAGATTTCGAATTCATTCAAATTGAAAATCAAAATGGGACAAGAAATGTAGCCAGAAGCATCTTCTTATTTCGCTTTTCAGTATTCTTAACGGGGATTTCGAATGATGTTCGTCCAGAAGAATTAACCGCTTTTGCTCCTATTAATGAGGCATTTATCAACGACCTAGGCATTCGCAACCTGATTGGATTAATTCGCGAGCCCAGAGGTAGCTTGAGAACTGTCATTAATTATCACATTGCATTAGGAGCATTCAGAGCCGCTGACCTGAGCAATGGATTTTTTCCAACGAGAAATGGAGCTGCCGTTGAAGTAAATCTTAGAGAGGGAGTCATGATCAATCAAGCTAATGTAATCGCAACTGACTTGAGAGATACACGTTTTTTCCCTAATGGAGTCCTTCATGTGATCGACGGAATTCTCATTCCTCCTACTCAAAATATAGTGGAAATCGCCATCGGAGCAGCTCCAGAATTTTCTATTCTCGTTGAGGCTGTTATTGAAGCCGGACTTGCAGAAACCTTGGCGGAAGAAGGACCATGGACCGTTTTGCTCCTACCAATGAAGCATTTACCAATCTATTAAATAGCCTGGAAGCTGCACCGGATGTAGAGACATTAAGAACGATTTTACTATATCATGTGGTGGAAGGCCGTGTATATTCTTCTGATTTAGTAAATGGTCCTGTGAATACATTAGCTGGAGAAATCATCATTAATGCAGATGAATTAACGATAGATGATATGGGAAGTGATATGGATGCTAACCTCATTCCTGCAGCACTGAATATTCAGGGAACTAATGGAGTCATTCATGTGATCGATAAGGTGCTATTACCATAAAAACGACACATAACTTAAGTATCTATAACGCATACCTGCATGATTAATCGCTTATGATTCATGTAGGTATGTTATTCTTTCCTATCTCTGAGCTTCTCCTCCATAAATCTTGTTATCTATTTATTTTTGATTCCTCATATAGTCTTTAGATAATTTTTCCTTAGACGCTTTCTTTGTGCCAACGTATAAGTAATAGCCTTTTTCAGATTGGCTTGATAACCTACTACCCTCTTTGAATATAATATGAGGACAACATGATACATTAACTAGCATCCTATGAGGATATTGAAAGAGCTTCCAGAATTATTAGCAGCAGGGGTCATTTCAGAGCAAACTGCTGATGATATACGGAATTATTATCAACAAAAAGGCGATAAATCCGTCAGCAGATTATTTATCGTTTTTGGCATATTAGGTGCCCTTCTGGTGGGCCTTGGGGTCATTCTCATCATAGCTCACAATTGGGACGAATTATCCCAATCGATGAAAACTGTACTAGCATTTGTTCCTTTAATTATAGGTCAATGTGCATGCGCTTATGTACTCCTGCAGAAAGGGAATAACATAGCCTGGCGGGAAGGAGCAGCTATCTTTCTCTTCTTTGCAATAGGTGCTTGTATCTCCTTAATCAGTCAAATTTATCATATTTCTGGCAGTATGTCAGATTTTATACTCAGCTGGATGCTGTTAGGTCTGCCATTAGTATATGTAATGAATTCTTCTATTACTTCCTCCCTTTATATCATAGGCATCACATATTATGGTTGGACCATAGGATATGCATGGGGGAAGCATACGAATACCTTTTATTATTGGCCCCTCATCCTAACTATTCTTCCTTATTATTATTTTCTCATAAAGAAAAAGCCCAAAAGTAATTTCACTAGCCTCCATCACTGGTTAATTCCTCTATCCCTTGTTATTACCTTGGGTACATTATCAGATAAGACAGAAGAACTGATGTGGATCGCATATATGAGCTTGCTGGGCCTATTATACCTGATAGGAAACTCGAACTATCTCCAGAAACTACCTCCCAAAAGCAACGGATATCTTACTATTGGAAGTATTGGAACTGTTATTTGCCTGATGATCTTGAGTTTCAAAGGAAATTGGGAACATATTAGAGAACCTTTACTTGGCTTCCATATCGTCTGCTTTACCCCCGAATTCTTCTCTGCCACCCTTTTAACTGTGTTGGCAAGTGCCTTATTGTTCTATCACATCAAAACAAACCCTCTCGAGAATATCAAGCCCTTATCTGTTGTTTTCATTTTGTTTATCACCGTTTTTATGATTGGCCATTATACCACTTTGCCGATGGTGCTTATCAATGTGATGGTATTTGTAATAGGAGTCCTTAACATCAGAGAAGGTGCCAAAGCGGATCACCTGGGATTATTGAATTATGGACTCATCATTATTACGGTCTTAATTATATGCAGATTTTTTGATACGGATATCAGTTTTGTGGTTCGCGGGATATTATTTGTTCTGGTAGGAGCGGGATTTTTCGCTGCTAATTATTGGATGCTCAACAAAAGAAAAACACATGAAGCGTAAATATTTGAAATTAATTGTCTTTTTATTGGTGATTTTGGGTCAATGGGTTGTACCTATCCGTATGATTATAGGTAAGGAAGACATCTTAACACAGGGTACTCCCTACAAATTTAAAACGGAACCCATAGATCCGAACGATCCATTTAGGGGAAAGTATGTCGCTTTGCGATTTGAAGCAGATGAAATAGAGTTGGATAATATATCCTACTGGAAAGAGCAGGGTGAGATATATGTGGAATTAGCAAAAGATGAAGAAGGTTTTGCTGTCATCCAATCTGTCACTCCCACTATCCCTAAAAATGTCCCCAATTATGTTAAGGCTTCAAATGGAGGCTATACCTTTGGTAGTGGTAGAGATAGCGGTACTTTATTTATCCATTATCCTTTTGACCGATATTATATGGATGAATTCAAGGCGCCCAAAGCAGAAATCGCCTATAGAGAGTCTGCCATAGATAGTAGTCAGGTTTCTTACGCATTGGTATACATTAAAGAGGGAGAAGCAGTCATAAAAGATGTTTTCATTAATGACATCTCTATCAAAGACTTCGTTGAAGAGCGTCAATCTAAATTCCCTACTAGCCCTTAATTTTTACCTCTATTTTTATGATAATTTTCGAAAGCTTACATTCAGATTAAGTAATATACTTATATGGACTATTCAGCTTTCGATATTCGGAAATATCCTACCTTAGGTGTCCAAGATGGATACAAAGAATGGGCAAACACTTATGAGCGGTCTGTAGAAGATGAAATGGACCTTCGCCTATTAAACAGAAGTACATCTATTCATTGGTCTTCTATTCATCAAGCAATTGATTTAGCTTGTGGCACAGGAAGAATAGGTAGTTGGCTACATCAACAAGGAGTTAAAGAGATTGATGGGATAGATTTTACGGAGGAAATGCTAAAAAAAGCTGAAGCTCGTAAAGTCTACAGAAAAACGATGCTGGGAAATATTCTGGATACTCAACTCTCCGATGCACAATATGATTTAGCAATACAGGTATTAGCGGATGAACATCTTTCTGATCTCAAGCCACTATATGGCGAAGCCACCCGAATGATTAAACCAGGTGGATATTTTGTGATTGTAGGATATCATCCTCATTTTTTAATGAATGGATTAGTTACTCATTTTCATAGGAAAGATGGTGAAGCGATCGCCATAGAAAGTTATGTACATCTACTGAGTGATCACGTTAAGGCAGCATATATGCATCATTTACGCTTGCTGGAAATGGATGAAGGTATTGTGGATGAGGATTGGCTGAACAAAAAACCAAAATGGGAAAGATATAAACATCGACCTGTCAGCTTTATGTATATTTGGCAGAAATAACCACTTTCTATGTTAGACCAAAGCTTAGCCTCAGACCAAAAAGTTTGGGCATCTATTCATCAACTAAAACTTCAGGTGGATAGAATTCAAGCTGTTCCAGAATCCAATAGTTCTGAGGTTCGAATTTTGACATTGAAAAGTGGCCAACAGGTAGTCATAAAAATTCCATACAATCTCAAAAAATTTAGACGAGAAAAAACGGCGCTTTTAGCCTTATCCCATCACTCTAAGGTTCCCAATTTGCTGGATTGGTATGAGATCGGCGAAGAATCGGCTATGGTGTTAAGTTATGTAGATGGAATTCCTGTAAGTGAGGCCGAAGTGCTGGATGAGTATATGGCAGCTCAGTTGGGGGAGGAAATGGCCAGGATACATCTAGTGGAGATGGAAGATTTTGAAGGGAAACCCCATTGGCACTCATTACTCAAGCGAAATTTTTCCAAATTTATACAGGCCATCAAACAAAACCATGATCATCCTACATGGGATGAGTTGTCAGACATATTCGAAAAACACTTAGCTCAAATTCCCAATACAAAACAAGCATGTTTAATTCATTTTGATTTGAGGCTAGGGAACGTACTATATCGCAACAATAACATAGTAGGAATTATTGATTTTGAAAGTTCGAGAGGAGGTTCAGGAGAAATGGATTTTTTTAAGTTGTGGAAAGAAGTCTGGCGGAAAAGGCCTTCCTTAAAGTTTCCCATGCTGACAGCCTATAAAGCCATTAAACCTCTTCCTTTTGATGTGGATCAGGTGCTTAACCTATATTATTTGTATCATTCAGTCGGAGGAATCTCATGGTGTGTGGAACGGAATAAATTAGATGCTCCCTTTTATGAGGAAAATAAAAAAGGGGTAGAAGAAGCATTGACAATGATCTCATAATTAATTATATATTCCACAAATAAAATTTTTAAATGATGAATGACTACCTCCCCAATCTTATCAAGCAATTCAAATTATACAAGATGCTGGGGGAACGAACCTTTGAGCAGCTTCCAAATGATAAGTTGTTTTGGACCTATAACGAAGCCACTAATAGTATAGGCACTATTGTGAAACATCTACATGGCAATATGATGTCTAGATTTACAGATTTTCTCACTACTGATGGAGAGAAAACATGGAGAAAGCGAGATGAAGAGTTTGAAAACGACATCAAGGATAAAAACGAGATGCTAAGCAAATGGGAAGAAGGCTGGTCCTGTGTTTTCGGCGCGATTGAGTCGTTGACATCTGAAGACCTCGACAGAGAAGTATTCATCCGAAATATGGGGCATTCAGTAGCAGAAGCATTAAACAGACAGTTAGCACATTACGCATACCATGTAGGGCAGATTGTTCATATCGGAAAAATGATTCAAGGAGAGGCATGGCAATCATTATCTATTCCTAAAGGGGCATCTAAAGCATATAATCAACGTAAATTTTCTCAACCCAAAAGACAAGGGCACTTTACCGATGAATTAATAGATCCCGAATCTAACCATTAACTAAAAGCATCATATAAGCCAATGGACCTAAAACTTCATGGATGATAATAGTTACTTCGTGAAATAAATTCAATATTAATTGATTGTAAGCTTATTATAAGAAATATCTAAGTATTTCCCTTGAGATCAATTATATATATGAAAAATTGTATCTTTTTGTCTCTTTTAGTATTTTTATTAGAATTGTTGGACAATTAAAGGACATAACTACAAAGGATTCGGCTGTATGGGGATTATTCCAATAAGTAACATACTACTCTCTACCATTCTATCGAAGAATAAATGTGGTGAGTCCACCGATTTACAATTCATAAAACCGATTTATTTATCAGTTAAAGTGATTGAGATAGTTCGACTATTCTCAACTCCCTATTAATTAGACATTTATTAATTATTGTTGTATGCAACACTACTATTACTATTCAACTACTAGAAATGCAGTTAAACAGTGCAAGTTGTTTATTATGTTACTTGCATTACTGGGCTTTTCTGTCATTGGTTACTCGCAATCCAGAACAGTAACAGGAACTGTGATGGATGAAAGAGAAAATCCATTAATTGGCGCTTCTGTATTGCTTAAAGGAACCCGAGAAGGAGCACTAACAGACAATGATGGAAAATTTTCCATTTCTGTTTCAGGATCTTCTGATACTGTCGTAGTATCTTATCTTGGATATGGCACTCAGGAATTTCCTGTAGGAAGTCAAACGACCTTAAGCATTACGATGGCGGAAGAAGTATCCTCTACTGAGGAGGTCGTGGTCGTTGCCTACGGTACACAGAAAAAGGAAACTGTAACAGGGGCCGTCGCCGGAGTAAAAGGAGTAGACCTGGTTCAGTCTCCTGCTGTCGACTTATCTAACTCCCTGGCAGGACGTATTCCAGGTTTAGTGGTTATCCAAACGAGTGGGGAACCAGGAAATGATCAGGCTAATATTAATATCAGGGGAACCAACACCTTGGGAAATAGTGATCCCTTAATCGTTATCGACGGAATTCCCGATCGCGATGGCGGATTAGGCCGTCTGCTACCTCAGGATATCGAATCTGTTTCAGTATTGAAAGATGCTTCTGCTGCTATTTACGGAGCCAGGGCGGCTAATGGGGTTATTCTTATCACTACCAGGAGAGGAGCCACTGGAAAACCAACCGTTACCTATGATTTTAATAAAGGATGGTCTCAGCCTACTACTATTCCTGAAATGTCAAGTGCAGTAGAGTACGCCAACATTATGAATGAGCTACCTATTTATCAAACGATTCCAGTAAGTGAGTGGGGAGCAGCATCGGAAAGTATTAGATCCACTGGAACTTACACTTCTCCAACAGAAGGAGTAGGAACCATTAATGCGAATTTTAGCCCTGAAGCAGTAAGACTACATGGAGAAGGTTCTGATCCCTGGGGATTTCCTGATACGGATTGGTTCGATGATTCATTTAAAGATTGGTCTCCTCAGAACAGGCACAATTTACAGATCACCGGCGGAAGTCAAAATTTCAGATATCTGGCTTCTTTAGGATACTTGGATCAGGACGCTTACTATCACGAATCTGCTACTTTCTATAAGCAGTACAGTGCCAGAGTTAACTTAGATGCTGATGTGAACCCTTATATTAAAGTGACCTTAGGCTTATTAGGACGTAGAGAAGATCGTAACTTCCCTACTCAGTCTGCAGGTGCTATCTTTCGTATGTTAATGCGGGGAAGACCTACAGAACCTCAGGTATGGCCTAACGGATTACCAGGACCGGATATTGAAAATGGACAGAATCCATATGTAATTACTACCAATGCTACAGGATACGATAGCCAACCTACGGATTTCTTCCAATCTAATGGTTCTGTAGAATTTACTAATCCCTGGGTCAATGGGCTAAAATTACAACTATCAGGTGCCATTGATTATCGTCAAGGAAGGAGAAAACTATGGCAAACTCCTTGGGAACTCTATTTCTGGGATAGGCAATCTTTTGAAGCTGATGGCGTAACCCCTTTACTTGAGGGTTCTGTACGTTCCACTTTTACTGATCCGAGACTTCAGGAGGAAAGTGAAACCATTCTCAACACTAACCTTACTGCTATTTTAAGTTATGATGTTACTTTAGGATCTCATACCATCAGTACCTTAGCGGGTGTTACCAGAGAGCAATTTGAAGGACAAGATTTCCTTGCATTTAGAAGAAACTTTATTTCTCCTGCCGTGGATCAATTGTTTGCAGGAGGAACTGAACAAATGCAGACGGGTGGTAGTGCTTTTGAAAGAGCACGTTTAGGATACTATGGACGTGTAAGATACGACTTCCGTCAGAAGTACTTAGTAGAATTTATCTGGCGATATGATGGTTCTTACATATTCCCTGAAGATGATCGCTTTGGATTTTTCCCAGGTATCTTAGCAGGATGGAATATCTCTAACGAACCTTTCTTTAATGTTCCATTTGTGGATTACTTGAAAATCAGAGGTTCTTATGGGGAAATGGGGAATGACCAAGTATTCTTTAATGATCAATTGCAGGAATACGCTTTTCTTTCTACTTACGGATTTGGAACCTTCCCTATTGGCGGGCAAGTAGTTAACACCTTGGAGGAAACTATTCTGGCGAATCCCAGCTTTACGTGGGAAAGAGCTAAAAATACAAACATCGGTTTGGATGCGACCCTTTTCAATCAGCGAATTGATGTTGTGCTAGAGTATTTCATCAATAGAAGAGATCAAATTTTGATTCAAGAAACAGGTTCTACACCAGCCTCTTCAGGAATTAGCTCACTATTACCACCAGTGAACGCAGGCGAAGTGGAGAATGAAGGATTTGAATTCAGCGTTAACTACAATGGCAATGTAAGTCAGGATTTCAGGTTCAGAGTGGGAGTCAATGGTGGATATGCGAAAAATGAAGTGATATTTTTGGATGAAATCCCGGGAATTCCTGAATATCAGAAGCTCGAAGGAAAACCAATTGGTGCTTATTTAGTTTATGAATCTGACGGAGTCTTTAGAGATCAAGCTGAAATCGAAGCTAATACTATTGATTATAGTGGTGTAACAGGAGAATTACTTCCAGGTGATATGAAGTTCAAAGATATTAATGGTGATGGTGTAATTGATGCAGATGATCAGGTAAGAATAGATGATAGCATCGTTCCAAGATTCAACTTTGGTGCTAACTTAAGTGTTCAATGGAAAAATTTCGACTTGACGATGCTTTTCCAAGGAGCAACAGGTGCACAATGGCGTATCTTTACTGAATCAGGAGATATTGGTAATTACTTGAAGCATTTCCACGACAATCGTTGGAGTATTGACAATCCAAGTAGTGAGCATCCAAGATTAGCCAGTAGAGGAGATACTTATTATACCGGTGGAAACTTCGGAAACAATACCTATTTGCTATTTAGTAAAGATTACATTCGCTTGAAAAACTTTGAAATAGGATATACGCTTCCAAGAAGCATTACCGATAAGGTAAAACTAGGAGGATTGAGATTTTATGCTAATGGATTAAACCTTATCACTTTTGCAGATCAGGATATTCTTGACCCTGAGGCAGAGTCTAGCAGCGGTCAATACTATCCACAAGCGAGAATTATTAATACAGGATTTAGTTTACAATTTTAACACAATACTACTTATAAACCATTCAAACAATGAAATTTAAATCGGTAAATCATTTATTTATCTATTTCATTGCGCTAGCTTTACTATCATCTTGCGACAATGATTTCCTAAATACGCAACCGCTGGATAGAATTTCCAGCGATGCGACTTGGGCAGATGGTGCTTTGTCTGAAGCATTCATCTTTAATTCATACTCTTTCCTCGGAGGAGGTGGATTCGAAGAACAAGGGCTATCAGCTATCACTGATGAAGCCATGTTTACCCATGCAGGTAGAAATATCAATACCTTTACTGAAGGTTCTGAAACCCCAACCAACCTCGGATGGATCAGTGAAACCTACAATTGGGACGATATGTACTTGGCTATCAGGCAAACTAATATTGCTATCCAGGAATTACCTAACGCCACCTTCGAAGATGAACCTCTGAAAGAGCGTCTTCTCGGGGAAGCTTTATTCCTGCGTGCCTATTATTATCAACAATTACTTAGATTCTATGGAGGTGTTCCTATCATTGATAGACCCTATGAATTAAATGAAGACTACTCTATCGCCAGAAATACATTTGAGGAGGTAGTAAACTTCATCATAAGTGATTTGGATCAGGCTATTACCTTACTTGACGGAAAGCCAGAATCATTAGGTAGAGCGAGAAAAATCAGTGCAATGGCATTGAAATCCCGTGTATTACTATATGCTGCCAGTGATGTTCATCAGGCAAGCAAAATACAGGCTGCCTCTCCTACTTTTGCTTCTTTCTCAAACATAGAATTAGTTGCCTACACCAATGCTGATCAAGCAGGTTTATGGCAAGCTGCCAGAGATGCGGCGGAAGCTGTCATCAGTGAAGGACAAGGATATAAACTGGATTTGAGTGCTCCGGTATCACCTGAAGAGGGAACAGAAAACTACATCGCTCTATCTATGGCAGGAGGAAGTGCTGTAGCAGATGCATCTGCTGAAACAGAATTATTGTTTGAAAGAACGCATTCTGCAGAATTTACAGAAGATAGTAACTGGCCATTGAAAGGACTTCACGTAGGAATTAACAACGGTCCAAATGGGTACAACAACTGGGCCGGAAATACTCCTATTCAACAACTGGTAGATGATTACGAAATGATGGATGGAACCAGATTCGATTGGAACAATCCAGAGCATGCGGCTGCTCCATACGAAAACAGAGATCCACGTTTTTACGCTTCTATCATGTATGATGGAGCTACCTGGAAGCCACGTCCCTCAAGTGCTGCAGGACTTGATCCCGCTAATCAAATACAAACTGGTGCTTATGATGATGGAAATGGCGGATTCATTAATGGTATTGACACACGTGAGTCTCCCATTGAAAACTGGAACGGTAGTAGAACGCACTACTATGTGAGAAAATTTATCGATCCTAATCCTGCATTGCCAGATAATCAATCAAACGTGCAGCTTGTTCCCTGGCCTTTCCTAAGATATACAGAAGCAGTGCTGAACTTTGTGGAAGCTAGTCTGGAATTAGGAGATGAAGCAACTGCCAGAGATTGGCTGAATAGAATTCGTTTCCGTTCAGGGATGCCAGCTTCTGACGCTACAGGTCAGGAATTAGTTGATCTATATAGAAATGAGCGTAGAGTGGAAATGGCGTACGAAGAGCAAAGATATCACGATGCTCGTAGATGGCTTATTCCTGCAGAAACTGTAGGAAGAGGAATTAAGGCTATAGATATTGCTGCTACGCTTAAGCCGGGTGCTACCCCTCATGTGCCTTACAGATTTGATCCTGAAGTATATGATTATACATATACAGTGGTAGATAATACAGAAGTCGAAGTACGTGTATGGGATGACAAGATGTATTACAGACCAATAGGAAGGAATGAGATCCAGCGTAATTCATTACTTATTCAGAATCCTGGATACTAGTTTTTATTTCATATACTCAACACAAAGAAAATTTATCCCCTATCACATGGGGATAAATTTTCTTCCTTTTACATACTTATGTTAACTCCACGATTGATCTTATATCTATTTATTATCGCTTTTTTCCTCCTCACTTCAGGAGGATGTACGAATACAACCTCCCCAGACAAACCAACAAACATTACTCCTGAAAAAACTTCTCCCCTTTTCGTTTCCCTTCCTTCTTATCAAACGGGCATACATTTTCAAAATCGATTAGATGAAGGCTTGAATACGAACATATTGATGTATGAATATTTCTACAATGGAGGAGGCGTAGCTATCGGCGATGTGAATGCAGATGGGAAAGAAGATATATACCTGACTTCGAACATGGGCGATAATGCGCTATATCTCAATGAAGGGGACCTCCGATTTAAAGAAGTAGGAAACATATCTGGAGCCAAAGGAAGAAGTGGCCCCTGGAAAACCGGTGTGAGTATCATAGACATTAATGGAGATGGTAAATTAGATATCTACATATGCTATTCAGGCTCCTTGCCAGATGATAAAAGAGCGAATCAATTATTTATTAATCAGGGAAATAATGAAGAAAATATCCCTCAATTTGAAGAACAGGCAGAAGCCTATGGAGTAAATAGCCCAGCTTACAGTAATCAGGCTTATTTCTTCGATTATGACAAAGACGGAGACCTCGATATGGCGCTCCTCAACCACAATCCAAAGTCCCTTCCTGTACTAAACGAAGTAAGCTCCCGCCAAATGATGGCACAAGATGATCCTTTAAGAGGTGTCAGATTGTTTAACCAACAAAACAACCGATTTTCAGATGTAACTCAACAAGCTGGTATTACAGGCTCAGGATTGTCTTATGGATTAGGATTGGGCATATCAGATGTAAACAACGACGGCTGGCCAGATCTATATGTCTCCAACGACTATACCGTTCCCGACTATTTATACGTCAACAATCAAGATGGCACTTTTACCAACACACTCCCCAACAGCATAGGCCATAATAGTCATTTCTCTATGGGAAATGATGTCGCAGATATCAATAATGATGGGCTTACAGATATATTAACCCTTGATATGTTGCCAGAAGATAACAAAAGGCAAAAACTCCTCCTGGCTCCTGATAATTATGCCAAATTCGATCTCAATGTTCGCAGTGGATTCCACTACCAGTACATGCGGAATATGCTGCAATTGAACAACGGAGATGGAACCTTTAGCGAAATAGGCCAACTTTCCGGGATATCCAATACCGATTGGAGTTGGGCCGCTCTGTTTGCGGATTACAACAACGATGGTTGGAAAGACCTCTACATTACCAATGGCTACAATAGAGACTATACTAATTTGGACTTTATCAATTATATGGATTCTTATGTGAAAGCAAAAGGTAGGTTGGTAAGGGAAGATGTAGTGGACATCATTAAAGAAATGCCATCTTCTAATGTGGTGAATTATATGTTTGCCAACAATCATGACCTTAGCTTTTCCAATAAGACGATCCGTTGGGGAATGAATCAGGCTTCAAATAGTAATGGGGCAGCTTATGCAGATTTGGACGAAGATGGTGACCTGGATCTTGTGGTAAATAATATCAATCAAGCAGCCTTCCTCTATGAAAACCAATCGCGATCATTGACCCAAAACCACTACCTTCAAATTTCACTATCTGGGGAAGGGAAAAATACCTATGGGATTGGCACACATATTCAACTCAGCTGTCAGGGAAAACGACAAATGATAGAACAATATCCTGGTAGAGGCTATTTATCTTCTGTTTCTCCTACGCTTCATTTAGGGTTAGGTCAATGCGAATATATCGATTCCCTTATAGTCGATTGGCCCAGTGGAAAAAGGCACATCCTGACGAATATTCCTGCTGATCAACGACTGGAGATCAATGAAAGTGACGCTACACCAAACAAACTTAAATCTCCCAAACCAAGTCCTTATTTTGCCCAAACATCCTTTTCTATCCAGCATGAGGACAAAACCAACCATATTAACGATTTCGATCGCCAAGCCTTATTGATTAGCGGATTATCCCATGTTGGACCCGTGCTCAACAAAGGAGATGTCAATCAGGATGGAAAAGAGGATATATTCATCGGAGGAGCAGAAGGCCAGGCAAGTTCCTTGTACCTTCAACAAAGCGATGGGTCCTTTTCCAGGACAAGACAATCAGATTTTGAAAAAGACAAAGCATTTGTAGATACAGATGCCCATTTTTTCGATGCAGATGGAGATAATGATCTTGACTTGTATGTCGCTAGTGGTGGTTATCATCAATTCAAACCCGAAGATGATAAGTTACAGGATAGATTATATCTCAATGATGGAAAGGGAACTTTTGAATCCAGTTCCTCTTCCTTACCAGCTATAAATATCAGCACAGGAAGTATTGCCATCAGCGACATAAATGGTGATGGTTTGGAAGACATATTTGTGGGAGGAAGATTGATTCCGGGAAATTATCCTGAGCTACCCCAGAGCTATATACTTACGAACGATGGCCAGGGAAATTTTACTGACCAAACCACTTCTCTCTGTCCTGATCTTCAACGAATAGGAATGGTAACCGATGCTCATTGGGTGGACCTGGATAATGATCAGACGATGGAATTAGTCATCGTTGGCGAATGGATGCCCATTACCATTTTCAAAAAAAATGGAAATAGCTGGACAGATCAAACTCTTACTTTTTTCTCTACCACTTATAAAGGCATGTGGAATAGGTTAGAAGTGTTGGATGTAAATGGGGATGGTAGGGAAGATCTCATAGCAGGAAATATTGGGACCAATGTTCAATTCAAGGTATCTGAGAAAGAACCTGCAGAGTTATATTTCAAAGACTTTGATAACAATGGCGCCATCGATCCTATTTTCTGCTATTATATTCAGGGAAAAAGCTATCCTTATATCACGCGTGATGAACTAAGTCGCCAATTGGTTAGTATGAAAGCCCGATTCACTTCGTATCAAAGCTATGCAGATGCCTCATTGGAAGATATTTTTAGTTCCCAAGAATTGGCTAATGCAGATAAACTCAAAATGAATCATCAGCAAACCTCATTGTTTATTCAACAAGCGGATGGTACATTCCAGGTATCTCCCCTACCCCAAGAAGCCCAATATTCGCCAGTGTATACCATTACTTCCTTAGATGCAAACAAAGATGGGAACACAGACTTACTATTATGTGGCAATAATAGCCATGCGAAATTGAGGTTGGGAAAAATGGATGCGAATTATGGAGTCCTATTAGAAGGAGATGGAACGGGATCTTTCCAATATGTTCCCCAATATCTTTCGGGCTTTCAACTCAAGGGAGATGTGAGAAGTTCACTTTTGATCGATAATTGGCTTATCTTTGGGGTGAATCAGCAAGGGTTAATCGCTTATAAGGGACAGTAAGGCCAACCTTACCCTATTCTGTTTATGGAAGATTGTATAACATATTAGAAGGCTCATGACACTACTCAAAAGATCATACCTCCTGTGGATAGGTACGCTTCTTTTCATCGGTTCTATATCAAGTTGCCAGTCCGTTCAGAGAGATTATACAGAACAAGACCTGGCGTTAGCATGGGCAGACATGACTTTATATATCACCCAGTTCACACCAGCGAATTCCCCTACTTTTGCTTCGAGGTGCCTGGGATACATTGGCCTGACGATGTACGAATCTATCGTGCATGGCAATCCTTCTTATCAATCCATGGCTGGCCAATTAAATGAGCTGAATAATCTTCCACAACCAGACATGTCTCAGGAATACCAGTGGGAACTGGCCTTAAATGCTGCTCAAGCGACCATTTTGGATAGTATTTATATACAAACTTCTGACGAAAATAAGCTAAAGATCGACTCATTGGAACAAGTCTTCTATCGCTACTATACATCCAAAGCCTCGAACAGTTCGGTAGTGAAAAGATCCGTCGCTTATGGTCAGTCGATCGCTCAAGCCATTTTTGAATGGTCCAAAACAGATGGCGGACATAGGGGCTATCTCAGAAATTTTGATAAATCTGCTGTCCACCCAGATAGACCTGGCTCGTGGAAACCCCCACTCTATGCTCAATCCTTCAGTCATCATCCGCTACATCCTCATTGGGGCAGCAATCGTACCTTTTTGGCGGTAAATGCCGACATAGAGACCCCGGAAATGGTACCTTATGATACGACTGAACATTCTCCCTATTTCAATGAGTTCCGGGCTGTATATGAGAAGGAATTAGTATTGACCCAAGAGGAAAAAGAAACGGCCATATGGTGGAGCGATGATCCTGACGATACCTTTACTCCACCCGGACATTCTTACTACCTTGCTTCATTGGCCCTAAAGAAAACCGGCGCTCCTCTTATTCACTGGGCAGCAACCTATGCAAAAGTGGGAATAGCCGTGGCAGATGCTTTTATTATGTGTTGGAAATGGAAATATCATCACTTTTCTGAGCGCCCCAATACCTTTGTTCCCCAATTTATAGATCCGAGTTGGGAATCTTTCTGGCCCGATCCCCCTTTTCCTTCTTTTCCTTCGGGACACGCTATTCAGGCCGCAGCAGCCACCGTCGTACTGACAGATCAATTTGGAGAGCCTTTTGCCTTTATCGATAGTGCGCATGTAGGCAGAGAAAGAGATGAATTGCGCGATACGGATTTTAAAGCGCGATCATTTAATTCATTTTGGGAAGTGGCGGAAGAAACAGCTGACTCCCGATTTTATGGTGGAATTCATACTCATCAGGATAATCAGGTAGGATTAGAAGAAGGAAGTAAGATTGCGAAACACGTCAATGCATTGAACTGGAGAACAGGCGAAAACTCGTTCGTTGATCCCAATCGTCAAAAAGCGAATTAGATGAAAAGTACTACAAAAGAAGATTTAAAGAGAAAATCAGGAAAGATAATAGCTTACTTATTTATCCTCGTGTGTACTTGTGGGTCGGTAGCGGTGTATTCTCAGACTCACTTTAAAGAAATCACCTCAGAAGCGGGCATTGATCATCAATTTGTCGTTTATGAAGGGATGTTTGGCGGAGGTGCCTGTGTGTTTGATCTGAATAATGATGGCTTTGAAGATGTGTTTATGACCAGCGGAATGAATGAAGATGTGCTATATCTGAACAATGGGGATGGCACTTTTAGGAACATTTATGAAGGATCAGGGCTGGAGGAAACAAGAAAATATGTTACTCAGGGCGTAGTAGGCGCAGATGTAAACAGAGATGGTTGGGTAGATGTATTTATTACCACCATCACCCGAAAAGATACAGCGATAGAAATTCCCCGAGCCAACAATCTGTTTTTTCTCAATAATGGCGATCAAACCTTTACTAATGCTACGGTGGAATACGGCATTGACCAACTCAATTCTTTCAGTACTGGGGCCAATTTCGGGGATGTTAATGCAGACGGATATCCCGATCTCTATGTGGGTAATTATTTCCAAAATTATGAAGGGGAATTGACCTATATTAATGACGCAACCATCGTAAGTGCGAATCAAACGTCTAAAGGCTATCTACTTCGGAATGAAAAGGGCAAAACGTTTAAGAATGTGTATGAGGATTACGGATTGAACTTTAAAGGATATGGCTTTGGAGGATTATTTACGGATTATGACAATGATGGCGACCAGGATTTGTTTGTCAATCACGATTTTGGATATAAAGCAACACCCAATTTTTTGTTTGAGAATCAATATCCAAGGAAGAGATTTAAAGATGTGAGTGAAGAAACGGAGATGGATCTGGCGATTAATTCGATGAATTCCGCTGTGGGAGATTATGATAATGATGGGTGGATGGATTATTTCTTTACCAATATTCGATTTAACTATTTTATGATTTATAATCGAGAGGAGGGTATTTATGAGAATAAGACGAAGGAAATGGGCATGCATATATTGACGATTAGTTGGGGAGCGAACTTTGCCGATTTTGATCACGATGGAGACTTAGATTTATTTGTGGCCAATGGGGATTTAAACCCGAATGATGTTCCGATGGGGGATTACTATTTTGAGAATGATGGAGGAAGATTTAAAGAGAAGGGTCGAGTAAAAGGAATTAATGATTATGGCATAGGAAGAGGTTCTGTGACCTTTGACATAGAAAATGATGGCGATTTGGATGTATTGGTGATCAATCAAAAGCCTGTGTTGGATTATCCCGTGTCTACCTTTACGCGTTTGTATCGAAATGATTCGACGATAGGAAATTGGCTAAAGGTTAAATTGGTCGGAAAAGAAGCTGAGACCAGAGGGATAGGATCTCGTGTGCATGTGGTGGTCGGGGAAGAGAAAATGATGCGGGAGATTGATGGAGGAGGTTCGAGTCATTTGTCCCAAAATTCTACGATCGCGCATTTTGGGGTAGGGAAAGCAGAGGTGATCGACTCAGTAATTGTCCGATGGACAGGTGGTAAAGAGCAGGTATTGGTCGATCAGCCCGTGAATCAATTGTTAGCAATAGAAGAAATAGTTTCCGAGGCTGGTTCTTTTCATTATGGTTGGGTGTTGGGGATGATTGCTTTGTTTATTTTGGTGGGAGCAGGAATGATGAGATGGAGGATATTCTAACATAAATAGTTTATATTTAACCTATGGATTCATTATCCATTGACTAACTCTATGCTACTGAGGCTCGATATATATGACAGATATTTTTCGAAGGAATCATTGGCCACATCTCATCTTTACCTTCTTCCTATTAGGTTCAAGCGCATCTATGTGGAGTCAGGACATTAAGATGGCTAATCCCTCTTTTGAAGATGATCCCGCCATAGGAATTCCTCCCAAGGACTGGTTTAAATGTGGCAGCGTTAGTACTCCTGATATTCTACCGGGACCTTTTGAGGTGGATACGCCTCCTTATGAAGGTAATTCATATGTGGGTATTGTGGCCAGATCGGATGAAACCCTGGAAACGATGGGCCAAGAATTACTCCAACCACTGCAAGAAGATCAGTGCTATTCTTTTGATATACATTTGGCTTATTTCCAATTATACCCCAATTACGAACCTATACAATTGCGCATTTGGGGAGGCAGAGTTAAATGTGAAAAAGAAGAATTGTTGTGGGAGTCAGGGGAAGTGCAAAGTACCGATTGGCACAAATTTACCGCCTATCTACATCCTGCGGAAGATTACCTTTATCTATTTTTTGAAGCGTATTATGCGAAAAAAGAACCTTATACAGGTTATATACTTATAGATGCCTTATCAGATATACGTCAGGAGGAAAGCGATGATTTTCTACCAGCGGATACGGTTATGTGTGCTGGAGATAGCCTTGTGCTGGATGCTGGCGAGATTGATTTACCTATTATCTGGAATAATGAGTCTACCTCTGCTCAATATGTAATCAAAAAGGCAGGCACCTACTCTTTCAGCATTAATGCCCTTCAATGTACTTATCCCAACTCGGATACTATCGTGGTATCAACCTTAGACAGACCGATTTCTCTCCTTCAGGAAGATACTGTCATTTGCGATCAGTTGCCTATCGATCTGGATGTAAGTACCGTGTCTGCTCAATCCTATGAATGGAACACGGGCGCCCAACAAGCATCACTCAAGGTAGAACATGGAGGTTTATATTGGGTGGATATTGCTAATGACCTCTGCTCTGTGAGGGATAGTATATTAATTGAGGAAACGACCTGTATTCCTTGTGATCTGTTTGCTCCCAATGTATTCTCCCCCAATAATGATGGAATACACGATGTATTTGTTCCACAACTCACATGCGATTTTTTTGATTTTAAGATGAAGATAGTGGATCGTTGGGGTCATACCGTTTTTCAGACCAATGACCTACAAGAATACTGGGATGGCACCATTCAAGGGCAAGAAGCAGCGTCTGGCACTTATAGCTATTCCATAAATTATAGTTTTACCTTTTTTGGTAACATTCAACGTCAAAGCTATTCTGGTATTCTCACCCTACTAAGGTAAATGGTACTTACATCAGCCTCCACATGTCAAAGATAAAGGTCATACATCACTATGACTTCAATCATCTTTTTGAGTAACACAGGTTACTAACCCTCTGATTTATAGGACGTAAGTTTAAATATAAGACTTATGTACCATGAAAATAGAACAAATTTATACTGGGTGTTTGGCGGAAGCCGCGTATTATATCGAGTCTAACGGAGAGGCTGCAATCGTAGATCCTTTAAGAGAGGTTCAACCATATATTGACAAAGCAGCAGCAGATAAGGCAAAGATTAAATACATTTTCGAGACGCACTTTCACGCAGATTTTGTATCCGGGCACCAGACCTTAGCTGAAAAGACCGGAGCAAGTATTGTTTTTGGACCTACTACAATGGAGACTGGATTTGAGAAGCAAGTAGCTACGGATGGAGAAGTATTCACACTGGGGGATGTAACAATAGAAGTATTACATACACCAGGACATACGATGGAAAGTAGTTGTTTCCTTTTAAAAGATGAAAAAGGCAAAGAAGTAGGTTTATTTACAGGAGATACCCTATTTATAGGAGACGTGGGAAGACCCGACCTCGCCCAAAAAGTCATTCCAGATTTAACAGAAGAAAAACTGGCTGGATATCTTTTCGATTCTTTGAGAACTAAGATCATGCCTTTAGCAGATGACATCATCATATATCCGGGACATGGAAGAGGATCCGCTTGTGGAAAGAACATGAGTAGTGAGACGACGGATACTTTAGGTAACCAAAAGCGAACTAATTATGCCTTAAGACCGGAAATGGGTAAAGAAGCGTTCAAAAAAGAGCTTTTAGAAGGATTGACCCCCCCTCCAGGATATTTTCCCAAGAATGTTTTGATGAATATCCAGGGATATGAAAGCATAGATCATGTATTGGACAGAGGTATTACAGCATTGGCCCCTGAACAATTCGAATTTCTGGCCAATGAAACAGAGGCGTTGATATTGGACACCAGACATCAGGATGCTTTTAGGGAAGGGCATATTCCGAATTCTATTTATATCGGATTAGATGGAAATTTTGCTTCATGGGTGGGAATATTGATTCCAGATCTTAAACAAGAAATTCTCTTTATATGTGCGCCAGGAAGAGAAGAAGAAGTTGTAACCAGATTAGCCAGAGTGGGGTACGATCATGCCATAGGTTATCTAGATGGGGGATTAGAAGCCTGGAGAGCAGAAAATAGAGAAATTGATACTGTTTCGTATGTAGAGGCACAAGCATTAGGTCAATTGTTACCCGCTAACATTCTTGATGTAAGAAAAGCAAGTGAATATAACAGTGAACATGTAATCGGCGCTGTAAATGCTCCATTAGATTATATTAATGAGAGTATGTTGTTAGTGAACAAAGACACAACCTATTATACTCATTGCGGCAGCGGATACAGATCATTGGTATTTATCTCCATTTTAAAAGCAAGGGGTTACCACAATCTTATAGATGTCAGAGGTGGATTTAATGCCATAAAAGAGCAAGGAACATTTGAGTTGTCGGATTATATATGTCCCTCAACGATGTTATAGGATGAGTTTCGGCATGAAGTGCGTGTAGGAGTAAAGGATGATTGCAGGTAGTGTTAAAGGTTGGTTTAGCCAGGAAACTTTACTCCACATCACATCACTAGGGGAAGGGCCTACAGGTCTCTTCTCCTTCTCATTGGTATCCATAAATAAGCTATGTATACCTCTTTGCATCTATAAACTATTATATGTTTAATGGAGAATCTATGAAAGCCATTACACGCCATCAATACGGTCCACCAGAGGTATTACACATTCAGGAAATACCAAAACCCATTCCTCAGGCAAATGAAGTATTGATCAAAGTTCATGCTACCACGGTCAATAGAACAGATTGTGGCATTTTGTGGGGAAAGCCATTGATTATTCTATTGTTCACCGGATTATTCAAGCCTCGTACTCCTTTTTTAGGTACTGATGTGGCTGGGGTAGTCGAAGCTGTAGGATCAGAGGTAACTTCCTTTCAGCCAGGTGATAGGGTGTGGGGATTAGATGACAATGGGCTAGGCAGCCAGGCTCAGTACATTACCCTTTTGGAAGAGCGGCCATTGATTCATTTGCCGGATCACATTTCTTTTGAGGAGGCTGCTGCAAGTGCTGAAGGAGCACATTATGCTTATAATTTTATCAACAAAGTAAAGCTTCATCCTGGAATGGAGGTACTTGTCAATGGCGCCACGGGAGCGATCGGTTCTGCTGCCGTGCAAATACTCGTTCATTATGGGGTTAAAGTGACTGCCGTTGCCAATACTCCGAATCTTGAGTTGGTCAGGAATTTAGGTGCTGAAAGAGTAATTGATTATTACTTAGAAGATTTTACTCAAGTTGATGAGCAATATGATGTAGTGTTTGATGCGGTTGGCAAGAGTTCGTTTGGTAAGTGCAAGGATCTATTGAAACCCAAAGGGATATACATGTCCACTGAATTAGGATATATGGCTCAAAATATTTTCCTGGCCCTAATTACGCCTTTGCTGGGAGGGAAAAAAGTCATTTTTCCTGTTCCTGTCAATTGTAAAAGAAGCTTATGGTTCATCAAACAATTAATTGAAGCGGGAGCGTTTAAAGCGGTCATAGATCGCACGTATTCGATGGACCAAATGAGGGAGGCCTATACCTATGTACATTCGGGGAAGAAGACAGGAAATGTGGTGATTACTTATCAGGAAGATTAACGTTTCATCCTTGATGCTCATCTGTTGATACTTGTTGGTGTTGTTGATGACTTCTTTTTTAGGCCAGTTTTTGGTCATCTCGTTCATTTTTGAGGGCTATCGCTTCTTTTGCGGCTAGTACAACCATTGCAACAAAATTCAGCCCAACCTATTATTACCACAAACCGTTTATTCAATACAAAGCTCCGGCGCATTGATCTATGAAAAAAATCTTACTTTACCTCCTATCCATATCCCTACTGTTACTCATTCTGAGAGGTCCCATCTATCGACAGTTGGTGCAATATCAGGTCGTCGGAGAAAGGCAACTAATCCCCCTTACTGACCCTGAGCTACTGGCGATCATTGACCAAGAGGCAGAAGGAGATATCCGCGGAATCCAGGAAATCATCCACATTGGCCTACAAATTACTAACCAAACCCTCCATTTCACTACAGGCAAAGCTTCCCGAAATCCCAATCAACTGTTCCGAACCCAAAAAGCAAATTGTATCGGGTATTCAGCTCTGTTTCATTCTGTCGTCCATCATCTGATCCATACATATGACTTCAGCCAACGAATAAAGCCTAAGCACCTGATAGGAAAAATCCATATATTAGGTATAGATATACACCCATTGTTCGACAGCCCCTTTTTTAAGGACCACGATTTCAACCAACTCACCGACTTGGAAACGGGAAAAGTATACCATATTGATCCCAGTGTAAGCGATTATCTATATATCCGATTTGTAACTGCCGAGAATTAACGCTTTTTCCTCACTGACGCAATTATTATAGCGTACTATCATTGATTATATGAAGCATATCTTAGAAAAAGCGTTTAATACCCCCTCTACCACTGGCGTCATCTATGCATTGACCGCCACCACCTTACTTTCTTTTAAAGGAATTTTTGTCAAGTTGGCGTATGCAGAAGAGGTGTCGCTCATGGACTTGATGTACTACCGCATTCTGTTCGCCCTCCCCTTACTTTGGACCTATGCTTATTACAAAAAGGGAAAGGATATTGCCCAACTTCCCACATTTAAACAACTCCTTAACTGTATCTTAGCCGGATTCCTGGGGTACTATATGGCGACCATGATGGATTTCTATTCGCTAAAGCATATTCCTGTCAATGTGAGTAGAATTTTCCTTTATACGTTTCCCATATATGTGTTGGTCTGGAATGCATTGATCGATAGAAAATTACCCCCTATAGGATATATCCTCGCTTTCATTCTGGTCCAAATCGGGTTATACTTTACTTTAGGAGGGTTTGCAACAGCTACTATCCAACAAAATAGAGCTGGAGCCATCTTTGCCTTAATAGCAGCCATTAGCTACTCCTTGTATATCATCATCAATCAACAAACAGTTAGACAGATGGGAAGCGTATTGTTTACTGTCTACGCAATTACTTTTTCCTTTCTGTTTTTAAATATTCATTTTCTAGTGGCTGGAATCCCTTTATCTCTATCCATTTCCGCTAAAGGGGTTACTATCATTTTTATCATTTCTGTGTTTTGCACCTTCGCCCCACTTCTCCTCATTGCCGAAGCCATACATATGATTGGTGCTACAAAATTTTCTTTATTTAGCGTTCTGGGGCCCATTATTACAGCAGTATTTGCCTATTTGATACTGGGAGAGGAAATGACTCCCCAACAAATGATAGGAGCAACCTTAGTGATTGCGGTCATTTATGTGATGGAAACGCGAAGGAAAAAAATGCAGGCTAAACTAACTAAGGCATAATTCAAAGATCTCCTTTACCACTTATTTCAGCATGAGTTACCTTAACTAGTTTCTATTTGGTCGCCATTATTATTATACAAATAATGGATGATCATTGAGTAGCTTAAGATCACAACTAATAAGAATATTACTAAAACTGAAACATCTACCCGTTATGAATACCTTTCTCATCATCGCCAATGTGTTATTGTTCGTCGCCTTCGTGATTCACACTTTTGTAGGAGATAAAGAACTATCTGTTCTAGCTCCTGAGGATCAAGCTGAAAACGCTTTGGACCGACGAGAGAAATGGACCATGGCCCGTTGTGGTTGGCATTGGATCTCATTTGATTTACTGTTTGCCAGCATTGGATTAGGGCTGATTATATTTACGGATGTGTTGCCCGATGAAGCTACTTTGTTGTCGCTTTTGAGTATTTATTTAATGGGCTATGGATTGGTGTGGTTGTTAGTCATTATGATATCGAAACCTTTTCCCGCCCGTTTTTTGAAGTTGGGCCAATGGATCTTGCTCGTCTTGATCAGTGGCTTGATTTATATGGGGAGCTAACTGAAGGTGAGCATGAATGTAGAAGTTATATGAATCTCGATAAGCTAAAGATAGATAAATTTACTAAAGAAGATTATTCAGTATTTCTTTCTTGGTTCAATGATCCTTGCTTGAACAGTGCGTTAGGCCCCATGAAAGAAGGAGATGGTTGGTTGGAAGCGGTGCTAAATCAAACAGATGGAGAAGAATATAGCGCATGGATTAAAAACGAGCTAGTTGCGGTGATTGGTATCTATTTCCCAACGAAAGAAGATCCGTTTTATGTCATTAGTCAATTGGCCGTAAAACCAGAGTTAAGGAGAAATGGAATAGGAAAGAAAGTGATTCATCAGTTGATGAAAAAATATCGATGGCAATCCTGGAAGGCGTTTGTGAGTAAAGAGAATACAAGGGCAATGAGTTTTTTTGAGAGCATTGGATGGCAGAGGATGGTGGTTGGTGCCAATGAACATAGAATGCATGTATTCGGATACCGAGAAGGCCAATTGAAAAAAGAACAATAGGATATTGTAAAAATATTGGAAGTACTTCATGCTAGTTGCCTATTACATTAGCCAAATTACCCGATATGAATGATAGAACAATATAAAAAATACTGCCACTTATATGTGATTTTATCTTTAGTTTAGTTAGCTTAAGATTCTTTTCCATTCATCCAAATAAATAAGCCATACACACAAGCGGCCATTGAGAAAAATGAAAATGAATAGCATATTCTGGAGGTACAAAGATGCATTATCATATAGTAAACAAGTAACTACAAATCGATTTCATATGACACCATCAAATTTTGACTCTGTATTCGAAGAAGTGAAGCAATTTACGCTATCTAAGGAAGATTTGGCTTATCTCAAAGAGATAGCTAAATGGGCTCGCTTTCTGGCCATTGTAGGATTTATTTTCATAGGATTTGGCATACTTATCGCCTTTTTTCTAGGGGCGTTCATTAACCAAATACCTAGCCTCGCCGGATCAGGGTTGGATGCTTCTTTTGTTTCAGGAATGTACTCAGGATATATAATAGTGCTGGCTATGATTTATTTAGCTCCTTGTATTTATCTTTATCAATTCGGAGCCAGGACCTTAAATGCGTTTAAAAGGGAAGATCAAGCTATGCTCACCAATGGATTCAGAGCTTTGAAACATCATTACAAATTCATTGGCATCTTGATGATTATTTGTTTAGCAAGTTATGGATTGATCATGGTGCTAGGAGTGATTGGTGGATTATTTATGACTTTCTCTGCTTAATGTTCCGATCTAACCTATATGCACATTACTTTTCACAGGAGGAATAAGTGAGTATCCAATTCTTTTAATCGAAAGACAATCGTTGCTTGAGCGAATTGAGCTGATCCTTAGTCAGTCCTGTAATCTCCAGGAGCCGCTCATCATTCATCCCTCGCTTAAGGGCTTTCAGGGCTACATGTTTTATTCCTTCTTCTCTGATAGTATGTTCGATATACTCGTTGATTCCCATAGCTGTTAGTCCTGGGGTTGAAACCCCAGGTTAATATATATCACCCTTTCAGGGGTTATCTAGAGATGAGTCTTGTTGTTGCATGGCTTGATGAATTGCTTTAACCTCGTCCTTGGTAATGTCCAAAAATTCTGCTATTTGGCTGTAAGTCAATATGCCTTTACTAAATAATTCAGACCTTAGTTGTTTTTCGGCCGATGTTTGTACTAAAGTAGCTCTTTCCTTTGCTGCTCCTATTTCAATTCCTTGTTCGATTCCCTGTTCAATTCCTTGTTCGATTCCCTGTTCAATTCCTTGTTCGATTCCCTTTTCAATTCCCTGTTCGATCCCTTGCTCTCTTCCCTCTTCTCTAATAGTATGTTCGATATACTCGTTGATTCCCATAGCTGTTAGTGTTAGTCCTGGGGTTGAAACCCCAGGTTAATATATATCACCCTTTCAGGGGTTATCTAGAGATGAGCCTTTTTGTTGCATGGCTTGATGAATTGCTTTAACCCTTTCTACCTCTATTTCCTGGAGCTTCGCTATATCTTCGTAAGTCATTATTCCTTGTCTAAAGAATTTTGACTGAAGTAAACTTTCAATTGATCTAATCATCGTTTCTTCTTTTCCTATTTCAATTCCTTGTTCGATCCCTTCTTCTCTTCCCTGTTCTCTTCCCTGTTCGATTCCTTCTTCTCTTCCCTCTTCTCTAATAGTATGTTCGATATACTCGTTGATTCCCATAGCTGTAAATGTTGGTGTGATGTTTTCTAATTCTTGCTTAAATAATTTCTCTGTTTTTTCCTTTTCAAATCTGACATATCTCCTAATAAAGTTAATCAATTTCTCAGTAAAAATTCTGTCATATCCTCGTTGGGCCAACAAACGAATCAATCGAATTTTATACTTCAACTTCTGCTCATCTGGAGCTTTCTCCAGGTTGATCGCCTGTTTGGCAGCTAATAAAGCTAATGCAAAGGGATTCGAATCTGCTGCCAACTGCTTTTCATCTGCTTCCCAGAGTTTATGGGCCTTATACTCAAATCTCAGATTCGAGTCCAATACTTGATGTTCGTAATACAAGGGAGTTGGATTGGCAGAAGGATGAATGAATATAGCCAGGCTTTCTACCGGTACTTTCAATCGATCAAATATCCTGTAATGATAGATAAACATTCTGAGGGCGAAATCGGGATCTCTCTGAGCCTGAACCTCTACATGAATATAGATGGTCCTTGTTGCTCCATTATGCAGATACACCTTGGCCAACTTATCGGCATACCTTCGATCCCGATATTCAGGGTGAATGATATTTTCTAGTTCTTTATCCAAGAACTCAATCCGATCTATCTCCCTAAGGCGAATAAAAGCGGAATAAAAGAAATGCAATAAATTTCCAAAAAAGTCTTCCAGCAATCCTTTCCATAATCCATCTCTGTTAAGGCGGGATTTTTTTTCCATAAGCTATCATTGAATCATTAAATGAGTAAACATTCACCTTCTTAGCACTCTGGAAATGATTCAATAACACTACTAATGGAAGGTTTCTATCTATTTTAGCAATTCCCGTGCCAATTTAATTAGCCCATTACGATAAACTGAGCCTTCCATCTAAGCATTCAATTAACCTCAACTAATAGACCAATGACATAAAAGCGTTTATTGTTATCCAATAGGTTGAAAAAGTGGAAGATATGGGGCATCCCCTGGAGACAGAATGATCTGTCTCCAGGGGATCGGGCCCTTCCGGACTCCACTATCGTTTCGGTCTCAGCTCGATCCAACCCCGCTATCCAGACTAAATCCTCCAGACCCCTTCGCCAATATTGTGCCTGAAGATTGCTATAGCGATATAGAACAGATCATGCCCTATGTTAATTCATTCATCGCAATAATTTCAGTTTGTATTTCCGAACAACTAATGGTTGTTATATATCAAGGAATTTCAACATAGAATAGACAATGAGGTGAAGTAAATTGTACGTTTAGATATTATCTATAAAATGGAAGGAGATGTCATTAATAAACGTAATGAAGTATTTGATGAAGCGAATATTACCGTTTATACGTTGATTCATTGATGTAAACATTTCTCAATATATCTTAAAATAATATTGGTATGGATGGTTAGTGGATTGGGAGAGACTTACAGAAAAAAATTAGTTCGATGCTTGATACAATATTACATATCGGTAAACTTATCAGTGAAGGGCGGGATCCTTGGGAGGATATCATTGATACAATTGAGCCCAACACTAAAGGAGAAAAGAATATCTATCAACTAGATGTCCTATTCGATTTGGAAAACCAACAAGTTGCCCTAGATATTGTCGGATTTGACGGACGATTTCCTAGAATGAAAGAAATAGGAGCATTAAAAGTTAGAGGGGGAAATAATAAAGCCGTCTATCCTTCTGTACCCGCCAATAAACTTACTCAATTGATTAAAACGCTTTTTGGCAAAAATGATGCAGGAGAAGGGGAAATGAAGAATTTAATTGATCAAAAGTATCCTTCCCTGATAAATACTCCTTTATACCAAGTCCTTTTGGAAATTCATAAACTAAAGGATGAGTTCGATAAATATTTTTTCAACACGAAAAAACACAAATACGATATTCGACTCACAGAAAGTAACATAGAACTTGGGAAAAATGGAAGAATAGAAAGTGTGGCAACCAAAATAAAATGGCTTACTATTGGGGAGGAAGGCTATTATTTCTTCCCAAAAATTGAAGGCTTTGAAGAACTTGTTGAGCTAGCGTTTTTTTCTCAAGACAACAATTCCTCGCCAAATGAGGGAATAGACTATACAACAGGCCATCAAGTACAGGAAGTGCTAGTTCCGATCTTTTCAGGTAGATATAATATTAATAAATATTTTGTCCAGGAAACGTGCAATTATGCTACGAATTTTGACAAAAAATCCTTTGCAAAAAATTATCAGTTAAGCCCTGAAAATCAAGTCTTCTTAGATCGTGGAAGTTCGCTTTTACTGGAAAAGTATAAGGTAAATATTGCCAACCTGCCGCATGTTGTAGTTCCTCAAGTATTACATAGAGAGTTGGAAGATTTGACCATAGATGCTTTAACTCGAATCCAGACAAAGGCGGATCTTCTATTTCGCCTTTATCGATTAGACGAACTAGTCGATAATCTGGAAGAGGAGGTAGAACATTTCTGGTTGAATTTTCTGGCCATTGATTCGGATGGAAACTATTTCAAAGTATCTAATCTCATAAAAGATGTGCCTTCCTTTCATTTCGAATCAGTTATCAGAAGCCTTAGGGATACTGGCAACATGCTGAGGCCATGGTTAGGTCCCAGCTATGTACTCAATTTGGGGAGAATGTATTTCTTCATTCCAATACGAAAAAGTCTAAACAAAAATCCTGCACTCCTTCTTTTTTCTGCTATTCTTGAACAAAGAAAAATAGACAGTACAATCATTTTTCAGCACTTCAATGAATTAATTTTGTGTCATTGGTACGAAAGATACCCTGCCTATGCCAATGTTAAGGGAGGTACTAATTTTGATTTTCATGCCAGAGATACCGTTTTCACCTTCTTGGCTTTCTTTGTTGCCTTAAAAAAATTACATCTATTAAAAAACGATATTTTTATGGACGCCAACGTATCATCAACATCGATTTCGG
>CBDHFQ010000018.1:0-12881 GCA_965262565.1 Bacteroidia bacterium
TTTTCATCAATTAACCAGCCCTTATGGAATCAGCATCAACTTTCATCGATTGGATGATTACCACCTCCTGCATTATATAGAGATTCCCCCTATGCTATTCGAACCTTTTATTGGAAATGCCTTTAAACATGGAAATGCTCTTCATCATGAGGATGGCTTTATTCATATTTCTTTAACTACAAATGCAAAATACTTAATCTTTGATATTTTTAACACTAAGGATAACGCTACATATTCCCCATGCCTGCATGCTTCCACCAAAAAGGGTATCGGACTAAAAAATGTCCAGGAACGTTTGCAAATGATTTTCCCTAACGCTCATGTATTGCATATAGACAATAACCATCCCAGCCTCTTCAAGATTCAGCTTAAAATTGAATTGGAAGCTCTCGTTGTATAATGTTACCAAATTCTTATCTATAGGGTCAAATTCTCAATAGATATTTTCAGACATCTCATATAATTATATCATTGTAACATAATCATTCAAGGTCATTAACTAAGGACGACTTCCTCCCTTTTATCATAGTATAGTTGAATATTATCCAGCTAGCTCCCCCTTTTAATTATTCATTTGATTGACGCTCCTTATCTCCTTAGTCGATAAGGCTTGACAATCAATTATTTAACACAAATTAACATTCATTTGTGTATCCAATACGAATAGGTAACAGGATTTATCAGACCTGGAAAAATTTAATCTCAACATTTTTTATTCAATTAACTTTTTAACCTTATTTATCATTCACATTATGAAAACGTTATTGTTAACTATCATTCATCCTTTCAAGCAATTACCCTATTTGATCATTTATGGCATAAACGGTATGGCATTGGTCATGCTCTTCATGCTATGCTTATCTTCATCTTATGTATCAGCCCAAGAATGGAACGGGGCCTCAAATACTACAGGCTCCATTCATAGAGAGGGTAATGTCGGCTTGGGCACAACTGCCCCTCTATTCAGACTCCATATTCTTGAGCAAGTAGGAGATCGCAGCACTTCTGCCTTATTCCTGGATACGGAAAATGATGATTTGATCCCAAATATCTTATTTGGCAAGGATGGGGATTATGTAGGAAATATTCGCTTTAACGCTGATAATGCTTTTCAAATTCAGTCATTCGTTAATAATGGATTTGAAGAGAGGTTTACTATTACCCAGAATGGAGATGTAGGAATTGGGACAACCGATCCAGCCTATAGAATGCATATTAAGGAAGATGCAGATGATATTAACACACTTTTTCTGGATACAGATGCTGACAACCTTCGACCTAATCTTGCCTTTGGAAAAGCAGGATCTGTCCTGGGAAATATTCGAATAGATGATAATGATGACATGCAACTTCAAATAAATGGATATACTACTGTAATGACTATTACAGAAGATTCTAAAGTTGGCATTGGAACCTCTGATCCTGATTCAAAATTGCATATTGTAGGCGATCAAACAATTGATGGCAACATCAATATGGTAGGTGATCATACGATCGAAGGGGATATTAATCTTAATGGTGAAATCAATATTGATAGCTTACATATCGCAGATTTAGGTAATTTTAATTTAGGATTGGATGGAGATGTTATTCCTTATGCAAATACTAATTATGATTTAGGGAACAATGACCCAAATGAATGTTGGAGCGATGTCGTAGCCGATAACTTTGTTACTTGTTCTGATGAAAGTATTAAAAAAGGAATAGCAGATATGGGATACGGATTATCAGAAATTCTACAACTTAGGGCAGTAAGATACAAATACCTGAAAGACCTGGATGTTCAGAAGGATCGCTTAGGCCTGATTGCCCAAGAAGTAGAGCAGGTAATCCCAGAAATTGTAAAAACCCATGATGTAGATATGAATGCAGAAGGACGATTGGAAAGAAAACCCGTTTCCATTTGGGGAATCAATTATTCTCTATTGTCTGTGGTGTTAATCAAAGCTATTCAGGAACAAAATGACCAATTGACAGATCTTCAACAGCGCGTAGAAGACCTGGAGAAGAAATTAGATGTACTTAATGACACAAGAATTCAAACTAATGGTACTCCCTCAGTTCAAAATGCACTGTTACAAGGAGAAGATCTGTTCCGACTGGACCAAAACGTTCCCAATCCATTCGGTAACGAAACAGAAGTTCACTACTTCCTGTCCAATGAGATTCAATCTGCTGAATTACATATTACTGATCTTAGTGGACAATTGCTGAAGAGAATGAATATCAGTGACAGAGGTGAAGGCTCAGCTTCTATCCATACAGCAGACCTTCCCAATGGCCATTATCAGTATAGCCTTATCATTAATGGGAAAATAGCTGGAACAAAGAGAATGGTCATAGCTAAATAATTTTCATTCTCCTACATTTTGAGCTTTTGTAAGAAAGCCTGGTAGATATGATGCTACCAGGCTTTCTTTCTATATAAAATCTTCGAGTAGTTCATCGCTACATGGCTCAACACCAATTCTATACATAAAATGAAAAGATAAATTTTATTAAAACTAAAGCATATTCAATCAATTTATCAAAAAAAAGATATAATAATATTTTATTATTATATATACATTATATATATTTGACTCAAATAACACATTTTAACTATCAAATACTCTTAATCGTTCCTACTTTACACCTAATTTGTTAAAGTATTTATTCAATTAACTAATTTATCAACTCATTATGAAAAAGTCTATTTTTCTATCTCTATTCCTATTCTTGTTCTTGCTTCTTTCTTTTACGATTGTTCCCATTTCTACTCGCGCTCAAGTATATAACACTGCTATAGGAGCCAGGCTAGGGTATCCGCTTTCGGTGAGTGTCAAGCAATTTTTAGGTAATTCGTCTGCAATAGAGGTTTATGCAGGAACTAGAGGATACAGCACCTACAGATGGTATCACGTGAGTGGGGCATATCAGATTCATAAACCCGTCGGGGAGCTTGAGAATCTACAATACTATTTTGGAGCAGGTGCTACAGCTTTCTTCTGGAGTTACGATTTTTTTGACGTTAGCGGACTATCTACCACAACCTTAGGTGCTCAGGGATATCTGGGATTAGATTTTACCTTTAATGGAACACCTATCAATTTAACGTTAGATTGGATTCCAACCATTTACATTGGAGATGCCTTTTTAACGGGATTCTCAGGTAGTTTTGGTTCACTAGGGGTAAGATATGTTCTGCGATAACTAATGATCAGTCATTCAACAAAAGGTTATTCTTATCACATGTCAATGTAAACTCACTTTCTTTCTAGTTACGAATATACATCATTAAATAGCAAGTAAAGAAGTACCAAGCGCTCAGTTTACACTACACTTTTTCGATAAAAACACATATTAACTTTATCTAGTAGAAAAGTATCATTTATCTCAGCATTACTGTTGGTATACTTCTTTTTCTTTTGGCATCATTCAATGGCTAACAGATTTAAGATAAACTCCAGAAGTAGAAAATCCATATTGTCAATTCATCAATCAATTCTCCTGAAATTGTTAGTTTTCTCCGACAATTCAGGAGATTTTTTTGACCTTCATCATTGGTACGAATCCCCTCACACATTCCAACAACACACCACTATCATACATTAAAGAAAAAATCTTCCTCCTAAACAGTTACCATTCCGCAAATTCTGTCATTAATATATAGAATATATAGCAGCTGCGAATATGCTTTTGAATCACGCTTAACCTTATCATCGTTTTTTCGACTTAAAAATACTAGATCAATGGACTATTTTTGTACAAATTGTCATTACCCATTTTCTTCAGTAAAGGAGGTCGCTGGATCAACAAATCACATATGCCCCAACTGTGAAACGCCCTTTCAACATTCAGCAGAGGAAATCAACGAATTTCATATCAATGAGAGCCATATTCCCAGCCCAGCCTTAAAAATCCAATCTTCAGAGGATTCCGTTACTGTCAAACTCCCTTTACTTTCTTCGGGAGGATATGTAATTATCGCCAGCCTGATATTTAGTTGGAACATCCTATTGTGGTATTTATATGCCACAGATAATACTAATCAAGATACCCTATTTCCAGCTATTGTATTTGGAGGGTTCTTGATCGGATTCACCATTTTGATGTACATGCTCAAAATAGAATTGATTATGGATCGCGAAAAAGTACAACTTATCAAGTCCATCGGAGGTTTACATCATATTCAGCAGGAAAAAATGAGCTATCTACAATCTATCGAAGAAAAAGAAGAGGAAGAGGGCCAGGATCATCCCATCAAAAAAATCAGGTTTCTCTTTAGAGGAGGACGCATGATCAAATTCGGTGCCCAATTAAAAAATAAAGATAGAGTTTGGTTGGCAGGAAAATTGAAACTCATCCACAGCGAATTATCCTTTCCATCTTAACAACCTCTCTCTTCCTCGACGTTTAATAACTATGTTTTCTTATCTGTAGGAGGTAAGTGTAACATCTCCCCAATGACTATTATTTCTTATTCGTAGGAGGTATGTGTTGGGGCGTCAGCTTCCAGTCGTACGAGCTTCAGCTGACCGGGAGCTTACGGACTCACCTATCGGCTCGGTCTTAGCGCAATCCTTCCACACCCTCCAGACTATATCCTCCAGCCCCCTTTGCCGTAGGATTATGAGGTTGATTTTTTCTCAGCGCATTAAGGTTCAGAAATTATTTTCTATCCTGTTTTTTTAGATTAATTTATATCCTTCGTGCCTTATCTAGCTTGTACTTGAGATTGAAGCTTCAAGTTAATCATATTTTCTCCCCTAGGGTTGGTCTCCCAAGAATGCCCCTTATTTCTTCATGTTTGAATGAATTGCGTTAACCCTTTCTACCTCTATTTCCTGGAGTTTCGCTATATCTTCATAAGTCATTATTCCTTGTTTAAAGAATTTTGACTGAAGTAAACTTTCAATTGATCTAATCATCGTTTCTTCTTTTCCTATTTCAATTCCCTCTTCTCTAATAGTATGTTCGATATAGATTCCCATAGCTGTTAGTGTTAGTCCTGGGGTTGAAACCCCAGGTTAATATATATCACCCTTTCAGGGGTTATCTAGAGATGAGCCTTTTTGTTGCATGGCTTGATGAATTGCTTTAACCTCGTCCTTGGTAATGTCCAAAAATTCTGCTATTTGGCTGTAAGTCAATATGCCTTTACTAAATAATTCAGACCTTAGTTGTTTTTCGGCCGATGTTTGTACTAAAGTAGCTCTTTCCTTTGCTGCTCCTATTTCAATTCCTGTTCGATTCCCTGTTCCCTTGCTCTCTTCCCTCTTCTCTAATAGTATGTTCGATATACTCGTTGATTCCCTCTTCTCTAATAGTATGTTCGATATACTCGTTGATTCCCATAGCTGTTAGTGTTAGTCCTGGGGTTGAAACCCCAGGTTAATATATATCACCCTTTCAGGGGTTATCTAGAGATGAGCCTTTTTGTTGCATGGCTTGATGAATTGCTTTAACCTCGTGACTGAAGTAAACTTCAATTGGTAATGTCCAAAAATTCTGCTATTTGGCTGTAAGTCAATATGCCTTTACTAAATAATTCAGACCTTAGTTGTTTTTCGGCCGATGTTTGTACTAAAGTAGCTCTTTCCTTTGCTGCTCCTATTTCAATTCCTTGTTCGATTCCCTGTTCGTAGCTCTTTCCTTTGCTGCTCCTATTTCAATTCCTTGTTCGATTCCCTGTTCGATTCCTTGCTCTCTTCCCTCTTCTCTAATAGTATGTTCGATATATTCGTTGATTCCCATAGCTGTAAATGTTGGTGTGATGTTTTCTAATTCTTGCTTAAATAATTTCTCTGTTTTTTCCTTTTCAAATCTGACATATCTCCTAATAAAGTTAATCAATTTCTCAGTAAAAATTCTGTCATATCCTCGTTGGGCCAACAAACGAATCAATCGAATTTTATACTTCAACTTCTGCTCATCTGGAGCTTTCTCCAGGTTGATCGCCTGTTTGGCTGCTAATAAAGCTAATGCAAAGGGATTCGAATCTGATGCCAACTGCTTTTCATCTGCTTCCCAGAGTTTATAGGTTTTATACTCAAATCTCAGATTCGAGTCCAATACTTGATGTTCGTAATACAAGGGAGTTGGATTGGCAGAAGGATGAATGAATATAGCCAGGCTTTCTACCGGTACTTTCAATCGATCAAATATCCTGTAATGATAGATAAACATTCTGAGGGCGAAATCGGGATCTCTCTGAGCCTGAACCTCTACATGAATATAGATGGTCCTTGTTGCTCCATTATGCAGATACACCTTGGCCAACTTATCGGCATACCTTCGATCCCGATATTCAGGGTGAATGATATTTTCTAGTTCTTTATCCAAGAACTCAATCCGATCTATCTCCCTAAGGCGAATAAAAGCGGAATAAAAGAAATGCAATAAATTTCCAAAAAAGTCTTCCAGCAATCCTTTCCACAATCCATCTCTGTTAAGGCGGGATTTTTTTTCCATAAGCTATCATTGAATCATTAAATGAGTAAACATTCACCTTCTTAGCACTCTGGAAATGATTCAATAACACTACTAATGGAAGGTTTCTATCTATTTTAGCAATTCCCGTGCCAATTTAATTAGCCCATTATGATAAACCGAGCCTTCCATCTAAGCATTCAATTAACCTCAACTAATAGACCAATGACATAAAAGCGTTTATTATTATCGATTATCCCATATGTTACAAGAGCCATTTTTCATATCATAGGGATTTTCCTCGAACATGCCCTATGATTTTACTTCGAGAACACCCCATGTTATTATATTACAGCATCTTCCTGGCCGATTGATATATAGTAATCTCTTAACTTATAGCATGTATCAAGCTTTCCCAACAGGATTAAACTTACATTACCTATCAATTATGTAGTATGATTGTAACTTTTAAAAAGGGCTTCATTATGAGATAAACATCGCATTCATATGAATCTCACTAAAGCTAAACTTACTATGTGTCCACAGAAGCTTACCATCCAAATGGATATGTTTAGAAATTTTCTGTTGCTAACTTTTATGTTAGGGAGTCAATCGTCATTAGCATGCGTTTGTATCAAAAGTGATTATGAGACTAGCTTTAAATATTCAGATATTGTTATTAAAGGACATATAAATTCGATACTGGATTTAAATGATACAGGGTTGTCAGACTATTATATCCCACCAATTGTTTTTCTATATGTTGAAGAAAAGGTAAAGGGAGAAAGAATTACTAAATTTAATGTGATACCCATCATCCAAGATGGAAGTAATTGCGACTTTCAATTCGAAAAAGATTCTTCTTACATCGTATTTGGGGATGTTATCAGAACAAAGTATGACAATTCTCCCCTTTCATTTGTAACAACTCACCAATGTAAAGGAACCCAAAAAATACCCTCGATTATATCAGTCGAAAAACATGAAGCCTTATCTCATCAATATATCTCCAGCCCGTTACGTCCTTTGGTCATTATAAATATAGCCCTGTTGTGCAGTATATTATGTAATCTGTTCTTCGCGTACCTATTCATCTCTGGAAGAATTGATTTAACACATTAACCCTACCTTATCCACTTATCTGATGATCTGACGTTCGTTTATAGCCTTTGATAGCAATGCCTTTGTCATTCAAGGAAACGATGGCAAAGCTGTTGTTTTCCAATCCCTGATGATCCACCATCCCAAATTGGGTGATATAATGGATTCCATTCACCGTCTCAAATTGTTCGTTATGCACATGTCCCTGAAATACAGCCCTGACTTTTCCTGACTCCTCCATAATGGCCTGAACATCTTTATAGTTATTCACATGATATTGATTTCCATGATCTAAGTATTCATATAGCGGATGATGACAGAACATAATCACTGGATGATCAGTATTTGCCAAATCCTTTTCCAACCAATCCAATTCAACCTGAGGGATATTGGGATCTTGCCAGTTAGCCCCTTCTTTATAAAATTGATCGCGGCCATCTCTATGATAATTGGCATCCAACACCACAAAATGAATACCTTGACGATCAAATGAATAATAGCTACTCTCTTTAGCTATACCCGTATTTTCTATGTTTGCCAAGAATTGTTGTTTGGTAATACTATCCACATCGTGATTTCCTACGCAATGATATCTGGGTCCATCGAATTGACCATATTTTTCTTCCAAAGCCTGGAGATAGCCCAAAGTATCTTCCGCATCCTTCTGAGCATCCTCATCTTTGAAATCACCCAAATGCACCACGAAATCAACTTGTTCCTGGTTCATCACCTTCACAAATTCCTCCATTTTAGCTAGGGATTGTTTGTAATATCGAGTACCCGCAGGCTCTCTATCTGCATAATGAGAATCTGTCGTTAGCCCAAAGGTTATGTTAATATCTAGAGAAGCGCTTGCCTTAGCCCAGGGCAAGATCGTAGTGCCAATTGTAAATGTTGCTGTTCGGTAGAGAAAAGTTCGTCTGTTCATGTGTCGTTAGATAATTATGGAGAAAGATACATAAGCTGCTTCCTTATACAGTTACTCGGACATTTAATCCATTTTTTACCGTATTCATCGATAAACAGCCTTTTTCAGCTATAGCTAATAACTTCTCGAACGTATCCGGTTCAGAACATTGTTCGTAACTCACTTCCAACTCAATATCTGTAAAACGCTTAGGCTGCTCTTCACTGATCAATGCTTTCACCTTTACATTTAGTCCACTAATCAACACTTTTCTGGCTTGAGCAGCTGCAAATAAGGTACTGCAAAAACATCCTCCAACCCCAAGTAAAAGATATTGCCCTCCCATCAATCCTTTTCCACTACCACCTTTGTCAATAGGCCTATCAACTATCACTTGAAATTCATCATGCTGTAAGCGAACTGCTGTGGGAGCTACCTGAGCTAACTGGAGATTGATTTGAGCCATAAACCGTAAGATATAATATATATAAAGATTATAAGTAGTAATTATTCATGTAATGATATCCCTTATTCTTTAAACAAGAAGCAATGTAAAAGACGATACCCCAAATTGTCGCAAGTAATGATCGAGATGTTTGTATTGTCCTATGATTTATTGGTCCAACTCAATTACACTCCATAATCTTTTGATATCATTTCTTTAATCCCCTCCTCGTATGAGGTAGGCCTCATCCCAAATCTGCGCTCAAATTTACTACTATCAAATACATAATGCCTGTCATATTGGTACATCATCTCATAAGTTTCTTTCAACTCGGGCGTAAATAATCCCATTAATTTAATCATCCATCTCGAAGCAACTCTACTTTTCGGTTCGACTTTTAATTCTCGGGCAATCATCTCTATCCATCGCTTTCCAGTAGGAGGATTATGAGCCGTAGGTAAATGCCACACCTCGCCATAAGCATCATCTGTTATCCCTAATAGCGCTGTAGCTTTTCCCGCATCGGGAGTGTAGGTGAAAGAGTGCTGAAAATCTAAAGAACACAACCAATTAGCCGTTTTATTTTGATATAAATTTTTCACTACCGTTTCGTTTAATACACTATTCCTGGTAATAGCAGGGCCATAATAGTCCGCACATCTTGCGATTAATGCTGTCACATTCCCTGCTTCTACCTCTTTCTTTAACATATTGGCAATATCAGCACGAATTTCTCCCTTTTTACTAGCAGGTTTAATAGGCGTATCCTCCGTCATCCCATTCAAATGATCCTGATCGTACATATAGATATTATCAAAAAATACTAATTTGCACTGATGTCCCTGACAGGCATTGATCGCATTTTTCATAAGAATCGGCCAGGACTCCTTCCATACTTTATAGGAATAGGGAAATCCAATGGTAATATACGCTACAGATGAGCCTTCAATGGCTCTTTCCAATTGCTCGGCTTTTAGTAAATCGACTGAAAATAGTTCGTCTGTTTCATTTACTTTCTTAGGGGTCCTACTCACCAACCGAATATCCGAGGTGTAACTTTTAAGTGATTTGGCTAATTCTACGGCAATAATTCCTCCTGCTCCCAGAATAGTTTGCTTTCCAAACATGGTTGATATGGTTAAGGGTTATAGCGTTGATACCTTATTAGAAGCAATGTAATATGGTAAGTGATGAAAAAAAAGATGCATCAACCAACTCTACGCCTGCTGATCTTTACAACTCTTTTTGTTTTTTCTTTAGTTAGCAGGAAGTCCAGGTAAGACTCAAAAGCTTTTCTCTTATCGTTAGATAGAGAAAGATACGCTTCAATAATTTCGGAATAGGTCATTTTTCAGTTTTTTTAGTGTTTGATCTGTCTTTCTTAGAGACGTAAATATGTCTTCATTCCTTCGATACAAATTATTAAGTCGTTCATGGCTTCTTTATACTATTACGATAATTGGTAAAACTCGTTGAAAGAGCAGTAGGATCAGACTGAAAAAGGTTATCAATGGCCCAAACTCAAAGATGAAAGTGAAAAATGAAAGGATGTACAGGCTTAAGATAATCTACTTTTGTAGTCTTCGTACGTAAATTTTCTCAATACCTTCACCTTCTTATTTTTTGTCAAGATCGCAATATCGGGATGCCTTAATCCGTTGAACATGGTTGTTTTTACCATTGTATAATGGATCATATCTTCAAAGATGAGCCGATCTCCTATATAGATTTCGCGTTCAAATCCATACTCCGGCATATAATCTCCTGCTAAACAACTCAAGCCCCCCATCCTGTAATTAAATTTTCCAATTCCAGGTTCGGTTGACCCCATAATGCGAGGTTTGTAGGGCATTTCAAGCGTATCAGGCATGTGAGCAGTAAATGATACATCTAATATGAGCGTTTTTACCCCCCCATGATCTACAATATCTAATACTGTGGTGATCAATTCTCCCGTTTCCCAGGCAATAGCACTTCCCGGCTCAAGAATTACCTCTACACCATATTTCTTTCGAAACTCCTTTAATATGGTAATCAGTTTTTCTACCTGATAGCCTTTGCCTGTGATCAAATGTCCTCCTCCCATATTGACCCACTTTAGGGAGGGAATTACATGTCCAAGGGTTTGTTCAAAAGAATTAAGCACTTTCGCCAAACTTTCTGCATCGGATTCGCACAATACATGGAAGTGCAAACCTTCTACCCCCTTCGGTAATCCATGAATCAGTTTTGACATAGGTACGCCTAAACGAGAACCCGAAGCACTGGGATTATACAGTTCCACTACTACGTCTGAATATCCGGGATTAATTCTAAGCCCGCAGGAGATTTTTTTTCCAGAGGCGATTACTTTTGGGTACCAATGCTCAAATTGAGAGAGAGAATTAAAAGTAATATGGCTACTATACTCTAAAATATTGCGAAATTCCTCCGGTTGGTATGCCACACAGTAGGTATGGGTTTTAATTCCCATTTCTTCGAAACATAGACGAGCTTCGTACAGCGAACTTGCGGTAGCTCCCCTTAAATATTGCTTGATAATGGGAAAGGTGGCCCACATAGAGAACCCCTTTAAAGCCAGAATAATATCTACGCCAGCTTTTTTTTGAACGTGAGCCAACAGCTCCAGATTCCCACGCAATCTACGCTCATCCAGTACATAGGCAGGAGAAGGAAACAGAGAATAATCTATGATCATTGTTATAATTCAAGGTCGATGTCAAAAGCTTCCTTCCAAGGGAGGCCGTAGATATTCATATCATCCAAAAAGGGATCGGGATTAAATTGTTCTACATTAAATACCCCTTTACCACTCCATTCATTTGTTAAGACCATTTTGGCTCCGATCATGGCAGGAACCCCTGTCGTATAGGAAACCCCTTGAGCTCCTGTTTCTTTAAAAGCTTCCTCATGGCTACAGTTGTTCCAGATATAATATGTATGCTCTCTCCCCTCTTTAATCCCTTTGATCCTACATCCTATACTGGTTTGTCCTTCGTAGGTCTCTCCTAATTCTCCTGGATCTGGCAACACGGCTTTTAGGAATTGTAAAGGAACGATTTCCATCCCTTTATACATCACTGGATCTATCCTGGCCATCCCAATATTTTGTATTACCCTAAGATGCGTTAAATATTCCTCTCCGAATGTCATCCAGAACCTTGCACGTTTGATTGATGGGAAATGCTTTACCAATGATTCTAATTCTTCATGATAAATAAGGTATGATCGTTTCGGTCCAATGTCGGGATAGCTTAAGTCTTTCCAAATTTCATGAGGTTCCGTGAATACCCACTTTCCATCTTCCCAATACTTTCCCTTTTGAGTGATTTCCCGAATATTTATCTCAGGATTAAAATTAGTAGCAAACGGCCTTCCATGATCTCCAGCATTACAATCTACAATATCCAGATAATGAATTTCATCGAAATGATGTTTTGCGGCACGTGCTGTAAATACGCCTGTTGCTCCGGGATCAAATCCACATCCTAGCACTCCTAAAATCCCTGCTTCCACAAAGCGATCGTGATAAGCCCACTGCCAATGATATTCAAATTTGGCTTCCTCTTTCGGTTCATAATTGGCTGTGTCCAGATAATGAACTTTCGTCTGCAAACAAGCTTCCATGATGGTCAAGTCCTGATATGGCAGTGCTACATGAATGAGTATATCTGGTTGAAAGGCATTGATTAAGGATACTAATTCTGGTACATTCTCAGCATCTACCTGCGCCGTCTGCACTCTTCCCTGCCCTACTTCTCTGGCAATTATATCGCACTTTTCCTTCGTTCTACTTGCTAACATTATGTCTGAGAACACCTCAGGTAGCGATACACATTTATGAGTTACTACCCGCCCAACTCCTCCAGCACCTATAATGAGGACTTTTGCCATATAGATCAAGTTAAAAAATGTTCATATTTTCAGACAATTTACATGAATTCCTTTAATATGAACAATTCTGAAGGGATAGAAAATTACGATCCCAATGAAGTAGGGTTAAGAAATGGCAGATTT
>CBDHFQ010000019.1:0-35127 GCA_965262565.1 Bacteroidia bacterium
CAATGAGTATTTCCAAGGACTTTTGAGGGAACGTGTATTATTTACTAATCCGGGAATAGCTCAGGAAATAATGGATCATCCTACAGGCTCCATACTTATTTCCACCCATTATGGTAATTTTGAATGGATGGCTGCCAGATTGGATATAGAGTTAAATATACCTACTTATGGAATATATACTCCTCTTAAGGATAAAGCAATGGATCGTATTATAGGGAAAATGCGCAACAGATTTGGGATGCAATTGATACCAATGCATAAGGCTATGAGAATGAGTATCGAAATGTTGAGGGAGCAGGGGATGATTGGGTTTATCTGCGATCAATCTCCCAGCAGAGAACCTAAACTCTTTTTTGGAGATTTTTTGGGTCGGCCTACAGCCACCCATATGGGTCCTTCCAAATTGGCATTAAAACTCAAGAAGCCGATTTATTTCTCCGAGGTGAAAAAATTGAGAAGAGGACATTACTCGCTCACTATTCACCGATTACCTTTAGAGGAGTTTCTTCCTTATTCTTTGGAAAACGTTTATCGGCTTACCGAATATCATATGGATCTTTTGGCAAATGAAATAAAAATAAATCCTCCCTACTGGTTGTGGTCCCATAGAAGATGGAAACATCAACCTCAGCCTCAAGATGATATATCTATGAATATATCAAAGTAGAAAGTATTCCCCAAAAATTAGGCCTCCACTAACGGGGTCTTACAGAGGTAACAACTCCTTATTAATTTTACTGATGTTAAGTTTGATTGTCAAAAAAAGTAGGAAACATGAATAACTTTGTTGGAAAACTATTATTGTCTATTTTCGTTTTCTTTATAAATTCCAATAAGAAATTGTATGCTTAATTTTTCGGAAATGATGGGCAAGATCCAGGAGATGCAATCTCGCCTCAAAGAGGTTAAAGAGCAACTGGATGATATAACAGTGGAGTCTGAAGCGGGAGGAGGCATGGTTAAAGTTACTGCTAATGCTAACAGAAAAGTGCTGAAAATAAAAGTAGATCCAGATATCATTGATAAAGAGGATTCAGAAATGATGGAAGATCTTATTATAGCTGCAGTTAATAAAGCGTTAGAAGAGGCAGAAGCAAGAGGTAGAGAAGAATTACAGGATGCCACAAAGGGAATGATCCCCAATATTCCTGGTTTTGATTTAGGAAAATTTGGTATTAGCTAATACAAATTTTGCCTTTTCGATTTATGAAACATGTTTCAGTTGTTATCCTTAATTGGAACGGTAAACATTGGTTAGAAGCCTTTCTCCCCTCGGTCTCATCAAGTACCTATCCGCAACTCGACATCATTGTCATTGATAACGCATCTACAGATGATAGTGTAGAATTCTTACATTCGACTTATCCAGCTGTAAAAGTATACATTTGGGATCAGAACTACGGATTTACGGAAGGATATAACAAAGTTCTTCCATATTTAGATACTCCATACTTTGTATTACTTAATAGTGATGTAGAGGTTAGGGAAAATTGGATTGAACCTTTAGTAAACCTGATGGAGTCTGATGCTAACATCATAGCAGTACAGCCTAAGATATTATCATATCATGAAAAACATCTTTTCGAATATGCAGGTGCTGCTGGAGGGTTTATAGATAAATTTGCGTATCCTTTTTGCAGAGGTAGGTTGTTTGATGAGTTGGAAGAAGATAAAGGCCAATACGAGTTACCTCTTGAAGTTTTTTGGGCCAGTGGTGCCTGTAGTATGTTAAGAACCTCTTTGGTTCGTAAAATAGGCCTATTTGAATCACGTTTTTTTGCACATATGGAAGAGATTGACTTTTGCTGGCGAGCTCATAATCTTGGATACAAGGTGATGTGCGAACCTAAAAGTGTGGTTTATCACGTGGGAGGTGGCACCTTGCCTCAATCCAGCCCAAGAAAAACTTTTCTAAATGTCCGCAATAGTTTATCTATGATGTACATGAATCTGCCATCAAGTCATTTATTTGGAAGAATAATGGCTAGATTGTTATTAGATGGAGTATGGTCAATAAAGCTACTTACAGAGGGTAACGTGAAGGGAGTAGGAGCTATCATCAAAGGGCATGTTCAATTCTATGCTCAACTAGGATATTGGCACAAACGCAGAAAAGAAATATATCAATCTGTTAAGCCAACATTTATTCACTCAGGCATATATCCTAAAAGTATAGTTTGGGCATTTTTTGTTAAAGGAAAAAGGTCTTGGAACGCATTATTCGGAAATTGAATTGCCGCTCGAAAGGCTGGTAATGTATTTATTGTCCACCTATCAGACCTGTCTTATGAGAATATCTTTTCGAAAAAAAAGAAGTCTATGAAGACTTCTTTTTCTTTTTTCCACCTCTCTTAGGTTTGTTTTTACTTTCTTCAAACAGTCTTTCGCAATCTTCTAAGGTTAGGTTCTCAGGAGCTACATCTTTCGGAATTTTCACATTTTTCCCGTGAATCTTGATATAAGGTCCCCATCTCCCTCTAAGAATTTGCGCTTCATCATTAAACTTGACAATAATTTTATTAGCCTCTACTTCTCTTTTCTTTTTAATTAATTCTACAGCCCGATCAAACTGTATGGTATAGGGATCATCTTCTTCCTCTAATGAGGCAAATAAACCTCCTAGTTGCACATAAGGGCCATATCTACCAATATTTGCTTTCACAGGTTGTTCCTCAAATTCTCCTAATACTCTTGGAAGTTTGAATAGTTCCATCGCTTCTTCCAGGGTGATTGTTTCTAAGCGTTGGTCAGCTCTTAATTTAGCGTATTTTGGTTTCTCTTCATCATCACTTCGTCCAATTTGGACCATTGGCCCATATCTACCTAATCTAGCAATAACCGGTTTACCTGTTTTGGGATCTTCTCCTAACTCCCGATCCCCTCCGGCTCTTTCTGCATTTTCCTGGGTGTGTTTTAACAATGGATCAAAATTCTCGTAAAACTTAGCGATCATATCTCTCCAGATCATCTCTCCATCCGCAATTCTGTCAAATTCCTCCTCTACTTTTGCAGTGAATGAATAGTCCAGGATAGAAGGGAAAAAACGAACGAGAAAATCACTTACCACCATCCCTAGATCTGTGGGAATTAATTTATTTTTTTCCGCACCAACAATTTCCGTTTTAATACCCTCTTCAATCTTATCTGCAATGAGGATAAGCTTTCTACTATCTCTGGAAGTTCCTTCTCTAACCTCTTTTTTAACATAATCTCTCTTTTGGATAGTTGAAATAGTTGGGGCATAAGTAGAAGGACGTCCAATACCTAACTCTTCTAATTTTTTTACAAGGCTGGCTTCAGTAAATCTGGCAGGAGGTCTTGTAAATCTTTCCAATGCTATCATCTCTACTAATCCCAACTCCTGTCCTATGTTCATTGGCGGTAAAACTCCTTTACTTTCTTCTTCCTCGTCATCATCATCATCTCTAGATTCAAAATACACTTTTAAGAAACCATCAAATTTCAGCACCTCCCCTTTAGCCTTGAATACAGCTTGATTAGTTGATACTTCTATATCTACCGTAGTTTTTTCCAACTCTGCATCAGCCATTTGAGATGCCAGGGTTCTCTTCCATATCAGTTCGTAAAGTCGCTTTTCATTTCGTTCTCCTTCTTCAATTTTGGCTATTGATAAATTAGTGGGCCTGATAGCTTCGTGTGCTTCCTGAGCAGAAGAATTTTTATTTTTGTATTTTTTAGTTCTTGAATAAGGGGTGCCGTATTTATCTACAATTACTTCTTTTGCTTGTGAAAGTGCTTCATCCGATAGACTAACACTGTCTGTACGCATATAGGTAATCAATCCATTTTCATATAATATCTGAGCTACCCGCATGGTTTGACCTACTGAAAAGCTCAACTTTCTACTTGCTTCTTGTTGTAAGGTCGATGTAGTAAATGGTGCCGCAGGACTTTTCTTAGCTGGCTTGGTCACCAGATTAGTAATGGTATAAGTGGCCCCTTTACATGATTCCAGAAAAGCCTTTGCGTCTTCTATAGTAGGTATTTTGCTCGCTAACTCAGCTTTAATTTGTGCACCACCTCCAAGCTCAAATATAGCTGATACTTTAAAAGAAGCGGTAGGGCTGAACTTCATGATGTCCCTTTCCCGCTCAACAATTAATCTAACGGCTACAGACTGAACTCGACCGGCAGATAATCCCACTCTAACTTTTCTCCATAGAATAGGAGAAAGCCCAAAACCAACAATTCGGTCTAATACTCTTCTTGCCTGTTGGGCATTAACCAGATCCTTATTAATATTTCTGGGATTTGCTATCGCTCTTTGAATAGCTGGTTTGGTGATTTCATTAAATACAATTCTTCGAGTAGTCTCTAAATCCAACCCTAAGACATTAGCCAAATGCCAACTAATAGCTTCTCCCTCACGGTCTTCATCTGTAGCCAACCATACCGTTTCATAATCCTTTATGAGCTTTTTTAGTTCTTTAATAACCGCCTTTTTATCAGCAATAATCTCATATTTGGGTTCGAAACCATTCTCGATATCTATAGCATCTTTCCCTTTAGGAAGATCTCTAATATGACCATAACTAGCTCTTACCGTGAAGTCTTTACCCAGATATTTTTCGATCGTCTTTGCCTTGGCAGGCGATTCTACTATTAATAAATTTTTTGCCATGTTTCCTCTCAAATTTCTGATCTGCCAGCATGAGCTAAATTAAAAAACTTAAAATTAACACACAGTTGGCACTTTTGTGTTTTTCTAACTTTTACGATAAAGTTATATTTTTATTATTTAGCTTATTCGGAACTACTATTCTTTTGTTGTTATGTTATAATACTTATATCGTTAATAATTGGAAGAAATAGTTATTAATGAAACACAATTAGGTATAAAAGTGTAATAATATTTAATTAATTTTAGAATTTACTAAGTAAATAGGGGAATACGATATGTTTGAGAATTTATCGCATAATATAGATCAAGCTTTTAAGAAACTGAAGGGGCAGGGAAGAATTACTGAGATAAATGTCGCCGAAACCCTTAAAGAAATTAGGAGAGCTTTAATCGATGCGGATGTAAATTATAAAGTTGCTAAGGAATTTACTAAAAAAGTAAAGGAGGAAGCCTTAGGAAGAGATGTGCTTATTTCTGTTACTCCCGGCCAGTTAATGGTAAAAATTGTGCATGAGGAGTTAGCAAAGCTTATGGGAAGTGAGAATGTAGGGCTGACATTTGCGAAGCAACCTCCCTCAGTTATATTAATTTCGGGTTTACAGGGATCTGGGAAAACGACTTTTTCCGGTAAGCTTGCGCGTTACCTGAAAAGTAAGGGGAAAAATCCTATTTTAGTAGCTGGGGATGTTTATCGCCCTGCTGCCATTGATCAGTTAGGAGTATTAGGAGAACAGGTTGAAGTGGAAGTATATAAAGAAGAGGAAAATAAAAATCCAATTCAAATTGCTTCAAACGCGATCAAATATGCCAAGCAGCATGGAAAGGATCTCGTGATTGTAGATACCGCAGGCCGATTAGCTGTGGATGAAGAAATGATGCAGGAGATAGAGGCTATTAAAGCTGCGGTTAATCCCGATGAAATTTTATTTGTGGTAGACGCTATGACGGGACAAGATGCTGTTAATACCGCAAAAGTCTTTAATGAGCGGCTGGATTTTGATGGAGTGGTACTCACAAAATTAGATGGTGATACACGTGGGGGAGCGGCTATATCTATTAGATCTGTTGTAGACAAACCTATTAAATTTATAAGTACAGGAGAAAAACTGGATGCGCTGGATTTATTTTATCCCGAGCGTATGGCTTCCCGGATTTTGGGAATGGGAGATGTACTTACGCTTGTAGAAAGGGCACAACAACAATTTGACCAGGAGGAGACAGCCCGTCTTCAGAAAAAAATAAGAAAAAATGAATTAGATTTTGAGGATTTTCTAGGTCAAATTCAGGCAATTAAAAAGATGGGAAATATAAAAGATCTCATCAGCATGATACCTGGAATGGGGAAGTTGACAAAAAATTTGGATATAGAGGATGATGCATTTAAACATATTGAAGCAATTATTTATTCAATGACCCCTCAGGAGCGTTCTCAACCTAATCTTATCAATGGGTCCCGAAGAAAAAGAATCGCCGGGGGATGTGGAAGACCAGTGAGGGAAGTCAATGAATTGATTAAACAATTCCATGCTATGAAAAAGGCGATGAAGAAAATGAATAAACTTTCAAGAGGAGGTAAAATGGCGCGCATGATGAATAGCACTCAGATGTTAGGAAGAAAGCGCTAATAGAAAATGGAAATATATTTTAATGGCTTTCGGCTAAATTGACTCACATATGAATTTTTTGCGATTTACATTAATGGCTGTGTTATCAGTGATTTTTCTCTGTATGGAAATGTCTCTTATGTATGGTCAGGAGTATGTAGAGGCTTCTGAATCTTATGATTATGTGCTGGTAATTCATGGAGGTGCAGGTACTATTCGAAAGTCTTTGATGACTCCTGAAAAAGAAAATGCCTATAAAGCAGCACTTCAACAGGCTATGGATGCAGGAGAAACTATACTAAAAGCTGGTGGAAGCAGTCTTGATGCAATTGAAGCAGCTATTCATATCCTGGAAGATTCTCCTTTATTTAATGCAGGAAAAGGCGCAGTGTTTACTCATGAAGAGACAGTAGAACTGGATGCTTCTTTTATGGATGGATCAAACCTGCAGGCAGGTGCTATTTCAGGAGTAACTAACGTTAAACATCCTGTCAGCGCTGCCAGGCAAGTAATGGAGTATTCTGAGCATGTGATGCTATCAGGAAAGGGAGCTGAAGCATTTGCCGAACAGAGAGGACTTACTATAGTAGATAATGAATATTTTCATACTGAACATCGCCTCAACCAATTACGGAGAAAAAAGGGAAGCGAAAAAGCTGAGATCCCTGAAGTGGATAATATCTCAGAACCTGTAGAAAAGAAATATGGTACTGTGGGGGCAGTAGCTATGGATAAGCAAGGGAATCTGGCTGCAGCTACTTCCACTGGAGGTATGACGAATAAGAGATTCGGTCGAATAGGTGATTCTCCTATTATTGGGTTCAGGCACCTATGCAAATAATGCATCCTGTGCAGTATCTTGCACGGGACATGGTGAATTTTTTATTAGAAATGTGGTAGCTTATGATGTTTCAGCACGAATGCTGTATGCTGATCAAAGTTTGGAAAAAGCAGGGAACTATATTATCCATGAGGTTCTTAAAGGTATGGGAGGAACAGGAGGATTTGTTGCAGTAGACAACAAGGGGAATATTCACATGCCTTTTAATACTGAAGGAATGTTTAGAGCTTATGTAAGGTCAGATGGTGATTCGAATATTTATATCTACAGAGAATAACCATCATCGATAGATGACTAATCTAATCTTTCACATACTTTTTTATTAATTCAATACTTTTTATAATAATAATATGATTGATGCTTACTCAAAAGTATGTGTGGTAGGTGCTGGAACTATGGGGAATGGGATAGCACATGTGTTTGCTCAGTACGGATATCAGGTTAACCTGGTTGATATTTCAGATACAGCCTTAAAAAAGGGCGTTCAAACTATATCTAACAACATTGATCGTCAAATCAAAAAGGGGATTCTTCAAGAGGATGATAAAAGTGGAATTATAGAAAGAATACATACCTATACCAACATTTCCAAAGGGGTTCACGACAGAGATATTATCATCGAAGCAGCAACAGAAAAAACGAATGTTAAGCTTGCTATATTTAAGGAAATTGATGAGCAGAGTCCTAAGCAGGCTATTTTAGCTTCAAATACTTCTTCCATTTCTATTACTCTTCTAGGATCTGTTACTTCTCGCAGTTCACAGGTAATTGGTATGCATTTTATGAATCCTGTTCCTGTAATGAAATTAGTGGAAATCATCAACGGATTTGATACAGCTCCTGAAGTTAGTAAGCATGTGACTGAGTTAGCCACTGATATGCAAAAAATTCCGGTACTCGTGAATGACTATCCAGGATTTGTCTCCAACAGGATACTGATGCCTATGATTAATGAAGCAATCTATACCTATTATGAAGGTGTTGCTGATGTTGATGCAATTGACACTGTAATGAAATTGGGGATGGCCCATCCTATGGGGCCTTTACAATTGGCCGACTTTATAGGACTGGATGTTTGCCTATCCATTTTAGAAGTTCTGTATGATGGCTTTGGAAATCCAAAGTATGCGCCTTGCCCATTGCTCAAAAATATGGTAGTAGCAGGTCATTTAGGTAGAAAGTCAGGGAAAGGATTTTATACTTATACAAATAGGTGATACTAACGTTTTTGTGTTCTTATCCACAATTTTACTCTGTCAAAATCCAGGATTGTACCTGATAATTGCGTTTTAGACGTTGCACTTCTACTTTAGCTTGTTCCATATTATTAAACGCATGAGAAATTATCCTGAAATTAGCGTTGCCATGGGGTATAATTTGTAGAGGTAAGCTAATGTTAGATAGTTCCATTACTCTTTGTTCAGCATTACTTTCACTGGAGAAACTTCCTAATACCAGATAGTGCTTTCGACTTATTTCCTGATTAGTCGTAGAGTAGTCGTTAGTGGGAACCGAATGACTAGCATTGACATGATCATTCTTTATATCTAAAACATTATGATCGGTTTTATTTGGAATCTGGTTAGTTACACTATGGTCAGAAAAGAATTGAGCAGAGGCGTTTTGAGAATTAGAAGAAGGGTTATTATATGTTGTATTATTCTGTGCAGTTCCGGCAGGATCAATATTTCTACTGTAATTACTGTTTAGTGCGGAAACGGAATTCGTTTTATTTGGTGTTATATTTGAGGAAGCTAAACTTTCTTCGTGTGAAGTAATAGGAACATCACCTTTAAAAGATTGAAATTTTTGTTCTTTTTTTTCAGCTTCTGACATGGGTTTGAAAATACTATATGTCTCAACGGCGGTTTCTGTATGATTAGTAGTATTATCTTGTTTTGTTGAATTCTCATTCTCGGGAATGTAATGTTCGTTAAAGATATCTACGTATGGTAAAGCGGGGGGGGTAGATTGATTATCTGCAATTTGGGCTTCTTTAGGAGCTTGCATGGAATTATCTGTCCATACCATGATTGTACCCGCATCACATCCTACCCATACTTGATGATTTACAGGATCGTATTCTATGGTTCTGGGGTAGAAATGGGTAGCACCGTTGGCCACATTCTCCATATCTTCCAATCTGATTTTTGAAAAATTGTGGGAGAATTCATTTACGATATATAAATATTTCTGATCAGGGGAAAATACCATTTGACCAGGAGATTTACCTGTATATACTTTCTGTATAATTTCACCAGTATGTAGATTCATTTTAGCCAGTTTCCCTTCCTGGGGAAAGGAAATATATAAATGCTCTCCTTCTTCATCTATAAGAAGATTTCTGGGTTTAGCAGTTAATTCAGATAAATATGAAATAGAGAAATCTGAAAGTCTTATAATTCCAATTTGATCTGAGCCGGTAGTAAAATAAGCATATTGAGAATTAGGCTCTATAACGATATCTTCTGGTTGGCCATCTGTCGGAATCCGAATAACTTCTTCATTTGATATTGTGGAAATAACACTAATATCCTGACTACATTTATTGGTGATAAAAATATAATCATTACTGGGGGTAGCTACGACTGAAGTTGGAATATCACCAATAGGAACGATGGATTGAACCATAAAAGACTCGGACTCCAATTTATAGAGATAACTTGGATAATTTACAAAGGATTGATCACATAAATTTTCCTTTTTGGTTTGAAGTTTTTGCCCCCCTAGTGGAGAATAGGTTACCCAAATAAAATCGTCTTGATTGGAGAAAGAAATAGTGCCAGGTGCTGGTATCTGAGTTCCTTCATAAAAGTCAAATCCGAAAAAAGAAAGTGAGGATTTGAGTTCAACCCTCGTATGTAGTTGGTGCGATTGATTATAAACCAATAAATCTTGTGGTTCGTTAACATTTGATACAATGAAGATCTTTTTGTCTGAGTACTTAATATATCTAGGCCTACTAGGACTATTATGTATAATCTCTTGTAGTACCAATCCATTTTCATTGCCACTATTTACAAGTTCTTGAGAAAAGGAAACACACGCACTAAACAACAGAAATAAAAAGAGCAAGTTAATCTTCAAACCCAAAAAAACTGAGGACATATTGTTTTGGAAAGAGTCTTACATTTGACTCATGTTTAATAGTATAACGAAAAATCTGTTCGTCTATTCTAATAAATATCTGAGATCTATCACCTGGGCATTGATTTTTTCGTAATCATGGATTATGTCAGCATATATTTTGGCTTCCCTGGCATTTTTGTAAGTTCCCAGGACTAACCTAAAATAAACACTTCCTCTTATATTGACTTGGTATGCCCATATTTCACCACGCCAAAGATTAACGAATTTCTTGATTTGCTGGTGCAGGATTTCTTGAGTTGTATAATTTCCAATAATAATTCCGAAAGCGTTTGAATCAGGTTCCCAGCTTAATATTCTTTCAGGGCTGTATGCTTCTAAGCCTGTGATAGTGATAGGTAAATTATAGGTGGAATTCTCAAATTGGGAATTATCCGGGGTCCTTTCCTGAACATCTTCAGCAAATGGATCATTCTCTTCGTACATTCCTGCCAGTGAATCGCGAACAACAGGTATTTGTTCCTGGGAGAAGAGGAAACCAAAAGAGAACATAATTCCCCAGAATATGTATAATCGTCGAAACGCCATAAATTCTCCAATAAGTAACTGTAGCTATACAGAATATAAGTATAGTGATACGAAAAATGATGAAAAATGGATAATATGTTTAAGTGTAAGAACAAAATAAAACCTGATCTATATGCCTAAACTTCATAATCTTACAAAGTGTAAACGAATTCAGGTGAATCAAAATTGTAATCATAACGCTTAATTCATAGCATCTAAAATGGGACATCATCAGGTGGCGCTGGCGGTTGATTAGGAGGAAAATTTTGTTGGTCATTCATGCGTGAAGGTAGAGTAATGGTATTGCCTCCCTGGCTGCCGAAAGATTGCCCAAATTCGCTATTGCCAGAAAAGTTCCAATCACTGAATTTACCGTACTGTCCTATAAATTGCAGCTTTACAGTTCCTGTTGGGCCATTTCTTTGTTTAGCAATGATAAGTTCAGCCATTCCTGTAGTAGAGTTTCCGTCATCATCTGTTTCAAATCCATAGTATTCAGGCCTATACAGGAACATCACCATATCAGCATCCTGTTCTATGGAACCTGATTCCCTAAGGTCACTTAGCACAGGCCTTTTGTCTCCTCCTCTACTTTCTACTGCTCTACTCAACTGGGAGAGAGCTATGACACATACGTCTAATTCTTTGGCAATCTCTTTCAATGATCTAGAAATACCAGCAATTTCCTGCTCTCTATTCCCACCTTTAGAAACATGGCCTGACATTAACTGGAGGTAGTCTATAATGACCAAACTAATATTCTTTTCTGCTTTTAACCTTCTGCATTTAGCTCTTAAATCCCAGATTGACAACGCAGGTGTATCATCTATAAATACTTGAGCATTACTTAGTGAACCTATCCGAGTAATAAGTTGCTTCCATTCATAATCTTCTAGTCTTCCCGTTCTGACCTTTTGAGCATCTAATTCAGCTTCTGAACAAATAAGTCGTTGTGTAAGCTGAATTCCAGCCATTTCCAGAGAAAAGAAAGCTACAGCTTCATGAAATCTCAGGGCAGCATTCCTCGCCAGAGTAAGTGTTAAGGCGGTTTTACCCATAGCTGGCCGGGCAGCTATAATAACCAAATCCGTTTTCTGCCATCCGGCAGTCATTTTATCTAAATCTGCAAATCCCGAGGGAATTCCCGTGACACTTGTGTCTTTCTTCCTAATATCTTCCAGCCGTTCCAGGGTTTTCATCACAAGTTCGGACATCCCTAAATAATTTCTCCTCAAATTATTTTCGGATATTTCGAAGAGCTGTTGCTCAGCTTTATCGAGTAATTCAAATACATCAGTCGTATCATCGTATGCCTCTCGAATTACAAGATCAGAAGTTTGAATTAACTGGCGTAAAATAAATTTTTCAGCAATGACTCTGGCGTGATGTTCTATATTAGCGGCAGAAGCTACTCTTTCTGTTAATTCAGTCAAATAATAGGCACCTCCAATGGCTTGTAATTCTCCTACTTTTCGTAGTGCATCCTTGACCGTGAGTAAATCGATAGGCTGGGATTTTTGAAATAGACTTTGAATGGTACTAAATATTGTAGCGTTCCCATCCTTGTAAAACATTTCAGGTTTAAGTATATCGATGATTCTATGTAATGCATCTTTCTCCAGCAAAAGCGCTCCTAGCACTGCTTCCTCCATATCTAATGCCTGTGGAGGAATTTTTCCATTTACAAAGTGCTTGACTTTACCCTTTCCTTTATCTTCTAAAGAGTATTTTCCAGATTCTATATTCGATGCTTGAGACATAAATACCTCTTGTTTTAATAATTGGGTAACGCTAAACTTACAAAAAAATCTCGCTGATATGGATTAGTACACTATTACGCTATGTTTATAATCATTTGGATATCAATAGTCAGTGAATCTACATTGGTTATCCACAAAGTGTGGGTATTAAATGTCTATTATGTACCTGTTTTCAGCGCTTTATCTTGATTTATCCACCTTGTATCTGATATTTGTGAATAATTTGTGGATAAATAAAATCATCCATCCCTTTATCCTGGATGATTGATTAGTCTCGTAATAGAGCTAAAATGCTAAAAAAATTAGAGGATTGCCAGTTTATTTATGAATAAGTAATAACTTAACTATAAAAGCCTCCTGTCGTAAAATGCCTTGGAACAGTAACACTACGGTATAATTCTAGTTTCAACATCATAAGCTCGTTGCGGAATAACTGCAACGAGCTTAGGATATTAATAGTAAGAATAAGGTGAAAATAGATAAACTTTTAAGGATATATCAGGAAAATCCTGAACTTCAACAGTTTGCTAAAGAGATAAAGGAATCGGAAGGAGCAAATTTCCATCTTCCAGGCCTTGTAGGTAGCCAAAAATCATTTATGTTGGCTGCTTTGTTTCGAAATCTCCAGCGAAATATGCTCATCATATTGAATGAAAAAGAGGAAGCCCTATATCTCCAAAATGATCTACAGGCGCTTATGCCTCGTAAAGAAGTGTTATTGTTTCCCGCATCCTACAAACGCCCTTATCAGATTGAGGAAGTCGATAATGCAAACGTTCTTCAGCGGGCGGAAGTACTCAACGAATTAAATCATACGCGTACTGGTAGGCAGATTATCATAACCTTCGCCGAAGCGATTCATGAAAAAGTAATTAATAAGCGATCCTTGATTCAAAATACCCTCGAAATTAAAAAGGGAGATAATTATGGAATGGATTTTATTATTGAGGTGATGGAAACCTATGGATTTGAAAGAGAAGATTTCGTTTATGAACCTGGACAATTTGCTGTCAGAGGAGGGATTTTAGATGTTTATTCATTTGCACACGATATCCCTTATAGAATTGAATTTTTTGGAGAGGAAATTGATTCGATAAGAACTTTTGATCCAGTTTCACAACTTTCAGAAGAAGAAGTTAAGAGAGTATCGCTTATTCCTAACATTCAAAAGAATCTATTAGTTGAGGATAGGGTGTCTTTTCTTGAATACGTTTCTGCAAATACTCTTGTAGTGATGCAGAACCTGCCCTTCATTAAAGCAGACCTTGATAGACTTTTTCAGAAAGCGAATGATCAATTCGAAAAACTGCAAGCTGATAGTGGAGGAGCTAATTTGAGTAGATCGCCTGAGGATCTTTATTTATCTGCTCATTCGTTTGATGAGTTATTAATAGGAGCTAATGTACTGGAATTAAGTAAGGAATCATTTATTGGGAAAGTGGTCCAAAGTATGTCATGGTCCGGCACTGCTCAACCTGCATTTCATAAAGAATTTAGTTTATTAGCAGATCATTTAAAGCAAAATGAGCAGCATGGGCTTCAAAATTATGTATTCAGTACTGATCCTAATCAAATCAACAGGTTAAAAGAAATTTTTACGGAAGTAGATAAGGAAGTCCACTTTGAAGGAATTATCAGCGATATACACGAAGGGTTTCTCGATCCACATTTAAAATTGGTCTGTTATACTGATCATCAAATTTTTGATCGGTACCATCGATACAAAGTAAAAGCTCACAAAAAAAGAAGTCAGGCCATCACCTTAAAAGAGCTCAGAGATCTCAATCCCGGAGATTACGTGGTTCATGTTCATCATGGGATTGGGAAATTTGCCGGACTTCATACCATTAAAGTTGGGGAGCATATACAGGAGGCTGTCAAGATTATTTATAAAGGAGGTGATTCAATTTTTGTTAATGTTAATTCCTTACACAAAGTATCTAAATACTCAGGAAAAGACGGGGTAGAACCCAAATTACATAAGCTTGGATCTGGAGCCTGGGCAAAAGCTAAGGCAAAGACGAAAAAGAGGTTAAAAGAACTCGCTTTTGATATCGTTTCCCTTTATGCCAAAAGAAAGGCATCTGACGGTTTTGCTTTTTCTCCAGACAATTACTTGCAGAGGGAACTAGAGGCTTCTTTCATGTACGAAGACACACCTGATCAGTATAAGACGACGAAAGAAGTGAAAGGTGATATGGAAAAGTTGTATCCAATGGATCGATTGGTATGTGGAGATGTAGGATTTGGTAAAACTGAGATTGCTATTCGAGCGGCCTTTAAAGCTGCCTTAGATGGGAAACAGGTCGCCATACTCGTCCCGACAACCATTTTGGCACTGCAACACTATAAGACGTTCTCAAATAGATTAAAGGATATGCCTGTGGATGTTGATTATATTAATAGATTTAAGACTAATCAGGAGATAAAAGAGACACTGAAGAAGGTGGCAGCAGGGAATACGGAAATTTTGATTGGTACACATAGAATTGTATCAAATGACGTAAAATTTAAGGATTTGGGTTTACTGATTATTGATGAAGAGCAACGTTTTGGGGTAAGTGTAAAGGAGAAACTAAAGCTGATGAAGGCTAACATTGATACCTTGACTCTAACCGCTACTCCTATTCCTCGTACCCTTCAGTTTTCTTTAGCAGGAATAAGAGACTTGTCGGTTATCTCTACGCCTCCACCCAATCGACAACCTATAGAAACCTTAGTTACGGGATATACCCCAGAAAAAATTAGAGATTGTATTAGTTACGAACTCAAAAGAGGTGGACAGGTATTTTTTATACATCCCAGAGTCAATGATATAGAAGAAGTAGCTTCTTCTATAAAAAAGTTGGTACCTGATGCCAGAATAGGAATAGGGCACGGTCAAATGAAAGGACAGCAATTGGAAAAAGTTATGACCGATTTTATTGAAGGAGTTTTCGATATTCTGGTAGCTACTACAATTGTTGAGTCTGGTCTGGATATTCCTAATGCTAATACTATAATTATCAACCAGGCCCATAAATATGGGTTGGCAGAACTACATCAGATGAGGGGAAGGGTAGGGAGGTCAAACAGAAAAGCCTTTTGCTATTTACTGGCACCACCGGATATCGTTCTGACACAGGATGCGCGAAAACGCTTAAAAGCGATGGAAGAATTTTCAGATCTGGGGAGTGGATTTCACATCGCTCTCAGAGATTTAGACATTCGGGGTGCAGGAGATTTATTTGGAGCAGATCAAAGTGGTTTCGTAGCTGAAGTAGGGTATGATATGTATCACAAAATCCTGGATGAAGCCATTCGAGAACTTAAGGAAGAGCATTTTTCAGATTTGTTCCAGGAAGAGATCAAAAATAGAAAGCATACGATTGTCGATGATTGTCAAATTGATATTGATCTGGATATCAGAATACCTGAGCCATATATTCCCAATATCACAGAGCGATTAAAGTATTATCGAAGGATAGCTAATGCAGAGGAAGAAGAAGAATTGAAGATTATTCAAAAGGAAATGATGGACCGCTTCGGACCTTTACCCATTCAGGTACTTAATTTATATGATGCAACAAGAATTAGGGAAAAGGCTAAAAGGGCTGGTGTTGAACGCATTGTCCTGAAAAATGAAAGTCTTAGATTCTATTTTGTTTCCGATCGTACTTCTTCTTTTTATCAGTCTCCTGCTTTTCTAAAAATTATAGAATATGTTCAAACCTATTCCAGCAGGGTTAAATTAAAAGAATCTCCAAAGTTTCTTTCATTGGTGTACGCCAAAGTATCTCATATAAAGCAAGTATACCTTTTAATAGAAGAACTCTATCATTTTATTTATGAGTTAGAAGAGGAAGCGACTACTATCACCTAACAAAAAAGAGAAGAAATAAAAAACCGGGGGACTCTATCTACCATTGGTAGAGAATCAACCCCAGCCCTTGCTCTAAAAACTAAGGGACTCAATCTACCATCGGTTAGTGAGCCGTCCTTAGCCATTGCTTTTGTAACTCCAAGTTATTTCCTTTTACGAGCGTATATTAGTTAGATTTTTTTATTTCATTTTGATAGATCGATCCAATGGTCATTTTTATTGAAAGAATGGTTCAACTATCTGAATGAATGGCAATTTTATAGAAAATTACTGAGTTTTACAAGGGTAAGAAAAGATATTATAATAATTGGTGTTTAGACTTGCATACAAAAGACAATATGTAGCTTGAAATTTTTAATGTAACAATTCGGTCTTTTATGCTGTAGGTAGCGTTAATATTAGTATATCTCCTAAAAGATTAACATAACATGAAGTTTTTGCTAATTTTTTCTTTAATAATGCATATGTAAAATGTCGTGGGTTTGTGATATGTAGAATAGATCCTATCTGGTAACTGAAATAAATATTTTACATACAATTATTTGATATTAATTGATAAGGTAAGAAATTTGACACTTCTAGGGGTGTCGCTTCATCGCTAACTCTGAAATATCTAGTTGTTCACATATGCTTCTAGCTTCTTCTGCTTTGTTCCCTTTTAACCCTAACATCAGCGCTAGCTGAAAATTTTCAAATGCAGCAACATATCCTTCTAAGTCGAGAATAATCTTCGCTTTAATGTAAAATGGAGTGGGGTTGGAAGCATCCAGATCTATGGAGGATTGAACCGCAGTCAATGCCTGCTGATATTTTTTTTGATGTAGGTAGATAAGTGCTATATCATTCCAGATATTTTGTCTAAGGGCGATAGAATGGGTGTTTTCTGCCAAAGGTATCAGGAGAGGTAGCCCTTTAGAATAATTTTTTTCCTGTAGGTAAGTTGTTGCTAAATAATAGGTATATAAAGAATGATCACTGATAAAAGAGTCAATTTCATGTAGAATCTCCCTGGCCCGTTCTGTATGTTTTAGCTGTAAGTAACAATAAAAGGATTGAATTTGTGCTTGCGTAGAGGCTTTATGATTAGGAAAGCTCAAACGTATCCATTGGAAGTCTGCTAATGCTCTTTGGGGATTCCCGATTTTCATATATAGTTTACCCCGGTCTAAAAAAACGAATGGAAGAATATTGGGAATCTTGGTAGCATGATCTTTAATAAGTCTACCTATCCCTATAGCTTCAATATAATCATCTAAAGCGTCTTTTTGTCTACAAAGGTGATCATGGGCCTTGGCTCTGTAAAGATAGCTATAAAATAAAATGATATTAGACTGTTTATTATGTTTTCGAGATAACTCACTGGTAGCAATACTTTTGCTAAATGCTTGCTGGGCTTTCTTATAATGAGCATTCTGTAGGTACTGAACACCTTTTTCCATGTGAGATTTTGATTTTTTGGTATTTTTGATTTTCTGCGATAGGAATAATCCTATTCCTTTTTGATAGACTCCAAGTTCTTTTAATTCTGATAAATCGAAATAGAATGAAGTGTTAACCCAAAAATTAATTGATTGACCATCTTTTATTGCGGGCAGAAACTTTAGCTTAGGTAAATGGTAGGCTATAGCATTATCTATGGAAGGATGTAAATGACGCGTAATTTTATGGTCAAGATAATGACCATGTTTGTCTACCAGGATTCTGGTATAAACTAATCCTTCTATTTCTTGCTTAATCGCTTCTATAGGGTAGCCAATCTCTTTTTTTATTTCGTCCAGATTAATAGGAATAGGTTGCCTGTCTACAGATACATATTCGTGAATATCTGGTAATTGATCCTCAAAATCTATTTGAGCTAATTGGCATATAAGCGTGCTGGGAAGAAAAATGAGTAAACAAATGGAAAATAGATTGTTCATGAAGCTTTCCTGTAAATAAATTCGTTTGAATAAATTTATGGAAATTACATATTATAAAAATATACTAATATAAAAATATGCAACATGCTTAATATATTGATTCTTCTTATTAATTATATTAGAGATAGGAGATTTTGACTTAATCGGACTTTTTTAATTTAGAATTAATTCATTCTTTTCAATAGTGTGTAAGGATATGAGAATAGTAATGCAGATTCGGTTCCTTCTTCTACCTACATGTTATTTCAGTCATACTAAAAAATTTGAATAGCTGAAAGGCTGAGTTCAGTCTAGTCTTTATCAAGTGTCTGACTACGATCAATTTAAATAAGTAATATTCATCTCGACAAGATGGCATAACAATAGTGAGTAATAAATTTCTGAAAATATATTATTCAAATTTCGATGTAAATAATGGCAGAAATCTTCACTTGTTTAAAATATTCTGCTTACTAGATTTGTATAACAACAGGACGGTAATCCTGGAATTACAAGAGCAAGGGCTAGGGTTGATTCTCTACCAATGGTAGATAGAGTCCCCTAGTTTTTTTATATGGTTACTCGTACTTATCACAATTTTCTGGATTATAATCAGACCCAATTAAGTTATAATCCCTGTTACCTTTACTTTTTAAAGGGGTAAAGGTATTTTTATACTTCCTCCTCCAGGTTAATTTTTTTATTCCCAAAGATTTTTAGATCAAAACTTTTTTATCACTTTGATGAAATATTGAACCAGATACATTATTTGGTAGTATTTTTCATTAAAATAAAATATTCGCTAATCGATAGGAGTGGTAAGCATTGAATGAAAAAATGTAAATTAATGATATTTATTTCGAATAATTAAAAATTAATAAGTAGTTAATATAAAAGGTATGATATTAATATTTATTTGATAAACAAATAGTTAGATGGTATTAGTGATTTTTTTTTATTGAAAGTTTATTGAAAAATTATCGGTAATGACAATCTTTATTCCCTTCTGCTAGGTGTTATTTTATTGCAAAAATATGTGTAGGAAATCGCGAGATACTTAATAATTTTATTTCATAACAGGACGGTAAACCTGGAATTACAAGAGCAAGGGCTAGGGTAGATTCTCTACCGATGGTAGATAGAGTCCCCTAGTTTTTAGTAAAGAAAAAGGGTAAAGTATTATACTTTACCCTATCTTATTATTGCAACTTTAAACTGTATAAAAGGAAATCAATTTTGCCTTTTCCCGTTATTAATCATTTACATACGATACGCAAGCCTTTGAAGATAAGTTTCACCACTTTTATTAGAGATATTTTCATCAGCCTGGAAACTTATCAACATTTTTATAATCTTTACCTGACCACTCGCTGCAGCCAAGTGTAAAGGCGTATTGCCATCATCATCTTGTCCATCTATAGCTGCATGATATTCCAACAATTTGTTCACTAATTCTGGAAAGCCCTTCTGAGCTGCAATATGTATAGGAGTAACCCCATTGTTTGATGCCTTGTTTACTTCAGCTCCAGCATCCATGAGAATGCGGGCTGCTTTATCACTTCCTGATAAAGCACAAATATGAAGAGGAGAATGGCCATTTTCATCAATAGCTTCCAAGGTAGCTCCATTGTTGAGCAGCATGACCATTAAATCATCTTTATTAAATCTTGCAGCAAAATGTAAGGGAGTTTCTTTATGATAATTGATGCAATCCGCATCCGCGTGAAGATCAATTAAATATTTTGCTATACTTAGTTTCCCTTCCTTAATGGCCATATGCAAAGGAGTGTTCCCCAAGCGGTTTTTTATATTTATCACCGCTCCCTGATCGACCAATTCAGATATCAACTCTTTATCACCTTTTATCACTGCGTGGTGAAGTGGTGTATTCCCCTCTTGATCTTGTTTATTAATCTGATTGTGATGATGGCTTCCATTTTTATTATTAAAGTATTGTCTCATATGAATCGAGCCGATCATCTTATCTGTCTCAAGTGAATTACCATTAGCCTGACTTTTATCTGAGGCTGGACTGCCATTAGAAAAACCGACAGCTTCTGTAGCGTCAGAAGTTTCATTGATTTGATCCTTCTGCCAAATTTGGCGATGGTGTACGACAGATTGGTTAATCTTGCTGAAATCAATATTATCTAATAATGGATTGCCGTTATCAGAATTTAATTGAATAAATAATCTCGAAAGCAGAAAGGTCAATGAAGGAAATGCATCTTGAGCAATGAAATCTGACACATTATATTCATGAATATGCGCATTTATATGCCCGTTTTCAGGAGTTAGTTCTGTTAGTTGAATGACAGTTTGTTTCCCCTTACTTATAAGTTGTGGGAATCCATTTACATTCTTATGATCATTAAACAATCTCGAAGTCAGAGATAGAGCATCCCATTTTTCATCCATGCAAATTAGCCCGGAAAAGAAATCACTTTTGGAGGAAAAGTTGTTGACATTAGTAAAAGGATCCGTTCTCTTAAAAAGACCGACTTCCTTTACCTGATTGTAAAATGACGAGATGATGGAATATGATTGCTGATCGCTTACACCTTCTGGAATTACTCCTATAATGGCTTGTACCTCCTCCGGCTTTATGATGATAAAACTATCTGTTTCCCAAGTACTTTTTGCATTACTATTATATACTAATACCGAGTTCATCGAGGTAGATTCCTCTGAACCGGATATAATGCCAGATTTTACAGATAAATTCGTAGGTAATCTTTCTTCGATTACCTGAGTAAGAATCGAATTTAGGGCACAGAAATTTTTCGAAATGTCTTTTGAAAAGCCTGCCGCCTCGTTTAGTAGAGCATCGAATGTTTGGCTAATGGTCGTTATGTGATGAGTTATCATGAGAAAAATGGTCCTTATCCCGTAAATTGAGCAGATTTAAGTATTATAAATATACATCTTTTAACCTAGTTAATCTGGTCGATTTAGGGGCAATGGATTACATCATTACTCGGGTAGTAATATTACACGCTTAAGTTGCCATTTTTCTCTTAGTTATCATTTTTATATCAACTTATTGCAGAAGGATGTTGGGGTGCATTTTCTGCAAGGATTTTTCCATCGAGCATGTGAATGATACGATCTCCGAAGGAGGCATCATGATTTGAGTGAGTAACCATTACGATGGTGGTTCCTTCTTTATGAAGTTTTGAAATTAATTGAAGAACTTCATCTCCATTTTGTGTATCTAGATTCCCTGTAGGCTCATCTGCCAAGATAAGACTTGGACGATTAACTAAAGCTCTTGCCACTGCTACACGTTGTTGCTGGCCTCCTGAGAGCTGTTGAGGATAATGATTTCTCCTATGCATCATGTTAAGCTTCTCCAACTCGGTTTCTACTCTCTTCTTTCTTTCTGAGGGAGGAACTTTAGTATATACCATAGGAAGTTCTACATTCTTAAATACCGTTAGCTCATCAATCAAATTAAAGCTCTGAAAAATAAATCCTACATTATGTTTCCTCAATTGTGATCGCTTTCTTTCTGAATAAGTGGCAATTTCTTCATCTTTAAAAAAGTATTCGCCTGAAGAAGGACTGTCAATCATTCCTATAAGATTTAATAGCGTAGACTTTCCACATCCCGAAGGGCCCATTATGGAAACAAACTCTCCTTTATTTACGGTCAGATTTATCTCACTTAATGCTACGGTTTCGATCTCATCAGTCTCATAGATGCGGGTGATTTTCTTTAATTCAATCATGATAATGGGAGTTAGGCAAAATATATAAATGATACACTGAAGTGCTTAAGGATTTACACAGAATAGTACTTTCCTTTTTAGGGAATGATTACAGTCAATAAGATCGCAATTTTGGGAAAAGGTTGCATTAGAAGTGATGCTTTATTTAAGCTTGTGATTTATCTTGCAACATATTAGAAGGGGGATGATTATCGGAGAGCTCTGTAATGGATTCTCGTTTGATGTATTGAAAGTCTTCTTCTTTTTGCAAAGAGAGTAGTTTATCAATTTTACCTTCCAATACATCTATTCTGGCCAACATTCCATCATTATTATCGCTCACCATTTCATCTACAAATATGGCGTTAACAATAGATAATCCAAACAGTCCTCCAGAAACCACAATAATAATGAAATATAGGATGATGAAAAAAGAAGTGAGTTTGTCCTCACTGGGTATATTTTCAGGGATTTCATACCAGCCTTCGATAGTGAACACTTTGAATATAGTATAAAATGATATTAAAGGATTAGCAAAATATTCAGGAGAGGATTCACTAAAAATTCTACAGCTGATCATAGAGATCACAAACATATATATAAAAAAAGCTAGTAAGACGAAAACTGAGGCTCTAAAGGCACGACTTAATCCTTGGATTAACTCTTCTATATTTGGAATAAACCTCAGAAACTTGAAAAACCTAACTAATCTTACAATTCTAAAAACAAAAAGAATACTTACATCTGGCATGGATTCTTCGAACAACAAAATGATGGATGGGAAACTAAAAACTAATATAATGAAGTCAAATTTGTTCCAATTTTTAGAAATATAGCCTTTCCATCCTAATTGACGAATTTTAAGGATAGCTTCTAATAGGAAATAGAATAAAAAAAGTGAATCAATAATGGTTAATAATGAATGATATGGATTCAATTCATCAAATGAAAGCAAGAATAATACAATAGCATTGAAAGTAATTGCTACAGCTACTGCTTTATCTTCTGTAAATAACCTATTTAGTATTTTCACCATTTGAATATCCCCATACTTACTTGGTTTTACAACCGTTTTGCCTGTAAGCATGTATATATTTAAAGTTAAATGTAATGATTAATCTGAAGAATATCATTTTGTTTGTTTAACAGCCCGATAAAATGGAAGTTAACTGATAAATAAGATGAGAATTCACTTTGTATTAGCTGGTTTAGGGTAATTGTACACAAGCAATTAGGTGAGGGACAGCGTGTGGTTGTTTGTATTAATAGACAGACATTTAACTGAGTTTTAATATGTGAATAGTTATATTTAAAATATGAAGTTAAGGGATTTTCATCATTCGAGATTTGTTATTTTCCTGGGGTTGATATCGGGGTTATATCAATTAGCAGTAGCTCAGGAAAAATCTGATTCGAGCAATATATATCAAAACTCACATAGGTTTAAGGTGTATTCTGTTGATGGTGAAATGTTTATGGATGGAGCTCTGAAAACGGTAAATATATATGCTACCTATCCAACAAGAAGGCAACTGAGGAAAGGAAGAAAGAGGTTGCAAAAATATACCAGAATCAGATGGAATGTTCATAAAGTATATCCATATGCAGTAAAAGTATCAAACGTATTAAAAAATATTGAACAAGACCTAAATGCTCTACCCTCAGAAGAAGCGAGAAAGTCATATCTCAAGAATACAGAAAAATCTCTGTTTGGCAAATATGAAAAAGACTTGAGAAAAATGTCTAGATCTCAGGGAAGGGTTCTTGTTAAGTTGGTTTATAGACAAACGGGAAATTCCACCTTTCATTTAATTAAGGATTATAAAAGCGGTGCATCTGCTTTCTTCTGGCAATCAATCGGATTACTTTTTGGAATAAATCTGAAAACTATCTACGATCCTGAGGAAGATGAAATGATAGAACAAATAGTAGCTGAATTAGAAAATGGAGGATACAATATTTGTTATAAAAGATATAATTATTCCCTAAACTAAAGAAAAATATCAGCAAGGGAAATCGTACAATTATTTTCTCCAGAAGAGGTAATTTCCAGTTTTTCCTGAGCACTAAAATATATTTGCTTAAGCTCACTCAACTCGTCTTCAGTCAATAGGGTATCAACGGTAGGATGATTGGATTCCAGTGAAAGTTGAGTCGGGTATATAAAATAATCTTCAGACTTACTCACTTCAGGCTTAACTAATACTGTGGGGAGGATTTCCATATGTCTAAGTGAAATCCTTTGGCTTACAGGATCTTTCTGAAGCTCAATTCCCAGTACGGCACTTCCAATATTCTGACTATCCTTTTGAGAAAAGAAACTCCCCAATGAATATGCGACTACACCCTGATCTGTAAAAGGGTTTCTCGTTCGATAGCAACTCACTTTGGAGAGAAAATTCTCCTGATTGGCAATAATAATATCAGCACCCTCTTCCATAGCAAAATTAATGATTTCTTTTATATATGCAGGGTCAGGCTTAGCTACAGAATTAAAATCAAAGTGGATTATTACTATTTCAGCCCCATTCATTCTGGCACCTTGAATTCCACTTCTGATGGCTTCAGGTTTAATTTGATTTAATCGAAAAGTTTTTGATAAAGGAGAATTGTTATTGGAGGTAGAAGCATATGAAAGGTTACTAAATTTGATCCCTTTTATCTCATTTACAACAATTTCACGAGCAGAAGCAAAATCTGAAAATGTACCTGTGTGTTTTAACGCATATTCATCCAATACCTGAATAGTTCTGGTCATCCCATCTTCTCCAAAGTCGCAGGAACGGGAATTCGCGGTAAATAAAAAATCAAATCCTGCTTTTTTCAAGTCTCTGGCAAACTCATCAGGCGCGTTAATCTTGAATCTATGATTTACTTCAGTGTCATCGACATGGATGTCTCCGGCAAAAACTGATTGTAAATTGGCGAAGGTAATATCATCATCTAAAAAGTAATCTGATACATAGGTAAAGGCTGAAGAAAAATCAAAATGATTATCATTAGCTTTGCCCTTTATAAGGTGTCCCTTTTCCAAATGAATCTCTCCCACAAAGGTGAGTTTCATCGGCTCATAGGATTTCATTAATTCTTCAGTAGGATTATTAGATTCAGATGGACCATAATTCGAAAATCGCAAAAACAATAGCAAGGCCAACATGAATAAGTTAGCAATAACCATTATTCGTATGAAAACTTTCGAATTTAAAATTCGGATCAACATCTACTAATAAATTTAAAGTGAAAATACGTCGATCTTTATTATCTAGCTAATATAGCTGAAAAAATTTATCCTTTTTTTAATAATTATGGCTAAAATTAATACTGTTCATATAAATTAGGTATTACAATTTGACTGTTGGTTACTTAGTAATTGATCCCACCAGGAAGAAAAAAGCTTACTTAAAAAATTTCCCATAGCAGACTTATTACTAAAAAAATTGAAGTAAAGCTCTTCATTATATGGAATACTTTCGTCCATGCAGGTCTGGTAATTATTCATAGAAGTTAATGCTGATTGTTGAAAGAAAGCAGTGTGCATTTCTGCTCTTTTGACATCTATAGGTTCAGAATACATTTGATTACTTCTGATAAAAACAGATCTTTTCTTGAATGAGGTCAATTTTAATTCATCTATCATGATCATATAGTCCATATCAAAAAAAGCATCAACCGATATGAGGGTGTGAGTATCTTTATTATATGCATTTCGAATCGCTTTACCCATGGATACATTTGCATTAATAAAATATACGGTATCTGCATTAGTTACTTTGGCTATTTGTTCGGATAGCATTTCTCCAAGCCTGATAAGAAATTCCGTTTTCATTTTATCTTCAGCAGATCTGTTTTCTCCAATCGTTAAAAACTGGGAAATTGGTAAATAATAATGGTCTGAATAATCTATATCAGTGCTACTTATGTATAAGCCTAATTTTTTTCCATCGAAGGAATAGTCTAAGGATTGGGAAAATGAAAGTTGGTAACAAAGAATGGTTAGGCAAACATATATGACCCGGAGTAACTGCAAGATGATCTTATACATGAAATATATGTAAAATGTATGGCTGAAATAACGTTTAATAGAATAACGAAATAATTAGTAATTATGATCGATTATTTCCTCAATATAAATACTACTTCGATCTGGGTTGAATTCTCCATTTGGGCCGTCATTTATTAGTACTTTACTAAATTTTTTGATCCTTCCGATATTAGGAGCAAAGATTTCATATGCAAATTTAAAACTAATTAGATTATTTGTGTCTGCTTGTTGAACTACCAATACACAATTGTTAAAGGTGTTATTACCAACTACCACAGTTGTATCTATAGTTTGATATCTATATGTCTCGGGAGGTAAATTATTAAAAAGGTTCCCATTCCATCTGACTCGTGGAAAAATGGGGTATTTCAGAACCAAAAACCTTTTGTTTTCCTCTATCCGCTCTGCAAATCGATTTCCGTTGCTATCGGTATCCAGAAACTGGGTCCATACTCTGTCTGGTTGGAAATTAAACGCTAGTCCATCTTCCAGTTCAGATCTGAAGGTCTCTAACTTATAAACGGTCCTTCCCAAAAGATCTGTTAAGGTATCTCCGGTTTGTTCTTTTTTGTAGTACTGATCTACTACAGGACCCTGAACATCAAAGGTAGTATCTATTACCAGGGAAATTCGAAATCTATTTTTTTCCAGAGGAAATATGTTCTCCGTAAATGGAGTTACAGTAATGCTGTCAGTCCCACAAGAATAACATATAACTAACAGGAATAGTATTGGCAAAAAATGATATTTGGTCATCCACATTATTACGTCGTTTCTCTCCATTCATCTATTACTGTGGAAATTTCTTAAAATTAGAATTATTCCATATTAAATCAACTGAATTTATGGATCGATTATTACATATACTTAAACTAAATCAAATCAGGAAAGGAATTTCAGCTATTAATTTTAGGAATGGAAATGTGAAGCTATCTTAGTATTCTTATCATATCTGTAGTTACAGTATCGCTTACATTACCGAGTCTGTCTATAACAAAAACATCAAAAGTAGTAGAATCGACAGGCAACTCTATTCCACGGGAATCTCTTCGCACAGCGGTCCCAATTACTTCAATGGTTATAAGACCTTGGATGGCTGGATTTTTAGTATCTGGGGTCAGGTTCGGTAATGAATAACTGAGAGTAGCAGCTGCTAAAGTAATAGGATTGTTAGAATCTTTATATCTGTTGTCTAGTACTACCAGGTCATTGTTTGCGTTGGTTGCGTTTCCCAGATCTCCATCTCCGTCTGTGAATTCTACTTTAATGATAATTGAATCAGCGATGGCTTTTACTACTTTAGGAGAAATACCGAAAAATTCGAGGTCTGGCTTGTTACCAAATCCGGGATCACTGCTACACGACCACATCTGCCATGAAATTAAACTTAAAGTAATAACGAATAATCTTTTCATAGGACTCTATTTGTCGAACAAATGAGTATCAATGCACTACGTGTTTGACACTACTTATTAATATTTACGAAACAACTTCTATTAGCCTTACCCCACTAGTATGATTAAACAGTATTAATACAAATTTATCAATTGTGGCCATGATTTTATCGAATATTTAAAATTTTTACTTTTTTGTCATATTATTTTGGATAATTAGACTTATAGGATGTAAACATATCATTATAACCCTGCATCTCTGAAATTTAGGAATATCATATTTTTATGAAACAGCATATAAAGCGCTTTCGCAAAATTCTTGTAGCTAATCGTGGAGAGATTGCCATACGAGTGTTACGTGCCATATCGGAACTTAACATTAGAAGTGTTGCTATATATTCTCATGAAGATCGTTACTCACTCCATAGATATAAGGCAGATGAATCATACCAAATAGGTGAGGAACAAGAACCCTTAAAACCCTATCTCGATATAGAAGAGATCATTCAGGTAGCGAAGGATACCGGGGTAGATGGAATTCATCCAGGATATGGATTTTTATCTGAAAACGTCACATTTGCTGCAAGATGTGCTGAAGAGGGAATCGTTTTTATTGGACCAAGGGTTGAGGTAATGGAAAAGCTGGGAGATAAGGTGAATGCGAAGGAAGTTGCTAAAACAGTTAATACACCCTTAATTCCTGCTAGTGAAATTTCGCTGGAGAAGGTATTAGATGCGGTTAAGGAGGCAGACAAAATAGGATATCCTATTATCCTTAAAGCTGCTGCGGGCGGAGGAGGTAGAGGAATGAGAGTAGTCTATCATGAGGAAGAACTAGCAAAGGCTTTTCACGAAGCGAAACAAGAGGCTAAAAATGCATTTGGAGACGATACGGTATTTATTGAGAAATTTATTGGCAGATCCTAAACATGTTGAGGTACAGATATTAGGGGATAATCATGGGAACATAGTTCACTTATACGAGAGAGATTGTTCAGTTCAGCGTAGATTCCAAAAGGTTATTGAAATAGCTCCCTCCGTACTAAAAAAAGAGATCAAGGAAAAACTATATGAATACGCACTAAACATTGCTAAAGCAGTAAATTATAATAATGCTGGTACCATAGAATTTTTGGTAGATAAAGAGGAGAACGTATTCTTTATTGAAGTAAATCCTAGAATACAGGTTGAGCACACCATTACAGAGGAGGTCACAGGAATAGATATCGTACGGTCTCAAATACTAATAGCAGCGGGCTGTAGACTGGAGGATCCCAGAATATTTCTTCGTTCCCAAGAAGATGTTACGATCAACGGATATGCTGTTCAGTGTAGATTGACTACTGAAGATCCTCAAAATGGATTTAAACCAGATTATGGGAGGATTATTGCTTATCGTAGTGCCAGTGGTTTTGGTATTCGCCTAGATGCAGGAAGTGCATATGCAGGTGCTCAAATTTCTCCATTTTTTGACTCTCTCTTAGTAAAGGTTTCGGGTTGGGGAAGAACGTTAAAAGGCGCTAGTCAAAGAGTTCATCGTGCTTTGAGAGAATTTAGAGTGAGAGGAGTAAATACAAACGTCTTCTTTTTGCTCAATGTGATGACTCATCCGGTTTTTTATAAAGGATTAGCCACAGTAAATTTTATTAATGATTATCCCGACCTAGTAAAAGGTTTCACTGGGCAGAACCGGGGTACCAAAACCCTAAGGTATTTAGCTCAGGTTAAAGTGAATGGAAATCCCGATGTGAAGTTTTATGATTCTGATAAATCTTTGAGAATCGCTCAAGTACCGGATTATCCTAAAAAAGCACCTTATCCCAGTGGTAGTAGAGATAAATTGCAACAATTAGGAAGGGACAATTTTATTTCTGAAATAAAAACGCATGTTCCAGTATACTTTACAGATACCACTTTCAGGGATGCACACCAATCTCTGTTAGCTACCAGGATGAGAACTATCGATATGCTCGCTGTAGCAGAAAGTTATGCTAAAAGTCATCCGGAAGTATTTTCTATGGAAGTTTGGGGAGGAGCTACTTTTGATGTTTCTATGAGATTTCTAAAAGAATGTCCCTGGAAAAGGTTAGCTGCTTTCAGAGAAGCCATTCCCAATATCATGTTTCAAATGCTTTTAAGGGGATCTAATGCTGTAGGCTATAAAGCTTATCCTGACAACTTGATAGAAATGTTTATCGAACGCGCTGCAGATACGGGAATAGATATTTTCAGGATTTTTGATTCTCTGAACTGGATAGAGGCTATGAAAGTGAGTATAAAAGCGGTCAGAGAAAGAACAGCTTCTCTTGCAGAGGCATGCATATGTTATACTGGAGATATACAAGATCCTTCCAGGGAAAAATATAACTTACCATATTATCTTGATCTGGCCAGACAGTTAGAGGATGAAGGGGCACACATATTGGCCATTAAAGATATGGCTGGATTATTGAAACCATATGCAGCTAGCACCTTGATTACTGAACTAAAGAAAGTAGTAGATATTCCTATTCATTTACATACACACGATACCTCTTCTATTCAATCCACTACTTACCTGAAAGCGATAGAAGCAGGGGTGGATATTATAGACGTTGCCATCGGATCAATGTCAGGACTTACTTCTCAGCCAAACTTCAATTCTATGGTGGCTATGCTCCATGGCCATGAGAGAGCCAGTTCAATTAATCTTGAGAAATTAAATGAGTTCTCAAATTATTGGGAAGTCATTAGAGAATATTACTATCCTTTTGAATCCGAATTGAGAGCGGGAACTGCAGAAGTATATGCTCATGAGATTCCAGGGGGCCAGTATTCGAACCTTCTACCACAAGCTCGGTCATTGGGACTGGAACAAAAATTTGATGAGATTAAGAAAAATTATGCTTTGGTTAATGAGATGTTTGGAGAAATTGTGAAAGTGACCCCTTCCTCCAAAGTAGTAGGAGATATGGCTTTATTTATGACAACCAACGGATACACTAAGGAAGATATTCTGGAGAGAGGTGATCACATTTCCTTTCCGGATTCTGTGAAGAGTTTTTTTAGGGGAGACTTGGGACAACCTTACGGAGGTTTTCCCAAGCATCTTCAAAAAATAGTACTTAAAGATGAATTACCTTATACGGAGAGGCCTAATAATAAACTAAAGCCTATTGATTTTGATTGGGAATTCACCTCTTTTCAAAAGGAATATGGAGAAGAGTGGACTTTTCTGGATTTTATCTCTTACAAACTTTATCCTAAAGTTTGGGAGGATTACAGAAACCATTATCTCGAGTATTCGGATGTGAAAAATATCCCTACTAAAGCATTTTTCTATCCTTTAAAGACGAATGAAGAAATTTTAGTTCAGATTGAAAAAGGAAAGAACTTATTAATTAAATATTTATATACTACTGAACCTGATGAAGATGGAAAGAGAATGGTCTATTTTGCGATTAATGGACAAACGAGAATCATTCAAGTGAGAGACAAGACGATCCAGGTTACCAGAATCCCAAATAAGAAAGCGACCGAAGTGTATGAAGTCGGTGCTCCATTTCAAGGAAGATTAGTTAAAATCTTCGTAAAAGAAGGGAATGAAGTAAGCAAAAATGATCCTTTATTTGTTCTAGAAGCAATGAAAATGGAATCTACTATTACCGCTTCAAAGGCCGATATTGTGAAAAAAATTCATCTTAAAGAGAAAGATATGGTCGAGCAGGATGACTTAATTATTGAAATGGAGAAATAATGCTAAGTTGAAGCAGAAATTGTTTACATTTCCTTCTCAAATATTAGAAGAAATATATTTTATGAATAAAGAGGAAATACTAAAAAGTGTGGGAGAACTTAGGGCTACTATTGAGAAAGCTTCTGAGATAGTGGACAAGTTAAGTTCCCAGCTACCCGTCGACCATCAACCAGCGATGAATGCTCAATGCAATGTTATTAGAACCTTTCTATGGCAACTGGAAAGACAGGAGCACATTTTTTCGAGCATGATTCAAAAGAAGTTACAATCCTGATATAAGGTTCTACTTTACATAGATAGGGACAAATTGGAAGCTGATTTTTAATGCTGAATAAAAACTGGTTGAACTTCGCATGAAACAGGGGTAGATACAGCCACCATTATGGTCGACCCAAGATGCTTAATTTTATTTAATCTGTCTCTATAGTTAAATAAAGAGAGTTGTTCTCTTACATTTACAATCCATTCAATAATTCTCTCAGGTTGGTTGACATAAAGAAAAAAGATCCCAACTTTACATCTGTATCTAATATCTGAGATGCTTAGACTGATCATGTTTACTGGTGCGTGGAATTGCGCTTCCAAAACAGTTGCACCTTGAGATATGGACCTGCATCCCTCTGGTACCACATTTTCTCCATTATCCAGGTTTTCTTCAATATCCATTTGATCACTCCAACCATCGCATTCAAGGATCAGGGTAAAAATATTAAGTTGATTTATCTGATCTTGAGTGAGTTCTGTTTTTTTCATGTGTGGTATAATTTGAATTGAGCATGTTCAACCACCCTTACTTCCAGATAACATATATGCATCCAGGATAGTGTCAGACGGTAAAACTATCTAATGTGAAAAGGTAAAATCCTAAAAATTAATTGTGTCTTGCAATTAATGTTAATGTGTGCAGATAGTACCACCGGTAGGAATCGAACCTACATCTAGAGTTTAGGAAACTCCTATTCTATCCATTGAACTACGGCGGCAATATCCCGATAACAGAGCAATATAAAATCTAAGTTAGGAAATAATAGCAGGATGATGCAAGTGGGATATGTGTGAACTGGAGACCTAAAAGGTTTAATCTACGGTATTTTAGGAAAAATGGTCATAATTCATGATTCAGTAGGCAACGCCAGTAAGAATTAATACATGCACGAAGCCTTTTGCATTAGACGTAATGGTAAAATAAGCCTTAAAAGGCCCCCTTCTTTCAGGTTTGATTTGTAGTGTTAATACACCTCTTTGGCCTACTCCTACCACATGGGGGCGATGATATGAATGGCTTGCAGGTCCTTGAGTATCAATTCGTTGGATAACTAAATCAGTATATCCTACATTTTTGAAAATAAAGTTGTGAGAAATGGTGTTCCCCATTTTAATATATCCTAGATCTTGTTCCTCGGATTGCCAGGCAATCTCAGCATTTCTACTGCTATTGTTAGAAGAATTCATGTGTGAGTTGTCCGTATATGGACGATACAAGTCTCTAAAAAAATGTTGTGTGTAGCCTGAATGGAATGTGAGAGCAAGCAGGAACAAAAGATGGTATTTTCTTCCTACCATGATAAGCGCAATAATTAGTGGAAATTGTTAAATGATATAAGACTGCAGCAAAAACCTTTAAGCATTTGACATTAAATTTTGTTTTGTGTGTAAGTACAAATACTACGCCATTAAATTATATTTAAAAAGTGGAGTGCCAGATTAGGTAGCTTAATAGAGGTTAAAAAAAGTATTGAATTTTGCGACTCAAATGGCGCTAATTATTACTAATTCTGAGATTAATTTAGTACGGAATATTTATATGTATGTGATAAAAAATACCTGTTTAATTTCAGTTGAAAATGAAAAATGAGAAAATGATTTGGTGTTAGAGGTTGATTAATAGTTGATTATATCTTGCTTATCAGCTAAATTCTAATATTGTATGATATATGTATTTTTCGAATACCATACTGAATTGGAGTTTTGACTTCTTTGCTTGTTCTTAAAAGCTAAAAAACGATAATTTATAACCTGGAATTAAAACAATTATTCAAAATATTGTTAATTGTCTAATAATTAAAAACATATATATGGAATGAATATTTTGTCAAATAATATAGCTGACGTATTTATCGGTATCTTTATCATCAAATATTTCAAATATTATTTTTGTTCGTTAGATGAAAAAAAATTTTCCATCCAAGAGTAGAAGAAAGAGTAAACATGGCTGTACAATCAAATGGACAATTTTTATGATTCTCTCCAATAAAAGGGGGTAAATAAGATAAGAATCGTAAATAGCTCTAATCTCCCCAACAGCATGAGAAAGGATAGCACCCATTTTCCGGTGCGAGGAATTTGGGCAAAGTTCTGAGCATCTCCGGGACCTACATTTCCTATCCCTGGGCCTATATTTCCCAAGGTAGCTGCAACAGATCCTAATGATGTGCTAAAATCAAGTCCAAGTGAAGACATAACGAAAATACCCAAAACAAATATGATGACGAATATGAGATAGAAGGCCAACATGTTAGAGACTACTTCCTGTGGGACGGATTTACCATTGAACCTGACTGGCAATATGGCTTTCGGATGAATTTGTCGTTTCAATTCCAAATAACTGTTTTTAATAACGACGATGGATCTGACAAACTTTAACCCTCCACTGGTAGAACCCGCGCAGGCACCTGAAAACATTAGTACGAAAAACAATACTAATAAAAATGGACCCCAGGCAGTAAAATCTTCCGTACCAAAACCTGTGGTAGTTATAATGGCGATTACCTGAAAGGCTGATGCACGGAAAGCTTCTTCCATGGAGTAATCTCGAATGAAATATATAGTTATGGCCACCACGAATATTAATGCGACCGTAACATAGAGATACCATCGAAATTCTTCATTTTGCCAAAGTTTTCTGGGTTTACCACTAAAGGCATAATAGGTGAGCGCAAAATTAGTGCCTGCAATAAACATAAAAATGATAACCACATACTGATGGTAAGCGGAAAATGCCCCCATACTTGCTTGACGAGTTGAAAATCCTCCTGTAGAAACGGTAGCCATAGCATGGCATAATGCTTCATAAAACGACATATTCCCTATCATCAGCATAATAGTTTGGCCTATCGTTAAGGAAACATAGATGATCCAAAGTCGCTTGGCAGTTTCTTTTATCCTGGGGGTAAGTTTATCTGGAGTAGGGCCAGGTACTTCTGCCACATATAACTGCATTCCTCCTATCCCCAATAATGGTAAAATTGCTATAGTGAGTACAATAATACCCATACCGCCTATCCAGTGGGTCATCGCTCGCCAGAAATGTAATCCTTTAGGCAATGTCTCGATTTCGGTTCCCAAAATGCTTGCACCAGTAGTGGTAAAACCTGACATAGTTTCAAAAAAAGCATCCGTATAATCGGGAATAGCACCATGCATAACGTAAGGGACAGCTCCCACTAAGGTCATACAAATCCAACCAGCAGCCACTACCAGATAACCATCCCTTTTCTTGAGTTCAGGTTTCGAACGCTTTCTCGTAAATTGCCAAATAAGAAATCCTGTCAATATGCATCCTATACCAGAAATGAGCAATGCCTGATCATCTCCACTCTTATAATATAAAGAAAATGGAATAGCAGATAACATAGCTATTCCATTAATTCCGATTAATAGGCCGATGATGTTGGTAACAGCGATAAAGTTAAACATAAGGTATAGCTTCAAATGGAATGGGCAAATCTACAAAAGATCAACCGCTTTATATGGTAGAAGATCATTAGTTTCTATTCTTTTTGTGGTATTATATTTGTTTAAAAACTTACAAAAAAGAATCAATATCAATTCCTAATATTACAAGCTTAGGTTTTGCACTTTTTTCTATATGTCCTTATATTTCAAATGACAACTACGCAAAATCCTATGTGCATAATCATCAATAATGTTTCATTTCCTGTTTCATCCTTATTTTTTCTTATTGTTACATTTTCCTCGATTTTT
>CBDHFQ010000020.1:0-923308 GCA_965262565.1 Bacteroidia bacterium
ATCCTCTGATGTCTTATTTATCTCATCATATTCTTTCTCTATCAATAATTTAGTGAAAATAGCTATGGACTCAGGGTAGAAGTTATATCTCAAAAATATCTGTTTTCGCCACTCATCAATTTCTCCCTACCACTGATCAATCTTTTTTCTGGTGAAGGGAATCAGTTGATCATTGGTACACATAAAATTACAGTGAGCAGAAGGATGAGAGAACAGGTCATTGAATTATTGTTGGACAACAAGCAGATACCATAAAGAATCAATGTTAGAGAAGCGTATATGAGAAAGGGAATATATATGTAGCCCAGAATAACTTGTTACAAGATTACCCTGGGCTTGGTTTGTTATATATTATACTAACACCCCATGTTTGATATCATCCACTACACTTGGATCGAGTAGAGTAGAGGTATCACCTAAGCTATCGGCGGTTCCATCGGCAATTTTTCTCAAGATTCTCCGCATAATTTTCCCCGAGCGTGTTTTAGGCAAGCCTTTTACTACCTGTATTTTATCAGGCTTGGCGATAGGTCCAATCTCCTTAATCACTGTTTGAAGAATGCCTTTGCGGAGACTTTCTTCGTCTTCTATATCATGTTGTGTAATGACATATGCATAAATTCCCTGGCCTTTGATGGGATGAGGATAACCTACTACAGCAGATTCAACTACTTCAGGATACTGATTGATAGCATTTTCTACTTCTGCAGTTCCCATCCTATGGCCTGAAACATTGATCACATCATCTACACGTCCTATAATTCTGTAATATCCATCAGCGTCCCTTCTGGCTCCATCACCAGTGAAATATAAATTTTTGTACATAGAGAAATAGGTATTCCTACAACGATCATGATCTCCATAAGTAGTTCTTATCATGGAAGGCCAGGGGAATTTGATACATAATAAGCCCTCGACATCATTACCCTGAATTTCATTTCCATCACCATCTACCAGAACCGGTTGAACACCTGGTAAAGGTAGCGTAGCATAACAGGGCTTTAAAGGGGTGACGCCAGCAATAGGTGAAATCAACATACCACCCGTTTCTGTTTGCCACCAAGTATCAACAATAGGAATATCCTTTTTTCCAATGTGCTCATTGTACCAATGCCATGCTTCTGCATTAATTGGCTCACCTACACTTCCCAGCACTTTCAGATGGGATAAATCATAAGGAGTTACATATTCTAAGCCTTTAGCCATTAATGCTCTTATGGCAGTCGGGGCAGTGTAGAAATGGGTTACGTTCAATTTTTCACAAATTTGCCAGAATCTACCTGCATCTGGCCAGGTAGGTACGCCTTCAAACATGACGGAAGTAGCCCCAGCTAGTAAGGGCCCATAAACGATATATGAATGCCCGGTAATCCATCCAATGTCAGCTGTGCACCAATACACATCTCCATCTGCATATTGGAAAACATTCCTAAACGTATACTCTGTATATACCATATAACCCCCACAAGTATGCACCACTCCTTTTGGCTTACCCGTTGATCCAGAAGTATATAAAATAAACAGGATATCTTCAGAATCCATCTCCTCTGCGGGACAATCTTCACTCGCAGCGGCTACAGCGTCCTGAAGCCATACATCTCTTCCTTCCACCCAATTCACTTCTGTGCCGGTACGTTTCTGAACTAATACTTTTTCCACAGTAGTAGTTTTTTCGATAGCTTCATCAACAACTCTTTTAACGGGAATATCTTTTCTGCCACGGAAATTTCCGTCAGAGCATATCACCATCTTAGCGCCTGCTGCATTAATTCTGTCGGCTAAGGCATTAACTGAAAATCCAGCGAACACAACTGAATGTATCGCACCTATTCTGGCACAAGCAAGTACAGAAATCGCTAATTGCGGTATCATGGGCATGTAAAAGCAAACCCGATCTCCTTTTTGTATTCCATGTGCTTTTAATACATTAGCCGTTTTACATACTTCTTTGTGTAGTTCTTTGTAAGTATAGGATATAGTACTATCCTCTGGATTATTGGGCTCCCAAATAATTGCCTGCTGATCACCTCTTGTTTCAAGATGTCGGTCCAGGCAGTTCTCTGTAATATTGAGCTTTCCTCCAACAAACCACTTTACATTGGGTTCTTCGAAGTTCCAATCCAATACTTTATCCCATTTTTTGCGCCAGTGAAATTTGTTTGCTTTATCGGCCCAGAAATCCTCAGGATGATCCACACTTTGACGGTAGGCCTCCTGATATTTTTCAAAGGATGTGATGCGTTCAGTCATGTTTGAATAATTTATTTAGCTGTTTAGATGAGCAATAGTCTTTTGTGTCAGAGTGCCTGAAGATAATAAGGAATTAAAGAAAATCCAAAAATATAGATATGTAGATATGTTATTTTGTTGTAATAATTGATCTTTTCTTTCATTCATTTAAGCCTTTCTATGAAAAATAATATCGATACAGCCAAAATATTCGTAACAATTCCCTGCCAATAATAGATATATTACTAGGCCATTTTGTTCTTACACTTACACAAAATCTGAATTGTGTTTAAGAGTATTTGAGACATATTTTCTGGGCCTGGCGAAGAATTTGCTATATGGTTAGTGGTAGGCTTTAGCTACTGTATACATTATAAATTTTAATTATTTACTGACATTTTCTATCGGACGAAAGTAGTATATGGATCAGAGTTGGTTAAAAATTGTTTTCTCTTCTAAGAAGATAAGCAGTCAAAAAGTATTAGAACCTTACGTGAAGTATTTTTCCGCAAATGAAGCAGATTATCATCGCTTTCTGCTTCCCTTCCAATTATTCAATGGAATTTTAGCTTTTTTTATCCCTTTTGCCATATTCCATTGGTTGGTAGAAGATAGTTTGGCGATGGTTAAATTAACTATCTGGCTGCAGTGTATTTTTGCTCCCTTCCATTTACCAGGTATTTTCTTGTACGCCACCTATATTAAAGGTGAAACAGATACTCAGTTGGAAATTGACCATAAGGGGTATTTTATTAACTACCAACGAGGAGACACCCAGCTTTTATTTCACAGAGACCAAATTGAAAAGCTGGAAGTCTTTGAAACACTCTTTCTTCCCTATCAACTATGCTATGTTCACCTTAATATTGCGGGAGGAAAGAGTATATATATATCAAACCTTATTGTAGAACCTTTTGAACTCATGGAATTTTACGAAAAGCAGCCCGTTTTCTACAGAAAATGGTTTAATGCATTTCCAAAACTTCAAGAAGTAAAACAGTCCATCACTTAACTCACTATTAAATCTTCCTACATGTTTTCCAGATCTTCCCACATCCAATCTTCCGTGGACGAGTAAGCTGTTTCAGGGATACTATCCAACACATAAATGGGGTCCAATTGCATTTCTCTATCTCCTAGTTTTCCCCTATCACCTGATAAATAAACTTGACCGTATTTATTGTATTCTTTCCATAGCGTACTGAAACGAGGAGCTTCATCGGAGGCCTCTGGATAATAATCCCACTGAGATACAAAACGAGTATCTTTATCTACATAAACGTCATATCTGTTTTGGGGTGTTTTGCCCACATCCTCGAATGTTAATCTTAACACATCCGCTAATGCTCCATCCATGGTTGAATCTTCGCCCGCATAAGTTAGCGTTACTCCTGAATCTTTTAATTTAAAGGGCATAACTAACCAATAAGAATCATTGATCCATTGGCCATACGCTTGATCTAAATATTTTTTCAGCGAATCGGGATTAGTCATTTCTTCTCCATCCTGAACCAGAGTTCCTTCCATCGTTTTCATGTCTAATAGAACTACCTTGCTTTCAGATGGTGTCTCAATTCTTACTCTATCAAGCTGTTTATCCCAAACTAATCTTCTGGCTCCAAAGAAATCCCATGCAAAATGTCTGGTCTGATCCCATGCCTGTCTTCCTCCCATAGCTTCCATAACTTCATCTGCTATCGCCATGGCCAGAGAATCAGATGCATCCTCATTAAATCCTTCTGCAGGTGGATTAATATCTATCTGAGTGGAGTTTTCAGTACTTTCTTCTGTTGTTGGTGTTTCTTTACATCCGATGATGGAGAAAAATGCAACCAAAATAAATGCCTGTAAGTATAATACGTTTTTCATGCTAGGGTTGATTGATAATTTTATAGTATGATGAACAAATTAAGTAAAGAATTGATTTATATATACTAATGGTAACTTATTCATAAAATCGTAATTTATTATTTTGATGCAACATTTCACGTTTTTTAATTACCTTAGTATGAGTCTTTTAATTAAATAACCCCTTATTTGCTCAGTAACAGACAAATTGTTTCATAATAATATTAAATAATTGAGTGCATATTAAGGATTGATATTAGGGAAAGATCAGTATTGAACCTTTAAATTATTGGAAAACCTGGGATAAATTTTATTGGCTAACATATGATGTTAAGTATACGCTAAAATTAGTTGGATCATTTTTTGTGTAATACTGTTTACATATACACAGGGAAATGCGATAAATGGTAAAGTTAAAAGGATCTAAAATGAAGAAAAAGTGGATATACTTATTGTTTCTGTGTTGTTCATGTATGAAGGTTTTCAGTCAAAAACTAACCAAGAAAGCCAGGAATACAGAATATGAATTACCTTCCCATCATATTACCCTATTAAATCCATGTCCTAAATTCTTTGAAGTTGAATTTAGATCCCTTCCTTCTGGCCAAAATGTCCTTGATGCAGAAAACCCGGTGGCTTTGGATGATCTTGATAGACAAAATCGGCTTATTCGAAGTTCATTAATGTTTCCCTTACTAATAAAAAAGAACACTAAAGTACTAGGTCAATTAGGATATAATCAGGAACGGTTCAATCCATGGACCGTTGAGCAGCCATCTCTTTCTATGGCTCCTTTCATTATGAAGCAAGCTTCCTTTACTGCTATAGTACATCATAAATTACCTAAGGATAGATTTGTTATTGGTTTTCTTCGTTCGGCGATTAAGTCTGATGAATTAAATTTTGATGGCTTTGGAAGAAAATCGTCTAACATGGCAGGATTTATTTTAGGTAAAACTAATTATAAAGGAAATAAAATAGGGGTAGGAATTGCAGGAGGGGTAAATTTGGGTCGAACAGTCATTTCTCCTACGATTTTGTTTGAAGGGCAGATTGGAAGAAGATGGTTCCTGGATGCGACCTTACCTAAAGAAGTAAATTTAAGATATGCCGTTTCTGGTAATACCTATATTAATTCCGGTGTTTCTATTCAAAGTGGTAGCTATTTAATTCATACTTCAGTATTTGAAGATCTTGACGAAATAGAATATAGAAGAGCCTCTGTCAATCTCAATCTAGGAGTGGAACACTATCTTAATGAATGGGTGGGAATCAGCTTCTTCGGAGGATTGACCAGCCCTGTAAATAACATTTTTGTGGAACCTGGAGATCGATCTGCTGATGCTCTTTGGGATGCAAACCAACGACTACAACCATTTTTCTCCGCCACCTTTTTCGCTGTGATTCCAAGAAAATTTCTAAAAAAGGCATTATAGTACAATATTTTTTTCTCCCATCCGTCTAAGCGCTTGTATGGACAAATTATTTAACATACAAGCAGATCCTGATTCTTTTCCTGAGAATGATGTAACGTCAACCTATGATCAGGAACGCGATAAGTTGTGGAATTTTATCAGAAACAGAGTTCCTGAATGGGAAGATGCAGAGGATGTTATGCAAGACGTGTTTTATCAATTGAGTTATACAGGACTTGATTCTATTGAGCAGATCTCTGCATGGCTGTTTACTGTGGCGAGAAATAAAATAACAGATTTCTACCGTAAACAACGTCCCAGGGCCATCAGTAAAAATTCTACTCGTAAAGGGGATGATGGAGAAGGGGAAATGGATCTGTCTCAACTTATACCTGATTTATCGCAAACCCCTGATTTGCTCTATGCCAGATCGATTATTCAGGAAGCATTAGAAGAAGCCTTAAATGAACTGCCTGAAGAGCAAAGATCTGTATTCGTATGGAACGAATTAGAACATAAGAGCTTTAAGGATATTTCGAAAGAAACAGGTATAAGTGTGAATACCTTGCTCTCTAGAAAGCGCTATGCTGTATTACATCTAAGGAAAAAGTTGAAAGAACTGTATGACGAATTATAAGGTTCATATATATATAAATATAAAAAGTTGTCATTTTATTTAAATTAACATTATGCATCCAGGAAGGAAAAAAAGAATGCTTAGATTGATATTTGGAGGAATTGGAGCTGTCATGCTTACGGCTGTATTAGTAATGGTGCTTTGGAACGCATTGGTTCCGGAAATAATAGGAGGTCCGGTAATTTCTTATTTACAAGCATTAGGGATTTTAGTTTTGGCAAAGTTATTGTTCACTGGTTGGATACCGGGCAGAGGGAGAAGAGGTCGATGTGGCAGTAGGAGAGCTCATCATTGGAAGAAAAAGATGCGGGAAAAGATGAAATCCATGAGTCCGGAAGAGCGTGCGAAGTTCAAAAAAGGATTTGAAGATGCGTTTCAGGGCAAGTGGGATGTGAACGTTTTTGAAGTGGAAGAAGATAACGAAGAATATACAGACGAACGTATACCTCCTGAAGATCAGACTGAGATCAATGAAAAAGGATCTAATGTGGAAGAAGATGAAAACAATTTGAATAATCCACGTAATGATGCTTAGATAGGTTGATAATAGATTAGGTTTATTAAAGGAGGATACAGTTTCGTGTCCTCTTTTATTATTTAGCGATGTATGAAACCTAAAAGAATTCTAGTGACTGGTGGACATTCAGGAATTGGATTAGAACTGACAAATAGATTATTAGCTGAAGGACACCACCTTGGTCTTATCATCCGCTCGAAGGAAAGAAGAAAAGAAGTAGAAAATGTATTTATTTCCAAGGCTCAACTGGATTTTTTCTATGCAGATTTTAGTAATCAGGAACACGTCAGAGCGGTCGTCAATGACATTGAAAAACAATGGGATAGAATTGACATACTGTTTAATAATGCCGGGATACTTTTAGGTGAGTTAAGCCTTTCCAAACAGGGAAATGAAATGCATTACGAAGTAAATACGCTGGCACCCTATATGTTGACGCTGGGATTGAGAGATATTCTTGAAAGGTCTGTTAGCCCGGTGATCGTCAATACAGTAACCGATTCACTTGATTCAAGGAAAAAACTCAACACCGAAGAGTTATTGCAACCTTCAAAATTTAAAAAACTTTTCGGTACCTACCTGCAGTCCAAGTTTGCCCTTACCTTATTAATGAACCAACTTACCAGGATGAGGGAATGGCAAAATATGAGAATCATCAATGTCAGCCCCGGTCCCAACAAAACTAAAATGACTGCGGGAAATGGAATGCCCATTATGTTAAAAATCCTAAGACATCTGTTTTTTCCAAAGCCTTCTAAGGGAGCTAATTTGCTCTATCAGGCTGCCTTTAATTTGAACTTTGTCAATTATACAGGTATTTATGTTCAGTCTAATAAAATAAAGGAAATGGCGATCGAATTAACAGAAGAGCAGAAGGAGCATTTGTTAAGTGGAATTACCATTCCTTTTCTTCAAGCTTAAGCAAAGCTATGCAATCATCTGCTCGACATCATGTTCTAATTAATCATGATTATATGAACAATTGTACTATTTTTTGAGCAATAATAGTAGAACAAAGCATACACTACAAAAGAAATAAAGAAGTGTGATAATAATGTTCAATTTTTGAAAGTTAATAATATCTCCAGTTGAGTTTTCAGTAACATCTTGCAAAAATATTGATCGCTATGAAATTGACCATCGCTACAAGCCAGATTCCTGTTAGCCCCGATATTAACAAGAATAAGAATACTATTCTTCGTCAAATGCAGGATGCAAAATCGCATTGGTGTGATGTCATACACTTTCCCGAATGTGCCCTATCAGGCTATGTGGGGGTCGATATGGATTCCCTTGACCATATAAACTGGACTTTACTCAAAGAAAGTGTGGAGCAAATTATGGAATGGGCGCATCATCTTGGGATGTGGGTGATATTAGGGTCGACGCATCCATTATCAGAAGGAAATAAACCTCATAACAGCCTTTACATGATCAATAATTATGGGGAACTAATAGATCGTTATGATAAAATGTTTTGCGCTGGCCAAAGCGCTACTACAGGGGAATTAGCTCATTTTTCCTCAGGGAATCACTTCTCCTTGTTTACGATCAATGGAATCAGATGCGGAACAGCTATTTGTCACGAATATCGATATCCAGAGTTGTATCGTGAATTAAAGAAAAGAAGCGCGCAAGTAGTGTTTCATTCCTTTCACGCAGGGAATATGGATTTGGAAAAACAGACAAGGATGGAAGCAGAGGTGGGAGAGGAATACGTTAGCATTAATCCAGGAAAAACACTTCCCGAAATTACCATGCCGGCTACAATGATTTCCTATGCTGCAAATAACTACTTATGGATCAGTTGTAGCAACACTTCCGCCAAAGAAAGTTGCTGGGGAGCTTTTATGGTAAGACCTGATGGTGTCATTGTGGGTAAATCGACAAAAAATGAAGAAAGCATTTTGGTGACAGAAATAGATACAGAAGTCGAATATTATGACTCTACTAAGTGCTGGAGAGAGAGGGCCATGGAAGGAGTATTTTTTAGTGGTGAATTAATACAGGACATTCGGTCCGAGCTCAGAAATCAGTTGTAAGCATTTGATGAATAAAATAAGTGATGATGGATAACGTAATAATTATAGCCTCCTTTCGGATATAAGAAATATATGAAGCTGATTAATGGATATGGAAGGAATCGTCATCAAACGACACTTGCTTCGCTTTAAGTTACTCATTGGGTTAATTATAGGTTTGTCTCTCCTGATCCCAGGCATCATGGTTTCTATGTTCATGTTTACCCCCCTTCCATGGGATTGTCCCTGGATGAATGCTACAGCTCTGGCACTAATGAGTATTCCTCCTCTACTTGGATTAGCATTGGCAACATACTTTTTTCACTTAGCTCCGGTCATAAGAATAAAAGATGGGCATATTTATTTTAATCAAAAAGATGTCTACAATTTGGATGACATTATAGGCGGAAATATAGCGGGAAAAGGAAGATCATATATTTGGAAGAGAAATGGGTTGGAAGGAACATTGATCAGCTTTAAGGAAGGAAAAGACAAATGCCTATATGATTTTTTTTATGACAATAGCTGGGAACTGAAATTATTTCTTCACCAACGATTTATAGGTGAAGTGGAGGAGGCAGATATGTTGCCGGAAGATACTCATGAATGGAACAAGAATAGAGAACCCTTAGAAACATTCAAGGGATATTTACTGACATCCAGTGATATGTGGTATCATTGGGTTGTGACTTTCCTATTATTTGTCATTGGATTGATCCTATGCTTAAACCATAATATATTGATGGGAGTGGGGGTATTTCTGTTAAGTGCGGGTTGGGTCATTTTTTATGCCAATATGTTTCATTATGTGGAAGTAGGAGAGGAAGTGTTGATCATTAAGCATCATTATGTATGGGGGAATCAGGGAATTTACTCATTGGCACAGATCAGAGAAATAGTATTTGAGCATCGATATGTGAATAGAAATACACCAAATACCATCAGGTTGATACTTCAAAATTACCAGAGCAGATCTTTTATTGCTGCTACCTTAAAGAAGCAAAACTGGGAAGAGTTGAAGGGGATATTGGAAGAAAAAAGTGTGGCAGTGAGAAAGTATAGAAAATAAATGTGCAAATTGGATCATTCAAGGATGCATTCATTAGCATCAAGTACTGTATATCTGTCATGCTCCGAAGATATAACTACAGAACCATCCCAGGAGGTTCAAGGATATCATTTTGCGCTAACAGGAAAGAAAAAATTAATGGTGTTCAATTTAGATAAATACAAAGAGCCTATTTGGTGCTCTATCAGACTGGTAAGAGCTGAATTGAGAACTTAGGCCCATATATTTTCACGTCCAGGCTCATTCGGTTAACAGAAGAAAGCGCTTATTTTACTTTTAATCCTTCTCCAGCTTTTCCCAAATGAGGTCTTGGTCTGGGGATCAGTAAGAGTTCCGTCTGTCTCCCATCAATATAACGCACGCTCTCTCCATCAAAAAAGGCATCTTCCTCCATCATCATACGAATCTCTTTTCCCCATTCCTCTATATAAACCCCTGTATTCAGTTCAATAGAATAGGCTGTATGTGGAAATAAAGGATAATCGCCTTTTTGAGGAACTCCTTCCTGCTGATCCCAAAGGCCGATCGTAGGACCCGCTCCATGACCATGATATCCAATAGGGTGGGTATAGATGACTGGTTTTAATCCTTCATTTTTTCCTTGTTCCAATGATGCAAGCAATAATTCATTTCCGGAGATCCCCGTTTGATAGTTGTTGGTTAAAATATCCATCACTCTCAACCCCTTTTCAAAAGCATTCTGCAAGTAGAGAGGTGCTGCGGTTTCTCCTGCTTTAAGCACATAGGCGTTTTGTTGTGTATCTGTATTTAGCCCGAGGTACGTAATACCGAAATCTACATGAAGTAAATCACCAGGCATAATAATCTGTTTATCAGGCCTTTTAGAAAAAGAACGAAGATGATCAAAACTCTCAGGATCTGCGCGTTGAATATCTACCGTAGGATGAAACCAGGTTACAAGTCCCAATTCCTGAATGCGCTGCCTGTACCACCAAACCACTTCTTCCGTTGAGGTAACTCCTGGCTGAATCACCTTTTCGGAAAAACCTTCAGCAATTATTTCATGTGCAATTCGGCAAATTTGTTGGTAAACTACCATTTCATTCTCAGTTCTGGATTCTAACCATCCGATCGCTAGTTCTTCAGCAGAAACTAATTTAGCAGTGTAGGAATCAGGTAAACTTTCCTTCAATTTCTCGTAATGATAAGCACTCAGTCCATCAGCTAAGCCGAAGTGTTCCGATCTGTTAATACCTATCTGTTTGGGATCTCTCTCTTCTATAATTTCTCTGAGCCGAGCCCATTGGTCAGGTTGAGTTTCCTTATCCCAGGCTTTTTTAAATGTTTCTCCCACCTGATATCTGGCACATGCCAAAGTTTCTATGCTATCTCCTGTATGATAAATAATCAAAATAGTGGTTCTTCGCGCATTCAACCAATTGGAAGGCAGCATGGTTTTTAAGACAGGATCTTCATTATATTCTCTGGAAATCAACAACCACATATCTATTCCCGTACGCTCCATCAGCGTTGGCATCACTGTATTCATACGTTCTACTAACCATGCATCTCTTACTTCCCCTTGTTGTTTTAAGGAAAGAATTTGGGGCATCTGGCCAAAAAATAGGGCTGGAAAAGATATGATTCCGACAAATATCAGGGCTTTGAGAAATGATTTCATGGATTAAAAGTTAGGAAGTTGATTTCAAGATACAAATATTATATAATTTTGGAACAAATCACTCCTTCCTATGGAGATGATATAAGCCTTATATTAGCTACCAGGCAAGCAAAAATGAATTAAGAATCATTATGGGCCCAATCTGATTTTTTATTAAAAGTATGGCCTCATGTCTTTTAACATTAGGGTGAGAGTTAAATGTATTATACATTCCCATGGTTGATTGTTCAGCGAGTAAATAGCATATTGTATCTTTCTTGTGAAAATGGAGGCTAATTACCTCAATGGTATAATACGCAATAAGGTCACTGTCACGGACCAGCATATATAATGGATCAATTGCTTTCACATTTTTTTACCGCTCCTTTCCTGGATCGGAAAAGTCTGTTTCGTGGAGATGAACAATGGTTAATAGAATTAAGAAGAGATGAAAACACCAGGGTTGTTCCTGTATGGCGCGATCTGAATTTAATCCAAAAGGAGCCTGAAGTATCAGGGTGTTTTCCTTCAACCATCTCAAATCTAATTGACATAGAAGAAGCGGTAGAATGTTGGGTATTATTAGGGAGAGGCTCAAGGAACCTTGTACAAGGCAGCTATTCTCAAGCCGGAAGTAGAAGAGATGGCTGAAAAGTTTAATGAATGGGGAAAATTTAGGCCATTACTAAGATATGGAGCTAAACTTCCTTATCATCATACCGGACTGCTTGCCTTCGCTAAAGCTATGGCCCATTGGCACCTTAATCATTTATGCTGTTCAAAATGCGGCCGACCAACGGTGAATCATAAAGGTGGCTTCTCCAGAAAATGTGTCAATGAGTCCTGCGGTAAATCTCATTTTCCACGTACTGATCCTGCAATGATTGTCTCTGTTTTTCATAAGGACCGCATTCTCTTGGCTAGAAAATCAGAATGGCCCGAATTGCGATTTTCTATCCTTGCCGGCTTTGTAGAGCCTTCGGAAACCCTGGAGGAAACAGTAGTGAGAGAAGTATGGGAAGAAACAGCAATTGAAGTAGAAAAGGTACAATATATCACCTCTCAACCCTGGCCATTTCCTTCATCTTTAATGCTGGGATTTACAGCCTATGCTAAAAATGAAGATATTGCTTTACAGGATGGAGAATTGGAGCAGGCACTTTGGTTGTCGAGAGAAGAACTCGCTAGCCATTTAGCCTCGGGAAAATTGTTACTCCCCATGACTACTTCTGTCTCTTATTATTTGATCGAGCGCTGGTTTAATGCGGGCACTATGGGTACCCTAAAGGATTTCCTATTTCGAACATTTTCCAACTAATGGCTTTTCACGTTTGGTTTCATTCAATTATTGCCTTATTTTGTTAGAGAAGATAGGTGAAAAACGACCTATTAAAAGACGTTGCTTTTGTAATTCGATATGAAAGGAAACTTACTACGGTATATTGGCAACTTATTGCGCCTATCTGCCTTTTTGGTATTAATGGGAAGAGCCTACCAGCACTTTTTCTTCTCTCTACCGTATGAGACCTTTTTTATCTCTAAAGCGCCATCTCCCTGGAACTTTTTTTTCTACCGTCTTTTTAATTCCACACAAACTCCTGCTTTTATTAATCCCGACATTTTTCTTCCCATTTTCAGCTATTTTGTAGGTGCGCTATTCTTTTTTACTGCTATTTGGTTGTATTGGCCAATTTTTAACGACTTTATTACCCATTTTTTCCTCATACTATCAGCATGTTTCTTATTCTTTTTGTCATTCTGTTACTACATCGATAAAGGTTTTTTTATAGGCCAATGGGTAGAATATACAAGCCAAACACTAGCGCCAATATTGCTGGTTGTTTTTCGCCGATCAATTTCCCTGGATAAGCTCCTTTTACTCCTCAAGTGTTCCATTGCCTGTACGTTTATAGGTCATGGGTTATTTGCTATTGGATTGCATCCTGTCCCCGATCATTACCTTTACATGGTTAGCATGAATTTGGGAGTGAATAGCGAACAGGCTATAGATCTGTTATTTATCGCTGGAGTAATGGATATGGTGACTGCCGTAGCCATTTTCCTCCCTCGACTATCTAGCTGGTTTTTACCTTATGCGCTATGGTGGGGGTTACTGACTTCTCTGGCAAGATTAACTACTGCTTTCTGGGAACACGGCGTTAGCTTGCTGCCTTTTCACGAAGCACTGTATCAGTTTCTTTTCAGGGCCCCTCATTTTTTGTTTCCCCTTATCGCGATATTACTTATTCAATACCTTAGCCAGGATAAACATGCACAAGCTGTAGAAATAGACCAAATCATTCATTCAGATTGATATAGGTTACTTTTGAGCAATTACCACAAAATCTCTGCTTTCATTGGTCAATGGTTCGTATTTATATCCTCCATATATCTTAAAGGTGGTGAACGGAGATATTTGTAGTAGATGCGCTAATTCATATAGATAAAAATACCTCATATTAAAGGTCCACCTTTCGTCCTTCCATTCGCCTTTTTGTTCTTCCCACAAGTATTGCATCTCTACTTTATTTATTTGATGAATATAGTCTGGATATACACTCACCTTGCGGATAAGTCTTTTTCCTTCTTCATAATATCCATCAAAATCTACGTGATCTTTTAGAGGGTTAGCTAGCATGTGTATATTGGGAATAAACGCATCGAAGATAAAATATCCTCCTTGTTCGAGATGATGATGTACATTTGACAATAAGGCCAATTGATATTCCACTGTTTCCATATGCTGAATCACGCGAAAAGGAGCCAGGATAAGTTGGAAGGATAGCTCTGATTTGAAAGTTCTTCCGTCCTCGAGTTTGATTCTATCTCTTTCTTCTTCCCCAATCTTTTCGAGCAATACATCTAACATTCTGGGACTAACATCTATACCATATATGTCTGCACCTGCTTTCAATGCATCCACGAAAAATCGGCCTGTTCCTGTCCCTATTTCCAGAATTTTGCCTTCGGTTTGAGTGATCCGGGACATGAAGAAAGCATGATCTTTACCGGAACGCTTGGATTGATAGATGATGTCGTAAAAACGGGCAGCGGATGTAGAATATTCCATAAAATTCATTCCTATATGTTAATAAGAGGTATCCCAACATAAATATATGTTGGAACAGAGATAATTTCTAAGGTTAAATTGCCTCTAAGTGTGAAAAGTTGAAGGAGAATAATCAGTTACTTACTAATGGGTACTTTTACCCTTACCTGATCCCACTCTATCACTAATCCCTGGCTTGGACTTTGATCAAAAGAAATAGTAAATAATTCGACAGGATTTGTTAGTGATTCTACAGGTGCTTCTACCTGCAAGACATCAGCTTCGGGATCTCTGGCGGCTTTCCCGTCGGAAAATTTTACGCCCCATCCATATTGTTTGTCATTGAGAATTACCTGCCATGAATCTGTCCCGGGAATGGTCCAAAGAGTATATTTTCCGGCAGCCAAAGGTTTTCCTCCGAAGGTAATTGCTTGATTTGTTTCAAAAGTAGTAGCTTCATTCGCCCCGGTTCTCCATACTTCGTTATAAGGCACTAATTCTCCAAATATTGCCCTTCCCTTTTTTGACGGGCGATTGTAATATACTTCTATTTGAAGATCTCCTTGATCATAAGTGATGGTTTCTTCCGGGCTGGCCTTTTTAGTTTGGGATTTCATTACATTAAAAGCGATAAATAACAGGACGGCTAAACCAGCAATGATAATTAGCATCCATTTAACTATCTTATTCATTTGGTGATGGTTAAAGTGTAATAATAGACAATATAAGGAATACCTTAGTATTTCTGTTGATTAAATGTTTTACTTGCTAAGTATATTCGGGTGATGAATCAGTAGAATATTTTATCCTGTTCTTGAATCAGTCGTAGAAAATGTGTTGTATTACTTAACTAACTAACGCTAACTACAAATCTACATGTCAAATCGAAGAACGGCTCTCATCACTGGAGGTACTAGTGGCATTGGCCTGGGAATAGCAAGTGCATTTGCTAAGGCAGGCTATAGATTAGTCTTAAACGGATTGGAGAAGAATGGAAATGAAATTGCAGAAGGAGTAGCAGAGGAATTTGGTACTGAATGTATATTCTCGCCTACTAATTTATTAGATGTTGTAGCGATTCAGGAAATGGTAGCTAACGCTACGGAACACTTTGGAAGCATAGAGGTCCTGGTCAATAATGCAGGAGTTCAGTATGTATCGCCTATTGAAGATTTTCCAGCAGCAAAGTGGGATCTCATCATTGGGGTTAATTTGAGTGCAGCTTTTCACGTATCAAAAGCCGTATGGCCTGAAATGAAAAAGCAATCATTTGGTCGGATCATTAATATTGCTTCTGCCCATGGATTAAGGGCTTCTGAGTTTAAAGCAGCCTATGTCGCTTCAAAGCATGGGATTTTAGGCCTTACCAAAGTACTGGCGCTGGAGGGTGCGCCACATAATATAACATGTAATGCTATCTGTCCTGGATACGTAAAAACTCCTTTAGTGGAAAATCAGATCAAGGATCAGGCAGAATCACATGGTATTTCAGAGAAAGAGGTGATCGAGAAAATTTTATTGAAAAAACACGCGGTAAAAGATTTTGTTACAGAAGAGCTCTTAGGTTCTTTCGCTTTATTTTTAGCTTCAGAACAGGCTAATACATTAAGCGGAGCAGCACTTCCTATTGACGGAGCATGGACGGCTCAATGATTAACTATCTGGTATATTGATATGACAAAAAATAGATATGAAAAGCAATTAGCACTTGCTCTCCAGGGAGGAGGATCTCATGGAGCTATTACTTGGGGCGTATTAGATCGCCTGCTAGAAGATGAACGAATTCACTTATCCGGCTTTTCGGGAACAAGTGCCGGAGCGATGAATGCCACTGTACTTGCATATGGATTAATGAAGGGGGGAAATGAAAGGGCTAGGGAGTTGTTAAACGATTTTTGGAAAATGGTGGGTCAGTTAGGTTCTTTTTTCTTTGTACCAACCTTCCTGGTTTGACTTCTGGATGGGAGGAGGGAATTTAGATTACTCCTTGGGATATCTTAGTACAGAGGTGGCAAGTATCTTTGTCTCTCCCTATCAATTTAGCTTGGCTTCCAACCCCTTAGAAGAAATTCTGGATGAATTGGTAGATTTTGAAGAACTGAAAGAATGTGAGGCTACCAAGTTATTTGTATGTGCCACGAATGTAAGACGCGGTCGAGCAAAGGTATTTTCTTTGGATACCATTTCTAAAGATGCTGTATTAGCTTCGGCTTGCCTACCTACCTTATTTAAAGCGGTGACCATAGATGGAGAGGATTACTGGGATGGAGGATTTATGGGAAATCCACCCATTTTTCCACTGATTGATGCGAAATGTGATAATATTATGATTGTTCAGATCAACCCTATCAATATAGATAAAACTCCCACCACCTCAGCAGAGATTAGAGATAGGGTGAATGAACTGAGTTTCAATTCATCGCTAATGCTGGAAATGCGAAAAATAGATACGATTGATAGATTGATGAGTAAGGGACTTCATCTGGGGGGAGCTTATCGAAAAATCTATTTACATGCCATCAATCCTGAAGATGAGGTACAAAATCTGAATGTATCCAGCAAATTTAATACCTCCTGGGGCTTTTTGCAGAAGCTGTTTGACATAGGATATAGAAAAGCAGATGCATGGTTGAGTGAACACTATGATAAAATAGGGAAGGAGTCTACCGTGAATATCCGGGAAATGTATCTGGAGTAGCCAGTACTACTACTCCTTCAAATTGATCCGTTCCATAAATCGATCTCTATAGCTTCTTCCAATAGGTGCTACCGCGTCATCATACGCTAAAAAAACCTGGTTCCCTTCAATCTTCTCTACATAATCAATATTGATTAGATAAGATTTGTGGATACGGCAAAACTTTTGATCCGGCAATAGGTCCACCCAATATTTCAAGGTGTAGGAAAGAAAATGATTCTTACCAGGGGTGTAAATTCTGGTATAATCTCCATCAGATTTGATATAAACAATAAGCTGAATGTCTAATTTGACGATACTTCGATCTGACTTAACAAAGATATAATCGCTATAGGCTGATGGTTGGATAGGTTCTGAAGGCTGAGAGGGAATAGACGTAACATCTACAGGATAGATAACTTTAGACACTGCTTTGACAAATCTATCAAGGGAAATGGGCTTTAATAGATAATCTGCTACATCAAACTCATATCCCTCTAAAGCATACTCTGAAAAAGCAGTAGTGAGAATTACATGGGTTTTATATGGAAGTACTTTTAAAAACTCCATTCCCGACATTTTAGGCAAATGAACATCCAGAAATATAAGGTCTATGTGTTCATGGCGGAGGAAGGATAAAGCCGTCAATGGATCGGTAAAGGTCCCTTTCAATTGAAGTTCCGCCACATCTTCTACATACCTTATAAGTATACGCTGGGCCGGAAGCTGGTCTTCAATAATAATGCTACTAAGCGGCATAAGTCTGTAGTTCTAACCGTAAGTCCACGTGAAATATATCATCTTTGGTATAAATATCCAGAACATGCTTATTAGGGTATTGTAGTTCCAATCGTTTACGTACATTTTTTAGGCCTATTCCTTTGTTCAGATATACATTGGCAGAATGATTGGAGGTTGAGAAAGTATTGGCACATTTGAATATCAGATTACCTTCCTGAATTTCCGCTATAATTTCTATATAAATATTTTCTGCCTGACTTGACAAGCTGTGCTTAAAGCAGTTTTCTATGAAGGCAATTAACATCATAGGAGCGATCATCTGACCATGTACATTTCCTATCACTTCATAATGAACTTGCCCTCTGCTCTCCATTTGCAGCTCTTGCAGCATGATAAAGTCCTCCAAATATTTAAGCTCTTTTTCTAATGGGACATAGTTGGCTTGACTTTCATAGACAAAATAACGCATGATAGCTGAAAGCTGCATAATGATATCCAGGGTCTTGGGAGAGTTTTCCTGAGCATATGAATATAGATTATTGAGATTGTTAAAGAGGAAATGAGGATTCATTTGGGACTTTAGAAACATCAGCTGACTCTCCGTTTTTTCTTTCTCTACTTTTTCCAGATCGGATTGCTTTTGCAGATTGTCCCAGGCCAATTTAAATCCGACGAAAAATATAATAGTAGGACCGAATTCCAGAAGAGTAGGTAAAAAACCGTAAAAGCTAGCAGCTCTTCTTGTCCCAGGATAAAATAGTTTTTCCAGCAGATATTCTTCTACCAAGATGCCTGAAGCTAAAATAATGATACTAAAGAAAAAGAATACGATATATTTTTTTCGATAAAAAAAACGAGGGATGAGATAGTAATTGATAATCAGAATGATCACCAAATAATTTAATGCAAATACGAAATCAGCTGGCTCCAGATAAGAAGGCCCTCCATGCTGGATACTTACCCTGTTTTTTTGATAGGCAATCACTATGAAATACAGCAACCATAAGAAGACATGGATCATAACTTCTTTAGTAAACCACTTAGCTATCCGATCCGAGAGTTGATCCGAGGTCATAAAAATATATTCAATCTGATACTTACGTTAAGATCCTATTTAATTCATTGTTTTACAAATCCTTCCGATGAAGAACAATACGAATAGGGTAAACGGCAAGGGACGTAGGAAAAATGTTAACAGATCTCCGAGAATCAATAAGCAGGTATCTCGTGTAAATATAAATTAACCTCTCTGATTTTTACATTCTTTTTAAAGGTACCAACTAATCGATCAAGCTTTTGATCTAGATCTTTACGTTTAGCAGTGACTTTATCAGGATCTTTGGATAGGGTTTTACTACGACTGAGAATATCCATGAGTCGTTGATGGTAAAGTTGGTAGGTAGAAATATATTCGTTCGTAATTTGTTCCAATTCTTGCTGAATAAACAGGGCTTGGTTAATTGCATATAATGGATAATCCAGTCTCGGATCATTCAAGGCAGACTGATAATCCAGTCTGTACTGGGTATTCCTGTGTTCATCTATAATCCGTCCCACCTGTCTGTCCAGATTATCCGATCGGAAATGTGTGGTCAGCAGCATGCTTAACATGAGAGAATCTTGTGCTCTGACAGCATTAGGAGAAATGGTATTGATTCTTTCTATGGTAAATGTTCGAAGCACTTCTCTTAATGCTTCCGTTTTTACTTTTAGCTTATCTACATTAGAATTGAAATCATAGCTCGCCTGTGCTAAGGCTTCATAATGGGTAATATATTTTTTGAGGCCTTCGCGAAATTTTTGAAAATCCTCCACAGTTACATTGCGCTCACGAACGCATATGCTGGAAACCAAATTAACTACGGAGCTGATAGATACTAAGGCAGGGACACTGGTGGAAACTGCTGTAACTACTGGGTTTTCAATGATTGTTTTTACAAAAGTTTTGAACTTGCCTGGATTCTTACCGTTAAAGCGTGAATTGGCTTTAATGATTTGCTCTTCCAGCATTTCGATAATTTCATCATTGAGCGAGAATCCCAAATCTTCATTAGTAGGGCTGTTTAATTGGGATACATCATTGAGATATTCTGACTGGGCCAAAGCGGCATCCACTGCATCAAAACTATTCAAGGAGGCACGCAAAAAACGTGAAGTAGCTATAATTTTGTCTTTTTTAACCTTGAGTCGGCTTTCTTTAGAAAGCACGTCATTTTCTGTGAGTCTGTTAAGCTGATTTAAACTTGTGCTGAGGTCATCATTTAATCCTATTACTCGCTGATCAATGCGCTGATATCCCTGTTGTACCAATGCTAAACTATCTCTGAGCTCCTGATGCCTTTTTTCGATGTCATAATAACGTAGAAACATTTCAGCTACAGAATCTGAGGAAGAAGTAAATCTTCCCGAAGGGCTGGAACTGAGTTGTGCCATAGCTGTAGAGATGAGCAAACAACAGCTAATGATATAAGGAGTTAAGCGAATAATGGGTGTATGGTATATGAACATGTTACTGTTTGTTTATTGGTACAACATCGACAAATCAGCTAACATAGACAAAGATTGCAGGACTGGATACGCTAAACATTTCCATAAAGTTTCATGATAGGTGATCTAAGGTCCTTTGAGTCCTCCGAAAATAAAAAAGCAATCACCCTGGATATGGATTTGGGGCTGACCCAATCATCAAAATTAGCATTGGGCATAGCCTTTCTATTTGGAGGTGTATCTATTATACTGGGAGCGATAACCGTTGAGACAATTCCATCAGATTCTCCTTCGGCGTTCAACATTTCTGCGAGATGAAAAATCATCCCTTTGGTGAGTGAATATGCGAGAACTCCCTTTCCTTCTTTTGGATTCATTGCAGGTTTAGCGCCTATAAAGATGAGCTTCCCTCCTTGACCAGATGCTTTCATGTGTCGAAAACAAGGTCTTGCGGTGTGATATGCTGTTTGAAAATTGAGCTTGTACATCTCATCTATGGCTGGCATATCTGTATCCAAAATACTTCCCATTGCAAAACCACCTACAATCATCACTGCACCAATAATTTCTCCCTCTTTTTCCACAATCCTGTCTATTAAATTGGCTGTAGGTTCTTCTTCCGTTAAGTTAGCACTGTAATAGTTGATACGTTCTGTCGAAGCTGGTAGGGTGTGGCGAGCGTCTATGATCGCACTAACGTGAAATCCTTCCTCAGAAAGGGCTTGAACGCTTGACCTGCCTAGGTTCCCTCCAGCTCCTGTAATAACGATAGTTCCTTCCCTGGCCATTGCTGTGATTGCTGTTTATTCAGTTGAAATAAAATAGAAGTGAATATAATCATCCTGTGCGATTTGGATAGAAAATTCATCATTTTTATACACGGGAACCATAATATCTGCGAGAAATGGGAACATAAAAGCTGAAGACAGATAAAAGATTAATGCTTCGGTTAATTAGAAATAATATATTTTTTGTATCAATGGATAATTTTTGAAAACGATAACATTCATGCAAATGTTTAAATCCTGCTTCATTACCTACCTGTGCATCAGCCTCATTTTTATCGGAGTAATTTCGGGGTGCCAGGAACGTCAGCCTTCAGTTTCCAACGTATTAAAGGAAAGCCTGGAGAAAGCCCGAATCACCTTACCAAATGGTTGGTCCCTGACACCTCCAGGAAAACAACTTCCCTTGGGGGATCTTCCCTTAAACATGGCGATCTCTCCTGACCGAACATATTTGGCAGTAACAAATAATGGACAGAGTACCCAATCTTTGATGGTATTCAATTTGCTAACTGAGGAATTGGTGGCCATGAAGGAATTAAATAGAAGCTGGGTGGGGATCGATTTTAATTCGGGGGGGGATCGCATTTACGTCTCTGGAGGAAACGATAACAATATATTAGCCTACACTTTTGAACATGATTCGCTTGTTATCGCTGATACCTTGGTCATTGGTACACCTAATCAAAGTGCTGGGTTTGGGGAATATGAAGGAGATAATATGTCTATTGCAGGAATAGTGGTAGATAGTAGTGAATCCTTTTTATATACGGTTACGAAAGAAGATAGTAGTTTGTATGTGTATGATTTAGGCCAACAGACAGTTCATAAGCGTGTACCTCTTCCCGCCGCTGCCTACACTTGTTTATTATCCAGGGATGGGGCGCAATTATATATATCCGTTTGGGGAGGTAAAAAAGTGCTAGTGTATGATGTTCAAAAAGAGGCTATTACCGCTCAGATGGATACAGATACGCATCCTAATGATATGGTATTGAGTAAGGATGGATACTATTTATATGTAGCTAATGCGAATGCTAATACAGTGTCAGTGATTGATACACGTGAGCTTAAAACGATAGAAACGATTTCCTCTTCTTTATATCCTGATGCGCCTACGGGTAGTACTCCTAATGGCGTAGCGCTGTCAGAGGATAATAAGCGATTGTTTATAGCAAATGCAGATAATAATTGTCTGGCTGTATTCGATGTGTCCGTGCCTGGTCAAAGTGCTTCGCTTGGGTTTATTCCTACTGGATGGTATCCTACTTCCGTAAACGTTGTAGGAGAGAAAATATATGTAGCAAATGGGAAGGGGTTATCCTCTGCAGCGAATCCGAATGGTCCTGATCCTTATCAAAGAAGGACCGACGAGACAGAATACATTGGCAGAATGTTTACTGGTGTACTTTCCATTATAGATATGCCCGATCAAAGTGAATTAGCAACTTATTCACAGATTGTATACGAGAATACACCTTACAAAGGAAATGAGGGTGAGCCTGCTCAAAAGGCTTCGGATATTATTGCTTTGGGCCCTAATTCTCCTGTTAAATATGTGTTCTACGTTATTAAAGAGAATCGTACCTATGACCAAATATTCGGTGATATAGAGGAAGGAAATGGAGATCCTACTTTGTGTTTATTTCCTGATTCCGTTACGCCAAATCAACATGCGCTAGCCAGAGAATTTGTACTGCTGGATAATTTTTATGTAGATGCAGAAGTCAGTGCAGATGGTCATAACTGGTCCACCGCAGCCTATGCCAATGATTATATAGAAAAAACCTGGCCTACCTTATATAGTGGTAGGGGAGGTACCTATGATTATGAAGGAGGAGGGAAAGATATCGCTTACCCGGATGAAGGATTTATTTGGGATTATTGTCAGAGGGCTGGGATATCTTATCGATCTTATGGAGCGTTTACCTTTGGGGGAGAAGCCAGAATACCAGGCTTAGAAGGGCATATATCGACTACATTTCCCGGATATGATACTAAAATAAAGGATATTGAACGTTTTGAGTACTGGAAAAAGGATTTTGATTCGTTGTTAGCAATAAATCAGGTACCACATTTTAACACTGTTCGCTTTGGAAATGATCATACAGATGGTGCGAGAATAGGCTCTCCTACCCCTGCAGCAATGGTTGCGGATAATGACTTAGCTGTGGGTAAATTGGTAGATTATATTTCACATAGCTCCATTTGGGAAGAATCTGCCATTTTTGTCCTGGAGGATGATGCGCAGAATGGCCCTGATCATGTAGATGCTCATAGATCAATAGCATTAGTTGTTAGTCCGTACGTAAAACGTAAGGCCGTGGTCAGCGATATGTATTCCACTTGCTCGATGTTAAGAACCATGGAATTGATACTTGGTCTTCCTCCCATGAGTCAATATGATGCTGCGGCAACTCCTTTTTATGCGTGTTTTACGAATACACCTGATAATACTCCTTATAAAGCTATTCCTAATCAAATAGATTTAGATGAGAAAAATGTGGAGGTCAATTCATTGTCGAAACTATCTGATGAATTCGACCTTTCGAGAGAAGATGCAGCTCCGGATATATTATTCAATGAAGTTATCTGGAAAACGGTTCGAGGAATAGATGAGGAAATGCCTGCACCCAAAAGAAGTGCTTTTGTTAGGCTGGCAGAAGATGAGGAGGAAGAATATATAAGCGAGGAAGATTAAGATGTACTCGGTCTGACAAATCCATACCAGGACTCAAGGTACCTTTATAAGGTATATTGATTTGTTGGCCATGCATCAATCTACTTCAAAGAAACAGCAATACGAATTCGATTTGTATACTTATTTGGTCAGTTCAGCCAAATATAATTTAGAAGACAGGATTCGGGTAGTGAATATGAAGCGAGGAGAATATGTATATAAGCCTCCTTCACAATTACACTGCATGTATGAAATTCTAGAGGGAGTAGTTAAAATCGGTGCTTACTCCCCTAAAGGAGAAGAGATTCTCTACGATGTACTCACCAAAGGCGATTTTTTCGGTAATCTACAATATTTAAACGAAGATAATTTTCAGGAATTCTCTAAGGTGGTTGCTCCGGTAACATTGCGAATGTACGCCATAGGTTTTTATAAACACATTATCGTTTATGATCCTTATGTTTCTGAGTGGTTCAATAAATACATTGTAAGCAGATGGTGCAAAGTGGAAGCGAGGATGTTTGCTGTGTGCTCAAATAATACAGATATGAGAATACTTAACCTTCTTAAAACTTACAATTTGAGTTATAATAAATCGGATGGTACGGAAGGGAAAGTATTAGATCTTTTATCACAGCAGGATCTTGCACACCTTTCTGGTACTACCAGACAAACAGTAGCTACAGCAATGAGGAGACTAAAAAAAAATAGTACGTTAGAGTTTTGACTATTAACCCACACTAATTGACCGTTTAAACATCGTATATGACAGATCGCGGGTTTAGCCTGATTAATTTTTATGTGTGCCATCATCCTGGCCTCATATTTGCCTTAATTAGGGCAAGAGCAAGGGCTGGGGTTGATTCTCTACCGAAGGTAGATCGAGTCCCCCGGTTTTTTTTTGTCCTCATTTTTCATTAATCCTACCCTTATTTCTTTCATATTAATTCAAGGAACTCTCGCTATTAAATTTCAGTATCCGATATTATATAGGATGTATGGAAATATCTGATATATGAATAATATGGTATAATATAATTTGGTAGTCAGTCGGTTAGGTAGTTATTCGTATGCCAATATTACTATTACATTAAATTTTCGAAGCCTTAACACTTCATGTTAAAATTTAACATCAACTCTCACTTCGCGTCGAATAATTTTGCGATAAGGTAAAATTAATCATTAAACATTCGTACCATGTCTAATTTTAACTCAACGATTTCTCGTAAGGGAGATGGGCTGATAGCTATTTGTGTAATTTTGCTCATGGCCGTTTTCTTTCCTCTCCTTTCCTTGGGGCAAGCTACCAATGCCACAATTAAAGGGAAGGTGTTAAATGATCAGGGAGAACCACTGGAAGGTGCTACCGTTCAGGTAAGAAACGAAGCTACAGGCTTTCAAACTGGTTCTATCACTAATGCTCAGGGAACTTACTTTTTCCAACAGCTACCTTTAGGAGGTCCTTATGCCATTACAGTGTCCTTTATTGGCTACAGACCTGTGAACAAATCTGGTTTATTCGTGACCTTGCGAGATGAAGTGAATGTAAATTTCAACCTCTTGGAAAGTACGATGGAGATGGAAGAAGTGGTGATTTCTGCTTCTGATCCTCGGTACAGACTGGATAAATTGGGTTCTTTGACTCAAATCACTGAACAACAAATTAAACTCCTTCCCACAGAAGGAAGAAATTTTACGCGTTTGGTCAGTCTTTCTCCTTTACAGGGAGGAGGGTCGATTAACCTTGGAGGACAACGACGCACCTCTACTAATATTACCATAGATGGAGTAAACGCACGTAATCAATTAACCGCCGGAGAAATAGGTCGTGGACCCTATACTATTTCTCAGGAAGCGATCCGGGAGTTTGAAGTTTCTACGAATAACTACGATGTTACACAAGGACGTCAAGGTGGGGGAGCTATTAATGCAGTTACAAAAGCGGGTACCAATGAGCTTGAAGCCAGTGCTTTTTTCTTTCATAGAAATGATGCATTGCAAAACAATGAAGATATCAGAGGAAATCCCAGAACAGTAGATTTCTCTACATCGCAATATGGATTGAGTATAGGAGGGCCTCTGATGAAAGACAAACTTCACTTTTACCTCGTATATGAGCGCCAGGATGAAAGAATTCCACAATTTATCGCCGATTTGCAGACAGAAGATGATGAGAATAGAATAGGAATTACGCAGGAAAACCTAAATAGCTTTCTCGACATAGCCCGTACTCAGTATGGAGTGAGTGAGGCTCAACAAGTAGGGCAATTTCAGAGAGAAACGGAAGCTAATACCTTATTTGCTCGTTTAGACTGGCAAATTAATGATAAACACACCTTTACATTTAGAAATAACTGGAACCGCTGGGTAAATCCCTTTAGCGTGAGTGATAATTCCAGTATTGAATTAGCAGAATCATTTTCTGATTTTCAATCCTGGGAAAACAGCTCCTTATTCTCCCTCCGCTCTACGTTCAAGCCTCGAGTGACGAATGAATTTAAGGTGCAGTTCCAACATGCCGAGCGCCAATTTTTACCTAGTAGCCAATTGCCCGTTAGTAATATTCCCAGAGCGATCGTGTTTGTAAACTCTGAATTGCCCAACGGAAGAACCAGAAACTTGAGTGTACAAATCGGTGGACAGAGATTTACTCCGGAAACAAACAGGGAAGATCAATGGCAAATTGCAAATTACCTCTATTTGAATCGCGGTGATTTTAATATTACCCTGGGAACGGATAATCTGATCACTTCTTTAGAGACTTTATTATCTAATGAACAAAATGGCAGATTCTTTTTTAACTCTCTGGAAGATTTTGCTAACATGACTCCAAATAGATACGCGCGCGAAGTACCTTTACAGGGGCTACCTATCGTCAACCAAACGGTAATTGATCTGTCTTTATTCGCTCAGGTAGATGTTAACATTCATCCACATGTGAATGCAGTGTTAGGAGTCCGTTGGGATGCAACTTCTTTCCAGGATGCGGCTGACTTTAATCAGACAGTGTTTGATGAACTTGGTTTAAGAACAGATAATCGCCCTACAGACTGGGATAATATTCAACCAAGAGTTCAGTTTACCTGGAACATAGGAGGAAATGAAAAAGACGTGATTAAACTAGGTGGCGGATTCTTTTCTGCCCAACCACACTATTATGCTCAGGTGAACAACATTCAGAATAGTGGAGTGTTATTGGGAGCCATAGATGTAACTGGCGATCAGGTCCCCACACCAGATTTTGTCAGTTACAGACAAGATCCTTCTACTGTTCCCGGAGTACCGGAAGGTGTTGTCCCTTTTTCTACCATTAATGCAGTAAGTGATGATTTTGAAGTGCCCACCATTATGAAGGCTAATTTGAGCTATACCCATTTCTTCGGAACAAGGGCATATGTCACCGTCAATCTGTTGGGAAGTGCTACTAACAATAATTATGTATATCAGGAATCAAATCTTGTAGAAGATCCATTCTTTGTTACTCCTGTTGAAGGACGAGAAGTATTCGTTCCTGCTGAGACCATTACAGATCGGGGGCTGACAGACTGGACCAATTCTCGGATATCTGATCAGGTAGGTAGAACCCTTGTCCTTACCTCTGATGGAGAATTGGATCAGTATGCCATAATTGTTGAGGGATCTTCCATGTTTGGGAAAGATGGATATGTTGAAGCAAGTTATACCTTTAATCAAACCAGAGACAATAGTTCCTATAATTGTTGTGTGGCCAATACTTCTACTTTCCTGCCAGTAGAAGGGGACCCAAGAGCACTCAACAGGGGCTTTTCTGACAATCATTTTACGCATAAAATGGTTATCAATGGAGCTACTCCCAGTTGGAAAGGACTTCAAGCAGGAGTGACGGTTACAGGAACGGGAGGAACAAGATATTCACTACATGTGGACGATAACACTAGTGTTAATGGAGATTTTAACTTGAGAAATGATATCGCCTACATATTTGATCCCAATGATCCTGCTACTCCAGTAAACATTGCAGAAGGATATCAGGAAGTATTAAACGATCCTGATACGCCTGACAACTTTAAAACCTACTTGAGGGAAAGTTTTGGAAAGTATGCAGAGAGAAATGGGGGAAAAAATCCTTTTGCTGCATTTGTGGATATGCGGGTACTATACAAATTTCAAACAAAGCAGAAACATGGGTTTGAATTAACTGCTGATTTATTTAATGTGGCCAATTTCCTAGGCGACATATTTAATACAGAAGAGGTATGGGGACAAAGCCATAATTTTGGGAGAAGAAGAGACTTTATGCGCGTTACTGGATTTGATCAGGCTAGTCAGGCGTATCAGTACGGTGTGCAAACAGGGGCAGGTACAGAACCTATCAATGGCAATCCCTGGAGACTTCAATTAGGAATCCGTTATACATTTGGGAGCTATTAGTGTAGAATAAAGGAATTTGTAGAAAAAAAGAAAATTAAAAGGGTATTTTTTGCTAAAATAGGATAGCTATTTATGCTGTCCTATTCTTTTTTTATTTTGTGGCCAATGGATAAAATATACTGTAATATATAGTCATATTGAATCGTTATTTAAAAAAGCGGTATTTTTATAGATCATCCGGTATTTTGTGGAATTTGTTTTTGAGGTTTTTTTATCTTGAATAAAGGGTAATTAAGTCTGGTTTTAGTTCAAGAATGCTCAAGCAATGTACTACCTAAAGACCTTTACATCAGCCTACTTCTCCTTGCTCATAGCTAACTGTTTGACCCTATATGGCCAACATAGAGTAAGTAATCCATATTGGGAACCCCCCACATAAAAATTAATTAACCAAACATTTTATTAATTCTAATAACATAAGCTTCCATCATTTCAAATCTAAATGATGAACCTAAAATAGATGAAAGATCAAGCTTTGTTCGTTTTTACCTTTGAACTTTGAGTGAAACCATATGAAACGCAAGCTAAAGCTTGGGATAATAGAAACCATACATTCTCCTGAACAGTCCATCATTGATGAAATCGTCTCTTTGCCCTCAATTGAAGTGGTCGCTATTTGCCATAGTCACAAACCAACAGGCAAAAAAATTGTAAATCGCCATAAAATTGATGAATTGTTTAGCGACCCTCTGTCTCTATTGAAAAAATCGGAAATCCAGTTGGTTATACTGAATGTATATCCTGCAAAAGTTAAGGAGCTCTATAAAAAAGCCCTTGAATATGATAAACATGTCCTGATTTGTGGCAGTATGGGTAAAAATGCTGCAGAGGCTCAGGATATGATAGATGTTAAATTAAACTATCCACAGATAATAGCAGAACGTCTTCCAGGATCTCCTAGTGTAAGTTATGATGAGATGATTCTAAATCTTCTTCGGAGAAAATTAGGAAAGTTAATCCACGTAGAATTGAGGATTAATGAGGGCTCTTTCATTGATAGGAGCAGTAGTTATGCCTGGATACATGATCGTTCTTTAGCAGGAAACAATATTCACGAATTGGGTAAGTTTGTTGAACTTATGGTTAGCTGGATCGGTCCCATTTCTGAAATTTATGCCAATGGTGAAATCATACTAACAGACAGGATTGTTAAAAAAGATCAGTTAGCGGAAGTGAGCATCCCTGATCATCTTATGATGATAGGTCAGTTTGAACAGCACAATGCCACCTTTTCCTTATCATATTCTCAGGTGTGTGGCTTCCGAAAAGAATGTGAATGTTGGCTACATGGAGAGGAAGCGACCATTAAAGTTGATCTTTCAAAACCTGCCATTTTTCTGGGAAAATCAGTGGAGAAGGAGTTACATCCCTTACCGATGAAGAATATCATTAATCCTAAGAAAAATATGAAGGAATTTGTGTTGAGACACTTTATAGAAGAGCCTTCCTATCACGCAGGTACATTTAGCCATGGTTTATCTCAGATGCTTATATTAGACGCAGTCTGGGAAAGTATGAAATCGGGAAAGCGAGTATTAATTCCCACTCCATTGACAAGTAATACCATATCTACCTATGAGTTTCAGTAATGGGTTAATTAATTTATGCTAATATCAGCAAGTACAGCAGCATGATCACTTGCTTGCAACCCATAAGCAGGATCTATGTCGTCCATCTCTACTTTCGTTTGAGTAATCGTTGGGTAAATTCCTGCTTCATTGGGAAAGAAAAAGATAAAATCTATCGTTCTGTTTCCAATAGTGGGCTTTCTTGGGGTAGTAGAGGAGTTATTATATAACAGGCTGAAACTATCTCTGGCATTGATGGGAGGTGCTTGTAAAAATGTGCACGAAGGAGAATCAATCGTAGCATTAAAGTCTCCTGCCATCAGCGTTATCAGGCATTTCTGATCTTCCATCATCTTTTCGAATGCGCGTCTCGTTTGTTCAAGTCTTAGTTCATCCGCCTCTCTTAAATGGGTAAAATGAATGTTTGCACTACATACAGAAATCTTATTTACGTCAATCCTGCATAATTGGGCTATTCGTTCTCCATCCCGAGGATCTTGTGGTAAGGCGATCTGCTGATGGGAAACAATAGGATATTTACTCAAGGTAGATAAGCCTGAAGTACTTATACATGCTTTTCCATGATGAAGCCGCACCTTTTCTCTGGCAGGTGTGTGAGCTAATTCCATCTTCAATTCGTCTCTTATGGAGGCCGCAGTATCTAATCCCAAAAAAGTAGATTGAAAGGATTCTTGCAAAAAGATAATATCCGGATCCATTTTTTTAAAGGCATAGATCATGAGTTCTACCCTTCTTTCATAATTTCCACCATTCTTCCAGGTGTTGAGCGTAATAATTCTCATAAATGGGATTAAATTTATTTAATGCTAACAATTAGCTAATGGACTACGCATTAAAATGTACGATTTTTTGTAAAATTTTATTCTCTATTACTTGCAACAAGATATAAGGGTAAGCATTAAAAATGAAGTTGGGCATTATTACAGATTTGCATGAAGACTGCCTTTCACTGGTGAGAGCTCTTCAATTATTTGAACAGCATAAGTGTGATGAAATTGTTTGTCTCGGAGATATTGCAGGCTTCAACGTAAGAAATTATAAGCATCTTCATGTGAGAAATGCACATGAATGCATCCAATTAGTCCGACAATACTGTTCAACCATTATTCTCGGTAATCACGATCTCCATCATATCAAAAAATTACCTACTTACAGCAATGGATTCTCTTATCCTTCTAACTGGTACGAATTAGCTTTCGATGAAAAGAAAGAGATAGGAGAGGGAAAGGTATTTTTATATGATGATTTTGAGCTATCCCCCCTTTTAGGAAATGAAGATATTTCATTTTTACTAGAATTGCCTGAGTTAGTCGTAAAAGAAATAGACGGAATGTCCATTTTATTTACCCATTTTGCTTATCCAGATATAACGGGTTCGAGGTCTTATTATCCTCGAACCTTAGAAGAGGGGAAAATGCATTTGTCCTATATTAAGGAACAAGGCTGTCAGCTAGGGATTACTGGACATTTTCACTATCCTGGAGTTGCCAAAGTCTCCAAAGATGTATGGGAAAAATATGGATTTGGAACCAGACTTTTATCTGAAGAAATTCAATGGATCTATGGACCATGTGTTGTCAGAGGATATAAAGCGACTGGGGAACCCTATTCAAATGGTGTGATGATCTTGGATACAACCGAAAAAACGATTGAAGCCATTCCTCTCGGACATGGGTAAATACCTGATTTTTGGGGTCTTAACAAAAAATTAACACATATTTAATTTTTTTAGTGTACTGGTTGACAAATATTTAGGTATATATATGGAGGATTCTTAGAATTTAAGCCAGTATGCCTAAGCAGGAAATAGTTATAATAGATGACGAGAGAGATATACTAGATCTCTTGCACTATTATCTGAATAGAGAAGGTTTTAGTGTAAAGTGCTATGAAAGTCCCTTGCAAGCATTACAGGGTATTCACCAAGCCCCTCCTCAGTTAATTCTCTGTGATTGGATCATGGAAGAAATGGATGGCCTGGAACTATGCCGGGAAATCAAGTTAAGCCCCGAACTTAATCATATTCCTTTCGTGATGATTACTTGTCGGGACGACGAAATTGATATAGTTTCGGCCCTGGAATTGGGAGCAGAGGATTATCTCATCAAACCCTTTAGACTTCGGGAGCTTTGCACCAGAGTCAAGAAAATTATTAAACGAAATGATACGGGGAATCGGATGATGAAGGAAGCTAATGGGGTAGAGCCAAAATCGATCAATGGGAGAAATAATTTAGTGAGAAGAGGAGAACTGTTGATTGATCTGGATACCTATCAGGCTTTCCTGAAAGAAGATGCGCTGGACCTGACGTACACCGAATTTCGCTTGCTCTTACTTTTGGCTAAACGACCTGGAAAAGTGTTCAATAGATTTCAAATCATTGAAATGATGAATGGTCAGGATTATTTTGCTACCGAAAGATCTGTGGATGTACAAATTGTCGGCCTGAGAAAAAAGCTGAAACACTATCGGAAAAAGATAGAAACGGTGCGTTCAGTAGGTTACAGATTCAGTCAGACCTATTAGTGGAGTAAATAATTAGCTCATCTACAATAATCATGTTCACTTACTCAGTTTCCTGCCAGGGTACCTTCCCTCCTAGCTGAATATGCCGCATTAACAGCTTATTAAGAGAATCAAGCATAAGAGGTTCTTCCTCCACCAAATTATGCTCCTCTAATGGATCTCTCTCCAAATGATACAATTCATAAGGACTAAAAGGCGTATGTTGCAGTAACTTCCAATGTCCCATACGCACTGCATAATAGCTTCTTCCACCATATGCCAATCCTCCTTCTCTTCGGGAAAAATAAATAGGTCTTACTTCCTGTTCCGATACGTCACCTGTTAATTCGGACAGGAAACTTCTTCCTTCGATATGACTTGGAATCGGAATATCCGCTAATTCCAATAAAGTGGGAAATAGATCCATGGTGAGATGAACTTCTTCAGAAATACTTCCTGGAGGAATATGCTCTGGCCAACTAATCGCGGTAGGTACTTTTAAGCCTCCTTCATACATACTCTGCTTTCCATCTCTTAAAGGCCCATTATTAGCTTTACTGGGGAGATGTCCTCCATTATCGCTACTAAAGATGATTATAGTATGTTCATATTGACCCGTAGCTTTAAGCGCCTGAACTACCTTTCCAATGCCCGCATCCATATGTTCGATAAATGCCACTAATTTTGCTCGGGTAGAGTCGATTCCCTGTTCTCGTTCAAATACGTTCGCCAACCAATCCTCAGGAGGTTGCACTGGAAAATGTGGAGCATTATAAGCGAGGTACAAGAAGAAGGGCCTGTCATCATCTGCCTGATCCTGAATATAATTAACCGCCCAATCTGTGAACAAATCAGTAGCATGACCCTCGGGATCTATTTCTCTCCCATTCAGACGCATATAATTAATTCCATGTCTTCTATGCGTCCAGTAATCATCCATCATATCTCCCAGCCAGCCGTGAAAATAATCGAATCCCCTTTCTACTGGAGTGTTGGGTGAAGTTAATCCCAGATGCCACTTTCCTATAATGGCCGTATGATAAGCTGCTTGAGTTAAGTGGGTCGGAAGTAGTTGGGCTGTAAGAGCTAAATATCCCCAGCTGTTTGCTTCATTGGTACGAATCACCCCCGGCACTCCTACATAATCCTGATAACGCCCTGTTAATAAAGCTGCTCGGGTGGGAGAACATACCGGACAATTGGCATAAAACTGATCAAACCTCATTCCACCCAACGCGATACGATCAATGTTAGGCGTCTGTAGGTCTTTGGTTCCGTAATATGAGACGTCGTGGTATCCTTGATCATCAGTAAGAATCAATAAAATGTTGGGATACTTGTTAAAAGACTGAGAGTAAAGAGAGAGAGATTGGGAAAATGATAAAAGAATGATGATGATCAGATACCCAAAGTTGCGTGAAAAAAAGGTTAGAGAGAGAAAGAAACTACTGTTACTTCGCATATTTATGAACATAAAATGGAGCTGGATAATACCTTATAATGAAATGTACTAATATTTGATTTAGATTGCCAATGGTTCACAAATAGCTCTTTCTCTTAGACGATTTTAGTCGTTTATGTGTATTTCCTTTCAAATGCTAACGTTATCATAATATTTAGCACCTATATTGAATCGTCAAATACACTAAATATGGAACAAAGAGAGATTGATTATATCTGCGTAGAATGTGAGCAGGAGAATTTGGTACAATTGATTGAGGGCTTAGAAGAAAGGTATACGATAACAATCCTGAAAGCACCAGCACTTTCTCTAACGATGATTCGAGCAGAGGATTCAGTGGAATATCAGGAATTCTATCTGGGCGAAGCTCTTACTACAGATTGTGAAGTAGGAATAGATCAAATAACCGGCTATGGCATTTGTTTAGGGGACCACCCCCAACGTGCCTACTGTATGGCTGTGATAGATGCCATCATTCAATTTGAGAAGGGGATCAATGGCGAGATTCCCGAAGAGATACAGATGTTTCTTGATCAACAAGCTGAATTAATTCAACAAAGGGAACAAAAAGAGTATAACAAGATCCTCACAACTAGGGTCGATTTTAAATTGATGGACGAGGCTTAACGGTGTGGACAAACACTAATCAACTATTTCGGAGCACCATAACTATGCAAAGAGAAACTTTATACGATCCTATATTCGATAGTCAAGAAGATTTTCGCGTGTTATTAGATGCCATGTCTCAACCGGGATCATTGAAATCGCTCACCAAAGAAGGCTTACATCCTCCTGAGGATCTTTTTATTTCCTCAGCGTTAATTGGGTTTGCATTGCTCAATAAAGACGTTCAATTTTTTCATCTTCCTCTATATAAGGATTGGCAAGCCTACTTTACTGTTAACACCAACTCCCAATGGACTGAAGCAGAAGTAGCCGATTTTATGTTCCTTCAACTCAATGATGGGCCGGAAGCTATTCGAAAAGCTAACAAAGGTGTTTGGACCTATCCGGATCAAAGTGCGAGTGTTATCATTCAGGTAGCAGCATTAGCTACAGAAGGCAAAGAAGTAGGAGTCATACTGGAAATGAAAGGCCCGGGAATTCCAGGCGTACGTCAATTAAACATATTAAAAGAAGGTCGGGCTAATGTCGAGGAGATGATTACTGCTCTTCGGGAAGTGAATGCTGAATATCCCTTGGGAGTAGATGTATTTTGGACTGATATTGCTGGAAATGTAGTAGGAATGCCCCGATCCTGTCAGTTTACATTGATATAAATGGGGTAAATATTTTTGTACCAATAGGTTATACCAACTGAGCATATAAAAAGTATTAAATATGGGATACGTAGCAGTAAAAGGTGGAGAAGATGCGATCCAACATGCAAAGAGTTTAGTTGAATATTATCGGGTCAGTCGGCTTACCTCTCCTGTTGAAATAAAGCAGATTCAGGCTCAATTTAGATTGGGCTTGGATAAAATTATGGGAGAAGGGGGATTTTACGACTCGGAGTATGCTGCCATAGCTTTTAAACAGGCAGAAGGGGATGTATTAGAAGGTGCTTTTATTCTTCGTGCCTTCAGAGCCACCTTACAACGCAACTATTATTCAGAAATCATAGATACGCGAAATATGTTTGTAAAGCGCCGTATCTCTTCTTCCTTCAGAGAAATCCCCGGAGGCCAAATTTTAGGACCTACTAAAGATTACACACAGCGGCTCCTGGATCTGACTAAAGTGCAAGAAAAACTGGGAGATTTAAATACTTTTCTCAAACAATTTGAAGGGGTGGTAGAGAGTAGAATGTTAGAGCAGGTGAAATCATATGGAAAGGTGATAGATCTTCTTAGAAATGAAGGATTATTAAAGGAAGTGGGGGATGAAGGGGATAAAATAGTCAAAGATATTACAAGAGAAGCTATCAAGTTTCCCGCTCCCCGTTCAGCGAGGTTACAAATGCTGGCCAGAGCTGAGACAGGAGGATTAATGGCATTAGGATATAGTAGTATGAGAGGCTTTGGAGGAGTGCATCCGACAGTAGGAGAACTAAGATATGGTTCTGTTGACATTCATGTATCGGATCCCACTTCCAGAAAGAGATATATAGGAAAGATTGACGTAACGGAGGCAGAGATGATTTCCAAAGTAGCAGTAAAAAAGAAGAAATCCGTTCCTTACTTCTCTATTGGCTATGGATTGTGTTTTGGACAAAATGATACTAAAGCGATTTGCATGGGAATCCTTGATCGGGCGATGAGGAATCCGCAAGGAGGAGCTCCGGCGAATGATCAGGAATTTGTGCTATATCATACAGAGGGAATTGAGTCCATGGGTTTTACAAACCACTTAAAACTTCCTCATTATGTTACCTTTATGTCTGGCTTAGACAATTTGAGAAAAGTTATTAAGGAAGGAGCTGAAAGAAATAATGGAGCTTCCAAACAAACAGAACCTCAATTATGATTGAAGATAAAAAGTTTATCTCTGCTTATAATTATGCCTATATAGATGAATCGACTAAAAAAGAGATCAGGCGTAAATTATTAAAGGCCGTGGCCATTCCCGGATATCAGGTACCGTATTCATCTCCTGAGATGCCTATTTCAAGAGGGTGGGGAACAGGAGGATTACATATTACGCTTGCACTCATTGGGAAAAGCGACGTTTTCAAAATCATAGATCAGGGGAGCGATGCCAGTGTAAATGCCTGTAATTTGAGAGATTTTGTACATAAATGTACTGCTTGTGCGACCACATTTGATACGGCTGAAGCAACGATCATTCAAACCCGACATAGAATTACAGAAGAAAAGCTGAGAACAGATCAGATTATGGTTTTTCAGGTACCACAACCTGAGCCTCTCCGTAGAGTGGAAAGATATGAAATGCGTACCCGTCAAATGCATGCGGAAGCTGATTATGCAAAAATGTGGGTGGCGCTGTATGAAGCTTATGTGCGATATGGGGCAATTATGAGAGGGGCTGGTTATCCGGTAATGGTCCATCGTCGTTTTGTGATGGCACCTTCTCCTATTCCTCGATGGGACGTTCCTAATCTTCATATGTCAGATAACCTATACTTGTTTGGAGCAGGAAGAGAAAAGCGATTGTACGCTGTTCCACCTTATACGGAAGTGAAGCCGCTTGAATTCGAAGATGTTAAATTTGATATAGAAGATTTTACAGAAAAATTGTGCGAATTAACAGCTTACGGGCCTGCTTTTATGGATGAATTGTATAAAGATGATGGTGGTAGAAGTTATGTGATCAATGACAGCAACTTCCTGGATAAAATGAAGGAGGAAATGAGAGCTTTCATTACACAATTTAGTAATCCCTATATCGAAAAGAGGAAAAAACAATTAATAGATAAAAATAACGGAATCAAAACCATATCATCTCATGAATAATCAGGAAAACTGGGTGCTTCGTGTTAAGGGATTAACCAAGATTTATGGTGAGCCTGATGAGCAGACACTTAAACTTACCGGACCTGAGTTTCATTCGAATATTTGTCCAAATACAGAGAGTATTGTTGCATGTGCAGGCATTGAATTTGATTTGTATCCCGGGGAGGTGCTGGGTATTGTAGGAGAAAGTGGATCTGGTAAAAGTACAGTCGTTCAGTTGTTGTATTTCGATAATGAACCTACCGGGGGGGAAGCCTATATTCACCAAATCGATCAGGGGCAAACTAACATATTTGAAGTATCTAATCAGAGAAAACGATATTTTCGGAATCACCTCATGGGAATGGTGTATCAAAATCCCAGAGATGGGCTAAATTTTCAATTTTCTTCTGGAGGAAATATTGCTGAAAAATTAATCCGAGCAAATCAATTGCATGTGGGAAGAATTAGACATAGAGCAAGTTATCTGTTGGATAAAACAGAAGTACCTGTAGCCAGAATGGATGATATGCCAGCATCTTTTAGTGGGGGTATGCAGCAAAGAGTTCAGATTTCTAAAGCCATAGCGAACAATCCTCCCTTATTGTTTCTGGATGAGGTTACTACAGGACTGGATGTTTCCGTTCAGGCGAAAGTATTGGATCTTATTCGAAAATTACAGCATGAGCTGGGAATAGCGATGATTGTCGTTTCTCATGATTTATCTGTCATCAGGATGCTCACAGATAGGACATTGGTCATGAAGAACGGTCGTATTGTTGAAAGAGGCTTGACAGATCAAATATTACAAGACCCTCAGCATGCATACACACAGTTATTGGTAAGTTCGCTTCTGTGATTTCTTAACACTTCGATCACAAGATATTTGTATTGTAGTTAAAAGGGATTGATTATTTTGTTATATTAAAAAGTCGATTGAATGAAAGATTTAGATGATGGTATATTACTGAAGGTTAGAGAGCTTCAAAAAAAATTTCACATGCACATTTTGCATGATAAGCAAATTCATGCTTTAAACGGAGTCTCTTTTAACCTCCATAAAGGAGAAATAATTGGTCTTACAGGGATTTCAGGTTCGGGCAAATCGACATTGATGAAATGTCTTTACCGCACTTATCTCGCAAGCTCTGGAACCATCATGTTTCAATCTACTCGTTATGGCTGGCTGGATTTAGTGGCTGCCAGTGATCATAAAATCATCGACCTCAGGAGAAACGAAATCACCTATTGCTCTCAATTTTTACAGGTTATTCCCAGAGTACCAGCAGTAGAAGTAGTGGCTTCGAGTTGTGTTCGAAAAGCGGAAGATTGGCCTGAGGCGAAGGAACATGCCAGTCAATTATTAGCTGATTTAGGACTTCCCAGAGAACTGTGGGATGCATTTCCCACTACCTTTAGTGGAGGAGAACAGCAAAGGATCAACGTAGCCAGGGCTATCATCGCTACTCCACGATTTTTATTGATTGACGAGCCTACGGCTTCTTTGGATCAGAAAACCAAGGATGTGGTCATCTCCAAGATTTTGGAGTTGAAAGATAAAGGAACGTCTATTTTGTGTATTTCTCATGATGAATATACCTTGGATAATATGGTAGACAGGCGGTTGCATCTTAGCCAAGGACATTTATCTCAACAATTTTCAATGAATTAAGAAGCAATATCTATTCTGTAAGCATGAAACGTCATTTACTTTACAAGGCTCAGATTGTTCTTCCGGATCAAGTAATCCCAGACGGTTCTCTCCTTATCGAAAATGGTCAAATCAAAAAAATTTACGAGGGTAAACCTAATGAAAATATTCCCGGCCCCATTCAGTTTCTGGACTGTTATGGAATGATGATCTTACCTGGAATTATTGATCTCCATACGGATGCGTTAGACCATGAAATCAGCCCCAGACCGGGAGCAAATTTTCCCGTAGAAATTGCTGTTAGGGAAATGGAGCGGAAAATGAGTGGATGTGGATTTACCACTGTTTATCATGCCATGCATTTAGGGTATAAAGAAGCAGAGTCTCAAAGCCAACTCCCAAGGGTACAGGTATTTGAAGAGGTTCATGAAGCCATCCACAACCACACCTTGATCCAGAATAAAATTCACTTGCGATTTGAAATTACTGGGGCCTATGCCTATGAAGAGTGCATGAATTTACTTGATAAAGGCCTAGTGGATTTACTTTCATTTATGGATCATACGCCTGGACAAGGACAGTTTGGCGAAGAACGTTTTATTGCTCATTTAAAAGAGAAGGGATTAACTGAAGAAGAAGCCATTCAAAAATTACATGCTCTCAGAAGTAGACCTAAAGCTTCATTGGATCAGTTAAAGGCACTAGCAGATAAGGCGAGAGAAAAAGATATTCCTATTGCTTCCCATGATGATGATAGTCCGGACAAAGTAGATATGTGGTATAACCTAGGCGTTAGAATATGTGAATTTCCTATAAACGAAGCTACAGCCAAGCACGCTACTAAAAAGGGAATGGCAGTGATCGGTGGTGCTGCAAATGTCCTGAGAGGGGGATCTCTGTCGGGAAATCTCGATATCTTTTCTGCTGTTCACGATGGTTCCATTAATAGCCTTTGTTCCGATTATTATCCTCCTTCGATGATCCACAGCCTCATAAAACTGGTAGATGAAGGAGATTTGAATTATCCTGAAGCTGCAAACCTGATTTCTTATCATCCTGCAAGAGCCGTGGGATTAGATCATGAAACCGGAAGCATACAAGTGGGAAAAAATGCAGATGTAATTATTCTTAAATGGATAGATGACATTCCCCTGATTGCTTTTACCCTTATCAAAGGACAAATCGTTTCTTCAGCAAGATTCCCAGAACTAGATCATATGTTTTCTTATGTCAAGCAAAATCAAAGCTATCACCCGGGATCTTGATTATCAAGAATATCAAGAAAGACAATATCTGCATGTCAGTCCCGATCAAATTCGTGAAGACAGTCAACGTATTGTCCCTACAGATCGATTTCAATTAAATGAACAAGGTTGGCAGCCAACGCCTTATAGAGGATATGCTTTATTATCGATGGTGGAGGGGGCTGGCTCTAACAATTCCGTGTTTACCTATCTTACCCAACTCCAGGGGCGCCTGGCGAGTCGCCTGAACGCTTCTTCGATTTACTATATGCTTCCTCCTGATAGCTTTCACCAAACCATAGCGAATACGTTATCTGCTCATCGATTTCAAAAACATATCGTTGATAAAGGCTTAACTGAAAAATATCCTATCTTTATTCAAGATGCTATAAAGTCGATGGACTCTTCTACTTCGGATTCCAGTATAAAGATGAAATTGATAGGATTAAGTATATTCAGAACGGCAATGGGGATATTAGGAGTTTTTGACCAACAATCTGATTATGAGCGTATACTGAAGTTTAGAAATAATATCTATTCTAATACGGAGTTGAATGAGCTAGATGTAAAATGGACACGACCCTTCATCGGGCATATTACTTTCTCTTATATTGGCAGAAATTTAGGGGATAAAGAAAAAGGCCATTTGGTTAATACCTTGATAGAATTAAATGAAGAAGTTACTACCAACATGCCTGTATTTGACATAGAAAAAGTAGAATTGAGGAATTATGAGCATTTAGCAAAGTTTAATTTTTACACAGGGGATCCAAGCTACTATTTTATAAAACATTCAGGTGATCGGTGAATTAAGAATTATCAATAACAATCAATTAACAGGGGTATAAAGTATGAAACTATGTTACACAAAATCGAAACATTTCCAGTTGTAGACCCATTGGCCAAAAAAAGAAAAAAAAAATTAAGTGATAGGCCCTACCTTCACGAAACTGCCAGAGTAAGAGATAGCGAAATAGGAGGTTGGACAGCTTTAGGTCCTTATACTACTATCTCAGAGTCAACTTTTGATGATTACAGTTATACAGCAGGTTATGTATCGATTATTTATTCAGATGTAGGAAAGTTTTGTTCTATTGCAAATAGTGTTAGAATCAACCCGGGAAATCATCCACAGTGGAGAGTAACTCAACATCATTGTACATATAGAAGAATACAATATGGGTTTGACACAGAGGAAGATCTTGATTTCTTTCAGTGGAGAAGAGATGCCAGATGCAGGATAGGCCATGACGTTTGGATAGGCCATGGTGCAACGATCATGCCTGGGGTTCAGGTGGGAATTGGGGCAGTTATTGGAGCGGGTGCGGTAGTAACTAAAAATATTGGTGATTATGAGGTAGCTGTAGGGGTTCCGGCAAGAGTGATTAAAAAACGGTTTCCAGATGATGTAATAGAAAAGCTGTTATCTTCAGCATGGTGGGATTGGGACAGGCAAACGCTAGAAGAACGATTTTATGACCTCATGGACCTTAATCTATTTTTGGATAAATATGCTTAATGGATTTATAGGCTGGTACTAATCTCCCAGAACAATACGATTAACATAAAGACTGCTTTGTCAACACTCATTAAGTGCTTTCAAAGCAGTTTTTCTTTAGGGAAATGATAAAAGAAAGTTCTTATCAGGTTGTAACCAGATTAAGAAATATACCATTGATCAATGCGAGGATAGCTGCAAAAATAAAGGTCCATAAAAAGTTTTTAATCTTAAAACCTGGTATAAGTGCATCTACCAAAGCGATTGCAGCTGTACTGATAATCAAAGATGCAATGCTCAGGCTAGCCATGTTGAGCCTAACTCCGATGCTGTTCAAGATAAATTCAAGAGCACCATTCGCAATTCCGATTAATACTCCGACCAATACAGCGGTTAAAAAGTTTTTTACCGTCACCTGAGGTAGCAAGTAAGCCAATAATATGATGACTCCTCCTGTTACAAGTGCGGAAATAATGAATCCAAGCATAGAAAGTGTGGATTTAGAGATGAAAGATGATTGAAATACTGATGAATGAATATAAGGAAGAATGCTAAAGAGGCAAAATATTTTGCATGATCCTTAACAACAACTACTTCCTATTTTTGGATTAATTGGAAAAAAGTCGCCTCTGACTGGTTACGAATCCCATAGTTATCTCATTCATCTGTAAAATCCAGTTGTTTAACCATTGTTTTTATGGGTTGGTCTTAAAAATTGAAGTTATGAAAACTCCTCTTCCCAGTGTGCGTAGTACTATTATTAAATTTGAGTGTTGGAAAACTATGGATTTATACGAGATGAACCGTGATATGCAGGCCGATATGAATCGTCTCATTGGTTCTTGTATTGAAAGAGTGCGATATTACGAGCTGAATCAACCTGAAAGAGGATTCTCTATCGATAATCATCACCGTGTAGACTTTGCCATTGAATTTGAAACAAATACCTCGGAAATATTTTACCTGGCGTGGAATAGCGAACGCTCTCATTTTTATCCAGGCTTAGGGACACTTCTGGAAGAATCGTATTTCGATAAGCAAGATCTTAAATGTTGGGATGTGAGTGATGATAATGCCTATAAGACCATAATAGGGAAACCAGTCATGAGCATACAAGTGTTTTGGGACTGGATCAAAAATAGAGCCGGAAAGAAGTGTTATTTCCCAAGCGATATAGAGATAGAATTTGTTTCTGGAGAATCCATAGTTCTTGCCATCGGAGAATTTGGAAAAGATAAACAAGGGAAATCATATTTGGAAAATACCCCTGGAGGAGATATTTACATCATATTTGGAAAACAAACAGCTAAAAGTCTGCTAAGAGGTCGTTATACTGTTAACAGTATATATTTTCCCTTGACTCATGAGTCTGTAGCGTGAAGTAATTACCTAAATTCATTCCGTTAAGCTATCCACCTAATTTATGAAAGATAGTCCACCATCTTTCAGGGATTAGGTCCTCTTTGGCATATAAATAATCCGACTCAGCACAAGGATATAAAAGAGGAGCATAGGTTGCGTTTTCCTGTTCTTCAATTTGCCCAGGACTTGGGATTTCCATCCACCACCTTCCGGTTTGAATGTGTTGGTAAAAAGTAAGTGAAGGAATACTCGCATGTAACTGAACTTTATAGGTTTGAAGATTGCTCCTATCAGGTGAGGGAAAATCTTCCTTTTTATTGTAGTATCCTTCTATAATGTACCAACAGATCATAGCTGATAAGTAAGTGGTAGGTTTATGTTGATCTTTTTCTATAAACATTCCCGAAATACTAAAAGATGATAGTTGATATCCCAATCCAGCATATCTCGCCAATTGACAAATTTCCATCACAGAAAATCCTCCGGGAGTTGCTCTTTTTGCTGCAGGTGCTTCACTTTTGCGAACAGCAGACATATCAATGCTAAGCATATCCGCCATTCTTACATAAGGTTCCACCTCAGCTATTTGATTATATAAGTCTCCATACCTGATAAGAAAATGATAATTATCCTTTAGAAGGTTTTTGTGGGATAGTTTTGTGATAAAAGACTGATAGCCCAGGTTAGTGAATTGATCCAAATGTCTCGGTTTATGAGCAAGAATGGCGGTGTGTAGATTATCCGGTTGGAGGTCACCTTTGATCTCATCCAGATCCAGCATGGAATCGACAGATACATATTGGACGGGGTGAGTAAAGGATTCATAGGCAATATATTGTGAATAAATAATATGGGAATGCGGACTGATAATCAGGCAAATTTTTTGAGCTGCAAGTAATTGCTGGAGACATTCAGCCAAAGCTTCCAGCGTAGCTGTTTGGGTTTTTTGGGATTTGAAGTTCCCCAGATCAGCGATAGACATATATTCAATAGGCCTTGACAGTGTATAGAAGAGACTTCTCCATTGTTCTGCAAAAGAAAATGACTGTAGAGAGGAATTTCCTGAGAGCTCATCAGCAGTGGTGAGAATCGCAAAATCACACTGTTCCCAATCCGGGAAGGTGTATCGATAGGCGTGAATATCTGCCCCAATACTTTCATGCGATGAATAAGATGTCTTTATTGTTGAAAAAAAATGTGCTAATTCCATAAAAAATTCACGACAGCTATTATAATTGCAACGGACTAGTTAACGGTTACTAGCTGATAAAGCTGAAATATACAATAGATAAATGGTTCTCATTACAGGTGCAACGGGCTTTTTAGGAAAATACATTGTTAGAATGCTTTATCAAAGAGGGTATCATCTTCGGTTATTAGTGCGAAATGCAAAACACAGGGAACTGAACTGGTTACATTCATTAGCGCCTGATGGGGCGAATGGACAGGATAGTAATCCAAGGATTGAGCTTATAGAAGGAGATGTTACCGATATTACTTCATTGTTGCAAGCTGTAAAAGGAGTTTCTGAGGTCGTACATGCTGCTGCTGTCGTTAGTTTCTGGAAAAAGCAGCGTCAACAAATGTTTGAAGTGAATGTGAAGGGGACGGCAAACGTAGTGGATATATGCCTGGAAACCTCTGTTGAGCGTTTGATCCATGTGAGTTCTATTGCTGCCTTAGGAAAATCTGAGGTTGGGTCGGTGATCAATGAGGATACTCCCTGGAAAGAAACGTCTCACACTTCTGATTATGCGAAAACGAAATATTTGGCTGAATTAGAAGTTTATAGGGGAGTAGCAGAAGGATTACATGCTACAATGATAAATCCTGGAGTAATTCTTGGGGAGGATACTCAGTGGAGTTCTGGAACTCCAAAATTATTTTCTATCGTTGATAAGGGACTAACTTTCTACAATAGAGCTTCCCATGGGATTGTAGGAGCGGTGGATGTAGCAGAGAGCATTGCCTTATTACTTAACTCAGAAGTACCTGTTGGTGAAAGATTTATTCTTGTGGCAAAAAATATGAGCCAGAAACAGCTGTTTCAAGAAATTGCCAAAGGATTAGGTAAGAAAGCTCCGACAAAAGAACTCCGGCCTCAATTAAGCATGGTTGCAGGATATGTATCTGAGTGGTGGGCACTTGTAAGTCAACAAGAACCCATTATTACTATAGCCTCTATGCGTAGTGCTATATCTTCTTACAAGTATGATGGTACTAAATTGCTACAATATGGCTTTTCATATACTCCTGTGGAAAAGGTGATTGCTGATTCAGCAAAAAAATACCTTACTTTTCATGTAAAGGCTGAAGATAAGTAGATAGAGGGGCCTGTATTACTCCGATCAAGCTTTAGTTGTTAATCCTCTAATTCTTCAAAAAAACCTGTTTTTGTATTTTTTATCACATTATGCCAATGAAAATATCTTCCGTTCATAGCAATATAAATGCCATGAGGGAGAATTTGTGCGAAAGCCAGCGCGCTTCCAAGGTTGAAGAATCCATCGGAACTTCCAAATTTATAAGGAATCATGGCTCCGGTTAATACAATGGTTTTATCGGAGACTCTTGAAGCTAATAATTTAGCCGTTTTTACCATTGTATCGGTTCCATGTGTAATAACAATTCTACCCTCAGCACAGGAAATACAATTTCGGGCAATTATTTCTCTATCTTCTTCCGTCATTTCCAAACTGTCTACCATCATTAAGGTACGAAGGTGAATACTTAAGGTACACCTACCCAATTCAAACATGCTGGGAAGTTGACTTTCTTTAAAATACAGTTCCCCTTTAATAAAATTATATTCTTTATCAAAGGTTCCGCCTGTGGCGAAAACTCGAATGGCTTCATCAAACATGTAGAAGAAAATTGACGCTTAGAATCGTAATCTATACTTGTTAGGTTGAAATATAAACTACCTTTTCCGAATTAAGCAAAATTAAGATAGCCACACGAATAAAAAGGAAAAATATGAAAGAAAACTCCTGTTTCATCATATATTATGATAAACCAGGAGTCACGCAAACTTTAAACCTTGTCCATGAAGAATAGATAGCTGAAAAATTTCATCGAAAAGATGGTGTTTAGCCCCTTTTCAATATGAATGCAAATAAAAAAATAGATACATTAAATAATTGGTTAATTAGCTGATCTGAGTATATTTAATGCTAAATTGTATTATTCTTGAATCGAATGGTTTATTATTTGGGAATTTTATTCTCCTTCTCCTACAGGCTCCTGGCTGGTACTTAAAAAGATGGTATCACTTCCGGAATGGTAGGATAGATATACAGGAGCTTCATTCCTTAGCATGTCTACGATGAGTGGCCACTCAGAAATGTGCATGTGCGAATGAATATATGGCTCCGAAGCGTCGGGAGGCAAAGTATGGTCAGTATCATAGAAGTCAATTTTGCCTAACATCTTGTTAGATGGGCTAAACAAATGAATTTGACCCCTTATTCCGGAGTTACTCCCATGAGGGCCTCCATACATTCTTAAAGCATAGTGTTTTATCTCGTTCATAGGCGCTTTTTTTTCAATTTTAGGAAATAATTTTAAATTTGTGCGTGTTCTTTAAGATAACATAGAAACAGAATATGCAGGATATCTTTGATAAAATTAGTAGAAACATGAAGACTGACTTAGGTCAGTATGCAGGGTACGGCCACGGATATTTAACTTTTCCCAAATTAGAAGGCGAGATTTCACCACATATGAAATTCAACGGAAAAGATGTCCTTGTATGGTCTATTAACAGTTATCTAGGTTTAGCTAATCATCCCGAAATTAGGAAGGCTGATGCTGAAGCTGCTGCCCAATTTGGTTTGGCTGCTCCCATGGGATCCCGACTCCTCACTGGACATACCAAATATCACGATGAATTTGAAGGTAAAATAGCAAAGTTTATGCAAAAAGAGGATGCCTTTTTGTTAAACTTTGGATACCAAGGCTGTGTATCTATTGTGCATACGCTAACGGACAGAAGAGATGTCATCGTCTATGATCAATTGTCCCATGCTTGTATTATGGATGGAATGAGTATGAGTTTAGCTAAGCGCTTTGTTTTTGCTCATAATGACATGATTCAATTAGAAGATCGATTGAAGAAGGCACAAAAAATTGTTGAAAGAACAGGTGGAGGAATTCTGATTATTACAGAAGGGGTATTTGGAATGAGAGGAGATACTGGGAAACTGGATGAAATTGCGGTATTAAAAAAGAAATATGGTGCAAGATTATTTGTTGATGATGCGCATGGATTCGGTGTAATGGGAGAGACTGGAATAGGAACAGGCGAAAAATACGGAGTTCAAGATGAAATTGACGTGCTATTTTGCACCTTCGCAAAATCATTCGCAGGCTTCGGGGCTTTCGTTTGTGGAGATAAGAAAGTTGTAGATTATTTGAGGTATAACATGCGTAGTCAAATATACGCTAAATCTCTTTGTATGCCTATGGTGGTGGGGGCACTGAAAAGATTAGAGATGCTCAAGTCTATGCCCGAGTTGAAGCAGAAATTATGGGATATTGTCAATATGCTTCAACATGGACTCAAAGAGAGAGGATTTGATATTGGGGATACGAATTCTCCAGTTACCCCTGTCTATATTAAAGGGGATATAAGATTAGCGATTGCGATCATTACTGATTTGAGAGAAAGCCATGATATCTTTGTATCGGGAGTAGTTTATCCTGTAGTGGAGAAGGGAGTAATAATGTTGAGAATTATTCCTACGGCTGCACATACAGCAGAAGATGTAACATACACCCTGGAAGCCTTTGAAGCTATTAGAGAAAAAGTCGAATCGGGCTATTATATTAGTAAAGAGGCAGAATTGGCGAAGATCTTATAATGTTTATATTGTTTATATTTCCAGTTTTGTATATATTTCAGCAATTTAAATACATGATGATATGGAGAAGTTTGCTCAGTTAAAGGAACTAGTAACGAGTATGGAAGAAGACTTTACTAAATTCTACGATAAGGATAATCAGTCTGCCGGAACTCGTGCTAGAAAAATACTTAAAGACATTAAAGACCTGGCTCAGGAAATGAGAAAAGAAATCCAGGAAGTTAAAAATTCAAGAAAAGCTTCTGCCTGATTGATTACAGAGTATTAGCTTGTGTTTGCAACTACAACTTTAGTCTTTAAATAACAATCTATCCAATAGAAATAGTTTATTGGAATACATAGACTGGCATTCAACTAGTGAATGCCAGCTGTCTTTTAATATTTTGAATTAGTTTCTCACTAGCAGATAAGAGTGGTAGTCTTACGTTCGGTTTACACAGCCCTTTTTCAGCTAATATAGCTTTTATTCCTGCTGGATTACCCTCCTCAAAACACAAATGCATATGTGGTAGTAATTGATAATGAATGCTTCTGGCATTCGATAAATGAGATTCGCTTGTATATGCTACCAGCGCGGCCATTTCAGAAGGAAAGGCATTTGCTACCACTGAAATAATCCCTTCTCCCCCCAGGGCGATGATGTTGAAGCCTGTAAAATCATCTCCTGATAGTATTTGAAACTCGGGGGGCTTTCTCTGTATCAATTCCATTACTTGAAGTAAATCTCCTGATGCCTCTTTTATGGCTTTAATATTAGGATGGGTATTCGCTAACTTAATGACCGTATCAGGAGAAATATTAGAAGCAGTTCTCCCCGGGACATTATATAAGATGATGGGCTCATCTGTATGTTCTGCGATGGTGCTGAAGTGTTCAAAGATCCCTTCCTGCGTCGGCTTATTATAGTAGGGACTTACACTCAAAAATCCTCCGACCTTATATTGTTTCGAGTAAGCTTGAATCTGCTTACTGATCTTTCGGGTATTATTGCCGCCACATCCTATGATAACTGGTATCATTCCTGATACTTCATCAAAGAATATGTCTAGAATGTGATGTGTTTCTTTTTCGCTTAATGTAGCTGGTTCTCCAGTAGTACCTAATGCTACCAGATAGTCTACTTCATTGGAGATAAGGTGATTAATAATGGATCTTAACGCATCCTCATCCACTTTATTCTGATCCGTAAAAGGAGTAACGACAGCTACTCCCAGTCCTTTGAACAGCGCTTGCATGACCTATTAAAATTGAGAAATGTGAATATAGATCAGCTAAGATACAAAACTGTGCTATAAAATTAATGGTTAATCAATCATATTGAGAAAGTAGTCGAATTCTTTGATCATACTCTGCATATCTTTCCCATTTTCTTCTTCATCATGTCTGATCATCAATTCATAGCAACTTTCGAAACCTTCAATCCTTACTCCTGTGCGCGTTTTAGCTCTGGCAATACTGCAAATGTACTTGGAGGTCATTCGATGCGATGGATCGAAATTCATCAGAATATCAAGATCGTAATGCTCAATCTGTTTTTTTACAGAAGGAATAGGATATTCATACCAGTTTAATTTGGTAGGATTTATAAAAAGGGAGTATTCGAAGTAAGGAACTGATTTTTTATCATAGTTGACTTCGATCATTAACACTTTTTTACCACGCTTTCGCAAGGCCTCTGCATAGGAATGAATAAGATCCAGGTCGTCATTATTACAAGCAGTAATATTGATGATCATTCCAATACTTTTCGCACTCTCCAAATCAATAAACTGTCTTGGATACGAAATTTGTTCGAGATTTTGTATGCGCTTTTTTGTATAGCGCTCCTTCATTTTATTTATCCATTCCATTAGAGTAGACGCAAAAAATCTTCTTCTGTTATAATATCTACGCCAAGCTTTTCCGCCTTAGATAGCTTGGAAGGACCGGCATTTTGTCCCGCTAATAAGTAGTTAGTTTTGCTTGATAATGAACTTTTTATGATACCCCCTTGAACTTCTATCTTCTCCTTGATTTCCTCCCTGCTATATCCTAAAAAAACACCTGAAATTACGAAACTTTTCCCATTTAATTTACCGGATTGTGGATTTTTTTCTTTTTCATGTAATTGTAAGCCTGCACTTTTTAATTCTTCAATCTGATTTTGATGACGTTCTGAAGAAAAGAAATCCTTAACACTTCTCGCGATTCTTTGGCCTATATCGGGAAGAGCCTCTAGCTCCTCTAAGGTAGCTTGTCGGATCATGTCTATACTTTTGAGGTATTTTACTAACTTTTTCGCCACTGTAGCGCCAACAAATCTGATACCTAATCCATATAGGACTCTTTCAAAGGGTTGTTTTTTACTATTCTCTATACCATTGAGCAAATTTCGCACCGATGTATCTGCAAAGCGATCTAAATTAATTATTTGGTCATATGTCAATTTATACAGGTCGCTGTAAGTGTTAATTAATTTTGCATCTACCAGTTGATTGACGACTTCTTTACCCAATCCCTCTATATCCATAGCTTGTCTACTGGCGAAATGCTGTATTCTCCCTTTAATTTGAGGAGGACATCCACTTTCGTTTGGGCAATAATGATTCGCTTCCCCTTCCTCTTTGATCAAAGGTGTTTGACATTCAGGACAATTTGTTGGAAATATTACCGCTTCACCAGCTAATTCGCGTTCTTCTATCAGCACCGCTGTAATCTTAGGGATAATATCTCCTCCCTTTTCTATCCTCACCTTATCACCTATATGCAAGTCTAGTCGCTTAATTTCATCTTCATTGTGTAATGATGCACGCTTGACAGTAGTTCCTGCTAATAACACGGGAGATAAATTGGCCACGGGAGTTATCTTTCCGGTTCTTCCCACTTGGTAATCAACAGATAGTACAGTGGTTATCGCTTCTTCTGCTTTATATTTATAGGCTATAGCCCATCTTGGTGCTTTTGCTGTTGTACCTAATTCATCCCTTAACGATATTTGATTGACCTTAATAACTACACCATCTACTCCATACGCCAGCTTTTCTTTCTTTTTGTCCCAACGATCAAGGTAATTAATCACTTCCTCTACATTTTGACAAACTTCATAGGCCCCACTCAACTTAAATCCCCAAGAATGTAACAATTTCATGTGATCTTCATCTGTTTCTGTCAGAGGAGTATCACTTAGTACACTGTAGGCGAAAAAATAGAGCTTCCTTTTGGCAACGATAGAAGAATCCTGCATTTTTAGTGTTCCTGCCGTAGAGTTTCTGGGATTCATTAAAGGAGATAAATCTGAAGCTATTCTTTCTCGATTTAATGAATTAAAATCATCCTTCAACATTAGCACTTCCCCCCGTATTTCTACTTCTTCAGGATAATCTATCCCTCTGAGTCTTAAGGGAACAGTAGGAATAGTTTTCGCATTCGCTGTAATATCATCTCCACTAACGCCATTTCCTCTGGTAACTCCTGTTTGCAATAGCCCCTGTCGGTAATGGAGGCTTAGAGATACCCCATCAAACTTGTGATCTAATAGATAATTGTAAAAAGCACCTCCTGCCAGTTTTTGAACCGACTGGTCAAATTCTAAAATTTCTTCTTTGGAATAACTATTACCAAGACTCAGCATGGGACGTATATGAATGAAAGTAGGAAATTCTTTGGTAATTTCTCCACCCACTCTCAGGGTAGGTGAGTCCTTCAACTGAAACTCCGGATATTGAGCTTCTAAAGATTCCAGTTCCTCTAAAAGCATATCGAAATCATAATCGGAGATGGAAGGCTTTGCCAACACATAGTAATTGTAGTTATGCTGTCTTATTTGTTCTGATAGGGACTCTATTTTTGCTTTTGGATCCATTAGCGTTTTATCAAGTCAGAAACAAATACGAATTCTTCAAGGGCAGGATGATCTGGCTGAAGTAAATCTACCTTAGAACCTTGCCATGCTTTTTCGCCCTTATATAAGAACATGATGTTATCTCCGATATTTAACATGCTATTTAAATCGTGCGAAACAATCACTGTCGTCATATCAAATTCCTCCGTCAATTCTTTAATTAATTTATCTATTACTGAAGCCGTCAGTGGATCTAAACCGGAATTGGGTTCATCTACAAACAAATATTGAGGATTTAGGGCAATAGCTCTGGCAATGCCTACTCTTTTTTGCATTCCACCCGAAAGTGCTGCAGGAAATAAATGGTTAGCATTCGAGAGTTGTACTTTATTCAAACAATAATTTACTCTGTCCAATATTTGAGCCTTACTATTCGTGGTAAACATTTTTAAGGGGAAAGCCACATTATCTTCTACGGTCAATGAATCAAATAAAGCCGAACTCTGGAAAAGCATTCCCATTTGCCTACTCAGTGACCTCTTATCCTTACTTCTCAACTCATGAATATTCCTGCCATTATACAAGACTTTACCGTGATCTGGATAATAAATGCCTACCATACATTTAAGCATAACACTCTTCCCACTTCCACTGGCACCAATAATCATATTAATTTTACCCTTTTCGAAGGTGACATTGATACCCCTTAAAATTTCTCTTTCCCCAAAAGACTTTTTGAGTTGTATGACTTCTATCGACATCATTGAAGATAGAATGAGACATCATTAAAAACAACTTTCATTATGGCTATTTAGCTTTTCGTCTTTGTAGGAAGAAAGTTTTTCCTTTAGATTTAGCACAACTTTCTTACTCCCAATAAGTAATATATTCTGTAAAATAATTTCTGACATATGGCAAAAAAGAAAAGTTCCAAAGACCGCAAAGGAGTGGTCTATTCTACTGATCCCGATTTTGAGTACGATGTAGAGGAAGAAGTAGAAGAAGTAACCCTTCCACCAGAAAAACAGAATTTGAGAATTACCCTTGATCGATTAAAAGGCAACAAAAAAGTGACGAGGATATACAATTTTGTAGGAACTTCTGATGATCTACAGACGCTTGCTAAGCGCTTGAAGCAGTTGTGCGGTTGTGGGGGAGGGGTAAAGAAGGAAGAAATTCTTCTACAAGGAGACTTTAGAGAAAAAGTAAAAAAAGAGCTGGCAAAGCTGAATTATAAATACAAACAAGTAGGAGGATAATATTTGATATTAACCTGTTAGGCTTTTTAAAAAAGAGTTTAAGAATACTTCTTTACTGTCATCTTATGGAAAACAGTAAAAACTTCTACCTTGGAAAACCAAAAGAAATGAATAAGCTATCCAGCATATGGATAGCTTACTAGATATATTTCTTTATATTTCCATCATCACTATTCTTCCCACTTAGTAGACAAAGCAGTTTCTTCCAGATCTAAATCAGAAGTGCCAACTTCAGCTAATTCAATTTCATCGCTATCATAACTTTGACTTCTACGATCAAATTCTTCATAGTCATAGTCTGGCATAAGCTCTGTCTTTACATGATCAATAGTTTGATTTAGTGAGGCAAGAAACTTATTGAAGTCTTCTTTGTACAGGAAGATTTTATGCTTGTCATATCCCCTTCCATTAAATCTTCTCTTGCTCTCTGTGATGGTAATGTAGTAATCGTTAGAGCGGGTAGATCTCACATCAAAAAAATACGTTCTCTTCCCTGCTCTGATTTTCTCTGAATACACTTCATCTCTCCCTTGCATAACAAATAAGCTATTTATTTATTCTCTGGCACAACAAAAATATGAATTTAAGTAAATCATAACAAAAGCTTTTCCTTATCGAGCAACATTTTTTTAAAAAAGTACCAAAAAGATAACCGAAACTGTTGCTTAATATCTTAAATATTAACTAAAAATTTTATTTGTGTTAATTTGAGCTAAAAATATCTATTCCAGCAGCTTCTAATTCTTTCCTTTCTCGCTCTCTTACTGCTTCTATTTGCTTTCGATTAAACTTACTGTTGTATTTTTCTGCCAGTTTAACATTGCGATACCACTCAAAATATCCTCTTTTCTTATAAAAATATAATGCATCATAAGAACCATCAGGCCCAACTTCTGAAATTTCCTGCATCTTAGTGCCGTACTGGCCCGGAGTAGATAAATGATCATAAACAATCATCAACTTCTTTCCTGTACCGAAGAGCCCTGACTTCACATATGCATAATTCAAGGAAAAAGGGGCATTTTCACTGTAATTAAAGACCCCTCTAAATTTAGGGATCATATCAAAGTAAAAGATGTCAGACCCAAAAATAATCCTGTTTTTATTTTCTGGATCGAAAAACATGGTTTCCACCACTTTATAATTGCTTCTGTGATCCTGACCATTCCAACCAAGTAAAACATACAAATTTTGTTTTACCTTTTTTTGCTTTCCATTTACAAATTGATTGGTGAATCTTTTTATCGTATGAGCAGGTATTACTTCCAAATATTTAGGCTTGTAGTACTGAGCTCCGAGCCAGTGCTCATTGTCTAAAATTCTATTTTCCACATCTCCCGGAACATTTTGAAGTTCAATCAGTGGAATGACGATATATTCAATTTTTCCATCGGGATACTCATACCTCCTTTGTACAAAACCAAAGTAATAATGATCCTCTTCTCCATAATAAACATCAGATTGATGATCCCGAATGTGCCATGTAAAAATCCTAAAGGACCTGTCTTCTGCATTTAAGATGGAAATAGTCTTGAGTGAATCGAAAGGGTAACCGTAGCTTTCGGGTTTTTGTAGTGTTTCAAAAAGATGCTTTGAAAAGATTTTATTTTGCGCCAACTTTAGTTCGATGGAATCGCTCTGTAAAATATCTATTGATAATAACTGTAGCTTTTTTTCCATTGCTGCCAAAGAACTGTCTTGAGCCTTTATTAGCGGAGATATAATAAGAGTCAAGCACATCCATATCATCACTTCTCTCATAACTCAAAATGTTTGTTTCGTTTATCTTATTTGGAATTCATTCTTAATACAACTCACTATACATCATATAATCCATCCTCGTAAATAAATACCCTATTCCTTTTACAAAAACAATAACAAGGTAGAAAAAAAAAATAGGAATAATCAGGGTAGGGAAATTCCTTAATTGGAGGGTATAGGGTAAGAATATGGTAAAGGATAATTAGGATTTTGCCATTTTCGATAAGTGTATAATAATCGAATGACATTGCTGATTTGATCGGATTCGGCATACATATCAGTCGGATATGAGGCTTCAGCCCAGGTAATTAATTGCAGCCCTGCCTCTATAATATTCTTTTTTGGGTATGTATGTGTCATGGCAAAATGGACGTATTTTAAGACCTTAAGGCCGTCCCACCATTTCCACCATCGATGAATAAAACTCGATCTGGACTTCGTATTGTTCTTTATTTCTTTCCAATCCTCTATAGCATTAGTAACTTCCAAATAAGAAATCATAGTATTTGGTAAAGGCAATGAGCTTCTTTCATCGAGAAAATCATGTATGTCATTGACCCATTGGAACATCATCCTTAAATCCTCAAATACAGCAGGATGGTAGGTCTGATAGTGAATTCGAGAACTGTCCAGCCATTGTTGAATAGATTTTCCCGTTCCAAAAGGTACTTTGTCAGAGGGGCGCGGAGAAGGAAATATACAAGTATGATGGAGTTCTGAAAGCTTGTCTAGGATGGTAAATTTGTGTAAAAAATAAAAATCTTCTCCTGCTTTTCTCTTATTCATGCCACCTTGTTGTTGATAAGCATAAGATTTGACAGCCATGGAGGAGCCTATGGTGTGATAAGCAAAGGGATATCCGCTGTACCTCAGCCCTTGAATATAGTACCTGAGAAATAATTCATAATAAGTGATACCGATATACACATCTTTTTCGAATTCTGTGCCTTGTATGGGATGTTCAAAATGAATACTGCATGCTTGAGTCATAGGTTGGGATTCAAAATGTTGCTCAATAGCCTGTAAATAATTTGGAGCTACCTTACAATCAGCATCCAGGCCCACAATAATTCCCTCTTCATTATTTATTTGCTCAAACCGATCTACGGCTTCATCCATTCCTATTTTTCTTGCTAATCCCACTCCCGCATGTTTAGGAGGAAGTCGCTGACAGTCCAATAGATAAAATGTATAAGGTCCTGAATAGGTATGTTTCCAGTAGAGAAATTCGGCTTTAGTCTTTTCGTTTATGCGTTGATGTTGTTCAGAGGTTTTGTCGGAAGCATTTAATACAATGATTACTTCTACATCTACTTTAGGTGGATGAGTATTTGCCAGGGAAGAAAGTGTTCTACTAAGGTATTTTTCTGCAAAGACGGGGATGACGATGATGATTCCTATGTTAGGATTGGGAGGCTGTAGAATGAAGCGTGGATAGTATCTACGTTTACTTAAATAGCTTTGTTTGGAGTAGATTGTCATACCAAATATTATCAGGCTGCCCTAAAGAACCACTTACTTATTGTGATCGCGAGCTTGAGAATAGCTTTTCATACAGATCTTTTTCAGCATTAATATGATAAACCTTACCTTTTCCAAGGGTAGCTAATTCCTGTAATCTCTGGGAAGGTTCTTCCCCTACAGGTCCAAAAGTAAAAATTTCCAGGGGAAAGGTATGGGAGCTATATTTTTTTATCAGGCGAGTAAGTTTTCGCGATTCATTAAATGCGCCATCAGTGATAAAAATGATTCTTCCTTTTCTTCGAGGATGTTCCTTTGCTAATGTATAGGCGCTCTTCAGTCCTTTAATAACTTTAGTTTTGCCTGAAAAATTGGAAAGCTGTAAGTTAGATAGCTTATCGTAAAATTGATTTGGGTCTTCCTTAAGAAAAACTGTACGTGATTTTTGGGAAAAAGTAACAAGACTTAACTGGTCTAAAGCAGAGCTACTTTGTTGATTTAAATGGATAAAACGAGAAAATAGTGCCCTTTTCCAACTTTTTTTCATGGAAGCTGAAAAGTCTAATACAAATATTTCGTGCCTTGCTATAGCATAGTCTATCGGTAAGCAGAATAAGCCCTTTCCTGCCGTACCTATCCAAAGCCGCTGGTTTTGATCAATGCTCAAGGTGAGAATATGGGTAGAAGGCAGTCCTTCCTGTTGACCGTATTGGGTCCAGGACTGGCTCGATGGAAGATATACGGCGAGTTGTTTTCCGGCAATCCATATATTTTCTCTGTGGTCCACGAGCAGTTGTTCTATTCTTTGTCCTGCCAATTCCATGGGAAGAGGGATTTTTTGCCACTTTTGCGACTCAGATAATATCCATAAGGCATTCATTCCTGCAAAAATGACAGATTGTCCGCGGGAATGAATACTATGAATACTTCCTTCCGGGAAAAAAGCTTGCCCTCTTCCTTTAGTCAGGAGGGTAAAGGTATTTTGCTGATATTTATAAATTCCTCTACTCGTACCTACCCATAAGGTGCCTTGTCCATCTATATGGACTGCATTGATTCGAGGTGCTGATAATTTTTCAAGTTGAAAGTGCTGATAATAAGGAGATGGTAGATTTGAAATAGCATATAATCCCCTTTCGTGGGTTCCTATCCAATGACGGTTAGTTGCACGATCAAAGGTTACACTTGTGATCAAAGCTGGCTTGCCTTCTAATTGAGCCTTCAGCCCAGGATTGTTGAAAGAGATAATACTGTTGGGGAATTGGTAAACAAAAATAGTCGTATCATATTCAAGAAGAGCATTGATATTGTTGCTAAATATTTCTGGAAAGGAGTCAAGTTGATGAGATATAGGATGGTACAAATATAGACCGTGGTCCGTTCCTATAAATATAGAATCTGGTTTTGAAGGTAAAATACTTTGAATGGGGTAGGTGGGAAGTGCTGATATGGCCTGAATTTGCCCAAGAGTAGTGTTAATGGTAAGACATAACCAAAATAGAGTATATATAAACAAGGAATATTTCATTAACTTTAATAAAGCGTAAAACCTACTTTGCTTATTTCTGTATTCGTTTCTCTGTAGACTATACGAAGGAAATAGAGTCCTGGATAAAGTTGAATATTGCTGATGAGCTGATCTACTTTTCCATTAATTACATTTAAGGGTAATTTATTATATCCAGGAATTAATTGTCCATTATTACCAACAAAATCCAGGAAGTACGTTTGTTGACCAGCATTAGGATTAGAAGTCATGAATTGAATTCTAAGCGCGTTAAACTCCGTTGCAGCATAGGTAACTCCATGAGTGAGTGCAGAAAATTCCCATCTATTCCCAATTCTGCGCTCTACGGTTAAAATAGGTTCCGAATTACTGGCCATTAACAAGCTTTGAAAATAGTAATACCTGGATTCCAAATATTGGAGCTGTTGGGTCAGTCGATCCAGTTCTGCCTTCATTTGAAGATCTCGAGCCTCAAGCTGTTGGTTTTTGACAGTAATTTTTGCCAATTCATCTTCTAAAATGATTTTTTGCATGTTAATTCTGGTAATCTCGTCTACCAATCTAAATATTTCTTCCTGAGGATCAAGTTGTCCACGGCTTGTTTGTGGTTGCGCTTTAATGTTAACAGAAAAAACGAGCATCATCAAGAAAAAGATGGATACCCACGTTCCTTTGATAACATAGAATGAGGAAAAGTAGTTCATAGATCTTTTTTTTGTAAAAAAAGCAAGTCTGTCATTCGTTGACGATTTGATAATACTTTTGTTCTTTATCTTCTATTGATTTTAAAAACTTTTGAGCAGATAAAAGATTGTCTGAAAAATGGGCACTATCGTCCTCTAAAAACTGCAATTGGTATGTTAGTTTTCGTAAATCTCCTCTTAGTCTTTCCAGTAAAAGTCGTCCCGATACGTCAAGTTGGGCTGAGTCTGCTGATAATCTCAAGGTATCTGATTGATAATTATTAATTTCTTCTCGATATAAGGCTAATATTTCTGCCCCTCTTTCTGTCAAATCTTTCTGAATCCTTTCATCTGGATCCAATTCACCTAAAGAAAATTCCAGGCCATTTTTTTGTGTATCTTTTGGAATCACGATTTGAACGTCTCTTCCTAAGACTTCAAAATTAGGATAGGAGACGATTACTCTTATATCAGTGGTTCCTTCGTCGAAAGAAGGAATTGTAAGCGTAAAATTTCCCAAAGAGTCCGTGATACTTTTATATGAGTTGTCATTTATGATGACAGTTGCCTCTGCGCCTCCAAGTGGTAATTTCCCCTCTGAAGTAGATTCTAATACACTACCTGATAGGGTAATAGGATAATTAGGGGTAGTTAAAGAATTGATGAATGTAATTATGATGAAGCCTAGAATGAAAAATAGCCCTACAAAAGTGAGAATAATTAAGGCTAATGGAATCTTTTTACCTTTGAAATAAAAGAAAGTCATGAGCAAGTTATTTTAAGGTTGATTCAGACAATTATTGAACTTCATACATAATAGATATATCCGTATCAGCTTTTTTTCGCAGTGAATTTTTGTTACTCTTTTCTTTTAAATTAATAACGGTTGTAGTTGGAAGTAAATTTTTAGTGTTTTCTTCAATGTTGATGAGGAGGATGTTAAAGTTATGTTGAAGATCTACCTCATAACGGAAGTAACCAATATTATTTGCTGTAATATACATGTCTTTATTCGCGTAACTGATTCTCAGTTTAGCATTGGGAAGATGAAACTTTTGATGCCTTCCATAGGTAACGAAACCGGAAATGACTTTTTGCCTTTCTTTTGTCATATGAACATAAACTCCTGTTGTCCAGCATAATAAACTAAAGAACCACGGGATTGCCAGAAAGTAAAAAGATGGTTCTTTAATTTCTTGTTGTTCTTTGTGCTCTTTGAGGTTCCATTGGTCTAATAACTCATGTTCGATCTTCTCTTTATCACGTTCCTGCTTACTTTTAGAACGATTTGCACGAACTTTTGAGTTATTGAATAATATGATTCCGAAAAAAAATATCCAAATGTATGCCAAAAACAGCGTGGCGAAAGGACCGTAGTAGCTTGCGGCATCTCCATAGAAATATCCTGTACTGGATGCAATGGTACTGATTAAACCAGATAAGAGTGCTACAAACTCAATTCGGTATTTTTCAAGTATATTGGGCATCCAAAGGAAATTTACTTTTGGATATATTAACAGTGAACTTAATGTAAGAATAATTTAGCTCAAGGTACCAACATTTCAGGAATTGTTTCGATTCTAATGTTAGAAAATGATAAAGATTTGTTAATTTTGACATTGGTATAATTAGATCGCTAACTATATCTCAGCACCTTCAGTGAATTGGCCTGTTTATTGATTTAAATTAAAAATAGATTATTTTTTGTAATTTTTAATTAGATAATTAGTTCTGCTGAATAATAGGGTAATTTATCCGTTTAATAACAAGAAATATTCGCTTGACATAATTGGACCATTATTAAATTCCTATGAGAAATTATAGACTTAACGGTAATGCGGTAAAGAAACTGAGCTTAATGTTTATTGTTGTTATCGGACTTGTATTTACTTCTTTCAAGATTATTAAATATAGCATTACTCAACTCGAATATTTTCCATCTAATTCTACGACTTCTTCAGATACCGATCCTTTGGGATTAACGAATCACGATTTATTGGATGAAGAAGAATATTTTAAGGAGCTTAATGAACTTCAAAAAGAGCTGAACCTATTCGAAAGGGATTATCAAATCTATGTGCAAGCATTATCGACTGATGCTTCCCTGGATCATAAATTAGCACTTGAGCGCCTCAAGGGAATTCATCAGAAATTAATCTACAATATGGGCTGGATGGAAGATGATAAATTGGCATATACCGAGGATGACATGTCTATAGAAGAATTAAGTAAGTCTCTAGCACTAGGATCAAAGAGACAACAAAGCCTCATAAAAATGGCTCAACATCTTATGAATTAAATTAAAGACATGGCCGATTTGTAAATGATTCTCTGATCTATTAAGGTTAAAGAGCTACTAACCATCTAGTGATTAGACTTTCCTGACCTGGTTGTATTTTTGTGTTTAACCTGCAGTTACTTTTGGGGTCCTATATAGTGTTAAGTGAAACTGTAAGTGTATTTTAAAACTGTGTTTCCCATAAGCTTGTTTATTTTATGAGCGAGGTGTAATTTGCACTCAGTTAACATTCAGTTATGTTAAATATTATTTAATTCACAAGCTTTATATATAAATTCAGCATGTCAGTAAACAAAGGAAAAGTAGCTCAAGTCATTGGCCCTGTAATTGATGCAGATTTTAGTGGGGAAGATTCTGTCCTTCCCAAGATTTTAAATGCGCTGGTAATTGAACGAAGCAATACCACTCCTTTAGTACTGGAAGTTCAGCAACATTTGGGTGATAACAGAGTAAGAGCTATAGCCATGGACTCTACAGATGGGATAGAGAGAGGGCTTGAGGTGGTTGATACTGGACAACCTATTTCTGTACCTATCGGAGATGAAATTAAGGGAAGATTATTTAATGTTACAGGTAAGCCTATTGATGGATTACCGCAAGCAAACACTGACATCAGTTATCCTATTCACCGACCTTCTCCAAAATTTGAGGATCTTACCACTGAGCCGGAAATATTGTTTACGGGGATCAAAGTAATCGACTTACTTGCTCCTTATTTAAAGGGAGGTAAAGTAGGATTATTTGGTGGAGCTGGTGTAGGTAAAACCGTACTTATTCAGGAATTGATTAATAATATTGCCTTAGCTCATGATGGACTTTCAGTGTTCGCTGGAGTAGGGGAAAGGACTCGTGAGGGAAATGATATTCTTCGAGAGATGATTGAGGCGAAAGTAATTAAGTATGGGGAAGAATTTGAACATAAAATGGAAGAAGGTGGCTGGCCTTTAGATCAGGTAAATAAGGAGAAACTGAAAGATTCTAAATTAACGATGGTCTTCGGGCAGATGAATGAGCCTCCCGGTGCTCGCGCCAGAGTAGCACTTACAGGTTTGACTATTGCTGAATATTTTAGAGATGGAGATCCAGGTGATCCGACAGGTAGAGATGTATTATTTTTCATAGATAATATTTTCCGATTTACACAGGCTGGTTCAGAAGTATCGGCTCTATTAGGACGTATGCCTTCAGCGGTGGGGTATCAGCCTACGCTAGCCTCTGAAATGGGAGCTATGCAAGAGCGTATTACTTCTACTAAGAGAGGGTCTATTACTTCTATTCAGGCTATTTATGTACCTGCGGATGATTACACTGATCCTGCGCCAGCGACTACTTTTGCACATTTAGATGCAACGACTCAGCTATCGCGTCAACTTGCTTCTCTGGGTATTTATCCAGCGGTGAATCCATTAACTTCTGGTTCTCGTGCACTTCAGCCTCATATAGTAGGAGAAGAACACTACACTTGTGCTCAACGTGTTATTCAGACATTGCAGCGTTATAAGGATTTACAGGATATCATCGCGATCCTGGGAATGGACGAATTATCTGATGAGGACAAATTAACTGTTGAAAGAGCTCGAAAAGTACAGCGTTTCTTAACACAGCCTTTCTTCGTGGCAGAACAGTTTACAGGTATTCCTGGAACATTCGTATCTATTGAAGATAATATTAAAGGATTTAATACTATCCTGAATGGAGAGTTGGATCATCTTCCAGAAGGTGCTTTTTATCTAAAAGGTAATATAGATGAGGTGAAAGAAGCGGGAGAGAAAATGTTGGCTGAAGCTTAAGTGTTTGATAAATAGAAATGAGCTTATGAATGTATTTGAATTAGATATAGTTACTCCTGAAGAAAAGATTTTTTCAGGAAGAGTTATTAGTGTAACGGTTCCCGGAGTACTTGGAAAATTTCAGGTGTTATGTCATCATGCTCCCATTATCTCCACTTTAGGGGAAGGACAATTAGATGCAGTTGAGGAAAATGGAAATAAGTTAGACTATTATGTTAGAGGAGGAGTGATTGAAGTGATGTTTAACAAGGCAACCATACTCGTAGAAGAAGTTATTAAGCAGAAAGGAAAAGAAGAAGTAGTATCCTAACACTTTTCTGCAGTAAATATTATATAGCCGGCATTTATTTCTTTGATAAGTGCCGGTTTTTTTGTGGTTCTTGAGTTAGAGGCAGGACGTTCAAAAAATAACCTCTCATTTATCCTATGCCAGTTCCTCTTCCAAAGTCCACGGACTGCTGTACCTGAGCAGGCAGTAAATCCCACAATCTATTTATACAAGCTCTTAGTTGGTTGTAATTTCCCATATCAATGGCTCTTTTTCCAGAGTCAATTAGCGCTCTTGCCTGTTCGGGATGAGTAAATCTTCCATGACGACCTTCTGAAAGATCTGAAAATACTTCTTTTAAGTATTCGGGGCTTTTCCAAACAATCTGAGCATTTAAGTGATTGATTCTGTCTATGGCTCCCTGGATTGTTAAGGTGCTATTCGAAGCCAGATATTCTTTTTCTTGTTCCAATACCTGTAAATATGCCTTTTTATCTTCCTCACTGGGTTCATATCTGGCTATGACATATTCTATATTGCGCTTGGCCTGGAAGTATTTATTTTTTATTCTAATGATATATTTATCCTGGGTAAGCTGGCTGATTTCTCTGGCAATATTTCGTTTTTCATCCTCTATTTGATACTTAATGTCTGTCACATCATCTTCTGAAATCAATTCCAATTTATCGTGTAAATCCAGAACCTGATATTCCAGATCTACCAGTTTTTGAGCTGTTTCATAGTTTGCCTGAAATTCAGCTTCTTCAATTTCGTATTTTAAACTGCTGGAAAGTAAAGCAATATCTTCCTTTAATCGCTGTAAATTAACATGTCGTTGTTCCGGAGTAAATACATCTTCAAATTCCTGATCCGTCATCATAAGATAAACGTTGATTTTGAGGTCTCTTGATTCAGACATCTCCAGGGTTATTTCTATATCGGAACCTTTTACCAGATCCCTGCTTAGTTTTTTTCCTTCAATGCTGATAAAACCAATGGGTTTATTAGCAGCTGGCAGAGCATAGCCAGGGCCTTCAAGAATATGGATAAGCACCTCATCATTCGAATCTTTAGCAAGTGTTCTGGTTAATTGCTTTACGAATGTTTTTTTCAACGGCAGCACTGAATTTTTTTCAAAAATGACCTCCAGCATGGTCCGTTGATTTTCCACATCATCAATTTCGAGACAAATATCACTGGGAAGAGGTTGGCCTACCACAGCATATCGTCCCTGTGTTATTCCAATGACAGGTATGTCAAGTGGTAAAGGATTATTTTGGGCGTCGTATATATTTAGGTAAAAAGTGTTAAACGAACCTTCGATTAACGGTAGATATTCCTGTATCTGTTGTTCGAGAGGTTTGAGACCAGTATCAAATCCCCCATCTTCCCTAATTATTCTATAGAATAAATCCTCCATCTCTCCTGAAAATTTAGCTGTAAAATATTCTTTCAGATCTTGTGTAGCTTTTTGGTACGCTACTTTCACTTTTAAATCATTTAATACTGGTTCAGTGATATATTCTTCCAGAAGTTTTTTGGGTTTAGTCCCTGCATAATATGCTGCACCTACTGCAACAGCCGTTGTAGGATCTATAGAGGTATTGACAGCAACTTCTAAAGATCTTTCTACTTCTTCTCTTACATAGGGAATATATGTCGAGCCACCAACCATCAACACAAATTTTATATCAGAGGAAGTAAGTTGATTCCTCTTTAGAATTTGTTTCATCATTTGTAGTGTGCTCTCTATGGAGGGTTGGATGAGTGCTTCCAGTTGTTTGCGTTTTAACAACATAAAGCCTTCAAAAAGATTCCCTTCATCATCGGTAGTATCGAATTCTATTTCTGCAATCCTGGCACCAGATAAATGGACTTTTGCTTCTTCTGCTTTGTGAAGAAGTTTGTAGTATAACTGATTATACTTGCCACTAGCACTTTTCATTTGATGATTGAGATCCGAAAATTGACCTGTTTTTTCCATATAGGGGATAATAATTTTCTCCACTATCGCCTGATCGAAGTCCGTACCTCCCAGGAAATTATTTCCTTCATGGTCCAGAACTTTCATCTCCCCATCTTGAATATGTATCAGGGCAACATCAAAAGTTCCACCTCCCAAATCATATACGAGCCATTTTCCTTCTTCAAATGCATCCGTTTTATCTCTATTAGCATAAGCCAAACTGGCTGCGATAGGTTCCTGAAGCAGTTCTACCTGCTTAAATCCGGCAAGAATTCCAGCTTTTTTCGTAGCATTTGACTGAACTGTATCGAAAGAAGCCGGAATGGTAACCACTGCAGCTTCCAGAGATTCACCACTTTGAATGAACCTCTTTAATTCCTTCAAAACATAGGCAGAAAGATCTACTGGTGTGACTCCCTCTTCATTTGTACTGAGCGTATAATGTTCACTGGTGCCCATTTTTCTTTTAAATCCACCAAAAACATCCTCAGGTTTTTTACTCAAATATTCTTTAGCCTTATCCCCCACAATAATTCTATCTCTTTTAAATGCAACAACCGAAGGCAAGGTATCTTTTTGACCTGTTGGATTTCGAAATATTTCTATTCTTCCCTTGTCAAATTTTGCTATGGCAGAATTAGTAGTGCCGAGATCTATCCCAAAATTTATCATGCTTCAGTGAATTAGTAAGATGATAACGAATCTAGTGACTAGTTATGAAAAATTACACACCTTTAACGATAACCACTGCCCTCTGGACAATGCGCTTTACTTCATAATCCTCTTTCCAGATAATGGGTTTGATGACTTCTTGAATATATAAATCATCCCATCCTTCTCCAGCAATGGAAGCTTCACAATCTGTACGTGTTTCATCATATGCTTCTCCTGCTGGATTATGCCAGGTATATCCCATTTCAGCCAAGGATCTTTTTATGCGATGGACATGTCTAATCAGACTGTTATTATCTGGAAGTAACGATAACTTCTTTTCCAGGTCAAATAGCTGATTAATTATTTGTATCCAATGTGAACTGGAATTCGTATCATTCATAAATTAAATTTACTCTTTTCTATATAATTAGTTTCGCCTTCTATGAAGTACCTCAATCCTTTTTCTTTATTTGATCTTGACCCGGAGAAGACAGGCCCTGAACAACTAAAACTTTTGAAAAAGCAGGTAATGGCTGAGTTTGAACTTCATGAGTCTGCTGAAATAGCCATTAAAGGCGAATTTTACGATAAAAATACCTTATTGAATTTAATAGATTCTCTTCAAATTGACCCAGACTATCAGTTCCACAAGCAAGTTTATCTCTATCCGGGCTTGTTAGATTTTCTGACTACGGGTAACTATTCACAATTAAACAGGACCAGATTGGAGTCTTTATTTAATGAGAAAGAAACTGCAGAACAATTAGCTCCTTTTTATTTGGGTATGTATAGTGATGTATTATTGGAAGCGATTAGAACTGAGGAGTTAGAAAAAGTGGAAAAAATTACGGATATATATCTTCCTGCTAAACCTAAATGGAAATCAGAGGCCTATAATCGGAGTTTTCATTATTTAATGTATTACCTCAAAGATGCTAAATCTTTATCTCGGAAAATTGAAGCTGCCAGGAAATACTGGGATATCATTCATCTACTTCCACCGTATTTTGATCCTGTAAGACATGCCTATAAAGCTTACTGGCAGTACAGCCAGGATACTGATGTGATGGAACAGGCTAAAGAACTCAGCCGAAATGCAGCACCTTATGTCTTAGGGGCTGCTGTGGTAGGAGTTTTGTGTTGGATGTTATTCAGATAGAAAATTGAATAATTAATGAATTAAACTGTGCTTAAATAATTTTGAGTATATTTTTCTTTTATTTATTGAAATAATTTGATAATTGGACGTATTTTTGTAAATAAAAAATTGTTATATATAGTCACTACATGCGATCCTATGATATTTACATCATAATCTTCGTTCTTACTTTTCTTTTTCACACTGTCTTTTTAACGCATGTCCAGGGAAGTGCGATTGATAGTTTGAAACAAGAGATAAATGAGGCGAAAGAATTGAATAATCCGGAAAAAGAAGCAAAGCTTTATCTGGAACTTGGGCGCATATATTATGATAAACTCGATTTCAAATCTGCTATTTCTTATTATCAAATAGGAATTGATAAAGCTAGAAATTTTCACATTTTACCAGAATTATTCTCCTTGCATTCCGATATAGGGTACACTTATTTTTGGTTGGATGATTATACCGAGGCACTAAAATATCTTTATAAAGCAGATTCTATTTCAAAGGTACATCCTGTAATCCCCAAGGAAAAAGTGACCGAAAATTATTCTCGAACCTCCGAGGTATACACTAGTTTAGGTTCCTTCGAAAAAGCACTTGAATATCAACTGGAAGTATTAAAGCAAAGTGAAGCGATTAAAGATTCCACTCAGATAGCAAAGGCTTACAGTGTAATTGGTCGTATTCATTGGTTTAATGGTGAACCTCATAAAGCCATAGAATGTAATTTCAAAGTAATTGAACTCACCCCAGGGAATAAGGAACTAAGAACTTTACATAGTGCTCTGGCGGGAATGGCGGCTATTCACATTGATTCAAGTAATATAGAATCGGCTACCACTTATGTAAAGAAATCTTTACAACTAGCGGACTCTATTCAATATGGATATGGAATAGCTTTCTCGACCGGGCTACTTGGAGAAATAGCTAAAATAGAAGGGAAGTATGAGCAAGCCGAAGAATTCATCACCCAAGCTATTAATATTTTAAAAGAAAGCGGAATTCAGTATGAAGCGATTGATTATTCAAGAACACTGGCTGAAATTGAAGGATTAAGAGGGAATTACCCAAAAGCCATTGCTATCCTATCTGATGTATTACCAATGGCTAAAGAAATAAAATTCGATGCATTAATAAGAGATCTTTATCAGGCCCTTTCAAAATATTATTTTCTGTCAGGTGATACGAAAAGTGCATATGAAACCCTTCAGCAATATTTGATAATTAAGGATAAAGTACAGAATGAAGAGATTGGAAAACAGCTAACTAAACTTCAAATTGAATACGACTTTAACAAGAAGGAGCGGGAAATTCTGATGCTTAAACAACAGCATAAAATTGAAAGGGCACGCGTTTTCGGTTTATTAGTTAGTGTCATTGGGGCCTTTTTGATATTTATTCTTTATTTGGTGTATAGCCGTTATAAATCCCAGACTCGGGCCAATCATTTATTAGAGATAAAAAATCAGGAAATTGCCTTGAGAAATAAGCAATTATCTCAAGTAAATTCCGATATGCACCAGATGACGGAGTTAGTGAGCATGAATTTGCAAGGGCCTATAAAAAGCATTAAACGTCATCTACAACATATTATCTCTAGAGAAAATCCTGTGAAAGATGCTTTTAGTGGTAGAGCATTGCAACAAATAGATACAGATTTAAATCAGGTAAATCATGCCCTCGAAGGACTTTTGCTATATTCAGTGACGGCTGAAAAAGAAAAGAAATACGAATATTTCGCATTGAACAGCTCCATTATAGATGCGATAAATTTGCTGTCGGAAGAATTCAGACAATATGCCCGAAGAATCCATTTGCGCGACTTACCGAAGGTAAATGCAGATAAAAAGAAGATTACCCAACTGATTTACTATTTACTGACCTATATCATAGAGTGTAATGATGACCATTCGCTAGAAATATTTGTCAGTGCTGATAAAACCGATACCTCTCATATCATATCATTTTCGAATAATGGTAAAGAAATCCCTCAGAAAGAGTTGAATATTTTATTTCAGCTATCACATAATACTAATGAGTCAGGACGAAAATCGAAAGCGGGTATGGGCTTAGCGGTAAGTAGAAAAATAGTGGAGCAACATGGAGGAGACATTTGGGCATCATCTGATGAGGACGAGGGAAGCACTTTCATCTTTACCATTCCTATTAAACCTATCTAGTCTAGTATCTTCGACTGAGTAATTCTGATCGTTTTTTATCTTTAGACAGTCCTATTTTCTGTTTATAGGTAAAATTCTACTATTGAACCATATCTATTAAATACTACATTTTCCCTATTAGGTACAGAATTAAATCGTTCACGTAAAAAGTGTAATAATTCACCATGCTTTACTTGTGGACATGGATTTTTTTTTCGAACTTTTAGATATATAACTTTTGAATCATGTATGAGTCGCTTATCCACAAAAATCTAATCAAAGCCGGTTTTAGTTGTCATTCAGTTGAAAACGGAATCTACTCCCTAGATATGTTTGACAGAATTATATATTGGAATGTTGTTATGGAACAACTTACCGGGATTTCAGCAAGCATTTGCCTTGGAAGAAAAGTGTATGAGTTATTTCCCTTTTTGAAAGAAATAGGGGAAGATAAGTTTATTGCAGAAGTCTGGGAAGGTAGGAGCCTCACAATTGCTAATCGTCCTTATCTTACCCTGGAAACTGGAAAGGCAGGAAAATTTGATGCTTCTTATCATCCTGTAAACATGGACGACAGAAAAATAGTGGGGGCAACTGTAGTTATTTACGGATTAGGTATTCATATGTTAGGAGCTTTACCAGCATAAAGGATCTTTATTCCACATATTTACGTAACCTTTGGAAAAAATATTTAGTTATACTTTCAAAGTGTATAATATCTAGATATGTTGAAACTAGGAATCAGAATATTTTTTTGCCATATATTAACATTGATGACTTTTTCTCAGGTCGATGGTCAGTCAAATGAAGAATGGAATCTGGAAAAGGATGAAAATGGAGTAAAAGTATTTACTCGCTTAAGTTCAGAAGGTTATTTAGACGAATATAAAGGAGTTACGAATGTATCAGCCGATTTAGAAGAACTATTAACCTTTATATGTGAAGTATCTAAGGCACCAGAGTGGGGGTATAGGATTCAAGAAAGTAAGATCATAGAACGAGTCAATGAAAATGAATTCTTCGTCCATGTAAAGGCTGATGCTCCATGGCCAGTTTCAGACAGAGATATGGTATATCGTTTTAAGGTTACAAAGCCTAACGAACAAACCTACCGCTGCGAGATGATAAATACACCCAATAAAATTCCCCCCTTAGACAACTATGTAAGAATTCCAAGAATGAAAGGATTTTGGGAATTAAGTCTTCAGGCTGATAACACTATCAGGGTGACGCAGCAGGTATTAAGCGATCCTGGTGGCACTCTTCCATTATGGCTCGCTAATATGGTCGTAGTGACAGGTCCTTACACTACTTTAGCTAATTTACGAAAACTGTACCCCTCAAGTTAGGTAGCGGAAATCCTGCTTATCCTCTATTTCCTGTAAGGTATAATATATCATCTTAATCAGGTTTTCAATGTCAGATTTATGTGCTGTCTCAACTGTAGTATGCATATATCTCAATGGCAAAGAAATCAACGCAGAAGGTACTCCCATATGTGAGTAAGCGAATGCATCTGTATCAGTACCAGTAGACCGGGAGGAGGCTTCTTTTTGAAAATCGATATTGTGTTTTATCGCTGTATTTCTAATAAGCTTCAATAATTTATTATGTACTGCAGGGGCTGTAGTAGTAGAAGGGCCTTTTCCAATTTTTATATCTCCATGTTGAATTTTATCAATCATAGGTGTACTCGTATCATGAGTAACATCCGTAATAATCGCGACATTTGGTTTAATGCGTTCTGCTACCATTTGCGCTCCCCTTAGCCCAATCTCTTCCTGTACTGCATTGACAATATACAGACCAAAAGGAAGACTTATGTTTTGATCGCTCAACAATCGTGCTACTTCCGCAATCACAAATCCTCCCATTCTATTATCCAAGGCTCTCCCAACAAAGTAATTTTCATTCATCACCATCAACTCATCATCGAAAGTTACCACACTTCCAACTTCTATACCCATAGCTTCCACTTCTGCTTTGGAAGTACACCCACAATCGAGAAAAATATTTTTTAAGGTAGGGGTTTCTTCTTTACTATTTCCTTTTCTTGTATGAATAGCTGGCCAACCGAACACTGCACTAACTTTCCCTTTGTCCGTATGAATCAAGACCCTTTTTGATGGGGCAATTTGATGATCAGAACCTCCGTTTCTTACAACATAAATAAATCCTTCATCAGTGATATAATTAACAAACCATGATATTTCGTCAGCATGAGCTTCGATGACTACTTTATATGGAGCATCCGGATTAACTATCCCATAAACTGTACCGTATGCATCTACTTCATAGGTATCTACGTAAGGTTTGATATATTCAAGCCAAATTTTTTGACCTCCGGCTTCAAAACCTGTTGGGGAAAAATTGTTGATATATTCGTGTAGAAAGGATAAAGATTTTTCGTTAAATAGAGATAATTCTGCCATGCGTTCCGATTTTCAATATAAAGGCTAAAATATAAGGTAAAATGAATAAATATTCCTATTTAAATATTCGTTCGTAAGAATATAAATGCTAAACAATTGGATTTAATTGATAAAGAGTGCTTTTTCAATATGAAACTTGAAGGAATTTATGAATATTTCACGACTGGCATTAGTAACTAACGGAATTTATCCCAATGTCATTGGAGGAATGGAAAGGCACTCTTACTATTTATGTAAGTATCTCGCCAAAAAAGGGATTGAGGTAGATTTATATCATACCACTCAACGTACTGTTATTTTAGCTAACGAGAAGAGTATTTTTGAAGAAGATGAACTCAAAAATATTTCCAGCTTTTATTTAGCTTATCCTAAAAAGTATTCATATCCGGGACACTACTTGAGGGAGCAGCGGAAATATTCGTTAAAGATACTCGAAGCGATCATCCAACGTCCAGATGTAGATTTTATATATACCAAAGGTCTAAGTGGCTATGAATTAATCAAACATAAAAAGCGAGGGCTTCCACTACCTCCTATAGGAGTGAAAGTACATGGATATGAAATGTACCAACCTACGCATTCATGGAAGTTAAAAGCCCAACATCGCTTGTTAAGGCCTGCATTTAAGTACGTAACTGTCAACGCGGATTATGTTTTTTCATATGGAGCGAAAATCTCAGATATTGTCTTAAAGTTGGGAGTGCCTAGTGAAAGAATCATTGAACTTCCTACAGGTATTAATGAAAATTGGTTATTAGACGAACCTAATAAGCAGGAAGGAGTTCGATCATTTGTTTTTCTGGGAAGATATGAAAAGCGAAAGGGAATAGAGGAATTGCAGCGAGCAGTAATGGAGGTAAGCAAGACACATCTTTTCAAGTTCCATTTTATAGGCAATATTCCTCCTAAGATGCATTTGAACCTTCCTACAGTTCATTATCACGGAATTATTCGCGATGATAAGAAGTTAAAAGAAATTATTCGACAAAGTGATGTATTAGTCTGTCCCAGTCATGCTGAGGGGATGCCAAATGTTATTATGGAAGGAATGGCTAGTGGATGTGCTGTCATCGCCACTGATGTAGGGGCCGTTTCTTTAATGGTAGATGAACAAAATGGATGGTTGATTCCTCCCTTCAATTACTCCATCCTAAAACAGACCTTAATTGATGCTATTGATATGGGTGGCTCAGAATTACAACAGAAAAGGACACAATCCCTTGAAAAGGTAAAGCATCAATTTCTCTGGGATATAGTGAGTGATAGGACGATTAAAAAAATTTCTCAGGCCATCAAGCTGCAAACGGCTTTGAAGGTACAGGAAAAGTCCCACAACAAGCATTTAGAGGATGAGGAAGATATTCAAAATATCGCTCCTTTTTCCCTGTAGATGCAGTATATCACCCAGTTGTAATGAAAGGCATCGGAAATGATCATTGGCACATAATTTAAACTGCTGCAAAAAGAATACGTAAAAGAATCATAGTAATCATTAGCATATCACCTATATACTATGACAAATAAAAAAGGCAGTTTTTCGGATATTATAAATGACGATGTGCCCGTATTAATTGATTTCCACGCTACCTGGTGTGGTCCTTGTAAAGCGATGGCTCCTATATTAAAAGAGTTGGCAGCCGATTTCAAAGATAGAGTGAAAGTAGTGAAAATTGATATTGATAAGAATAGGACCTTAGCTGAGAAATACCATATCACAGGAGTTCCTACCTTTATGATTTTCTCAAAAGGAAAAATGGTATGGCGGAAATCCGGTATGTTACCCAAACACCAATTAAGTCAATTATTAAATACATACATTGCTGAGGAAGTGAGTTAATAAGAGAACGAATGATGCTACTATTCCGTAATTAAAATATTAACCTATTATGATATTAACATATAGGTAATTATAAACATGTGATATGGAGCATATCAAGCTTAGAAATAATCCTTTAAAGGTCAAAAAAGCTGCTAAACTCATGAAAACGGTAAGCCATCCCTCCCGGCTAAGGATTATTGATCTGTTATTAGAGAAAGGAAGAATGTCTGTAAAGGAAATATATGAGAGCATTGGAATTACTCAGTCCAATGCCTCTCAACATCTTAAAGCCCTGGAGGATATAGGGATTTTAATTTCAGAACGAGATAAAAAAAATATTCTTTACAGAATTCAGATGACACAGATCGTAAAATTATTGAAATGTGTAAATGAATGTGCCGACTGTTAAGAGGGATCTCTCAGTGTTATACATCCCGTTTTAAAAATCGATAGCTGACCATTTCTTTTTAAACATCCTTTCTATTATCTCCCCTGCTTATGTTTTTTTGTGCCAATGATCAAGGTAGATGTGTGAAGCGCTGTCATTAATACGCTTTCTCATTTCTATGATCACCATATCGATATTTAATGGTTCTTTTTAAAGGGATTTGCATTCCATCTGTTTGTTCTAACCAGTCATAAATCTCTCCAGCTAAGGTGTTGATCAATTCCTGATGTTCAGGGCTGGCTATAAGATTATTCATTTCGTAGGGATCTTCCTGAAGATCGTAAAACTCATTAGTATCCCAAATTCCGTGATATCGGATATATTTGTATCGATCGGTCCTGATCCCATGCATGGTAGGAGTATGAGGAAAGTCGTATTCCCAATAATATTCATAGAAAATCCTGTCTCTCCACCCATCGGAATTATTCGCTAATAGAGGTAAAATGGAACTTCCGTGCATATAATCCGGAGCATTCACCCCAGCCAAAGCCAGCACTGTAGGAGCAATGTCAATATTTTGAACCATATGAGGAATGGTTTGATTACCCTCAAATAGGTCGGGACATCTAACTAAAAACGGAACCTTCACAGATTCTTCATAAAAATGCCTCTTGTCTATTAATCCATGTTCTCCAAAAGAAAATCCATTGTCTCCCATGTATATAATAAGCGTAGATTCATCCAGGCCAGATGCTTCCAAATAAGTTAATAACTCTCCTATACTTTCGTCTACTCCACGCAAGGTTTCACAATAATCGCGATAAAAGTCTTCGAAAGAGGTCCTTCCATGGTACATGTAGTCTACGCCATGCCAACTTTCCCTTTGCATTTTTTGCCAATCAGGCATTCTTCCAGGGCCGTAATATACCTCTGTCAGGTCAGGATCTACATGAGGGATTTGATGTTCGGCCCCTCCTGCACCATAATTTCGCTTTCCTTTCACTGCCTGATCAGAAGTCCTAAAAGAAGGAGGATAGATGAGTTCTTTACCGGCATAGCTTCCTTTATGTCGTTTAGCAGGCTGAAAGTCAGCGTGAACAGCTTTATGAGATAGATAAAGAAAGAAGGGCTTTTCCTTATCTCTATTGTCGAACCATTCCAAGGCATGTTGGGTCAACAGATCCGACATATAGGTCGAATCTCCATATTCTTTACGGGTACCATTGATATTAATGGTCGGATTGTAATATACTCCCTGTCCTCTGAAACTGACCCAATGATCAAATCCTGGTCTTGGACTATCATTGGCATCTCCCATATGCCATTTTCCTATATAAGCTGTTTCATATCCTTCTTGCTGTAGGTATTGAGGAAAAAAGATCAAATTACCTGGATCCGGTGCCTGATTATCGACCACAGTATGGCTATGTGAGAATAATCCCGTTAGTATGGAAGCTCTGCTGGGAGAACAAAGGGAAGTAGTGACGAAAGCATTGGGAAAATGTGCCCCTTCTTTTGCTAATCTATCCATATTCGGTGTTTCCAACCAAGGTACAGTATTTAGAAAGCTCATAAAATCATATCTGTGGTCATCGCTAAGGATAAAGATGACATTTCTTGGGTTTGTATTCTGATTGGGAGTTAATTCGGGTAATTCATTTTGCCCTTTTAAATCACCGATGGATAACATCAATAGAGAGAAAAGGATAGAATAATAGTAGCGTGGTTGATACATATAACTAAGTATTAAGATATTCAATAAGTAAGGCTATATAGATAGGAGTTCCATATAGCCTTTTATCAATTAATTAAAAATTTTCAATTTATCTAAAGGGGGAAAGCAAAATATTTTTTTTCATCTGCTAGGATAATGGAATACAATTTTATGTTACAAACTAGCAGGTTTCTTACCGGAAAAAATAAACTTTTACGCATGTAGTAGAATTTGGAAAATCATTCTATCGATGCTGGCAAGCTGATATTTATTGAATATTTTAATTCAGGTAGTTAGCCTGTTCACCAGATTAAGAAATGTTAAATACTTTTTAACATTTCTTTATTACTCTTTGAATAGAAATAATTCGTACTGGTCCAAGATTAGGAGGAATGTTTTATTTTTTCTGTGTGTAAAGTATTTGTTAATAAATTTTAACTAATGAACTGTCAGTAGGAAATAGGTAGGTTGAATTGCAAATTAAAGATATATTACAGATGCAAAATTTATACAATGATTTATACATTTTGCGTTTATGAATATAGTGTATACTTAAATTAAACCCTTGCTCATGAAAAAAAGTTACTCACTCATTTTTCATATTCTTTTATTTTTCCCCCCACTTTTCGTCCCCCTGATCATTGTAGGCCAGCAAGCTATCTTGAGAGGTACCATAAGTAGTCAAGCAGAAGGTGATGCACTTCTAGGTGCGACTATAAGAGTGGTTCAAGATAGTGCCATAAAAGGAGGAGCTTACTCCGACCTGGACGGAAATTATGAAGTAAAAGTACCTGCGGGAACCTACCAGGTGATCGCCTCTTTTACCTCATTTCGTCCTGATACAGTAGTCCTGGATTTGGTCGCGGATAAGGTTACGGTTTACAGCCCTTCTTTACTTCCTTCAAGCATAGAGGTGGTCGTAATTAGTGCTGAAGGAAGCAAAAGGTCAGAAAACTTCGCGCTGGAAATTCGAAAACTTAGCAAAAATACCATTGATTTAATGCCAGGAGAATTAATTGCGAGGGTGGGGGCAAATAATGCTGCAGATGCGCTGGCCCGAGTGTCAGGAGTTTCTATTAGTGAGGGGAAATATGCAGTTGTAAGAGGATTGAGTGACAGATACAATCAAACATTAATTAACCTGGGAGAAATTCCTCCTTTAGATCCTGATCGAGCAACAGTTCAATTGGATAGATTTCCAACGGGTTTGATAGACAATATCACTGTCTACAAAAACTTTACGCCAGATTTACCCGGATCTTTTTCTGCTGGATTGATTGATATTCAAACTAAAACACACCCAACACAAAGAGAGTTAAAATTTACCGCCAGTGTGGGATATAATACGGTCTCCAGCTTAAAAGACGATTTTCTGACATATGAAGGAGGTAAATGGGATTTTATTGGGTTGGATGATGGAACAAGAGAAATACCTGCCACCTTGATTACAGGTAATACAACGTCAGAAACACAAGCAGAGGCGATAGAGGTTTCCGAATCAGTTCTCAGAGATTCTGCCAATATTTTTCCTTCTTTATACACCATTCAGCGTAGACGTTCAAGTGTAAATCAGGCTTATTCTCTCACTTATGGTAACCAGCGCTCTCTTTGGGGGAGACCTTTTGGATATGTAGTTTCACTAAATTATCGTAGGAACTTACAAGATTATGATGGATTCGAAATAAACAGAATTTTGTATAATGCAACCCAGGATACCATCACAAGTGATGGCGTTCTGAGTGATGGTTCCGGAACTAGGACAGAAATAGAAACTCAGGCAGGTGCTATTGTTAATTTATCTTATAAACCCAGATCAAATCATAAATTACAATTCACTTATATCCGCACCCAAGGAGGTACAGATGAAACGAGAGAACAAATAGGTACTAATGAGGTAGAGAATCAAAATTTACGTATTAATAACGTTATGTTATTTACTGAAAGGTCCCTGGATGCCTTCCAATTAAAAGGAAAACATGATGCAAACTTAGTTAATATAGATTGGACCTCCACTTATTCTCTCTCAAACACGGAACAACCAGATTTTAGATTTATTCCTTATGATGCGAGGGTGGAACAGCGACAAATATTTGTAGATTCCATGATATGTTTCCCACCGGATTTTACCTTTTGTATCGATGAACAAGTGTTAAGTGGAATTGCTTTTGATACGACTAATATCAGATCCATTACAGGAGGATCTACTCCAGACTTCATCAGGCAATATCGTTTCCTGGATCAAAGAACATTGGATCTAAAACTGAACCTTACTTTTCCAGTACCTGTTTGGGAGGGAACTGACAAATTACTTGAGTTTAAAATTGGGGGAGCTTATACTTATAAAGATAGGAATTTTAATAGTGTACGTTACAGAATCCTTCCAGGAACTACTAATTCCAATAATCCTGTTCTTTCTGCTGAGGTTGAAGATCCTACCGGAGGTTTTTTTGAAAGTAGCGCAAATGCCTTATTTACTGCTTTTCCCATTCAATTTTACGACTTAGATAATCAGCCGGGGGTTCCTTATTTTGCCGATCAAACTGTAGCTGCCGGATACTTCATGTCAGAAATAGCACCAGTTAGCACTCTTACTTTCATTGGAGGGCTAAGGTATGAATTGACTGATATGGCTATTGACGGTCCCAGCACTAGTATTGGATCTGATTTTGGATTCAGGACAAATGATTTTTTACCTGCCTTTCATATAATTTATAAACCGATTCCAAGTATAAATATAAGAACGGGATATTCCAGAACACTTGCAAGGCCTAGTTTTAGGGAACTATCTACCTTCTTCGATAGAAGTTTCTCTGGAGACTTTAGAGTGGCAGGAACGCCCTTTACTAAGCGATCAATTATAGATAATGCTGATTTAAGGATCGATTGGTTTCCTGGATTAGGAGAAATACTATCCGTAGGAGGGTATTATAAAGAGATTTTGGGGCCGATCGAGTTAGTCCTTTTAGCTGGAGATCTAGCGGAATTTGTGAATCTTAGAACCGGACCTGAAACAGATGCTATTGATCCATTCTTTCCTAAAGAACTTACAGATGAGTTGGCTGACGGAGAAGCAAATGGAGAACCCACTCCAGGAAATGTACAGGGGGATTTAGCCGTAGCCTTAGCCTACGGACTAGAAGTGGAATTGAGAAAGAATTTTGGCTTTTTAGGAGAACCTTTTGAAAAACTAACGTTAGGAGGAAATTACGCATTGTTAAGAACTGAGGTACCTTTGGACTCTAGAACTCAAAGATCTATAGGGAATACATTTAGCGAATTCCTGGATGAAGTACCAACAAGAAGAAGACTGTATAACCAGCCCACCTTTACTGTAAATGCTGAATTGGCCTACATAGATCCTGATCAAACCGGACTGGAAGTAAGTTTAAACTATAATCAGTTCGGTGATCGTCTTGTATTGGTAACGGGAAATGGAGTAGGAGTTATAGAAAAATCTCGAGAGCTATTTAATATTTCCATTAGAAAAAAATTAGGAGAAAATTTTGCTGTTCGATTTAGGGCCAATAATCTGCTGAATCCAGAGTATATAAGGGTTTATCAGATATTAGGCAGCGATATAGAATTAGAAACCTTCGAAAATTCGAGAAGGGGTCGCACCTTCTCTTTGGGAATTTCTTATGAATTGTAAGTAATCCTTAACCCAAACATATTAACCTCATTCCATATGAAAATTTTTACATATTCTTTAAAGTACTTTATATTTTTATTTAGTGCAGCACATTTCTGTTTTATTACTCAAGCTAATATTTCTTATGCTCAATCTTCTGATAGTGATCCTATTATTCAGCAAATTCTGGATGAAAATTTATTGACTTCAGGAGGGTTAAGTGCAGCAGTTTTATTTCCTGATGGAACCGTAAGGGCTGCCGCAAATGGCATAGCTGATATTGGAGAAACTGCCAATCCCGTTATTCCATTTGGCACTGCTGATTTTTCACAGCATTTACTCGCTGTTCTGACATTAAGATTGGTGGAAGAAGGTACCATTAGCCTTTCTGATCAGGTAGGTGAAGGAATTATTGCTGGTGCTAATGCTACAGTGATTCCTCCCAATGCAACTATCGAGCAATTGCTTAATCATACAAGTGGAATAAATGATTTTACTTCTGCATCGAACTATCTTGATCCAGGCACCTCTATTATTTTTACCGATTTGACTATTAATTGGAGTGTCCCAAATTATGCACCTATTATAGCTTCTTTTCTAAGTCCATTAGGGCCCGCTGGTACAGCAGGAAACTTTCAGTATTCCCCCACAAATTATTTGATTTTAGGGGAAGTGTTAGAAGGGATAACGGGTGAAAGCCTCCAAAGCCTATTGGAAACCTTTATATTGATTCCATCTGGGTTGAGTGGATTAGCGTTTTTCTTGGATGACCCACAGCCTGATAGTACTTCCACATTATTTTTTAATATATCTGGTATTCTTCCTGAAGCCCTTTCTGCTCAAAGCTCTATTTTAACCAGTACAGGTGGTGCTGGTAGTTTGGTTGCAACACCAACAGCAATAGCTACCTATATGAATGCTTTATTTTCAGGAGACATCTTATCAGAAGCTTCCGTTTCACTGCTACTGGATTTTAGTGATATTAGTGGTCGTTTAAGTAACGCCTATGGATTAGGAACAGAGAGATTTAATTTAGATATCAATGGCGAAATGGTAGAATTTATAGGACATACAGGGGATATCAACTATTCCAGTGCGTTTATCTATAGCCCCACCCTTCAGAGAGGATCATATGTTACTTCCAATTTAAATGGTATTTCAGATACATTCGTTTTGTCTATTGCACAACAACTTATTGAAGCTACTTCAGGAAATTTAGCGCCTACAGCTATCTTTTCTGCTAGCCCTACCCAAGCTACTGCGCCTGCTGAAATTTTCTTTGATGCCACTGCTTCTTCAGATGCAGATGGAAATATCCAAAGCTTTGAATGGGATTTTGGAGATGGTACTACTGGGGCAGGTGATACCATTTCGCATATTTATGATATTGGAGGAAGTTATACTGTAGTGCTTACGATTACAGATGATCAAGGACTTACAAGTCAGCAAAGCGAAGTATTAAATATTAATAGTGCACCTCAGGCAAGTTTTGTAGCTACTCCGACAGAAGGAAGTGCACCTTTGACTGTTACTTTTGATGCCAGTGCTTCTTTGGATTCCGATGGTGAAATTGTAGTGTACGAATGGGACTTTGGTGACGGTTCGGATACATCGGATATTGCCCCTGTAATATCACATGAATATAGTACTGATAGTACATTTACAGTTACTCTGAACATTCTTGATAACAATGGAGCATCAGACACGGCGAGTTTAACATTGTTTATAGGTACTTCTGTAAGTATAGATCCTGCTATTGCCTCTCCTTTTGAACTCGTCTTATTTCCCAACCCAGTTTCTACCAGGCAGGAATTAATTGTTAATTTTATGTTACTAAAACCAGGAATTGCAGAGATAAGGTTGTTAAGTACATTAGGTCAAGAATTAATAAGTATTAGTACTGGTCCTCTACCAGAAGGAGAAAATGTAATTCCTATCAACTTAGATAATGTAAGCAAAGGAACCTATTTTTTTCAGATAGAGATGGGGGGACAATCGGAGACAAAGCAAATTACCATTTATGAATAGCACCTTATGTCCTAACCTATAAATAACTAAATATTGCGGTTTTTAATTAAAGATGATAGAGGTAAATCTCTATCATCTTTTTTGATACATTATTTGGCACAATCGAGTTACATTCTGGGCAATCAAAATTGATAAAAATGAAAAATCTATACTGTTATGTTAACATTTCCTTAAAATATTATTGGGTTTTAAGAAAGAGTGAAATGATAAATGACAAATTAAATATATAACGATTATTGACATATGTAAAAATGAGAAATGATCTATACACGTGTATTGGTTGAAAAATAAAATATTGTAAAGTTATCAAATGATTTATGCTGAATTCTGCGGTGTTAGTTTTTTCAATATTCGCGGACAAGGGATGAAAGCCTGGGAGAATCGACTTGAGATTTTTTGAACAAATTGAGAGTTTTTGTTGGAGGATATTTATTCTAAATAGAATATGCTATGAAAATTTGGACGCGAAGGTGCAGCATACTGAAAAAAAGTAATTAAGAAAAATGATTTTGTGTAATAATTTGGCTATCAGTATTTTAACTTTGTTTTGGAATTTTTGTGTTCTATTCAAATCTGATCGTTTCTTTTTAGCTTGAGGATATAATGAGGTCATTTGCAACACTTTAATGATGATGAAAGGGTAAGTAAAGTGAATTAATTTTGATTCGAGGACTTGTTTATTTATAAAGATAAACCATATATATGTAATAATTATTTGTGGTTGAAATATATAATAAATGTATAATAGTTCATTTTTACTTAACATAAATATAATAGAAAATTTAGTTTTAGTAGGAATAATATATTTATCTTTAGAACATATGTCGAAAAGTAAGAGATCTTAACCTTGGTCATGTGTACAGGAATCCGTCGCATGGCGTAAATTTATTTTAGCGGCCATTGTGAACTTTTGCCTTTGCTGCTTTGGAAGCAGCTCTATTTGAATTTGCTCATTCTCTCTTATACAGTTTTTCTTTAGTATTTCATATTACTCAATATTGTTTCTTATGTATCAATATTGGGCTTGTTAGTTTATTATATCATTTTCTCAATACTCACTAATTCTTAATTTAATGAATTTCTCTATTACACATTTCTGTATTAGAACAACACTTGCACTAGCATTGCTATTTACCAGTGTTGTAAGTGCGCAAACTATTGTCTCGGACAATATTACTTCAAACACTACATGGTCTCCAGCAGGAAATCCATATATCCTTGACGGATATATATTTGTTACTGGAGGAGCTACTTTAACAATCGAAGGAGGGGTGGTTATCAGAGGATTAGATGATGACCCAGCAAATAATATACTTCCTGACGGAACAGATTTAGGTCCAGTAACTGACGATGATGAAAACGTAGGAGCTTTGATTTGTACTCGTACAGGCCGTATAGTTACTTCTGGTTCCAGTGCACAAAACCCTATCATTTTTACTGCTGTAAGTGATAATTTAGAAGATCCTGACGATTTAACTTGTGCAGATTTCGGATTATGGGGAGGACTTATTGTACTAGGTAATGCTACTGTGAGTTCGCCTGAAGAAAACCGTACTGCTGAAGGATTTGTAGAAAACATTATTGAAGGTATCGTTACACAAAACCCTTCTACAGAAGCACTTTCTCGTTTCGGAGGTACAGACGACAATGACGATCGTGGAGTGTATCGTTATATTTCAATTCGTCATGGAGGAGACGTGTTAACTGATGGTGATGAGATCAATGGATTTACATTAGGTGGAGTAGGAAGAGGAACTGTGGTTGAATTCATTGACGTAATTGCAAATGCTGATGATGGAATCGAGTTTTTCGGAGGAACTGTAGACATGAAAAATGCTATTGTTACATGTGTGGTAGATGATTCTTATGATTATGATCAGGGATTCCGTGGTCGTGGTCAGTTTTGGGTGGCCATCGGAGAAGGAAACCGTTTAGGTGAGCACGATGGAGGAGATGATCCAGATGAAGCCGAGCCTTTTTCAACACCAGTTGTTTATAATGCATCTTATTTTGGAAAGCCAGCTACTGCTTCATCAGATGAAAATGAATTAATCGTTTTCAGAGATAATGCAGGTGGAACTTACAGTAACTCGATCTTTTGTCCTGGATTTGAAGATGCTATTGGATTTGAAGTTGAGTATCGTTTTGACAGGCCTAGTTCTTTCTTTCAATTCTCAACTGTAATTAATGATCCTGTATTAGGAGCTATTCAAGCGCTTAGCTTCGAAGGAAATGTTTGGTGCCAATTGGTAGAGCCACTTATTTCTCTCGATGTACAAGATGGTGGATTCACTGGTTCTACTCAGCAAAATCGTGCGTTATCAAATGCGAACAATACTATTGGAGATATAGATGCTGATAATGTTCGCGCTACCCCTTTCTCTACAATACCTAACGCATTGCCTAGTGTAACTGTACGTCCTGATGCAGTATCTGAAGTAACTTCTGGCTTAGCACCATTTATCTCTAATTCTGATGGCTTCTTCCAGTCAGTAGATTACAAAGGTGCTATTGACCCTAACGGATCAGCTCAGGGTTGGTTAGAAGGATGGACTGCACCTTCAGAATACGGATTAGTTCAATAATAAGCCTTTAGGGATACAGGCTCAAAACTACTAAGGACCTATGTTGCCTTAAGTATTTTTGAGTCTGTTATTATTTTTCTAGAATGCTCATTCTATCTTATCACCTTAGATAACTCGTTTAACCGCAATTAAATATTTATTTCAAGATTTATTATGAGACAACCTTTCTTTCAAGTGTGCTTCAGAGCTCTTCTAGGATGCTTGCTGGCATTTGGCTTGCAGACCTTACTAGCTCAAGATTTTGCCTATGTGGCGAACACACAATCAAACGACGTAAGCGTCATTGATTTAACAAATGGCACAGTGATAGAAACCATTGCAGTCGAAGAAGTGCCAGTAGATGTGGCGGCTTCTCCTAATGGTAATCTTATTGCTGTAACGAATGCAGTAGGGGGAAGCATTTCTCTTATTGATCCTTCTACAAATGCTGTCATCAATACGTTTCCAACGGGAAACCTGCCTTCTAACGGAGTTTTTGGTCCCGATGGAACAACTATCTATCAATCTTTCCTTGCTGAGAATAGGGTTGAAGTGTTTGATCTTGATGGAAACTCTATCGCAAACATCGACATTCCCGGAGGGCCTACAGCAATGGCGCTACGTCCAGGAACAGATTTACTTTATGTGGTAAGAAGTTCAGATGGAGCTTTAGGAGCGATTAATGTATCTACCAATGAAGCTGACCCAACAATAGATATTACGTTGGAAGGAGTTACTGCTGCAGGTCCTACAAATCCATTTTCTATAGCTATTTCTGAAGATGGGAATACGGCTGTAGTTCCTAACTCTTCAAGTGGATTTGGAAATGTTGTTGATTTAACAACAGGTACTGTTAGCAGAATTCAGGAATCTTTCTCTCCAGATGGTGCCGGAGCAACTGATGCTTTTTTAGGTGGTGGGATAGGTGCTGCTATTTCAGGCGATTTTGGATTAGTAGTAGAAGAATCAGCCGGAGAATTGTCTTTTGTTGACCTTACTAACAATAATGTAATCATCAATACTTTCACAGATGATGATGGGATCATAGGCTTTGGAGCTACCACTTTGCCTATTGGAGTTGCTGTTAATGCGGAAAATACTACAGCATTAGTTACACTTTCTGGGCCAAATCAGGTAGCTGTGGTTGATTTAACTGATCGCAGTTTTACCACTATAGATGTAGGTGATACTCCTCGCAGATTGGCGATTGTATCAGTGGTTGAAGATCAAAATATAGCTCCTAGTGCTGCTTTTACTTCTGACGTAACTTCAGGAACAGCTCCTTTAACGGTAAGCTTTGACGCTTCTACTTCTTCTGATGATGACGGAGAGATCATTGAATTTGCATGGGATTTTGGTGATGGTAACACTGCTACTGGTGAAACTGCAAGTAATACATTTACACAGGCTGGTACATTTACTGTGACCCTTACAGTTACTGATGATGATAGTGCTACCGCTACTGCAACGGCTACTATTGAAGTAAGTGAAGACAATGGAAACGGTGGAGGAAACGGAGATGTAGCAGCTGCGCTTCAGGAAGTATTAGATGATAATATTCTAAGTGCAGGTGGATTAAGTGCTTCAGTATTATTGGCTGATGGTTCTATTGAAACCCTGACAAACGGAATTGCTGGTATTGGTGTACAAAATGATCCAGCAATCAAATTTGGTGTGGCAGATTTCTCTTCTCATCTAATGGCAGTATTAACTCTGAGATTAGTTGAAGAAGGAACTTTCACTGGTTTAGACGAAGAGTTAGGAGCTGGTGTAGTAGCAGGTCCACCTACATTTTTTCCTACTAATACTACCTTAGAACAACTTCTAAATCATACCAGTGGGATAAATAACTTTGCAGGTTTTGCTTCTTACTTTGATCCGGCACTATCTATTTTATTCGGTGATTTAACAACTGATTACAGTGCTTTAAATTATACTCCTATCCTGAGTACTTTTGTATTTCCACAAGGACCAGCGACTCCTAACGGATTTGAATATTCAAATACTAACTACTTAGTATTAGGAGAAAAAATCGAACAAACTACCGGGCAATCACTACAAGAATTGTTGCAAAGCCTTGTGTTAGATCCAGCAGGTATAGCTGAAGGAGATGTGGAATTTTTCTTGGGAGTTCAGCCTCAAAATATTTCCAGCTTATTCGTAAACATTTCAGGGATTTTACCAGAAGCTCTTTCTGATCAAACTTCTATCCTAACAAGTACTGGTGCATCTGGAAGTGTAATAGCTACACCTGAGGCTGTAGCACAATACATGGCAGCTTTATTTGCCGGAGATATTCTTTCAGCTTCTTCTATTGAGGCTTTAACTAGTTTCGCGCCTAGTACAGGACGTTTAGGATCTGATTATGGATTGGGAACAGAATTGTTTACGCTTTCTATCGGTGGAGAAGATCAGACCTTCGTAGGACATACAGGTAATGTAAATTACAAGAGTGCTTTCATCTTCGGCCTTGATTTAGGAGTAGGTGCTTTCGTAACAACAAATAACAATGAAGTTTCTGACACTACTATTCTTGAAATTGCTCGCTTATTAGTAGAAGCTGCTCAGGCTGATACTGGGGGAACTGACAATATAGCTCCTGTAGCAGCATTTTCTGCTACTCCGGATTCAGGAACAGCTCCTTTAACTGTAGTTTTGGAAGCAGATGATTCTTCGGATGAAGATGGTACTATCGAAACTTTTGCATGGGACTTTGGAGACGGAAACACAGCAACTGGAGATAGCGTAACCAATACATTCGATACTACAGGAGTATTTACTGTAACACTTATTGTAACTGATAATGGTGGTGCTTCTGATACAGCAACAGCTACTATTACTGTCTCACCAGAAGTAGTTGATACTGCAGATGTATTTACATTACAATTGCTACATGCTTCTGATTTAGAAGGTGGGTAGATGCAATCACTAATGCACCTAATTTTGCTGCTATCACTGATGCATTAGAAGACGAATTTGACAATACACTAATTCTATCAGGAGGTGATAACTATATTCCCGGACCTTTCTTTGACGCTGCTGGAGATTTCAGCCTTCGTCCGGTTATTCAGGATGTGCTTCAAGAATTCTTTGGTGAGCCTGGATTAACTAATTTAAGAGAGGCACCTGGTCGTATTGATATTTCCATTATGAATATCATTGGATTCGATGCTTCTGCTATTGGTAATCATGAATTTGATGCAGGACCTGATGCTTTCTCTACCATTATAGGTACGGATATCAGAGGTGATGCTTTAGGCGATGTTCGTTGGTTAGGTGCTCAATTCCCATTCTTATCGAGTAATTTGGATTTCAGTGCAGAAGGAGCCCTTTCCGGCTTGGCTACTACTGATATTTTACCTAATACAGATTTCCAGTCTTTACCTTCAGATTTAGCAGCAGCAGCAGCAGCTCCTAAATTAGCTCCTGCTACTACTATTGAAAGAGGTGGAGAAACCATTGGTGTGATTGGTGCGACTACTCAGGTGCTTGAGCAAATTACTTCTTCCGGAAATGTTGAAGTTGTTGGCCCTACTTCAAATGATATACCAGCACTAGCTGGAATCATACAGCCTATTATCGATGCTTTTGAGGCTCAGGGTATTAATAAGATTATTCTTGTATCTCACCTTCAACAAGTTGAATTAGAGCAAGAATTAGCTGGCACGTTAAGTGGTATAGATATCGTTGTTGCTGGTGGCTCTGATGTTCTTCAGGCTCAGGAAGATGATATTCTTCGCCCTGGAGATGAAATTGAAGAGTCATATCCTTTTAGAGCTACTGATGCTGATGGAAATCCTGTTGTAGTAGTTGGAACAGATGGTGAGTATACATATGTAGGTCGTTTGATTGTAGATTTTGATGCAAATGGTGTCATAGTTGAAGAATCTTTGGATAATGTTCTAAATGGTGCTTATGCAACTATTCCAGAAGTAGTAGATAACGTAGCTGGAGATGATGCTTTTGTTGAAAATAGCAAAGGTGAATTAGTGATGCGTTTAACTGATGCTATTTTGGGTCTTGTTAGTGCTGCAGATGCGAATATCATCGGTCAAACTGATGTATTCTTAGAGGGTAGAAGAGAGCAAGTACGTACCGAAGAAACTAATCTTGGAAATCTTTCTGCGGATGCGAACCTGACGATTGCACAGGAATTTGACGAGACAGTAGTAATATCTCTAAAAAATGGTGGTGGTATTCGTGCTGCTATTGGTCAAATCGTTGATAATGGAGATGGAACTTCCACATTGGTACCTCCTCTTGCTAATCCTCAAACAGGAAAACAAGAAGGAGATGTTTCTCAATTAGATATTGTAAATACTCTACGTTTCAATAATTCTCTGACCCTTCTAACCTTAACTGCTGGAGAGTTACAGACTATTTTAGAACACAGTGTTGCAGAGTCTACTCCTGGAAACACTCCTGGAAGATTCCCTCAAATTGGTGGATTGAGATTTGATGTAGATACTGCTCAGGCTGAAGGCGAAAAGATCATCAATGCTTTCTTGATTAATGAAAATGGGAATGATGTTGAGCAATTGATTGCTGACAAAGAAATTGTTGGAGATCCTGCGAGAACGGTAAGAATTGTAACATTGAATTTCTTAGCAGATGGAGGTGATGGCTATCCATTCCCTACAGGAGAAAGCGCTGCGAGAATAGATCTTCCTGATGTATTAACCGATTCAGGAGCATTTAACTTTGCTGCGCCAGGTACTGAGCAAGATGCTTTCGCTGAGTTCTTCGGAGCAAATTTTGCAGCACCTAACGCTCCTTTCAATATTGAAGAAACGCCTTCTACGGATGATTTACGTATCGTATTCACTACTTTTGTCGATACTACGGGAGATACCACTATTGTAGATCCATCTATACAAACTGCATTACAGGAAGTATTAGATGCTAATGTTCAACCTTGTGGTGGACTAAATGTGGTCGTATCTCAAGGGGACAATGTATTTAGCTTATCTAATGGATTCGCTGATATTAGCCAACCAGTTGATCCATCTATCAACTTTGGTACTGCAGACTTGACCCAACACTTCATGGCTGTGTTAACGCTTCGTTTACAGGAAGAAGGTATTCTCAGTTTAAGTGATGAGATTGGTTCCTTAATAAATACTGACCCTTCAGTAGTTCCTTCGGCGACTACCATTGAGCAATTACTTAGACATACAAGTGGTATTCCAAATTTTGCTGATGCGGAAACTTATTTCGATGCAGGTGTTTCCAGCTTATTTGGTGATTTAAGTTTTGATTTCAGCACGGTGGATTATGCGCCTATCTTTAGTGAATTTGTAGTTCCACAAGGAGCAGCTACTCCTGGTGAATTCTCCTATTCAAATACAAACTTCCTTGTATTAGGAGAAGTTTTAGAAGCGATCACTGGTCAATCTATACAGGAATTACTGGAATCCTTCATATTATCACCTGCGGGATTAACTGATTTAGCTTTCTTCCTCGGTGATGCGAAGCCTGAGAATACTTCTACTTTCTTCTTCGATTTAAGTGGATTTCAGCCAGAAGCATTATCCGACCAAACATCTATTTTATCTAGTACTGGAGCATCAGGAAGTATTGTCGCAACTCCCGAAGGAGTACTTGGCTTTATGAGTGCTTTATTAGACGGAGAAATTATTTCTGATTCTTCTATAGCGTTATTGACTGACTTTACCCCTGTAGATGGTCGTTTAAGTGATGCGTACGGTTTAGGTACTGAATTATTCACTTTGGATATTGATGATGGAAGAGGAAACGTCAGAGAAGATGCAGCTTTCATTGGCCATGTCGGAGATGTAAACTATGCTACAGCACTTATCGTTAGTCCTGAATTAGATGTTCTGGCTTATGTATCTGCTAACTGTCAGACTGTTTCTGATACAACTGTTCTTGAAATTGCTCGCCAGTTAGTTCGTGTGGTAGATAATCCAAGAGCTTGTCCTGCAGTACCAGTAGAAACTGAAGTTACAGCTCAAATTTGTGCTGGAGATGAGTTTGATTTCAATGGAGAAACCCTTACTGAATCAGGAGTATTCGTCGATACTCTTTCTACCATTGATGGTTGTGATTCCGTGGTAGTATTGAATCTGATCGTGTTTGATACTGGCATTGATACTGTTGATTTCGCCATTTGCGATAATGAATCGTTTGAATTTGGAGAGCAAATTCTAACTGAGCCTGGTACATTTGTAGATACTACATTTAATCCTGCAGGATGTCCATTAATTACAGTATTGAACCTTACTGTTAATCCTACAGCAGCTACTGAAGTCAGTGCTACTATTACCGAAGGCGAAACCTTTGAGGTAGGAGATGAAAGCTTTAGCGAAGCAGGAACATTTGAAGTGGTATTAGAAACTTCCTTAGGTTGTGATTCTATCGTTACGCTTACTTTGGATGTCATCGAAGATACGGCTTCAAATCCATTGGATATCGTTAGTATCGATGTAGTAGATGCTTCCTTTAACGTAATCATTCCAGATCTTCAGGATGGTGCAGTGATCAACTTGGAAGACATTGATAACATTCCGTTGAATTTCGAAGCTATTGGTGGTTCAGATCAGATTGAAAGTGTTTCCTTCGCTTTGACTGGTGCCAGTTCTTTCAGTTCCGTAGAGAACGTCGCTCCATTTATGTTATTCGGAGATCCTGGAAATAATGAAGATAATTTTGCACGTAATCTGGTACCTGGAAACTATACCTTAATTGTGACAGCTTTCAGTGCTGATGGTAGCACAGGAGACAATGGAACAAGTTTAGTCATAAACTTCCAGGTGGTTGATTCAGATGATTTTGCAGTATCTCAGTTCAATCTGGTAGATGAAAACTTTAATGTGCTAATTGAAGGAATTCAGGAAGGTCAGGTAATTGACCTGAGTACTTTTGATGTGGATGAATTTAATATTGAAGCAGTCGTAGAAGGAGAAGGTGATGAAAGTGTATTATTCAGATTAGCTGGTCCATTCGATTTGGTAAGATCTGAAAACGTTGCCCCTTACACTATCTTCGGTGATGATCCTAATTTAGGAACTAACTTCGCCCAAGCTTTACCTACAGGAAGCTATTCACTAAGAGCTATTCCATATAGTGAAGACTTAGGTGATTTAGGTGATGGTGGTTTAGGTGTTTCTTTAGCAGTCAACTTTGAAGTAGTAGAATCTACAGCACGTAGAGCGCTTAGAGGAACTGCTGACGTTAGCATGCTTTCGGTTTATCCAAACCCAGCACAAATTAACGAAAGTGTAACTGTCTTCATGGAAAGCAATATTGAAGGTCGAGTTCAAATTCGTATGATCAATCAGACTGGTCAATTGATACAAGATATTTTTGCAGATTCTAAAGGAGGAAGATTATCACAGCAACTTAAACTGGATAATTTAGCTGCTGGAATCTATCACATACAATTGATTAGTGATCAATCAAATGAAAGTCTTCGTCTGATTGTTCGTGATTAATTCTTACTATGCCTTCTTTTTAGAAGGGAAAAAACGGGTGGAGCTCAGCTTCTACCCGTTTTTTTATTTTACCTACTAAGATTTTACTTTACTTAAGTAAGTGGACAAATATTAACAACTGAATCTTAAGAATAAAGTACTGATGATCAATATGATTTTAATAATTTTTTGCCTGATTACTTATGTCCTCTTACTTAATTCTGGATCAATATCTTAGAGAAATCCTATTTTTTCGATCGAATGGAATGTAGGATCAACTTTATACCACGAGAGTGATTGGATAAAGAAAGAAAAGCCGAAGAACGATGAAGAAGTTAAAAAGCTCATGAGCGAAATTGATGAAGGTGAATCGGAAGCTATTGTCTTGGCCATCGAAATGGGAGCAGATTATCTGCTGATAGATGAAAGAATCGGTACAAACAAAGCCAGGGAAAAAGGATTGGAAACGATCGGATTACTTGGGGTTTTAATAAAAGCCAAAGAAAAGGGAATTATTGAAAAAGTAGAAACAATACTCGATGACTTGATGAATAAAGCAGGTTTTTGGATAGGAGAAAAATTAAAAGAGAGAGTATTGAAGGAAGTTAATGAAAGATAAAACGCGGCACTGGTTACAACACCGTGCAGAACGGCCCGCCCTCCTAAACGTCGGGCCGTCGTCTGCACCATCTCGTTGTAGGTAATTAAAATGAACTCAATTGAAAGAAATATAAGTCGACTAAGCCTTCATGATTCTCACTTAGATAATCTTGAAAGAGATAGCGATTTGACAATTGCGACTTTTGATTGGGGTTATTTAGCCGATTACGTTGAGCAAGGGTACGAAAAAGGAATTGTGCTCGGCAGATGTAGATTCAAAATTAAAGGAATAAATAACGAGGAATTTAGAGTATACAGACAAGAGGGAAAAGAATACGAAATTGAAAAAGTCCCAGATGATATAACTGACTGTTGGGATGAAATAGCAAATACAGGAATTGATGAATTAAAACAGGAAATCAAATTGGATGGAATGTTTACACGTGATTCAGAAAGCAATTGGATTGAATGGAAATTCTGTTATGAATCAATTGAATTAGAGTGGTATTCTTTCATTACTAATGAAGAATGGACTAAGGGGATTCTTCCACCAAGCGTTCATAGAAAATTAGATTCACTACCTGTATATGGAGATATGTATGTTCCAATTTCAGAATCAGGTGAACCCTTTTATAATGAGGGGTTTGTAATTGAATTTAATGATGGGATTAAAACATGGGTAGCAAACTTTCAACTAGGACTTTCAGATTTGAATTTCACATATGAATTCTCAGATGAAAGAGTATTGGTAGTTGCAGGAGGAAAAGCATATTTAATGAACCCTAAATCTAAAACACCCATTAAAATATTTGGTGGAGGGTATAATAATTTAATCATTTATGGTCAAACATTGATATTTTCGGATGATGTCAGTGTTGATTTCATCAATGAAAATGGAATAATATGGGAATCACCTAGGATTTCTTTTGACGGTATTGATGATTTAAAAATTGAAAACAGAATTCTAATTGGTAAATCTTATGACCCAATGAATGACGCAGATGAATGGGTGGATTTTTCAATAAACATTGACACTAAAGAAGTTCAGGGAGGTAGTTACAGAAAATATTACCTAGATACAGGACAACCAATAAAAAAGAAGCCTTGGTGGAAATTAAAATAAATAACATACCTACAACACTCTATATGAAATCATAGCACCCTTCGGGATGCTACGCTTCATATACTAAATGTTAGATAGCTACTTATAGGGCAGATAGAGAGGGAACTACATTATCCTGAATGTCCCATCCCGCTGTTGATGCCCCAGCCTGATAAGCACTCTCCAAAAAACTCAACAACGTGTTCGTAGGATCATCCGTATTTCGAATATCTTCATAAGCAACTAATGCCATAGGACTTCCATTGCTATCTATCCATGAGGCTGCCTCAGGAGCGAGTGCCTTCTGGTTAATGCCATCAGGTGCTGGATAGGTATATGAATAAAAAGCCGGATACTGAACTTGTGGATCTCCTGACCAAAAACCAAAACTAACTACCTCGTGCGAATAGGCATCTTTATCTGCTACAGTACTTTCCGAAGGTAAGGGCGTTGTCTTTTTTCCAGAAAATCGAGTAACAGCTAAATCCATATGGTGCCAGTAAATGTGGACGGGACTGGTTTTTCCATAATATTTTCCGCTAAAATCCTTGAAGGTACTATCTACCCAAAGCAAGATTTTCCAAAAGCGCTCTATATACTGATGATCATAGAAATGATAATCGGTAATTTCTTTAAACGGTTTCTTGGGACTTAAATCATACGGCTCCTTCATAATATGTAGGTTCACATCCAGATCCCCCAGAATATCTATCATCTTATGATAGAAAGATGCTACAGAAAGTCCTTCACGCAAAGGAAAGCTATAACATCCCTGTTGACTGGAATAGACTTCCAACTGGTGCTGCAGAAAATTTAATTGAATTTCAAACTGATCCATACCGCCATTACAAGGCATACTACTGGTGGTAATTCCCTTAGAATTGACATATAAGGTGATGTACCACCAGTGGTTTTTCCTTGGCATTTGATTCAGTCTAATCTTCCCAATGATCTGTAGATAAAGATGAAGCGTTCTTTGGGTTTGTTCCCATTCTGCATAAGGTAAATCAGGTAAGCTCATATATATTTTAAATTAGCTGGTAATTTGTTCAAAAATAATTCAAGTCTGTTCAATTAAAGACAGTTTTCAAAACATTCACGCTTGTAATTTGATTTTTTCAGTGAAAATATTATTTACAAGCATGAAAAAATATCAACCTTTTCACCAATTAAGCTGGAACATCTTATTCTATATCGTAATCATTTATTCCACAGCCATAGCCCAGGAAACTCCCGATGAGTTTAACAAAGTGTTAGAGGCACACGGTGGGTTGGACAACTGGCAAGCTAAAGGTTCACTAGCATATCATGTGGAGTCCATGTCAGCTGGCAAGAAAAACCTCGAAGAGTACATCATTAATTTGCACACTAGACATGAGAAGATCGTTGGAGATAATTATGAAATGGGATTTGATGGAAAGGAATATTGGCAATGGGTGAAAGATGAAAAAATGGACGAAAAGAATCCCCGCTTTTTCACGAACTTACAGTTTTATTTCTTCGCTATGCCATTTGTTCTGGCTGATCCTGGGGTCAACATTGAATCTTTGGGATTGAAAGAAGTTGAAGGAAAGCCATATCATGGATTTAAAGCTACTTTTGATGCTGGGGTGGGAGAAGCCCCTGAAGATCAATATATTTTATATGTGGAAAGAGAATCGTACCAACTAACTTATTTACTTTACTCCGTTACATTTTTTAACAAAGAACGAGCTAATTCTTATTCTGCCAGAGCATATAAAGATTGGCATGAAGTAGATGGATTATTGGTCCCTAAAGAAATCATAAGACATAAGTGGGATAATGAGAACGATAGATTGGGAGAGGAAGTAGGAATAGTAAGATATCCTTTTGTAGAATTTAAGGAAGAAATACCCGATGAAGGAACCTTTTCCCCTCCGACTCAGGCAAAAACTGAGCCTAAGTAATTAGTTGAATAGCAAATAGATGGTCTTCCCTTGAAACGTTTTGCCTATAGTCATTCGTAAAAAGAGTAAAACAATGAGCATATGCGCTATATATTAGGTTTGTGTACATGTGTGGTTGTAATTTATTTTTACAATAGACCGCAGGAGAATCAATATAAGAATGAAAAGCGTTTAGATAACATAAAGCTGTCTACCTTTGAGCAAGATATTTTCGACAGACTGGAGAGACTGGAAAAGCGATACGAAGACTTATCTGTTGATAAGCTTTCGAAAAGAGGCAAGGATGTGGAAGTAGCAGCTCATTCCATTCAATATACTATTGACGAAATAAATAAGGCAAAAGAAGAGGTGTGGGCCAATGGGTCAAAACTAGCTTCTATCTTACCTAATGTAGCAAAGGATTTATTACTCGCTGAGGAATTAACGGCATCTTTAGAAAAGTGGTATGCTCCTTTTGCGCATAGAAAAGGGGATATGCGTTTGGCGTATAAACCGAATGAGGCAGGTACTCTGGAACCGTTTAGACTATATATTCCTGAAGAACTGAATCTAAAAAAGCAGCTGTCTTTAGTTGTAGGATTGCATGGAAGGAGTGGAGATGAAAACAGTTTGCTGGATTCTTATGGAGATAGAAATACAGGAAGAAATATCACGAAGTACTGGTGCGATGAATTTGGATATATCCTTGTGAGTCCCAGAGGAGGAGGACCTGGTTCCGGATATAAAGATGAAGCAGCAGAAGATGTGGTTGCGGTTACTGACATAATGAAAGAAATCTATGCTATTGAAACTGATCAGGTATTTTTGATGGGGCATTCTATGGGAGGTGGAGGAACTATGCTCATTGGATTAAAACATCCTGAGCTATATCGTGCCTTAGCACCTATTGGAGGAGGACTCTGGGTGGCAGGAGGAATAAAAAACCTGAGTGAAGAAGCCAGGCAGTTACCTGTGAGATATTATCATGGGACGGCTGATAATATTGTTCCGGCTGATCCTCGTGCATTGCAACAGACGAAGGAAATCTTAAGTAATTTTCAATTCATCTCCCTTAAAGGAGCCAATCATTCTGAGGTGTATTATGAAGCCCTTCCCCACATGTTTCGCTTTTTTGATCAACTAAAACGATAAGAATTAAGGGGTAATTTCTAGTATTTGGCCATCTTCAAGCAATTGTTTTTTTAGTGCTTCATATGGAACATCTTGTACAGCTATTTGATTATCCATGGCAATAATAGCAGCTGTAGTAGCAGATTGGCCCAACACCATAAAAACTGGCTCCATTCTAATAGAACCAAAAGCGATATGAGAAGCTGAGACTGCTACAGGAACCAAGAGATTGGTACATTCCTCTTTTTGGGGAATAATTGCACCATAATCAATAGGGTAGGGGCCTCCCGGATTGATCTGTACATCTCCTTCATTCTTTACTAACCCCTCTTCATTAATATATCTCATTACATTATGGGAATCCATATTATATGAACCCATACCGACAGATCTTTCAGTAGGAATAAGTCGTCTGAGATGCCTTTCATTTACGACCAGGTCTCCAATCATTCTCCTGGCCTCCCTGATGTATATTTGGCGTGGCCAATGATCCGTATCTGTAAATTCATCTTTTGACAGGCCCCATTGTGATAACTCACTTTGAACATCTTCAGGCACCCTTGGATCGTTGGCCAGGAAATAAAACAGCCCTAATTGGTACTGTTTATGTTCTTCCAGTATATCTCTTCGCTTATCATAGGAAGCTTCGGGATAACCATAATTCATTCCTATGTTGTCCGTACTAAAGGGACCGTGGTTATTCGTATCCGTTTTTTTGTTTGGGATGGGATCAAATTTACGTAAGCCTTCTCTCCAGCCAGCGTTTAGAACCCTGAGGAGTAATTCGTAATGAGTGGAATCGTAATTTTGTGGCCGCTCAAAAGGTACTCTATTCTCTGGAACTTTAGTCATAGCTAAGCGATAACAATATGCCTGAACTCTATGATCACCTGTACCATCTGGACCTGGATGTTCATTGGGAATTCTGGCCACCATTCCGCTACTTGGGTCTCCTGGCACTACATAGGGGTCTATGTCCATGGTAAATTGGTGTTTAACGGCATGTTGAGTTTGTATACCATTAAGGGTTTCACCGTAAGTATCATTGGATTCTCTTCCAACGATATAAGATACTCCCGCTGCAGCCATTAAATCACCTTCATAAGTAGCATCAATAAATATGTTTCCTTTATATGTTTCTCCGCTGAGCATTTGAATAGCAGTGATTTTCGTTCCATCCATTGACACTCCCTGTTCTCTGTCCAGCCATTGATTTCTTTGTACCGTTACATTGTACTCCTTCAATAAATCTTCATACACTTCTTCTGCTACATGAGGCTCAAAGGTCCACATCGTCTCAGATTCATCATCTATGGCTTTACCCCCCTGACCCTGATTGTTAAATTCCTCTTTAGGTTGCCACTTCCACCTGGAGGGAGACTGATATTTTTCCCAGATTCTGTGATAAAAGGAACGGCTTAATCCTCCAATGACATGTTTTTTTCCCGCATCTGTCCAACCTAATCCGCTGGTGGTCATTCCCCCTATATGCTCATCCGGAGAAACGATGATAACGGTTTTATCTTTTTTACTGGCCTGGACCGCTGCAATGACAGCTGCAGAAGTACCTCCATATATAACAATGTCATAGGATGGCTGAGCATGCAACCTTGTTACGAGAAAAAAATGGAAAGTAACACATAAACCAAAAAGTGTATTCCCTAAGGTGAAAGAGGAGTAGATTTTCATAGTTTTCCATTTAGGGTAAGCTGTAGCACCTAAGAACAGATTAATCTATTCCTGATGTTACGAAACATTGGGCTCGGATAAAAAAAAAGAGAAAAATTTTCTTGAATATTTATGGAACTATCCAATGAGATGTCACCAAACGGGCTTGATTCCATTCCCAGTAAGCTCTTTGGTGTCCTTCTCTACGCAGCCATAGCCAATCCATATGGGAGATGTGCGTTTTAATTACAACGAAATTTTTTCGCCATTTTTCCTGGTCCTCTTCACTCATATTCTCCTTTCTCGAATAGGTGTTTATCCCTTCATCTGCTTGTTGAATAACGGTCCCAGGTGGCAGGACAGCACTATAGTTTTTCCTACTACCAGAAGATAGGTGCAGCCAATGATCCATAGCTACTTCGTCCTCAGTATGAAGAGTAGCCGTTCCTTTGCATCTGAGTTGAATTCGTTGCTTGTCGTGCCAAAACACCCATCCTACTCTGAGGTCATGATGAAGATCCTCTATTTTTTGAGCTCTTATGTCAGAATAACAAATAATAACGGGTGGGTCGGAAAGGACTTTTCTCAATATCACAGTTCTTGCATTAGGGCCACTTTTTCCTGTTGTACATATGATTCCTTGATGTAGAGGAGACTTTGCATCTACTACCCCTCTTTTAAGCAGAGACCAGGAAGAATCGTGTATGTCCTTTAAATCGTTCCACATAATTAATTTAGGTCAGAAGGTTATGTTTTAGAAGTTAACCTGCAGAATCTCCTAGAGTTTATGAATGCTGGAAAGAACAACAGGAGCAGGGATTCGAGGAATGTTTGATTCGATTGTAAATAAAAAATTAAAATTTATTCTTAATTGGTATATTTCTAATTGTAAATAATTTTTCAACATAAATAAAGCTGATGGCAAAAATTGAAACTATTCTGCGACCTCAGGCACCGTCCATTGATCCTAGAATAAGTGTAGTAGTTTTAGCGCAAGTTTCTGACTATCATCAGCCTATACGACTGGAAATGGGATCATTTAAATTAGGGCCACTTCATGTAAAACTCATTTCAAAGGAAGATATCGTCATTTTTGATCGGATCCAACATATAGAGCATTCCACTTGGGAATTAATAGTAAAGATTCGCGATTTGAAATCTGGAGTGTACCATTGTATTGTTGATGATGATTTTTTTGTTCAGATTAAAGAGCTCAAAATTCCTGCATAAATATTGATGTGTTTGTTACTTCATTTTCAGCTTCCTATCTTATATCTTTTAAGCTGTTTATATGAAGGAGCTTCACCAGAAAATGTTGCAGCAGATCCTTGAAAAGGATGAAATTGAATTAACTTCTGATCAGGAAAATGCCGTTCATGAGTTTATGACCTTTTATCTATCTAATGATGATCGTTCTACTTTTCTTCTTACGGGATCTGCAGGTACTGGTAAAACATTTTTGATCAATATTTTTTCACGCTTTCTCAGAGCGAATGGATATAAAGTTATTTTATTATCGCCTACTGGAAGAGCGGCCAAGGTAGTAAGCAAGAGAACCCGAAAACTTGCATTCACTATCCACCATCACATTTTTAATGTGCATGATGCCGGAAGTGGGAAAATATTTTTTTCTTTAAAAGAGAATAAGGAGCCAGAAAGGACTATTTATATTGTGGATGAAGCTTCTATGGTAGGAGATGGATTCGAAGATGGCAGCAGACTTGGATTATTGACTTCTTTAGCAAAGTATGTTTTTGATGACGAGGTAGATAGAAAGCTCATTTTAGTAGGAGATCCTGTACAGCTTCCTCCTGTAGGATATGATGAATCTCCCGCTTTACAAGCTGACCACTTGGAACACCACTTAGATCTTTCTGTATATTACTCACATTTGGAAGATGTCAAACGACAGCATGTAGATTCAGGTATATTAGAAAATGCCATTTTACTAAGAACCCTATATAGTGAAGACATTTATAATGAAGAACAAAATTGGCAATTAGGTACCTACAGAGATGTACAGCCCTTAGATAATCCATATGAAAGTATAGATACCTATCTGGGATATTATCGAGAAGGAGATTTAGATAGGATTGTGTTTATTTCCTATTCTAATTATAGGGCAATGAAGATAAATCAGGCCATCAGACATCACTTACATCATACGGAGCAACTATTGGTTCCCTCAGATCTTATTATGGTAGTGAAGAATAATTACACCTGGAGTAATACTAAGCATATGCCATTTATTGCCAATGGAGAAATGGGGACGATCAGGTCGGTATTTTCTGATACCCTTGAGGCTAGGTACGGATTAAACTGGGTAGACGTTGAAATAGAATTTAATAATAATCTTGGAGATCCAATAGTGATAGAATGTAAGGTAGTGTTGGACTTGTTAGTTAACAAAGAATCGCAACTAACTCGGGAACATCTTTACCTGGTATATGATGCGAGAAGAAAAGAATATTTAAATTTATCCAAGTCTAGAATGAAGCAACAATTAAGGGTTGATCCTTATGTAAATGCTTTACAAATAAAATACGGTTATGCTATTACAGGGCATAAATCACAAGGAGGCCAATGGGAAACAGCCATAATTAATTTTGAACCTGATTATGGGAACAACCCCAAAGCGTACATAAGATGGGTTTACACTGTTTTTACTCGCGCGGCAGAACGTTTATACCTTTTGGGTTGTCCTTTTATAGACTAGCATGGAAAAGCAATATCATATCTTATACGTGGACGATGAGCCTCAAAATCTATTGGCTTTTAAAGCTTCATTTAGAAGATATTACCATATTTATACGGCGAATAGTGGACTTGATGGGATCGAAATTTTAAAAACACATCCCATAGATCTCATTATTTCTGATCATAGAATGCCCAGAATGACAGGGGTCGAATTTTTTGAGCGAATCCTTCCGGATTTTCCTGATCCTATTAGGATGGTGCTTACGGGATATGCGGATATTCATGCGATCATCGATGCGATCAATAAGGGGAAGGTGTATCATTATATTGCTAAACCATGGAAACAAGATGAGCTCAAACCCATCATCGATAACGCATTAGAGACCTATAGTTTAAAAAAGGAAAATAAGAAACTGCTGGAAGAAAAGAACCGCTTATTACTTCGGGCAGAAAGACAGGAAAAGGAATATATACTTTCCAGATATGAAACCTTGAAAAATCAGGTTAATCCTCATTTCCTTTTCAACAGTCTCAATACGCTCGCGTCCTTAATTTATGAAGATCAGGATTTGGCGGAGCTATTTATCAGTAAGTTAACAAAAGTATACAGATATGTGTTAGAGCATAAACAAGAGATTGTGGTAAGCCTGGAAGAGGAAATGAATTTTATGCGGAATTACGTTTTTCTCCAACAAATCAGGTTTGGAGATAGCCTGAAACTACAGTTAGAAGTAGGTGATATCCATTTACCACAATTTATTCCACCTTTAACTATTCAGTTATTAGTAGAGAATGCCATCAAGCACAACATCGTTTCAAGAGAGCAGCCTCTTTTTATTTCTATTTATATAGAGGATAATTTTCTTGTAATTAAAAATAATTTTCAACGTAGAATAGAAAAAGTGAACTCAACAGGTATTGGGTTACAAAATTTGAGAGAGAGGTATGGGTTCTTGAGTAAAGATCAACCTTTATTTTTTATAGAGGACGGATATTACTATTCAAAAGTACCATTATTAGAAAAGATGACACAGGAAACACTTTACATCAGGAAAAGTGGAGAAAAACCTTTATGATTGTTCATCTTTCTTTATAATTTAGGATTTTTATGCTTAAGATTAAGTTATTAGGTCATCTAATGTTAATAAGCTGATGGCAGATAAATTTACCATCCTCTATGTAGATGATGAGCAACACAACCTTAATTCCTTTAAAGCCACCTTTCGAAGGGAATATAAGATTTATATAGCTAAGAGTGGTGTTGAAGGCTTAGACATAATGAGGAAGCAAGATGTACAGTTGATTATCAGTGACCAACGTATGCCGGAAATGACAGGGGTTCAATTTTTAGAAAAAATTAGACCTGAATATCCGGATTCAATAAGAATGATACTTACTGGATTTAGTGATGTAGAGGCTATTATTGATGCTATTAATAATGGTCAGGTTTTTCGGTATATAACAAAGCCATGGAATGAGACAGAGTTGCGGATGACGATAGAAAACGCACGCCAACTTTATACCTTACAACTCGAAAAGAAGAAGTTGGTCATGGATTTGCAGAAGAAGCTACAGGAAAGAGAACGTATCCTTAAGCTTTTCCAAAAATACGTACCTGAAACCATCGTAGAAAAAGCCTTAAATAATACGGAAGAATCAATTTTTGAAGGAGAATTGAGGGATACAACAGTATTGTTTTGTGATATCAGAGGATTTACTCCTATGAGTGAAGAGCTTTCCCCTAAAGAGGTAGTAGCCTTCCTGAATGATTACTATGCTATAATGACGGCGGTGATTAAAAGACATGAGGGAACGGTAAACCAATTTGTAGGGGACGAAATTTTCGCCGCTTTTGGTGCTCCTCTCCCTACCGCTGATAATGAGAAGAACGCTATTTTCTGTGCATTGGAAATGATGGAAAAGCTGAAAGTGCTCAATGATAATTATGCACAGAAATTAGGAAGGCCCATAGAAGTGGGGATAGGAATTAATGCAGGGGAGGTGATTGCAGGAAATTTAGGATCAGAAGATAAAATCTCTTACTCGGTTACAGGAGATACGGTGAATACTGGTAAGCGTATAGAAACACTTACGAAGGAAAATCCCAACTCTATCCTTATCAGTGATAAAGTATTCCAACGAGTGAAAGCTTGCGTGAAAGCTAAAGCGTGGGAGCCATTGCATGTGAAAGGAAAAAAAGAGCCAATCATTGTACACGAAGTTATCGGTATATCAGAATAATACTTCACTGCCCTGTCTGTAAGATAAGTTGCGATAAATATGGATGTATTTTTTTACGAGGCCTTTGAAGAAGAGGCGCAATATCTAAAACGATATATGCCTTCGGACATTAAGGCAGGATATAGCTGGAAAACGATTCAGGAATTGGAAATGGACCATCCACCAGCATCCATAATCAGTGTTCGTACCCAATCTCAACTACCTATTTCCTGGGCGGAGGAACTCAAAGGAATTCTTTCCAGAAGCACGGGCTATGATCACCTGCAGGATTATTTAAAAAGAATTGGATCTACTACTGTTGCTTGTGGTTATCTACCTCTGTATTGCCATAGGGCCGTCGCAGAGCAGGCGATGCTTCTATGGATGTCCTTGCTCAGAAAGCTTCCTCAACAAATTCAACAATTTCGCTCCTTTCACAGAGATGGAATTACAGGTAAAGAAGCTGAAGGGAAAGTTTTGGGAGTAGTAGGGGTAGGAAATATCGGATACGAAATTGTGAAAATTGGGACAGCTTTGGGAATGCAAAGTTTTGGAGTAGATTTATTCCATTATTATGAAGATGTAATATACAGGCCTATAGAAGATATTATTTCCATAGCTGATATTATTGTGTGTTCGATGAACCTCACTGAAAGCAATAAAGGCTATTTTAATTACGATAGATTAAAAAATGTAAAATCAGGTACAATATTTATCAATATTTCGCGCGGTGAATTATCTCCAAGTGAAGACTTACTGAGATTAATGAGGGAACATATTCTCGGAGGTATAGGTTTGGATGTATTTGATGAGGAGAAAGCGTTAGCCATTAGTTTAAGAAATGGGGAAATGAGTAATAGGGAAGAGGTAAGGGCAAGTATAGAGCTTTCCCATTATCCAAATGTTATTTGTACTCCTCATAATGCTTTTAATACTGAAGAAGGAGTATACAGGAAAGCAGAACAAAGTATTCAGCAAATTATCAATTTTTTAGGAAGTAGCGATTTTATTTGGAAAGTTGAGGAAGTTTGAAACATTAATTGTTGGAAAAATGATCTTTAATATTAGACATATAATAAATTGATAATTAGCATATTGAGATGTAAAGTAATTAATTATATATTAATTGCATTTTTATTGAATAAATTTCAATAAAAATAACTATTTTTATAGTAAAAGGCCTTCAAGTGTGATCGGTTTCGATCACACTTGTATGAAGGCCCAACACATAACATAGCCTAAGATTAACTTTACTGATTCTTTTATCATTCAGCACAGGGATAGTAGTAAATATATTAACTATGTGCTGAATTTTAATATGATGATTTTTTTATAACGGTTTTTACTTCGTAGTTCCGTGATTTATCAATTTATATATTTTTTCTAATGTCAATTAAAACTGAGATACAAACCATAGATATTCTTTTTAGGAGGATATCGTAAAATAACAGGTGTCCTAGAAAATCTGTGGCGGTAATCGATGGATATGTTGAGCAGGTATACTGTAGGATTTTCCGCTCTCATTAAAATTTATCTTTCTATTTTTATATTTGCGCTTATTAATTTCACGAAATTTAAAATAATTTTCTTTTTGAACAATTGATAATTTATTATCATATATAACATATAAACAATTCTCGTACCAAAACTAGTTCTGTATCAAGAATTCGTGCGAGAAACTACATATTTTTTTCAATTGCTGAAACATTTATAACAAAATATCTACTATTTTCGTGATAAAAAATATTGATCATCTTGGTTATTTATACAGATCACTTACTTCGATTAGTAAAGATTACACCGTATCCTAAACGCATCATTTCGTTATGTCCCTCAGTAACAGAGACACTATTTTCGTTAGGATTAATGCATCGAATTTCGGGACGCACGCGTTTTTGCATACATCCCAAAGATCGAGTAGGCATAGTTCCAAGAATCGGAGGAACTAAATCGATACATTATGACAAAATAAAATCATTGTCTCCTGATTTAATTCTGGCAGTTAAGGAAGAAAATACCCTTGAAATGGTCGATAATTTGTCAGAAACCTATTCTGTATTCGTACTGGACATAAAGAAGCTTGAAGAAGGTTGGCAAATGATAAACACGATTGGAAAATTAACCCAATCTTTAGATATAGCTAATGAGTTGTCTGGTCGGATTGAACAAAGCTGGGAGCCTCTTAAAGGAATGGTCTCAGGAACTACTTGTCTTTATATGATCTGGGATAATCCCATGATGGTGGTAGGATCAGAAACGTATATCAATAGTCTTCTTGAACATTGCGGATTTGTAAATTTGGCGAACCAATTACATGGACGCTATCCTGAAATAAATGCAGGCGTTCTATCGGACTTATCCCCCCAATTTTTACTATTATCCTCAGAACCTTTTCCTTTTAAGCAAAAACATCTAAAAACCTTTCACGACTTACTTCCAAATTCGAACATTATTTTAGTCGATGGAGAGATGTTTTCTTGGTATGGATCCAGGATGATGCAAGCCAGCAACCATATTCGTGAGATACTGGAACTCATTAGAAAGGAGTACTAAACATGAAATTTCTCACTTCCACACCTTATATTCACTTCCCAATAGCACCATCAGCTTTTCTACCATTAACAAAGAGGATATTTTCAGGAACCTTTTTTCAATAAATTACATCACCTTTTTTTGATTGAGCTAGCTTCGGAAAGCTGAGACTCATCACATAACATCCCTATAGAATTATTAGTCTCTACTGAATAAGGGTCAACAATGCCCTTGAATACCCCTTTAAAGAAGTTATTTTCCTTAGTTCAGGAACATAACAGATGGTGAGTGATTAGTGATCTGTTAAGTTAATTTATTAACTAACATCATTTATGACCTTAGCTAAATTGTATGTTCGCGAATGAACAGGATCGTGCTATTAGTATTAATATTTCATTGAGCTGATGATATAATCCGGTTACACATAGTGTCTAATGTATATATAATGATGTAAAACAATCATGAATTATTTAATACTAAAACACATGTTATTTGATTTTTCTAAAGAAAAGATTTCAGTAGAGAGTGCCATAGATAAAGGCTTCTTACTAGTTTATTTACCAGCCTTCCTTATTATGATGAGCTTTGCGTTTGGTGGTATAATGATCGACTCTTACAAACTTTTACCAGAATGGATAATCCCTGTTTCCTTAATATTATCTGTGCTATTTAGTTGCTTATACTATTATCGAATGCTCACAATATGGAGGCTCTGGGCCTTTGAACGAGTTGATTTGAAGGAAAAGCTTAATACTCGTGCCATACAAAGTCGTTTGATTTATCCTAAGGGAAGTTTTATGGAAAAACTGGAAATACGTACTGCTGAGGAGCAAACAAAACTTGATGAAATCGACGTACTATCCCAAAAGCCCGATCCATTTATTGAAAATAAAGCTATTCCTGAAGAGATTATTTTCCGTTATATACGTTCGGCCCATGTATTAATGGCTATTTTTGGACTGCTTTTAATCATATCGGGAGTATGGCTTCAGATTCAAGAAAATAATCTCATACTATTACTAACTTCACTTTTAACAGGCGCATATATTTGTGGTAAAAGTATTTACAGATATTTTGATACTGCGCCTAAATTAATATTAAGTGAAAAAGGTATTACAACTCCAATAAAGGGATTAATTCCATGGGAAATAATAACGGAGGTTAAGGTACTACATAATTTAGATGTATACTATCTCCCTCATGGGAAAGTATCGATTGGTTTCGGCGATTTAAAATCATCTCATAGGTATGATATGTATGATATTGTTAAAACTTATCAAGCTCGTTATGCGCAAACACTCAAAAATGAGGCATAATTAATCCCTAGACTCGGCGCATTGGTACAGAAAAATAAGATACGTACCAATGCGTCATGACTTTTCCTATTCTCAGGACTAAGGGTAGGTGAGAATATGGATAACGAATAATGGAGGTAGTACATTGAAATACTTAGGGGATTCGTTTAAAATCTTATGGGAGCCTTACCGTAATCAGTATCATTGTTTTCGTAAAACACGATTCATTCACCTCTCACCCAAGCTAGCCTATGGCTTATTGGTACGTTAATATAAAATTTACATGATTATGATAGTGCATGAGATGAATTTCTTTATTCCCTTTTTGATCAATGTTACCAGATACTTCCTAATTGCTGGTTTCGCCTTTGTGATTTTCTACCTAATGTTTCCCCACAGATTTTTTCTGAATAAGATTCAATCTCGTGTGGCGAAGCAAAAGGACTTTATCCGTGAAATTCTTCATTCTTTGCAGACTACCTGTATACTTGCAGGAGTAGGTATGTTTATTTTGTATTCCCCTCTAAGAGAATATACCCATATTTACAAAGATATCACAGCATATCCTTGGTGGTGGATTCCCTTTAGTATATTTTTGGCTCTATTCATTCATGACACCTATTTCTATTGGATGCATAGAACGATTCATCATCCGTTACTATTTAAAAAAATTCATTTGGTTCATCATAAATCAGTGAATCCATCTCCTTGGGCTTCTTATTCCTTTCACTTTTTGGAGGGCATATTGGAAGCATTGGTGGTCCCACTAATATTATGCTTGATTCCTCTCCATCCGTGGGCATTACTCATCTTTACCTTTGCTTCATTCACTGTCAATGTATATGGACATTTGGGCTATGAGATTGCCCCCAGATGGCTTAGGCATTCCTTCCTATTTGAAATTCTGAACACTTCCGTACATCACAATTTGCATCACGAAAGATTTAAAGGAAATTATGGGCTGTATTTTAGATGGTGGGATAGACTAATGGGGACGGAACATCCTGAATATGTGAAAAGATATGATGAGATTCAGGATAGAAGATTTTCAGCGGTCCGTAGGGAGAGAAATACGTATCATCAGACGAATTTCGGATCTTTTGGAGATGATACAGTCCCGAATGTATGACATATTAGATAGGTATGTTACAGATGACAGTGTTCTGGAAATGGTGGGTGGTTCTACTAAGGCAATGCTTTATAGGATCACCACTTTTCAACAAGCCCCTATCATTCTTTAAGTGGCTAAGCTTCAACATGAATATAAAAGCCTAACAATTGACATTTTATAGCTTGCCGGATGAGTTTTTTGGGTCGAAATTAGCTTTATAAACGCATAATACTCTGGAAGCCGCCTCTGGAAATGAAGACGACCTCCTTTACATTTAACCTTTATTAGTCTCATGCGATTTTTATTCATCCTTCAACGCAATAACAGGATTAATCAAATAGGCTCTGTAAGCATGATAAATAATGGTTAACATAGCTACCGCAAAGGTAATACAACCCGCAAGAACAAATGGCCAGGCCTGTAAGGAGATTCTATAAGCAAAATCGCTTAACCAGTTTTCCATAATGAGATAGGAAGCAGGAATACTGATAGCGAAAGCAATCAAAATGAGATACATAAAATCCTTGGAAAGAAGCATAAAAATCTGAGAGATATTGATTCCCAGTACTTTTCTGAGCCCTATTTCCTTGGTTCTTCTTTCGATATTGTAGGTTGCCAGGCCAAATAATCCTAAACATGCTACGATAATTGCCAGTATGGAGAATATAAGGGTAATCTTGCTTAATTTCTGTTCCGCTTTGTATGATTCGTTAAGTCGATCCTCCAAAAAGAATGCATCAAAAGGTCTACTGGGTAGAACCGTATTCCAGGCTTCTTCCATATCTTCCATAGCTCGTTTTAGGTGTTGATGATCTATTCTGACAGCTACATATTTCAGGAATAAATTGAACGCTCGTGGATTGGTATTGAGATCTAATACAATAGGGCCAATAGGATGGTGTTTGGAGACGAAATGATAATCTTTAACCACACCCACAATTTTCCCTTGCAACTTTTCTTTAAAATAGTATCGCTTGTTAATTGCTTCCTCCGCTGAGTTCCAACCCATAGATCGAACCATCGACTCATTAATAACTAATGCCATCGTATCATCTGTTACATACTCCTTGGCATAATCCCTTCCGGCTACCATTTCAATATCCATGGTGTTAGCGAAATCATGTAAGACAAAAAATCTGGGAAAGGGTTTAGATCTGTCCATTCCTTCAAATCGATAATTTCCTACCTGATGTTTAGCCCCTATAATTTCTTCAACCCCTGTCATCGAATAAATATAAGAACTTTGGAGGGCTAGCTGCTTAAATTCTTCATAATGTTCACCCATAGGAGATCTGATCACGGGAAGCATTACTACCTCTTCTTTTTCAAAACCAACGTCTTTATTTTTTAGTAATTGAAATTGATCCAAAGCCACAAAGGTGCCTACAATTAAAAAAATGGAAATGGCAAATTGAGTAGTCACCAACATTCGCCTAAAGTTAATGCCTTTGGTTTTGAGTTTGCCGGATTTGAGGACAGAGACAATTTTGAATGAGGACAGAATGAAGGCCGGATAAAAACCGGATAGTAATCCTACAATCAATGACAATATAATGGCTCCTCCTATAAAGTCTGGTCTGAGTAAGTGATTCGTAGTGATGGACTTTTCCACTAATCCGTTAAATGCGGGAAGTACAGATACGACAATGATTAACGCAATGAGGAAGGAGAAGAAAGCCATCAATATAGATTCGAACACAAATTGATAAATGAGTTGAAATTTGGTGCTTCCCAGGGTCTTTCTTACGCCTACTTCTTTAGCTCGTTTGGTAGCTCTGGCAGTACTTAAATTGATAAAATTAAAAGCGGCAATGATCAGGATAAAAATAGCCACCGCACTGAAGATATAGATATTTTTTTCGTTACTATTAGCTTCTATTTCATAATCGAGATGGGATAGCAGGTGAATGTCCAATAAGGGTTGAAGTTCCAATTCCACATCTTCTTTGATAAAGTCCGGAAAATATTTATCAACAAAAGCGGGAAGTTGGAGAGAGAATGTTTTGGGATCAACGCCTTCGTCAAGGAGTACATAGGTCCAGCAAGGATTCCAGTACCAATTGTTAGGATAGCCACCTCCGTACCAATGCTTTAAACTTGAAAAGGATATCAGAAAGTCGAATTGGAAGTGGACGTTGGTGGGAACATTTTTCAAAATACCGGTGATTTGAAGAGGTTGCTCCCCCTGGAGTTCCAGGATCTTTCCCATTGGCTCCTCCTCTTCAAAATACTTCTTCGCCATCTCCTCCGTAATGAGGATCGAATTAGGCTGATCCAAGGCTGTTTTTTTATCTCCTTCTATCAATTCAAAATCAAAGACCTCCAGAAAATTAGAATCAGCAAAGAAAATTTCTGACTCGTTAAACGCTTTGTCTGCTGCTTTATTTGCCAAAGCCATATTCGGAGATTGAAAATTAAACAGGCGGATGGAATGTTCTATCTGTTGGGGAAAGTCGTTTTTTAGGGTAGGACCTGTAGGAAAGGGTTGACTGGCAGAATGTTCCCCCACTCCCTCACTTTCAAAATGTTCTACTAATCGATAAATCCTCTCTGCTTTAGGGTGCTGTCGGTCGTAGCTGAGTTCATCCTGTATATAGAGAAAGATGAGGAGAAAGCAACTTAGGCCAATCACCAATCCGCTGATATTTAGGAAAGCGTACACCTTTTGTCTGATAAAATTCCGGTAAGTAATTTTGAAGTAGTTTTGTAACATCATCGTATGGTTAAATTCTATATGATTCTTTATGACAAAGGGGCGAAACAGATCTAACACCTCGAGGATGAAAAAGAGGTCCGCTCTGAACTTTCCCCCTGTTTGGTATCGTTTCTCATACAACTCATATAAATCTCCTCTCAATATCTCGAGTTCCTCATAGCGGCAAAACCACTCGAAAAAGCGGTCCATCCATTTTGGGGGTGTGATTCTCTGTTGTTTACTCATTGGACCAATTAAATGTAGGAAGTGAATGATAAAGGGAGGACCTCAATTCATAAGAGGTATCCAGGGCTTTTTTTCCTTGGGCAGTAAGAGTGTAGAATCGTTTCCTTCTCCCTCCTCTGACATTCGTGGCACCCCCTTCAAAGGAATCGATGAATCCCTTTTTTTGCAGGCGGTTGAGGGCCGAATGCAATGCGCCTATGCTGGGGTTTCTACCCGTACGAGCTTTGAGTTCTTCTTTGATGGATATACTGTAGGACTCGTCTTTTAGATTGCCGATGACGAGTAGGACCAGTTCTTCAAATTCTCCTAATTGGGTATATTTCATATGTGAGGGTGTACGGGAAGACATGTGATTAGTTTCCTAATTGTATATGTAATAAAGAAATCGGATAATAACAGAGGGTAGGGTAGCTACTGTACATAGGGAATTAGGACAAGCAATGATGACTGATAAGAAATAAACTTTGTGGAGCATGAAGAAAGACTGCCGTTAAGATATTCAACTTTTATTACCAGCTTCCCTACCAACTAGCTTCCTTAGCCCATTGACCCAAACCTTCTATCTTAAGCCTGTTCACTTCACTTCCCAATAGGTTCAATTCACTTTTATTCTCTTCTCAAAGCCCAATAAATCCCTCCATTTTAAGGCCGATCAATATGTAAAGCGAATAACAACGATAAGAATGAATCTCAAGCGTGTATACTTATTGTACCTGTCTTTTATGATAGCATTTACCACACAAGCACATCCTCACATCTCTGTAAAGGATAGCATTACTGTGTACATCTTTTTACACGAATCATGTGTCATTAGCCAATATTATACCCTTTCACTTAAAGAAATGCATGAGGAATATGCCAACGAACAATTACGATTCATGGGTCTGTTTCCTAATCCATCCTCTAGTACTGAGCACATTCAGGCATTTAAGGAAAAATTCGAGCTTCCTTTTGAGTTAACAACGGATCATTTCCACACGAAAAAAGAAGCTTTAGGTGCTTCCATAACTCCGGAGGTGGTCGTCTTTAATGAATCCAAAGGAGAAATTCTGTACAAAGGCCGTATCGATGATTCTTATGCTAGAGTGGGTCAAAGAAAACGTGTAACAAGCACCTCAGAATTGAAAGATGTCTTAGAGGCAGTGATCCATGATGAAACTGTCTTGGTTGCCAACACAGAGGCTGTTGGCTGTTTTATTGGCAAACATAAACTCGATAACCATTGCAAAAATGATTCAAAATGAAAAAGATTACTAATTTGATTTTTTGGGGAGTGTTGGTCGTTGTTCATACCAATGCGCAAGTAACTTTCAGTGAACATATTGCGCCTATTATTTATGAAAATTGTACTAACTGCCATCGCGAGGGGGAGATTGCTCCTTTTTCATTAACCAACTATGATGAGGTTAATTCTTGGGCCAGAATGATTCAGTATGTCACCCAGATCAAATACATGCCACCATGGAAGCCTGACGCAGAATACAGTAACTTTGTGGGTGAAAGAGGATTGACAGCGGAAGAGATTCAATTGATATCGGATTGGGTGGATGAAGGTGCTCCTCAGGGCGATCCTGGCTTGGAACCTCCATTACCCGATTTTCCTTCTGGTTCTCAATTGGGGATTCCTGATTTGGTGCTTGAAATGGAAGAGGAATATGTTATTGAGGGAAATAATCAGGATGATTACCGAGTCTTTGTCTTACCTACAGGCCTGCCGGAGGATAAAGAAATTGCTGCGATTGAATTTAGAGCAGGTAATACAAAGGCGGTTCACCATGCTTTAATAGCGTTTGATACAGAAGGGGCAGCCTTAGCGAAAGATCTGGAAACGCCGGAGTATGGATATGAATCCTTTGGAGATTTTGGAGTTCCGGTGGCTGGCACATTTACAGGATATACCCCTGGGATTCAGAGTATATTTTTTCCAGAAGGTATCGGGACAACACTTCCGGCAGGAGCAGATTTATTGATTCAGGTACATTATGCTCCTCTTGCTACGGATGAAACGGATAAGTCCTCCTTAAATATCTTTTTCAAGGAACCCGATGATCCTATTACGCGAGAGCTTCAAAATTTAACTACAACTCCCTTTGACTTAGATGGAGGGTTCTTTTCTTTCGTCCTTCCTCCTGATGAAGTAATCTCTTTTCATGGAACCAAGGAAATCGAAGAAGATATCAGCATTGTTTCTATTTATCCGCATGCGCACTATCTGGGAAAAAATTGGGAAATCTATGCCGAAACTGCTGAAGGGGATACGGTTCAAATTATAAGGATAGATGATTGGGATTTTAATTGGCAGGGCGCTTATACGTTTGACCGAATGATGAAAGTTCCAGCAGGCTCGATTATACATATTAATGCGACGTATGATAATACCTCCGGAAATCCTTTTAACCCCAGTAACCCCCCACAATCTGTCAGTTGGGGAGAGGGAACTACAGATGAAATGTACTTAGTAGGAATGAGATATGTTCCATACCTGGAAGGAGATGAGAATATTGCGGTGGGGGGAGAAGTTGCCACAGATATCAATGATGAATTAGCTCAGCCTAAAAGTCAACTATATGCTCCTTATCCCAATCCTGCAAATAGTGATATAGTGTTAACTTATGATTTGAATGAGCGTCAAATGATCAGTATTGAGTTATTTGATATTCACGGGCGGCTAGTAAAGACGATCTTAGAAGATGAAAGGTATTCCTCTGGTCATCATACGGTGGAATTTAATGTAGCCGCTTTTTCTGAAGGGATATATTGGATTCGTTTGAGTGGTGCCAATGAGGTGTTCACCAAGTCTTTAGTTATATATGATTAATGATGCCTTTTTTAAGGTGCTGAACGATCGAATAATAAGATAAATGGCTGATAAAGTGTGAATTAAATAGAGTTTGTTTATACGTGTATGTTCCGGTACTATTCGTTGGTGATCCATGGGTAGTCCGGAATATGTTATGCTGAATTGGCTAAAGATGAGGGTGAAGGCATCTGCATTATCAGTATTCTGCCATAGAATTGTGAGGCATAAGCGAACTTATCTTATTGACACTGATCGATGATGTTCAATTCATATGTTGGTTTGTTCAATTCGCTTTATTCCGGCATTAGATACTCAAGCAAGACCACGATTTTGAGAAAGTATTGAAGATAATTACTTCCGCTACCACCCCCTTAAAATGATTGATGATCCAATTTGATTGCTCTACATGCAACCTACAGATCCTATGAATTGAAATTCGAGGAAAGAAACTACTAAACCAATAATCATTTAATTATGAACAGGAATTTATTGTTTTTTGCAACCCTACTTATTGCTTTTTTTGCTGTAAGTTGTGAAGAAGATTTACCCACTGAAGGTGAGGAAGGTCCAGATATGACTGTGGACACACTTACTACCCTGGAAGGGACGAGATTTGTCAGGACGCCGGACGTCTATTTCCAGAATCTTCCTGATTGGCCTTATACTTATCAATATGTAGAGATAGGAGGTCTTCGACAAGCTTATGCGGAGGCTGGGCCAGTTGACGGACCCGTGGTGCTATTACTTCATGGACAACCCAGTTGGTCGTATTTGTATAGAAAAATGATGCCTATCCTTGCTGATGCTGGGTACCACGTGATTGCGATGGACCATTTGGGGATGGGTCGATCAGACAAACCTATTGATATTAGCGATTACAGTTATTTGGGGCATGCTGATCGTTTGGAGCAGTTTATCCTAGGGCTAGGGTTACAGGATATAAACTTGTTTGTCCAGGATTGGGGGAGTTTGATTGGATTACGTGTGGCAGGTTTGCATCCCGAATGGTTTGCTACGATCAGCGTAGGAAATGGTGATTTAGTACTTATTCCAGAAGGTACGGAACCATTTCCACCTGTGGAAAACCCTAATGAAGTGGAGGATATCCCCTATCCATTTGCATTTTTTCCAGATCAGCAATTCCCTTTCTATGATGGATGTAATTTAATTATACAAGGGGATGGAGGAAATCAGGCAAGTGGTTTTGGTGATTGGATCAATTATGCGATGAAGGGGGCTTCTTTTCATGCTTCAGAGGTACTTGAAAGCTTGACTTGGTTCCCAATGCCTGACAATATTGAATCTGCATATGATGCCCCTTTTCCGAGCAGGGAATATATGGCGGGAGTTCGGACTTTTCCGTCATTGGTTAATGAACTTACTGGCTTGAATCAGGATGCTTGGGCAGGGCTTACTTCTTATGAAAAGCCTTTCCTTACGATTTGGGGATCAAATGATATTGGATTTCAGGGATCATGCGAAACGCAACAAAAATTTATAGATGAGGTGCCTGGAGCAGCGGGGAAACCTCATGCGCGTCTACCGGAAGCTGGTCATTTCTTACAGGATGATCAAGGCGAAGAGATTGCGAGACGCTTGGTTGAATTTTACAGAGGAAACTATAGTGGGGGAAATTTTGGTGATGGGGGAGTTGTAGAAGAAAAAATCTGCGTAGAAGATCCCTCAGACGATCCAAGGCGTTACTGCGAAATCCTGTTAGGCTTTCAGCGCAATGGAGAAATTGTGTCGGAGGTCTGGGGAACTCAAGGGCTCAATACTTGCTCATCTTCTTGTTTAGAGGCGTTAGATCTGGAAGCTATACAAGCAACATACGGTGCGCTTTACATTGAATTGAATGGTCCGCGTATCTGGCTGCCACGTGGAAGCGCCGATTTCCCTGAGGTAGACACCCGATTATATGGTGGCTTAGAAATGAGGTTATTAGCATCTATTTCTATTGATCCAAATGATATTGCAGGAGGAATAGAGGAAAGTGATCCTTATACCGAAAATACGGTGCTTCGAAATACAGTTTATGTATATCCAGCGGGTACAGAGATTTACGAATTGACGGCCCCTGATGGAAGTGTGTACGTCATGCAATCTGTGTCACTGATAGTCGATCCTGCTTTGACGGTTGACGATCTACCCAACTTAAGTTCCAGACTTAACCTACCGAGTGGTTGGACTTATCAAGCACGGATGCTCAGTGAAGATCTGATGATGGTCGCAGAAGGGGAGGCAACGGTAATTTTAGATGATTTAACAAATACTTATCAAAAAATGGCAATTGTTTCTGAGGCCGCTTTTGAGATACACCAAATTATCTCATCGAACGAAATCATTACCTGGGCCACCCAAAACATAACTCAGGCCGAATTTGATGCAATTGCATTACCGCAAGGATGGTTTAAAAATCAACCCAGGGAAGGAGAAACTGACTTTGGTTCGTTCGCCAGATCTCCAAATGCATTAGTGGATGGGGAGTTAACTGAGGAAGAACATTTTGGTCATACCTGGCAGCATGTTGCTACTATTATTGAAACAGGGATTGAATTAGATGAAGAGGGGCTCCTTTCTGGTAATAGCATCGCCAAATTTCACACCGTAGGATTTAGGGCTGGAAAAACATTAAACGTCCTTATTTCACCTGAAGGCGAGCATTATGTACGCATCAGTAGAGACGCTGGTCGTACTCAAGAAGTTCCGACAATTCCAGGTCCTTGGCAAGAAATTGAAAAAACAATCACGGAAGATTTAAGCCTTCAATTACCTAATCCTACCTTAAATATTCGGGCAGATAATGAAGATTCTTATCAGGGACCAATATCCTCAGAATTACTTGGTCTATAATAAGTTATCACAGGTTTTATTCAAGAGGTGGCCTATTCATCCAAAGGTCATCTCTTGGGTTCCTTATCATACATGTTAATCCAAAAAATATATCAAAAACACTCATTGTATTAGCAATTAGCCTGGGCGTATTCATTTTCAAAACAAACGCTCAAATACCGGGAGGAGGCACAACACCTCCTGAGATTCACGCTGAAAAAGCGGCTGGTATCTTTTCAATTATACATTTCAACGCAATTGAAGGTGTAGACAAGATAAGTTCACTAAATAGTCCGGCTGGAGACTGTTCACTGCTTATAAAGTAAGGCTTTGGGATATGTTTAAAATGCAGTAATATGCAGGCGTATAGGAATAAATAACATGATACGTGTTAAGAGAAACATATATAACATCCTACCCATAGTCTTATCGATTATTTTGCCAGGGGTGGGGTTATTTACCAACATGGATCCAGATTTACTGGGAAGCGTAAATATTTTTATGGGTTGGTTTTTTGTATCTACCCTTTTATACCATATATGGTATATACTTTGGTTTCTATGGGATATAACCCACAAATTTAAAGAGCGTTGGTTGCTATTAAGTGTGACCATAGGGAGTATGTTATTTTTTGCGTTTTTAATTGGATTTTTGGTAGAAGAAAAGTTACAATTTAGACCCCACCACTTAGCAAGATTCTTTTTTCTGGCAACATTATTTTTATCCATCCAATATGCGTTAAAAGCCCAGCAGAGTGTTGCTCGTTTGCTCCTTGAAAAAGAACAAATTCAGACTGAAAATTATAGAGTGCAGCTAAGGGTGTTACGCGCTCAAATTGATCCACACTTTTTATTTAATTCTTTGAATACACTGCGATCTATGGTACGTCAACAGCATACCAATTCCGAAAAGTTTATCATTAGCCTCTCTCAATTTTATCGACAAACCTTAAAACATAATGAAAACACAACACTTCGACTCGTAGAAGAACTCGATGTATTGGAGTCCTATTTATTTTTAATGAAAAACAGAAATGAAGCAGCCATAGATGTCCAGGTAAACATAGACAAGGAATTATACCCATTTCACCTCCCCTCTTTAGCCTTGCAGGTGGTCGTGGAAAACTGCTTTAAACACAATGTGATGACGTCAAAAAAGCCATTAAAGATTGATATATCTAATACAGACGATTTTTATGTTGTTGTTACAAATAATCTTCAACCGAAAATGGATAAAAATGAGTCCTCAGGTTTTGGCTTAGAAGTAATAAAAAAAAGATACGAATTGATGAAAGTAAAGCAAGGAATTATTATTCAAAAAACGCCTGATCAATTTATTGTTAAATTAAAATTGATATCTTAAATGAATGTACTCATCGTAGAAGACGAATTACACACAGCCTCATTGCTTCAAGAGATCATCGAGCAAAACAATGATTATATCGTCATCGAAAAGCTCGAATCTATCGTAGAAACCGTTCAGTATTTGGACAAGTATCAAAAAAATATGGACCTATTATTTTTTGATATCCAACTCGCCGATGGACAGAGTTTCGAAATATTCAAACACATAGATGTAGTAGTGCCAGTCATATTTTGTACGGCCTATGATGAATATACTTTGAAAGCCATTAAAAATAATGGGATCGATTATGTTCTGAAGCCGTTTAAGGAAGAAGAAATTCATCAAGCACTCCAAAAACACCAGAAATTAATTTCATCTATCCAAACAAAACATCAGGCGCCTATCTATTTTCAGCCTGAGCAACCCAAAACGTATCAACAAAGCTTTCTAACTCAATATCGAGAAAAATCTGTAGTTAAACGCGTGGAAGAAGTAGCCCTGTTTTTCGTAGAACACGATACAGTATATTTGTATACCTTTTCAGAGGAAAAATTTCCCTTATTTAAGAAATTGGAATACATCGAATCAGTCTGTGATCCTGAGCAGTTCTTTCGCATTAATCGTCAAATGCTAATTAATAGAAAGGCGGTCATCTCCTTTGAACCTTATTTTAACAGAAAAATTGTCTTACATCTCAATATTAAATTGGATGATAAAGCTGTAGTAAGTCGGCTGAAAGTAAGCCCCTTTAAAGAATGGTTGGAAAGTTGACATTAAGCCTAATATTTTCTTACGATAACGTCTAAGACCAAATGGATTAAATCGTTTGGCAAATCCGCAATACCGAAAGCATAAGGAGGAACCCCTTTGCTTCGATCCACAAATCCCGAATAAAAAATAATGGGAGTATGTATCCCTTTAGCTAATAATTCTTTGTGGAATCTAAGCCCTTCTCCTGAGTTACCATGTCTGGAAATATCAGATAGGAGCACATCATATACACGCTTAGTTAATAATTGAAGGGCCTCAACAGATGAGGAAGCTACCTCTATGTCAATTCCTAAGGAGTTTAATACCCGGCTTTCATACACATTGTAGGAAGGATGATCGTCTATCCATAAAGCTGTTAGTTGCAAAGATTTATTTTTCACATAGGCTATCCTTTCGAACAACGCATCTTTTATTTCTGAGGAAAGTTCATTTCCCCCTTTTTTCTTCACAGACTCATCTAGTTGATGCTCAATTTGTTCAATTGCTTCATATAAAGCTGGATCCTGTTTTATTTCAGTAGTCAAAGACAGTATCGAATTCATGATTCTGTTATGTTGAAGGTTTTCCTGCTGGTAGTCGATGATTCCTTTTCTGATATCGGAGTGTAATTTTTTGAACTGGCCCGACATCATGATCACATCTCCTACTAACTCTGAATTTGATAAGGTTAAGATACTTTGGAGCTTACTTAGCGCTAGTGGAATTTCATTTTGAGTGATTAAATGTTCGATCAGCAGCAGGGGATGTTCCATGAATGATTTCTTAGCTTGAACTACTTAGTACAGGCTTAAATTACATATTTATCTGGTATCAACTCATTTTCATTTCTATATGTTAATAGCTTCTTTGAAAGGAATACTTTCTTAATTTGAAATGATGTTATCACTAATAACCCAGTTTCAGTATGAGGTGGCTTTACATATTAATTACACTTACATTGTTCACTGTTACGCTACACTCCCAATCGAAAAGAGCTAGAGACTACGGCATAGAATTGGGCGTCATGAATGTAGGAAAACACAATGCCATTACTGATGTCCCTGGTGTTAGGGTAGGACATACTACACTGATTCAGGGAGATACGATCAGAACCGGAGTAACAGCCATCCTACCACATCAAGGAAATATCTTCCAATCCAAAGTTCCTGCCGCTATCTACATCGCCAATGGATTCGGAAAATTGGCGGGATATAGTCAGGTCAAAGAGTTGGGAAATATTGAGACGCCCATCATCCTTACTAACACCCTCAGTGTACCGACAGCCATGAATGCGCTGATTTCTTATACATTGGCACAAAAAGAAAATCAGGATGTCCGATCAGTAAATGCAGTCGTAGGAGAAACAAATGATGGTAGACTCAATGATATTCGAGGAAGGCACGTGAAAGAAGCGCATATCCTTTCAGCTATCGAACGTGCACAAAGCGGTCCTGTGAAAGAGGGAAATGTAGGAGCAGGAACGGGGACGATTTGTTTTGGCTTTAAAGGAGGGATTGGGACGGCTTCCAGAGTACTGCCAAAATCATTGGGAGGCTTTACCGTAGGAGTGCTGGTACAAACGAATTTTGGAGGCGTATTAGAGATAGGAGGTGTACCAATAGGGAAGATCCTGAATCAATATCCTTACCAGGAACAAATATCCGAACAAGCTGATGGTTCTTGTATGATCGTGGTGATGACCGATGCTCCCTTAGATGCCCGAAATTTAGAAAGAGTGGCTAAAAGAGCAGTGCTGGGATTAGCAAAGACAGGAGGGATTGCCTCTAATGGGAGTGGAGATTATGTGATTGCGGTCTCTACCGCAGAAGAAAATCGAGTCGCCTACCATCAAAATGATCCATCAGATCTCAGAAAGATATGGCGCAATGATCATATGAGCCCTATTTTTCTTGCCACCATAGAAGCTACAGAAGAAGCTATCCTTAATTCACTATTTACTGCTGAAACAATGACCGGAAAAGGAGGTCGCCAGGTAGAAGCATTACCTATCGAACAGGTAGTAGAAATAATGAAGGATTATCGTTCTGTTAACAATTAGGAATCTGAGTTTGAACTGTCAGTGAATTATCGTAAAAAATATCCATTAATTTGATTATTAGTAGATTGTAAATAGTTGAAGTTTATTTTTGTTATACGCTCACCTTATTCAAATACAAACGATAAATATCAGTGAATATATCTAGACAGGTATTATTCATTTAAATAATTAAGTATTTATACTTACTTGCTAGTGTTGTCAAACACCTTCTTCTGAAAAATGAATAATAGGCCTATTGATTTTTCATCATTGTCTACAATGTTCAACTTTTATCAACGTAAATATGAAAGACCTTTTCAAAATTAACCTTTATCTACTCACTTTTATTTTTCTTTCAACTAACACTTTCGCTCAAGAAGGATTTTCTTTTCATGTAGGTCCCGTTTTTCCTACCAGTGATTATGGAGATGATGATGTCACTGGGGATCCTGATGCTTATGGGGCTGGCATTGGCCTAGGAGTAGGGCTGCAATATCTGTATCCTCTTTCAGTGGATGGATTAAGTGTTTTCGGAGCGGCCTCTATCAATTGGAATCCATTAAAAAATGATGCTAAAGAGGACTTAGAGGATAATTTCTTTAATCAGGGAGTAGATATTACCTATTCTAATTACTTTAATGTACCCATCTCTGCCGGATTGCATTACTCAGTTCCCGTAGGAACCAACAGTGCTATATTTGCCAACCTTGGCTTAGCTGGTAATTTTTTAAAAATTACCAATCTTAAAGGGGAAACAGATACCGATGAGTATGATTTGAGCTATGAATTAACTAATAGCTTTGGGGTAAGAATCGGAGGAGGAGTGTATATTAATGAAACCACCTCTATTGAACTTAACTATTACGGATTAGGAGAACATGATCTGGATTTTGAAGTAGAAAGGACAGGATTTCAGGATGGTAGTGGAGATGGGGATATCACTGTAACTTTCTTTGCTCTAACCATCGGATTTTTGCTACAGTAACCTCCTTTCTTTATTGTGAGCATTGAAGTATTGAAACGATACATATGCATTAAAGCACAAATTTATGGTTCTTTAGGAATGAGGTTTGAGAACAATAGGGGAGAACCCAATTGAAATCAACCTCATTCCTGGATTATATGCTGGCTCTTGGGCCATGTGAGAAGATCTCGCCAAACTAGAGGTATTTTCTCCCTTGTCTACGATATCCTGTAGCTGTCCCACCCCCTAAATTTGAGAATGCCTGAAGGAATGTTATATTAGTATATTACGATAAAAGTCTAAGATGAAAAAACTACTAATCCTCCTCATCAGTGCATTATTTTGTGCGATCTCACCAATGGCTACCTTTTCTCAGAAAAAGAAAAAAGATCAAGGAGTAAATCAACCACAGGAAGAGGTGTTTCAGCACACAGATCATCTTACTGCTATGAAATGGAGAAATATAGGTCCGTTTCGTGGGGGGAGATCCACCACCGTATGTGGCGTTCCTTCAAATACATTGGTTTATTATATGGGAACAACTGGTGGCGGTGTATGGAAGACGGAAGATGGCGGCGGAACCTGGCGCAATATCTCTGATGGTTATTTGAAAACAGGGTCAGTGGGTGCAATTGCGGTTGCTCCTTCCGACCCTAATGTGATGTATGTGGGAATGGGAGAAGCACCTATCAGAGGCGTTATGACTTCTCATGGAGATGGCGTGTATAAATCTACGGATGGTGGCAAGAGTTGGAAACACATAGGGCTAAATAAGGTACGACAAATTTCTCGTATTCGTATTCATCCAGATGATCCAGATGTCGTTTATGTGGCAGCTCAGGGAAGTCCGTACCAACCCACCGAAGATAGAGGCGTGTATAAAAGTGTGGATGGAGGAAGGAATTGGGAGAAGGTATTATTTGTGGATCAACGAAGTGGGGTCAGTGATTTGAGTATGGATCAGGTAAATCCGAGAATATTATACGCTGCTTTTTGGGATCATCAACGTTTGCCCTGGAAAATGGTGAGTGGAGGAGAAGGAAGTGGCATATGGAAAAGTACGGATGGAGGTGAACATTGGGATCAATTGACCGAAGGCTTACCCGATTCTATTATGGGAAAAATTGGGGTGGCCGTTTCTCCGGCTAATTCCCAAAGGGTGTGGGCCATTATCGAATCAGAACAGGGCGGATTGTATCGTTCGGATAATGGAGGAGAGAAATGGGAACTGATCAATGACAAACGGATCCTCAGAGCACGTTCCTGGTATTACATGCATATTTTTGCTGATCCTGTAAATCCTGAAAAAGTCGTGGTACTGAATGCTCCCTTCATGCAGTCGATAGATGGAGGAAAGCGCTTTGAACAAATCTCTACTCCTCATGGCGACAATCACGATCTATGGATTAATCCTCTGAATCCTGACATTATGATTAATGCGAATGATGGAGGAGCCAATATATCTTATAATGGAGGGAAAAGTTGGAGCCGACAATCTAATCAACCTACGGCCCAATTTTATAGAGTCAATGCGGATCACCGTTTTCCTTACTATGTCTATGGAGGCCAACAAGATAATTCTTCCGTGGCTATTCCCAGCAACACATTTAATAGCGGGATTCAAAATGCGGATTTTCATTCTGTTGGAGGATGTGAAAGTGCCTACACGGCATTTGATCCAGATCATCCGAGATATGTGTATGCAGGATGTTATCAGGGGATCATCACTCGTTATGATCAGGAGTTGGATATGTCTGAGGATGTGATGGCTTATCCTTTCCTGGGATTAGGAGAAAATGCGAAAGATCTGCCATACCGATTTAATTGGAACGCACCTATTATCGTTTCTCAACACGATCCTAAGGTCATTTATCATGCGGCCCAAAAAGTATTGATCTCAAAGGATGAAGGGCAAAGTTGGGAAGAGATTAGTCCCGATCTCACCAGAAATGACAGTACTAAGCTGGATTGGGGGGGGCGGACCTATTACAAATGAAGGGGCGGGAGGAGAAAATTATCATACTATTATGTATCTCGCAGAATCTCCACATGATCAAAACACTTTGTGGGTGGGTACGGATGATGGATTAGTACATATTTCAAAAGATGGCGGAGCTCATTGGGACAATATCACTCCTCCTGGCATGGAAGAAGGCTTAGTCAACAGTATCGAGGTCTCTCCCCATGCTGCGGGAAAAGCATATATCGCTTATACCAGATATAAATTCAACGATTTTACCCCTCATGTGTATGTTACTTCGGATTTTGGTGAAAGTTGGCAGGATTTGACAGCGGGTATCGGGGAAGAAGGCGCATGTTCGAGTGGTAAGAGAAGATCCAGCTAAGGAAGGATTACTATATGCAGGAACAGAAATAGGCTTATACGTTTCTTTTGATGCTGGAAAACGATGGCAATCCTTTCAGAACAACTTGCCCATTGTCCCTATTACAGACTTAAAAGTACATCAGGGAGATTTAATCGCTGCTACCCAAGGGAGGGCTTTCTGGATATTAGATAACTTGTCCCCACTCTATGAAATAAATGAAAGTATAGCCGAACAGAATCTACATCTATTTTCTTTTAAAGATCCATACCTGGTAGAGGGAAGCAGACAGGATAGTTTACCTGATAGAGGAACCAATCCTGACAATGGATTAGTGTGCTATTATTCGGTCAAAGAAGAACTAGATAGCGCACATCTGCAACTGGATGTATTAAATGCAAGAGGGGATATTTTGAGAAGCTTCTCCTCTAACGAAAAGGAAAAGTCTAAGCAGATAAAGGCTACCCAGGGCTCACATAAATTTGTTTGGGACCTTCGGATGGAAAGCTATGATATGCCGAAAGGATTGATGGTGTATGGAGGTAAAAGTGGCCATAAAGTTGGGCCTGGAACCTATAATGTAAGAATGATATTAGATGCTGATACCCTTTATCAAGCATTTAAGGTGTTAACAGATCCGAGATTGGAGATAACAGAAGGTGCATTTAAAGAACAGCAACAGTTGTTGGCTCAAACCCGAACAGCTTTAACCGAATTATACACAACTGTCAAAGATATGCAACATGTTAAATCTCAAATGGAAGGATTTTTAGAAAGAAAGGATTGGGAAGATGAAGAACTGAAGCAAACGGGAAAGGAGATCGTAGGGAAAATAGATAGCATGCACAGCACATTGGTCCAACAAAAACAAAAAACCTTTCAGGATGTCATCAATTATCCGAACCAACTGAACGCAAAGCTTGTACACATTCAGCAAAGAATAGATGGAGCGATTCCCCCTGTAACTGAGGGCCAAAAGAAAAGGGTGGCAGATTTATTAAAGGAATGGGAGGCTGCGGATCAATTAATCCAGCAGTTAATGGAAGTAGAAGTGGGAAGCTTTAATCAGAAAGTAGCGGAATTGGCGATTCCATTGATCGCAACAGAAATACCTGTGGAGGGTAAGTGATGAGTGGTGCCAATGGGTTACAGTAACAGCTAGGTGGAATAAGGCTACTATATTCAGCAGCACTAGCCAAGAATGGACTGATAAGCTTCCCAAAAGGAAGCTAAAGGGTAATGAATAGGCTAATAATATCCGCCTGAGGATAAAAAGGGGAATATGGATGTCAAATAGGCTGTTGTAGTCTTTGTTATGCCTTTGACTTTTGAAATTGCAAGATACCCCAATTTAAATAGCCATTCTTTCCTGCCCTAATCCAATGTTCTAAGCCTTTGATCATTCTATCTACATACGTATGACCAGATTTTTCCACAATTTCATCATAACGGTCCGTTAATTCTGACAGTACCTTTGAATAGTGATTAATGAGTTGGTCGGGAAATTCTTTTACATATACCCTATTTAAGCCTACACTGCTGGCAAGTTGGAGATATGTAGCTACAGAGCCCATTTCGCGAAGGTGAATTCTGGCCAACACTTCATTTAAAACTCCTTCCGGGCAATCATCACTTTGCATGGGATCGGTAAAAATAAAGTGGCCACCTTGATTCAGGACTCGGGCAACTTCTCGGAACACCTGATCTTTCTTACTACTGTGTAACAGGGCATCCTGGGACCAGACTAAGTCGAAACTCTCCTCCTGGAAGGGTAATTGCTCAAAATTTCCAGTGGTAACGTTTACTAAATCTTGCAGATGATGAGCTTTCGCCAATTCCCTATTCCGCCGGTTTTCTGTTTCACTTAAATTGAGGCAATGCACCGAACAGCCGAATTCCGCAGCGAGAAACCTCGCCGCCCCACCATATCCAGATCCAATATCTAATACCTTTGTATGCTTATGTATGTTGGGGCCTACATCCAACATTTTCTGAATCGTTTTCCTGCTTGCCTCTCTGATAGTATCAGTTGTATCTTCATACATACCTATATGGATATCTTCTCCTCCCCAAATATGTAGGTAAAATTCATCCGCTTCTTTACTATCATAGTACTCTTTGGTGATTTGAACCAAATCATTTTTTTTCATAACTACTCTGATTTAACATATGATTTTTCAGCCACATGAATGAAAAAGTCGGGTTCATTTTGTTTGTAAGTTTCCTGAAAGTCTCCATAGGTGGTGACGTTTTGGAAGCCTACTTCATGTAAGAGGTTGCGGACATAGTTTTTTCGGAGAGGAAACATATTTAAATGAAATACCGATCGATCGGGAAATTCGTATCGGAAACGTGCAAGTCCTTCATCAATGTGTTCAGGTGCTGCTTTTACATTATCACCCGCATAATAGAAAGTATGTTTACTAGAGAAGCCTTCATCTAAAATGGCATCGTAATTTCTTTGATCGAGGATCAAAATTCCATCGTGTCGCAACGCAGAATAAAATTCGGCCAGCGTTTTACGTCTATCATTTTCATCAAAGAGATGGGTAAATGAATTTCCTAAACAAATGACAGCATCGTATCTACCTGATACATCTTTATTTAACCACCTCCAGTCAGCATGGACCGTTTTTAAGATGAATTGGTGTTTTCTTGCGTTTTCAAAAGCTTTAAACAACATTACAGGACTTCCATCTACACTTGTAACATTAAAGCCCGCTTTGAGCAGTTTAACTGAATGATAGCCTGTACCTGTTGCAGCGTCTAATACTTTATGCTTTCGGTGTTTTTTTAATTCGTTTATAAAAAAATTATTTTCTCCTTCCGCTCTTGCCTCCCAATCAATTAACTGATCCCATTTTTCTACAAAGTTGTGAATGTATTCCATTTGGTACTGCTCAGTCTCTCGTACATCAATTGGATTATCTCCATATTCTTGTTTGTTGGCTTCTAGGTTGAGGAATTCTGGCTTCATTGTTGATAATTAGATTAAATAATTTCTAGGGAAAAAACTTTTGTTCTAATTTTTTTAATGTAGTAGTAGTCCAATTTTTTTTCTTCAGCAGATGACTATTGAAACAATTTTCAGTTTTCAGGTAACGTAGTAGTAATTCCTTTTTTTAGATATAATTTGCTGTCAATGAGAGTATTTATATGCCTTTTTGTAATAATTATTTATGGCTAATTCCACATGTCATTTGATTATGATCCACACTTAGCTTTCATATATTTTTATCCGTTGAATAGTAGCCTTCGTTCAAATATAGGATGTAGATAAAGAAAAAATACTTTCTATACAAATTAAAATATGAAAGTAGGGAAAGAAAGTTTTTTATATATCTTTTTGATTTAGGTAGTATTTTCATTATGTGTAATGTATTGCTTGGTAAATTTAAATAAAATGGAGCACTATCTCTTGGATTGACTGCTTAACACACTTGTCGACTTAATCGATAATTTTCTATAGATGATTGTTTTTCAGGAGATTCGTTTCTACGTATTTCATCCTAAAAAATATGTTAGGCCTGTGGGGAAGGAGAGAGATAACGATTATGTTGAATTCAATCAGAGATGTTACCTTTATCATCATCGATCTTTCTCGATGAATAAGAAAGGAAAAAACGAGATATGATAATTAATTTGTATAGAAATTAATTTAATGTCGGCTTAATGGTGATGTAATCATTTGTTAATAACAATTTGATGACTAGAAATATGTATAAAGCTGGTATATTCTGATAAATGAAAAATATATTCATCATGTGAATATTTATTGATAAATATAATTGGGAATTAAATTTAGGTGATAAAGGAATATTTTATGGGTTGAAAATCATTTTTTTAAGTTGCAAGCCTGAAGAATATTCAAGGCGTAGGTAAACTCAGACCTGAAAGGTGCTTTAAGGTGGATAATAGTATCAGGCGGATAAACAAAAGACAAAGAAACAGCATGTAACAACATACTGGTCATTCCAAATCGTTCCTTCCAAAGTCGATTTTGTTTGTTGCAGCCATGAGGTCGATCGCCTATAATGGGATGAAAAATATGTGCCATGTGTTTTCGCAACTGATGGAAGCGACCAGTAGCAGGGGTCAATTCCACCAAACTGTAACGAGAAGTTGGAAATTTATCAGAAGGAATGGGAAGTTCAAAACGTTCTAACAAGGTGTAGGAAGTAACAGCCTCTTTTTCCTTTCCATCTTCTGTCAATGGGTAATTAATTTCTCCTTTATCTGGAATAAATCCTCTGACGACGGCTTGGTAAGTTTTGTGAATCTGTCGATCCTGAAATAATTGTTGGACGGTTCGATTAGCTTCAGGCGTTTTGGCAAAGAGGAGCGTTCCGGCTGTTTTACGATCTAGCCGATGGGTGAGATATACTTTTTGGCCGATTTGATCTCGGAGCAATTGAAGGGCGAATTCTGTAGCATCTTTAGCGATAGGAGATTTATGCACCAATAATCCGTGGGGTTTATTGATGGCAATGAGTTGGTCGTTGTCGAATATGATATCGAGCGTTTGGATAAGCTACTTTGTTAATCTGTAAAACGAGATCCTTCCTGTTGAGAAAGATCTCGTTTTTTGTGAAACAAAGAATGGATTACATCTCCATCGTCTCTCCTATCCCCATCAAAATCAATTCTTTTCCTTTAGCTTCAAAAGCTGCTTTAGCTGCTGCCGGATCTATTTTGATAAATGGGAAGGTATCGTAGTGCATTCCCAGGACTTTATTACACTTGACAAAATCGCAAGCGATAATGGCATCTTCCACGCCCATCGTAACTACATCTCCTATACACATCATAGAAAAGTCTACCTTCATGTAATCTCCAATCAATTTCATATCATATGTCAAAGCGGTATCCCCTGTATGGTAAAAATTTCCTTCTGGAGTCTCTACGACAAATCCACCAGGATTTCCTCCATTACTTCCATCTGGAAGGGAACTGGAATGAATAGCAGTAACGTATTTGATAGCACCAAAGTCCAAGGTCCTTTTTCCCCCCTGATTCATCGGAAGAACATTTTCCGTATTGTACTTATTCCCGATCCAACTCACCGTTTCGAAGTTGGAAGCGATCTTGGCATCTGGATTATGCTTAAGGACATGTTCCAGATCTGCTAAATGATCGAAATGGGCGTGAGTGATGAGAATGTAATCTGCTTTAACGGAAGCAATGTCAATCGACGAAGCGAGTTGGTTAGGTGTAATGAATGGATCAAATAAAAGGTGTTTACCTTGCACTTCTACAGAAAAGCATGCATGGCCGTAATAAGTAATGTTCATGTAGATAAAGATTGATGTTGTGAAAACGATCTATATGTTAAGCATTAATTATAAGCTTTTCACGTGTTATTAAGAGATTTTTAGGATTCTTTGTTTCTCCATTTCTTTTTCCCTGGACCTTTTGGAATTTTGTATGAGAAGCTACATATTTGAACTTATATGTATGCTTACACAGCTCATATCACTACATTCATCAGTATTCACCATCCACATTTATGGTCCCATCACCCCTTGTTGGGGTAAGTATTATTCATATAATTTGTAATTACCTTTTACCGTGAATTTTCAGGATTTAATGCATCTTTGAAAAATCATTTGATACTATATTTCATAACAACAAATCATCATACCCTTGGAATCTAAATTGCGTTTAGCCATTCAAAAGTCAGGAAGATTAAGCGACAAAAGTCTCGCATTTGTAGAAGAATGCGGGATATCCTATTCTTACAATAAAACAAAGCTGAAAACATCTGCACATAATTTTCCCTTAGAACTTTTCTTTTTGAGAGATGATGACATTCCTAAATATGTGGCGGATGGAGTGGCAGATATTGGAATAGTAGGAGAAAATGTGGTAGCAGAGAAAAATGAATTGGTAGAAGTGGCTGTCAAGCTGAATTTCTCAAAATGCCGCCTGTCTTTAGCTGTACCTCAATCAGCGACCTATACCGATGTGAAAGATTTGGAAGGAAAGAGAATTGCTACTTCTTATCCTCGCCTATTGGGAGAATTTTTGGCCAAAAGAGACGTAACAGCTTCTATTCACGAAATTAGTGGTTCCGTTGAAATTGCTCCAGGGATAGGATTAGCGGATGCCATTTGTGATTTAGTCAGTACAGGAAGTACGTTATTGAGTAATGGGTTAAAAGAGGCCGAAGTTATTTTCCGTTCTGAAGCTGTATTAATTAAACATCCTTCTTTATCAGCTGAAAAACAACTCATTCTGGATAAGTTTATTTTTAGGATAAGATCTGTTCTCAGGGCATCCAACTACAAATATATTTTACTTAACTTGCCCAATTCTTCCATTGAGCATGTAACCTCTATTCTCCCTGGTATGAGAAGTCCATCGGTAATTCCTCTGGCGGATGAAGGATGGAGTAGTTTACATTCTGTGGTAAAAGAAGATGAATTCTGGGAAGTGATAGAGAATTTAAAGAAAGCCGGAGCAGAGGGAATTCTGGTGGTACCTATTGAGAAGATGATTATGTAACGAAAAAATAACATGGAATTAATTCAATATCCGCAAAGAGATACCTGGAACACCTTGTTAAGGCGTCCCAGTTTATTAAGGAAAGATATAGAACCTTCAGTATCAAACATTTTAGAAAAAGTAGAGAGAGGCGGAGATGCTGCCATTAAATTGTTCACCAAGCAATTTGACGGCGTAGATTTGATAGATCTGGAAGTTTCGCGAGAGGAGAGAACCTTAGCCGGAGAATTATTAGATGGAGAACTGAAAGCGGCTATAAATACTGCAAAGCTCAATATTGAGGGATTTCATCGAACACAAAAGGAAGCTTTTCAAAAAGTAGAAACTATGCCGGGCGTGATGTGCTGGCGGAAAAGTGTTCCTATTAGTAAAGTGGGATTGTATATTCCCGGAGGAACCGCTCCTCTGTTTTCGACCATCCTTATGCTGGGAATACCGGCTAAGTTAGCTGGTTGCGAAGAAATTATTGTATGTACACCGCCGAATCAAGAAGGAAACATTCATCCTGCCATATTGTACACAGCAGATTTGGTAGGAGTAACCCGTATGTTTAAGGTGGGAGGTGCTCAGGCTATCGCTGCGATGGCGTATGGAACAGAAAGTGTTCCCAAAGTGTATAAAATATTTGGTCCTGGGAATCAGTATGTTACAATGGCTAAAAGTCTTGTAAGTCCACTGGAAGTCGCCATAGATTTTCCTGCGGGACCTTCAGAAGTAGCCGTAGTGGCCGATAAATATGCTAATCCAGCCTTTGTTGCGTCTGACTTACTTTCACAAGCAGAACACGGATTGATAGCCAGGTATTATTAGTCAGCAATAGTGAATCATTGATAGAGGAGGTTCAATTGGCTGTGAGCGAGCAAGTAACCCTGCTTCCAAGAAAGGAAATTGCTATCGCAGCATTAAAACATAGTAAAGCTGTTTTACTTAAAAGCCACGAAGAAATAGCTGACCTGATCAATGCCTATGCACCTGAGCATTTGATCCTTTCCATGAACGATGCCGAAACTTTCTCCCACCGCATACAAAATGCCGGATCTGTATTTCTGGGACATTTTTCGCCGGAAAGTGTAGGAGATTATGCCTCCGGGACAAACCATACCTTGCCTACCAATGGATATGCTACGGCTTATAGTGGCGTTTCTTTGGATAGTTTTGTTAAGAAAATCACTTTTCAGCAATTGACGGAGCAGGGGCTTCGACACATAGGCCCTGCCGTCCAGCAAATGGCGAAAGCAGAAGGGCTGGAAGCGCACCAACGAGCCATTCAAATACGCTTGGAGTCCTTGCATAACATTCAACAATTACCCTCAACACAGAATCAGGCCTAACATTAGCCATCCCAATTCCATCCCTATGAACGAACCATATGTCGGGCGCCCTTTTTCGGTAGAAGCGATCCTGCGTCCCCACATTAAAACGCTTAAACCCTATTCCTCTGCCAGAGAAGAGTATAGTGGAAAGATTGGCCTATTTCTCGATGCCAATGAAAATGCCTTAGGGTCTCCTGTAAAAGGCAATTATGCCAGATATCCCGACCCCCTTCAACGGGAGTTAAAAAAGGCAATCGCAGAACTCAAAGGCGTTCAACCCGAACAGATATTTTTAGGTAATGGAAGCGATGAAGCCATTGACCTGTTATTTAGGGCTTTTTGTGAGCCTCAAAAAGATCAGGTACTGCTTCTGCCTCCTACTTATGGAATGTATCAAGTAAGTGCAGACATTAACACGATAGATACTGTTTCAGCTCCGCTAACCGCTGATTTTCACATAGACGTGGATAAAGTATTGATGGCCCTACATCCTGATATCAAGCTGGTGTTTATCTGTTCGCCAAATAACCCCAGCGGTAATCTGATGGACATTAAGGCAATAGAAGAAATATTGACCTATGCGCCAGGATTAGTAGTAGTAGATGAAGCTTATATCGATTTTGCTAATCAACCAAGCTTGCTTTCTCATTTGTTTCAGGATTATCCTCAATTAGTCATTCTCCAAACCTTTTCCAAAGCGTGGGGATTAGCTAATCTTCGGCTGGGAATGGCCTTTGCACATCCTGAAATTATAGAGGTATTCAATCGAATCAAGCCGCCCTATAATGTGAATGGCTACACCCAACAGACCGCACTTTCCACGCTGCAACAAAAGGAAAAGAAACAGGAAATGGTGAGAGAAATTCTGGCTAGTCGCGACGCATTGGCACAATCTCTTACCCATATTCCCTTCGTAAAGCAAGTATATCCTTCAGACGCCAACTTTTTGCTGGTGAAAATGGATCAGGCGGAACAGGTCTATCACGACCTCATTGCTTCACACATTATCGTTCGAAATCGAACTAAAGTACTCCTGTGCGATGACTGTCTCAGGATTACGGTAGGAACACAATCGGAAAATGACCAATTGATTCACTCACTTCAACGACTCGCTACGAATATTACGATGTAAACTTATGATCAAACATATAGGCCATCTTTTATTGTCAAGTAATTACTATATATGAAACCTAGAATCCTTTTATTAGATAGAGATGGGACGTTAATAGAGGAACCACAGGACAATTATCAGGTAGATAGTCTGGAAAAATTAGCTTTTCTGCCAGGCGTTATTCGACATCTATACCAAATTCTTTCCCAAACGAATTTTATTCCTGTAATGATTACGAACCAGGATGGCTTGGGAACAGATTCCTTTCCTGAAGATACTTTCTGGCCTGCACACGAAAAAATGTTGGCGATTTTTGAACGGGAGGGGATTCAATTTCATGAGGTGCATATAGATCGAACGTTTAAGCGTGATGGTGCTCCTACCAGAAAACCGGGAACCGCTTTATTAACAGCATATATGGAAGGAGACTATGATTTATCGGAATCTATTGTCATCGGAGATCGGCCCAGCGATATACAACTTGCAAAGAATTTAGGAGCTAAAGGAATTCTTTTGGGAAGATCTACAGACCAATTGGATGATGAGTGGGATCTGGTTGAATTAGCGGATACCCTTTTACTTGAGGCTCGGCATTGGGAAGAAATTAGCGAATTTATATTGTCTTCTTCTAATTCCAGGAAGGCTGTAGAAATTCGTGACACTAAAGAAACGGAGATAAAGGTAGAGGTCAATTTAGATGGCCTTGGGAGATATGATATTGAAACAGGTATTGGTTTTTTTGATCATATGTTGGACCAATTGAGCAAGCATAGTGGAATAGATATGTCGATAAGAGTAGATGGAGATTTGCATGTGGATGAGCATCATACCATAGAAGATACGGCCTTAGCATTGGGAAAAGCAGTGAAAGAGGCTTTGGGGGATAAGAAAGGGATAGAAAGATATGGTTGTTTTTCGTTGCCTATGGATGATTCCATCGCTCGGGTGGCCCTGGATTTTTCAGGAAGGCCTTGGTTAGTCTATGAAGCTGCTTTTACCAGAGAGCGGGTAGGAGGGATGCCGGTAGAAATGGTGGAGCACTTTTTTAAGTCTTTTTCCGATGCTGCTCAATGCAATCTGAACATTCAGGTAGAGGGAGATAATGCTCATCATATGATAGAAGCGATGTTTAAAGGGGTGGCCAAGGCGATTCGAATGGCTATTGCTTATAAACCAGGAGATACTTCTTTACCCTCAACTAAGGGGGTATTATAGGCCAATAGTCTTATCATTGGCACATCATCATTAACAAATTATGGATATAGTCATCATTAAGTACAATGCCGGAAATGTTCAATCGGTTACTAACGCACTGGATCGATTGGGAATAACGCCGAGAGTCAGCGATGATCCCGAAATTATTGCTTCTGCGGATAAGGTTATTTTTCCAGGAGTAGGAGAAGCCAGCACGGCCATGAATTATTTGCGGAAAACACATCTGGATTCATTAATACCTGTATTGACGCAGCCATTTTTAGGGATTTGTCTGGGAATGCAGGTGATGTGTGCTTATTCTGAGGAGAATGATACAGAAGGGATGGGGATATATGATTTGCAAGTAAAACGCTTTCATCCCAATGGACGCAGGGAAAAGGTGCCGCATATGGGATGGAATTTATTGGAACAAACGAAAGGAACATTACTGGAAGGACTCCCGGAACCTCCTTATGTATATTATGTTCATAGTTATTATGTGGAAATCGGTAAGGAGACATTGGCACAAACCTGTTATGTACATCCGTATAGTGCTGTTCTACAAAAGCAAAATTTCTATGCTACCCAATTTCATCCCGAGAAAAGTGGGGCTGTTGGGGCGAAAATCCTTTCCAATTTTCTTTTCAACCTTTAATGCTAGATGATGGAACTAACACAAACGCGTATTATTCCTGCGATTGATATTATGGATGGGAAGTGTGTAAGATTGGAAGAGGGAGATTATGGCAGGAAAAAAATATACCAAACTGATCCGGTAGATGCAGCAAAATCTTTTGAGGATCATGGAATTCAATATTTGCATGTAGTAGATCTGGATGGAGCAAAGGCGGGAAAGGTGGTCAACTGGAAAACCTTGGAGAGATTAACTGCTCAAAGCCAATTGAATGTAGATTTTGGGGGAGGAATCAAGTCAGATGAGGATGTGAAAATCGCTTTTGAATCTGGAGCTAAACAAATCAATGTGGGAAGTTTAGCAGTGAAGGACAGATCGCTATTTTTAGCTTGGTTGGAGCGGTTTGGGAATGAAAAAGTGATATTAAGTGCTGACGCTAAAGATGAGAACATTGCTATTCACGGCTGGCAGGACCAAACTGAATGGGATCTGTATGATTTTGTTTCATCTTATGTCGCAGAAGGGGTTCAATACATAACTTGTACGGATATTTCCAAGGATGGATTGTTAAAGGGACCCAATCTCAGTTTGTATCGAAAGATCTTGGAAGAAAATGAAGGGATTAAGTTGATCGCTAGTGGGGGGGTGAGTAATGCAGCGGATATTGAGGCGTTGATTAAGATTCAGGTGGAGGGCATTATCATTGGGAAAGCAATTTATGAAGGAAGGCTGACATTGAAAGAGTTAGGTGGATATGTAGTAGGATCTTGATGGTAGGAAAAAGTAGGAGTTGAAATAGGTTGAGAGATGGGAGTTAGGTCAATGATCCGTAGATGTATGAAATATGTTTTTTTATTATCGAAATAAATTTTAACAGTGTTAACAAAAAGAATTATTCCCTGTTTAGACATTCACGATGGGAGAACGGTAAAAGGAGTCAATTTTGTCAATTTACGGGATGCGGGAGATCCGGTAGAGTTAGCCGCAGCTTATGTGGAACAAGGGGCAGATGAATTGACCTTTCTTGATATTACCGCCACGGTCGAGCATAGAAAAACCATGGTTGAATTGGTTCGGAGGATCAGCCATGAAATCAACATTCCTTTTACTGTGGGAGGTGGGATCAAGAGCATACAGGATGTCTCTAGCTTATTGAATGCGGGAGCTGATAAGATTACCATTAATTCGGCGGCAGTAAAAAGACCTGAGTTGGTAGATGAGTTAGCCAGGGAATTTGGGAATCAATGTATTGTTGTTGCAATTGACACCAATTTTCATTCGGAATCACATGAGTCGGGCGAGGGATGGTATGTGTATATTCACGGTGGTAGAAAGCCTACGGAAAAAGAAGCTATTTCCTGGGCCAAAGAAGTGGAAAGTAGAGGCGCAGGAGAAATATTACTTACTTCTATGGTCAGTGATGGGACACAAGCAGGATTTTCACTGAATATTACAGCCGCATTATCCGAGGAACTGGACATCCCCATCATCGCTTCTGGTGGGGCAGGGACGAAACATCATTTTGTGGAAGCATTTAATGAAGGAAAGGCAGATGCCGCATTAGCTGCCAGTGTTTTTCACTTTGGTACCATTCCCATTCCTACCCTAAAATCCTATTTGTACCAACAAGGAATACCTATTCGATTAACTCATGTTAGCTGAAAAGGTATGGTATTCGTTTATGAATGATACATTGGTACCTTTATCAGAGATTATCAATTATTATATTCACCTGGAATTAAGTCATATACTATGTCCGATATTCAATTTTTACTGGAGCTTCAGGAGGTGATCCGCGATCGAAAATTAAATCCAACCGAAGATTCCTATACCAGCCGATTATTTCAAAAAGGGATTAATAAAATAGCCCAGAAAGTAGGGGAGGAAGCGGTGGAGTTAATTATAGAGGCCAAGGATGAAAACATGGAGTTGTTTCATGAAGAATGTGCGGATTTGTTGTACAATATCATTGTGTTGTTAGTAGCTAAGGGTACCTCTTTGGAAGCGGTTATGGAGGTGCTGAAGAAGCGAAGGAAATAAGTAGGGAACATAAGTTTGTATATCTTTTTCCTATCCACTGACTATTGGTATGAAGCTGTATGCTATAGAGTATATTTATATTGGATTGATATTATTGAACCTATTAATAATCCCATGATTTCTTAATAAAACCATGGAATTATTATGTGTCGCTAATTAGTGAAATATTTCACTCCGCCATATCCACAATCTTTGAAACTGGAATTTGATTAGTGATACCCATCACTTCCGTTTCCGTAGAAACATGTTCGAAATCAAATGTAAGGAGAGAATCTCCAAAAGGAATATTCAAAGTATAACCAGGTACAGTACTTCCTTCTTTAGGTTCCAACAGCCCTTTATATCCATCTACTTTGATCTTCTTTCTTCCGCCTCCCATCACAGCTCCTATGAGAGGTGCAGTCAGGAAAGTGTTAATGCCTGCTAGTAGAGGTGAGTTATTGATAAGATTGATTCGGAATACTTGTGGTGTTTCCCCTTCAGATCTATATTCTCTATCAATATACAATCCTGCAAATCCCGCAGCGGTTCCGTTAACATCATCGTTTTCCGTTACTGCTTTCATATCGTTGATTTGTTCAGGCAACATAGCCATAATCTCTCTTCCGATAGCCATATCAATTTCAACCAATGCTTGCTGAAGGGTAAATCGTGTTTCTTCCAGATTTCCGGAAGAATAATCTGTTTTTGCTTTGGCAATATAGTTTGCTGCTCCTTCACCTTCTTGGGCGAATGCAATCATGGGCAGCATAATAATAAGGATAGAAAAAATATATGTTAATTTCATTTGAGTATGTCCAGTTGTTAATGAGAGTAAAAGGTTAATAAAATTATTGCTCACCCAATTTGTTTTTGATGGTACTTAAATCAATTTCATTGACTGCAGCTAGTACTTCAACTTCATCAGCAAAATTTTCGCAAGTCATAATAAAAATAGTTTCTTGTCCTAGTGGAACTCCAAGTTCATACTCATTATCCCCATCAAATTTAATCACTGCTTTTTCACCTTGAACACGGATAGACTTAGCTTCCCCATTACTACTAGCATAATTTGCATTGGTCAACAAAGAAGTGTAAGCAGCCATCATCGTAGAATTATTCATTACTCCTATTTCCAATCGTTGATTTTTTGCTTCATAAGCCCTTGCTATGGTGAGTCCCACAAAATTAAATCCTGTACTATATACCTGATCTTCTGTTTCTTTATAGTCCAATCCATGTAAAGAAGTAGGCAAAAGCTCTAATACTTCATAGCCTAATTCGAGTTCAACGCCCATCATTGCTTGTTGAACAGAATATCTGGCATCCCCATAATTTCCTTCTGCGTAATAGGCAGTAGCATCATCTAATTGTTGGTTCACATCGGGAGGGGTGAGTTTCTTTCCTTGTACGGTACCACCAGAGTTTGAGCCACTGTCGGAGCTGCCTGTCTCTTGAGGAGTAGTTTCTTCCTCTTCACCTGTGACTTTTTTGAGCAGTTTCTTTCCTTTGTTCTTAAGTCCACCAAGTTTGATTTGAGCATGAGATGGAGCTGAAATTATACCCAAACAAAGAATGAGGATCAATAATTTTATTTGGTGTTTCATCATATGAGGTAATGTAAGAAAGTTGAAAAATAATGAACGAATTTAATGTTGAATAAGTAATTACTAGTGAATAAAATATTAATAATTCTGATTTCAACATTATACGTAATGTTTATTCCAAATATACGCAAATTATTACACTAAATAATCTCGCGAATATTGGAATGTTAATTACTTTATTCACAATATTATATAGTAAAATGGCCGGAAGTGTAAATAGGAAAAAGACGGAAAATGAAGAAAATAGGTGCTTTTTCTCGTAAGTTGATTTAACGGACTAACCCAGCTGCCACTTCAAACGCCTTTTCCAGTTGACGGTCTTTGCCTTCTGCATATCTAATATCTTGAACTACGGGTATATCTGCTTTGACTCCTACTCCTTCCAGCCGAATTCCGTCCACTAACACATCTCTACTAGCTATGTACATTAACCCTCCATCAGACAAGACGCTCAATTGGCCCGCTACCACGGCTCCGGCCGTAGTTTCTCCCACGATAGGACCCATTTGATGCTTTTTAAATCCGTATGCCAATATTTCTTTCCCGCTTCTGGTGCCTTTATTGACAAGCATCACGACTGGTTTTTTCCACTGACGGGTGTAAATAAAGGTGTCAGCTTTTGCTGAAAAAGAGATAAGTGTGGGAATGTGTGGATTAAATACATTTAGATATTCTGGTGATGCGCCACCCCAGCCATCTCTAAGATCCCAAACCAATGCATCGACCTGGCTAAATGAGTCCTGGCTGATGATATCAACGAATGCATCCTGGTAGGAGGTACCAGCATAGGACCAAATGTGTACGTAACCGATCTTTTTTTGTCCAATCTGCTCAATGTTAACACTGGAGGTGAGAGCGTCCAACATTTCTGCATTCGGATGTATAGGATTGAGTGGAAGATGGGCTGTTAAGACAGGACCGTCTGCATTTCTTCTAAACTCCACTATGACACTATCTTTAATTCTTTCTTTTGTATTAAATGTGGAAGAAACTTCGTTGACTAAGCTAGTATCCATTCCTTTAGGTAGAAAAGAGGCTTTTGCATAAGGGAAAAACGTAGGTTCAATAATTTCATCTCCAACCAGAATTCCCGCTTTTTCTGCTGCTCCTCCATCTATTATAGCATACACAAAATTCTTCCCCTCTATTTTTTTCGTCCAATATCCTGGACTGTAGCATTGTACCTTTTCTTCTCTCCAAAAAGGGTTAACTAGCGGAGATTTTTCGAAAATGCCTGATAAATAATAATAGGCCTGATCCAATGGTGTATAATAATGGGTGTGGGATACGTTTAATTCATCCAACATATCATTGATAAGTGGAGAAAAGTCTGTATAAGATTTAATATTGGCTAAGTTCTTTCGATAAGCTGTTTTAATACTTGGAAATTCTTGCTGGATGATGGTAGGATCATAGAATTGAGCGCTTAGAGAGTCACAGATTTCTTCAAATAAGGCTTGAAAGTGAGGATGGGGAACAGACTGCGCTTGCGCCATTGGTACAAAACTTCCCCCAAAAAGGAGTAAGCTTAGGGCAATACAAAATGGATATGTGTTTGAGTTCGACACTAAAATGGGTATAATGTTTAGGTTTTAGGAGTATGAATTGACGCTAATGTAGAAAGTTAAAAGGCAAAATAAGTATGCTATTGAAAATTATTCTTGTGTTAGCTGTGCATGTATCTGTTGAATATCCTGTATGGATGTTCCGGTAATGCCAGCAAGATCTTGATAAGTAAGTTTACCTTTTATGAATGGATCTGAAATAAGTAGCTTCCTAACTAACATTTCTTCTGCTTCTTTTTTTATTCGTTCTTCTGTTTCTTTTGCAAGTTGTTCTTTTACTTCTTTTGCAAATTGTTCTTTTACTTCTTTTGCAAGTTGTTCTTTTACTTCTTTTGCAAGTTGTTCTTTTACTTCTTTTTTGTTCTTTTACTTCTTTTGCAAATTGTTCTTTTACTTCTTTTGTAAGTTGTTCTTTTACTTCTTTTGTAAATCGCTCATTTACTTCTTTTTCAACCTGTTCTCTAAGTTCTTCCTTAGCCTCTAATTTAGCCTCCAGGTATAATTGTTGTTCTATATACTCTATAATTCCCATATTTTTTTTGTGTTGAATAAATGATGTAAGTTGTTCTTGATAAAGTATTTCTGTTTCCCTTTTTTTGAATCGGACGTATCTTTTAATGAAATTAAGTAATTTTCGGATGATTTCCTGTGGATAACCCTTTCTGATATAGCATTCGGGCATATTTAATTTGATAAGCCAATTTTTGATCTTCAGAACTTTTCTCCATCATTATCGCTTCCTTAGCCGCCAATAAGGCCAGGGAAAATGGACTTCCTGAATGGAGTAATTCTTTATTGTTAGCTTCCCATAACCTAAATCCATGATAACGCAATTGTATGCTGGTATGAATAGCCTTCTGCGAATAATTGAAGGAAGGGACATCTGCCATCGGATGAGAAAATATGACGAGACTTTCTATAGGTTGTTTGTACTTTGAGTAAAGACGGATTTGATAATCAAACATCCTGTGATTAAAATCTGGATCTTTATATCCCTGCACTTCAACATGAATAAACAGAATCTTAATTTCTCCTTGCTGGAATTCTACATTAGCTAATTTATCCGCATATCTTAAGGATTGATGTTCAGCAGGAATGATTTCATCTAGTTCCTTATCCAAAAAGAGTATGCGCTTGACTTCTCGATGAAGCATCCAGGTTGGATAGAAACATAAAAGAAGATCCTCAAAAAAATCTTCCAATAAGCCTTTCCAAAGACCATCTTTACCAATGAGAGATTTCCTTTTCATAAATTACTTGCTACTGAAGATCGTATTATGATGAAATAGACCTCTTAGCAATCTGATGGAATAAGTAATAAAAAGGATACTAATGGGAGGTTATAATATTTTTAGCAACTTTTGTGCCAATTTTATTAGAAGGGGATTTTGCTTCTATAAATTGTTTGTAGAAAATGTACCAATGGGGAAATCCCTAAGTATATGGGAAAATGCTAATTTTTTGGGAAATTATTGAATTATTGCGTATAATGGTAGCGAAATAGAGAAAAATGAATCAGCGTATACAGGAAAAGCTAAGTATATTAGCGGATGCTGCCAAATATGATGTATCTTGCGCCTCTAGTGGAAGCAAACGTCAAAATCATAATAAAGGCCTGGGAAATGCTACTGGAATGGGCATTTGTCATACTTATACAGAGGATGGAAGGTGCGTCTCCTTGCTGAAAATTCTTTTGACAAATTATTGTATTTATGACTGTGCTTATTGTGTTTCACGCATTTCAAATGATGTGAAGAGAGCAGGATTTAAAGTTCAGGAAGTAGTAGATCTGACCATCAACTTTTATCGAAGAAATTACATAGAAGGACTCTTTTTAAGTTCAGGCATTTTTAAGAATCCGGATTACACGATGGAGCGCATGGTGAAAATAGCCCAAAAGCTGAGAGAAGAGGAGCATTATAATGGATATATTCACCTTAAAACTATTCCTGGTGCTAGTCCTGAATTGATGGAAGCGGCTGGAAAATATGCAGATCGATTGAGTGTCAATGTGGAGTTACCTACCCCTGTAAGCTTGAAAAAACTTGCGCCGGATAAAAATGCTGAGGTCATCAAGAAAAATATGGCACAGATGAAAGCAGAGATCGAAAAATATAAGGAAGAGAAGAAAGTAATTAAACACACTCCTTTATTTGCTCCTGCAGGTCAATCTACCCAAATGATTATAGGGGCTTCTCCAGAAACAGATTTACAAATTATTCATCGGGCAGAACACTTATACAAGCGCTTTCGAATGCGCAGAGTCTATTATTCAGGATATATCCCCATTCGGGATGATAGCAAATTACTCCCTGGATCTACGTTACAAGCTCCTTTATTGAGAGAACATCGATTGTACCAGTCGGACTGGCTGATGAGATTTTATGGATTTCAGGCAAAGGAATTGCTTGACCAGAAAGCTCCCCAATTGGAATTGAACATAGATCCTAAATTGAGTTGGGCGTTAAGGCATTTGGAATTATTTCCCGTTGATCTCAATACTGCTGATTATGAGATGATTCTCAGGGTTCCTGGTATAGGTATGAAGTCTGCCAAAAAAATCATTATGGCTAGAAGATACAAGCGATTAAACATGCGCCTGATAAAGAAACTTGGTATCGCTTTCGAAAGAGCAAAATATTTTGCCCACTGCGGTACAGATCACATTCATCTGAAAGACTACACTGCTACAAAATTAAAAAACAGAATATTGGCACAAGCAACAAGTAAATACCAGGCAATCCAAAGTGCTCAACTTTCTTTATTTGATGCTCCATCACTGTCTTCTTCCGTCTCATCTTCAGTTTGATACGAAATAGATGAACCAAATTGTATATGACCATAGTTTTGAAGGCTTTCTTTGTGCCGTTTTTGCTTTCTACAACCAAAAAGAGAAAAATGGGAGTATTGTGAGATCTGATTATGTACAACCTTCTTTATTTGGAAATGTCATAATGGTAGGGACAGAACCTCACAAAGCAGAAAGGGTATGGAATGGATTAGAGAGAAAAGCGGGAAAAAGGGTGTTAAAGATGCTATATCGAGTATTTCTATCCGAATTGCCAGAACGGGAAAGGGTGATGCTCGAAGTTATTCAAAGAGCTTTTAACATAGGATCAGGTGTGCTGGGAGAATGGCATTTGCCAGAAGTAATGAGGCTACAGGAAATTGATAAAATGATTGGGAGAGAAAAGCATCGGTTTGAGGCGTTTGTTCGATTTCGCAAGCTGAAAGATGGTAGGTATTATGCATTAATCGACCCGGATTTCGATATATTACCACTTATTCTTCCTCATTTTATATCTCGTTATGCGGATCAGCACTGGATAATTCACGATGTGAAACGGCAATATGCTATCGCTTTTGATACGATTCACTGGCAGGTCATCAGGTTCGAATCAGAAGGAAGAATCATCCAGGATATCCCCAACTCAGAGTGGGATGATAGTGAGCATGAATATGATCAATTATGGCGGACCTACTTTCAGGCGGTCAATATTCCTTTGAGAAAAAATACGAAACTACATATTCAGCATGTGCCCAGAAGGTATTGGAAATATTTATGGGAAAAAAGAGGGGCTTTCTATGAATAAAAGATATAAGAATACAATGGCAAAAAAAATGACGGATACCCAAGTAATATGAGTATCCGTTGTAATTTGGTATATGATCATTGAGAATGATTTACCATCTGCTGTTTGAGTGGTTTTCTTGTTGACCACGTGGTTCAGCTTTCTTCACCACAATGTAACGTCCATCCAACTCAACTCCATCGAGTTCGCGAATAGCATTTAGAGCTTCATTTTCATTCGCCATTTCGACGAATCCAAATCCTCGAGAACGACCCGTAAATTTGTCCAGAATAACCTTAGCAGAATCAACTTGTCCGAATTCTGCAAAAACTTCGTGAAGATCTTCACTCTGGGTGTTGTAATCGAGTCTTGCTACAAAAATGTTCATAAATAATATCTAGAATAAAATTAAAAAATGCATGTTATCTATCTTTTCAGGTGTTCTTAGTTAAGTGATAGTGTATAATTCATGCAATACACATCAACCCTCAAAGATGAGTTATCCTATAACAAACAAAATTAAGTGGGAAAAATTCGACTCTTTCAATCTGGAAGGAGAACAAATAACATCTACAACTAAAATTTGATTCGTCACAAGACTTATGTAAAAGTAAGCAAACTATATTGTTAATAAAACTAATGATAGAATTATTTGTAATTTGTTAGGATTTTGTATAAGAATTCCTGTCAATCTTCTTTTATTTTAGGTTTATTTTCACTTAAGGAAGGTAAATATAATAGGCTTAAGCTAAGAGCTCATGTTATAAGAAAAGCAAAATTGTAGGTAACCTTAGCTAACTTCATCGACTATCGTCCACCATATAAAAGTTAATGTATCAATATTAACTGGCGATACATACTTTCAACCTCTCTATTAATGCATAGAATATACTGATTAGCTGGAAGCTGCCTGATATCTAAGCTGTGTTTAACGCCAATCGGAGATAAACGATATTCCCATACCTTTTTCCCTTCTAAACTAAATAACGCTATATGATGGATAGCTAAGTCAATAGAAGTTATATGCAAAAATTTACTTGTGGGATTGGGATATATCTCAATTGGATGTGCATTTATGAGGTAAGGTATATTTGAAACAGAGAAAACCCCCTGAAGGTCAAAAAAGGGCAGGCTCATTATTCAACTTTCAGAAAAAAACAGGACATATCAGGCATCATTAAATTTGAATGCCTGACATTTCCTTCACAAATACATAGTCCTATAGATTATTAATGGGAAAGTAGGGAAAAGCTCAGTGGCTTTCGATCCGTTTTAGGTCCATCCCATTCTACGGACAACGCCTGTCCACCGATATTTTCAAAATATGTAACAACTATATCGTGTTTTCCCTTTGACAATGCTATCGTACCCGTTTTGGTCATAGGTCCATGGTCGCCATCATTGTCCACTACCAATTTTCCGTCTATATATAATTGGCTACCATCATCTGAGGTAGTATAAAACTCATAGGTACCCTTCTGAGGTATCTGAATCTGTCCTTCGTATTTTACCGCAAAATGATCCATAACACTTCTGATCGAGTCCACTGAGAAATTGTCAATAGGACCCGTATATAGGGCTGTCAATGTATCGAAGTCTGGTAGTTTTCGCCAATTTCCCTCATAATAACTGTATTGTAAGCCTGTTCCCTGAGCAACTTTGGTATAGGTTTTCGAATCTGAAGCACTTGTAAACTTCTCTCCTTGAATCATGCGAGTATTCAAGGTGGTCGACTCCGCAATTTCAATCGGTTTATTATATACAGGTGAGCTACTGGTGGGATTTGAACCATCCAGGGTGTAATGAATGGTATAATCCTCCGAAGGAGCTGCTAATTCTATCTCCACCTGATCCGTAAATAATGGTCGTACGGTTTGAATAATATCATATTCGGTAGGGAGAAGAGAAATCTCCGTTGTCCCACTCAATAATAAATCCTCTTTATCTTCAAATTCGTAACCCATGGTCCAGTCTAATTGTATCGGTGCCTGCATATTGGGAGGAATGTTTTTTTCGGTGTCCAATTTAGCGGATACGGTTTTACGAGAGTTAGGAGCTAAGGTGAAAGAAAAAGAGGAAGGGGTAGGTTCAAAAGCGTGATCGTGGAAAAACTTGGCGTCTAATGTTAATGGTTGGTCAGAGGGATTGTTAAATGTGAGGTATACCATTGCTTCCCGATAAGTTGATTTGTCTGGGGTTAGGACAATGGATTCAAATTGGGTACTTTGAATGAGGGTACGAGTCAGGGCATAATCTTCCGGGGTAGTAATATTATGAGGTAAAATACCATCGAGCGTCAGATTTGCTAGTATAGGCCCTTCATCTGTCATAGTTACCAAGGTCACATGATCAAATTCTCCAAATCGAGGCCCTCTCAATTGACTTCCGCCCCCCGTCGTTGCCAGTGTATAATAATTGGCATTATTTCTTTCCATGTACATATAGTGATGAATATGGCCGGCGATCACTGTATGCTGTCTCCCTTCCAGTAGGTTCTCCACTTCTGTGAATCCTCCGGCGTACTCTCCATACATCCATAAAGGGTGGTGTAAAAATAAAAGTGTCCAACGAACATCCTGGTGTTCAGCAAGCTTTTCTTTGACAAAATTGACTTGCTTTTCATCGATCGTCAACGCATTTTCCGGATTGGAATCCAACATAAGGAATAAGACATCTTTGTAGACAAAGTGAAAGTAGGCTTTACCGAATTTTTCATTCCAGTATTTTCGCATTTCGTCATTTGAGATATCGTGATTTCCCGGAACAAAAAAGAAAGGCACTTTTAATGGGCCCAACTCAGCTTCAAAATCTTCCCACTCCTTATCCATTTGAGCTCTGTCTTCCGTCACGCCAGAAATGAAATCACCTACACTCATGACAAATTCAGGCATGAGAAAATTGAGCTTCTCCGCTGCCTGTTTAAATACACCGGATCTAAGACCTCCTGTACGATCTGTCACAATGGCGAATTTGAAATTCATGGGATCATCGTAAAAATCCAGATGGGTCCATGGATTTGCTTCGGGAGAAATATCTGTCTGAAAGTTAGGATTTTCTTGTCCTAGACTTACATTGGTACAAGAAATCCACGTAAGGATAGCTAAAGAGATAAAGGTATGCTTCATTATTTTTGGGTTTGAGTGGCTAATACGGTTTCAGTTAAGGTTTGAGCATCATAGGAACAATTTTCTATAGAGAGGGGTAGTCTGGCGTTTCCTTCTAGCTCATAGGAAACTTCCAATCCTTTACCTGCACGATCCTGAAAATAATGGATCTCTATGGTGTGAGTTCCTTTTGATAATGCTATCTGACCTGATTCTTCTCTCAATCCATGGCGTAAATCATTATCTACCACTTCTTTTCCATCTATGAATAATTTTGATCCATCATCTGATCGAGTAAAAAATGTATAAGTCCCTGATTTGGAAAGGGAAATATTGCCTTTGTACACAATTCCGTAGAAATACGCTCTTCGTGCAATATCATCTAATTCAAAATCATCTGCTACGGCCATGGTAGTTGGAGACAAGCGACTAAAATCGGGAAGTACTTGCCAACTACTTCCACTGGGATCATATTCGTAGTAATATGCCATGAGGCCTTTTCCAGGTTCTATTGCCTCGATCAAACAAGAATCCACCACACTCATCATTCCATCGTCTGTTACTATTCTCGCTTTTACTTTTGTAGGATCGGAAATATTTAGTGGGGTGGTATAAACAGAGGAAGTCAGGTCTGGATCAGATCCATCTAAGGTATATCTTATCTGCGTGTGGGGAAGCTCATTCTGGAAACTTAAGGTAAATGGATCTATTAATACTCCCTTCTCTGTGGGAATAACATCATAAGCTGCTGCTTCTACTGGAAAAGCGTATGTTCCTTTGAGACGTAAGTCTTCATAATCAATGAGCTCATACCCCATTTCCCAATCCAATTCCATTTGCATCATTTCCTCCCATTCGAAAGGCTGATCAGCAGTAAGTTCTACAGGAATGATTTTCTCGCTATTAGCAGGGATGATTTCATCTAATTTGATAGGAGATACATCAACATGGTGATGATGAAAAAAGGAAGCTTCTATATGCAAAGGATGATCTGAGGGATTTTGAAAAGACAAATAAGCCATTCCACGAGTAAAATTTTCTCCTGGCAGCACTAACATATCACTGCTAAAAGCAGTACTTTGAACTAATTCTCGGGACAGCATAACGGATTCAGTGGTGGCTACATCAGGAGGAAGAATACCATCCAGGCGAACGTTTGCCATGATAGGACCCTCATCTGTCATAGTAATCCATGAAATATGATCAAATTGGCCAAAGCTATTTCCTCTTAATCCGCTTCCTCCCCCTGTCGTAGCTAAAATGGTATATTGCGTTCCTTTTCTTTCGAACTGTCTATAAGTGTGTTGGTGCCCGGCAAACACTGAATATGATCTATCAGATAGCATTTCTTCTATTTTGTCGAAATTGCTCATAAAAGGGTATACCCATAGCGGATGATGCATGAACACTAAAGTCCATCTTACATCCTGATGCTCTTCCAGCGTTTGCTCAAAGTATTCCAATTGATCCTGACCGATGGTTTCACCTTGTTCCTCATTGGTAAATAAGCATAGAAACAAGACGTCTTTGTATCGAAAGGAATAATAGGGCGATCCATACCTTTTATTCCAATCCTGACGCATGACATCATTATGTATATCATGATTTCCAGGTAGATAGAAGAAAGGCATGCTTAATGGCTCTATAATACTATTAAATTCTTGCCACTCTTTTTCAAGACCCAGGGTATCTTCTCCGGAATTTCCTTCAATCAGGTCGCCAACGCTGATGACAAACTCAGGCTGTAACATATTGAGCTTTTTTACTGCATCAGCAAACACGCCTTCTCTATGCCCACCTGTTCGGTCGGTGACGATAGCAAACTGAAAATGATTGGGATCATCCTGAAAAGAAAGATGGGTCCAGGGCTTTTCTTCTGTGGATAAATTGCTGTTAAATGAAGGAGGTTCCGGCTCCTGGGCTTTCATTTTAATATAACATAGGGCCAGACAGGAGAATATAAGTAGCAAGGGAAAACGCATAATAAAGCAATTGTTTTATAGGGTTGATAGTGAATTGGGTATTGATAGTCGTCTTGGGTTCAATTAAGGTGATGTTGGGGGAAAAGAAACTCTCAAGCTTACCACAGCATGATCCGCCAGCATTTTGCCTTTCAGTTCTCCCGGAGGATACACAGCTGGAACCACAGTGGGAGAGTACTTATCCTTTATAATGTTAAATCCCTTTACACATAAGTAATCAATATGGGTGTTATTGAAGTGCACTCTTCCTCCTTTATATTCTTGTCCGGTGCCACTGGTTAAATCATTTGCTTCTTCTACTTCAAATCCAAAGTTATGGACGTATTGGAACAATTCACTTTTCATGCTGGTATTCAAATCTCCCCCTAAAATGACAGGTATGTCTGGAGCATATCCTTGTAAAGCATTGATCAGCATATCCATTTCCTTCACCCGGATCTTTTCATTTATCTGATCTTTTCCACTTTCCAGATGGGTAACTACTAAAGCGATCTCAGAGGTTCCTATATTCACTTTAGCAAACAAGGCCATTCTGCCGCCTAATCGCTGTTGTTCATGTTGGTACCACTTTTCTATCCCTGGAAACCTGATCATTTGGAGATCTCTTAAAGGATATTTAGATAAAATGGCATTGCCGTGATAACCCCATTGATTTTCTCCGCTGTATTCCTTCCTTTCCGCACCCGATCCCAGGGTGAGTTCTAAAAATTCCACGCCATAAGCATAATTCATCTGTAGTCGGGTAGCCATTTCTTTGGTGGTGTGAGCGTTAAATGATCTGGCCATCCCTAAGTCCATCTCGCCCAGGAAGATAATATCCGGAGCTTCAAACGCGGGATCTTCTTGAATTAATTTCACATATTCCTCAAAATACCTACCTCTTTCAGTATTCCATGCAATGAGTTGCAAGCTAGTATCAGAGGAAGAAGAGGAAGAAATAGAATTATCGAGTTCTATTTCATTAATTTCTGGGACGCGTTCATTTAATTTTGAAGGGGTAGTTCCTTCTGGCAGTTGCTGGAGACGGGTTCTCTTATCCAGAGGAATTTGTTTAAGGCGATCTACCACTTGGGTATATATCTTTCCTTCAGGAGGTGGAAAATAAGCTGTTTTTTGCATAAGCGATGATTCTTGAGAAGGATCGCGACGGCTTTCAGTCGATGATTGGCATGCCACCATCGAAAGAGCTAATAGGCCCGCAATGAAAGGATAAGGAAATAAATATGTGCAAGAGACTTGGCAAACGTTCATACCTGTAGTTATCGTTTACTTGTTTGGTTATCTGCTGTTAGATCATTTAATGTGAAGCTTACCTCAAAAGGAGTGCCGCTATGGGCTGTCACACAACTCAATGTTAGTACAGGAGCATCTTCCGTCCGTAAAGCCGTCATTTTCAGAAAAGATTCTTTCACACCCGCATCGAAAATGAGATGGGGATGCGGAGCGTTAGCAGCTTCACTAACTCCTGTGTGTAGCGGAGAAGTGATAAATTCGGAAATTTGATAGCCAGCAGTCGATTCCGTATCATAAGTTAATAATCGGCTTCTGTGTATGTCTCCTCCTATCAGCACTACCCCTGAAATATTATGTTGACCGATTAACTTGAACAGCGCTTCTTTCTCATGAGGGTAGCTATCCCAATGATCAGGCTTATTTGGACGAACGGCTCCATTAAAAATCATGCTGCTGACGATAATCTTAAACTCGGCAGTAGAAGCGCGTAATTCCTCTGCTAACCATTCCCATTGACGCTTTCCTAGTAGCGTAGGTTGTTCCGAATCAAAAGGCGAAGCCTCTGTTCCGGCAAACCAACGAGTATCTAATAAAAATACTTCCACCGGACCTCTTTTAAAGTGCGTGTAAATCCCTTGATCATCCATACCAAATGTAGGATTAGGACGAAATTGCATAAAAGCTGTTCTCGATCGTTCTTTGCCTTCCAAATTCCCATCCGTATCATTTTTGCCAAAATCGTGATCATCCCATACACTGTAAAAAGGCGTGGTGGATAAGAGTTGCTGAAATTCCGAAACTTCGTAAAATTCTTTATATCGTCTTTGTTGGTAGGAAAGGGTAGTAGCATCTATATAAGGAGTATCGCCGATAAGGACCAGCAGATCGGGATCTTGTTTCCCCATCGCATCCCACACTGGCGTAGCTATTGATGGGATATCTCTCGCACAAGAACCAAACACTAATGTAAGTGAATCTATCTGATCGTTTGGAAGAGGAGTAGTGAACTGAAATGGATGTGTTTGTAGGTTGGTGGCCAATGAGCTGTGCTGGCCCGTAGAAGAAGTGGCTGATGAAGATTGACTGATGCGATAAGTGTAGGTAGTGTTGGGGCTTATTGGAGCAACTTTCCAGGTGATGGTAAAGTCCTGAGAAATATCGGTGTTTGAACTATAGTTTAACGTATCTGTGGTTCCTGATTCCCATACGTGAAGAGTATAAGTTCCTGGAGCGTCGAACCTTGCCCAAATATGCGCAGTTTCTGTTGTCAAATGCCCTACGAAAGGTCCCTGACTCAGCCCGGCTTTGTGGCCTGAATACTGTAGCCAACGATCGTATTCTGAATCTATTTGAAATTCGGTAACTCCAGCGTTCTTCAGCCATGTAATGTCTTCATATGCCCCTTTCATAGGATCTTCTGTGCGGTAATGGAAAAGATTGACGGAGGGAACCACTGGCACGCCTATCGATTGGGCAAATTGTACGGTTTCTACCTCTAATTCATTGCCGTGCTCGAAGAGAAAATATAACTGAGAGACCTCTTCATTGGCCTCCATTTTCTTCTTTAATTCTTCTCTATTCACAGCTATTCGTGCTTTACCTTTAAAGTAGTCCTGAGATTCCTGGGTCCCAATGAAATATGCCGTTTCCAATAAGTCATAGGTACTTAGGATGCGCTCCATTTCCTGGTAAAAGGCTTTCGGATGCGAAGGAGGTTTGGTATCCATCATTAGCCTGATTTTTCCCTGACATAATTTTGCCAGTGTTTCAAACTGAATAGGAGCTGTTCCTTGTGGCGTTCTCAATTGGCTAATCTCTTCCCACAACATATCAGCTACTTTTCTCGAATCTCCATAGAATCGTTCGAAGTCTTCATCGTGATGTACCACTAATTTGCCATCTTTGCTTTCTCGTATATCTACCTCTAACATCCAGTAATCTCTATCTATGGCAGCTTGAATGGCACTTTCACTATTTTCTGCATATCTTCCTTCTACAATTCCACCTCTATGTGCAATGAGTTTGTAATTTTTTCCTTTAGCGGTATACGGGCCAAACACATTCGTTACTTTTCTTTCCGTCGATTCATCATCCAGGATGATCATATAATACTCTTTACCGCCAGGCATCACTCTAATGAGAATATGACCTTCCATGCTTTTATAGTTGTTTGGGAGTGATGGCCCAATTACATCAACATTAGCCTGTAACATATTGGTAGCGAATAAATCTCTTTTGCCTGGATATAAATGGGTCGAGGTCAATCTACGCAATACTTCATGACCAGGATGATCAGAGGACCATGATTGCTGGACATATACACGTGCTTGCAGTGCTTTTACAAAGTTTTCATTATGAGCATCTCTGTTTCCGTGGTGGTTGAGGGTAGTCACATCCACTTCTCCTATGATTGGGCCGGCGGGAGTTTCCGTGTCTTCCCAATATGGCTTTCCCAACGAAACATCACCGGGCATATCTCCTCCGGTGAAGTATGAAAAATTACCATAGGAAATTCGGATAGCATTACTCAAAGGATTTTCGCCGGGAAGTTCATTGAAAGGAGTGTTGGAAAAATTGGGAAAGTATTCAAAAGTACTGTTAGCTGATCCAGTCCAATAAGTGCCGTTAGATTTAATATTTCGCACTTCAAAGGTGGGATAAGCCTCTTTGTTATATAGTAATCGAATCTGATCATTGGCTCCTACTTCTAATGCCATTACTTTCATTTCTCGCTCTTGCTGCTGCTCTTCGAGAAAGGTCCAATAATTTTTGATGCTTTGGTATTTTCCCTGATAACGAGGGAAAGTTTTCAGGATATGTTCCATCTCTTTCCCTTTTAAATCAATAGGATAGTTGTAATCAGGATATCCTCTATCAATCATATGACGAATGGGAATCAGTTCCCCGACGCCGGTAATTCCTGTAAGTGCATATTTTTTCGAAGCGGATACAGGAGCACCATGATAGATGGAACCAAAGTGATCACTATCAAAGTGGGTAATCATTGCGTAATCCAATACTGCTTCCTTATGTTCAGGTATCACCTGACGGATATAATCAGCAATCCATTCGTAAGGCTTTTGGGTATCATTAGGATGGAGTCTGGCATTTCTGGAGGTAAATATTCTGTTGCCCAAGGGATTCATTTCTCCAGCATCTACCAGCATAGTGGTACCATCAGGGAAAATATAGAAGGCAGCGTCCCCTCTTCCCGTATTAATGTGGTGTAGATCAAGCATTCCCTCCTGCCAGGAAGGTAGCTTTTCTCCTATAGTAGCTATTTGAGTGAAAGCTGTGGTTGAACATACAGAAATAAACAGGAGCAAGTGGAGCATCCTGGAGGGAGAAAAAGAGACAGGGATTTGCATAGATAAACTGTTAGCTTAGGCTAAAGCTATGACCTGAGTTGCTAGAAATCAATCTTCTAACACACTTCTCACATTTTCTAACAATTGCTTAACAATGAGAGTAGATAGTTTGTATCTTTTCATCAGTGATTAATTTACTTATATGTCTTTTGTTGATCCCAAAGTAGATATTGACTTTAAAAAGATTTTTGGAGATGAGCAGCGTAAACATGTACTAATCAGCCTCCTTCATGCAGTGATGGCCAAAGATATGGTAGAAGTAGAAATCCTCAATCCTTATCAGGTGCCCAAAATCCCTGAGCTCAAATTCACCATTCTCGATATCAAAGCCAAGGATATTCGTGGCCGTGAATTTATGGTAGAAATGTAGGCTAATCCCTTACTGTTTCATTATCCTTACCTCAAATTCACATACATCCGATTGAAGCACCTGTTCATTCAATACATCCTCCACGATACATCGAACCTTATAAAAACCCGGATGATCATAGATATGGTAAATACTGTCCTCAAATCCCAATCCTTTGTCTCCAAAATTCCAATAGTACTTAATAGTATTGCCTTGAGTGTTGTACACGGTGGAAGTGAATAGTAAAGCCGTAGAAGGGCTTCCCTCTCTGGGACCATTACAGAGGATATGAAAACTGCCGCCATTTTGAATGGATGTTAAGGGTTCATTGGGATTGGAACTCGACGGATCTACGACGAATTCACCTTCCTCAGAACATGAGAAGCAGACAAAGGCAGAGAAAAAGAGTACATAAAAGGATTTTAACATAGCGTTTTCGACATAAATATTGCTGAGTTAATTATGTGTAAGCCATTAGTATCGTGATAACTTCCCTATATAATGAGCTATAATGTATTAATTAATGATAACATTTGAGTAAATAAATTACTACCATAAAGGTAAACGGGAGAGGCATATGGTTCATACATCGGATCCCCAAAATGTTAGTGAGATCCATTTAAATTATCTTTATAAAATTTGCGATTAAGTAAAAATGTTAACAGATTTAAATTCGATATAAGTAAAATAAATGCTTCATTTTCAAGTTTTTCTCTGTCAACTAGTTATTCTGACTTATGCAGCAGAACCCCAACGATCTATTTCAGTATTATCATTACTAACTAAAAGCTACCTTATTCTACACACTTAAGTTGCCATGAAAAAAAATGCTCAAAGGATTATTGTCAAAGTGAACCGAAATGTGCCGTCGGAAGAATTGTTGCATTTGGTGAAGCAATATCAGGAACACAATGAAGAACAGGGGGAAGTGGATTCTATGTCATTGAAAATGCTGTTTTCCGACATTGCTCCTACCTCTTCTGAGGAATTATCCGAAAAAGATCAGCTTAACCACACGAGAAATATGTCTATGGACATGAAAGGAGATCCAGTTCCCTCTGCAAGAGAGATGCCCCGAGAAAATAAAAAGTTCGAAGAGGGAAATACCTATGTACTGCAAATCCCCGCTACCTTTAATGCTGAAGCTTTAGTTGAATATTTGGGAAAAGTAGATGCGGTCATTTATGCCCAAAAGGATCAACAAGATAAAGGATTATGGTAAAATGAAATTTGCCGCTAACCGAAATCATTTAACCTGTTATAAAGATAAATATTTCCAGCTCCTCTTACTTCTCATCACCTGATTAGGTGGTAGAAGGTCATCAACAAAGTTAAACCTATAAAAACCACGATTATGTCAAAACTAAGTCCCCGGCGAGTCATTTTTCGCCTGAAGGAAGGATCTACCGTTGAAACTGCTTTACCTGAATCCGTGGGAGGAACCGGATTTGAAAGTAGCACTTATACCTGTTATCCACTTTATCATGATGCCGGAAGCAGCGGTGAACCTATTCAAGTTCCCCAAAACATTGGAAGTCGAGGGATGACCTCCAGAGATCTGATCTACAATGATGAGTACAATTCAAAAACGGAGGAAGAGAAATGTCTTGCCAGGACTTACTTATTCGAGGCACCGCAAAATGCAGATCTGGACACGGTTCTTCAGGAAATGGGCTTGAAGGATGATGTGGAATATGTGCAGGTTGATGAGTTAAATCAAATTTACTTTACGCCAAATGATCAGGAATTGGATAAATTGTGGGGGATCAAAAAAATTGAATGCGAAGCCGCTTGGGATCAAAGTCAGGGAGAAGATATCATTGTAGCAGTTCTTGATACGGGAGTAGATTATAACCACCCGGATATGAGGGAGAATATGTGGGCCAATGAAGATGGCTCTTTCGGTTTTGACTTTAGTGATGATGATAATGATCCGATGGACTTTCATGGCCACGGTTCCCATGTAGCAGGAACCATTGGGGCTGTTGGAAATAATGAAATAGGTATTATAGGCGTAGCGCCAAAAGTTAGCATCATGGCGATCAAAATATTTCCCAATGCCTTTGATTCCGTAATTGCCAATGCACTGAGATGGGCGGTAGATAATGGAGCCAAAGTATTAAATAACAGTTGGGGGCCTATGAATAGAAGGCCAAGTATTCCGGTGATCGAAGATGCCATTGACTATGTGAATAGCAAAGGAGGTATCTGTGTATTTGCTGCTGGCAATAGTAATGATGATACCCAACACTATTCACCAGCAAATATGCAATCTGTCATCACCGTTGGGGCGACAGATAGTGAAGACAGGAGAGCGGGATTCTCTAATTGGGGATCATCGGTGGATATTGCAGCTCCCGGAGTGGATATTTTCTCCTTAAATTTCAAAACCTCCAATTATCGGATGGATAGTGGTACTTCTATGGCTTGTCCCCATGTCGCGGGATTAGTGGCCCTATATTTGAAAAATCATCCAGATGCTGACTTTAAAACAATTCTTGAGGCTATCCAGGATGCTTCAGATGAAATTAATCCTGATAAACCGATAGGCAAAGGGAGAATTAATGCTGCTAATACGATAGCCAGGCCCAGACCTTTTCATCCTACCATTTCAGCGGTAGCCTGGTCTGCAGATAGATTAGATATTTTTTGGGAAGGGGTGAATGAAGATTTACAACACAAGTGGTGGGCACCAGGATGGGGAGGGCCAGAATCTCTTGGAGGAGTGATGACGAGTCAACCTGATGCGGTATCTTGGGGCCCTAATAGACTAGATATTTTTGCCAGAGGGACAGATAATACTTTGTGGCATCGTTGGTGGGATGGAGCAGCATGGGGTGGCTGGGAATCTTTAGGAGGTTTCATTACTTCGGAGCCAGATGCAGTTTGCTGGGGCCACAATCGGATTGATATTTTTGCTAAGGGGGCAGATAATGCTTTGTGGCATCGTTGGTGGGACGGAGTGGCCTGGGGAGGCTGGGAGTCTTTGGGAGGCGTTATTACTTCACCTCCAAAGGTAGTATCCTGGGGACCTAATCGCTTGGATATTTTTGCCAGAGGGACAGATGGAGCCTTATGGCATCGTTGGTGGGATGGAGTAGCCTGGGGAGGCTGGGAATCTTTGGGCGGATTTATTACCTCTACCCCAGATGCAGTATGTTGGGGACCTGATCGAATTGATATATTTGCTCGCGGAGCAGATTTGGCGCTATGGCACCGTTGGTGGGATGGCCGTGCCTGGGGAGGCTGGGAATCGCTGGGAGGAATGATACGTTCCATGCCCAATTCATGTTCATGGGGACCTAATCGACTGGATATCTTTGCTAAGGGAATGGACAGTACCTTATGGCATCGCTGGTGGGACGGACGCGCCTGGGGAGGCTGGGAGTCATTGGGAGGAGAAATAGCCTCTACGCCAGAATCAGTATGTTGGGGGCCAAATCGAATTGATATCTTTGCCCGTGGTAGCGATAAGGCTAGCGTTTGGCATCGCTGGTGGGACGGAAATAGTTGGGGAGGCTGGGAGCAAACATCCTAGAATTACAAGATAAATATCATCCATTTTTCTATTCACTTGCCCTCTAAATACGGAAGGCAAGTGAACTTGTTTTTAAGTAATTAATTGATAATGAATAATTAAGACTAAGGGCTACCTGTTTGTTATATAGTTGTTTTTCTATATGGTCTGTTAAAATCTTCTTGAAAAACTCCCATATTTTTAATATTATCATTTTTCAAATGAGATCAATTACTACTCGCAGTATGTCGAATCCTCGAGTCTACTATGTCATCCTCTTTTTCAGCCTTTGGATCACTTCCTGCCAGGTATCTATGCCCGAGGAAATAGCCTTAGCCTATGAGGAATTACCTGAAAAAGTCGATTTTAATTTTCACGTTCGTCCCATTCTTTCCGATAGATGTTACCACTGCCACGGACCTGATGAGCAAGCACGTAAAGCATCCTTAAGACTGGATATAGAAAAAGAAGCATTTCAGGCATTGGAAAGTGGAAACGGACATGCTATTGTAGCAGGGAATGCCCGAAAAAGTCAACTGATTCATCGGATACTCAGCGAAGATCCAGAGGTCGTAATGCCTACGCCAGCATCTAAATTGACCCTTACCGCTACAGAAAAAGCGACTATCATTAAGTGGATAGAACAAGGAGCTGAATGGAAAGAACATTGGGCCTTTATTCCCCCACAGAAAGGAAATATTCCCACTGTAACACATAAAGATTGGGTACAACACAATCCCATTGATGCATTTATTCAGTCCACATTGGAAAAAGAAGGGCTTGAACCTGCTAAAGAGGCTACTAAAGAACGTCTATTGAGAAGGGTATATATGGACCTGACAGGACTACCACCTAGCCTGGAAGAAATTGATGCTTTTTTAGCCGATACCTCGCCAGAGGCTTACGAAAAAGTCGTGGATCGATTACTGGCTTCTTCCGCTCATGCGGAAAGGATGGCCATGGAATGGATGGATGTGTCTCGCTATGCAGATTCCCACGGGATGCATGCAGATGGATTTCGGGAAATGTGGCAATGGAGAGATTGGGTGATAAACGCATTTAATGAAAATATGCCATATGATGAGTTTGTGACGTACCAATTGGCCGGAGACCTGCTTCCAAATTCCAACAGAGACCACATACTCGCAACAGCTTTCAACCGAAATCATCCCATGACAGCAGAAGGAGGAGCGATAGATGAAGAGTTTCGCCTGAACTACGTATTCGATCGAACTGAAACGGTTTCTACGGTCTTTATGGGATTGACGATAGGCTGTGCTCGCTGCCACGATCATAAATTCGATCCTATTAGTCAGGAAGATTATTATCGCACCGCTGCCTTTTTCAATAATATACAGGAATTAGGGATGACGGGAGATGATGGGAACTTTGGTCCCATGCTTATGTTAGCTGATTCATTGACCGAAGAAAAATTGACCCAGATAACAAAAGAAATCAAACGTGCGGAAGCATCATTGGCACAAACAGAAAAAAACTTAGTCAAGACCCTGGAACAACCTTCTGCCGCTACCCAAATTACTTCTAAGCGCTTTCCCAAAGGATTAATTCAGCACTACCCATTCGAACAGATAGATAAACGAAAACAAGACGGTCGTGATCAGTGGTATGTCGACGGGAATACTAACGCTACGTGTGGGAAGGAGAAAAGCTTAGTAGATGGGCGCGTAGGAAAAGCCTTGGAATTTGATGGAACTTATGACGAGTTGTATTTATCGGAGGTAGGTTTTATAGAAATGTACGAACCATTCTCAGCTGGTGTATGGATCAATACGACTAAAAGAAAAGAGAATGAAACCCAGGTTCTCTTTGGTAATGCAGGTGTAAAAAATACCTATTGGCGGGGATGGGATTTCTATCTGGATTCCTTGAATAGATTGACGATTCGACTAATTCATTCCTTACCTCATAATTACCTCCATGTTCACACTCAGGATTCTATAAAGGTGGGCCAATGGACACATGTCGCCTTTACATATGACGGATCTTCTAAAGCTGAGGGGCTCACGTTATATGTAGATGGGAAATTAGTGCCGACAGAAATAGCGTATGATCGATTGTACAAAACGATTCTTCCGATTACTTATGGAGAAGAGAAATTGGACAAGCGCCCGCTTCGGGTAGCTAAAAGTTATAGAGCTTTTACCGGAGAAGAGGGGATTTTTAAAGGAAGAATGGATGAAATAACTTTGTTTAAGCGGGAATTACTCGCCTCAGAAATAGCCTTACTGTACGATCATGCTTCTACTCCGACCGTTTCAGATATTCGAACGTTTGTTGCCAGACAGGATAGACAATATCAACATACTTTTGAAGAACTTACCGACTTAAGGAGAGAATTTCTGAAAGTGATGAATCCCGTTACCGAAGTGATGGTCATGGAAGAGTTGCCAGAGCCTAAACCGATGTATGTGTATAACAGAGGAGAATATGATGCTCCACTATATAGGGTAAATATAGGAACACCTCAGGCGGTACTAGATTATCCTGAAAATTTGCCGGAAAATAGATGGGGGATGGCCCAGTGGCTTTTTATGCCTGAACATCCTCTGACGGCCAGAGTGACCGTCAATCGCTATTGGCAGATGTTGTATGGAAAGGGCATTGTGAATACCCCTCAGGATTTTGGGGTCCAGGGAGCTTTACCCACACATCCGGAATTGCTGGATTGGTTAGCCGTGGAATTCATGGACAATGGTTGGGACCTAAAATATTTACTCAAGCTCATGGTCATGTCCTCTACGTATAGGCAATCTTCTGTCGCTTCTCCGGAACATTTGGAAAAGGATCCGCTGAATATCTATCTCGCCAGAGGAGCCAGCTATCGATTACCGGCTGAAATGATCAGAGATAATTCCTTGGCCGCAAGTGGGCTATTAGTACAAAAAGTAGGAGGAAAGTCTGTATTTCCCTATCAACCGGAAGGGCTTTGGATCGAAAAGGGAAACTTTTCCCATAAATTATTGAGATATAAGGAAAGCGAAGGAGAGGATTTGTATAGAAGGAGTATGTACACCTTTATTAAGCGAACTTCCCCTCCTCCAGCCATGACAGTATTTGATGTGCCGAACAGGGATGTGTGTGTGGTCAAAAGAGAACGCACCAACACCCCTTTACAGGCTTTGGTGCTATTGAATGATCCTCAATTTGTAGAAGCGGCGAGAGTATTAGCCGAGAGAGTGCAATTATCGGAAGATAATCCTGAAGCCCAAATTCAACAGGCCTTTCGACTACTCACGAGCAGGACATTGACCCCGGAAGAATTGAGCGTATTTCTCACCTTATTTTATGATCAACAAAAAAGATTTCAAGAACGCCCGGAAGAAGCTAAAGAATTATTATCTGTGGGGGATTATCCTGTCAACGATGGACTGGAGGTATCAGAGATGGCTGCGATGGCTATGGTTACCAGTACTATGCTGAACCACGATGAAGCTTATATGAAACGATAACAATATGCATTGCGATAATCAACATAAAACATTTTCAAGAAGAGACTTCTTAAACAGGACTTCTCTGGGATTGGGAGCACTCTCGCTGGCATCTTTAATAGATCCGATTGGTACGAAAGCAAATGGTGCTATTTCTTCTTTACCACATGCACCGAAGCTTCCAGGCCCTCATTTTGCTCCCAAAGTAAAACGCATCATTTATCTGTTTCAAAGTGGTGCCCCTTCTCAGTTGGACCTATTTGATCACAAACCTTTGCTGAGGGAACTGAACGGCGAGGAATTGCCCAGCAATGTTCGGCAAGGACAACGGCTTACGGGGATGTCGGCTGGACAAGCGACCTTTCCCCTGGCAGGTTCGCATTTTGACTTTAAACAACATGGCCAAAGTGGTGCCTGGGTGAGTGAGTTGATGCCATATACGGCGAAGATGGTAGATGAATTGTGTTTTGTGAAGTCAATGTACACAGAAGCTATAAATCACGATCCAGCGGTCACCTTTTTACAAACAGGTTCTCAATTTCCCGGAAGACCTTCTATGGGAGCCTGGGTGAGTTATGGCTTAGGAACAGACAATCAAAACCTGCCCAGTTTTGTGGTATTAATTACTAAAGACAAATACGGACAACCCTTATACTCCAGAGTTTGGGGAAATGGATTTCTGCCTTCCCAACATCAAGGGGTTCAATTTAGGGCTGGGAAAGATCCTGTGCTCTATCTCGCGAATCCACCAGGGGTTAATCCAGAAGACAGACGTACCCAATTAGATGTATTGAGTCAACTAGAGCAAAAAAATTACGAACAGCTAGGGGATCCGGAAATTCAGGCAAGAATGGCGCAATACGAAATGGCTTTTAGAATGCAGACCTCAGTTCCCGAAATCATGGAAGTATCCAATGAGCCGGACTACATCTATGAAATGTATGGAGAGGATTCTCGAAAGCCGGGAACATTCGCTGCCAATTGTTTATTAGCCAGAAGGTTAGCAGAAAGAGGGGTGAAATTCATTCAGTTGTATCACCAGGGCTGGGATCAACACGGAAATCTTCCCAATGCGATTAAAGTACAGTGCAAAGAAACGGATCAAGCGTCTGCTGCATTGATTCTGGACCTTAAACAAAGAGGATTATTAGAAGATACCCTAGTGATTTGGGGGGGAGAATTTGGGAGAACGAGTTACTCACAAGGGAAGCTGACCAAGACGAATTATGGCCGCGACCACCATCCACGCTGTTTTACGCTTTTTATGGCGGGAGCAGGAGTAAAGAAGGGATTTAGTTATGGAACCACGGACGAATTTGGGTACAACATTTTGAGTAATCCGGTACATATTCACGACTTTCAGGCTACGATCATGCATTTGTTAGGCATTGATCATGAGCGGTTAACGTATAAATTTCAGGGTCGCCGATATCGATTGACGGATGTACACGGCCATGTAGTAAAGGACTTACTAGCTTAATAACATGATATTAATCAACGCGCTTTTTTGGGGAAGATTTCATCCACTGATGGTTCATTTACCCATTGGATTTTTATTGCTGGCCATCATTGCAGAATGGTTTTTTAAAGAAGAGCATCATCGGAAAATGATCAACTTCATCTGGTTATTAGGTAGCGTAAGTGCAATACTGGCTGCTGTTTTTGGTTGGTTGTTAGCAAGTGGAGGAGGATATGAAGAGGGCAATTTATTTTGGCATAGATGGCTGGGAGTGGGATTAGCGGTAGTAAGTACGTCTATTTGGGTTGCGAGATCGAGAGATATGATAGGGGAGAAGAAGTGGACCCATGTGATAAACATTGCCTTATTATTGGGGCTTACATTCGTGGGACATTTAGGAGGGAATTTAACACATGGGTCAAGTTATCTGTTAGATCATGCACCTACTTTTGTTCAGGCGATGTTTGCTGAAGAAGATGCTACAACTTCATATACCTCGTTTGATCAGCCGGATTCGGTTGTTGTTTACGCTGATCTGATAGAGCCTATATTTGCTCAGAAATGTATGGAATGCCATAATGAGGAGGTTCAACGTGGGGGATTGAATATGGCTTCGCCCGAATTATTAATGGAAGGAGGAGATCATGGTGCTGTCCTTGTCAATAGTAATGCAAGGGAAAGTGAATTGTTTAGAAGATTAACGCTTCCCTATGATCACGAAAAATTTATGCCATTGAAAGGGGAGCCTATGACATATGATGAAGTAAGTTTGTTGGCGTGGTGGATTAATTCGGGAGCAGCTTTTGAAGATCGTTTGTCCCAATATGAAGTGCCCGAGGATGTCAAGGAGATGTTGTATGTGATGTATGAAATAGATTTGACCGAAAAGCCCTATTACGAAAAAGTAGCAGTAGAGGCCATTTCCGAGGAAGATATGTCGAGCTTGCAACAAGCGGGATTTAAGATTCAGACGATAGGCCCGAATAGTAATTTATTGGATGTTCGCTATGCAGGTAAAATGGATAAGGCGACTATGAATCAATTATCTTTGGCTGCAGAGCAAATCACCTGGCTGGATTTGCATCAGACGGAATTAACGGATGACTTAATGGCGGCATTTCCAGATATGCCACATCTCACTCGCTTGAGATTACAACAAAATCCCATTACTGATGAAGGCATACAAGCATTGGCAGCATTAGAACATTTAGAATCATTAAATCTATATGATACTGACTTGTCCGACGCAGGACTAACCTCCCTTAGTAAGATCAAAAGCCTGAAACGGATATATCTATGGCAGACCAATGTGACTTCAGAAGGAGTGAAGGCCATAGAGGAAGCACTGGTAGGAATTGAAGTGGATATGGGAGCCACCTTAACTCCTGTGAATTTATAGTAGTTTCATCGACCATTACAACCAACACCTATGAAAAATAACAGACGACAATTTTTGAAACAAGCCAGCCTTGCTGGAGCTGGAATAATTTCAGGCTCATCCGCTTTCGGTATTCTAACATCAAAGAAAATAGATAAAACTATCGTTGGGCACGGAGATTTTACCTATAGGGTAGATAAGGAATGGGGGATTCAGGATGCGAATAAATTTCCGGTCAATGATTGCCATGAGATGGTTCAGGATCGTCAGGGAAGATTGATTTTGTTGACAAATCACGAACAAAACAATATCCTGGTGTATGATAAATCAGGTAAAGTGGTAGATCATTGGACATTAAATTTACCTGGAGCCCACGGATTAACCTTAGCTGAAGAAGGAGAGACTGAGGTCTTATTTATGACGGATGAAAAGTTAGGGAAAGTGATCAAAACGGATTTGAAGGGGAAAGTATTATTGGAACTGGAAACTCCAAAGGAAGTATCCATATATAGTGATGAAAAACCATTCAAACCTACAGAAGTAGCCGTAGCTCCTAATGGGGACTTTTATGTAGCTGATGGATATGGTCAAAATTTTATTATTCAGTATTCTTCGAAGGGGGAGTATATGAAGCATTTTGGTGGCTCAGGCGATGGCGAGGATCAATTTGCTTGTTGTCATGGCGTCACGCTGGATACCAGAGTAGCTGATCAACCTACCTTATTGATTACTTCTCGTTCCAAGCAATCTTTTAAGCGATTTTCCTTAGATGGGGAACATTTGGAGACGACTCATTTGCCTGGATGTTGGATTTGTAGACCAGTGATACACGAAGAGAACTTATATTTTGCGGTAATAGTAACGAAAACCTGGGATACATACGATGGGATGGTAGCGGTATTGGACAAGGATAATCAGATCGTATCGCTTCCTGGGGGTTCAATGCCTACGTATCAAGAGGGAATTCTTCAGGCACCGACCTATGATGGCGATACCTTTTTCAATCCTCATGATGTGTGTGTGGATGATGAAGGAAATTTATATGTGCCTCAGTGGAATTCCGGCAAAACCTATCCTGTTAAGCTGGAAAGAGTATAAAGGAGTTTCCGCATTGATCCGAATAAAATACGCCTGGCTGGTGATATTCTTATTTATCAATACCACTTCATCTGCTTTTCCCTCAGTTAGTTGTCATTTGTCTTGCCTGTTTTGTATAAAGTGTGAAGTAATGACCTTTTAGCTGAATAAGCTCGTCGTGATGTCCGTCTTCTATGATCTTTCCTTTGCTTAATACTAGGATTCGATCACAATTTCGTATCGTAGACAGCCTGTGAGCAATAATAATGGATGTACGACCTTTGATCAACTGAGGAATGCCTTTCTGAATTTTTAGTTCTGCCAGTGTATCAATAGAAGAAGTGGCCTCATCCATAATCAGAATTCGTGGATCTTTCAATATGGCTCTGGCGAAGGAGATTAATTGTTTTTCTCCTGCCGACAATTGTCTTCCCTCTTCGCCCACAGGATCGTCTAACTGATCAATGAAATCGTTAGCACCTATGGTTTCCAGTGCATAAATGATTTCTTCATCGGTGGCTGATAAATTTCCATATTTCAGGTTGTCTCTTAAACTACCGGAGAATAAATGAGGGGTTTGCAAAATAATCCCCAACTGTTTTCTAAAGCTATGGAGCTTTTTCTCCATATAATCATGTCCGTCGATCAAAATCGCTCCTGCTGTAGGCTCATAGAACCGACATATCAGATTTGAAATGGTGGTTTTACCGCTACCGGTCGCCCCGACAATCGCCAGAGATTGACCCGCAGGAACTTCCAGAGAGAAATCCTGCAATACATAAGGTCCTGTAGCATATTTAAAACTAACCTGATCAAAGGTAATATTTCCTTTAATTTGAGGCATTAGATCCACATCAGATCGGTCGTAAATTTCCAACGGTTCATCGATTAATGAGAAGATCCGTTCTCCGGCTGAAAGGCTATCCTGAGCGGTGGCATAATACCTCGCAATATCAAATATAGGCTCAAAAATGAGTCGGGAATAGCCAAAAAACGCAGCTAATATTCCTACCGTAATTCCACCAGCCTCCGCTAAAGCCAGATGGCCTCCTAAATAAATCACTAATCCCGTGGCAATGGATCCTGTGATGACCACAATAGGATTATACATAGAGGAATAAAAAGCTGATTTGTATGAAGCAAAACGAAGCCGCTCTGTAACTTTCTGGAAATTTTGGGCAGCACGCTGTTCCTGAACGGTAGTTTTATTGACCTCTAACCCATTAATATGTTCTGTTAAATAGGCTGCCATTTGACTATACGTTCTTCTGGCTCTGCGTGCGTAGGAGATTAACATAACCCTGACCCTAATAGATAAAACCAGCAGGATGGGAACTGTCAGTAACACGATTAACGCTAATTGCCAATTGTAATAGAACATCATCACCATACTCACGAGGATCATGAATATGCCAAACATCAAGTCAGCTAAACTCCAGGATATGACATTCGATACTTTATCTACATCGGAAGTTAATCGAATGGCTAGATGTCCAATAGGCGATCTATCGTAAAAAGAATACGAAAGGTATTGGAGTTTTCTGAACATCGCGTTTCTCAAATCGTGTATGACATTTTCCTCCAGTTTTCCTGCACTGCGAATGAAAATACCTATTCCTATGACGTCCAGAAGATATACGGTGATGAACAATGCGCCATAAAACCCGAATGATGACCAATCTATCGCCAGACCTTCTTTTACGTTTTCTACTGTCGGAGTGATCCAATAATCAATATAATTTAACCAGATTAATGGAGTAGCAGCTGCGGCTGATGAGGCAACGAAAATAGATATGATCATCTGCCAGTATAGATTGGGATATGCCAGGCTATATCCGAACAGCCGCTTCATGAAGGGCCCTAAGGCTCTTTTCTTGTATTGAAAATCTTCTTCTTCGAAACTGCTCATAACTAATTGATGTTGGAAATTTCTTTTTCTACTGCTTGCTGAATCAATAAAATATCTCTGTAGTATCCTGGAACACTTGCTAATGATTCCGGAGTTCCTTCTTGTACGATGTGACCCTTTTCCAGAACTAACACCCTGTCGGCTTGCTGGATAGAGGTGACCCTATGTGAAATAATCAGAGTAGTTTTATTCATCATAGGGTTTTCAAGCGCCTGGAAAATAGCTTGTTCTGTTTGTGTATCCACCGCTGAAGTAATATCATCTAACACAAGAATGTCTGGCTCAGATAAAATGGTTCTTGCAAGGGCTACCCGTTGTTTTTGACCTCCAGAGAGCGTAACCCCTTTTTCTCCTACCATCGTTTCATAGCCATCAGCAAATATTTCTTCAACTTCCCTGATCTGAGCTATGCCTGCAGCTTTCTGTACCTGAGGTTGTGTTGCTTCAGGGGTGGTATAAGCAATATTGTTCCTGACCGTTGTTGAGAATAAAAAGGCACGTTGAAGGGCTAAACCGATTTTCTCTCTGAGGATGCTTTTACTATACTCCTTTAATGGAATACCATCTATTAAGATTCTTCCAGAGCCAGGATCGTATAATCGCATTAATAATCGTATTAAGGTCGATTTTCCCGAACCTGTAGGACCTATGATTGCTACTCTCTCTCCTGCAGAAATATTAAAAGAAATATGTTGTAGCACAGCTGCCTCATCGGGATGATAGCTGAATGATACATTCTCATAGGTGATCGTACCTTTTAGTACATCAACTTCATTACCGCCCATGTGTTCTTTGCTGGCATCCAGGATTTCCGATATCCTGTCCATAGAGATGAGTGCTATGCCTATTTCTGAGAGCACTCGACCAAAACTCCTCATAGGCCAGGTTACCATTCCTATATATGTATAAAAACTCAATAATTCTCCCAGGGTAATTTTTCCACTTACGGTGAAATATCCACCTACTAACATGGAAATAGTTAGTTGAAGATAGGACAATAAATCTGACAATGGCCAAAAATACGTATGTAGTCGATTGTGTTTGATACCTATCTCTCGTTTTCTATGATTTTGGATCTTGAATTTGTCAATTTCGTGTTCCTGATTTGAGTAAGCGGACACCATGCGAATACCATTTAAATTCTCCTGCACCATATTGTTAAGTTTATCAGATTCTTCTTCATGGACGTTCCATATCTCTTTTTCTTTTTTAAAGAATAAGTAAGCAGAGATTAGTATGAAAGGGGCCATGATAATGCTGATCAAAGCAAATTGCCAGTGAGCAATCGCCATCATAAAAAAGGAGAAGAAAAAAATGGATAATATCCTTATGATGGCAATTACCTGACGCTGTAGAAATCTTTTTACCTTATCAAGATCTCCAGTACAGCGCTGAATTAACTCTCCTCTGGTGATTCCTGTAAAAAAATCTAAGGGTAAATGCTGAATATGATAAAATGTGGTATCCCTCAAGTGTTTTGCTACCTTCTCGGCGCAGTTTGACTTGATAACGTCAGATGTGAATAAGCTAACACTCCTTATTAGTGCTATACCAATATATAGTAAGCTCAATAAGACTAATACTATGCCTACGGTAGTGGAGTTAATTTCAGGTAACATCCAAAGAAAAAATCTTGAAATAAAATCCAGATTCACCTCCTGATTAGTCGTGGATTGTTGCATTTTATGAATAACTTGATCCACAGCTAATTGGAGTATTTTCGGTTCAAATGTCCGAAATAGGATGGAAACGATGAGCAATAATGAAGAACTGAGGTACAACCATTTATAAGAATGAAGGATTCTCAACAAATCCTTTACATGGCGACTCAGATGTTTTCGAGTATTGCCTGTTGTTGATTGTATAGTTTTATCCATAATATATGTTGGGAAAAGGATAGTGTTAGTATATGTCTTAATTTCGAATAAGGTTGAGATGAAAAAGGAATTTTTTATGGATAAGTTAGAATACCGTAAAATTTAATTCTCCCTTAACATTTGGCTCAATATATCCTCACAGATTTTATCGATTATCTCCATCATTATTTAAATTCACTATTTTCACTCACGTGTGGCATGCTAGAAGTAAATCAAATTGTAAAAAAATTATCAAACGGTAAGGAGTTATTAAAAGGCATTAGTTTTACAGTAGAGAAAGGAGAGTTTGTGGCCATATTAGGTCCAAGTGGAGCTGGAAAATCTTTAACGATGAGATGTTTGAACGGATTAATGAAGCCAAGTTCGGGGGAAGTGTGGCTTGCGTATGACGGAAAGCGAGTAAATGTATCCGCTGCGTCGGGAAAAGAGCTAAGAGAGATCCGACAAAAAATGGGAATGGTATTTCAGGGCTTCCATTTAGTAGGAAGGCTGAGTGCGTTGGAAAATGTGATGATGGGAAGGTTAGGTAAAATTCCAGCCTTTAGAAGTTTGATATATGGTTTTACAGATCACGAAGCTGAGGAGGCACTTACTTACCTGGAAAAAGTAAATATCGCTGATCTGGCCTTTAGGAGAGTGAACACCTTAAGTGGAGGAGAGATGCAAAGGGTAGCTGTGGCTCGAGCAATGTACCAACATCCGGCTATCATTCTGGCCGACGAACCTATTGCTAATCTGGATCCTAGTAATGCCAGGAGTATTATGAAGTTATTATATCCCCTCACTGATAAGATGCCTATTGTAGGAGTATTTCATCAACCCGAGATTGCTGCGGAATTTTGTTCCAGAGTAATAGCGATTAAAGAAGGTAAGGTCGTATATGATGGATCTCCACAATTATCGCCGGATCAATTAGCAGCTATATACGGGGAAGAACTTGTCAGCCTATCCCAACCTATGGTTAAGTAAGCGTTCAACTTAACATTTAGTACATAGATATTAACTAGCTTGCAATGTTAAGCTAAAATTTTGATCTTGCTCTAATTTTTACAGCCATGAATTCTTTACTTCTTACTAATGCTCATCTTGTAACTCCCAAAGATCATTTTCTGGGAAGCATCTATATAGAAAAAGGGAGAATTGCCGATATTCAAAAGGATAAGATATATGCGGAGGGTATTGACCTCCAAGGTTCATGGTTAGTACCAGGATGTATTGACATTCATTCAGATTACATAGAGAAGGAAATTCGACCCAGAGCTTCGGCTCATTTTCCGGTACCTTTTGCCGTTCATTTTATGGATGCGAGAGCTGCAGCTTGTGGGATCACTACCTTGTTCAGTGCTATAGCCTTTTCTCATGATGAAGCGAAAAACCGGAATGTTCAGCGTGCCATAGACATTACCAGGGAAGTCGATCGCATTCGTCCTCAATTGCTCATGAGACATTTCCTCCATGCGCGTATGAATCCCAATACGGATGGAATCCTCCCATTTCTGGAAGAGATAAATAAATTGGAAAGTCTTTACTTGGTGGTATACAATGATAGTACTCCTGGGCAACGACAGTTTCCTTTAGAACACTACATAAGAGAATATGCTAAGAGGCATCTACTTCCTGAAGATCAAGCCAAAATGGAAATAAATGCTGAAATTGAACGATTGAAAAATGTAAATCATAGAGGGGAAATACAAGAGATTTTAGGAGATACACACATCATTGGAAGCCATGATGATACTACGATTGCCCATGTTGAAGAAGCTTATGCCTTTGGCGCTACGCTATCAGAAATGCCTACGACTTTAATTGCTGCTAGGAAGGCGAAAGAACTAGGTATGTGGGTGTGCATGGGGGCTCCTAATTATTATAGAGGCGGATCACACTGTGGGAATCTGGCATGTCATGAAGCTATGGAAGAAGGAGTGGTAGATATGTTATGTAGCGATTATCATTTTCCTACGCTTTTGGGAAGTTTCATAAAAATGATTCAGCAGGGAGTTGCCCCTAATGTTGCTATTAATTATGTTTCTCTACATCCTGCAAAGCTTTTGAAAATAAATGATGAATTGGGAAGCATAGAAATAGGCAAGAAAGCTGATCTGGTTTGTTTTGATATCAGGGATGAACACCCCTTAGTTAAAAACGTCTGGATAGAAGGTATGTTGAGATATCAAACTTATTATCCTATTATTCCTACGGTAGAACATTCCACAGTTCAAACCGGCAAAGTAGACAGCAGGAATTAGGTCAACTGCTATGTACCATGCGAGATAATTTGAAATATATAAATGGGTAGCCCGATGTGTTGAGTAGTTGTGGAGAAAGACTTCTGTTAGGTAATTATATTTATTTCTAACGCTAACTGTTTGATGTAGAAAACGTTAATATTCGTTTTATTGAATTTCCAGTTCTCTACCATTATTTGAGACTATTCCAATATACAAATGCTTAGTATGAGCATATCTGATGACAGCTTCTGAAGGCAACTTTCCTACTAACAAGCCTACACACTTTTTTTCACAGTGTTCTGGAAAGGACTCATAAAAGGTGTCCAGAATATGGGCCATGTGAATAACATGTTCTTGCTTTAAGACTTGTTTTACTTCTACAACGATAACCAGGTCATCATTATACCCCAGCATATCCATTTCGTAGGTTCGCCCATTTCTTTTAGTCTTGTGATTTGGAATAATCTGATGACAGGCAAACTGTGTTTTAAGTATTTTATTTGTCAATCGATGAGCTAATCCTTCTATCTTGTTCCTGCCTCTCGTTTCTATATTGCTCAATTTTTTACCTATATAAGTTACAATCTTTTTAGTTGATTCTACCTCCTTTGCGGTACTACTAAATTCTTTATAAGTCTCATCCAGTTGTTTATCAGTTTCTATCTGCGCTTCAAAGAGCTTATCCTGCAATCTTGAGACTTGATTAAGTTGCTTCTCCAATTCATCCATTGAATAAAAAATTATTTCCTATAAATATACAAGGAAAAAGGATGTTTCTTAATTATTATTTTATTTTTTAGGATGGCTTTTTTCCACACTTGTATAACTGATTAATAGGAGTGATTACTCTGGAAGTAAATTCAATAGTTATTTCACCTTTGATAATAGGTAGGGCAGCGTTTAAAACGTGATCCAGAAATCGCTTTACTGTAGCTTGGTTGGCTTCTCGTTGAATTGATGAACTTGGAACTTCTCCATTTCCAGTCCCTTTTGTAGCATTGAGTACTTGATGTGCTGGCATTGGAGCCAAAGCATCCCAGTGTTCATGAATTTTACCATTTTCGATTCGCCACATGTCTACACATAGTAAGGGGTATTCTCCTAACGGATTTGGTGCGGTGTAATAACCATGATATGCCATGATATCCTCATCTACTATCCATTGAATGGGTTTATAAGAAAAATCAAATATTTACCAAGCAATTAAGAGAAATGGAGAAAGATGGGATGTTAATTCGCACAATTTATGCTGAAATTCCTCCTAGAGTGGAGTATTTTTTCACTCCATATGGAGAAAGCTTAGTTCCCATTATTGATGCCATGAGTCAATGGGGTTGAAAAATATGGAATCAAATTAAAATAGATAATGTAATGAATTATCTCCACCTGAGTCCTAAAGTGATGCTTCTCAAATAATGCATCAATTCCTGGCGATTTTTAATGTGTGCCAATTCATCGTATTCCATGGGATCGCCAATGCGTAAGTGGACAGATTTCCCGATTTTATTTTTAACCTCATGCATTAACAGAGATAGGCGAAGCGTCATACTAAATTGACTAACTACTTGAAATAATCTACTGTTTTGGCCATGGAAATAAATGGGAATGACGGTAGCTTTGGATGATTGAATTAATTTAGCCGTAAAAACTTTCCAATCGAGATCCGATGCTTTACCAAATAATTTTTCTGAGGTAGCGACCCCTCCTGCTGGGAAAATTACGATAGCACCGTCATTTTTCAGAGTTTCAATCGCTCTTTGCTTTGTAGTAATATTTGTTCGAATCGCTTCTCTGGTTTGTTTAAAATCTATGGGCAACGTGTATGGCTGAACATGTTCTGCATGACATAAAACGCTATTCGTCAAGATTCTGAAATGAGGTCGTACAATATGAACCAAATAACAAATAATTAATCCATCTAAAACCCCAAAAGGGTGATTGGCGATAAAAACTACAGGTCCGTGAGGGGGTACTTTTTCAAGTTGTTTGGCATTGTAATTCAGATCCACTTCCAATTGCTTAAGAGCTAATTCCCAAAAACTAATGTCTTCATGTAAATCTGCTACTACCCGATCGTACAGCCTAATTATTTTTTTCTTTCCACTTAGTTGTTCAATAACATGAATGAGACGTCTTTTCCACCAGGGATCATCTGGAGAAGCATAGGTAAGTAATTGCTGTGATTCATGTAGTCTGTTCATATTCAATTCTTTCCCTTCAAAATCATCAAAAATCTAGGTACTAAAGATAAAAATAGTGATCTATTTATACGAATAAAAAAACACCCACTATTACGGTTTTTCCAATTCATGTGCTAAAGTAGCTACTTTTCTACTCAAATCTAGAATCGCCTGTTGATATCTTGTTTCCCATTCTTCTAATGCATGGAAAGAGTTAAGCTCAACAGCATACTTTAGCCCTGGCAGCATCCAGGAGGCATAACCACTAAACGGATCAGGAGAAGCAAATAATGATCTGTACCATGCACCAAAGTCCATTCCTCTGGGATCAATAAAAGATTTTTCCAGCCCTATGAGTTGAGAATTCAGTAGAGATAGTTGTCCAGAATCCAGCTTAGGTAAGTGACTAAGCTTTTCTTGTTGCTCTTGCCAGATAAGTCCAGCCTTGTTTAATTGCTCTATAGCATCCCACAATAAAGTGAATGTATAATCTGATGAACTCTTTTTCAATTCATCTTCAATCTTCTTTAAATGTATGCCCAGGTCTGTTGCATATCTGGGAATATCATAAGGAATTAAATCTGCCTGAGATAATCGCATCGTAATAATCCCCAGCACCTTTTCCATCGTGGGTCCATAGACAAAATCTTTATCAGCAAATTTTGAATACCAGGTGAAGTTATCGTATAGAGAGTGATATACGCCATTTTTGCCGCTGATGCCTGCACTTAGTGAGGGTACACCTACATGAGTATAAAAAGCTACGTGATCCGAACCACCTCCCAGGTTGCCAATACGAGGCTCAGAAGCATCAAAACTCCTGGCTATCCAATGTTCATACACCGTCTCAGATGGACCCGGATAGGGTACTTTTCGGGTGGCATCGATAATGATTTGTTTCAAACTTGGAGAAGCAGCAACACCAAAATTAGGACCCGAAACGGCAGCATCAGCATTTAGGTAAGCCACCGCTTTTGCCTGCAGCGTTTCCCTAAATTGTTCCACCCATTCCGAAGAGCCGAGGATTCCATGCTCTTCGGCATCCCAATGGGCTATGAGAATACTTCTTCTGGGCCTAAATCCCTGTTGCATTAACTTTCCGAGATGTTCTGCTAAGGATAACAAGACAGCCGTTCCACTACTTGGATCGATCGCTCCAAAAGCCCATGCATCATGATGGCATCCTAAGATAATCCATTCATCGGGAAACTCACTCCCTCTGATCATTCCTATGACATTGGTAGCTCGAACAAATTTCTTTTCCTGCTCTACAGATAATTTGACCTTGAGATGTGCTCCGCCAGTTAATCTATAAGAAAAGGGTAAGCCTCCTTGCCAACTTTTTTCGGATACTATAGGGCCTTTCATTCGCTTCATAATTTCACGGGCAGAACCATATGGAATAGGGCTGACAGGAATAGAAGGAAAATCTACAGAATCAGGGTTTAGTCTTTCTGGGCTATAATCACTATCTAATGGCAAAGCAGGTTCAAAAGGAGTTAATGGATCTCCCGTATAGGGTAATGTAAGTATGGATCCACGTTGAATACAACTTTCATTACCAAATGCACCATCGGGATATTCTAATCCTTTTTTATACCCACTATCTTCAGGATCACTAAAAATAATCAATCCTTTAGCACCATATTCCTCTGCATATTTTGCTTTGTAACCACGAAAGTTACCTCCATATCTAGCTATCACTATTTTGTCTTTTACTGATATCCCCCATTCTTTCAGTTGTTCAAAGTCCTCTCTGGTACCTCTATTGGCATAAACGATTTCACGAACAATTTCTCCATTTCCAGAATACGCATTCCAACCCCAGGTAGCGTTAGTATCTGCTGTAAATATATCTCCTGGAATTTTATACTCCTGATTATTAAGAGGAACTGAGGTAGGGCTGACAATCTCTATCGTATTTTTAATTGGTTTGGGAGCCAGGTAAACATCATAGGGATAGCTTTGAATATCCCAGCCTGCTTTTTCCATTACTTGAGTGATGTAATGGATGACATGCTGAGTTCCGACAGATCCGGAGAAATGTGGATATTTAGTTATTTCTTTAAGATGATCTTTGAAATTAGCTGGTTGAGGTAGGGCTAAAAAGGAATGTTCCCATTGATGTTGAACGCTTTGGGAGGCAGGGAAAAAACCTTTAATTGATTGACCTCGTGCTAAAGGCACTATCAATAATAAAGTACTTAAACAAATACCTAAGCTTACATGATATTGAATAGATGTTTTATTCATGACGCTATCCTTAGAACGTAAAGGAACGTGGGATTTAACAATTTTATTAGCAAAAAAGGTACCTTAAAATAACCAGACTTCCTCTAAGTTTGCATTTCAATATGAAAAATCTGATCATTTTTCATACATGGTCTGAGGCTTTGGTGTATTCTCCATTGACCAACCTCCAGATCTTCAGCGGATTACTATCATGAAGTTCTTTGGGTAACCAGGCTTCGGGAAAACTCTGAAAAGCAATAGGCCTTGCAAAGCGATGAATGGCCATAGTTCCTACAGAAGTGGTTCTTGAATCTGTTGTTGCAGGGAAAGGGCCTCCGTGTACCATGCTATCGCAAACCTCTACTCCAGTAGGATATCCATTGAGAATCAACCTGCCTACCTTACTTGTCAGGATTTGTACCAGTTCTGAATACGTTGACAGATCTTCTTCCGTAGCGTGAATAGTAGCTGTTAGATGGCCACTTAATTGTTGGGCCAGTTGTTCCAATTCCCAATCATTCTCAGCAGAAATGAGGATAGTCGAAGGGCCGAAAACTTCTTCAGATACCTCATTTTGTGTATTAATTATTTCGGCATTTGTTTTCAGGATATGTGCCTGGCCAGGAGAATGAGAATTAATCGAATTTCCTGATGCTAGAATCTCAATATCTTCGTAGCTGATTAATCTCTTCAATCCATGCTGATAGGCATCACTAATTTTTTTTGTCAACATGGTTCCTCCAGATACTTCGGAAATAGCTGAAGCTGCTGCAGTTGTAAAGTCATCTAATGCATTTCCTGCCAAACCGACCACAAGCCCCGGATTGGTACAAAACTGTCCGACACCCAACGCAACTGATTTAGCTAACCCTTGAGCAATTTCCTGTTTTTTTGATGCCAATGCATCAGGTAGAATAAATACAGGATTAGTACTTCCCATTTCCGCGTATACCGGAATAGGTTCTGGACGCTTCATCGCTGCGTCGAAAATCGCTTTCCCTCCTCTAAATGATCCAGTAAACCCAATGGCTTTGATTAAGGGATGTTGTACGATTGCCATTCCGACATCAACGGAAGGTCCTTGTACAAGAGAGAATACGCCTGCTGGCAAGTCGCTTTTCTTTAGCGCTTGTTGGATAGCTTTTCCCATAAATTCACTCGTTCCCGGATGAGCAGGATGTGCTTTCACTACTACTGTACAACCAGCTGCCAAGGCAGAAGCCGTATCTCCTCCAGCTACGGAAAATGCGTATGGAAAATTACTGGCACCGAAAATACCTACAGGCCCTAGAGGAATGTTCATAGATCTTAGGTCTGGTTTTGGGATGGGGCTTCGATCAGGAATAGCTGTGTCTATTCTCGCCTGTACCCACGATCCTTCTCGCACCACTTTTGCAAACAAGCGAAGTTGGTTGACCGTCCTTCCACGCTCACCTTGTAGCCTGGCCTTAGGTAAAGCCGTTTCCTCCATGGTTCTCTCAAGTAAAGTATCTCCTAAAGCCATGATTTCTTCACCTATTTGCTCTAAAAACTGTGCTTTCTTCTCTGGAGAGGTTCGCCTATATATTTCAAAAGCTTCTGAAGCTGCTGATACCGCCTGATCTACTTCCTCTTGCGTGGCTTCAACATACATAGGGGCTAACAATTCACCTGTATGAGGATTTACTGCCTGGAATGATTGGGTACCTTTCGCAGATGCCTCATTACCAATAAGATTTATTCCTGTAAGCATAAGTTCAAGAAGTTATAGAGTGATAAATGTAGTGAAGGTGGAGTAAAATGAGCTTGGGTTCCAATAAGTGGATACCTGCCCTTAAATTATATTTGGAGAAACTTCATTCACCAGGGTACCAATGGGTTCCATACTGATATATATAGTATCTCCGGCATGCAACGTAAAGTGGTCGGGAGGAACAATACCAGTGCCAGTCATGAGAAAGCACCCAAAAGGAAAGGTTAGTTCCCTGAGTAAATAATCCACTAATTCCTCAGGAGTTCGCTTCATATTTCCGATACTAATACTCTGACTGAAAACAGATTGACTATTTCTGTGAATGTCGAGCTGAATAATAGCATCCTCGGGAAAGGATTGTTTCGGGATATATAAACATGGTCCCAATGCAGCGCATCCCTCATATGTTTTAGCTTGAGGGAGGTATAAGGGATTTTCTCCTTCTATACTTCGAGAACTCATATCATTTCCCAAGGTATACGCAGCGATATTACCTAAAGCGTTAATGAATAAGGTCCATTCAGGCTCAGGCACATTCCAACTAGAATCTTTTCTTATTCTCACATATTTCCCCGGAGCAGCGACCCTTTGAGGAGTAGCTTTGAAAAATAATTCTGGTCTGGAAGCTTCATATACCTTATCATAAAAGCCTCCTCCTCCTGCTTTTTCAGATTCTTCCATCCTAGCTTCTTTACTTTTCAGATATGTAACACCTGAAGCCCAAACTTCCTGTTTTCCTATGGGAGCCAAGAGGGCAAAATCGAGTAATTCCTGTTTTTCCTGATCATCTAAAGGAGGAAGATTTGAAATTTCTTCCATAGTATTGTCCCTTAGATTATGTTGGTTGATAAAGCTGTCCCAATCCCGGATGGAGGGAAGAAAATATTTTTCATGTACTTCCACGAGGATTCCTTCAGTAGTTCTATAGAGCTTCATGTGTTGTGGCGATTGGAAGAAACTGATCCTATGGAACAATTTCAAATATTTCCTGAAAATGAAAAATTAGCAGGTTTTTCCCAAATTTAGATGTAAAGAGATCCGGGTATATGCAAGCAATAATAGATACTAATATAGAACAAGCCGTTTATTGGCTAACTAAAGGGGAAGTAGTGGGGATACCAACAGAGACTGTCTATGGATTAGCAGGCAATGCGCTTTCAGAGGTGGCTATTTCGAAGATTTATGAGGTGAAGCAACGTCCAACCACTAATCCGCTGATTGTTCATGTGGCATCTGCAGAAGAAGCCTGGAAGTATACAAGTGATATACCTCCTATGGCTGTTTCATTGGCTGAAGCTTTCTGGCCAGGCCCATTGACGCTTTTGTTAGCTCGCTCGAAACGATTACCTGGAGCAGTAACCGCTCACCTCTCCCGCGTCGCTATTCGCGTCCCGGCCCATCCTCTCCTCCGCCAGCTCCTCGCTCTCCTTCCCTTTCCCCTGGCTGCTCCTTCCGCCAATCCCTCCGGCTACATCAGCCCCACCACCGCCCAACATGTCTACCAGCAATTGGGAGACCGCATTCCCTATATCCTCGATGGCGGCCCTACCACCATAGGCCTCGAATCTACCATCATAGGCTTTGATGAAGAAGAAAGGCCCAGATGGTATCGTCTGGGAGGCATCAGCCTGGAACGGGTAAAACAACTCGCAGGGGAAGTCCTCCCTTCTCATATGTCTGTGGAAACAACTGACAAGGAAAAGCTTCCTGCAGAAAACCCGAAGATAGCAGAGATGAATGCCCCCCAAAGTCCAGGTAGATTGAGTAGTCATTACGCACCTGATACCCCCTTGATGTTGGGGGATGTGCAGGAGCTACTGGAGCAATTTACTGGGGAAAGGGTAGGGGTGTTGGCTTTTCAGAGGGCCTATGAGGCGGATCATATGGTGCGAATAGAAATATTATCTCCTTCAGGAGATCTGGAAGAGGCGGGGCAGCGATTGTTCGCTGCCCTGCGGCGGCTCGACGAGGCAGGAGTGGATCGGATATTAGCAGAGCCAGTACCGGAAGTTGGGATAGGCAGCGCAATCAACGACCGCTTGCGAAGAGCGCAAGCAGATCGAAAACATGGATAACGGTTAGTACATGAACCTTAGTGACCGAATGGGAGCTATGATTTCATACACATTGTTCTCGGCTACCTTCTTTTTAATTTCAAAATATTTATTCCATTGTTTTGCAATCAAAGTAAAGTCGTTTACCCCATTTATTTTCTGTATTCTGATTCTGGTTGATTTAGTAGAAATTCTACAAACCTGAAATCATTTTCATTAGAAAATCCCCGATTACCAGCAGTTTCACCCAAAATCAGGTCTGGCAAAGGGTCGACTTTTGGGAGAATGGGGTGCAGCCCATGGAATTTCCCACGGCTTTGTTGCCTCTATCCTTGATTGGGTCCATTCCTTCAGAAAAGCCCGGCCACGATTATCCAGTGTATAAATGGCAACAGCTGCACTGACTTTTCTACCAGTTTGATTAATGGCTTGCTCCTTCCCAAAAATCAAAGGCTTTGTCTCCTTCCAGTCCTTGCCAAGCTTCTACCTCTAAAATTTCTCCTTCAAAGTCTTCAAAATAATGCAGTCGAAAGGGGAAAATCCCTTTTTCAAGGGCCATTTTTCCTTTGCGCAATAGAGCAGAATGAGAGCCATCATTATCCACCACCAGTTGATCATCGATAAACAGTTGAGCACCGTCGTCCGAGTATACAGAAAAGGAATAAACGCCCGTTTCAGGAATGTCTATATAGCCTTGGTATTGAATGGCGTAGTGATCTTCTCTATTCCTGATTTGGCGGATATCGAAATCCTGTACAACGCCTGACTTGATGGGTGTCAGTGCTGAAAAATCAGGCAATACGTTAAAATCTCCTTCGTAATAGGCATACTGAAGACCTGCATCTCTGTTCCTTTTGACTTTGGGAGCCTTCCTGGGGCGTATCTTCTCGTATTTCACTTCGTAAACCTCTCCCATTTGGCCGGCTTCATTTACGATCCGAGCCTTGATCGTGGTGCTGGATGAAATGGTGAAGGGGGCTGTGTAGAGGGCAGTGGAGGCATCCGGCGTACTTCCATCTGTTGTATAGTAGATCTTCGAATCGGGCAGTTTGGAGGACATTTTGATCTGGTGCGTATCGTGGAAAATAGGCAGCTCTGTCATGGACAAGAGTTTTTCTGTAGAGGAGAAGATCAATGGATAGGTGCCTTCTAGGGAGAAGGGAGGATCCCCAATTTCGTGATCATAGTGTAAGGTCCAATCCAATTGAAGGGGTTCAGGGGTATCGCCAAATGAAACTTTCGATGGGAATGAAATTTTGGAAGGGGTTATGACGATCGGGAAAAATTTAGATGTACCTGGAGCAAGCGTGGTTTTAAGTTGGGTCTGGTCTGGATCCAGGTGGTGATTGTGGTAGAATCTTCCTTCAAAGTGCAGCTCACGATCGCCTTCATTTCGAAGGACCATTTGGGCCGTAAATGGCTTGGGGGATTTCCAGTCTATCTCGCCGTTTTCGTAATATAACGCATGACCAAACTTGGAAGCTTTGGCCATCGCACGTGCATTCTTAAAGGTAGCCGTATCGGCAATGTCATGATCCAGCATTCCTTCCAGGCGGAGATTCAGGATATCAGGGCCATTGTCAGTCAGGGTAACCCAGGTAATGTGGTCAAATGCACCAAACTTAGGGCCGAGCAAGTGGCTACCGCCACCTGTCGTCGCCAGTACATAGTAGTTGTTATCATGGCGAACCTTGTGCATATAAATGTGGGTATGGCCTGCGAATACGGTGTATTTTCTGCCCTTCAGGACTTCTTCAATCCTGTCAAAGCCGGTCAGCGAGGAATAATTCGTAATCCGTGGATTCACATAGTTGCCGTCTATGTTGGCAAAATCCCACATTGGATGGTGCAAAAAAAGGAAACTCCAACGCACATCCGGATGATCCGAAAGGGCTTTTTGGACATAGCTAAATTGTTCTTCAGAAACGGTACCTCCGTTGTCAACGGAATTCATCGCAATGAACAAAACATCCTTATACAGGAAATGATAATAGCGGCGCCCGAATTTTCTATCCCATATTTCCTCCATAACCGGATTAGAAATGTCATGATTGCCAGGGAGGTAGAAAAAAGGCATTTCCAGGCGGCTGACCAAACTATCAAACTCGTGCCACTCTGCATTGATGGTAGCCGTGTCCTCAGTAAGACCCTCAATCAGGTCTCCCACGCTCATCACAAATTCTGGATTCAATAAATTCAATTTTTCGACTGCATTTGCAAAAACCCCTTTGCGATGCAATCCCGTTCGGTCTGCTACGATCGCAAACTGGAACTGCTGCGGGTCATTTTGAAAATCGAGGTGCGTCCAAGGGTGAACCTCATCGTCTGAATTGAATATTTCAAATTCTTTATTCTCCTGCGCCATCAGGACATTGCAAAGACAAAGAAAAGTGATAAGAAAGCGAAGAAAGGCAGTCATTTAAGTATAATATGAAATCTAATGATATAAAAATGAACCAAAGGATGTGTTTCTAATGGCCGACCCCTGCAGTTAAATTTAAATAAATCTTAACATATTTTTCGGGTTTATCACTTCTATTACAATGATTTTCTACATGACGTTTTTTACCCCGGATTATACACATTTCATCAGACTGGCCCTTGCTGCGGTTTTTCAAAATCACCATACCATCTTTACTTAGAGAACACTACCCTTCATCGGAAACTGAGTTTAATTTATTGGAATCAAAGAATATTCTTTTTATGGAGGTAATGGATTTTTTTCATCTCTTTTTTTGCAAATTCATGTATTGCACAAAAAATTGCTTGACAAATATTGTTTTCATGATTTGACCGACTTTTTATCCTTAGATTTTCTTCACTTGATAAGGAAAGGTTATCTGGATGGATGAAATCTTTAATTTTTCTTAGTTGCTGATAACACAAGCAGATCGAAAGCATGAATAACACAACCGATCGAAAACATCGACAAAATGTCAACCTTTTACATTCATGAGGCATTCTTATGATGGTAAGGCCTAACATCCAATGCTTAAGGCCGCCCTTCGATCAGGAAACATAGATGTACCTCAGCCCAAACATAAATGAATTATCACAATAAACGATTTCAGGTAGTAACTTCTTCCCAACACGGAGCAATGGAAAGTGATACCATCTTTCACTACCAACAACAAGGACGCATTCTTACATCCACCTATCAATCGGCCCAGGTGATCCAGGGCCAACTCATCGGCTGGGTCGATGAGGAAGGGAATATTGATATGAGATATCATCAGATACATGACGACGCTACCATAAGGACAGGTACCTGCCAATCTACCCCGGAAATACTGCCCGACGGAAGAATACGCTTACATGAAACATGGCAGTGGACCTCTGGGGAGAAAACTTCCGGTACTACTATCCTCGAAGAATGTGCGTTCCCTCCTAAAGCAAAGAACCAACTCATAGATTTTTACCAGGAGATTCGTTTGGAAGATGAAAGGGCGAGCTTGGCTCCATTGGCACCATCCCACATACAGGAGCTTCTGCCTATTGCCTTAACTCATCCTAATTTATTACAATATTCTCCCGCTTATTTTGGAACGGAAGATTATCTGAAGGAGTATATCCTCACCGCCCTGGAAGCCAGAAATAACCAAAAGAGATATCCTTTTGCCATTTTCGATAAGAGAATAGGAAAAATGGCAGGAAGTACGAGTTTTATGAATATTTCGGCATAAGGATAAAAGAGTAGAGATCGGATCTACCTGGATAGGAAAGGAATTTCAAGGGACAGGCTTGAACAAACATATGAAATATCTGATGTTATCTTATTTATTTGAGAAGGCTGGCGCAGAACGAGTGGAATTAAAAACGGATAGCAGGAATGGGCAATCAAGGAAGGCGATTAGCAAGATTGGGGCGGTATATGAAGGAGAATTGAGAAGTCATACTTTAATGACAGATGGATATAGAAGGAATACCGTATATTACAGCATATTGAAGGAAGAATGGGAAAGTGTTAAAAGAGAGCATTTTTCTCAGTAAAAGAATAAACTTCTTATCTTTTTGGAAAGATTATTCAGACTCATAAAGATTAAGGCGGAAAAGGTTACACCTTCCATTCCTCCTGCTCCAACCGCTCTTTAATTCTGTACTGATTTTTATACGGAGACTGCCGACTGATCAGTTCCGCCAACAAGCCCGTACTAAACAAAATAAATCCCAATAATAAAGTAACTGTACCAAAAATCAGCGCCGGCATCCGATCTCCCAATCCTTGACCCATAATAAATTTGACCATCATCAGGTAAATCAGCATTCCCCCACCGATCAATGCCAGAATAACTCCCCAGGTACCAAAAAAGTGCATGGGTTTTTTGAGGTATCTGTTGGTAAAGGAAATGGTGATGAGGTCGAGAAAACCGTTGACAAATCTGTTGAGGCCAAATTTACTTACCCCGTATTTTCTCGCTTGATGTTGGACCACTTTCTCTCCGATCTTGGGATAGCCCGCCCATTTAGCCAGCAGGGGAATATATCTGTGCATCTCTCCATACACCTCTATATTTTTCACTACTTCCTGTTTATAGGCTTTTAACCCACAATTAAAATCGTGTAGGTTGTGAATGCCTGAGACAATGCGCGTTACATAGTTAAAAAATTTGGAAGGAATGGTTTTCAGGATGGGATCGTGCCGCTTTTGCTTCCAACCAGACACTAAATCGTATCCCTCTTCATGGATCATACGGTAAAGTGCTGGAATCTCATCTGGACTATCCTGGAGGTCGGCATCCATGGTAATAACTACTTCGCCTTTACATGTATCGAATCCTACATGGAGAGCCGCCGATTTTCCGTAATTTCGTTGGAAGCGAATACCTCTAACGGCAGAGTAAGTAGACGCTAAGTTCTCAATAACCTTCCAGGAATGATCCTTGCTGCCATCATCTACTAATATGATCTCGTGAGTGAATTGGTGTTCATTCATCACACGATTAATCCATGCTACAAGTTCCGGAAGGGATTCCTCCTCATTGAGTAATGGTACTACGACAGATATATCTATCCCGCTCATCTATTGTATTTTCTATATGAAAACCTACAAAACTACCTTGTTAAACGCAAGAGCTAACATATGGATAAGGAAACGGCACAATTTGTATGAATGATCGGTGCGAAACTTCCTTTCCTCCTTTGTGAGTAATACATGGTAGCCCAATATGCTATTATTGGGGTGATTGGTCTGGCAGACAACAAATCATCTGTTATAAAGACCTACCCGGATAACATCCTTATTTGGGTAGCAAAAGTAGGAAAAATTGAGCTCAGGAATAAATGAGAGACAAAGATCAGATCAACAGGGGAGAATTATGAGGATATGTCTTCCAAAGCCTTCAATATGCCTGTGATCATTAAGTGTATTTCTTCCTCAGTAATGGTCAAAGGAGGCGTAATTCTCAATCCATTGTCAATATTCAGGAAAAAACAGCTTAGCATCCCTCGCCTTAACATCGCCTTTTTTAATTGGTACACTTCCTCAAAATCTTTCATGATCAACGCATACATCAATCCGCGCCCTCTTAATTTGCGTATTCGGTAATGCTTGAGTTTATTTAGGATAATGGCTTCTTTATTAGGAATTTGGCCCACTAACTCTTCATCTATCACTTTATTCAACAAGGCTAATCCCGCAGCACAAGCCAATGGATTTCCTCCATAAGTCGTAATATGTCCCAACATAGGATCATGGCTCAATACCTGCATTACTTCCTTTCGGGCAATAAAAGCACCTAAAGGAATTCCTGCTCCCAGGGCTTTAGCTAACACAAGAATATCAGGAACAACTTCTTCAAATTGATGGGCAAACAAACTTCCCGTTCGACCGAAGCCCGTCTGAATCTCATCCAGAATCATCAATGCACCAACCGATTCACATCTTTCTTTCACTGCTTGCAAATATCCCGGCTGTGGTACGATCATTCCCCCCGCCCCTTGTAATGCTTCGATGATTACGCAGGCCGTTTGTTCTGTAATTTGTTTCACATCTTCCCATGCATTGTATCGGATGAATCTTACCATTGGCAACAGAGGACCATATCCCTGTTTTCTTTCCAGATTGCCTGATACACTCAGCGATCCATGTGTACTTCCGTGATAGGAGTTCCAACAAGAAATAATTTCCTGCCTTCCCGTATATCTCTTGGCCAGTTTGAGCGCGCCTTCAATCGCTTCCGTTCCGCTATTCGTAAAATACACACTTTCAAAGGCGCCGTTTAATACCTCCAGCAATTTCGTTGCATAAGCTATCTGAGGTTCCAGAATGTACTCTCCATACACCATCGGATGCAGGTATTTTTCCGACTGATCCTTGATCGCTTGAACCACTTCGGGCGCATTATGACCTACATTATTGACGCAGATACCACTAATGGCGTCCATATATTGTTCTCCATTGGGGCCATAGAGATAAATGCCATCCGCCCGAACAATGGGAATGCCTGTAGCTTCAGGCGTAGTTTGGGCCAGATGTTTGTAAAAAGCGGTCTCAGAAGATGGGCGGTATAGGTCTTGTCGATCGTTACTCATATGTTAGCTGGTTTCAGAACAAGTACAAGGATAGAAGGAATTGTTAAAGGAAGGAAATGAATAGAAGAATTTGACAAGGAATTTACCAGAACCAAAGAAAAGTACCAGAAAACCTGACCAAAGTAAACGGGGCTTTTCCTTATTAATTAATGTCTCTATTGATATTTATCAACTTTTTTTACGAAGTACAGTAAAATGTGGGCTGATAGGAGAATCCCAATAACTTTTAGCAGCTCTCTATATAAATTAATGTACTTCGAGGAACTGGCAATATGTATTAGATTCGACATCTATAAGTGAAATAATTTTCGAGAATTGATAAATGTATCATTTCTTATGATGTACATAGTTTTTTGCACTTGTTGGATGGAAACTCCGTTAATCTCTAAATATGGAAGAGGTGGCCTATCGACCTTCAAAGATCAACTCATAGTTAACATATTTCAACTTTTCCTAGCTCAACCCTATGAATTGGTACAATATCAGTAAAGAGGAAGCACTTCAATTGAATAAGACGCAAGTAGAGGGTTTGTCTGCGATCGAATCTGAAAAGCGGCTTGCCCAATATGGGCTGAATGAATTGGTAGAGAAAAAAAGAAAACCTGTATGGCTCTTATTTCTCTCCCAATTTAAGGACTTGATGATATTAATTTTATTGGCTGCAGCCTTGGTTTCTGGCTTGGTAGGTGAGATTCAAGATGCGGTGGTCATTCTGATTATTGTCATACTAAATGCCGTAGTGGGCTTCATCCAGGAATTTAGAGCAGAAAAAGCGATGGAGGCCCTGAAAAAAATGACGGCTCCATCTACTACCGTATTGCGTAATGGAAAACCTGTACATCTGCCAGCCTCTAAGCTTGTACCAGGAGATATCGTCACACTCGAAGCAGGAAATATGGTGCCAGCTGATCTTCGTTTACTGGAATCTCACGCATTAAAAATTGAAGAAGCCTCTCTTTCGGGCGAATCATTGGCGGTAGAAAAAAATACTACTACCCTCCAGGGGGAACAGCAGCAGTTGGGAGACCGAACTAATATGGCTTTTAAAAGTACGGTGGTTACATACGGCAGAGGTTCAGGTCTTGTGGTGGCAACGGGTATGCAAACTCAGATTGGGCACATAGCCCAAATGCTTCAGGAAAAAGAATCTCTTACTCCTTTACAAAGACGATTGGCTGATTTTGGGAAGAAACTCTCTCTAGGTGTAGTAGGCATTTGTGTGATCTTATTTGTGACAGGCTTGCTCCGTGGTGAAGAGCCCCTCAATATGATGCTTACTGCTATTTCCGTAGCCGTAGCTGCCATCCCCGAAGCTTTACCGGCGGTGGTTACGATTGCTCTTGCTTTGGGAGCCCGAAGATTAGTACAACAAGATGCGTTGATTCGCAAATTGCCAGCGGTGGAAACACTTGGGTCAGTAACCTATATCTGCACTGATAAAACTGGGACCCTCACCCAAAACCGTATGACAGTAACTCACATATGGCACCCGGCTAAGCCTAATGAAGATGTGCCTTTTACTTCTGAACAACTGCTACTGTTGGGCATGGCTCTCAATCACGATGTTAAAAAAGATGAAAACGGAGATTTTAGCGGAGAACCCACCGAATTGGCATTAGCTGTTTATGCCCATAAACAGCTGGTCCTTAGCCAGATTACATTAGAGGATTATCCGAGAGTAGCAGAACTTCCCTTTGATTCAGACAGAAAGATGATGACCACTGTTCATGCACTTAATGGCCGTTATCTCATTATTTCTAAAGGAGCTATAGAGTCTGTTTTAGCTGCTACTACCAGTAAGGCTGTAGATAAAGAGTCGATGATCAAAGAATCCGGACAAATGGGGAAGAATGGACTTCGGGTGTTGGCCTATGGGTATAGAGTGGTGGACGTGCTTCCTGAGAAATTGACGATAGAAAGCCTCGAACGAGAATTGCAGGTGAGCGGTTTGGCAGCTATGATAGATCCTCCCAGAGAAGAGGTGAAAAAAGCCATCCAAGATTGTAAAACAGCTGGCATTGTGCCCGTTATGATTACCGGGGATCATTACGAAACAGCTCAGGCGATTGCTAATCAATTAGGCATTATCCATTCTTCTGAAGACTTGGTCGTAAATGGGGCCGATATACAGAACATGCCGGTGGATGAGTTCGAAGAAAAAATTGAAAAAATAAAAGTGTATGCGAGAGTATCTCCTGAGCAAAAACTGAATATAGTCAAAACCCTCCAGGAGAAGGGACAATTTGTAGCCATGACAGGAGATGGAGTGAATGATGCGCCAGCGTTACGTAAAGCAAATATTGGGGTAGCGATGGGAATTACGGGAACAGATGTATCTAAAGAGGCAGCACATATGATATTGCTAAATGATAATTTTGCTACGATCGTCCAGGCGGTTAAAGAAGGCCGACGCATTTTCGACAATATCCGGCGTTTCATCAAATACATCATGACCGGAAATACGGGCGAAATTTGGACAATCATGCTTGCCCCTCTGGCAGGCTTGCCTATCCCTTTATTGCCTATACATATCCTTTGGGTAAATCTTGTTACAGATGGCTTACCAGCCCTGGCTTTAGCCAATGAACCGGCGGAAAAAAATATTATGAGCTTACCCCCTCGAAAGCCCAATGAAAGTATTTTTGCCCATGGCTTGGGTATACATATCTTATGGGTAGGTTTGTTGATCGGGGCCATTTGTTTAGCCGTTCAGGCCTGGGCCATGCAAGCGGGTGATCCCAAATGGCAAACCTATGTTTTTACTATTTTGTGCTTCAGCCAATTGGGACATGTATTAGCCATACGGAGCGATTATTATCTACTGTTTCGCCAGGGTATTTTTACTAATCTTCCGTTGATAATTGCTGTCTTATTTACCTTTTTGCTACAGTTAGCTATTCTCTATATACCATCGTTAAATGATATTTTCTCTGTACAACCATTAAGCTGGGAAGAACTCTTAGGATGTTTGTTGATGGCTGCAATCGTTTTCCATGCAGTAGAGATAGAAAAATTGGTACGGGGATGGCGACTGAAGAAACATGGGAATAGCTAAATTATTGATTCAAATGAAAAAATTATGTGGGTTAATCTTATCATTGTCATTGTTCTGGTGATCCTCTCAGGAACGTTCGCCGGGCTAACGTTAGCTTTATTTGGCATTAAGCTGAGTACGTTAGAAAGAAAAATCAGGCTAGGTGATAAACAAGCAGAGAAAGTATATAGCATAAGGAAAAAAGGAAATCTGTTATTGTGCACCCTCCTCTTGGGAAATGTTGCTTCCTATACCATTATGGCTATTTTTCTGGGGAGCATTACTTCAGGCGTAATAGCAGGGTTCATTGCCACTGCCCTTATCTTTGTTTTTGGGGAAATTCTCCCCCAAGCCGTTTTTCCAAAATATGCCTTGGAGATCGGAGCAACTTTATCCTGGCTGGTTTGGATATGTATCATCATTTTTTATCCTGTGGCGGCACCTATAGCATGGATACTGGACAAATTATTGGGAGAGGAGGGGCCTGTATTGTGGAGCAAACAGGAGCTGGAAGAAATTATCAAATATCATGAAGATGTAGGTGATGGCATCATAGATGAAGATGAGGAGCGAATTATTCTGGGGGCACTTTCCTTTTCTGACATGGAAGTAGGGACTATCATGATTCCTCGTGAGCAAGTGTTTTATTTAGGGGCTCAAGAAATCATCACTCCTCAGATACTGGAAAAAATAAAAGAAAAAGGGTATAGCCGAATTCCTGTATATGATGCTGTGAAAAATAAGGTGGAAGGAATTCTCTACACTAAAAATCTAATAGGAGAACCTGTAGGGAATAAGAAAACCGCTCAGGATGTGTGCAATAAAAAAAAGCTGATTATTGTTAAAACATCTCTACAATTAGATAGTCTACTCAACTTACTGATTCATAGTAAGCTGCATATGGCAATCGTCGTCGATGAGGAGGATAAGTTCGCAGGGATTGCCACATTGGAAGACATACTAGAGGAAATACTCAACATTGAATTGGAAGATATAAAACAATGAGAAATATCAAGTCGCCTTTCTCCTGGATTGCGCTTATTTTCCTTTTAAAATGCGCTAGCAGTAATAGCTGAATGGCGTAAGCCCATACAATAAATCTAGCACAGTCCTTCAAGCTTTCGATTATTCTCACTATCTTAAGCGATATAACACGATTAAGAAAACATGTCCCTCGATAAAGACCATCTGTTGAAGCTTATTTCATTAGGAAACACCAGACAAGCAATCAATGAACTATTAGCTCAAGAGAATGAAATAGCGGAAGATACTATCCTTCAAATCGTATCTTTATCGGCGGAATTATCGGAAAATGAAAAAAATGCCTCAGAACGGACCGTGAGCCAGGAAATCCTCACCATCCAAAGAAATGGAATCAACAAATCCCTGACAACATTAATCGCTAAAGTAGATACACAAGCTTTACCCTCTACCCAAGCTCAGCTAACTGCGCCTAAGCATACTACAAATGGAGCCTCCACGGATCAAAGCGAAGTATCCCCGACGGTCAAAAGGGTTGAATCCACCTATACAAAAGTAGAGAAGGGAGTAGAAACGGTCGCTTTTGTCATATCCCAGATCATAAAACGCCCCTGGAAATACAAATTGATGAATCTGATTGCCCTTTTGTTGATATTTCTGAATCCCGGGATGTTAAAGAAAGGATTGGAGCTAATAGGACTTGACCCTATTTTCCTAACAGACATTCAATATCCTCTTTTTTATTGGAGCACTATCGGACTGCTGTTGATAGGAGCCATTGCATTGGCCGTTCGGGATAAATTAGTAAGGGGGAAACCTTTGACTAAGACTGCTTACAATGAGCGATCCCCGATAAAAGGACTTAAACATTTTGACTTTGAGGATGCGGACATTTTCAAAAAATTACAACGACATCAGGATATAGAGATTTGCTGGCAGGGAATCAATGGAAATGATTATCGGTTTGGAGTACTTACGGGAGAGTCGGGATGTGGAAAAACCTCTTTTTTGCGAGCGGGATTGCATCCGGCCTTTGCTTCGAGTTCTACGCTGTGTGTAGTAGTCAAATGTAGAAATGAGGCCCCACTTCTATCTATCCGAAAGGCCTTAGCCGAACAACTCCACCTTGAGAAATCTCCATCAGAAAAGCTGTCATTGAAGGATTTACTTCAATATTATCTGGAGGAAGGGAATATCACAGAATTAGTCCTCATCATCGATCAGTTTGAGCAATTCTTTACCCAGTTTAAACAGGCGGAATCCAGAGCCCCTTTTATTCAGCAACTCAAGGCCTGTTATGACGAATTGGCCCAGGTCAAAATATTGGTTTCCTTGCGCAAAGATTATCAGGGATATTTATATGAAATTCAGGATATCCTGGGCTATGCGCTGATTGCGAGAACGAATTATTTTGACCTAAAAAAATTCACCCCTACCCAGGCAACGGAAATATTCAAGGTGATCGCTGAAACGGAGGGATTGGAATTTGATCCGGATTTTGTATACACCACCTGTAAAGAAGAACTAGCTTCTAAAGATGATGGGTGGATATCTGCGGTGGACATCCAAATATTGGCCTTTATCATTAAAGGGCAACAATTAGAAGAAAAAGCCTTCACCCGCTCAGCCTTTCAACAAATGGGAGGAATCGATGGACTATTGCTAAGGTATCTTCAGGAACATTTTGAGGTGCCCAATAGATATCATCAGGATCAGGCGGCCTTAAATGTGCTCTTAGCGTTTATAGACCTGGATCACAATGTTAGGGTAGGGGATCTGACAGTAAAGGATTTGGTACAAAAGACAGATCTTTCCTTATCCCTGGAGGAGCTTCAGGAGATCTTGGATTGGTTGGAAGAATTGCGTTTGGTAACTAAAAGTGAATCAAAAGAAGAAGGGACCCAATACGAATTGGCACATGAACGGCTCATTCCTCCCGTTCGGCAATTGGCGGGAAAAGTGCTACCGGACCTGGAACTGGTTAATCAACTACTCCATCGCCGAACCAATGAATGGATCAATAATGAGCGGAATCGTCGTTTTTTACTCTCTTTTCGCGAATTATGGAAAGTAAATAAATACAAACATCGCTTAAGTTGGGGGAATAATGAACTTCAAAAACGCGAATTGGTCAACGCTAGCAAACGCTATGTGATGACGCTTTTGGGAGGCGTGGTGGTCCTGACGATGATCCTGACAGGACTTGTTTATCGGAATGCACACATTGAAAGAATAAAGCCCATGTATGCAGTGGCAGATTCATTGATAGTGGCATTGGAGTACGATGCTGCTGCTATGGTCCTTCATCAAGCGGGAAATAATTTGTTCCAACGAAAAAAAACGGCACAAAAATTATTGGAAGTAGCTTTTTACCTTAACGAGATAGGGGAGACCCAACGAGCCCAACGCTTTCTTCAGGATACAGTGTTCCAGATTTCTTCCTCTGCTAAGGGAAAAGAATGGCTGACGAAGATAGATATAGAGAGTATAACAGCACAAAAGGATATTCGGAAGGTATTGCAAGCCATAGATCTTGAATATTATCAAGAGTTCCTTATGAAGCGTTATTTCCCTCTCATGATAGAAGTAAAGGGAGGTACTTTTCAAATGGGAAATCTTAGTAATGATGCACCTCCTGATAGTGCAAGGGTAGTTACACTTTCAGATTTCAAGATGGCGCAAACGGAAACGACGGTATGGCAATATGAATTATTTGCGAGAGCTACAGGGAGAGCACAAGATAAACGAAAGGAATGGGACTGGATAGGAGATTCACCTGCAATATATGTCAGTTGGTATGATGCGATAGCCTATGCCAATTGGGTAAGTGAACGATTAGGGGCCGAAAAAGTGTATCAATTGGATGCTATTCCCTCAGATCCCAATGAACTGGACAGAGATACCCTTATTGAATGGCAGGAAGTTCCCAATTGGGAAGCTAGCGGTTTTCGACTTCCTACAGAAGCTGAGTGGGAATATGCAGCCAGAGGAGGAGTTTATCAAGATCCTTTTAGGTATGCTGGAAGTGATGAGCCTGGGGATGTTGCTTGGTATAGTGATAATGTAGCGCTTGCAGATCCATTTAATCGAACTCATCCAGTAAAAACTAAAAAACCTAATAGCTTAGAACTTTACGATATGAGTGGGAATGTTTCGGAATGGTGTTGGGATAATGATGGGAATTTAGATCAAGGGAAATTTAATGACCCTAAAGGTTCAATGGATGGATATTTAAAAGTGGTTCGTGGGGGCTCGTGGATCTTCAACGATGACTATTCCCGCGTCTCCTATCGCCTCGACAACCGTCCGAACATCCGTCACTACTTTATCGGGTTTCGTCTCTGCTGGCACTAGCTCCGAAGGAGCTTACCCCCTAACCCCCTTACCCGCCCCGGAGCGCAGCGGAGGGGCCGAAATTTTTTGAGATGGTCTAATCGCTGATGAGTCCTCCTCTTCCAAAGAAAAAAGCCCCTCATCCACACAAGAACCTACAAAAATGTATCACTTTTCTTATGTTTATGGAACACTGAACCCATGCCACAAAAGAAACATGTACGATTTGACTGGGCCATCAAGTGCTTATTGAGGCAGAAGGTAAATTTGGGGATTTTGGAAGGTTTTTTAAGCGAGCTACTGAAAGAAGATATTCATATGGTAGAGATTCTGGAGAGTGAAAGCAATAAGGAGACGGAAGAAGATAAGTTTAATCGAGCGATACCTATGCTGAAGTGAAAAAAGTGATTTCGGTAAATATAGTGTACGTTGAATTAGGTCATGGAGAGGATTACATCTATCGGGGAACAACCCATTTTAGAGGTATTCATGATAACAAGCTGTTAGAAGTAACTCCCTCTCAAAAGAAATGATTCAAAAAAGAAAAAATTGAAGGGGCGTATTCAGAAATCTATTTACTCAAAGTGAATAAGTTCGATGATAATGCCAAGGATACCCTAGATGAATGGATTTACTTTTTAAAAAATAGCGAAATCAAACAGGGATTTTCGGCCAAAGGGCTTAAAGAGGCGGATGAAGTACTGAAACGAGCTCACATGACCGATGAAGAAAGAAGAGAATACCAACGATTTGTGGAAGTACTCTCAGATAAGGCTAGTATAGCGATGACGATTGAGTTTGAATCCAATTTAAGGGCAGAACAAAAGGCTGAGCCAATGGCGGAAAAGCGATTAATGGAAAGTACGGAAATGGCCATTGAAAAAATGTTGAGAACAACAACTCTTAGCATAGAACAAATTGCCGAAATCCAACATATAGCTATAGAAGTGGTGGAAGGAATAAAAAGAAGATTAACAGGATAAAAGTGAGAAAAGAAAGTGGCTTCCTCTATCTGCTCCAAGATTGAAAATTTTTTACTTACTTTCCCCCATGAATGAGATGATCAAGGACATTTTAGCAGCAGAGGCGAAGGCCATCATGAACATACCGCAGGAGAATCCCTATGAATCGGCCAGTGAGTTGATTTACCAACGGGTACACGAACATAGCGGCAAAGTGATCACCAGCGGCATCGGAAAAGCGGGACAGGTAGCTCAAAATCTGGCATCCACTTTATCCTCTACAGGAACGCCCTCGGTATTTTTACATCCCAGTGAGGCCCAACATGGAGAATTGGGGATCGTTCACAAACACGATGTAGGCATTTACATTTCTAATTCCGGAAAGACGAGAGAATTATTGGAATTGGTGGAATTGACGCATCAGCTACATGGAGAAGTTCCCTTTATCGTTCTCACGGGAAATAAGGAAAGTCCATTGACTAAAAAAGCGCATTGCGTACTGCATACCGGAGGGCCTAAAGAAGTGTGTCCCATGGAACTGACCCCCACCACTTCCATTACGACAATGCAAGTGATAGGCCATGTGTTGGTCATATTATTAATTCAAAAAACGGGATTTACAGAAGAAGGCTTTTTGAAGCGGCATCATGGAGGATATTTAGGGTCCGTCTTAAAGTCGATACATCTTTCCTCATAACCAATCTATGAATTCATTATTCTTAATTTCCGGCCCTTGTGCGATTGAAGATGAACAAGTGGCCTTTCACATTGCCAGAGAAGTGAAGGCCATTACAGATCGACTAGGGATGACCTACATTTTCAAAGGCTCTTATAAAAAAGCGAATAGAACCAAACTGGACAGCTTCACAGGCATAGATAAAGAAACAGCATTGTCCATTTTACAAGATATAGGTCAAGAACTTCAGATTCCGGTATTAACAGATGTTCATGAAAGCTATGAGTGCGAAGAAGTAGCTAAATATGTAGACTATCTGCAGATTCCAGCTTTCTTATGCCGTCAAACCGATTTATTGTTGGCGGCGGGAAGAACAGGTAAAGGGGTAAATATCAAAAAGGGCCAATTTATGTCTCCCGAAGCGATGCGATTTGCCTGGGAAAAAGTGAAGTCTACGGGCAATGATCATATTTGGCTGACGGAAAGAGGAACGACCTTCGGATATGAATCATTGGTGGTAGATATGACGAGTATTCCCAGGATGCAAGCTTTTGGTGCGAAGGTAGTGATGGATTGTACGCATTCTGTTCAACAACCCAATCAGACCAGCGGAATTACCGGAGGAGATGCGAGCTTAATTGGGACCATGGCTAAAGCTGCAGTGGCGGCGGGAGCAGATGGATTGTTTATCGAGACACATCCGAATCCTGCAGCGGCGAAGAGTGATGCAGCCAGCATGCTTCCCTTAGAACAATTGGCTCCTTTACTGGAACAAGTTCACCGTATCAAGGCACTTGAGTTGAGCAAGTAACCTATGATCCTAATAAACACATTCATCCGCAGGTACATCGAAAAGGCAGATTTATTCATACTTCAACCGAAACCTATCCAAATCAGGAGCATTCGGCCGTTCTCTTGTCAATTCATAATCATAAATTAACTGACCCAACTTAGCTAAAAAAGGCAATCCGAGTTCATCATATTCGTATTCCCCATCATTGAAGACCTGATTTTCATTCACAAAAACGGTAGCCGCCAACATAAACTCCACTTGATGCTCGAAATCCACCACATATGCTACATCTGTCAAAAACCCATAAGCCATCCCAATTTTATTAAATATGCGAATATGAGAAGGAAGGGGAGTCGTTTGATCGCCGTACATTAAAAACTTGGAGAAAGCATCATAATAGTAGGTCGTATCTTTTGAATAAGGTAACTGACTACTCTCTTTGGGCAATTGGGACATATACTGATACAAAAACTGATAATCCCCTTGCGTTAAATCAAAACGTTGTTCCTCAGCTACCTCCTCAGGAAAAATAACGGCTTTTAACATATCGTGTAAGTCCTGAAGGGAAATGGCATTCTTCTGAGCAAAATCCTTGGGTCGTTGGTACAAAGAATCGCTCATCATTTCCCCTTTTCCTAAAAGGATAGGTTCAGGATGAGCAAAATCTATGGGATTATAGGTAAGGTTTTGTTGGTATAAGGTAGGTTGATTTGTGCCAATGAACCGGATGGGGTTAGTATATTGGTTCTGTTCATAGGGGAGGGGAATGGACAATCGGTGGATGATGCGGGTGTTGGTAAATCCTTTGTTGTGGAGAGATTCATTTAACTGTTGGGGCCCAACGAACTCATACAGTCGGTTAAAAGCATCATTATCGCTAACCACAAATATTTTTCGGATATAGTTGGCGATGGTGGGACAATGGAGCTTTGTGCTAGCATCGACATAAGCGGTAGATTGGCCGCCATACGCACTATCTGTCATCATACAAGTTTCCATATCAAGACCAGCTATCCCTAACTGATTTACCTTTTCCAACGCCATAAAGGCAGTGGGCATTTTTACGGTGCTTGCGGGATAAAAGTATTCCTTTTCATTTAGGCGGTAGGTGTGTGATTGGAAGGAAGGGACATTGTTAGCGTCTCTATTGATTTGGGTATAAATGATTTGCGGTTGATGGATATCAGCGTGGTCGATGATCGTTCTAAGGATGGAGTCGGGATGGGAAAGGATGTGGTCGGCTAACAAATCATCTGATGAATTAACTGGCTGACTCATGGCACATTGGCACGAAAAGAGAAAAATACAGAACATCGTGGGGAACAAGGAATATTTCATCAGGATAATAATTTGATAGATGTTCGGGAATATAAAAGGTATTTTTAATAAATAATAAGAGATTTTTCACTCCATAACATCCAAATCCACCTGGATCTCGTTCATATCTCGATATAAAAATATTAGTTGAGGCTGACCTTTGGTTTATTGGTACCATACATAGAAGCACACAAGGATAGAGGGAAACGCATATAAAGGGAAAGCTGCAACCTCATTTAACCTTATACCTCACTCGAATAAACTGGAATGAATAGACTTTGACCTAAGTAACACGCATTAACATTATTTCTTGTGATGTGTCCTATGATGCCTCAGCCTCTTGACGCTACGATGTCCTTAGAGTCCTATTTCGCCAGATTTAAAGCTCATATCATCGGCGAATATCAAATGATTCAGACTCCATATCATCGTGCTATTCGCATTTTATATACGGACTGGACCGCCAGTGGTAGAATGTATGGCCCTATAGAAGATCGATTGCGGGATCAGATTGGGCCTTTGGTAGCGAATACGCACACAGATACGAATGATACAGGTTCCGCGATGACCTATGCTTACCACCAGGCGCAACAAATCATTAAACGACATGTAGGAGCGAATTCAGAGGATGTATTGATTTCTGCTGATGCTGGAATGACGGGAGTAGTGAATAAACTTCAGCGCATGTTGGGGTTAAAGATTCACGAATCCTTCAAAAGCCGTATAGAGATGTCGGAAGAAGAGCGCCCTGGGGAACACCAACAAAGGCTGGGAGTCATCTCCTTTTATATAGATGGGCTCCACCACAATGTAGGCGTAAAATTACTCAATGATCGATTCGGAATTCAAACTCGTGGAGGATGTTCTTGTGCAGGTACTTATGGTCATTATTTACTGAATGTATCGAACGAAACCTCTAAAAGCATCACGGATTTAATTGATCGTGGAGATTGTTCAACCAAGCCGGGGTGGATTCGGTTGTCGATACATCCCACGATGAGAGATGCTGAGCTGCATTATGTCCTAGATGCGATACAAGAACTCGCTATTCATCATTCGGAATGGGTAAAAGAGTATGACATTTGTTTAGCTTCTAATAGTATTCAACCCAACAACAAGAAAGCTGGCTTGAAATTGAAAGAGAGAATTGATCGTTGTCTGGAATTGAAATAACATCAGAGGTTGCTTTCCATCCTGCATCTGTTAAGGGATCAAATGCTTCGCCTACCTTCCCAGGCGTCACTTAAATACCACTCCTAAAGGAGCGCTTTGTACTTTGCCGACCCATATACCAAATTGTTCTGCCAGGGGATCGTATTTATTTTCGTAGGTAGCCGTCAATACAGCGGGTAGCTTCTCTCCATATAAATCGGGGAAGCCCTGCCATTGAGATATCGTCATATCTATCTCAATGATGACTGAATTTCCGGCTTCCAACATCCAGAAATCTGGAAAGTCCCCTTCCCAGGAAGAAGGCCTTATTCTGGTAATGCCTTTAATAGTGCTATTAGCCTGATAGGAAAAAGAGAGATTGAAATATCCCCAACTGTTCCAATCTTTCCATAATCTGATGGCCTGATCGGAATGATTGGTGATAAGCACATGGATTCGAGGATACTTTTCCAGCGATATTTCACGCTCCCCTTCGGGATTGGAAATGGGGATAATGAGGTCTAGTTGAACAGGACTTATTTCCTGAGCAAAAATAGAGACGGGAATGATGCAGGGTATGAAGAAAAAAAGGTAGATACATCGGCGGACTCGATGGATAGAATGATGATGCCTCCACATATCAATCATTAAATTCATCGTTCAGTCTGCTTTTTATATAGCTGGGAACCTGATAGCCCATGTCTTCAGCTTTGGTTAAATATTCCTCCGCATCCTTTTTCTTGTCCAGCTTAAGGTGTGCGAGGCCAAGGTAGTAATGATAATAGGCCTTATCCTGAAAATGCTTCTTACTGGCCTTAAAATATTTAATGGCTCTTTGATCCTCATCCAAATTGAGGTAGGCTCTACCTGCTAACATTCGCGATTCCGCTGCCTGAACATATTTACCTCCTGCTAAATAGGTTTGCATGGCATACTCGCTGAATTTAATCGCTTTATAATATTCTTCAAGATTGAAATACACTCTTCCTAATCCGTAATATGCTTCTGGATATCCCGGATAGTGATCTAATAAGCTTTGGTACTGTCTGATCGCTCCCTGAAAATCTCCCTGGATTTGATATGCTGCTGCGAGTTCTTGGTGAGCGGCAAGATTTCTGGGATAAATATCCAGGCTTTTCTGGTAATAGAAGATGGTAGAATCTAGATTTTCCTCTATTCTGTACACATCAGCCAATTGGTCCATCACTGCGGTGAAGGAGGAATCTGCTTTTAGTGCGTGAAAATATTTTTCCTTAGCACTACCATAATTTTTTGCTTGGAATAATTGATTGCCTTGCTCGTAATATTGTCTGGCCTCCTGAGAAGTAGTGATCGTAACCACATTTCTGGTGGTTTGGGCGGAGACTATACAACAACACAACATACCGACGAATAGATGGATGTATTTCAACATAGTTAATTTAAACTTCGACGTTTAACCAGATAGTCAGCGAGTACTTTGTCGTAAGGTTGGCGAACATCTACTTCAACAAAGTCAATGTTAAATTCGTAGCACTTTTGTTTAAATTTTGCTTGAAAATCCTTCATCATCTTCTGGTATTGATCTCTAATTTGATGAGGCGACACTTCTATTTTTTCACCACTTTCAAGATCCTTTAGGATGATGGGTCTGTTAGGAAAATCAAACACCTGTTCTGTCTTTTTATCAAGCAAATGAAATACCAAAACTTCATGTTTTTCATGTCTGAGGTGTTGGAGCGCCTTGAAAAAATCTTCACTTCTTTCCTGAGGCTGGAATAAATCCGTGATTAACACCACAAAAGATCTACGGTGAAATTTCATCGCTACCTGATGAAGTACCTTGGCTGTAGCCGTTTTTCGGGTGAAAAATTCTTTGCTCGCTACCACTTGTTCCAATTCATGAAAAATTGGAACCAGCCAGGAATATCTGCTCTTAGCTCTGGCGTAAAAAACGATATCTTCATCAAAAAGGGTCATCCCTGCTGCATCTCGTTGGCCGATCATTAAATATTGGAGGGCTGCGGTAAGGTAGGCTCCATATTCCAGTTTTGTTAACACCTTTTCACCTCTCTTGGGTTGTGGATAGCGCATAGAATCAGAAACATCCAGCACTACCTGACATCTTAGGTTGGTTTCCTCTTCGTATTTTTTAGAGAACAACTTATCGGTCTTTCCATATACCTTCCAGTCAATATTCCTCAGGGATTCTCCTGCATTATAAGGCCGATGTTCTGCAAATTCTACAGAAAATCCATGATAGGGAGAACGATGCATGCCTGTAATAAATCCCTCTACGATCATCTTGGCTTTTATTTCGATGTTTTTAAGCCTGCTGATGACTATTGGATCAAGGTATTTTAAGGTTGTTTTCGCCATAAAAGAAAAATAGAGTACGCTATCTTGCAAATTAAGATTTATTCCATCAATAGCGATCTTTAATTTACATACAGCTTGATAGATAACTACCCTTTTAGGAAGTTAATAATTCTGGGAAATGCACTTTCATATATCGTGTTAACCAACTGTAATCAACTGATAGTTGATGTTCTTCTACCAAATGAGTATGGAGTGCTTTGAGAGAAGCTCCTTCCTGATGTGCAAAAAATGCTTTAATATGAGAATGATAGGCGGTTAATTTTGAATCAGGATTTCCCTTGTGTTTTAACTCGAGTAAGGCATCAAATCCTCCTTCATAAAATAGCTTCATCCAACTACTAACGGTTCTGTCGCTCACATGAGTTAGCAGACCGATTTCCTTAATAGAATATCCAAAATGACGCAGAGAGATGGCCAATAATCTTCTGGATTGTCGTTTATCCTTATGGGTTTGCATTAAATCAGCCAACTGGTATTGCTGATCTGTAGTAAGGCGAATAGAGTAAGCCATTTCACATCCTTTCCTGTAAATAGAAAGCTATGGTACTATTTTCATTCTACAACAGAAAATTTTCCTAAAAATTCTTCCACGCCTTCTTCCTGGGTCGTCACATGAAATAAATATACGCCTGGTTTGATCCGCTGTTGTTCGCGGTCTTTTAGATTCCAGTTGATTCCTCCATCTCCATTATCTTCTTCCACGATTTGTACCAATCGGCCAGAAGCTGAAAATATTCGAATAGTGGCCTGTTGAGTAAGATTGGCAAAGCGCAATCCATCAAATTCCGAATGTGAACTGACGGGATTGGGATAAACGAATACCTCAGATAAATTATTTTTGTGAGAGGAAAACGTAGCTGTATTTCCTTCATTTCCCAGGCATACCCCATTTATCGCACAAACATCTTGAGCAGATATGGATACAGCATATCCCAGTGCCCCTATTCTTGCATCCAGTAATTCAATAATCACCGCATCTTCATCTTCACTGCCCCATCTTACAGAAGAAACTGCTCCTATTGGACTAACGGTATAATGAGTATTATCTAATGCGGTACCTTCATCCAAAGGGAAATTAAAGGTGAGCTTGACTTCTTTATCGTTCAACACTTCCCAATCCTGAATGATTAAGAATTCTTCTTCGACAGGTTCATAAGTAAAGAACTGCAATGTATCTTCTGCTTGAAGATAAGCTAAATCTCTGTCGAGAAAGGTAGAGTCAATGAACAATTGATTAGTGCCAGTGAGAAAGGATTGTTGGAAGCTTAGCAATAATTGATTTCTGGTTTCGCTGTAGCTAAGTAAAGAAATGGGCGTAATCGTATCATTCAACACAAATTTAAATTTATCCTCTTCCCGACTGACAACAGGTTCTGTAAAGAAAAGGGTGAGTTGCCGATCATTCTCAACGGCTATACTGTCAATGTGTGGCCTTTCATGAGGTCGTAAAAAGATAGGATTTCCAAATTCACTTTCAGGAGGAGTCAAAGTTTCGTTGACAGCAATAATGGAATAGAGATATAATTCTTCAGGAACGAGGTCTTGATCTATGGCCATATTACCTGTAAAGCCTGTAGAAATTTGGCCTAAGGAATTATTTAAAGGATCTCGAACTCTGACAAGTCGATAAGCGGTAGCATTAGGTACTTCCAACCAGGAAAGTTGGACGGAAGAAGGACCTAGTACGGTTCCCCTCAAGGAATTTACTGCTGATGGGCCATTGTTGATGACATCTTTTTCAAAAAAATAGGTGCTGTCCCCGAGTCCTAAGCCTAATTCCTTGATCCCATTACCGTTAAAATCTTCTATGATATGATGGGTAGCGATAGATCCTAAGTGAAACCAGCTAAAAGTATATTGATCATTGATATATTCAAGAACATAAGTTTTAGGGAAGGAAGTAAACACTAATTCATCAGCCGGATCATCATCTAAGTTTCCGGCCGTAGCTGCATTAAATCTCTCGGTCTCTACTTCATAAATATAATCTTCCCAAACAGGCATATACGTATCATTGGCCACAGCTTTAAAAATTCGCAACCACCAAAAAGAAGGATCATATTCAAAGTCAGCATTTCGATCGTCTGAAGAATGAACAGCAATAAAAAATTCTTGTTGACCATCGCCATCGAAATCTCCAGCCGTCAAATACGTTCCTCCTCTGGTTAACTCTGTCGTATCTATAAAGGTAGAGTCATATATGCCCTGGCCCTCGTGTTCATAAACAATGAAATCGCCATCTCTATCTCCAAAAATTATTTCCTGGAGCCCGTCCTGATCAAAATCATCTACAATAGTTCTGGGAGCGATAGATCCACTATAATCTGGAGTGGTATCTTTTAGGATAGCTGCTTCTGTATAATTATCTCCCTCTCGTTCATAAATGAAATAATTCCTAAAGTCCTTAAACAATACCTCAAATTCTCCATCATTATCCGTATCAGCAAATTCCGAGGGAAATAAGGTATTATCCTGATTGGTATAGATGGTTGCTTTTGGAAATGCGGTGGGATTCTCTTGTTCCAATATATAAGTTGAGTCATTGACTGAAGTCAATAATTCCCACAAGCCGTCTTGGTCCGCATCTTCTACATCTTTCACCAATAATATATCAGCTACTTCTACGGAATCTACTTGTTGGAAAAAGGCGCCATTAAATTCTAAAAATATCACATTTCTGATGCCTAAGTTTTCATCGTAGCGGGTCATTACCACCTCTTTTAAGGAATCCTGATCAAAGTCAAAAGCTCGATTTAACATTCGACCCATAGGAATATGATAGGAAAGCTGATTGAATCCCTGGGAAGGAAGCACATCAGTTTGAAAACTAAATTCGCGTACGGAGGATGTTCCTACTTCCCCTGATAGGTTTTCCATTTCGATAAAACACTCATAGGTTCCATCACTTAGTTGGGTTTGATCGAGGAGAAAAAAGCCATTTCTCGTGGGTCTGTCGAAAATTTGTTGCTGGTAATCTGTATCTCCCTGTTTTCTAAAAAACAGGGTATGTCTCGCCTGATCTGAGCTTCGGAAGACGATCAAAAACTTGCGCTCCTGGTTTTCCCAGATGGGGGCGAATTGGGAAATAACGATTTCTGGAGGAGTGACATCCCGAATAAATCGAATGCGATCTTCTGAGGTAGTTCCATTGGTTTTTTCCAGTCGAATTCTAAGGGTATATTCTCCATCGGGTAATTCGGATATATCCCACATGGCAATGGTATCTTCTTTTACTTGATGAATTTGGTCCGCGATGATGGTGTTCCATTCGTCTTCCCCTTCTGTTCCAGCCTGCCATTCGACGTGGAATTGAAGGAATTCCGGATTTAATACGGTTCCGATGATCGGGATTTCATCCAGGGTCGATCCGCTGTCGTGAGAGGGGGATGTGATTTGCACGCGCGAGCTACCTGAGTACTCGAGGGCTTTGCGTAGGTTGAGGCGACCTGCTCCAGTGAAATGATCCCATCCAGGGGTTGAGAGATCGTCGGTGGTGGAGGTTAATATTCCTCGAATTTGACGTGCATCCAGCCTGTTTCGACCAGATAAAAGTAGTGCAGCTGCCGCTGATACCATAGGTGCTGAGAAACTGGTTCCCTGGATTCTCCTGAATTGATTAATGGCACCATCGACTGTCGTATCAGTCAATGTAGGGACAAAGATATCAGAACCTGGAGCTGTCAGGTCTACAGTTAATCCAAATGAACTCAGGGGCCATAAGAATTCATCTCCGTTAGCAAAATTAGTGGTAGAGGCTGAGACGGAAATTACTTCGTCATATCCCGAAGGATAATGTAATTCGTCCCCAGTTCCATTCCCTGCTGAGCTTACCATAATCACATTCTGCTGGTCGGCGAATTGAATAGCAGCTTCGAGGGTAAATGAAGGAATGATATCACCAAAGCTCATGTTTAGCACTTCGATTTGGTTAAGGGCTGCATAAATGATAGAACGTGCTATATCATCATCCTGGCCCGTACCCGTTGTCCCAAATGCCCTTAACGGAACCATTTTACAAGCTGGAGCTATCCCTATTCCTCCAACGCCATTATCGGGTTTTGCTCCTATCACACCAGCCACTTCCGTTCCATGTCCGTTATCGTCTGTAGGATCCCCATCTTCAAAAAACACATCTCCTGCAAACACGCTACCGGGTTGATCTACAAAATCATATCCAGAAATATCATCTATATATCCATTCCCGTCATTATCCAGCCCATCAAAATCTCCGGTTAATCCACTTCGGACCTCACTTACTGGCCATGGCTCAAATTTACCATTCCCGTTGATATCTTCTCTGCTATTGATATAGGTTTGGTCTATAAATTCCGGATGCTGATATTCTATGCCTGTATCGATGAAGCCTATTCTGACAGAAGGGTTTCCTCGGGTAATTTCCCAGGCCTCAAAGGTTTCAATAAATTCATGATACCATTGGCTGCTGATTGAATCATCGTTCACAATAATCGGTTCGGATTGATGGAGCTTTCTGGTATGATTTTCCTCAACGAAATCAAAGACGTTACTTTGCTTCAATTCATTAATGATGGATGAAATAGTTCGGTCTGCTGGTTCAATTTGAAGGGTAAAAATTCTATCGATAGTCCTTTCATTATCCTGGTATGTCGATTCTGGAGTTGTAAGAGATTGGACAAAAGAGATATTTTGTAAAGAGGGAAGCCGCTGAACGAAGGATCTGGTCGATAGCGTTGCCCTAAATGCCTTGCCATGAGCGTCTTTGAATGCTTTTACCAACTCAGTTTCATTTTTACTGAAGCACACATTCAACTCTAATGTTTGTTGGGCGAATGTCAATGTTGGTAACAGAATCGTCCAACAAATAATTATTTGGATATAATTAAATAGTAGCGTCAGTTTCATACTAATATTTGTTCTTCCATACAACGAATCAAAAGAAGAAAAAGCAAAGAAAATAGGATACTTTTTATGAAGCAGATTGTTAGGACTTGTGGAAAAATGCTACAACTACTCTTGTGGGAAAAAATTTTTCATCGAATAACATATCGGGATGGAACAGGATGAAAAAGCCCGGGAATTAAAAAGCTTCTATGATATCATCCAAATCTTCAGTATATTAAGGAAGCCATTCGATTAACCTACCTAAATGAGAAAGTCTCAGATACTGGAAGATACCCCTTATGCTGTTGTATGTGCAGGAGGTAAGACTGGAAGTAAAATTGTTTCTGCCCTGTTGAACGCAGGAAAAAAAGTAAGGGCCATAGACATAAATTCTCATTCCCTCAGTTGGCATCAAAGAGAAGGGGCTGAAGTTTATTGTGGATCTTTAACAGATGCTGCTTTTATGAAGCATGCTTTTTGGGGAGTTCAAGCTGCCTTTGTAATGATTCCTCCCGATTATAGTTCTGAAGATTACGTGGGATTTCAGAAAGAAGTAGCCACTATATTAACAGATGCTATCCGATTTCAACACGTTCCTTATGTGATCAATTTGAGTGTGCTGGGAGCTGAAATAGATGCTGCTCCAAAGATTTTCCGTTCTCTTTATGAATTTGAGCAGCAATTGAATAGTGTTTCAGGAATTAATGTAATTCACATTCGGTCCGCATATTTCATGGAAAATTTACTCAGTTGGATGCATTTGATCCGGGAATCAGGCATGTTTGGATCTCCTTTCAGGCCTAAGCTATCTTTTCCGATGATATCCGTCCATGATGTGGCGCGAAAGGTGTACCAATTGATGTTGCATTTAGCTTTTGAAGGAAATCAGGTATTCAGTTTGCTTGGGAAACAGCGAATACATATGGAACAAGTAAGTGCCTTACTGGGGAAGCACTTGAATATAGGCAGACTTCCATATATTTGGATTCCTTACAGGGACGCAAAAAGAACCATGCTTTCCAAAGGCGTAAGTAATAATGTAGCTGATTTATACCTGGAAATGTATGAAAAAATTAATGAAGGCATCGTACTTTCAAATGTACTTCATCGGAGTCATGAGCCCATACAAGTGAGCATGGAGGAATTCATTAAACAAATCTTCCTTCCTATATATGAGCAGCAGATGGCCAGTTAGTGGACGTTCTTAAATTACAGTGTTGAGTGAAATTCTTGTAAATGATTGGAGTAACCGTTGTTATTATATTGAGTATTTCCCTGTTGCTGCTTCTGTTTTTTGGACCTATTAATCGTTTATCAAAACGAAAAGGGGAATTGTCGAGGAGATGGCAATTTTATGTATTACTGAGTTGGACAGGTATTTGGCTATTGGAAGATATGATAGCTTCGGACATACTTGAGAAAAGTACTTATTTTTCTGCCTCTACTTTTCAATATTGGTATTGGGGGCTCATTATTTTTACCCTGATCTGTTGTGGTATAGCGTATGGGATCATTTATTTGGCACTAAATCAAAAATCTGATATTGCAGGATGGGAAGATAAATTGAGGGCTTTAGGGAAAAAAGAATAAGCCAGATTGTAACAACATTGTCGCAATTCCTTATTAATTTGTAGATAAATAAAATGTATTCTATGCGATATGGATTAGTTATGGGCTTGGTCGCTATCGTTTCCATTGTTGATATCATGATTTTGATATGGATGATGAATAACATAGGAGTGCTAGCCAGAAAAAAAGGACAATCTGTATGGCTGTGGCGCACTTATGCTGCGGGCTTATGGATATTAGGTTCAGCTGTTTGTATGATAACTGCGGTACCGGTATTAAGTATTATGAACCTGGGATTGATTTATGTTTGGCCTTTATCTTTGGTAGGTGCTATTTTCGCTTACTTTTTAGTGTATTTAAGATTGGCCAGAATGCCCAACGTAATTAAGTAATATGACGCTCTCATCAAAACTGAACATAGAGCATTGAATCACACTTGCTTGAGATAAAGTTAAGCATCAGATCCTGAGCATAAATTTATTGTGTTTATGAAAAAAACTTTATGTTGTTGTTAATATAACCTAAGCTCTTCATCTCCCTTGTAAATTTGGTGTACATTTTTATGTGAAGTTGTTCTTCTTGGCCTCACTGTTAACACTAAGGAATATGCGCTTATATTTGCATATCATTTTAACTATTAGTCTATCAACGTTTTCGTTGGCAGGCTGGGCACAGGAATTGAGTTTGGAGGAACAACTACAAATCATGATTAACTCCAAAGATCTTATCAGGGATTTGGAAGAACTGTTAAACGAATTGGCTAATAGTGAGACAAATGAGCGGGAAAGAGCATTTTTGATAGAGACCAGTTACCAGGAAGGCAGAAACCAAATATTTTTTGACGAGGAAATTATTGTGGAGAATGACTTAGATCCTTCTTATAAACATATCACAGGAAATGAACGTGATATGTCTATCAAACGTTATTTAAATTATTTTGATCTCTTTTATGAAAAAAGTGATTCCCTCTCCGTTTATTTTGAGGAGATAACACCTGTATCGGAGATTGCTAAGGGAGCTTATTATTATCTCCATATGGGGTTCAAGAGAAAGCTGCACAATAGACATAAAGAGGAGTTGAGTCATTACACCCCATCACAGCGAATAGCGGAGATAAGGTTGGAGATGATTAATAATCGCTGGATTCCGTATATCGTCAGTATTACTTATCCAGATTCCCTTAATTCCGAATCTACCTTGGCAGAACACATTCCTACTCCTTCTCCTGATAATGATGATCTTAATCCAGATAATAGCCTGATTATTGACGCTAGTGAAATGACTTCTGGAGAACTTACCAAAATGGATAATATGCAGGAGGTAGGAGATGAGCCTTTAGGTGAGGAATTATTACAAGGGAAGAAGAATAAGGGGAGGATTCCTTCAGTGAACTCACTTATCGACGAGGAGAAGAGAAATATGGGGGAGCAAATAACAGAAACAATAGAAGATCATACGCCTCTTGAACAGGGACATGGAGCCACCATCATTGACCCACCACTAACAAATCAAAAACAGGAAGTCATCCCTGAAGCAAACAAACCTTTATCCCAAGACATTAACCAGAAAGTAACTATTGATCATAACTCACCAGGTAAAGAGGTGGAGCAAAATAATGAGCCTCAAACTAATACCACATACCAGCAGATCTCAGAATCAGCGAACCCCCCATCTGGTATAGACGAGACGATTCCTTCCAAGTCAGATAGTATGTTGGAATATGATGATTCCCAAGTGCTGGATGCCTCTGGGCAAAAGAACGAAGAACTGTTAGATCATTCTCACGATACAACACTAGAGAATATACCTGTAGATGAGGGAGTATCGGCTGGCCGTCCTTCTTTGAAGGAAAATGAGAAAATAATGATAGCTCCCGCTGAGGGAAATCAGGAAATAGCGATTGATCCCTCAGACAAAAATTCGTCAGGGCTGAGTGAGGATTCTTTTCAATTTATCGCTCCCAGAAGGGCAGAGAAATTTAAGAAGGGGAATACGTTGGATATAAGGTGGATAGGACCGGTGAGACTCGATATTCCTTTGACCATTGCCGTGCTGAACGATGGAAATAGGAAAACGTTGATCAGACAAGGAGAAAGAGCATCCTCTTTTTCCTGGTTGATTCCTAAAAAGCTGGAAAGCGGCCAATACAGGATTTATTTGTATCACGGCAACACGCAGGAACTGGTGGGTAAAAGTGATCCATTTCTGATCAAATAGACATTAACTAATTGAATATTTGGGATATACAGCTAAAAAATGAGTGAGGTATTTGTGTTTGTGGAAAAGATTATTTAGATATTGCACACATATGCCGAAGTAGAGCGATAAAGAGTTGAGATGGGTAAGTTGCGTCCTTTCTACATTCTCAAATGTACTTAGTATATGTTTCATTCTTAACAAGAGAAAAATTCATGAAAGCACTAATCGGATATTTGCTTTGCTTTGGAGTTCTGGTTACGGGTCAGTCGCTCATGGCCCAAATTCCCGACGTAATTATAGATGTGGAAGGGCAGATTCTTGTCCAAAATGAGGAGGCGAGAGAAGCCTTGGCCGGGGTAGAAATATTTGTAGAAAATAAAGCCTTCAAGACTGATCAGGAGGGTAAATTCAACTGTAAAATACCTTATTCTTCAGATAATCTGGAGTTAGATATTAGTCCGGGAGAATATAGAATACTTAAACCGCTGGAAGGGAAGCTTAATCTTTCCCCCCAGATTACGGTATTGAAATTAAAGATGTTAGTCGTGAGTGAAGGAGCTAGTCCTGATTTAATTAAAAAGGCAGAGGAACTGGAGCAGCGATTATTACAATCTGAGAAGGAGCATAATTTAACAAAGCAGCAATTAGCCAGGATGAATGAGGTGCTTATTGATACCCTTGCTCATTTTGACCAACAACGCAAAGAATACTTATCCAGCATCGAGCAACTAACAAAAGAAAATGAGGAATTTGCAGAGCAGATAAAGGAATACGAAGAAAAACTGGCTTATCTCGAAAATCAGGTAGGAGAATTGACGGAAAAATTATATGTAGCGATGGAGGATAAATTTTTGCGTCAGCAAGATTATTTTAACAAAATTTCCGCTGATGTGAAAGAGTATCTATTGAGAGCCAAGGATGTGCATGATTTGTTGCCAAGGGTAAGAGACTATTACACGATGAATTATAATCCTAAGCAGGAAGAGCCCTACCGGCAGACGATAAAGGAGTATGAAAAGATATTTTTACAAGTGAATAATCATTCTCAGGAATATCTGGAGGCGATAGATCATTATTGGGAGATGCCTCAAGTGTCGGATAAAATGGAGCAATTATTTGAAACCAAAATTAATCAAATTCATTCAGCCGGAATTAAGCCTGCGCTGGATAGGGTAAATAAATCATTGACTCCAACTTACAATCCCAAAAAGGCAGGAAAAATTGGTGAAAATGAAGCGATTAGCTTATATCCACAATTGCGGGATTTAGAAAATGAAATTAATGAAAGCTTGGTTCTTTTAAGAGATGCTTTTTAACTTCAAGATATTTAAGTAACACTATTTAACATTTACCAACTACATAATTTGATGAGACCACCTATAACCTTTTATGTATGCTTAGCGGCCATTTTCTCCTTGTTAGGAGCTTGTAATCCGGATTGTGAGTCGATTACTACTGTTACTGCTGAGATTCAACCTCAATTCAGACGTGCGGGCGAAGAAATTATGATCAGGACCGATCCTTCCGACTTTTTGAGAGATAGGCCCGTGTTTATTGCCGTCAATAATGGAAATGATCAGGAGTTTGTGGAGTTGGAAGCAGTGTTTCATGAAGATGCCGGAGGATGTGTAGCTAAGCTACCCGAAAATTTGGCAGAAACAGGAAACCAAACTCTGTTTGTAAAAGATGAGGATTGTGGTGGATTTTTGCCATTAAATTCCGTGAGAGTGGTAGATGATTTATATATAAATAATAATCCCGAATTTTTTGTTGTTCCTTCTCCTCCGATCATTATTTTGCCTTCTCCTCCTATTCCTGCTCCTACAAATGTAATTAATACCTGGTTTAGCCCTGACAGACCTGCCTATTGTATTTGGTTTTTCCCCACTTTAGTAGCAGAATTAGATGCCAATGGAGATACCATTTGTGTAAAAGAGAGTACGAATCTTCTCGCAGGTAATTTTGACGATCCTGATAATCCTGGAACTCGTGAACTGAATTGTGTAGATGCTACTTCTTTTGATCATGCTAACATTATCACAGGTTCCATGAATGCTGCTACGGGGCAAGTGAGAATTTCCATAGACAGAACAAGCAAAGGATTAGGCGTAGAGGACTTTATCGGGAACTTTGTAGATCCGGAAGATTTACCTGAATCATATAGATCAGGAACTTTTTGTGATCCTGATGTTTCAGGCTCTGATGAAACACCCAGACAAACCATTATTCTGTTAACCTCTGAGCTTACTGGAAGACAACTAATTCTGTATAGACATGTAGGAGGTACTCCTATCCCTGACAACCTATGTCCTCCAGAGTAAATTCAATAAGGTTGGTCCAATGGTGATATAGATGGAAATTTGACAATGATCGGGGAATAGAACGTATCATTTCAATCAAAAAATAGAGCGGGAATACCTATCAGATCTAGAAGGTATTCCCGTTATGCTTTGTATAAGAGATGTACAATCAAGAGGAAGGTGATCAATAGTGTAAGAAAAGGGAGGAGCAATATTTGACTTACCCATTAAAATAACACTCTTCCACCCAATCCTACCAGAAAATAGGTTTCTCTCACAGGCCTTTGGAATAAATTATAGCTTTCAATCCTGAAGGGGAAGGTACCGCTAAGGGTGAAGTTCAGATTGCTATTTACTTGATATTGAGCACCTACAATGCCTAAGATTTGTTCAAAGCTTTTAACTAATCCTTTATCATCAAAATTAGAGTCGTTGAAATTGATAGAATATGATATGCCTGGAAAGAGGGAGACAGGACCTAAGCGTTGTAAAATAAAGAAGCTGGCGGAAGAATTATAAATCCATTTATCCGTATTGAATAGGAATACATCGTTTTCCTCATCCTCCAAAGAACTTTTTCCGAACGCTGTACCATTAATTAAAAAATAGTAGAAGGTCGAATTACTTTCATTGAGGGAGATATAATAGGCAATATTTAGGTCAAAACTATTTCTATTGGCATTCAGAAATCTCTCTGTCTCTTCATCAGTAGTAGGAACCAATGAAAAGCCAGTATTGATAGATAATTGAGGAACTGCTTTAATGGGAACAGCTCGGAAACGCAGACCTACTTCTCTCAATCCGTGGTATGTTTCGTCTAAGCCAGTGACGGTTCCTTCTCCCTCAGGTTCTGAAAAGTCAAACACCTTAAATGGAGAACTCGTAGCGGCATTATCTACTCTCCTTAGTCCATGTCTGATACGCAATCCAATATCCCAACGAGCAGTCTGAGAAAATCCGTAATAAGCCTCTACATTCGTATTGAATTCAGTCAAGCGGAAACGGTCAAAAATAATCGTGGAGGTAGGACTTTGGGGTCTTTCCAACCAGGTAGAAAATAGAGAAAAGTTGTAATTAACCTCAAATCTACCTGTTTGAAGAACTACTGGAGACAAACCAGCGATAAAAAAAATTCCTTCATCTTCTAGAAGAGACGACTCCTCCTGAGCCTGTGTAGGTGTGGCAATAATACAGCTAATGGCTATAAGAACACTCAGCAATTTAAGCTTGTAAGTAACATTCATTTTCATAGGAGTGTGTTTGAAAAAACTGAATATAAGGATTTTATTTTCTTCCATTCCAAAAGAATCGGGTTTTTTCAGGATGGATAGTGTAGTACCCATTGAACGAATTACTATTCTGAAGCATAAATTCAAAATCACCGAAATACGTATCCGAAAGATCTACGGATTCCCATTTTCCTTTCATTTTGACTTTAGTAAAAACCAATTCATATAGCTTGAATTCTCCTTTGTTTCCATTTGAGTAGGTGATATTGGCTATAGCTTCAGGTTTCGTTTTATCGATTTCAAAAGTGAGTACACCTTTTAGTGTTTTATCACTCGTAGCTTCTATCTCTGTATTCCATTCTCCTGTCCATTCTGCCTGACCTATCGGACCCTGAGGTTCATCAGGTCGGGGATTAAAAAATATGACATACAGCACACCCATTAATAATATGAGACTGAAAATCAATAATATTCTATGCCGATTTCGAAGAAAGGAAGCATTCTTATCCAAACCATATGCAGGAGGTTTGAGTGCATCGACAATCGCCAGTATTTCCTGGTTAAACTGATTATTATCCAGATGATCCTCTTCATCATTGACCCATCCATAGCCTATTTCCTGCCTGTATTTTTTATAAGCAGTAGAAAGCGAAAATATTCGCTCCTGCAAAGATTTCGATTGTGTATGACTTAGCGCAAATAAAGTTTCAAGGGCTTTTCCATGCTTACCATCAGCCACAAATTGCCTTAATTCTATTTTAGCCGCTTCTACATCCATAACCATAAAATAAGGATTGAACTAATCCTGGTATTAGTGTATCAATAAGTACCACTAACAAACATAACTCCCCATATTATTAGAAATCTCTTTATTAAAGACTCAACAATAATATGAATAAAAATTTATATACTCAGTCCCACTATTGAAAGTACTGATACTAAGAAATATTTCCTAACGGCCATGTATAAAATAGTATATCACTTTCTGGGTAATACACTTATTTCCAGCTTACTTACTATACTCATGATGTCCTTTTTCTCCCATTTCCCTCCTTTTGATCTCTTTAGTTAATCTTCTGGGTCAATAAATAAACAACTAAGCCACATAAAATCACCAATCGCACTTAAATCAAATCATTTTCAGTAGAAATAATCATTGTATGAATATTTCAATTGTATATTTATGATGTTATATAGTCCAATATAATGTAATAAAGTAGGTCTGCTTTAGCTTCTGGCTTAGGGAGATCTTTATTCATGTGTTAACACTAATCTCATAACCAAAACTTATCATATTCATGCGAGGACATAGTCTATTTTTATCCTACTCCATTTGTCTATTATTCACCCTTGGATGCTCTTTTTCCCTTTTTTCCCAACCTATAGGCGGTAGTAATGGAGTAGGGAAGTGGAGCGAAATCATTCAGATGCCCATCGTCCCTGTAGCAGTTTCAAATCTGCCTAGTGGGAAAGTAATCACATGGTCCGCATATGACCGCTTTAATTTTGGTGGTAATCGCGGTAAAACCTACACTGCTTTATTCGACCCCGTATCAAATACTTCTAAAGAATTATTAGTATCCAATACACAGCACGACATGTTCTGCCCGGGAACGAGTAATTTAGCTGATGGAAGAGTCATGGTGACTGGGGGAAGCTCAAATGCTAATACCAGTATTTATGATCCTTTTGCTAATGAATGGATTAGGGGAGATAATATGAATACGGGGAGGGGGTATCATTCCATGGTCACTTTACCTAACGGAAATGTATTTACCGTAGGAGGTTCTTGGAGTGGCGGAAGAGGAAATAAACATGCCGAAATGTGGGTTGCAGCCTCGGAAAACTGGATAAGGTTAGATGGAATTAGGGCAGATGTGTTATTAGATGGAGTCAATGACCCACAGGGTATATTTAGAGAAGATAATCACGCCTGGTTATGGGTAGCTCCTAATGGCAAAGTGTTTCAAGCGGGGCCCAGTTCTCAAATGCATTGGATAGATTATACGGTCGGCAATGGAACTTATGAAAAAGCAGGTCCCAGAGGAGATGATGGATATGCGATGAACGGAAATACAGTGATGTATGATGTAGGGAAAATTCTGAAAATAGGGGGAGCAATTTCATACGCTTCTGGAGATCGTTCTACGGGCAATACTTATATCATTGATATCAATAACGAAGCGGTAAAGGTGGAAAAAGTAGGGAGCCTTAATCAGGCAAGAACTATGCACAATAGCGCTGTATTACCTACAGGAGAAGTCATTGTAACAGGAGGATTGAGAGATGCCAGAGCCTTTTCCGATGCCAATGCGAGATTAACTGCAGAAATGTGGAGTCCACAGACAAAGAGTTGGCGCACGCTGGCCGCTATGCAGGTTCCCCGTACTTATCACAGTGTCTCTATTCTATTACCCGATGGCCGTGTTTTTGCAGGTGGAGGCGGATTATGTGGATCTTGTAATGTAAACCATCCTGATGCAGAAATATTTAGCCCGCCATATTTATTTAATGCAGATGGGACGGAAGCCAAACGACCTGTCATTATCAGTTCCCCAGATGCTGCCGTTTTTAATGATACGATATTGTTCAAAACAGATGAACCCATTTCCTATGTATCCCTGATTAAATATAATTCTGCTACTCATAGTACGAATAACGAACAAAGAAGAATCCCTCTTCCCGTTATTTCAAAAGGCAACAACCTTTATGCGGCTAATATTCCCAATCAGAATATTGCTGTTCCTGGATATTACATGATGTTTGCGGTGAATTCGTCGGGGGTTCCCAGTGTATCCAGAAATCTTCTTATAGGAAAAAATGTTTCGAATATTTCGGATTGCGAAAATCAAAGAGTTTCCTATCTATCAGATTTACCATTTAAAAGTACGCCTGAAAATGGATGGGGACCTGTTGAGAGAGATAGAAGTAATGGAGAGACTGGAGGGACAGATGGTAATACGATCTCAATTAATGGAAAACCCTACCCAAAAGGCTTAGGTGTTCACGCATATTCTAACGTGGAATTTGACTTAAACGGTAATTACAAAGCATTTATCTCAGATATAGGAGTCGATGATGAGAAAGATGGAAGAGGTAGTGTTCAATTTGAAGTATTGGTCGACAATGTATCCAGATACACAAGCCCAATTATGAGAGGTACGGATGATCCTATAACCATTAATATTGAGGTGGAAGATGCTAATACCTTAAGCTTAATTGTTACTGATGCAGGAGATGGAAAAGGAAATGATCATGCGGATTGGGCAAATGCAAGATTGATCTCCTGCTCCTCTAATAATCAACCACCGATAGCTGATTTCTCGGCCACTCCTTTAAGTGGTACTGCTCCCCTGACAGTTAATGTCGACGCAACCATCTCTAACGACCCTAATGGGGACGCTCTTACGTATGAATGGACATTTGCAAATGAAGCTACCAAAAATGGCGTAACGAGTAGTCATATTTTTACTACTCCGGGAACTTATGTGATTACCCTTACAGTAACGGACCCTGAAGGCTTAAGTAGTTCTAAAACTGAAACTGTCACTGTTGAAGAAGAAATACTTACAGGGGAAACACTTACTTCTATCGCAGATGCTTACACTAATAATGCCTCCCTATATCGTAACACCAATTATGGTACATCAACAAAGATGTATGCGAGGAATAAATCGAGTTGGGGGTATAATGTTCATTTAAAATTTGATGTGTCAGCTTACGAAACTATTTCCAAGGCTACGTTAAGAGTAAATGGCAGAAACCCGAATAACGATATTCCTGTTCAAATATCTGCCTTCGGTACAGATGATAATTGGACAGAGGTTGGGATAAATTTTAACAATGCTCCTCAAAGCAATGGTACTTCCCTGTCAACCACTACGATCACCCAGGATGAAAAATATTATGAATGGGAGGTTAGTTCCTTCGTCTCATCCCAGGCGGAAGGAGATGGAACAGTTTCGTTTGTATTGAGGTCTCAGAATAATGATACTGAGCGTGCATTGTTTTACACCAGAGAAGATGAGGGGAATGTCCCACAATTAGTCATAGAAGGAAAAAAGCGAAGTGGAAGTAAATTCCCTCAAACGATAGCTTTCAATCCTATTCAGGATAAACTAACCACTGATGCTCCCTTTGACGTTTCTGCCACAGCCTCTTCGGGATTACCCATCAACTTTGAAGTCATTTCAGGTCCCGCCACCATTGAAAATAATACCATAACGCTATCTGGAAATACGGGAGAAGTGGTGATAGAAGCTACTCAGGATGGGGATAATCAATATCTTGCTGCAGAGGCTGTACGACAATCTTTTACTATTTCTAATCCTTCAGAACAACTTTCAAACCTTCCTGTCATTGCTGATGCTTATACAAATAATGCGAGTGCATACCTGGATACTAATTATGGGCAAAAGACGTTGATGGAGGCAAGGAATAAAAGTAGTTGGGGATACACCTCATTCGTGAAGTTTGACTTATTCGGAATACAGAATATAAATGGAGCTAAACTGCTTGTTTATGGAGGTAATCCAAGGAACGATACAGAAGTGGATGTGCAGATTTCAGGAACGATGGATATGTGGACCGAGTTGGGGATTACACATCTGAATGCACCGATGCCAATGGAGACACTCGGTAACCTTAAAGTAGATGGGAATCCTCGTTATCATGAATTGGATGTTACGGATTATATTTTGGCCCAACTTTCCTCAGATAAACTTGCTTCTTTTATGCTTCAGTCGGTGAATGCTGATTATGAGAGAGCGCGATTCAATACCAAAGAAGCGAGCAGTAATCCTCCTATCTTGGTGATTAGTGGGTTAGAAGGTACCGCAACTGCCAGGAAAGCAGCGAATAGTGAACCAACTTCCATTTATCCTGGATTGAACCTCGAACTGTATCCAAATCCATTTGATAAAGAAGTCAGACTTAAGGTATCAAGTGAAGATCTTGAAATGTATGATGTTAAGGTATTGGATGTAGAAGGTAAAGAGGTCTTTCATCAGGAAGAACTTCGCCCGGAACAAACATATCGCATCGTATATCCTGGAAGTCCGGGCTTTTATTTTCTACACATTTCCTATCAGGGAGAGACACTTGAAACCATAAAGTTGATAAGAATTAAAGAGTAACATAATTATTCTACAGTGTATTTAAGAAGTAATTGTATCCCTGGATGTATATGTTCATCCAGGGATACATCCTATACAGGTCTTGATCATGAACGGTAAGAAATGACTTAGTTACTTTGCCAATGCAATTTTCAGTGTTTCGCTAACCCCCTTTTCGTTAAAATCCTTGATATGGGTAGTTACCGCCTCTATTAATCCTGGAATAGTAGCAAAATTAGGTTGCCAAAACGCCTCGTTAGATAATATGGTTTGGATTCTTATAGATGCTTCTTCGTTTCCATAATGCTTCAATTGATAAAAATAATTAGCTTTATCATCATTAATGGGATAAGCCTTTCCTTGCCATTCTCCTGTAAATCGTCCTTCTTCCTCTTTTACTGGAGCCAAAAAATGAAGGTAAGCTGCCAGTCCCAATGTCATTAAGGGAGGAAATGATCCCTGTTGTTCCACATATCTGACAAAAGTAGGGACATTCCTAGCATTCATTTTTGTGGTATACTGAAGGGTAATGCTCAATACTTTGTGATGCAGAAATGGATTTCTAAAACGATCCAGTACTTCGTTTGCAAAGTTTACAGCACTATCTCTATCGACTGGAAGAGTGGGAACGATTTCTTCGTGGACTACTCTCCGGATGAACTCACTCATCAACGGATGATTCATGGCATCATAAATCGTTTCGATTTCCATCAGAAAAGCTAATGCCACAGAAATTGTATGTGATCCATTTAGAATTCTAAGTTTCCTTTCTCTGTAAGGGGAAATATCCTCTGAAAGAACCACTCCAGGATCTGCCTTGATAAAGGAAATCTTTTCCGCTAAGGAAGCTTTGCCTTCTATCGCCCAAAGTCTGTAGACTTCATTGACCGTTAACATCTCATCCTTAAATCCCATTTCATTCCACAACTGCGCTAACTTTTCATCATCAGGCCTTCCTGTAACAATTCTATCTACCAGCGTATTACAAAAATGGCAATGATGGGTGATCCATTCTTGAAAGGCGCCTCCTAATTGGTGGTGAGCAATATGTGCTAATATAACTTCACGTAATTTATCTCCATTATCCAAAATAAGTTCGCAAGGCAGAATCATCATCCCCTTTTCAGCACTTCCGTTAAAGTGATCAAAGCGTTTGAATAACCAACTCGTCAATTTAGCCGGGAATGACGCTGGCGGATTGGCAAAAATATCTTCCTCTCTATAAGCTAATCCGATTTCAGTAGTGTTCGATATAATGATATTCATATCGGGATTGGTTGCACACTCCAGCACCTCATCCCAATGATCCTTCGCAGATATTGCTCGACTGATAGCTGCATTTACTAATAATTCTTTAACCTCTTCTTTAGATTGAAATCCTTCTGTTCTTTGAGTAAATAAACCATCTTGAGTATTGATAGTATTAGCACGGGAAGATCCGGTAGATTGTACCAATACCACCCGACCCTTAAATAATCCCTCTTTATTTGCTTGATGAATGACAAAATCGATTAATCCTCTTAGTAGTGCTCCGGTTCCGAATTGCAACACTTTTTCTGGATAGGTTAATTGTTCCTCGGAAGGCAGATCAATAATTACCTGATGATGGTCCAGAGATTCAAGCAATATTTCACGAGATAATGTAGGTAATGCTAGGTCTGAAGGCATAATGTAGTGATATATAAGTTGACTTGTTTTTTGACAAAGTAAACTTACAAATTAACCTTCATTTAAGGCCAATCAGATAGAGGCCTGGAAAGAATTGAACAAGGAAGAACTACGCACCTTTAATTCTGTAGGCAGGGTAATATGTTCGTAACTTGCAGGAATATCATTTTTTTGATCCTGTATTTGCTTCAGTAATAACCTAGCTGCCTGTTGACCTAGAGGAAAGCTGGGTTGAGAAACGGACGTAAGTGGAGGATCCAATAAGGCAGAAACTTTCCAATTGCTAAAGCCTACGATTGCCACATCAGAAGGGACACTAATTCCCAATTCCTTCAAACCGGCAATTGCTCCCAGGGCTATAGTATCTGTAACACAAAATATTCCATCTGGCGGTTCAGGTAGCTTCATGATTTCTTTAGCAAACTGCTTCCCCTCATTAAGATCTAAGTCTTTACAATACATGGTTAATACTGGATCTGCCCAATAGCCTGATGTTTCTAAGGCTGCCCGGTAACCATTTAACCTGTGTCGGGAAGTGGATGCAACAGACGGACCTGAGAAATGCGCAATACGCTTGCATCCTTGAGCAATTAAATGGGATACAGCCTCCAATGCTCCTTGGTAATCATCTACTTCTACTTTACTGCATTGAATTTGATCACTGACTTTATCAAATAGTACGATCGGGATTCCTAATTCCTGGAACTCCAAAAAATGGTCGTACTGTTGAGTTTCGTGAGCGAGGGAAACTAATAGTCCATCTACTCTGCTGGCCAATAAGGCTCGGGCGTCAGTTACTTCCTTTTCGTAAGACTCGTCTGATTGGCAAATCATCACCCTGTAGTCCATGTTATAAGCTACGTCCATGATTCCTTTGATTACCCCGGAAAAAAAGTGATTCACAATTTCCGGGATGATTACCCCTATAACTTTGGATTCTCGTTTTCTTAGCCCCGCAGCGATGGAATTAGGACGGTAATTGAGTTTTTTCGCTAATTCTGCCACTTTACGCTTCGTTTCCTTGCTGATATCAGGATAGTCCTTCAATGCTCTTGAAACGGTAGCTGTACTGATATTCAACTCTCTGGCGATATCGGCCATTGTAATTTGACGCTTGCTCATAACCTAAAATCTCTTAAACTGCAGATGTAAGCTTCTGTACCATTAATTTGACATTTTTTTCGTTCAAAAAAAACACAATTATTAGAATATTAATCGATTACGTTATCGATTTAGCCTAAAAATTGTCGATTCATGTGTGTATAAATTATTGGAAAGAAGAACAAAAAGATGTATTTTTTATTTGTAAGAATATACTACTTTTACTCGTCAGAAGAATACATGTGCATATATGAGTTTGTTATCTTCTTTTAATAGGCCTTCATTAGTAAGAAAGTTAAGTCATCAGGAATATGATGTAGTCATTATAGGTGGTGGGGCTACAGGTTCAGGGATCGCACTTGACGCAGCTAGTAGAGGGTTGACCACGGCTTTAATCGAAAAACAGGATTTTGCTGCAGGAACCAGCAGTAGATCTACTAAATTAATTCATGGAGGGTTGAGATATTTAAAGCAATTTGAAATTGCTTTGGTAAGAGAAGTAGGAAGAGAAAGAGCCATTGTCCATCGCCTGGCCCCTCATCTGGTCGTATCTGAAAAAATGCTACTCCCACTCATTAAAGGAGGTACCTATGGTAAATTAGCTACCTCTGTAGGGTTGATGGTATATGACGTTTTAGCTGGAGTGGAAAGTGTGGACCAACGAGTCATGCTATCGAAGGAAGAGACGATAGAAAAAGAACCTTTATTAAGGGAAGATGTACTGGAAGGTTCCGGTTTTTATGCTGAATATCGCACGGATGATGCGCGTTTAACTATTGAATTGATAAAAACTGCAGCCAAATATGGAGCAGATAGCATTAATTATACAGAAGCCACTGAATTTATTTACCAGAATAGGGAAGATGGGAGTCCTAAGATTGCAGGAGTAAAATGTAAGGACTTTCTGACTAATACAGAGTTTAGTATAAGGACTAAATGTGTAATTAATGCTGCAGGGCCCTGGGTAGATGAAATTAGAGGAAAAGATAATTCAGTTACTGGGAAGCATCTTCATTTGACGAAAGGTGTTCATATTGTTGTTCCACATGAAAAATTTCCTGTACGACAGTCGGTTTATTTCGATGTTCCGGATGGAAGAATGATTTTTGCCATTCCCAGAGGACAGATAACCTATATTGGTACAACGGACACAGATTATCACGGCAACAAGGAGAATCCCAGGACTAATTTGGAGGATGTAAGTTACTTGGTAGATGGTACAAATCACATCTTCCCCGATTTAGGATTGAGAGTGGAAGATGTGATCTCAAGTTGGGCAGGACTAAGACCATTGATCCATGAAGAAGGTAAATCAGCTTCCGAAATTTCCCGTAAAGATGAAATTTTTGTTTCAGCTAGTGGGTTAATTTCCATTGCAGGAGGAAAGCTTACAGGATACCGAAAAATGGCAGAAAGGACGGTAGATAAAGCTATAAAATTATCTCAGGCTAATCCTAAAAAGTGCCGTACAGATCAGATTGTCTTAAATGGAGGAGAATTTGCTGATGGCAAGTCAGTAGAAAAATATAAAAAATACATCGCTGAAAGATTATCTCCTTATGGTCTTTCTGATTATACAGCTGATTATTTGGTGAGCAATTACGGAAAGCAAGTAGGAGACATCATCGAAATGATTTTGGTACGTTTTGGAAAAATAGACGATATAGAGCTTGCCGCTATCCTTGGAGAATTGGATTTTACTTTACAGCATGAGATGGTTCATACACCTTTAGATTTCTTCAGTAGAAGAACTGGAAGGTTATATTTTGATATAGAAAGTGTTAGAACATATATGGAGCCTGTCCTAGAAGTGTTTCAGGCAGGATTCAGTTGGAGTGAGGAGAAAAAAGCGCAGGAAAGAGAATTATTGCAAACTGCTGTAGATGAAGCCTCTCATTTTCCTCCTATACAGGAAATGGAAGGGCAATTATCTTAAACAGAGGAAATAAAGTACGAGGAACTACAACTTACTTTAGCTACTGATGGCTCATATGGAAAAAACCTGGTGGAAGCATGGAATTATTTACCAAATTTACCCTCGTAGTTTTCAGGATAGTAATGGAGATGGAATAGGGGATTTACGGGGGATTATTTCCAGGCTCGATTATATAAAGCGTTTAGGTATTGATATTATTTGGCTCGGTCCTGTTTATCAATCCCCCAATGATGATAACGGCTATGATATTAGCAATTATTATCAGATTATGGAGGAATTCGGAACGCTCCAGGACTTTGATGTGCTACTTGAAGAAGTACATAATAGAGAGATGCGCTTACTGATGGATCTGGTAGTTAATCACACCTCGGATGAACATCAATGGTTCCAGGAATCCAGGAAATCTAAAGATAACCCATATAGAGACTATTATATTTGGAAACCTCCTGTAAAAGGAAAAGAACCTAGTAATTGGCCTTCTTTTTTCGGAGGAAGCGCCTGGGAATATGATGAGTTGACAGGGGAGTACTATCTTCATTTATTCACACGAAAGCAACCGGATTTAAATTGGGAAAATCCAAAAGTACGGCAGGAGGTGTATAACATTATGAAGTACTGGTTGGATAAAGGAGTAGATGGCTTTAGGATGGATGTGATTTCCCTGCTTTCTAAACACCAGCACTTTCCCGATGTACATACCCGAATTTTTCAAGATATTATTCAGGAAACTTATGCCAATGGTCCAAGGATACATGAGTTTCTACAGGAAATGTATGAAGAGGTATTAAAGCATTATGATGCGGTCAGTATAGGAGAGGGAGTTGGAATTGGAGCGGAAATGGCACTGGAATATGTGGGGAAAGATAGGAAAGAATTGAACATGATCTACCATTTTGGTCATATGTTTATAGATCATGGTCCAAAGGGAAGAATGGACCCTGTTCCATTTAAGTTAGCCGAATTCTACAAAGTATTTGAGACATGGGACAATGCCTTAGCAGATGAAGGATGGGGAAGCGTTTATCTTGGAAATCACGATTTCCCTCGATTGGTTTCCCGATTTGGAGATGAACGATCTTACTGGAAAGAGTCTGCTAAATTGTTAGCTACCCTTTTGTTAACATTAAGAGGAACCCCAACTATATACCAGGGCGATGAGATAGGAATGACAAATGTTCCCTTTAATCATATAGAAGACTATAGAGATGTAGAATTACTTAATGCCTATAAAGAGTTTAAAGCTAAAAGTAATGGCCAATTTGATGAGGGAAACTTTGTTCAAATTGCTCAGAAACAGGGACGAGACAATGCCAGAACACCAATGCAATGGAATGGCCAATCTTATGGAGGGTTTTCATCTCAAATGTCCTGGATAAAAGTGAACCCTAACTACAGTTTTATCAATGTGGAAGAACAGGAGGAAGATCCAGATTCGATTTTACATTATTACAGAGCTTTGGTACAGTATCGTAAGCAGGATGAAATTTGGGTATATGGAGATCAAAGAATATTAGGTTCGGGAAATGAGCATGTATATGTCTTTGAGCGAACTCTTGAGGAAAGGAAAAGGTGGGTATTCCTTAACTTTAGTTCAGCATCTCAGGGAATAGATGTGGAACTCCCTGAAGAGGCAGAGTTAGTCGTATCTAATTATGCGGATGGACATTGGAAAAATGGACTCAGACCTTGGGAAGCGAGAATATATCATTTGTGAAAAATGTTTCTCATAAAAAATAAATCAAGCATCCAAATGCTTAAAAGATACGTTTTGGGTATAAGTTAAATAAAGTGATAACATTAATTGTTGAAAAAATAATTTCCGAAAAAGACATACTAAAACGTTTTCGTAACTTAAATGCTGATTTTCAAGCATGTAACCTTTTGATTTGATAAGAAAATTTAACAAAATTGTTTAATATTTGTTAGCATTACGTTTTTGATAATTAATTTGTAAAGAAGTTAAAGGACTATAAATACGGATTGAATAGAGCTGAAAGATGATGTACCACTACTCGCGATTACCTTCCTTTTCCTGGAACACTCCTGGAATTACTATCCTGATAGTGTGTATATCATTCTATAAGTCCTACTTCATAGATTAGGGGAAGCCTTATCGTGTGAGTAGTCTTTTATTGTTTGATTTATATTGATGTAACTGTTCCTATAATTCTAATTATTTTACTTATGGACAAGAAGCCTTACTTTCTTTCTTTTTGTCGCATGTGCATGCTCCTGTTTTTATTGACAGGGTTTGTATATGGACAATCCGAATTATCCGGGGTCGTGAAGTCTGCCGAAGACGGATCTCCCATTAGCGGTGCTACTGTATTAGTACAGGGTACAGCCTCAGGAGCTTATACGGATGATAATGGTGAATTTACCATTCAGGTACCTGGAAATGCTAATACCTTGCTCGTTACTTTCTTTGGATACGAACCTCAGGAAATAGCCATTGACGGACAAACCAACGTTGAAGTTTCTCTTGTAACCAGTGTCTCTACCTTAGATGAAGTATTGGTAACAGGGTATGGTACGCAGAAAGCTAAAGAAGTTACCTCGGCGATTACCAGTGTAGATGCAAAAGACTTTAATGGTGGTCAGGTAAATGATCCCGCCCAGTTAATTCAGGGTAAAGTGGCAGGATTGGTTATCGCCCGTCCTGGAGGTGATCCAAATGGAGGATTTAATATTCGTTTGAGAGGATTATCCACTGCTGCTGGAAATACTGAACCTTTAGTAGTCATCGACGGGGTGATTGGTGCAGATTTGGGAAGTATAGATCCCAATGATGTTCAGTCTATTGATATCTTAAAGGATGGGTCTGCGGCAGCGATTTATGGAACCAGGGGTTCAAATGGGGTAATCATCGTTACCACGAAAACAGGTACTGCAGGTTCCGCCCAAATAAATTATAATGCTTTTGGTACAGCAGAAGAAGTAGCACAAACGGTAGATGTCGCTACAGCAGATGAGTTTCGTCAAATCATTTCGGATAACGGATTTGATAGGGATTTAGGATTCACCACAGATTGGTTTGATGAATTAACTCAGACAGGATTATCTCAGGTTCATAACCTTTCCTTATCAGGAGGTACGGGACAAACGACTTATCGTGTATCAGGTAATTTAAGAGATGTACAAGGGGTAGCAATTAACACGGGTTTCTGGCAATTAAATGGTAGAATTAACATAACCCAAAGAGCCTTAAACGACAAGCTGAGAATAACAGTAAACCTGGCGGGAACGACTCGTGAGGAGGATGAAATTAATTCTGAAGCTTTTCGTCAGGCGACCATCTACAATCCTACTTCTCCTGTAAGATCTGATGATCCTGCGTTTGATATCTATGATGGCTTCTTCCAGGAAGTATTATTTAACTACTTCAATCCTGTAGCCATTGCCGAACAAATTGACATAAGTAATGAACGACAGTTTACTAACTTCAACTTTGAAGGAGCTTATGACATTATTCCCGGCTTAACCATTTTAGGGCGTTATTCCCAAAATAGGGAAACAAATATTAACAATTTTTATGCTGATAAAAATAGTTTCCTTACAGGTAGAGATAGAAATGGTTTGGCTGGTAGAAGAACTGATAGAGAATTTAATGAGTTGATAGAAACAACACTAACTTATTCTGGAGATGCAGATAAATTTTACTACACCATTTTAGGGGGATACTCTTTCCAGGAATTTATTTTTGACGGTCATGGTGCTAGTGGAGGTGATTTCTTAACGGATCAATTTTCATTTAACAACCTGGGGGCATCCCTGGATTTCCCTAATGGATTGGGAAGTGCATTTAGTTATAAGAATTTAAATAAACTAGTCGCTTTCTTTGGTAGGGTGAACCTTAACTTTGGAGATACTTACTTTTTAAATGCCAGTGTGAGACGTGAAGGGTCCACTTTATTCGGGGAAAATAATAAATATGCTACTTTTCCCGCTGTGAGTGCAGGGGTAAACCTGGCTTCTTTTTTGCAGGTACCCTGGATAGACAACTTAAAATTTAGAGCGAGTTATGGAAGAACCGGAGCAATTCCTACCCAAGTGGGGATTTCCCAGTTAAGACTAGGTCCAGCGGGTAATTTCTTCTTCAATGGAGAATTCATTCCTAGTTTTGGCCCTAGCAGTAATCCAAATCCTGACTTAAGATGGGAAACAAAAGATGAAATTGACTTCGGATTTGACTTCTCTTTCTTCAACCAACGTTTGAACGGTAGTATGGATTACTATAGACGTGTAACGGAGGATCTTATTTTTGGACTACCTGTTCCCGTACCACCGAATTTGGTAGGAACTACACAAGTAAATGTAGGGGAATTAAGAAACAATGGGTTTGAGTTTGCTGCTAGCTATTTGGCGGTGAATCAACCTAATTTTACCTGGACCCCTTCGTTTAACTTCTCTACCTTTGATACGGAATTAGTATCACTTTCTAATGAGGATTTAGATTTTGGTAGTGAAAGCTTTACTTCTAATCTAGGCTCTCCAGGACAAAATAATACGCCTTTAATCAGGATAGCGGAAGGTGAGCCTGTAGGTCAAATTTGGGGGAAGGTATTCGAAGGTATTAATGAAGATGGTACATGGCAATTTGTTGACTTAGATGGAGATGGAGAAAGTAGATTGGATGAGGATGATGAAACAGTGATCGGAAATGGCTTACCTACATTTACGTTAGGTTTAGCGAACTCTTTTACCTTCGGAAACTTTGATGCTAACTTTTTCTTGAGAGGGTCTTTTGGACATGATTTGGTGAATACTTTCAGAGCATTTTATGAAGTCTCTAATCAAGCGTTAGCTTATAATGTAACTACCACCGATCAATTTATCCCCGAGCTAGATGATTCTCCACTGTTCAACAGTTATCATGTTGAAAATGCAAGTTTCTTGAAATTGGATAATGCAACGATTGGTTATACTATCCCGTTACCGGAAAACTCTCCTTTTTCACGTCTAAGGGTCTATGTAGCCGGACAGAATTTGTTTGTTATCACAGATTACACAGGAGTTGATCCTGAAGTTCGCTTTGATGATGGTGGGAATCCACTAGCACCTGGTATTGACCGTAGAAATACCTATTTCCGTACTCGTTCTTATACTTTCGGAATTAATCTAGGACTTTAAAAACAATTTTAATCGTATATGATTTATCATATATAACTGTTAATAATTCTAAAATCTACTATAACTATGCAAAGATTTTTTTCATACGGTAAAATTCTCCTTGCGGGAGTTCTGCTGATAGTGTTTCACAGTAGTTGTACAGATCTGGACGAAGAACTGTTTGATACTGTAACACCTGATAACTTTTTCCAAAGCGATGAAGAATTTATCTCCGCTTTAGGTGGAGCATATACTTCCCTTTATGGATATGGAGGTGGTGGTCCTTTTATTCTTCAGGAAGTTGCTTCTGATGCCATGGTAGTGCCTACTCGTGGTCAGGACTGGGATGATGGAGGTCACTGGCGTCGTCTTCATACACATACTTATCAGCCTGATGATCCAGAAATTAATGGTGCATGGAATTTTGCCTTTGGGGGTGTGAATACCTGTAACAGATTGATCTTTCAATTTGAGTCTTTAAATGCTACGGGTGCTGAAGCTTTTGTTGCAGAGTTGGAGGCATTAAGAGGTTTTTATTATTATCTTCTACTAGATCTTTTTGGAAATGTGCCTATAGTTACTGAGTTCGACGTTCCTGCAGATTTTGCTCCTTCTAATTCTTCGAGAGCCGAAGTGTTTAATTTTGTAGAATCTGAAATTCAGAGAACCCTTCCTCTATTGACGGATGTCGTGGGTGGAGAAGCTTATGGAAGAATGAATCAGATGACGGCACAGATGCTTTTAGCGAAGTTATACCTGAACGCTGAAATATATACAGGAACCCCCAGATTAGCTGACGCATTAACAGCAGTAGATGCAATTATCAACTCAGGAAATTATTCCCTTGCAGCTAACTACTATGATAATTTTGTAGTAGATAATGCTGCTTCTCCTGAATTTATATTTGCTATTCCCTATGACGAAGTCTTCGCTACTGGATTTAATCTGGTAGCTCGTACGCTTCACTATGGTAGCCAGGCTACATTTAATCTTACTTTCCAGCCTTGGAATGGATTCTGCTCTTTACAGGAGTTTGTGGAACTTTACTCAGATGATGATATCCGTAGACAGAATTTTATTCTTGGACCTCAATTTGCGCTGGATGGGTCAAGAATTATTGATAGTGGGGCTGAAGGTGATGATCCTGATGGTCCTCCACTAACATTTACTGCAGAGATTAATGAACTGGGACCTCAAGCGTTACGCCAGGCTGGTGCCAGAATAGGAAAATATGAATTCGGAATAGGAAGTAGAGAAAACATGAGTAATGATTTCCCAGTATTCCGATATTCAGATGTACTACTTATAAAAGCTGAAATCCTATTGCGTCAGGGAAATCAAGGAGAAGCTTTAGCACTTGTCAATCAGATTCGTGCCCGTGCAGGAGTTGCTGATTTGGCAGAATTGACCCTTGATATTTTATTGGAAGAAAGAGGCCGTGAAATGTTTGCAGAAGCATTTCGTCGTCAGGATTTGATTCGTTTCGGGAAATATAATGATGCGTGGAGGTTCAAAGATCCATCCCCTGAAACAGTGAATATTTTCCCAATTCCTCGTTCACAAACGGATGCAAATCCAAACTTGACCCAAAATCCGGGATATTAAGCTAGTAACAATATATACGAAAGTAGGATTTCTTTTGTATCATATGTATTATTAAAAATAAGAAAGCAAGTGACTCTGTTACTTGCTTTCTTAATAACATACACTTTGGATGTCGATGATGGCTATGAAAAACCTACGAAAACTACTATATCTGCTGATGTCAGGCGTATTGTTTAACTCCTGTGATCAACATCAAACGGATAATAAATCTACCAAACAATTATTTACTTCTTTAGACCCAATCGAGGTAGGAATTGATTTCGTCAATAATCTCACCTACACTAATGAATTTAATGTGTATACCTATAGAAACTACTACAACGGAGGGGGAGTAGCTGCGGGAGATATTAATAATGATGGATTACTCGATTTATATTTTTGTGGCAATACTGAAAACAACAAATTATACCTAAATAGAGGAAATTGGCAATTTGAGGATATTACTGAGAATGCGGGAGTCGTATGTCCAGATGTCTGGTCCACAGGGGTTAGTATGACTGATGTAAATGGAGATGGGTATCTAGATATTTATGTATGTAAATCCGGAGATCCCAATGGAGATAACAGGCATAATGAGTTATTTATAAATAATGGAGACCTCACCTTTACAGAACGTGCGGCAGATTATCAGATAGCAGATATGGGATTATCTACTCATGCCGCCTTTTTCGATTATGATAAGGACAATGATCTCGATTGTTATTTGCTGAACAACTCCTTCAGGGCAATAGGATCTTTTGATTTAAGGCCGGGACAGAGAGAAAAAAGAGACTCTCTGGGAGGAAATAAATTATATAGAAACGATGGAGACCGATTTACGGATGTAAGTGAAGATGCTCATATATATGGCAGCATCATTGGGTTCGGATTGGGAGTAACCGTGGGAGATGTAAATAGAGATGGGTGGCAAGATATTTATGTTTCCAATGACTTTTTTGAGAGAGATTATTTATATATCAATCAACAGGATGGAACCTTTAAGGAAGACCTTGAGGCGTATATGAAGGAGATTAGTGCTGCTTCTATGGGGGCTGATATGGCTGATATCAACAATGATGGCTATCCGGAAATATTTGTTACAGATATGCTTCCTCGGGACGATGCACGTATGAAAACGAAAACGACCTTCGAAAATTGGGATAAATATCAATTAAATGTGAGAAATGGATATGGCCACCAGTTTACTCGTAATGTACTACAACTCAATAACGGGGATGGAACTTTTAGCGAAATAGGTAGATTGGCGGATGTTCATGCAACAGATTGGAGTTGGGGAGCATTAATTATGGATTTGGATAACGATGGATTAAAGGATCTGTTTGTGGCCAATGGAATCTACCAGGATTTAACTGATCAGGATTACATTAACTTTTTTAATGATAGGAGAAATGTCATAAAAGTGATTAAGCGGGATTCGGTGGGTTTCATAAAGGAATTGATTGATGCCATTCCTATCCATCGCCTTCCAAATTATGCATTCCATAACAATGGTGATCTTACGTTTACCAATATGGCTGAAGAATGGGGCTTAGGAGAACCGAGTCATTCCAATGGTTCTGTATATGCAGATATGGATAATGATGGAGACATGGATCTCATTGTAAATAATGTCAATATGCCTCCATTCATTTATAAAAATGAAACCTCCTCATTGATACCTCAAAATCACTATCTTAAATTTGATTTGGTGGGAGAAGGAAAGAATACATTTGCCTTAGGAACCCAAATTTTGGTAAGGCATAGGGGAAAAGTATATTACCAGGAACAAATGCCTATGAGAGGGTTTCAATCTACCGTAGATCACAGGCCTCATATAGGATTAGGGGAAGTAGAAACGGTAGATAGCGTAGAGATTTACTGGCCCAATGGAAATTATACCTTGCTTAAGGATGTTCGGACTAATCAGACGTTGAGGGTTTTACAGGAGGAGAGTTTTTCTTTAGCTGCTGAACAGAACGATCCTGAGGAGATAGTCCCTATATTTACTGAATCCACTCAGGAATTAAGTGTTTCCTTCGCGCATCATGAAAATGATTTTATCGACTTTGACAGGGAAAAATTGCTTTATTATATGGTATCTGCGGAAGGTCCTAAGATGTGTACGGGAGATGTGAACGGAGATGGGAGAGAAGACTTTTTTATAGGCGGAGCAAAAGATCAAACTGGAGCATTATTTATTCAGAAGGCCAATTTATCCTTTCAACAACGCATTCCTGATGCGTTCCAAAAAGATGCGATTTCTGAAGATATAGATTGCGAATTTTTTGATGCGGATAATGATGGAGACTTAGATCTTTATGTAGCTAGTGGAGGAAATGAATTTCCAGCTTCCTCTTCTGCCTTGTTCGATAGATTATACCTTAATGACGGGAAAGGTAATTTTGAAAAATCCTCATCAGCTTTCTCCTCTTATGCTTTCAATAGTAGTTCCTGTGTGGAGGTTGGAGATTATGACCAGGATGGGGATAATGATATATTCGTTGGAACACGCTTAAAGCCATTTTATTATGGTCATTCAGTGAGTGGTCGCCTTTTGAGTAATGATGGGAAAGGAGTGTTTACAGAAGTAAACAGTTCATCAGCGCCTGACTTAGAAGAAATAGGGCTAATTACAGATATGAAATGGTGGGATTACGATGATGATGGTGATTTGGATATGGTAGTCGTTGGTGAGTGGATGCCTATCGGTATATTCAATAATGAAGGTGGAAAGTTTACAAAAGTAAATCCAGCAGAAATAGGACTTGCATTTTCTGAAGGGTTATGGAATTGTGTGGAAATAGCAGATATGGATCAGGATGGAGATCAGGATCTTATAGTGGCTAATCACGGTCTCAATACGCGAATTAAATCTTCTACTGATAAACCGGTTTCCTTGTATGTAAATGACTTCGATAATAATGGAACTTCAGAGCAAATCCTTAGCGTGTACAATGGAAGTGAGTCTTACCCTCTGGTGTTGAGACACGATTTGATTGCCAGTTTACCGGGCCTTAAAAAGAAGTACCTCAAGTACGAAAACTACAAAAATCAGACGGTTTTTGATATCTTTTCTGCTGAACAAATAAAAAATTCGGTCAATCAGAACATGTATCTCAATACATCTTCCTATATAGAAAATCTGGGAGATGGTACCTTCGACATACACCCATTACCTCTCAAAGCACAATTTGCTCCTATGTATGGCGTAAGCCTGGAGGATTTTGATAAAGATGGATATATGGATATTCTTATGGGGGGAAATTATTCAAGAGTGAAACCAGAAATTGGAAACTATGGGGCTACCTATGGGGTTTTTCTTAAAGGAGATGGAAAAGGCCATTTTAAGGAGATTAATAATAAACAAACAGGATTTTTGGTAAAAGGGGAAATAAGAGATTTGGCATCTATCAAGCTCGGAAGTAAGAAAGCGATGTTGGTAGCTAAAAATGATGATAGTATGCAGGCATTCATCTACAGGTAATTATTCATGAAGAAGATTATTCAATTTATCCTAATTGTTTTAGCAGGGAATATGTTAGTCGTTTCGTGTAAGCCTTCATCCGATTACGAACGATTGGTAAAAGAGGAACTAGCTACTGGAAAACAACAAGATACGATACTTTTAGGGATTGTTTTTGGCATGAAGCGGAAGGATTTTTACAATCATTGTTGGGAATTGAACAAGCAAGGGTTGATCAGACAAGGCAGCGGTAATACTACAATTGAATATGAGTTACCGAACATGAGATCTATGGCAACCTTAAATTTTTTCCCTGAGTTCAGGGAAGATACCATTTATGAAGTTACAGGGCTGGTAAAATATTTGGCTTGGGCTCCATGGAATAAAGAATTACAGGTGGATAGTTTGTTAACAGATATGCTGAACCTGTACGAACAGTGGTATGGAGAAGATTTTATACATGTGGTGCATCCAGAAAGAGGAGAGTTGTATGTAGACGTAGATGGGAATCGAAGGATCATTCTGACGAAAGCTAATGATGGTGCCGTACGAGTATTTTATTCCGATTTAAGAAACAAAGAAGATAAGTAAATGAGAAGATGAGTTTGCCACTTTATGTAACACATATCAACTTTCTATATCTGATAAAAAGATTCTTTTCTTTTGGTATCGGCAGATCAACTTTACCAATGATATGGATCTGTAGTATCATTTGCTTAAATGGATATGCACAATCATTTTCCTGTGATGGGACCTTTTACCTCAGTCATACAGCATCCAGTGTATCATCTAGTACTTTGTTAAGTGTTAAGCAAAATGAAAATAATCAAGAATTGAAAATAGACACAGTGGGTGTGTTTGAAGGGAGAAAAATAGGCGCCTTAGGCTATAGAGTAAGTGATAATTTGATTTATGCTTTGGATCAGGAATCTTTGGAGCTTTTGCGCATCAATAATTCAGGCGACATAGAAGTACTTACAGACTTGAGTGGTAAATTGGATACAACCTTGGAATATCATGCTGGAGCCATCAGCCCATTTGGGAATAGGTTTTATCTCGTTGCTAGAAATCCTCAAACTAATGAAGATACCGAGCTTCTGAATGTTCGTCTTACCAGGAATGACTACAGGGTAGGGAGATCCTTTATTAGAAGTAATCAAGGATTGAGAATATCCGATATCGCATTTAGCCCCATTTATGGAATACTGTATGGCTATGATGCTATACAGCGAAAACTGGTTGAGATTAGTACCTTAAACGCAGATGTGTTCCTTCAAAATTTTGCTTCAGGAAATAATCCAGGAGGAATAGGGGCATTATTTTTTGGTAAAGATGGCTTTTTATATGGGTTAGGAGGTAGCGAAAGTGGAGACAATACGTTTTTAAGAATTGATCCTTTAAAAGGAATGATTGGGTCCATTTCTTCCATGGCTGGTAGTAGCGTTTCTGATGGTTGCTCCTGTCCTTACCAAATTACGTTTGAGAAAGAAATTACCCCCAGGGTAGCATTGCCTTGTGATACTATTTCCATCACCTATCGCTTTGAGAATTTGGCAGGTACTTCAGATTTCAACGGAATTCACTTAAGAGATACCCTTCCAGAACAATTAAAGATCGTAGATATTCCTCGCTTACCAAAGATTTCCAGATGGGAGGAAAACGATTTTGACTACATCATTGATATAGAAATTCAAGATTTTCTCCTGGGACTTGATTCAGCTGTGGTAAGAGCAGTGGTAGATGACGGCAGTTTTGTTTCATTCCAATCCCAAGCATTTCTGGATTCTTTCCCATTGGCACTGGGAGAAGTAATCTTTTCAGATAATCCTCGAACTACTCCCTTTCCCGATCCTACTTCTTTCGAGGTGGTTCCTTTGGAAATCCAATTGCCTGATCGGGCTTTTTTATGTGGTGGAGAAGTAGCTAGCGTGACGGTTCAGCCCAACGTCAATTCCAGCATTATTTATGAGTGGGATCATGGTCCGAGCGGTAGAAGGCAGCAGTTTTCAGAGGCGGGAAGTTATACGGTGAGTGCGATGAGTGAGTGCCAATTAGCCGAAGCAAGTATAGAGGTGAGCATCCCAGATGAAAAAATAGCGATTCATTTACCTCCCGATACGGTTATTGATTGGGGAAATATATTGAACGTTAGCCCAAATACTATCCCTGAAGATTCTATCACTTTTCTTTGGCAATCAGATAATCCTCAAGAACTCATTTGCGATAGTTGTTCGGAGCTAACCATCTCTCCTATCACTGATACCAGATATACATTGACTATACAGGACAAGTTTGGTTGTAGGGCCAGTGATCAATTTGTTGTATCAGTGGTAGAAAATCGGGAAATCTTTGTCCCTAATGTGTTTTCGCCCAACGGGGATGGATTACACGATACGTTCTATTTGAAAGGAGGAAATAATGTTCTTTTTCATGACTTTTCCATCTATAATCGTTGGGGCCAGGAAGTATTTTTTCTCTCTTCAGGTCCATTAAGCGACCCGTCTATCGGTTGGGATGGTAAGCAAAATGGAGAGAATGTAGTAGAAGGGTTATATTTTTATCAGGCTGAAGTCATATTTCCCGATAATAGTAAATCAACATTTAAAGGTGCCTTAACTTTACTAAGATAAGCTAAATCATATAAGCAGCCTTCCGATGGACCCATTCCTATATGCTTTTTTTTTAACTTTTATGGTTGTCTAACTTAAATGGTGTTAATTCGTAAAACCGTTTTTTCCAATTTTCATTTCAATACACATCTTCATGAGCCTAATTAGAATGTCACTTGGTATTATTGGAGCTATTTGGTTCAATATTTTTTTATCATATGCTCAACCTGCTGTACAGGAAGTTACGTTGGATCCAAATGTCACAAAGGGAGTACTGGAAAATGGACTTACCTACTTCATCAGGAATAATGCCAAGCCGGAAAATAAAGCGGAACTCAGATTAGTCATTAATGCAGGCTCAATACAGGAAGATGAAGGACAAGAAGGATTGGCGCACTTCATGGAACACATGTGTTTTAATGGAACGGAAAATTTCGAGAAAAACGAGTTAGTAGACTATTTACAGTCTGTGGGAGTTAGGTTTGGGGCACATTTAAATGCTTATACTAGTTTTGATGAGACCGTTTACATGCTATCCATACCCACAGATGAGCAGGATATTGTAGAAAAAGCTTTTCAGATTCTGGAAGATTGGGCCCATCAGGTAAATCTGGAGGAAGAAGAAGTCAATAAGGAAAGAGGGGTGGTGATAGAGGAATGGCGGATAGGGAGGGGAGCTCAACAAAGATTAAGAGATCAGTATTTACCCGTCATATTTTATGGTTCAAGATATGCGGAGCGTTTGCCCATTGGAAAAAAAGAAGTGATAGAAACATTTTCAAGGGAAAGCCTGGTAAAATTTTATAGGGATTGGTATAGACCTGATTTAATGGCTGTTGTCGTTGTCGGAGACCTTGATACAGATACGGTGGAAGCAAAAATTAAACAGTATTTCGGGAGATTGACCATGCCAGAGAATCCCAGGGAGCGTGTAGTTTATGAGGTTCCTAGTCATGATAGTACCCTGCTTGCTATTGCCAGTGATAAAGAAATGGCTTTTTCTCAAGTCCAGTTACTTTACAAGCATGCAAAAAAAGACCTTTCCGGTACAGAGAAAATTCGTAATAGTATACTTAGACAGTTATACGGTGAAATGCTTAATTCCAGATTACAGGAATTGAGCCAACAAGCTAACCCGCCTTTTTTATTTGGAGCGAGTTATTTCGGAAATCTCGTCAGATCAAAGGAGGCCTATCAATCCTTTGCTTCTGTGAATGATACCAGCATGCTAATGGGACTGAAAACTTTAGTGATAGAAAATGAAAGGGTTAAGCGTTTTGGTTTTACTGAGAGGGAATTCGAGCGGGCCAAATCCAATTTATTGAGTAGCTATGAAAAGGCGTTTAAGGAGAGAGATAAATCCGAGTCCAGAAATTATGCATCGGAATATGTAAGCGCATTTTTGGCTGATGAACCTTCTCCAGGGATTGAATTCGAATTTAATTTTCTACAACAAGAGCTTCCTAAGATTCAATTACAGGAAGTAAATGAGCTAGCTGGCAAATGGATTACAGAAAAGAATCGGGCGATTGTCATTACTGCACCTGAAAAGGAGGGAGTGATACTTCCTACCAGAAAAGAGATATTTTCTGTATTAGAAGAAGTGGAGAATGTCCGTCTCACTCCATATGAAGAAAATGAAATAGCAGACAAGTTGATAAATGAAGTACCAATATCTGGTCAAGTATTATCTATTAAGGAGATAGAAGCTGTTAATGCAAAGGAGATCATTTTTGAGAATGGGTTAACGGTAGTCCTAAAGTCTACAGATTACAAAAATGATGAAATATTGATGAAAGGAATGAGTAAAGGGGGACACTCGCTCTATCCAATAGAGGATTATCAATCTGCAGCTAATGCAGATCAAATAGTAGGAGAAAGTGGAATAGGAAATTTTTCCAGTACAGACCTTCAAAAATATTTAGCTGGAAAGAATGTATACGTTCAGCCATATATAGGTCAATTATCTGAAGGATTGAATGGTAGTTCGAGTCCGAAAGATATTCAAACCTTACTGGAATTAACCTATTTGTATATGACTTCCGTGAGAGAAGATTCAATTGCTTATCAATCCTATATCAGTAAACAGAAGTCCTTACTTCAAAATCTAATGGCAGATCCACGATTTTATTTTAGCGATAAGGTAAGCAAGATCATGACGCAAAATCATCCGAGGGGAGGAGGATTTCCTACCCCTGAAGACCTGGATGACATTGATTTAGAGAGAGCATATGAGATTTATAAAGAGCGCTTTAAAAATGCAGGCGACTTTACTTTCTTTTTTGTGGGGAACTTCGATCCGGATTCGTTGCTACCCTTAATTTCAACATATTTAGGTGGACTACCAGGAAATGATAAAGAGGAACACTTTAAAGATTTAGGTATTAGACCTCCTGAAGCATCTATGCAATTAAATATTTTGAGGGGAAGTGATCCCAAAAGTCTTGTAAGAGTATTCTTTACCGGAGAATTGAAGAATTATGATGATCAATTGAATTACGAACTGAAGAGTCTGGGAGAATTATTGAGTATCAAATTGATCGAATTACTTAGGGAAGAACAAAGTGGAGTATATTCAGTAGGTGCCTCGGCCTACGCGGTAAATGATCCTTATCCTCATTATCAACTACAAATAAGTTTTCCCTGTAGCCCTGAAAATGTAGATACATTAATTCAAGCTGCTTTTTCTGTGTTAAAAGATATTCAAATTGCTGGTCCCGATTCTGCAGATGTTCATAAAGTAAAGGAAGCCCAAAGGAGAGAACTTCAAGTGAGTATGGAACAAAACAGATTTTGGCTGAACATTATCAGTGATTTTTACTGGGATGGAAAAATTCCCAAAGACCTCTCTGTTAGAAAATCGCGAATTGAGTCATTAAATAGTGAGTCTATTCAGAACATAGCCAGGAAATTCTTTGATCTCAATCAATATGCGCAATTTGTTTTATTGCCTGAAAATCAGTCAGAAATGAGTGATATGGATGAATAGGGAATAGTAGATTTTTTTTATATTCACAAAATTCGAAATTAAAAATCATATGTTTATATAAATCATGTAAAATTAATGTAGTGATTTATATTTGAAGGAATATAGTTTTTTTGCCGAAATATTTAGTGTATTTTTACTTAAAGCTGTTCATTATTACCCAAAAGCCACTAAATTTCAGGAAAAAGACCTACTTAAGGATCAAGTCGGAGAATGACACATGTTTGATTAGTACGCTATAACTAGATTAAGTAATTTATAGATAAGTGGCTATCGATTTATATGCAGAGGTTAATAAATCAATTATTTTGTGTTTCGTACGATCATAATTATTCTAACAAGAATAAATTCCTTGCCTTAATGGTACTGGCAGGGGGATTATGCGTAATATGTATTTCTGCGTGTACATCTTCAGGCAACCATCAGGAAAAGCGATTCTCACTCTTGCGTCCAGAAAAAACCGGAATCACCTTTTCAAATAAGCTTACAGACACGAAAGACTTTAATATTCTCAGCTACCTATACTATTATAATGGTGGAGGAGTAGCAGTTGGAGATATAAATAATGATCAATTACCGGATATATATTTTTCAGCTAATCAACTTCCCAACAAACTCTATCTAAATAAAGGTAACTTTACCTTTGAAGATATCACCATTGCTGCTGGGGTGGATGGTAATCCCGGATGGACCACTGGGGTTAATATGGCAGATGTAAACGGAGATGGTTGGTTGGATATCTATGTATGCTATTTGGGAAATTATTTAAATGTCAGAGGTAGGAACCAGCTTTTTATTAATAAAAAGAATAATACTTTCGAGGATAAAGCAGAGGAGTATGGATTGGATTTGGTCGGCTTTTCCACACAATCGGTATTTTTCGACTATGATAGAGATGGCGATTTAGATATGTACCAACTTAACCATTCTGTAAATCCGGCGGGAACCGTAGGGGATACCTCTCAGCGGAGTTTTACAGATCCTTTTGCGGGGGATAAATTAATGGAAAATAAGAGGGGTAAGTTTGTAGATATCAGCCAAAAAGCCGGGGTCAGAGGAAGTAAATTAGGCTATGGACTGGGAGTTATCGTCAACGATATAAATCTTGATGGATGGCCAGATATTTACGTTTGCAATGACTTTCATGAAGATGACTATTTGTATGTCAATATGGGAAATGGAAAATTTAGGGAACAATTGAGACATCGCGTAGGCCATACCACTAAATTTTCTATGGGTGGAGATGCTGCAGATATCAATCGAGATGGGTTAGTAGATTTTATGACCCTGGATATGAAACCCGAAGATCCTGGTATTTTGATGACTTCCGAACCTCCGGAGAGCTATGACCTTTTTCAATTCAAACGCTCCTTCGGATATTACTATCAGTATCCACATAACGCTCTCCAGCTAAATCAGGGAAAAGGATACTTTGGGGAGATCTCTCAAATGGCTGGGATAGATGCTACTGACTGGAGTTGGTCAGTCCTTTTTTGTGATCTTGATAATGATGGATGGGAAGATACGTATATAACAAACGGCATTTACCGCCGTCCCAATGATATGGATTATTTGAATTTCATATCAGATCCCGTGGTTGTCAGGAAATTAAATTCTGCCCCTAGCGAAGAAGACTTAACTTTTATCGAAAAGATGCCTCAGGTTAACATTTCAAATTATGCATATAGGAATGTAGGAAATTTAACATTTCGACCAGTAATGGATATCTGGGGATTGGATCAAGCCGCTTTTTCTAATGGGGCGGCCTATGCGGATCTGGATGTAGATGGGGACCTGGACCTGATTGTAAATAATATTAATGAACCAGCATTTATTTATAGAAATGAAAGTCGCGAAATAGATGTTGTACCCGATGAACAAGATGATCATGAGCTTACAAAGAAAAGAATCGATAGTACTCACTATCTTGCTATTAAGTTTAAGGGTGCAAAAGCCAATAAATTTGGAATAGGCGCAAGTGTGTGGATCTACACAGATTCTACCATACAATTTCGCTATCATATGCCTACCAGAGGATTTTTATCCTCTATGGAACCTGGACTTCATGTGGGATTGGGAACAGCAGATAGGATTGATAGCTTGAAAGTAGTTTGGACAGATGGGACATCTCAAACACTTAAAGAGGTGGCATCTAATCAGGTAATTACTTTGAATCAAATAGATGCTCTAAATTCTCATCAGCTCGAAAGTGCCCAATCCTCGAATTTCCCGGATGTGTTTGAAGAGCTATCGTCTGAATGGATTCCATTTATTCATAAAGAAGATGACTTCAACGATCTAAACAGAGAACCACTACTACCACACAAGTTGTCAACTTTCGGGCCATGCATGGATGTTGCTGATGTGAATAAGGATGGATTAAATGATGTATATGTAGGTGGGGCAATGGGCCAGGCTGGCAAGCTGTATGTCCAACAACCCGGACGAATTTTTATTTCTCATCAGGAAGAACTTTGGAGCCAATTTATCCGCAGAGAAGAGGTGGATTGTGTTTTTCTCGATGTGGATGGCGATGATGATGATGATTTGTACGTCGTTTGTGGAGGAAATGCCTATCCCAAAAATCATCCTGAGTATCAGGATGTCCTATTCATCAATGATGGGAAAGGAAATTTTTCAGCCGCCTCTTCTTTAATACCTATATTTCCTTCTAATGGATCTTGCGTAGCGGCTGGAGATTTTGAGAATGATGGTGATCTGGATTTGTTTGTTGGTAATAGAAATATTCCTGGAAGCTATGGACTTATTCCGGAATCCTACCTGTTGAAGAATGATGGCAGAGGGAATTTCTCCTTAGTGTATGAGGATTGGTCCATTGGATTAAGGAATATTGGTATGGTGACAGATGCCCTTTGGAATGATTATGATGCAGATGGGGAAGATGATCTCATTATTGTTGGGGAATGGATGAGAATTGAAATTTGGAAACAATTTTCTGGAAAATTAATTAAACAAACGGAAGTTTTGGGCTTAAGTAATAGTAATGGGTGGTGGAATAATATTATCGCAGGTGATTGGGATAGAGATGGAGATACCGATTTTGTGGTAGGAAATTTAGGGCTAAACTCTGCCTTACACAGCTCCCTGGAAGAACCCTGTACTTTACTCGTAGGGGATATTGACCAAAATGGGTCCATAGAATCTTTATTATGTCATTATATCGATGGCAAGCAATATCCTTTCGCTAAAAAGGACCAGCTTCAAAGCCAGCTAACATTTATTAGGAAGAATTTTCCTACCTATGAGTCCTTTGCCCAAAAAAGTGTAGATGCCATTCTGAAAGATCATCAAGACAATATTGTGCAAACCTTAGAGGCTTTCACCTTCGAGCATCAATATATAGAACAAACTACAGATGGCTTTCGGATGATTCCTCTTCCAAAGCTAAGCCAAGCCCAACCTGTTTATGCTATGTTATCTACCGATGTAGATAATGATGGATGGGAAGATATTGTATTAGGGGGTAATTTTTATGGAGTAGGCCCTGAAAGAGGGAGATATGATGCTGGAAAAGGCTTATTATTAAAAGGAGGGACAACAACCAGATGGAAAGCTATTCCCCCTTCACAAAGTAATTTATGGTTGGATGGTGAAGTGCGAGCTATAGAGTTGTTAGACGATCCATCCGCTCTTCCCTGGATATTGGTCGGAAAAAATAATGCTCCTCTTCAAATTATAGCGCTAAATAAAGAGGTTTCGAATGATTATTTGGCCAATAAAGAAAGAGGCGTTTCAGTACACGAATTGTTAAGACAAGGATCAGTCACTATCGAAAAATATCCTTCTAAGGAGGAATTCTTGATGATGATCAAGGAGCATCCTAATTTGAGATTTGAGCTAACTTCTGAGGGTAGTGTCAGCATCTCCTCTTGTATCAGTGATGAATCCGAAAAATTGGCTTCCCTGATTTATGCAAAAATGCTCATGTGGGCCTCCAAAGAAGAAAAAGGAAAAGCTTTAGATATGTCTACTAAGTTTATCATGCCTGATGGAGCGGTAAAAAGTCCTTACTGTGCCTGGCTAGGTAGGAAAAATCTGAACAGGAACAGATCCATTCAGGAATCATTTTTATCAGTAGTTCCCGATGTAGTAGTGGAAATCCGTTCAGAGATGGATCAGTTTGAACATCTTCACCGGAAGATAGAGAAAGACTGGATGACGCAGGGAGTAAAGTTAGCCTGGCTTATTGATCCACATGAAGAAATGGTGAGCATCTATAGAAAGGGAAAGACGGTAGAGATAAGGAAAGACTTTGATAAGCTGGTCTTGGATGGAGAACAAGTGATGCCGGGAATGGAAATTTCGATGAAAAATTTTAAGTTGAGGAAGTAGATATAATCATTTAATCTTCTGTAGCGTCACGTATTTTCTCAATATAATTATTACAAATCTGAGAGAGGTAATTCTCTTGTTATGCTTTCTCTACAAGGCACTACCACCACCCACAAGGTTTGCCACTCTAACAAAATAATGAGGTAGATAAAAGTAAATCGACAAATTAGGGTCAACTTTATTATTAATTGTAACTGAATAAGTCGAAGAAGTCACATGGAAATGGTACTTCCAGAATATTGGAAGAATTATTAAACAATTCTAGTGTATACCCATTAACTTTAGATAATTGAAATCATTACTCAAAAGAACAACCAAATGATATATTCATTTTCGAACCCTTTAAATCATAAGCAACAATTAAGCTCCCTTTGTTTCAAAGGGTGGATTGTAATCATGATTTTTAGTGTAATAACTGGTTGTACTTATCAATCAGTAGATTATAAAGAGGAAATCAATGCTTCGGATTATCTGCGTCGTTCTGTCCAACAGCTTACTGATGTCATCGTATTTGACATATTTTCGCCTCCTGTGGCCAGTAGAGTATATGCCTATCCAAGCATAGCAGCATACGAAACCCTGGTACCGGAGCATTCTGATTTTTTGACCCTTGCTGGTCAGTTAAATGGGTTGTCTCCTATTCCAGCTCCTGATACTACAGAGGAAATTAACTTACCTATAGCTTCTATCCATGCTTTTTTAGCGACTGGGAAAGCGCTGGTTTTCTCTGAGGATAGAATAGATGAATTTGAGAGCCAACTAACGGAAGAGTTTAGAACTTTGGGGGTGCCTAAAGCGGTAATTGAGAGATCTTTTGCATATGGCGAATTAGTGAGTAAGCATATTTTGGCATGGTCAAAGGAAGACAATTACCATGAAACAAGAAGCTTCCCTAAATTTACTGTTTCTGAAGATCCTGCCAGATGGAAACCTACCCCCCCTGCTTACATGGATGGGATAGAGCCCCATTGGAACAAAATAAGACCTTTTGTGATCGATTCCGCTACTCAATTTATTCCTGTTCCTCCTACTGAATTTAATATGGACGATGATAGTGATTTTTACAGCGAGTTGATGGAAGTTTATGAAGTGGGGAATACATTGACGGAAGAACAAAGGGAGATAGCCTCTTTTTGGGATTGCAATCCATATGTAATGAATGTCACAGGACATGTGATGTTCGCTACAAAGAAGATTACCCCAGGAGGACACTGGATTTCCATTACTTCTATTGTAACAGAACAGGCTAAGTCGGATGTCATTGAGACTGCTGAAGCGTATGCCTTAGTTTCCATCGCATTGGCGGACGCATTTATTAGTTGTTGGGATGAAAAATACAGGAGTTCCCTAATAAGACCAGAAACGCTTATTAACCAACATGTAGATCCCGATTGGGTTCCTTTATTGCAAACACCTCCTTTTCCGGAATATACCAGTGGGCATAGTGTTATTTCCAGAGCTGCAGCAGTAACCTTAACAGATTTGTTTGGAGAATCCTACCATTTTATCGATTCCAGCGAAGTGGATTATGGCCTGCCTCCAAGAACGTTTGATTCCTTTATAGAAGCATCAGAAGAAGCTGCTATCAGTAGGCTATTTGGAGGAATACACTATATGCCAGCTATTGAAAATGGGGTTAAGCAGGGAGAAAAAGTTGGTGATTTCATCGTCTCCAATATTCAAACCAGAAAGGGAAAAGCAACAAATGAGGAAGTAGGCGAAAGTGTTGCCAGGAAAAAATAAAGAGGGTCCGTTAATATGCTTTAGCAATCTGTTGTTCATGTCGAGTAGGAGTGATTATTTCTCTCATGTGTTTCTAGGACTTGATTTATTCGATTATGTGGAGATTTTCATTGATATTTATATAGAGTTTATAAAGGATACTGGGGATATCATGTTCGATGTAGGTGGAATTGATTATTGTTTTTGTACGCAACAAATCGTTTGTACCTTTACGCTATCACACATTGAGGCAGGGAATTATGCATATAAGAAATTTGTTAGTATTGTTCAGGCATCTCACTGTAAAATCCATTGAAAAAGGAGAAATCTTAATACAAGAAGGGACGACTACAAAAGATATTTTCTTTATCAAGAAAGGATTAATCCGTAGCTATTTCCTAAATGATAAGGCTGATGACGTCACTTTTCAGTTATATCCAGAATATCATATTTTCGGCAATGTGCATTCGATTTTTTTTAATAAGCCTTCAAGATATTCATATGAGGCAATAGAGTGCACCAAAATATATACAATTAGCTATGACTCCTTTCAAAAATTGCTAGCTAAAAATCCCCGGCTAATAGAATTAAACAGCATTTATCTTGCTAAAATAATAATAAACCAGGCCTTCCAGCGTCTGGAATCATTTGTGTTACTGTCTCCTGAAGAACGTTATATAAAATATATGGAGGATTATCCAGGTGTTATGAATCGGGCACCAGATAAGTACATAGCCAATGTGTTGGGTATAACTCCTGTTTCTTTGAGCAGAATTAAAAATCGAATTTTACTAAAAAAAGATTAGTCCATCGTTTATTTCCCATCCTTTGTTGAGGTGAGTAGTTTTTGGTTTGACGAGTTACTATGGCTGGAATCATCAGGTGCAGATGTTATCAGCCACAATAAGTAAATGGTGCCTGTTACAGACTCCCTCTAAGTAAATGTAAGCTTAAACTAAACGTGATGCTAAGCCATTCACTTTTTCTGGAAGTAAATCACTGCTAAAGATAGTCTCTTCCCCTGATTCTGAAGACACCTTCAGGCTCATGGCGATATAATTTACAATATTATTTAAAAATATTGCGTTATTGTAAATTCGTAAAATTATTTAACTTTTATTTTTCTTTAAATGTTCGCTTACCTATCTTTTACTAAATGATGTTCCAACATTTAGTTATAGAGGAATTTTGAAGATGATCATCAAATTGAGTATCATTGTTTGTTCCAAACAATTAAAAAAGTAGGAATTACTATTATTATTCGCTATGGAAGATTTTAGCCTTAGTCATCTCGATATCGGGATTATGGTGGCCTATGCTGTGTTTGTCATAGGGTACGGTATATATAAGTCCAAAAGTAAGAATTCAGAGGAGTATTTTTTGGGAGGTAGATCTATGATTTGGCCTGTTGTTGGGATTTCCCTATTTGCGGCCAATATTTCCAGTTCTACACTCGTAGGACTTGCCAGTGATGCCTATAATACAGATACGCATGTATATAATTACGAATGGCTGGCAGTAGTAGTATTAGTCTTTTTTTCTATCTTTTTCCTTCCTTTTTATTTACGATCAGGAGTTTACACCATGCCGGAGTTTTTGGAAAGAAGGTATGACAGTAGATCGAGGTACTATTTTTCATTTATCACATTAATAGGGAATGTGATAGTAGATGCAGCTGCAGGATTATATGTGGGAATGTTAGTCATGAAAATCGTTTTTCCAGGGACTCCTACCTGGGTAATAGTGGTAGGATTAGCAGTAGCAGCAGCAGCTTATACCATTCCTGGAGGCTTATCTTCTGTGGTGCATACAGAAGTAGTTCAAGCGGTACTATTAATTATTGGCTCCATTATTTTGACCTATTTTGCATTTTCAGAAGTAGGAGGGTGGTCAGGATTAATTGAAGGCCTAACGGCAAAGCAAGGAGAACCTCCTGTGGGAGATAAAACGCCTGAAGAAATATTTAGCCTGGTAAGACCAGCCTCAGATGAATATATGCCCTGGACCGGATTATTATTTGGAGCACCTATTCTCGGATTTTATTTTTGGGCCACTAATCAATTCATGGTTCAAAGAGTATTAAGTGCTAAAGATCTAAATCATGGCAGGTGGGGAGCATTATTTGCAGGATTGTTAAAATTACCTGTATTATTTATTATGGTATTTCCCGGAACAGTCGCTATTCTACTATTCTCTGATCTGGATTTGTCGTTTCTAAATTATCTCATTGAAGTAGATGGTCAAGAGGTTCCATGCCGTAAATTAGATGATTGTCCCAATATGACGTATCCAGTCCTATTGTTTAAATTACTTCCTACTGGCTTGCTTGGATTAGTACTGGCCGGATTACTTGCGGCCATGATGTCTAGTGTTTCAGCGACATTTAATTCCGCTTCTACCTTAATTACGATGGACTTTGTGACAAAATTAAGGCCTGATTTGGATAGTAAACAGTTAGTAAGAGTAGGTCAAATTTCCACCCTGATTTTAGTGATTTTAGCAGCAGCCTGGGCTCCGCAGATAGAGAAATTGGGTTCACTCTTTACGTATCTTCAGCGGGTTATTGCTTACACTTGTCCACCGGTGGTCGCTGTTTTTCTTGCAGGGCTTTTCTGGAAGAGAGCTAATGGTAATGGAGCTATTGCAGGCTTACTGATTGGCTTTATCGTGGCAGTATTTTTATTGACCCTGGAAGTATGGGCTGCAGGTGGTGAGTTAAGTGGTATTCTGGCTGACATAAATGATATTCATTTCCTTCATAAGGCGGCTTACTTATTACTTGTCAGTTTTGTCATTTTGGCCGTAGTTAGTTTGGCTTCTTCTCCTTCACCCCAACATCAAGTAGAAGAATACACTTATTCCAGGAAAGTATTTGATGCTGATACAAGAGAGCTTCAAGGAGTGCCTTGGTATAAGAACTATAGGATTCTTTCCATCATTCTAATATTATTAACAGCATGTATCGTTATTTACTTCTGGTAAATTATGCGGTGATCATGGAATGATGAACTGAGCCTAAAGTAGGGCGTGAAGAATGATGTTTAAAGAAGAAAGTCTAATGCGAAAAGGATGGATTGATCGTCTATCCTCATTATTATCTAAATAAATTAACAGTATCTAATATACGCGATCAGAATTCTTCTTGGTCAAACTCTATCGGAAAGTCTGGTTCCTCTCCATATACGTAAATAATGATAGGATACCCTTCTCTAACATGATCTCTTCCTTTACCTATTTGTGGAGATTGCTTAAATACTTGACCATATTCTTCATCCATATAATTGGGTTCATATATGATCTTCCCCAATCCCAACCCTTTTAATGTTAACCTCTCCAAGGCTTCTTCCAGTGGCAGACCCATCAGATCCGGAAGTTCTACCATTTTAGCATTGCGTAATCCATCTCCTATGACCAAATCAATTTTAGATCCTTGAGGTAAAAATTCTCCTCCCTCTAAAGGCTTCCCTCGGAAATTGGCCTCCAACACTACATTTTCTGCTATATCAGGTTTTCTGGTAACGGTACCTACCCCTAATTTCCAGCTTTCAAGTTGGGATTTTGCTTGATAGAAGGTAATATCAATAAGATTAGGAACTTTCACTTTAGGAGCATTTTGTTGATTCAAGGTAAGAAATACCTTTCTCTTCGGTTTTACCCTACTCAATGAAACGGGATACTGAGAAATCACAGTTAACGGAGGAAGGTCAGAAATGTAGGTACAGTCTCTCACTTCATAACGCAATCCATTTTTCGCCAACTCTTTTACTGCGTTAGTATAAGATACTTCAGTAATATCGGGAACCAGCACTGCATCTCCATGTCTTGTATATATAGGTAAGAACAGGAAAAATATGAGGAAGTAGAATATTAATCCAAGTACTCCTAATCCTAGCAGTGTCAAAAAAAATTCCCTACTAATAAAATATTTTAACATGTTTCTGAGAACTACATTTATTTGAAAAAAACATATACTCTATAAATAACTACATTTTTTCTGGAACATCAATACCCAACAAAGCCATACATTTTTTAATGATCTTTCCTGACATGTTTGAAAGGGCAAATCGGAAGGCACTTAAGTTAGGCTCATCAGAAAAGATAATTTTATCTCCATGATAAAAGCGATTATAATCTTTTGCTAATTCGTATACGTAATTTGCTATCAAAGAAGGATTATACTGGTTTCCCGCTTCTTTTAGCACGTATGGGTACATGTACAGTTTTCTCAATAAGCTTTTCTCTGCTTCATTGATCTCCTTTTCCAGTGTTTTATGTTCATCATATGCCTGGATACTTTGGGCATTTCTGGCAATAGAAGCAGTCCTGGTATACGCATATTGAATAAAAGGACCCGTATGACCGAAAATATCTATGGATTCTTTGGGATCAAATAATAGTTGTTTCTGAGGGTCAACTTTTATGAGAAAATATTTTAGACCTGCTAATCCGATTACTTCATTCAATTCATTTAGCTCCTCTTTGGACATATCACTGGTTTTACCCGTTTCCCTTCTCTCTTCTGTAGCTTTCCGGGCTGCTTGAAACATTTCATCCATCAGGTCATCAGCATCTACACTTGTCCCCTCTCTGGATTTCATTTTTCCTGAGGGTAAATTGACCATGCCGTACGATAAATGATACATTCCCTCTGCAAAAGGTTTCCCTAATTTTTTCATGATCAGAAACAATACCTTGAAATGATATTCCTGCTCATTTCCTACCACATATACAGAGCGGTTCATATGATAATCCTTATACCTCACTTCTGCGATAGCGAGATCCTGAGTCATATATACTGCTGTTCCATTACTTCTCAACAGTAGCTTTTCATCCAGGCCTTCATCCGTTAAGTCTACCCAAATAGAGCCATCCTCTTTTTGATAAAATACTTCCTTTTCTAATCCACCTAATACCGAATCTTTTCCCATTTGATATACTTCGGATTCGTAATAGTATTTATCAAAATATACTCCTAAGCGCTTGAATGTTTTTTGATAAGCTTCATATACCCAACTGTTCATCTTCTCCCATAATGAACGAGTTTCAGGATCTCCAGCTTCCCATTTTACCAATAAGTCTTGTACTCCTTTTTCACTTGGAGCCTCTTTTACAGCTACTTTTTCTGTTATCCCTTGTTTAATGAAAGTCTCGATCTCTTTTTTTAATATATTTGAATATTCTACGTAATAATTCCCCACAAATAAGTCTCCCTTGACATTTATCTCGCTGGGAGAATCATATCTGCCAGCCTGTTGCCAGGCATACATAGATTTGGAAATAGCTGTTCCTCTATCATTAAACAGGCATACTGGATGGGACTTGTATCCATTAGCTTTCAGAATTTCATGGATAGAATACCCTAGCACAATATTTCTCAAATGACCAAGGTGTAGAGGCTTATTTGTATTAGGAGAACAATATTCCACCACGACCACTTCTCCTTTCCCATGATGTAGCTTGAGAAAGTTAGGGTTCTGATGTTGCCTCGCTAAAAAGCTCAACCAAAATTGATCTGACAAAACGAAATTGACAAATCCCTTGATGATATTATATCTCAGGATGTATGGGAGTTGTTCCTGCACTAATCTTCCTACAGTTTCTCCAATTTGTGGAGGGGAGCCTACTTTGTGCTTTGATAATGGAAATACGACCAGTGTAAAATCTCCCTCAAACTCTTTTCTGGTCTCTTGAACAGGTAGAATCGAAGGATCTATCTCCAGTTGATAATGATTTTTTACTACTTGAGCGGCAGCCTGTTGAATTTCTGATATAACATCTAACATAAATAATGTCTGGATTAGGGAAATATATCTTTATTGATCTATAATAGATGAAGGTAAAGTACCCTTTCTTCTAAACATAAAGGTGCGCACGGCCTGGAATAGAGAATTCATTCTATCACCTAAAGAGCTCCATATATGTTCGTCTAAAATCCTTGAGTCAGTAGTAGCCTGATAAGTCAGTAAGATGGATAAAGGGCCAAAAACCATGACAGGAAGAAAAGCCCCTACCCATGGAAGAATTACATCTTCTCTTGCCATCTTTTTCCCCTGGGTAATCATGACGTAAAAAAGAATGAAAAGAATCAGCGAAATAAGAGAAGGAAACCCAAGCCCCCCCTTTCGAATGATGGCTCCCAGGGAAGCACCGATGAGTACGAACAACAGGCAAGTCAAGGGAATAGCATATCGATGATAATATTCGAAATAATATTTTCTCACCGTTTTATCGTCTTCAGCTTTCTTTTTAATCATGAACTCGAGATAACTCTTGACTGCCCGTGCATTAGTAAGCGCCCGATTAGCAAGTTCATGGGGCTCTACCTCCTCGAAACATTCGATTAATTCTCCCTGACTGACTTCAGCGGGAATAACTGGAATGGTATCTCTTTCAATTCTCGTTCTCAATGGATTCCTTACATTTTCTTTACTACTTACTGCTGAATTAGACGAAGCAGAACTGACCTTAACTGTTTTAGAAGCATTTTCTACTGAATGTTCAACTGATGCTTTGGGACTAACTTCTGCTAGAGAACTCATTTGCGTCTTAGTTGCACTGGCTGTATCGTTTTTTGTAGAAGTACTATCCAGGTTTTGCGGAATACCCTCAATCTTATCAGGGGTATTGGGAAGTGAAATCCGTCTGGTATAAATTCCGGCCTGTTCAAAGGAAGTATCAACTCTCGTATATCTACCTACCTGGTCAAAATACTTTCTCCTATTTGCGATACTCAACTTATTGAGACTATCCACAGACCTACCCAATCGTGCCATTGGCATAGTGATCTGATGCTTAAAATGACTTTCATCCGTTCTACTAAGATCAAATCCACTGAGGTTGAAATGATAGTACAAAGAGTCGTAATAGGTCCTACCGTGTTTATATGTATCGGGTTTACCTGCTTCTGGTTTATATTCTTCATATCTGGAGCCGGAATATAAAGTCATTTTCATAGATCGACCTCCGGGAAGTAAATGGGTGAGGGCTGAATCTGCCAGAATAATATTTGTATTCCCTCTTTTCTCGGTATGATCGTAAATCATGACATCGTAAAGTGTACCTGTACTGAGGTCTTTATCAGAAACCCTGATAACAAATCCATCGATATCATTGTAAAAATGCCCCGGTTTAATAGCTACATCGGGTTTTTTTCGCTGAACATCATACAACAAGCTAAAAAACTTAAGATTGGAAGATGGGATCACATTGAAGGTAAACCAATACGAAATACCGGTCATGATCAGGCCCACAAAGATCAATGGACGCATTGTCCTGAAAATATTGATGCCCGAAGACTTTATGGCTGCTAATTCATAGTTTTCACCTAATGTGCCATACGTAATGAGCCCAGCTGCTAACAGAGCAACGGGCAGAGCGGTAATACTTAATCGTCCGCTCGCATAGAAAAAAAGCTTTCCAATCACGTCCAATCCTAATCCTTTACCGAAAATTTCATCCATGTAAAGCGCCATGAATTGCATGACAAGGATAAACAGGATGACTGCAAAACTCATCAACAAAGGGCCAATATAGGATCGAAGAAACAGCCACTCTAAACGAAATATTTTCATGCCGTAATTCCCAAAAATAATTACCTCTGTAAAGGTACTAAAGTATTTCTTAAGACGTGAAATGGTTGTACGTAGTTATCATTGGTAGAAAATTAGGTGTTTTATGTTTGTGCCAATACGTAAAGAACGGCCATTCTTACAGCTACTCCATTTTCTACCTGCTCTAAGATAATGGCGTCTGAAGAGTCTGCTACTTCCGAAGTAATTTCCACGCCTCTGTTGATAGGGCCTGGATGCATGATGACTAAAGGATGACCTACTTGCTCCATAACTTCGGGAGTTAATCCATAAAGCATATGATATTCCCTGAGGCTGGGAAAATATTTGATATCTTGCCTTTCTAATTGTATTCTAAGCATATTCACTGCATCGCACCATTGAAGTGCAGGTAAAAGGTGGTAACTTACTTTAACCCCTAACTCCTCTATATAAGGTGGAATAAGTGTCGGGGGACCACATACCATTACCTCTGCGCCAAGTTTATTTAGGGCAAAAATGTTGGATAATGCCACTCTGCTATGTAAAATGTCTCCTACAATTGCTACCTTCAGGCCTGTCACTCGGCCAAACTTTCTCTGCAGAGAGTAACAGTCTAATAATGCCTGTGTAGGATGTTCATGCGTTCCATCCCCGGCATTAATAATCTTGGCAGAAATGTGTTTACTCAGAAATACAGGAGCCCCGGGAAAAGGATGCCGAATAACAATCATGTCAACCTTCATGGCTAAAATGTTATTTACCGTATCCAGTAAAGTTTCTCCTTTTTTTACACTGCTGGTCGTAGCAGAAAAATTAATCACATCCGCAGACAATCTCTTTTCAGCTAACTCGAAAGACATTCTGGTTCTCGTAGAGCTTTCAAAAAACATATTGGCTACTGTGATGTCTCTTAAGGAGGGAACTTTTCTAATGGGCCTGTTGAGTACTTCTTTAAAATTATCTGCAACCTCAAAAACGTGCTTTATATCTTCTTTAGAGATGTATTTTATTCCTAACAGATGTTGCTGACTAAAAGACATATATTAATCTTCCTTGGTTTGAGAAACTAAATATACCTGATCTTTTCCTCCACTTTCCATTAATTCGACAATAACCCTTTCAGTCTCTATGGTATCAACTTCAATACCCACAAAAGAAGGTTCGATAGGTAGCTCTCTTTTTCTCTTTCTATCTACTAATACTAACAATTCCACTGATTGTGGGCGGCCATAAGCTAACATAGCGTCCAGAGCAGCTCTGACCGTTCTGCCAGTATACAAGACGTCATCCACCAATATCACCCTATTTTGTTCAATCAGAAAGTCAATTTTCGTTCTGTTTGGAGTTAAAGGGGCACCACGTCGTCTGAAATCATCCCGAAAAAAAGTAATGTCTAAGGCACCGTATGGAAGATATAAATTGTCATCTATGGTTTTTAAGGTATCAATAATCCTTTTAGCAAGAAATACACCTCTAGGCTGAATCCCCAACATTACTGTATCCTGAAATTGATCGTAGGATTCTAGTAACTGATGACACAATCTTAATAAAGTTATTCTGAGCTTTCCTTCTGGAAATAAATCCAATTTAGCAGGTCCCATATATGATTAAATGGAGAAATGTAAACATTGGTATACGGTGAAGATATGACATTATCTTTAGGACAACAATCAAAGGAAGTAACTTTCACCTTCATATATGTAAATACGATCAGGATGGATATGACACAGAACAGATTCTGAATTAACCAGGAATCTAATAGTTTATATATTCTGTAATGCTCGGGGTAGTAAAAAAGTGGTAGAGGTGTGGATAATAAGAGTTCTAGTTTGCTTTCGCGTGTTATTCTCTTAGGTGATCAGGTAAATCAATTTGTTTATCCTTGTAAAAATCATTGTTTTTACGATATTGGTGTTCTTTTTTAAAGCGCTGATCCTGAATATGCTTCATGTTATCTATCCTCATTTCCAGTTGCTTCAGCTTTGCTCCATTTTGAGAATTAATCTGATTTAACGCTAACAATCTATCATTCATATGTAAAAATCCCATGGTCATCAAAGGAAAAATCACAGAAACTAATCCAAGCTTTACAGCTGTTGTCAGAGATTGTGTTGGTTGAAGCTTAAGCTCTTGAGAGGTAACTCCAGCTAGCCTATGTAATTTAATTTGCGCTTCATTTTCCATATTTGCGTTCTGGTTGTCGTTTGAAAAAAGAGGATAGTACGGCGAATCCAGGGGTTCGTAATCATCTTCATTCAATTTACTATGTTGCGTATTCCTCATATAATTAAAAATTCCATCTTTGCTTCACTAAATGTTCTAGTTGGTAAATTTTGAAGCAGTTCACATAACACAACATGCTAAAGAAAATAACTGAGCTAATCCTTTATAATACCTTTATTCTTTTCGTTTACATTATAAATATCATAATAATTCCGGTTAATACGATAGTTTGTATCCTACACGGAAAAATTACTTGCAAGTACGGTTAGTTATACGGGTTGAAATGTTTTTTAGAAGGGGCTTTAAAATGCGTATAAATCAACTCGGTAGTTTTGCGTTATTAAGAAAAGGCGTTTAATTAAGCCATGGAAACATGTCAGATTAGACATTTCCGATATTCTGATAAAAGGAAGCATCCCGGAACGCGCTAATAATTTTACAGCAACTGTAAGCATTTTTAAAACGTAGCAACAAATTAAGTAAAGAGTTAAAACTTGGAATGGAAAGAGCCAAGGGATTTATTAACTTTGCATACTTTAGTCAAATTTTCAGATATAGAACATAAATCATCCAAACATGGATAGCACAACAATATTTTATTCTCTTCTTTTTGGACTGTTTTATATTGGAATAAGTCTTGGGCTTCACAAACTATTTGAAAAAGCGGGAGAACAGGGGTGGAAAGCTTGGATTCCAATATATTGTGATGTAGTGTGGTTAAAAATTATTGGTAAGCCTATTTGGTGGATTATACTAACATTGATACCTATTGTCAGAACTTTGGTTAAAATTTCTATGAATATAGAATTAGCTAAGGCATATGGGAAATATAAATTCAAAGAGCAGGCTGGGGCAGTAATTATCCCTTTTATATATTTTCCCCAAATAGGGTTCGATAAAAAAACACATTATATAGGCCCACCTGCTGAACAAAAGAATATTCCTGCAAAAAGTGGAGGAAGAGAATGGGGCAGATGCTTTTCTTTTTGCAGGAGTTGCTGCATTGATTATAAGAACCTTTTTCATAGAAGCTTTCATGATACCTACAAGTTCTATGGAAAGAACGTTAATGGCAGGAGACTTTCTGTTCGTCAGCAAATTTCATTATGGCCCCAGGATGCCTAAGATTCCTTTGGCTGTACCTTTTGTTCATAATAAAATCAGTGTTAATCTCTCTTCTTTGGGCATTAACTTCACGGTTCCTTCTTATCTGGATTTTATAGAACTTCCTTATTTTAGACTTCCTGGCCTTACAGAGGTAAAAAGAAATGATATAGTGGTATTTAATTATCCTGCACATGATGTTCATGACCTTGGAGATGGAGCAGGAAAGGTTCAGGTGTTAAGCATGAAGGAAAACTATATTAAAAGATGTGTAGCAGTAGCGGGAGATACCTTATCTATAAAAAACCAACAAATATATATAGATGGAAAAGAAGCATGGAACCCTCCTAATATGCAGTACCAATATGCAGTGACTGCAAAATCTGAAAGTAATTTCGTTTCCAGAAAAAGAGTAAAAGGCACCAGAGGACTATTTGAATTTACTTTCCCGGATATGAATGAACTGGGATTCCGTAAGTTACTACTACAGTCACAGGGAAATAGGCAAGACATTGTAACTCAAAATGCAAATTGGACTCCGACTTCTGTTCATCCCAACGTCTTTTTCATGTGGATGCCTGATTCTATCGCAAAAATTCTGGAAACTAATCCTACCATTCAAGAAGTAGATACGGTATATGACAAAAAAGGAGAGTTCGTTCCGAGTGTATACCCTCGTCAACAATCTACTTTCCCCCATAATCAGGATAATTTTGGTCCAATCGTAATACCAAAAGAGGGAATGAAAATCAAATTTAATCTAAAAAATTATTCCTTGTACAAGAGAGTGATTGAAGCCTATGAGAAGCATGAAATCACTACTAAAGATGGAAAAGTTTATATAGACGGAAATCCGACAGATACGTATACATTTGAAATGGATTACTATTTTATGATGGGGGACAACAGACATAATTCTGAGGATAGTCGCTTTTGGGGATTTGTTCCTGAAAACCATATTGTTGGAAAGCCTTTGTTTATCTTTTTCTCCTATGAAAAAGATTTCTTTATCAGGTGGAATCGAATAGGAACCCAAAATATTCGATAGCAAGGTCTGATCATATTGCGGCAAGTATCATTCTCGTAATAAGTTAGCCATGGAACTAGACTTAAATACAAGGTGGAAGCGACTTGAGGGTTATCTGGAGCATCAATTTGGTAAGAAAATGACCCTGGAGTCAATCATCTTCTTGATAGGTGTAAGGGAATTAGGAGCAAATCCACGAGAGTTTACTAAGGAAGAAAAAGTAGACTTAATGCATATAGCCATTTGTAAGCTCTTCTCCTTTTCTGGCTATTATGAATTATCCTACTTGGATAATGATGGTTGGCCCCACTGGAAATTACTAAAACCACTACCGCATCAGGATATTTTTTCTCAAATCCATATTCTTAAAGAACATATTCTGGCTTATTTCGAATCAGAAGGAGTATACCAGAATGATTCTCCCCATATTGAAAATAATCTTTGATTGTGAATAACAGTCCCCATCATTTCATCGTTACATAAACAGAAAGTTTAATTTTTCCTGCTTCTGTTTAAGTAAATAATGCTGTAAACTTAAACCCAAAGCCTATTTATATCTATGAAGCTATTTAAATAGGTGTACTTGAATTTGTAAACAAATTACATATATTGCTTGTGTCAGAAATACTGCTATATGCTGTGGTTTGAAGCGGATTAATTGCAAATATTATTAACGCAATCGTATCGTTAATTAGTTGAATTTACTGTCTGTGAAAATATGCTATTATGCTATTTACAGTCAGATGAAGAAAATAGAAATCATGCCACTGTTTGATGCAATAAGGAAACACGATCTCAAGTATTTAGAGCATTATTTAATGCTTGGGGGATCAGCAAATGCGAGAAATGACCGGGGGAGTTCCCTGCTTCACGAGGCTGTATACGAAGAAAACAATGCCGCTGTAGCACTATTATTAGCTTATAATGCCATGGCTAATGTCATTGACATGTTTGGTAATACTCCTCTTCATCTTGCTTGTATATTGGGAAATAGAGAAGCTGCGAGATTATTATTGGCTCATGGAGCAGAAATAGATTATACTTCAGAAAGAAGGAGTTGGACTCCTCTTATGATGGCAATAAACGAAAATTTCACAGATATTGCAGAATGGCTCATTTCCGAAGGCGCAAATCTTAATCATGTGGATCGACAGCAAGGATGGACTCCACTGCTAGTAGCTTGTGAGCAAGGACTTACAGATATATCAAAACAATTAATTGCTAAAGGTAGTCAGGTTCATGCAAAGGTCACCGCAGGAGATGCAAAAGGGAGGTCGGCTATACATATGTTAAGTTATTATGGAGAAGTGGAAGCCATTAATATGTTGCTTGATCAAGGAGTGGACATAAATCTGATGCCGGAAGGAGGTGGCTTAAGTGCTTTACATTGGGCTGTTTACAATGATCATTTCAGGCTCATGCGCTTCTTGGTAGAAAGAGGAGCAGAAGTTAATATCCAGGCTACAGGTATATACCAGGGAAGAACTCCACTTCACTATACCGTTTCAGGAGGTAAAGCCAGAATGGCAGAATACTTATTGACCTACGGAGCGGATCCTTTGTTTAAGGATTTGGAAGGAATGTCTCCCATCCAAATGTCCTTAAATAGATTTAACTCTTCTAAAAAACCTAAAGACAAGCTTATCTTAGAATTAATGGAACAGCATATATAATTTTTTCTGTACGTATGGATGTAATATTAAAAGTACTGGTACCATATTATGTTCTCCAAGACTAACTTCAAGTGCGTAAGTTTACTTTTTAACATAAGTCTTCTACCATTAATTATATGCATGAATAATAATAATAGCGGCCCCCAAAGGAGAAGCCGCTAAACTATGTTTTGTCGAATTTAGTCGATCAATATGGTGGCTAGTTAACCCTAAATTCCCCCTCCCCTAAAATATCCCCTTCATGCATAATTTGTACTTTATAAAGACCTTCGGTCCAGGTTTCAGAAGTGGGAAGTTTGAAATCTATAGTTACTGATTCTTTCGTTTTGGTGTAATTGACAGGAGCCTCATTTGAAACCGTCTTCATTTGCCCTTGAATAGATTCATTTCCTCCATATCCCTCTTCAGGATTTGCCAAAATAAATCCATCTGGAGATCTAATAATCATATACAACTGATAAAGTTTAGCTTCTGCAGCGTAAGATTCCAGGATATCAAAACGTACCTGTAATACCTCCAGATCTGAGTGTTTAAATTGATATCCCGCCTCAACTTTACCATTAGAAATCTTTTTGTTGAAAAACTTGAAATTTGCTACGGTTAACTTATTAACCATATTCATGTATTTCTGGTTTTTACCCACAACGCGCCTTAAAGAGTCTACCTCATTTCTCAATCTGTTGGTTTCCTCAGCATATTGTTGGCGTCTTTCCTGGTCCTTCTTAATCATGGTATCGAGGATAGATTTCTGCTTTTGATTATCCTGATACACTCTGTCAAGCTCTGTTTTATATCTTTCCGATAAATCGCCCTTCAATCTAGCCAGAATGGTTTCCAATTCACTGATCTTCCTCTTATCAATCTTGCCCTCGCGTTTTAGTCTTTCTATCACTTCTTCGTACTTTTTAACCCTGGCATAGGATTGTTCGAGCAATTCATTAGTTACATCTATCTCCTCTTGCCTGTCATCATATATGATTTCCAGGTGATTAAGGTTGTTTTCAATTTCTAATAACTCCCCCTCTAATTGATCGATTTCAACACTTTGAACCTTAATTAGGTTATCTTTATTAAAATACTCCACACCTAAATATGCCACTCCTGACATAAATAAGAGACCCGCTAAGACCAGCAAGATTTTTAGTGTGTTATTATTGGTCATCTTGTTAATTGTAAACCGATAAAATCTAGATGTTTATCACCGATAACACCAGATAACTGTATCAAAATTAATGAATAAATTATCTGAACCTGAAATTACTAATAATGCACCTTATAAAAAATTTTCTATTAAAAATAGGAAATGCTTTAAAGGTACTTAAACGTTAAAGTTTAAAGTTCTATTAGTGTAGAAGGAAATAATAGGAGAAAGTCACAGCTTAAACCAGAAGGTTTAAATCTTTTTTATTTAACGTTCCGTACTCTCTAAGCATTGTATTTCATACAAAATAATCCTTGGTTAGCAATTTGAAATGATTAAGATTGTATTTTAAGTCAAAAAATATATTCAATAAGGTTTGAAAATCAGAAAAGAAGTACTATTCGGATTATTTTCATTAGGGGCCCTTATCTTGTTTTGGGTCGGTATTAATTATCTCAAAGGGTCTAAATTATTCGGAAAACCCTTCGTTTTATATTCAAAATATGAAAATGTTCAGGGATTAGTTAGAGGTAACCCTATTACGATAAATGGTCTAAGGGTAGGAAAAATTGGAGATTTACGCCTTGATCTTTCGGAAGGTATTGCGATAGTAAAGTTGGAGTTTGATAATTATATGGAGATTCCTTTGAATTCGGTTGCGATGATATATAGCACAGATTTATTGGGATCTAAAGGTGTTCAAATCAGGGTCAATGCGGAAACTCCTTCCCAAAAATACTATAAAGATCAAGATTTTATTGAAGGAGTACAGGAAGAAAGTATTTTGACCAAGGCTGAAGATTTGTTACCTGAAGGAACAAAAATCCTTATAGAACTCAGTAGGTTGGCCAGTGACCTAAATCAAATTACTTCATCTATCAGACAATTAATAAATGATCCTCAGGGAAGGGACGCTATTGCTGTAACCTTGGAAGAGACAAAACAATCTGCCATAAATATCCGATCTATATCGGAGCAAGTAGATAGCGTCATGAATGTCTTCGGTGGAATTAGTCAGAAGTCGTTAAGTATTGTCAGCGCATTAGAAGATAGAAACAGTGATATTCAGGGTATTATTAGTAATGTAAGAGTTACGACAGACTCATTTAAGGCGACCTCCAGTGAAATTAAATCTTTAATCACAGATGCAAGTGCCGCGATGGGCAGCGTAGAAGAAATATTTAGTAAAATGGATACGAGTGATGGGACTCTTGGATTATTATTGAATGACAGAATTCTTTATGATTCCCTATTGACTACCACCGCAAATGTTAACGCTTTAATTAAAGAAGTAAATTCACATCCAGGAAGATTTTTTGACGATCTCAAGATTTATTTAATTGAAAGGAAAAAGAAGAGAGGAGACTAATCTATTTGCAATTTCTGTTTTTCTTAGAAGGAGGGATATAGATAAATAAGGTATAAGAACATATTCCGGCTACCACAGCTGCTATCGGTGCCAACAAAAAGCTTCCTATCAAATATTGGTACAAATAATCAGTAAAATCATCAAAGGTTAAGTTCATATTAAACGTTAACACCTGAGCATCCTCCATAAGCATTCCCCCTACTATGAAACTGGCATAGAGGATAAACGGTGTGACGGGAAACATGCTTATACTTACAGATAGCAAGACTATGCCTTTATGTAATTTTAACAGATGGGCAGCAGCTAAGGCAGCTATTGTTTGGACTGACCAAATAGGCAGAATAGAAAAGAAAATGCCTAAAGCGATAGAAAGTGCCTTTTTCTGCGGAGAAATATCTTTCTGTAATAATTGGAATTTTATAAGCCGCCAGGAACGTTCTATGATAGTTCTTAATTTGTTCACTAAGCTGAATATGATAAAATGGGCCTAAGAGAATTTATTTTTACTTATTTATACCATATTTGGCATACATTTTCGGTCTTATCTAAATGAACGTATATTTTCTCTAATAGGTGCCGAAAAATTAAAGCATAAGCTTACTCGTAGTATGAATAGCACGCCACAGACTATTGCCATTGTAGGTGAAGGACCAGCAGCGAATATCCTTGGTAGTTTACTATCTGAACAGGGACTTAAGGTGGCGATATTTAGTGAAGGCCAACATATATCTCCCGACATTGGAGAGACGCTACAACCTGCTATTATTCCCTCGCTCAAAGCATTGGATTTGGAGGATTTTCTAAGGCCTACCAGTATGAGAAACTCTGGAGTGTCAGTTTGTTTGGATGAAAATATAGCAGTGGATTTTTTGTTTGAAAAATTTAAAAGTAAGTATCCACAATACGCTTATCATATCCCTGGTCATCTCCTGGATGCAGTATTAAGGCAGGCTACCAAAAAATATGGTGTTCCTTCATTTATTTGTCCAGTTCATATAACATATGATGAAAAAAATGATCAATTAACACTTGCAGAGAAGACTCTGGCAGCCTCCGATAATTTTTTTTCTGCTCCTCCCGACCTCATTATTGTGGCTTCCGATGAAGTGCCCTTACCTGAAAATATGGAGCTAGAAAAGGAAGACTTCAGTAGAAAGGAACACATATTAACTGCCTGCCACGATGGGGTAGTACTTAAGTATAAGACAAATCTTCATATAGATAGATATAGGCATGGATGGGGATGGCGTATCCCTTTGCCAGGTAGAGAGGAATTGGGGATCATTGCATCTGAGGAGTTACTAATTTCGATGGGAACAACGATTGAAGAGCAGTATGATACCTTCCTGGCTAAAGATCCGTTTCTCGCATGGGCCACAAGGTATGCCCGAAGATTAAGCCCTGTTAGTATGCAGCCATATCATTCCTACATCCATCATCGGATAAAAGGAAGTAATTGGTTATTAATTGGGTCGTCAGCTGCCTATATCGATCCCATATTTTCCAATCAGGCCGCGTTATCCATAAAAAGTGCTGTAATGTTAGCTGAAGCATTGAGTAAAAAATCTCAAGGTGGCCTCTTAAAGTTTCAGGAAGAATATCTGGCTGAATTATATATGTGGCAAAGGATCTTGGATCTTTGGTATGATGGGAGATTGGCAAGTTTGTTTCGATTAGGAAAAAACAGGTCTCATGTTATTATAGGGAAAATGATTAATTATCATATTTCCAAACATATGGGAAGAATTTTTACCGGAGAGATGAACCAATCTAGCTATAGCAGAAACTTATTATGGTTTGTAACTGATTATGGTTTGAATGGAATGGTAGGTAGAGATCCTGCTAAATGGGCCATAAATAAATAGATCTAATCTCAGGGAGAATAAAGGACAAAAAAACATCCCCATAAAGGGGATGCAATCTATTAACCTAAATATGTTTTTAATCCTTTTGACCTGGAAGTATGCCTAAGTCTTCGAATAGCCTTTTCTTTAATTTGGCGTACCCTCTCTCTGGTCAAATCAAATTTTTCACCAATTTCTTCTAGCGTCAAAGAGTGCTCAACGCCTATTCCGAAATAAAGACGGATGACTTCTGCTTCTCTTTGGGTTAAGGTACTTAGTGCACGCTCTACCTCTTTACTTAAACTTTCGTTGATAAGTTCATTATCGGGATTAGGTTCTGCATCATTCTCTAATACGTCCAACAACCTATTTTCTTCTCCCTGAACAAATGGTGCATCAACAGAAACATGCCTCCCAGATATTTTTAGGGTATCGGAGATTTCATCTTCACTCATATTATCCAATACTTCTGAAATCTCTTCTGGAGAAGGCTCACGTTCAAACTCCTGCTCAAGTTTAGAAAAGGCTTTACCAATTTTGTTTAATGCTCCCACACGATTCAGTGGTAAGCGGACAATTCTTGACTGTTCTGCCAAAGCTTGAAGAATACTTTGACGTATCCACCAAACTGCATATGATATAAACTTAAAGCCACGTGTTTCGTCGAACCGTTTTGCAGCTTTAATTAACCCCAAATTACCTTCGTTAATTAAGTCTCCAAGAGATAAGCCCTGATTTTGATACTGCTTCGCTACTGAAACGACAAAACGCAAGTTTGCTTTTGTTAACTTTTCCAAGGCAACCTGATCTCCCTGCTTAATTCTACGAGCCAATTCCACTTCTTCATCAGGTGTAAGCAATTCTACCTTTCCAATCTCTTGCAAATACTTATCCAGTGACTGTGATTCACGATTGGTAATTTGCTTACTAATTTTGAGCTGTCTCATGTATCGCTTTGTATAAAATTTCTATAATATGGCAAGCTTAAGATTATAACTAACATTTATGCCTTCCCACCTTTTCAACAGGCGAAAATATTCGCTTTTTAAGTTAGTTGCAAATACTATTTCACCTCTATATGACCTTGGTATGTAGTAAAAGGTCACTTTTTTATAAATAAAAAGCTAAAAACGCTATAATCCCCTAAAGCTACTAAATATATACTTCCTAAGACTGACAAAGGTTATAACGGATTTACACTTATTTTATGATTATCAGGTAGATTAGTGTTACATTACCTTCTATAAAATACGATTTATTCTTTCGAATTCAGATAACAATCTTAAAAAATCACATTTTGTGAACGGTCTATGGGGTCTTCGGAAATCATCCGGAATAATGACGGTAGTATTTACCACTTAAATTTACTTCCTGAAGAAGTGGCTTCTAGTATCATCCTGGTAGGTGATCCTCAAAGAGTAGGATTGATTAGTAAGCATTTTGATAAAATGGAGGTAAAGAAACAGCATCGAGAGTTTCATACACATACGGGAAGATTTCAGGATAGGAGAATTTCTGTCATATCCACTGGAATTGGAACGGACAATATAGATATTGTTCTGAATGAGCTTTATGCATTAGTACATTTGGATTGGTCCTCTCTCGAAGTAAAAAAAGAGATGAAAGCCATTAAGATACTTCGGCTGGGTACCTGTGGTGCTTTGCAAGCAGATCTGCCCGTAGGTAGACATATAGCTACCCGATTCGCTGTAGGGATTGGTGGGTTAATGCACTATTATTTGCGTCCTTCAAACCCTTTGCTGGAAACCTTTGAAGCAGAGCTTGAAAGATATGTAAATAAAGTAAAAGGTATTCCCACTCGTCCATATGGTGCCATATCTTCTTCTTCTTTTTTCCAGACGATCCAAACGCATCATTCGCACCTAAAATGGGGAATAACACTTACCTCTTCCGGTTTTTATGGACCCCAGGGACGGCAAATCGGATATGTTCGCTCCACTATTCCCGATCTGGTAGAAAAAGTTGCCACCTTTTCATTTCGCGATTTTCGCTTATTAAATATGGAAATGGAGACCGCTGGAATTTATGGATTGTCCGAGATCATGGGATTTGAAGCTGGATCGATTTCTGCCGTTCTGGCTAATAGAAAGACAAATGTCTTTGCGTCTAACCCCCAAAAAATAGTTGAAGACCTGATTATTACAGGTCTTCAAGTCATGGCTTCATGGAAATAATTATTTGATTCTATCCATTGGCGATATTAACTATTGCTAATAGCTTCCGTTTGATATGAAGCTATATCTGGACAGGTACACACTAAATTTCTATCTCCATATCCGTTATCAATTCGGGAAACCGAAGGCCAAAATTTATTTTGTTGATCCACACCTGTAGGGTAGGCAGCTTCTTTACGACTATAACCGTGTTCCCATTCGTCAGCTGTTACCTCTATCAATGTGTGGGGAGCATTTTTTAGCATGTTATCTTGCTCATTGGCCAACCCTAATTCAACAGCTTTTATTTCTTCTCTTATACTGATCATTGCATCGCAAAACCTGTCTAATTCTGCTAGAGGTTCACTTTCTGTAGGTTCTATCATGATCGTTCCAGGAACTGGCCAGGAAACTGTGGGCGCATGAAATCCATAATCTATAAGCCTTTTAGTGATATCATCTACCTCTAATCCTGCTTTCTGTTTAAATTCACGTAGATCGATAATAAATTCGTGGGCTACCCTGCCATTTTCTCCCTGGAATAATACTGAATAACTACTCTCCAGTCTACTTTTCATGTAATTGGCATTGATAATAGCATATCGGGTAGAATCAATCAAGCCTTCTTTCCCCAGCAAATAAATATAAGCCAAAGAAATTAACAGGATGCTAGCACTTCCATATGGAGTTGCGGCAATGGCCGTGATTCCTCTTTGACCTCCTGTAGGTATAATAGGATGCTTGGGTAGGAAAGGACCTAAATGACTGGCAACACAAATAGGGCCCATACCTGGGCCTCCTCCTCCATGGGGGATGCTAAAGGTCTTATGCAGATTTAAGTGGCACACATCAGCTCCAATATGCGCCGGATGAGTCAATCCTACCTGGGCATTCATATTGGCCCCGTCCATATAAACCTGACCTCCATGAGAATGAATAATATGTGAGATTTCTTTGATATTTGATTCAAATACTCCGTGGGTAGATGGGTAAGTGATCATCAGGCAAGCAAGAGAAGAGCTGTATTGTTCAGCTTTTTCTGTTAGGTCTGATACATCGATATTGCCCATTTCATCACATTGAACAACGACTACTTTCATTCCTGCCATCACAGCACTGGCAGGATTCGTTCCATGAGCAGAGGAAGGAATTAAAGCGATATTTCTGTGGGCTTCACCATTATTTTCATGGAAAGCACGAATGACCATTAATCCAGCATATTCTCCCTGAGCACCAGAGTTTGGTTGAAAGGAGATATTTGAAAAGCCCGTAATAGTACATAGGGCCTCCCCTAATAAATGGATTACCCTTTGATACCCTCCTGTTTGATTAATCGGAGCAAAAGGGTGTATTCCTGCAAATTCTGGAAAAGAAACTGGAATGAGCTGAGTAGCTGCATTTAGTTTCATCGTACATGAACCCAATGGAATCATGGCCGATGTTAATGACAAATCTTTTTTCTCCAATTTTTTAATGTACCGCATCATCGCTGTTTCTGAATGATAGCTATTGAAGATGGGGTGAGTCAAGTAATCAGACGTACGGTCAAAAGATTGATCCCAATTCGGCCTGGAAAAAGAACCCTCGTGAATAGATGTTTGAACATCTGCATCTTCAGAAGGTATAGAACGCAGGGTCAAAAATGCATTTAAGATTCGGATCAGTTTCGATGGATTCGTGGTTTCGTCCAAAGAAATCTGTACTGCCTGTTCTGTGTAATAGAAATTCATTCTCCCATCAATAGCTATTTCCCTCAAGCGGTTCAGTTCTTCTTTACTCTGGAGTTCGATTCTAAGGGTATCAAAAAAAAGCTTGATGTACCACATTGAATCCATGTTTAACTAACAAAGTTGCTAATGATTGAGTGAGATGATGAATGTAAAGTGCTATAGCCTTCAACTGCTTTGGGCCATGGTACACCGCATACATACTCGCCATAATAGCTAACAGTGCCTGCGCAGTACAAATATTAGATGTAGCCTTATCTCTTCTGATATGTTGCTCTCTGGTCTGTAGGGCCATACGTAAGGCCTGGTGATTGTGTTTATCTACAGAGACTCCGATAATACGACCGGGGATCATCCTGGTGAACGTTTGAGTCGTAGCAAAATAGGCTGCATGGGGACCTCCATATCCCATAGGAACACCAAAGCGTTGGGTGGAACCAACAGCTACATCAGCCTGAAAAGTGGCCGGCTCTTTAAGGACCATGAGACTCATGATATCTGAAGCTACGATCAGAAAGCTATCCTGCTGATGAAGGCGATCCGAAAGCTGTTGATAATCGCGAACTCGTCCCTCTTTATCTGGATATTGAACAATTGCGGCGAAAACTTCTTCTCCTGGTTGTTGATTTTCAATATCTTCTACAACGACCACTTCCAGACCTAATCCCTTTGCACGAGTAGTAATTACATCGATGGTCTGTGGAAAACATTCACTAGATACCCATACCTGGTGAGAAGAATTTTTCTGATTTTTTAATTCTGTAATGATAGGTCATGCTCATCGCTTCAGCCGCTGCAGTAGCTTCATCCAGCAAAGATGCATTTGCTACAGCTAAACCCGTCAAGTCGCTGACATCGTCTGAAAATTGAGTAATGCTTCCAACCTTCCTTGCGATATTTCCGCTTGATAGGGAGTATACTGGGTATACCAACCTGGATTTTCGAAAATATTTCTTTTAATGACAGAGGGCGTAATTACATCATAATAGCCCATCCCAATATAGCTGTCAAACAGCTCATTTTTTTCCGCTAATTCCCTGATCCATTGAAGGAACTCATATTCACTCTTTGCTTCTGGCAAATCTTCCATTTCTTCAGGAGAAATTCTTATGTCTGAAGGAATTGTTTCCCGAATAAGTTCTTCCCAGTCGTTGATTCCCAATTGTCGCTGAATTTGCGTCGCTTCTTCAATCGTTGGCCCTATATGTCTGTTAACAAAGGTATCCGGATGACTTCTTTTCATATATAGAATTGATCTTTTTTATGTGTAATATAATTTAATATGTATTCAATGTTGAACAACACGTATTGTTTTTCGATCGATAAATTTTACAAAAATACATAAGAAATGTTATATATTATATTTAAAGAAAATTAACCTAACTAATTGAACATTGTTCTATCATAAGCCGATCAACTTATAATTATCCTGGTTTTATCACCTTAGATATTAGGAACCCCTGTTATATATTCCTTACCTTTAGCCATAAATATTTACCGTTTTAACTGGTCGGATTTGTTAGACACATTCAAGCATAAAGGGTTGAGAGCTAGAATGGTAGGAGAACTAAGAAACAGAGGTATCTCAGATGAAAGAGTTCTTGAAGCTATTGAAGCCATTCCACGTCATTTTTTTGTAGAAAATGTGTTTGCGGAGCAGGCGTACGAAGACAGAGCATTGCCCATCCAAGGAGGTCAAACCATTAGCCAACCCTTTACGGTAGCCTTTCAAACGGAATTACTCCAACTGAAACCCAAAATGAAAGTATTGGAAATTGGGACAGGATCAGGTTATCAGGCAGCTATACTAGCGCAAATGGGCATGAGAGTGTTTAGTGTAGAATTAAATAATCAACTATACCTTCAAGCTCGAAATATGTTGGAAGAACTTGAATTAAAAGTGAATCAATATTGTGGTGATGGATCTATGGGCTGGCCAAAATATCAACCATATGAGCGAATTTTAGTTACAGCTGGCAAGTCCGATCATTCCGCGCCGCCTTAAAAAGACAATTGGGAGTTAAAGGCAGGATGGTTATTCCCGTTGGTACAAGAGAACAACAACGAATGACCTTAGTAGAAAAACAATCTCCCAAAGAATTTGTCATAACTTCATTGAATACCTTTAAATTTGTTCCTTTGAGAGGAAAATATGGATTTAAAGAGGAAGAACTCTGAAAGTAAATAAAATTTCACCCATACTTGATTCTCTGTACCAAAATTGATTTAGTAAACAGATGATAGGGGTAATTTTTTTATCCTTTATCAACAGAGATGCTTATATTTCTTACACTTATGACTAAGGAAATTACATATACGACTGAAAAAGGAAACCAAATTCAGATGAGCCTTTATGGCCCAGATTATGTCAATAAAAGGCCATTGATATTATACTTACACGGATTTAAGGGATTTAAGGACTGGGCATTCGTTCCCTACATAGGTTCATATCTGATAGAAAAAGAATTGACAATGTTAGCATTTAATTTTTCTCACAATGGAATAGGGAGTGAGCTGGATCAATTCACTGAACTAGACAAATTTCAGGCAAACACCTTTAGTTTAGAAGTAAAAGAAACGATCGAAATTGTAAAAGCCATTACTCAAACAAATATTTTGGGAGATATTGTTGATAGAGAGATAGGCATTTTGGGACATAGTAGAGGAGGAGGGATAGGTTTATTGGCAGCAAGGAAATTGCGTGAAGTTTCAGCTATTTGTACCTGGGGGGCAGTATCCACTTTTGATCGCTACGAGAAAAAAAGTGAAACAGAAATGGAAAGAAAAAGGATATCATGAGGTAGTAAATTCAAGAACAGGGCAGGTACTTAAATTAGGGAAAGAGCTACTAACGGGATTTGGAAAAAAATGTTAAAGGGTCCCTGAATATCTTGGAGGCCGTAAGGACATTAGAAAAACCTTTTCTTATTCTTCACGGACAACATGATGAAACGGTGCCATTTTACGATGCGGAACAACTTAATATTTATGCTTCTCCTGAACTAACGAAACTAAGATTAATTCCACAGACAGGACATACATTTGGTGCTAAACATCCCTTTGAAGGAACAAATTCACAACTTGACCTTGCATTGGAAACGACCAGCCAATTCTTTTCTCAGTATTTAACTTAATTATAGGTATGTTTATAGTTGGGGTGGAGAGTGGCCCGAAAATAGGAGTTCTATATGCCTGAATTGAGTTTCGATCAAATAACAACACATTTGGATAAAAAGGTATTTGTGCCTTTGTACTATTTGTATGGAGAAGAAACTTATTTTATTGATAAATTGGTCCAACGGCTAAGTTCAGAAGTATTAACAGAAACTGAAGCGGCATTTAATAAGCAAATTTACTATGGAGCAGATGTTCAAGCGCATCAAATTATCAATGAATGCAGAAGCTTCCCTGTGATGTCATCCCATAGACTTATCCTATTAAAGGAGGCTCAAAAATTAAAAAAAGGAGAATGGGATAAATTGGTGGGCTATGTTGAGAATCCTATTCCATCAAGCATATTAGTGTTGGCCGCTAAAGGGAAAAAAGGAGGCCTTAGTAAAAAGGGCGTGGATCTTGTCGGCAAGAAGGGCATTACCTTTCAGGCAAAAAGAATGTACGATAGGGATGTATTAAAGTGGGTACAATCATATTTATCAGGTAAGGGCTGGCAATTTGATACAGAAGTTCCTGAAATTCTTTGTCAGCAGTCTTGGTACAAATCTCTCCTTTATCGAAAACGAAATTGAGAAGATAGCAATATCGATGAAAGCCTTTAACAGACCCAAGGTGACGAAAGATTTTTGTGTATGAGATGATCAATGTGGATAAGGCATTTAATGTATTTGAATTAGTTAATGCCCTTAGCCGTGGCAATATCTATAAAAGCCATTTAATCATAGATCGAATGACGCTGAATGAAAAATTATATCCTCCAGTATTAACCGTAAATGCGTTATTTCGTTTATTTAATGGGATTGCCATGGTTCACAGCTATAAATTAAGAGATATAAACGCTATCAAACATCAATTAGGAATTAACTATTATGCAGCTCAAGATTACAGTCAGGCAGCCAAAAGGTATTCTTTGGAACGCACTTATGAGAAATTACTCATAATCAGAGAGGCAGACCTGAAACTGAAAGGAATTTTACCAGGAATTATGAGCAATCGGCATATTCTGAAAACATTGGTTCTTAAACTGTTAAATTAGTTTTCTTTTTGGAATAGGAATAAGTTATTTTACACATAGCTGTAACTTATTTCGATTAAATTTGCATTTTTGAAAACTTTTTTTACTCAAATGTCGTTTATAATAATGTAAATTAATTCTTTATTCAATTCAACTTAATAATTGTAAATTTTTTATTCTTTATGACATTTAATAATAAAAGCTTCCTTCCAAGTAATAACACTAATGAAACGAATCAAGTAAATCATCCCAAAGGAACAGACCAATACGTAATACCTCACAAAGATGGTTGGGCTGTCACATCTAACAAAGAATCAAAAGCCGAATTTATTTATCCCCTCAAGCAATATGCATTGACAAAAGCTAGATTAATTGCTCAAAAATTACAATCAAACCTTTACATCTTTAAGAGAGATGGATCATTTCAGCATAAAATTTCTTATCAGCTTAGATAATCAGCTAATTATTAGGTGATTTTTAATTCACTCATTACTCCTTCGACGCCTTTTTTAACATTGTTCAATATAACATATGCAAGCGGTATCAAATTATCATATAAGTTCTAGAAAATTACATTGGGAAAATCAGATTATTGTTAAATATGCTTTAATGACAGCTTTTGCCCTTACAGCATATTTTCGGCTTAATGTTTTGGCTGGGTTAATGGATACATAACTGAACTAAGATATTTCAACTTTTTCTTCATGATAAGTGGTGTAGGCCTGGGATTGAAAAAATTCTTTTCAATTTATAGTTATAATAACACTGCCTACTTTAGTGGTTTATTCATGGGCTTAAGTATAGCAGCTTTATCATCCCTAATATTCACTATATTATTTTACATAATGTTTAAGTTCATATTTCCTGCAGGAGGACAGATATTTGTTGAAACGATCAATATGCGAGCCATCACTTTAGAGGTACTTTCGTTGATCATGCTTGTGGAGGGAGTAAATGTCTGGGGTAACAAGTTCCTTTATCATTATGCAATTTTATAAGTAATTTTTATCCAGCTTTTAATAACGTATGTATCACTTTAGCTGATAATGTTTCTTTGATAACTTATATTTTCCTCCTTGATGTTTCCTGTCAAGGAGTTTTTTTATGGCTTAGGAGAATAATTCAACTTGAATTTTGATGTATTTTTTCTTAATTAAAGAAATATAATAGTTCATAAAGTATTCATTACTCATATGTTTCAAAAGGTTGTAGTAGTCGGTATATTAAATATTTTTTGGCTATGGTTATTAAATCTGGCGATGAATGGGGTAGAAATTATAGGGTGGTTTACTTATATAACTACTGGAACAGGGCTTTCTTTCCTGGCATTGATCTTATCAAAATGGTATTTGGCATTTTCTCCTCCTGAAAAATATGTACTCACCTTTATTTTGATGTTTTTGGCTGTGGGCTTATGGTTTGTTTTTTTGGGCCAACTTCTTCCAACTATCACTGTAGAAAATGCGGGTTGGGCCATGGGATTAATTGGGTTTATTTCATTTTTGAATGTATCCTGGATCGTATTAAAAAGGAACTGAGATCGTCAGCTTATTTGTTGGGTTGGTAATTTTCTATCTATCTTTTTAACCAATCCTGAAAGTACTTTTCCCGGTCCTATTTCGGTAAACTGATCAGCTCCGTCAATTAACATTTGTTGGATAGTTTGTGTCCAACGAACGGGAGAAGTTAATTGTGCCAATAAATTATCTTTAATCTCTTCTTTACTTTTATGAGCTCTACCGCTGACGTTTTGGTAAATGGGGATATTAGCATTATTAAAAGGAGTATGTTCTATTCCCTGAGCTAGTTCTATTCTTGCTGGTTCCATGAGAGGAGAGTGAAATGCTCCATTTACAGCTAATTCTATCGTTCTTCTAGCTCCTGCTTCAGTTGCGTATGCTAAGGCCTGAGCTATGCCTTTCCTCGTACCTGAAATAACTACCTGACCTATCGTATTATAATTTGCTGGGACCACTACTTCCTCCTCTACCTTATCACAAATTTCTTCTACTTTATTATCTTCCAGGCCTAAAATAGCTGCCATCGTACTATCGCTTAAATTGCAAGCGTGTTGCATAGCATCTGCACGGATAGACACCAGATTAAGCGCATCCTCAAAAGCTAATACATCAGCGACGACTAAGGCTGAGAACTCTCCCAATGAATGTCCTGCAACCATATCTGCTTGGTTCTTCATTTGATGGGCTTCTGCTGCACAAACACTATGCAAGAAAATAGCAGGCTGAGTAACTGAGGTCTGAAGGAGTTCATCTTCAGTTCCTTCAAACATGATTTCCTTTATGTCAAAACCCAGGATGTCAGCTGCCTGCTTAAATCTTTCTTTTACAATATCAAATTCTTCAAATAATTCTTTTGCCATACCGGGAAACTGTGCTCCCTGCCCTGGGAATAGTAGTGCTTGCATGTGGGTCCTCGATTAAATCAATTAAGAAATGTAAATATTAAAAGTATGTATGATGAAATTGCGAGGCAAATATAAATGAAAAATTGAGTTGTGTAGCAAATTGAATATGAATGTATGTGGTATTGAGTGTAGATTGCTACAGAAATTATCCAATAATAATAATATGTCATGAATATTGACTTATCTGGGCAAGTGGTATTAGTCACAGGAAGTAGCAGAGGATTAGGAAGGGAAATAGCCAAACATTTGGGAAACTCAGGTGCTTCTGTTGCAGTTCACTTTAGTAAACATTCACAGAAAGCAGAGGAGTTAGTACGAGAATTAGGACATTTTTCGAAAGCTTTTCAAGCGGATTTTTCTAAGCCTCGGGATATCGAACAACTTACTTCTGCTGTCCTGAGGCACTACGGAACGATAGATGTAGTAGTAAATAATGCTGCAATTGCAGCATCTTTGGAGGAAGAAGCAGATATGAGCTCTTTTCAAAGTAATTGGGAGAAAACCTTGCAAATTAATCTCATTTCAGCTGCAGCTATTTGTAAATTATTGATTCCCCATTTTAAGAGAAAAGGATCTGGTCGCTTTATTCATATTTCTTCCAGGGCAGCCTTTAGAGGAGATACTAAAGACTATATGGCTTACGCTGCTTCCAAGGCTGGATTAATTGCTCTGAGTAAATCTATAGCCCGTGCTTACGGAAAGGACGGAATTAAAAGTTTCGTAATAGCTCCAGGGTTTATTAATACTGAAATGGCAGAACCATTCATTGACCAATATGGAATGGATTATGTTACTAGTACACTGGCTTTGAGTAAACTTACGGAACCTTATGATGTGGCTCCTACGGTAGTTTTTCTGGCAAGTGGTTTTATGGATCATGCTACGGGTACATCCATAGATATTAATGCTGCGAGCTATATGAGGTAGCCTTCTTATCAATAAGGTCAGCATAACTGGCAGCATAAATCAGTAGAAAATATTATTCTTCGCTAGTGTCTGATTCCTCGGTGGTTTCTGGTAAATCAACTCTCAATGCGGCAACCTGTTTATCAAATGGTGCTAGGAGTTTATTTACCTGATGATAAACATTCCAAAAAGAAGGATTTCTTCCCGGAATATCTTGATTGGTCAATATAATGTAGGTACGATTATACAATGGATCTTTAAGATAGCATGTGTGAAATCCCCTCCACCATCCAAAGTGATATGTGATATTTCTATCTGCCATGCGTTTGATTCTCCATCCTAATCCATAATTGTGAATTCTTCTTGGACTGGCAGGGGTAAAAGCAGTGGCGACTGTGGAGGCTTTTAGGATCTGGTGATTATTTAAAGCGCAGTCAAATTGGTATAAATCTCTTACACTTGCATACATTCCTTTATCCCCAATCACACCATCTATATAATCAGTGGCTGCTATCCATCTCCTGTTTCGCCAACCTTTATATCCTGCTACCATGTGCGATCTAACAGTATCTATACCTTTCCTAAAAATAAAAGCACTTTTCATATCCAATGGATCGAACATATATTGCTGCAGATAATCTTCAAAGGGCATATCAGTAACTCTGGTGACTAGTTCAGCTAAAAATATATAATTTGAGTTACAATAATTAAACCCAGTGTTTGGCTCAAAGAAGGTGATAGGTTTATGCCTGGCATAAATATCATAAATTTCTTTGTTTGTTAATGGATCGTAAATGTCTTTATAATGCTTGGCCGCAATAGCCATATACCTTGTTAAACCTGATCTATGAGATAGGAGGTTAAAAATGGTAATGTCATCATAGGGAAATTCCGGTAAATAAGTTTGGATAGGATTATTAATATCTATGAGGCCGGAATCTTGTAACATTAACACAGCCGTAGCTGTAAAAATTTTAGAAACAGATGCTAACTGGAAGGCACTGTTGATATGTAATGAGTCCTTCTTTGTATAACGAGATGGAAAATGACTATATCCAAGAGCTCCTTCATATATAATTCTATTATCCTCGGCAATTAATACCGATCCATTAAACCCATAATAGTCATGAAGATTCGTAAAATATTCATCTAATGCTTCGAACTTATGCTCCCTTATGGCTGCATGATGCCATCTTTCCCAAAGTTCCTGTAAATTACTCGTATAACCGTCTCCAGCATAATTTTTTTTGCCTTCAAAAAGTAAAGAGCAGGTTACGTAGATGCAAAAAACAAGCAACAACTTTAGTCTCATATTTACACTCTCAGGACAACCTCTAAATATAGCTTATATAACAAATTAACAAATATTCTAAGACTAAAAGTAATTTTTAAATGTAATTTTCTTTCCAATCCAGATTCTTATTTTCGTTGAAACTTACATTCAAAATAATAATAAGGATTTCGAAACTTAATGCCCTTCTCAGCCTTCCCCCATAGAATTACCTGCTATCCAACCAGTGGTCCAGGCTGCCTGGAAGTTAAAACCTCCGGTAAGTGCATCGATATCCAATACTTCACCTGCAAAAAATAAGCCAGCCATTTGCTTACTCTCCATTCGCTTAAAATCAACATAGGCTAAATTTACTCCTCCACTAGTCACAAATTCCTCTTTATTAGTACTCTTTCCTACAATTAATAATTCATGGCTGAGTAAATTGTTTTCTAAATTATTTTGTTGGGTTCTTGAAACATTTGCCCAGGTAGTTTCAGGCTTAATACCAGATTCCATTAACATGGTTTTCCAAAATCTTTGAGGTACAGGAACAGGGGAGGCCGAACCTATATGTTTTCGGGCAGAAGTATTCCTCATCTGATCCATACGCTCCTTAAGTTGTGCTCTATTCGAATCAGGAAGATAATTTATGTGTATAGGAAAATGATAAGCTTTGTCGTACAGGATTCTTGCCCCATGAGCGGATAAACTCAGTACAGCTGGGCCACTTATCCCTTTGTGAGTGAGTAACAAAGGACCTTGAGCAGTTAAAGCTGTTTGGGGAATGGAAAGATGGGCTTGCTGAAATGAAATGCCGGACAATTTTTTCATTGCCTTTTGATCCCATTCAAAACTAAACAGAGAAGGAACTGGTAAAATAAGCTGAATATCAATTTCTTTTAACATTTCCCAAGAGGCAGGACTTCCTCCGGTGGCCATCAATACACGGCTACACTCTACTTTTATTCCTTTCCTTATCTGAAATATCCATCCCTTAGATGAGGGTTGTAAGTTGGTAACTTTGGATTTAGTATAAATGTGAACACCAAGAGATGTAGCCGTATGTACCAGGCAATCAATAATGGTCTCAGAATTATCTGTTGTAGGAAAAATTCTGCCGTCCTCCTCCGTTTTTAAGCTAACACCTCTATTCTCAAACCAGTCAATCGTATCGTAGGTCATAAATTTCGTAAAAGGACCTCGCAATTCCCTTTTCCCTCTGGGATAGTATTCGATTAATTCTGCTATATCATAGCAGGCATGGGTCACATTGCATCTTCCTCCTCCCGAGATTCGTACCTTATTTAGGACACTCTTAGCCTGTTCAAAGATGATAATTTTTATATCGGTGGACCTTTCTGCGGCACGAATAGCAGCAAAAAAACCGGCAGCTCCACCTCCAATTATTGCAAGATCACAAGTAATCATTTCAAAAATAAATGTGAAGAGAGTTCAAATTTCTAACATTTTCACCAGAAAAAAAGTGAAATTAAACGGACAGCCAGGAAAATACTAACAGCTAAAACATATTTACGATGAATGTGAAAGATAAAGTATTTGTTATTACAGGAGCTACAAGTGGAATAGGATATGAAGCTGCGAACGAGATAGCTTCACAAGGAGGATACGTCATATTTAACAGTCGAGACTTGGAAAGAGGTAGAAGTATCCGCAATACTTTGGCAGCAGAGACTAATAACGAACACATATTTGTCTACAAGGGAAATTTAGCTTCCTTGAAAGAAGTAAAAACTTTCGCCGATTCAGTCAAAGAAAAAGTTGACAGAGTCGATGTGTTGTTAAATAATGCGGGCGTGTTTATGCCAAAAAGAAAAACATCTGTCGATGGATTTGAAATGAGTTTTGCAGTGAATCATCTGGCCCATTTTTTCTTAACCTATTTGTTGATGGAATTGATGGTGGAAGCACCATCCGCCAGAATTGTAAATACCTCCTCTGAAGCACATAGAGGGCATAAATTGGATTTCGGTGATATTCATCTGGAAAATACTTATTCCGCTCTCAAAGCTTATGGGAGATCTAAGTTGGCCAATATTTTATTTACCCGAAGATTAGCCGAAATATGCAAACACAGGGCTATCACCACTTATGCTTTCCATCCTGGGGTAGTAAACACAGGAATCATTCGGGAGGGGAATTTTATTTTTAAGCTTTTTTTCCAATTATTTGGACTTACCGCATTAAAAGGAGCTAAACCACTGCTACATTTAGCTACTTCTAAGAGTATCATTGATTTTAATGGAATGTATTTCAATAAAATGGAAAGACAAGCTCCCTCTGCTGAAGCGCTTGACAATAACGTTGCTATAAGACTGTGGGAATTAAGTGAAGAATTATGCGGCATCAATGAGCCTTGGCTGTAAATAAAAAAATCGCCTCTTTATCATAAAAATAAAGAGGCATAGTTCTCAAAATTGGCATGGGTAAAAAAGAGGTGTTCTGAAATTAAATCGACAATAAAGAAATATTGTTAACGTACGTAATTTCCATTTTCTTTTTCACTATTCGCTTTATTCATTTCTTCTCCCATCATGCTGGCAGCAGTAAATGAAGTAATCATTTGATTCATCATATCGCTGGCATTAGAAGGAGAGTTAGGTAACAAAATCAGGTTACTTTTATTATTTGTTCCCATTGCCTGAAGGGTATCGTAGTGTTGAGTTACAACGATCAAAGCAGATGCTTCCTGAGAATTGATGCCGACCTTATTTAACGCTTCTACAGAGTCTTCCAACCCTTTGGCAATTTCTCTTCTTTGATCTGCAATACCCTGACCTTGTAACTTTTTACTTTCAGCCTCAGCCTGAGCAATGGCTACAATTTTTATTCTCTCAGCATCAGCTTCAAATTGGGCAGCAGTTTTTTCCCTTTCAGCTGCATTAATTCTGTTCATAGATTTTTTTACTTCTTCATCAGGATCAATATCTGTAACTAGTGCCTTAACGATGCCATGTCCATAATCATCCATGGCTTCAGAAAGTTCCTGTTTGATCGCTATGGCTATATCGTCTTTACGTTCAAACACTTCATCTAATTTTAGTTTGGGAACTTCAGCCCTAACTACATCGAAAACATAGGAAGTGATCTGTGCTCTTGGATTTTCCAGTCGATAGAAAGCTTCGTAGACTTTATCGCTTAATACCTGATATTGTACAGATACTTTTAGTTGTACAAAAACATTGTCTTTGGTTTTTGTTTCCACCATTACATCTAGTTGCTGTACTTTCAGGCTTACTCTACCAGCGACCTGATCAATAAATGGAATCTTAAAAGAAAAACCGGCAAAAGCTATCCTTTGAAATTTACCTAATCTCTGAATAATTGCTGCACTTTGTTGTCTGACGATTACCCACCCATTTGTAATAATGAGGAATAGGACAAAAATACTGATAATAAATCCTGCGATGCCCATGATAGTATATTTATTAGATTAAAGATGATTTGCTTAAACTCATGATAATAAATGTAACTAAAAATTTTCAGAGCTAACCATGAGTTTGCGCATTTCTTCTATATATCCTTTATCAATAATGCGTAACCACTGACATCTTTTTTATCTTTACGCTTTCAAAAAATGATTTATGGCACAAAAAGTAGCGACACCAAGTGGTACCAGGGATTTTCCACCGCAAGTGATGATTCGCAGAGAACGAATATTTCAATTAATCAGAGATACGTTTAAAAAATATGGATTTGCTCCTATAGAGACCCCTGCGATGGAGTCCCTTTCTGTCCTCATGGGAAAATATGGGGAGGAAGGAGATAAACTAATATTTAAAATTCTGAATAGCGGCGATTTCTTCAGCAAAAGAGGAAAGCAAATAGTATTTGCCGAAGATATGGAAAAAGGGGAAAATCATTTTGCCTCCTTGGTTTCAGAAAAAGCATTGAGATATGACCTGACGGTTCCTTTCGCCCGTTTTGTAGTTACTAACCAACATTTGCTACCCCTACCTTTTAAGCGATATCAAATTCAACCTGTGTGGAGAGCAGATAGACCCCAGAAAGGAAGATATAGAGAGTTTTATCAATGTGATGCAGATGTAGTAGGATCTGATTCCTTAATTTATGAAGCAGAATTAATGGCCATTTTTGATGAAGTGATTTCTTCCTTAGGCATATCTTCTTTTACCATAGAGGTTAGCAATCGAAAAATATTGCAAGGTTTTGCAGAGTATATAGGTGAGACAGAAAAGTTTCAGCAAATATGTGTTGCTATTGATAAATGGGACAAAATAGGAGAGAATGGGGTGAAGGGTGAGCTAATTCAAAGAGGAATCTCGGAAAAAGAGGCAGTTCTTTTGTTAGAAGTATTAAAGGTGAAGGGGACCAATGAAGAAAAACTGACTTTTTTGAGAGAGAAATTCGATGGATTAGAGAGCGGCTTAAAAGGAGTAGAGGAAATGGAAGAGGTCTTGTCTTATTATGAGTTTATGCCAAGGTTCAAAGGGAAAGTAGAACTGGCACTTACCCTTGCCAGAGGATTGGACTATTATACCGGGACCATTTTTGAAGTAAAACCCATTGATGTAAGGATGGGTAGCATAGGAAGTGGGGGGAGATATGACGACCTGACAGGATTATTTGGCAAAGGAGGACTTTCAGGGGTTGGAATATCTTTTGGAGCAGATAGAATTTACGATTTAATGGAAGAATTGGGATTGTTTACAGATGATGCTTACACCACTACGAGTGTGTTAGTCATTCAATTTGATAAGAAGACATTGGAATCATCCTTAGGTGCATTAAGAAAATTAAGAGAGGCAAACATACCCGCAGAAATCTATCCTACTCATGCAAAATTGAAGAAACAACTGAGTTATGCGGATAAAAAGAGAATTCCATATGTATTGATCCTGGGAGAAGAAGAAATAGCGAACAATACATATACCTTGAAAGATTTGAGAAAGGGTACTCAACAAACGATGGCCTGGGAGGAAATAGTGAATAGTGTTCTGTCAATCTGACAAGAATATATGTCAAAATTTTTGCTATAGTGAATTGTTGTCATTCAAATGGCAAGTGGCATATTTTTAGAATTAGGTGATGTGAAATAAAAACAAACTTATTAACTATTACCTAATTTAAATCACGATAGACTATGGCAGTTAGTATTAAACCGCTAGCAGATCGTGTGCTGATTGAGCCAGCACCTGCTGAAGATAAAACCGCCTCCGGTATTATTATCCCGGATACCGCAAAGGAAAAACCACAAAGAGGAAAAGTTGTAGCTGTAGGTCCTGGAAAAAAGGATGAGCCCACCACAGTAAAAGAAGGTGATTTAGTATTGTACGGAAAATATTCCGGAACAGAAATTAATCTTGAAGGAACAGATTATCTTATTATGAGAGAGTCTGACATTCTTGCTATTGTGTAATTCACATGAACATGTCGATTGATTTTTCAAATTACAAGTCTCCTAACTTTAACAAATTAATTAATTAAATAATGGCTAAAAAGATAGAATTTAATGTACACGCAAGAGAGAAATTGAAAAAAGGTGTAGACGCTCTTGCAAACGCAGTAAAGGTTACTCTAGGACCTAAAGGAAGAAATGTAGTATTAGACAAGAAATTTGGTGCTCCAAACATTACTAAGGATGGGGTTACTGTAGCTAAAGAAGTAGAGCTAAGTGATCCTATCGAAAATATGGGAGCCCAGATGGTCAAAGAAGTTGCATCTAAAACGGCAGATGTAGCTGGAGATGGAACTACTACAGCAACTGTTCTTGCTCAAGCTATGATTCGCGAAGGATTAAAAAACGTGGCAGCAGGAGCGAATCCTATGGAATTGAAAAGAGGAATCGAGGAAGCTACTAAAATCGTGGTAGAGGAATTGAAAAAAGTTTCAAAATCTATCAGTGATTCTAAGGAAATTGCTCAGGTAGCTACTATTTCTTCTAACAATGATACTGAGATCGGTGAATTAATTGCTGATGCCATGGAGAAAGTGGGTAAAGATGGAGTAATCACAGTAGAAGAGGCGAAAGGATTAGAGACTACGTTGGATGTAGTTGAAGGTATGCAGTTCGATCGCGGTTATCTATCTCCTTATTTTGTTACCAATGCTGACGCAATGGAAACTGATTTGGAGGATCCATACATTCTTCTTTATGACAAAAAGATCTCCCAGATGAAGGATTTACTTCCTGTATTAGAGAAAACGGTACAAACGGGAAGACCTTTATTGATTATCGCTGAAGATGTAGATGGAGAAGCATTAGCTACCTTAGTTGTTAATAAAATCCGTGGATCTTTAAGAGTGGCAGCAGTAAAAGCTCCTGGCTTTGGCGATCGTAGAAAGGCTATGCTAGAGGACATCGCTATTCTAACTGGTGGTACAGTTATTTCTGAAGAGCGTGGATTCAAGTTAGACAACACTACACTTGATATGCTAGGGATGGCGAAAAGAGTAAGTATCAATAAAGATAATACCACGATTGTTAACGGAAGTGGAGAAGCTGAAAATATCAAAGCTCGTGTAAATCAGATCAGAAATCAGATAGAATCAACGACTTCTGACTATGATCGTGAAAAATTGCAAGAGCGTTTAGCGAAGCTTTCAGGTGGTGTAGCTGTATTGTATGTAGGTGCTGCTACTGAAGTGGAAATGAAAGAGAAGAAAGATCGCGTTGACGATGCATTACATGCAACAAAAGCTGCGGTAGAAGAAGGTATTATTCCTGGAGGTGGTGTTGCTTTAGTACGTGCTATCAAGTCTATTGAGCCAGGACCTGGAGGAATTAACGATAAATACTTGACTGGTGATATTGGAATTGGTGTAAATATTGTAAGGCGTGCTTTAGAAGAGCCATTACGTTTGATCGTAGAAAATGCAGGTCTTGAATCCGGAGTGATCTTGAATAAAGTAGTGGAAAGTAATGAAAGGCCTGATTATGGATTCAATGCGCGTACTGAAACATACGAGAATTTCTTTGAAACAGGGATTATAGATCCTACGAAAGTTACTCGTAGCGCATTAGAAAATGCTGCTTCTATCGCTGGGCTGTTGTTAACTACTGAGTGTGTAGTTACTGATGAGCCTGAGCCTGAGAAAGAAGCTCCTCATGGAGGAATGCCTCATGGAGGCATGGGAGGAATGATGTAATAAATCCTTCTTTAACTGAATAGATGGCTGTCCTGTCTGGACAGCCCTTTTTGTTTTCTGGTTATTTTCTCAGAAAAAATGTATATTCCATTTAGTAGGCACGAAAGCTAAACTTTCAATTCGATTAAATACTACTACTATGGAAAGTTGGATTACAGGAATTTTGATATTGATTATCATAGTCGGTGGCGCATGGTTTGCTATATGGGCCATTCAAAAAACACTAAATGATAATACGGAGGGAAGTAGAAAATTGCGTAGAAGGAGGCAGAGAAGATAAGCGCCTGTCTTTTTGTCAACTATTAAATATTTTTTGCATCTTTGATTTCTTAATTTCGGATGAACAGTCCGATGCTGGTGTACTATTGTGTAAATTGTAAGGTTATTGTGTAGTGATGATAGTTTTGGTATTTTTAAATAATGATTGAATTACATGCCTGATTTACCACCTACTAAGCAGCAGGAGCGTGTAGACGAAGTGAAACGCATTTTTTCGGAATACTTGGACAGAAAAAAGCAAAGAAAGACCCCTGAACGATTTGCGATTCTGGAAGAAATCTACAATCGCTCTGATCACTTTGATGTAGATTCGCTGTATATTGAGATGAAAGACAAGAAAAATTTTTCTGTGAGTAGGGCGACCGTTTATAATACCTTAGACTTGCTGGTAGAGTGTGATTTAGTTAAAAGGCATCAATTTGGAACTTCTCATGCGGAATATGAGAAATCGTATGGGTATAAGCAACATGATCACATTATTTGCTCGGTTTGTGGTAAGGTATTGGAATTTTGTGATCCCAGGTTAGGAGAAATTATTTCTACCATTGGAGATGTTTTCGAATTTGATGTGAGTTATCATTCTCTGACTATTCATGGCAATTGCCGGGATGAGCAGTGTATAGGTAAAAGGCAATAACAAAAATTAACATGGAATTTTCATTTTTAAAGAAAGAAGATATAGGTATCTATGAATTGAAGGGGAATCTGATCGGAGAGACGGATGGCATTGCAATAACCGAATCTTTCTCAGATAAACTGGAAGAAGGGCTTCTTCGATTTGTGATAAATTTAGAAGGGCTTCAACATATAAATAGTAGTGGGCTGGGAGTGCTAATCACTTTACTCACTAAAGCGAGAAAGGTGGGCGGAGAGTTAACTTTAGCTAATCCTTCCAGCTATATTAATAATTTACTCCTCATAACTAAATTAAATACCATATTCCAAATCCATGCATCTATTGATGATGCGGTTAACAGCTTTATGGATAAGCAAATAGATTAATTTTCTCAATCGTATAAATAGTAAATGACATGGCATCTTTAGATGTTTTGCTGGGCTTGCAGTGGGGAGATGAAGGAAAAGGAAAGATAGTAGATGTATTGGCACCAGAATATGATATAATTGCGAGATACCAGGGGGGCCCAAATGCGGGGCACACAATCGTGATTGATCAAAAAAAGTATGTACTTCACCTTATTCCTTCTGGAATTTTTCACTCTAATACGATGAATGTCATAGGTAATGGAGTGGTGCTTGATCCCGTTGTACTGAAAAAGGAAATTGATCAGTTAAGTGAGGCCGGACTAGATATTAAAGATAGGCTCTTAATTTCTGATCGTGCTCACCTCATCCTCCCTACCCACAAATTATTAGATAAAGCTTCTGAGGCGGCGAAAGGGACATCTAAAATCGGATCTACTCTTAGAGGAATTGGTCCTACGTATATGGATAAAACTGGGAGAAATGGTCTTAGGGTAGGAGATGTATTGGGAAAAGATTTTGGGACCAAGTATCAACTCATTGTCCAAAAGCATAAACAGTTATTGGATCATTTATACCAATTCGAATATGCATTAGAGGAACATACTGATCAATTTCACGAGGCAGTCTCCTTTTTACAGGAACTTAACATCATAAATACCACTTACTATTTAAATGATTGCCTTAGTAATGGGAAAAGGATTCTCGCAGAAGGTGCTCAGGGTACCTTATTGGATATAGAATTCGGTAGTTATCCCTATGTAACCAGTTCTCATACCACTTCTGCTGGCGCTTGTATAGGTCTCGGAATTGCACCTTCAAACATAGGACGTGTATTTGGTATATTTAAAGCTTATTGTACCAGAGTAGGTAGTGGTCCTTTTCCTACTGAGTTAACTGGAGACATAGGAGAGAAACTGCGACGACTAGGTCATGAGTTTGGAGCCACAACGGGTAGACCTAGAAGATGTGGTTGGATAGACCTGCCTTTATTGCGTTATGCGGTCAAAATTAATGGAGTAACTGATCTTATTATGACAAAAGCTGACGTATTGTCAGAGATGGATAGGATTTGTGTATGTAAGGCTTATCAGGAAGTTGAAGGAAAAAAAACGGATGTTATTCCATTTGACATTGAGCATATTATAGAACCGTTATATGAAGAAGTGCCAAATTGGAGCATGGATATTTCAGGGATAAGATCCGAAGAGTTACTTCCGGAATCATTAACATCTTATATTGGGATGATGGAAGAATACCTTAACGTTCCCTTGACTTATATATCTCTAGGGCCGGATAGGGAAGAAATTATCCATAGATCAGGAGTTGCGGTATAAATTCTGTATTTAATTCAGACTAACTATCCATTTTTCAGGATCCATAAACTTATCTGGATTTTTATATATCAGGAAGTTGAGGATTGTTTCTCCTGTGCGAGCATCCGTTTTTACCAGGCCTATAGTATCTTGAGTATTAACAAAATCACCTACGTTTACGACACTCTGTTCCAACTTGGCATAAACCGTACGATAATCTCCATGTTCTATAATGATCATGTAACCACTTAAAGGGACTTCCGTGACGGCTGTTACTCTTCCGGCATGTATAGCTCTCACATTTTGACCTTTTGGGGTACGAATGAAGATACCATCATTAACTACTCTATTCCCGAAAGGATCCGTAGTAACGCCAAATTTGCCTATAATAATACTTTTATTGGTAGGCACTGGCCAGGAATGATAACCTCTGTTACTGGCAAAGGTCGAACCGTAATCCACATTTCCAATAGTAGTAGAAGTATTGAATTCTTTTTCAGACCGTTCAATGAGTGCCTTTAACTCATCTCTTTGGGTGGCTAATTGTTCTCTATATGCTTTTTCTTCATCCTGAAAAGCCAGATATAGCTTATTTTGCTTAGTCTTTGTTTCCTGAAGCCTTAATATTTCTTCTTTTTTTACGACAATGAGTCTTTTATTCTCCTTAATACTCTTTTGAAGTCTTTCCCTTTTGTCAGCAAGAAAGGTGCGGGTTCTCCTGATCAGCTCTATTTGTTTGCGTTTAAATTGGCTAAACTGGCGAAAATAAAGACTTCGGTAATATGCCTCTGACAAGTTGCGTGCACTTAGTAATGATAACCAGAAATTGGTGGTATTAAACGATTTATAAGTGAGCTGTACTGTCTTGGCAAAATTTTCTGTGATTTGTTCAATGTCGTTTTTAAGTTTTGAAATGACAAGATTTAAATCTGTAATTTCTTGGGAATTGAGTTCTAATTCCTTGGATACATTTCTCACTAATTGTTCTCTAAGTGATAACTGTTTATTTAATATGGTGAGTTCTGCCAAGGATTTTTCCGTACTATCCTGGGTTTCCTGGAGTAATTGATCGGTGAGTTGAATTTGCTTCTGTAATTGAGTTTGAGTTTCTTCATAGTCATCCTGTTCTTCTTCCTGAGCAACCATAGGGAGATAGCCCAAAAAAATGAATGAAATGCAGAAACATATGCTACACAGAATATGTCTAGAAAGAAACTCGTTCATAATTATCCGGAATCGAAAAACCAGTAGTTAAATTAGAGGGATTAATATCAATGTTATTATGTTTGAATGTAATATTCATTTCATCAGGTTTTACTACGTCAATTTTTCCGTTTTTGGGGATGATGAATTTATTGAGTGTCTCAAAGTCATCGTATTGAATAATAGAATGCAGATTTTTTGAAATATTTTTGGTCTCTACTTCTTTGAGTTTATGTAGGTTAGCATCTATGGTATAAGTAAATTCAGCATCTGCCATTCTCCCCATAAATGTATTTAAAGATGATTGCCCCCTTTGTAAGCTTAACTCAGACAAAACAGGAATACTCCTAAAGTTGCCGATAAAAATGGCTTGTAACATATCTATCGTGGCGTCCATGCCTAAGTATGTTCTTGCTGGCGCGTAATCGCCCACATAAGCTGTTTTGTTTAGGCGATCCACCATAAATATGGAATCTGGTGTAACAAGCACTCTTGCTCCCTCAAAGCCAAATTTGCTAAACCTCATCCAGATCAAACTATCTGATATCATATTAATCCTGTAGCCCAAAGACATGCGAGTACCATCTGAAGGAATAGAGGCAACGGCCCTTCCCTGAATAGCAATAGCCTCAAATGATACATTCTGTTGTTGTGTTGTTGTTAGGACCACAGAAGTTTGGTTCTTTTTTGATGATTTCCCTGCTTTTGAGGTAGTTTTACAGGATACCATTATCACTGAAAGAAATATTACCCATAGCCCTATACTACCATAAGTTTTCAATTTCGTATACATATTTCTTTGTCTAAAGGTATTTAACCTGAGGCTGCAAAATTCGTGCAATTTTTTCTTCATATTTTTTCAACTTCCCAAATATAGAATAATTGGAAGATTTACAATAACATAACTCCTGGCATGGGATGCCTGTATTAATGCCTCTATACGAAAGAAATCCTTCGAAGTACTAATTTTTTTATAAAAAAGAAGGGTGAGGATAGACCCCACCCCAAAAATGAGGTACGCACAAAAGCACGTCCCTACGAACATGTAATCTTACTTACCTAAAATAAAAATGTCGACTCTTCTATTTTTTTCTCTATCTGCTTCTACAATTTGCTCTTTTGTAATTGGGTTTTCTGCCCCATAAGGAATGGGTAATACGATGCTATCATCCATTCCATTAGAATAGAGGTAATTTTTAACTGCTACAGCTCTTCTATTCGATAGAACTAAATTATATACAGATTCACCTTCGATACTGGCATTTCCCGCTATATAAATGGTAACCAGATTTTCTTTTCTTCGAATCATCTGTTGAATATTTCTGAGTTCTGCTTTAGCTACATCTGATAGATCTGAAGAGTTTTTCTGAAAAAATACAGACCCGACTTTTTCAAAAGTTAATTTTTCAAAATTATTCTCCAACCCACTTCTCAGCTCATTCTTTTGATTCTCAGGAATCGTGGATTTGTTAATGTCAAGCAACGCCTGCCGCTTCATCATATCCTGTAATTCAAGTAGCTGCTGCATTTCCTGCAATTTCTGTAGTTCTTGAAGCTTTCTCAGCTTATCTAATTGGTCTAGTTGTTCCAGTAATTCAAGATCTTCCTGGGAAATCTCAGTCTCCTCGAGGGCTGATGATTCGGTCTGTTCTGAAGGAGTGTTGAGATCAGTTACTGAGGCTTCAGATAGATCGGTAATAGAGTCATTTAACCCAATTTGATTATTCTCCATGTTCAGAATCTTCTGCTCCAATTCCTTCACTCTCTTTCGGGTTTTTCCAAACTTAAATCCAAGAGAAAATTCGTGGGTATTTCCTAGACTAACTCTATCATCATTTCTGGTCAAAAATTCAAAATTATAGGAGGCAAAAATGAGATTCGAGATTCTGAACCCAGCTGAGACATTGGCACTGGATGTAAAGAATTCCTGACCTCCTGAGCGATAACCTGCGCCGAGTATAAACTGATTATACCAGGAGAATAACATATTGACATCATATTGAACAGGAGTATTTCTCGCACCTCGAATAAGTAATACAGGTTCTAAAGATAGTTCGGGACTATTATTTTCATCCTCTAAAAAATTTCTTTTTAAAGGAATGCGATATCTAACAGCTCCTAAATAATGGCTAACCAATTCAAAAGTTGAGGTACGACCATTATTACTAAGAAATCTAATATTACTATTGGATAACTGTGGAACAGAAATGTCTATGCCCAGATTTTTAAACCTGTAGTGCATACCAAAACCTACATCAAAAGTGGTACTACTTGCACTTTGAGAGATGAGTGCAGGATCGTTTTGATCGGCAATCGTTGCATCGTCAAAGTTAATCCGTTGGTTTAAAAATCCTCCTGCTACGCCGAAAGATACTTTCTGATCATCAGCTATGGGAATATGATAAGCATAGGTAAAACTCCCTCCCAGACGCTCAATAATATGCGTTTGATCCTGGAAAAACGTAATTCCCAGGCCAGTCTTTTCTTCGAAAGGTAAAGGCATTTCAAAGGTGACAATTCTCGTGTCAGGTGCGTTAGGTATATCGGCCCATTGTTTTCTTTGGCCAATAAACAAGCTCCCAAATTCCTCACTTCCTGCTCTGGCAGGATTGTAGACGAATGGATTAAAAAGGTACTGATTGAACACAGGTAACTGCTGTGCATAGATGTCAGTAATACTTGTAATTAGAATAATACTGATGAATAATGGATATATATTTTTCATGACGATTTCTATACTTTGTGATAAATATTAATTGTAGTCGATGGATTATCTGATGATGGTAATTGCTCCTTTAAATTCCTGATCTTCCGATCTAATGACATACCAATATGTACCCTCAGGTAAATCTCTACCTCTATAGGTTCCATCCCAATCATTCTGATAGTTGGTGGTTCGAAATACTTCGACACCTCCTCGATTGAATACTACAATTGTATGCGCTATCAAATTATCGATGAATTCAATCATCCATGTATCGTTTACGCCATCTCCATTCGGAGTAAAGAGATCCATTATTCCCAGGTCTTCTGTAGAAGGTTCTACGATTAATCTTACACTATCCTGACCTTCGCAGCCATTGAAATCCAGGCCAGTTACTATATAAGTGTATTCACCGACTGGAGGAGAAGCAACAGGATCAGGTATGCCAGGATTATTGAGAAAATCCGGTGGAAACCAATTATACACGCTAGCTCCCGTAGCAGAAAGTTGAGCATCTTCTCCCTGGATAATTATTTGATCTTCTCCAGCTTCGACTACAGGTCCAGGCGTAACTTCCACACTTACTGTATTCTGTGAACCAGACAAACAGCCTGCACTTCCATCGACTAACACCTCATAGTCTCCAGCCTGACCAGTTCCTACTCTAGGAATTACCGGATTTTGTTCCGAGGAAGAAAATCCATCCGGCCCTGACCAGGTAAACGCCAATGTACTACTGAAAGGTTGAACATTGACACTTAATTGTATCGCATCTCCTTCACAAACCGGGCTATTGCTACTGGCGATAACTACCAAACCTGAACCTGAATCTATGAAAACTTCAGTTTCAGCAGTAGTACTACAGCCCGTCGTAGAGTCGGTAACTGTTAACAGATAGGTTCCCTGGTGAGATGCCTGTAAAGCTTCAGGAATAAGTGGGTTAGGATCACTTGAGGTGAACCCATTAGGTCCTGTCCAGGAATAACTCACATTTGGGATAACCGGCGCACTAAGTATAAGCGAATCTCCTTGACATACCGGACTATTACTGGTAACACCAGCGAGAACCGGAGCTGGAACGACTTCTACATTAATACTTCCCGGAGATGTAGTAGGACAGCTATTCACTGAAATTGTCAGCTCATAAGTGCCAGCATTGATGAAAGAAATACTTTCGATGACCGGATTCTGATTATTGGAACTAAAACCATTAGGGCCTGACCAATTATAGACTGCTCCTTCCACCGTAGCAGCAGATAAAAGTAAATCATCTCCCTGACAAACGGGAGAATTACTGCTTAACTCTGGTACTGAGGAAAGCCCAATTACCTGAACTTCTATAAAAGCACTTGGAGATGGACATCCATTCGCTGAAACACTTAAACTGAATATGCCGCTATTATCTTCATTTGCTTCAGTAAATTCTAATATGGGGGTAGGAGTAATTACGGTATCTCCACTAGGCGTTATCCATCTATAGGAACTCACATTAGCAATTTCACTTGCGGTAAGGCGTAATGTCTCTCCCGCACATATAGGGGAATTACTTGTGATAGAAGGTGTTTGAGGAACAGGAGATATATCTACGACAATACTCGTTTCACCCGAAACACACCCGTTTACCGATTCGGTAATTACTAAGGTGTAAGTCCCTTGATGATCACTTTCAGAAACATTGGTAATGATAGGTGATTGCTCACCAGAGGTAAACCCGTTAGGCCCTATCCAACTATATCCAAATCCCTGCTCCAGTGCTGGTCCGATGAGTTGAAGTGTATCCCCTTCACATAGAGGGCTATTGCTTGAGATAATAGGAGCATCTGGGATGGGAATAACTGTAACCACTACTTCTTCCCGATCACTCTCACATCCATCGATTTCCTGTGATACGAAAAAAGAGGTCGTTGAATCCAATACTGGAGTAAGGTAAGAAAGACCTCTATTAAGTAAATTTCCACCTACAGGCGCATCGTACCAATTAAATATTCCCGTTCCAGGGGCTGTTATTCTCACACTTTCTCCTCCACAGATGGTAAGATCATCGATAGAAGGCTCTGCAGGTTTAGGAGGTACTACTACTTCCACAGCTGTTCGAGGACTGATACAGCCAGCTATATTTACCTCTTCTATGTAAAAAGTATATGTTCCTGGAGCAAATGGGCCTACCGTAAAGGTGGCACTGGTAGCCGGTCCGAGACTATCAATTTGTAGAGCAATGCCTCCGGTAGAGGTATCATACCATCTTAAGACAGAACCCGCATTCCCACTTCCTGAACCTATAATTTCTCCTTCCTCAGTCTCACATACAATAATCTCAGTGGCTGATGGTGCTTCTGGAGCAGTAAGAACGGAGACTTCAACTGGAACCAGAGCACTTAGACATCCTGTTTCCAATGTCAATTGTTGGACCCAATAGGTAGTAGTTTGATTTAATTCAGGGGTAGTAAAACTAGGACCCGTAGCTAGAAGATTGCTTCCATCAGGATCTGCATACCAATTTAAGACTGCCCCTTCTATTCCTAATGCAACTAAGGTAGCGGTTTCTCCTTCGCATATACTATCTGTCCCTACTATTGGAAGGGGAGGTAGTGAATCAACAGTAACTGTTACTAAGGTAGTGGGGCTTTCACAACCATCCAATACTTCCCTCACTAGATAAGAGGTAGTAGTAGAAAGAATTCCAGTAGTAAAACTGGCACCAGTGAATAGCAATTCGGTACCATCTTCATCGAACCATCTGAATTCTCCCGAAGTATTGCTTCCGCTAGTGGCAGATAGCGTAACAGAAGTTTCAGCACAAATAATCGCTCCCTGTGCATTCGGAGCTGAAGGAGTCTCTAAAATAGTCACTGTAACTGGCGTTCTGGAGCTTACACAGCTTCCGTTACTTTCTTCTACATAAAATACCTGAATTCCTGGAGGAAAGGGACCTACATTTAAAGTAGCATTAGCTGGAGGCATAGGACTAATTTGTATAGGAACACCTCCTTCAGCTTGGTTGTACCATATTAAGCTTCCTGTTCCGGAACCTGACGCCAGAATTTCCCCGGTTTCATTAGAACAAATAGAAATGTTCGATGAGGAAGGGGGAGTAGGTAGACTCAGTACTACTACATCTACAGGAGTTAACTCACTCACACAGCCACTACCGGGAATTTGAGCCTCGACCCAAAAAGTAGTACTTTGTGTCAGTAATTCTGTTGCCAGGATCGGTCCTGAAAGCAGCAAATTAGAGCCTGAAGGATCTGAATACCAATTCACCACAATCCCTTCATCTACAATAGCTTCAAGGGTCGCTGATTCTCCAACACAAATAGTATCTGGCGTAACCACAATGGGCTCAGGGCTGGGAGTAACAGTAACAGTTACTGTCTCAGCCGGTCCTTCACAACCATCTAATACCTCTCTGACAGTGAATACAGTAGTACTATCCAGTATCGGGGTGGTATAAGAATTCCCCGTAAATAAATTATTTTCATTTACATCGAACCAGGTAAAGACACCCTCAGTATCTCCTCCGGAACTTGCTGACAAAGTCGTATTAGTTCCCTCACATATCGTTGCATCGTCTACCAGTGGAATGGCAGGTGTTTCTTTAACAGTTACTGTTACCGGAGTTCTTTCGCTAACACAACCAGAGAGAGATTGTTCTTCTACATAAAATAAGACAGTTCCTTCAAAATTAAATGGACCTATATCGAAAGTCGCAATAGTTGGAGGCATAGTATCTGTTTCCAGTGGAGTCCCCCCTTCCTGCTGATCGTACCAAAGAATACTTCCCTGACCTGAACCAGCTGCAGTTAACTGAGCCAGCTCTCCCTGACAAATGATCAGGTCCGATACCTCTGGCGCTTCCGGAATAGGAATGACAGTTACTTGAACGGGAATGATTTCACTTTCACAATTTGTATCGGGATCCCTTTCTCGCACATAGAAGGTAGTACTCTGGGTTAAGATCTCTGTCTGAAATACTTCTCCCGTGAATATAGCCTCCGACCCGCTGGCATCGACAAACCAATCCAACAAATTTCCCACTGAACTTGGTATTCCATTCAGTGTGGCAGGCTCACCCTCACATATAGTAGCGGGAGTTACTAAAGGTGCTGAAGGAACAGGACTTACACTGACAATAGCTGTAGTTGTATCACTTTCACATCCATTATTTACTTCAGTAACCAGAAAAGTGGTCGTTTGAAAGAGAGGAGGTGTTGTATAAAATGCTCCGGAAAAAAGTAATTCCTCTCCTGTGGCATCATACCAATTAAAGGTTCCACGCTCATCAGAATTACTATTGGCGGTTAGGGTAGTACTCGTTCCTTCACATATGGCTATAGGAACCAGGATACTTGGAGCATCCGGTACTTCCAGGACAGTCACAGTCACAGCAGTACGATCACTGCTACAACTTCCATCAGATTCCGCAACAAAAAAGGTGGTTGTTCCAATAGGTAAATCACTGACCGTTAAACTGGCATTCGAAGGAGGCATGGGATCAGTTTGAATCGGGTCAGCATCCAGATCATCCGTATCAAACCAAAGGAGCGTTCCATTTCCGGATCCAGCTGCAACAATCTGTCCCGACTCGTTGGCACAAATCTCAACATCCTCAGCAGAAGGGACGGGAGGAGTAGTGAGTACGGTAATAGTAATAGGGACAATCTCACTGACACAACCCGTTTCAGCAAATTGCTCCTGAACATAAAAAGTTGTGGTTTGAGTGAGAGGGTCGGTGGTATATTGAGGTCCGGAGGCGAGAAGGTTACTTCCATTGGGATCATCGAACCAGCTGAAAATGCCTCCAGATCCTTGAGCGTCTAAGGTAGCTGATTCTCCTTCGCAAATGCTATCAGGAACGACTACTGGAGGTGCTGGTAAAGGATTCACATCAATGAATACGGCAGTACCTTCACTTTCACATTCACCAACCACTTCGGTAACCTGAAAAGTAGTCCCAACGAAAAGTGGGGGGGTAGTAAAAGTGGTTCCGGTAAATAAGAGATCCGTTCCAGTTTCATCGTAGAAGTTAAAAACTCCCTCCGTATTTCCACTACTGGAAGCTACAATTTGAGCTGTTTCCCCTTCACACACTGCCGTTGGAGCTTGAGTAAAAGGAGCATCCGGTACTTCCAGGACAGTCACAGTCACAGCAGTACGATCACTGGTACAACTTCCATCAGATTCCGCAACAAAAAAGGTGGTTGTTCCAATGGGTAAATCACTGACCGTTAAACTGGCATTCGAAGGAGGCATGGGATCAGTTTGAATCGGGTCAGCATCCAGATCATCCGTATCAAACCAAAGGAGCGTTCCATTCCCGGATCCAGCTGCAACAATCTGTCCCGACTCGTTGGCACAAATCTCAACATCCTCAGCAGAAGGGACGGGAGGAGTAGTGAGTACGGTAATAGTAATAGGGACAATCTCACTGACACAACCCGTTTCAGCAAATTGCTCCTGAACATAAAAAGTTGTGGTTTGAGTGAGAGGGTCGGTGGTATATTGAGGTCCGGAGGCGAGAAGGTTACTTCCATTGGGATCATCGAACCAGCTGAAAATGCCTCCAGATCCTTGAGCGTCTAAGGTAGCTGATTCTCCTTCGCAAATGCTATCAGGAACGACTACTGGAGGTGCTGGTAAAGGATTCACATCAATGAATACGGCAGTACCTTCACTTTCACATTCACCAACCACTTCGGTAACCTGAAAAGTGGTCCCAACGAAAAGTGGGGGGGTAGTAAAAGTGGTTCCGGTAAATAAGAGATCCGTTCCAGTTTCATCGTAGAAGTTAAAAACTCCCTCCGTATTTCCACTACTGGAAGCTACAATCTGAGCTGTTTCCCCTTCACACACTGCCGTTGGAGCTTGAGTAAAAGGAGCATCCGGTACTTCCAGGACAGTCACAGTCACAGCAGTACGATCACTGGTACAACTTCCATCAGATTCCGCAACAAAAAAGGTGGTTGTTCCAATAGGTAAATCACTGACCGTTAAACTGGCATTCGAAGGAGGCATGGGATCAGTTTGAATTGGATCAGCATCCAGATCATCCGTATCAAACCAAAGGAGCGTTCCATTTCCGGATCCAGCTGCAACAATCTGTCCCGACTCGTTGGCACAAATCTCAACATCTTCAGCAGAAGGGACGGGAGGAGTAGTGAGTACGGTAATAGTAATAGGGACAATCTCACTGACACAACCCGTTTCAGCAAATTGCTCCTGAACATAAAAAGTTGTGGTTTGAGTGAGAGGGTCGGTGGTATATTGAGGTCCGGAGGCGAGAAGGTTACTTCCATTGGGATCATTGAACCAGCTGAAAATGCCTCCAGATCCTTGAGCGTCTAAGGTAGCTGATTCTCCTTCGCAAATGCTATCAGGAACAACTACTGGAGGTGTAGGAAGAGGATTAACATTAACTACTGCTGTAGCTGTATCACTTTCACAATCTCCGTTATTTACTTCAGTAATTAGAAAAGTGGTCGTTTGAAAGAGCGGAGGTGTTGTATAAACAACTCCCGTAAATAGTAATTCTTCTCCTGTGGCATCATACCAATTAAAAGTACCATTTTCGTTGGAATTACTCGTAGCCGTAAGTGTGGCTGTTTCCCCATCACAAATAGCGACAGGTACTGAAACTGTAGGAACATCCGGTACTTCCAGGACAGTCACAGTCACAGCAGTACGATCACTGGTACAACTTCCATCAGATTCCGCAACAAAAAAGGTGGTTGTTCCAATGGGTAAATCACTGACCGTTAAACTGGCATTCGAAGGAGGCATGGGATCAGTTTGAATCGGGTCAGCATCCAGATCATCCGTATCAAACCAAAGGAGCGTTCCATTCCCGGATCCAGCTGCAACAATCTGTCCCGACTCGTTGGCACAAATCTCAACATCCTCAGCAGAAGGGACGGGAGGAGTAGTGAGTACGGTAATAGTAATAGGGACAATCTCACTGACACAACCCGTTTCAGCAAATTGCTCCTGAACATAAAAAGTTGTGGTTTGAGTGAGAGGGTCGGTGGTATATTGAGGTCCGGAGGCGAGAAGGTTACTTCCATTGGGATCATCGAACCAGCTGAAAATGCCTCCAGATCCTTGAGCGTCTAAGGTAGCTGATTCTCCTTCGCAAATGCTATCAGGAACGACTACTGGAGGTGCTGGTAAAGGATTCACATCAATGAATACGGCAGTACCTTCACTTTCACATTCACCAACCACTTCGGTAACCTGAAAAGTAGTCCCAACGAAAAGTGGGGGGGTAGTAAAAGTGGTTCCGGTAAATAAGAGATCCGTTCCAGTTTCATCGTAGAAGTTAAAAACTCCCTCCGTATTTCCACTACTAAAGGCAGATATTTCCGCTGTCTCTCCTTCACACACAAGGGTGGGAGTTTGCGTGAGTGGAGCTGCCGGAGCTTGAATAACTGTTACCGTTACTGGCACTCGTTCACTGGAACATGTACCATTATCTTCCTCTACGAAGAAAGTATTTGCTCCTAAGGGTAGAGCAGCACCATTGACAGGAAAAGTTACGGAGGCTGGGGGAATTTCATCTATTTGAAGAGGATCGACATCATTTACATTAGCATACCAATTAATTGTTCCTATACCTGATCCAATAGCTGTAATTTGTGCAGTTTCATTGGTACATATAGTGATGTCTGTAACAGCTGGAGCGGGAGGTACAGGAATAACGGTCACATTTACAGGAATAAGAGCACTAGTACAACCTGTTCCTAAAATCGTTTCCGAAACATAAAAAGTGGTATTTTGAGTTAAAGAAGGAGTAATATAATTCGGACCTGTCTCAACAAGATTTAAACCGTTAGCATCTTCAAACCAACTAAAAATACCTCCTGATCCAGTTACTGTTAGTTCCACCGAATCTCCAGAACAAACCTGAAATTCTTGTGCTTGAGGATCGGAAGGTAATGGGTTTACTGTTACTATTACCTCTGTAAATGCACTTTCGCACACTTCATTTATCTCTGTGGCGAAATAGGAAGTCGTTGTGCCTGGCGAAACTTCTAAAGAGGTTCCACTACCAAGAAATACAGTTAGTGCCTGGTCAGCATACCAATTGATGCTGGAGTTGGGATTTCCACTTCCGCTCGCTGTCAATGTAGCAATATCTCCTTCACAGATAAATACATCAGGTGCTGTAGGTGCATTGGGCGCTTCTGAAACCTGAATGGTAACGGGTACTCTGTTACTGGCACAATTTGTGAGAACATTAAATTCTTCTACATAAAAAGTGAATTCTCCCGCACCTAATTGGCCTAAATCAAATGTAGCTTCTGAAGGAGGCATTGGAGCTGAAACAATAGGAGATTCATCTGTTATGTTTTCGTATACGTTTAATTGCGAGTTTTCCGCTCCAGATCCTGAAACTGTCAGTATGGCACTTTCATTATTACAAATATTGAGGTCTGTAGCATTTGGATCACCTGGTACAGGGATGACTTCAACATTTACGGCTACCACTTCGCTAATGCATCGAGAAGCCTCGGCAAATTGCTGGACGTAAAATGTTGAATTTTGAGTAAGTATAGGTGTTTCGAAGGTGGCTCCTGTGAAAAGTAAATTATTTGCATCAGGATCACTATACCAATTTATTGTTTCAGAACCGATAGCAACTAAGATGGCCGATTCTCCAAAGCAGATAGTAGTATCTGCAACAACAGCTACTGGAGGATTTTCCAGGATAGTAATTGTCACTTGATCACGTGTGGGACTAGTACACTCGTTTAATCTCTCTTCGACATAAAAGTCTATAGTTCCTGGAGATTCAAGTAAGTTTGGGGAAGGCGTAAAGTTCTGACCTATGTTTAATAATTCTCCTCCTATGGGCGCATCGTACCAGTAAAACTCTCCAGTAGTGGTTCCTGCTCCACCATGTTCTGCAGTTAGCGTAATAGGTGTTCCCGCACATATTTCTGCATCTTGACCAATGGGTTCTGGTACTTCTGGTTCCACTATAGCTCTAATGGCGGTTCTGGGACTTTCACAACCAGTATTTACATCGAATTCTGCGACGTAAAAAATGGCGTTTTCCAGTAATCCAAAAGGAGTAGTATATGTATGAGTTGCCGGAGGCATGATATCTTCTTCCAGGGGATCTCCAAAAAATGGTTCATCATACCATCTTAGGGTATTTCCTGCTATTCCTGTGCCTATTGCTGATAAGGTAGCTGCATCTCCCTGACAGATTACTGTATCCTGGGCTACAGGAGAGGGAATAGGCTCTACGACCACAGCATTTACAGCTACTCTTTCGCTGATACATCCAGTACCACTATCGAATGCTTCTACATAAAAGATGGTGGTTTGTGTGAGTGGAGGGGAGATGTAAGTATCTCCTTCAAATAGTAGCTCTCCACCTACCGCTTCAGCATACCATCTGAAAATCCCATCACCAGATGCCTGAAGCGTAGCTGGGAAGGAGGGACAAACGGTAACATCTTGAATATTAGGAGGATTTGGTAACGGATCTACAACAATCTCCAGATCATTACTTTGTGGAGATTCACAGGCATCCTGACTGGTAATTGTCAAATTATAAGGACCACTGTTTTGTTGGGTTGAATTTACTATTAGAGGATTTTGGGCGTTGGAAGTAAATCCGTTTGGCCCGGACCATTCGTAAACAGCGCCGGGAACCTCATTTCCAGTAAATTGTAATTGAATACTTTCTCCTTCACATACTTCATCCTCCACTGCACTAATAGTTGGGGTGGGAGGACTAGGGTTGATACTTATAACATTGGAGGTTTCACTTCCAATACAAGGACAAGTGATGCTATCATCATCATTGTCCACAATAGATACTGTGACACTATAGTCTCCACTGGCAGCATTTACCGTAATTTGCGCATCATTTGTGGATCCTCCGGGAGTACCTGATCCGTTAAATTGGTACCCTCCTATATCACATCCGGCAGCTAGCGTAACTGAAACTGTGAGATCAAGTTGATCTCCTTGACAAAGCGTATTGTCTGAATCTACCACCAGAACTGGAACACAATCCTGGGCTTTAATTTGAATGGTCGCTACGCTAGTCAATAGGGCAAGGAAAAATAGTAAAGGTTTACACATGTTCATAGGGTTATAGAGGTAGCGTTACTCTTTCTTACATGGGTAATCTATTAAATTTTAATAAATCTAATGGGAATTTTATTCAAAAATTTTGAGAATTATATCTTTTTGAGAATCAGAATTATGGAAATATATAGAATAAATGAGCTTTTATATTTTATGTCATATAAAATAGATTAAATAACCCGCTAATTCTTTTATAATTATAAAAGCCCTAAATTTGAAACAAGGGTATTTATTCGGAAAGGTGATAATCCGCTATTACTATCTCACATAACCCATGTAAGAATCCGCTATAAAAACAATTAATTAATAATCTTACGTTTTTTATTAAGATATATTATTTTCTGTGGAGGAAAATTAATTTGTCTTGAGTTTTTCTTCTATATCAATATTTATCCTGCCTTTACTAATAGAGATAGCATCTTCCCATTGATCAATGGCCTTTTCTTTTTGACCTAGCCGAAGTAATACGTCTCCATAATGTTCCAGGTAAATCGGATTTTTACTGATAGATATAGCTTCGCTCAGCTTTTTCTCAGCCTTTTCATAATTCTTCCATTGATATAGTATCCAACCATGGGTATGTAAATAGGAAGCAGTATTCGGGAATTCTGAAGTTACTTTCTCAATGATAGAAAGTGCTTTTTTTAAATCTCTTTGATTAAGGGTCAGGAACTGAGCATATCGTTCCATGATAAATGGATCAAAATCTGAGGCTGCTAAGGTAGTTTCAAATAATTGTTCGGCCTTCTGAGACTCATCGGTAAGAGCATATACTTGTGCTAATTCAGCATTAGCTCTTAATGTTATTTGATTATTAGTAGAGGATAGCTTTTGCATTTTAGTGAGTGCATAGATAGCTGGATCAAATTCTCCGAGGCGTGCGCTTGACATCCCATAATGAAATAGAAAATCCTCATTATTTGGAAAAAATTCGAGGGCATACTCAGCATCTTCTTGTAATTGAATAAATTGCTCTTTGTCAAATGAAAGGGATAATAGATTGGCCCAAATATCTAATTGAGACGGATCAATGTCGATGGCCTGAAGATAAATAGTCCTGGCTGAATCAGGAACTCCTTTCAGAGCTAAGACTTCTCCCTGAATATTGAGAATAGCTGTTTCCTCAGGATAGGATGCTGCTAATAAAGAAAGGTTTTTTTGAAGGGTAGATAATTCATTAGTAGGGATCTCATTCGATTCTATGAGTTCCTGGAGTTGATTTATTTTCTCTAACAGGGGGATATTAGGATCGTTTATTGCGATGATGATAGACGATTGAGATGAGTCACCATCGGGATTAGCATGTGTTCTCATTAAAAGTGCCTGATTTGCATAGGGATTTTCAGGCATTAATTCGATCCATTCAGTTAAAAAGTCATTAGCTCGATTTGATAGTTCCATTTGTTGCAGAAGCTCATAATGCTTTTCATAAAGGGAGACATCATCTGGGAATTTATTTAGCAGTTCCTCCGATAGGGAGAGTGCCTCGTCAAACTGTTGACCGTTTAGCAGAACGCTATATTTACGTTTGCCCCATTCTTTGCTGTATCCTACATCTTTTGCTAGTAAATTGAGGGTAGTTAAGGCTTTATCAAAATCTTTTAGTTGGAGATAGAGGTCTACTAATTCCAGTTGAGCATCAAATTTTCTGGGAAACCTGGTAGTAATATTTTCCAGGACTTTTAATCCCTCCTGATCTGAACCTTTAAAAATATATGAATCTTTTAGGGTGGAGTAATACCAATAATTATTATCGTCAAGCTTAATCGCCATCTTACAATATTCAATGGCCTTATCGTATTCTCTTTGCTCTAGTGCTATTCGACCGATATAGTAGAGAGATGCATGATGTTCAGGATCGTATTGAATAACCTCTTCGAACATCTGTTTAGCATTAGAAAGATCTCCTCTGATCATCTGAGTACATGCTTCAACAAAAATTCCATCAATACGTGAATTTAATCTTCCATCTTCTCTTTGAGCGATACATTTTCCTATAAGAAAGACAAACAAAAAAAAGACAAGAGACTTTATGATGATCACCAACTTCAGTGATTGCTTAGAAATGATTACCCCCTTCATAAATTCCTTATTTCCAATTCTACAAACAACGTGTAAAATAATTACGCTAATATTGAATATACATAATACTTCTTTCATGCGTAATGAAAAATCTATTTATCCATTTTTTGTGCCAGTATGTCCAAATCCTCCTTCACCTCTCGTAGTTTCTGATAGCGCGTTTACTATCTTCCAGTCGACTTGTTCGAATCTAGAGATAATCATTTGAGCTATTCGATCTCCATGTTGAATAAGGAAGGCTTCTTTACTTATATTGATAACGATAATCTTAATTTCCCCGCGATAATCTGCATCTATCGTACCTGGAGTATTGAGAAGGGTAATCCCATGTTTGATAGCCAAGCCACTTCGAGGACGAATTTGTGCTTCATATCCTTGAGGTAATTCTATGAATAAACCAGTGGGTACCAGTGTTCGTTCAAGTGGATCTATGGTCATCGGACTATCCAAAGAAGCATATAAATCTACCCCAGCGGACTGAGGAGTAGCATAAGATGGTAAAGGGTTTGAAGACTTATTTATTACTTTTACCTGAATCATATTGAATACATTTTCATAGAAGGGAAGAGAAGGAAATAGGCTAAATATTATCCATCGATTTTGCTAATAAAAAGTCATTTTCTGTTAAACCGCCAGCATCATGTGTGGTTAATCTCACCTCTACACGATTATAAACGTTAGACCATTCGGGATGATGATTTGCTTTTTCAGCTAAGAAAGAGGCTTTGACCATAAAGCCAATAGCACTAATAAAATCTGTAAATTCAAATGTTTTTTCTATACCATTATTATTGAATTTCCATCCACTTAATTTTTTCAGTTCAGGTGTTGCTTCTGCTTCATTAAAAGTTTTCATAGTTGCTATGCTATTGAGCGATAAATGATAGTTAATAGTCAAAAAAGTAAAGCGAAGGTAATTGCTTTAGGCTGTAAAAAAAAGCCGGCAACTGCCTGGAGTAGTTACCGACTTGTAGGATAATATTTTTACTATCGAACATATTGTGCGGTTCACATTATGTTTTTCTCTTCTTTTTTCTTGCAGCAGGAAATAGAATATTATTTAAGATTAATCTGTATCCTGGAGAATTTGGATGAAGGGATAAATCTGTGGGATCTTCGCCAACAAAGTGTCGATAATCTTCTGGATCATGACCTCCATAATAGGTCCACATTCCTTTACCATGGTTACCGTGAATATATCTTGCTTCGCTATAAGCTTTAAGTTCTCCCATAACGAGTACTTCCTGCTTCAGGACGTTTTTCTTGAAAGCAGTCGTTTGGCCCATGAATCCTTTAACTGTGCGCGTGTGGTTTTGGCACAGCATGGTAGGAACAGGATCCCATTTTGCCGAGAATTCAAACAGCGTAAAATAATCCATATGTTCTGGTACTCTTCTACCTAAATTGGAATCAATGTCTGAAAACTCATATTGGAAAGGACTGGTTACCAGCCGATAATCTTCAAATGCTAATCCATTTTGAAATGATAGCTTTTCCTGCGCCTGAGGATCCATGGGAGTTCCATCGAACATATATTCGCATATATCTACTCCTTCTGCAGCCAGGGAAATATCGTATGTATCTGTTGCAGAACACATAGCAAATAAAAATCCTCCATCTCCGAGATATTTTTTTATTTTTTTAGCTACTGCAAGCTTCATTTGACTCACTTTCTGGAAACCATAAATATTAGCGGTAGTTTCTTGCGCTTTCACTTCATCCTGATACCAGCGATGATTTTTATATGATTGATAGAATTTTCCATATTGACCTGTAAAATCCTCGTGGTGTAAATGTAACCAATCGTATTCTGATAATTTTCCTTCCAATACCTCCGGATCATACACTACATCATAAGGAATTTCTGCGTAAGTAAGCGCCAAGGTAACTGCGTCATCCCATGGCTGTTTATTTTTGGGAGAATAAACAGCAACTTTTGGTGCTTTTTCTAATTTTACAGCATCCATGTTCACATCATTTGAAGTGACATAGGCTAAAATTTCACTGGATTTTCCATCAGAAATTCGGTCATAAGAAACGCCTCTGATTTGAAGCTCTTGTTCAAAGGTAGGTGTGTACCTAAACATGAAACTTCCCCCCGGTAATTTAACAGCCACTCAACATCAACCTCATACTCCAATATCCAAAAGGCCACTCCATAAGCCTTTAGGTGATCCGATTGAGCATAATCCATAGGAACAAGTAAATAGTCAGCTCTGGATACATACATTGTACACAAAAGTGTAATTAATGCTGCAATTCTCTTCATGAAAACTTAAGATTTAATAAATTAAGAGTAAACTAGTAGTGTGTAGTTATCACTTCATAAAAAGGTATGTTTTTATAATTTATCAATTAAATCCGAAGATAACTAAGATTTTATCATTTTTAACGCAAGCTTAGTGATGAATATAACGTGAGCAGTAGATTGAAAGTTTAGGCGTTATTGATGGATGTGCAATTTTTTTGAACTATTTCCGACGAGCCTTATTTATTAAGATAACAAGCTTTATCATATGAATATAATCCAGTTTTTTATAGAGGGGCTGAGGCTGGCTCAGTCAGCAATTAAAGCTAATCGGTTGAGAACTTTTCTAACTATGTTGGGAGTAGCTACGGGGGTATTCGTAATAACCAGCATTCTAAGTTTGTCCAGTTCTCTTCAAACTTCACTCACGAAAAATTTATCTGCCCTCGGAAATACTACTTTATTTGTTCATAATTGGCCTTGGACAGATCAGGGAGATGATTGGTTTAAATATTTTAATCGGCCCAAGGTGAGTTATCAAGACTTTAGAAAATTAAATCAGGCCCTGCAACATGTTGATGCAGTGGGATATCAGGTAAATATTCGTGGACAGAACGTCACTTATAAAGGATCTCAGGTGAGTGGAGCTGACATAGTAGGAATTACGCAGGATATGGAGAAGATTTTCGATTTCGAATTTGATTTGGGCAGGTCTTTTTCTGGGATTGAGTATAAGAATGGTAGTTATGTATGTATTATTGGAGCGGAAATAAAGGATGCTTTATACCCAAATGAAGAAGCGGTGGGGAAATCTTTGAGAATTGGGTCCAAAAGATTAAAGGTCATAGGAGTGTTGAAAAAGGTGGGGGTAGCGATAGGTGGAAGAGATGATGATGGAATTTATGTGCCTTATTTAGCCTCATCCAGAATGTATAATTTATCTAAAAGATCCGTAGATAAAGTCGCTGCCATCAAAGCAATCAATCACAAACTGTTACCTCAGGTAGAGGATCAAATTATTGGGATCATGAGGGCTAGTAGAGGGCTTAGACCTTCTGCTGAAAATAATTTTTCCGTAAATAAACAAGAATCTATCATGAATGAGATCAACCAGGTATTTGGTTATCTCGATCTTGGTGGGATCATCATGAGTTTATTTTCCGTCTTGATCGGTGGATTTAGTATTGGCAATATTATGTATATATCCGTGAAAGAACGAACTAGAGAGATAGGAATACAAAAGTCGATGGGAGCTACAAAAAGTTTTATTCTATATCAATTTATGATGGAAGCTATTCTAATTTGTGTTCTTGGAGGATTAATCGGACTGATAGGTGTGTATTCCATTACAGAATTTGTGCAATTTCTCTTGAGTTCTAATGAGATTCCACTTGAAGTTTTCGTTTCTATGGGTTTTGTGTTATTTGGACTAGGATTTTCAGTTGGAATTGGTGTGTTAGCAGGTTTTATTCCCGCATGGATAGGGGCCTCAGTAGATCCTGTGGTAGCTATCAGGCAAGCATAATCTTCTATACTATTTAAAAGATATATGAAAATAATTGAACATCTTAAAAATTGTAAAAAGCCTACTGTAAGTGTTGAGATTATACCACCTAAAAGGGGGAGAAATATTCAAAAACTGCATCAAGCAATAGAATCAATTTTACCCTATAATCCACCATTTATTAATGTTACCAGTCATGCTGCTGAAGTAGCCTGGGAAGAAATGAATGATGGAAGTTTCAAACGTAAAGTAAAAAGGAAAAGTCCGGGAACATTTGGCTTATGTGCAGCGATTAAATATAAATTTAATCTAGAGCCTGTTCCACATATTTTATGTGGAGGATTCACTCGGGAGGAAACTGAAGATGCCCTCATCGAACTAAACTACCTGGGAATTGAGAATGTATTGGCTATCAGAGGAGATAAAGTAAATCATCGTCCCATTCCCACCGATAGGACGACTAATATTTACTCCTTGGAATTAGTTAAGCAAATTTCGGATATGAATCGCGGGCAATACATAGACGAATTAATTGATGCTGCTAAAACTGACTTTTGTATAGGAGTTGCCTGTTATCCCGAAAAGCATTTTGAATCTCCGAATCTCAATTTTGATTTGGATATTCTAAAGTCTAAAATGGAGGCAGGAGCTCATTATGCTGTGAGTCAGATGTTTTATGATACACAAAAATATATTGCCTATGTGAGGGAAGCATGTAAGCGCGGAATCAATTTACCTATTGTTCCCGGGTTAAAGATCATGACTTCTAAGCGTCAACTCACAAAATTGCCTTCGATTTTTCATATTGACATCCCTGAAGAATTGTGTCATCGAATGAAAGCTGCAAAAACAAGGGAAGAGGAAATTAATGTTGGAGTTGAATGGGCATGCAAACAGGTAATGGAGCTACTAGAATTTGGGGTTCCGTATTTACATTTTTATGTTATGCAAAATACTGCTCCTTTCGTCAAGCTTATGGAAAAATTGAAGAAGAAAATTTAAGCTACATTTATGAATTCAGAGAAAGGATTTTCACATTTAAATGAGGAGGGGAAGCCTTCCATGGTAAATGTAAGTGATAAAATCCCAACTCATCGCATGGCCAGAGCGCTTAGTATAGTCGTATTAACTAAAAGGATTGTCGAGTATATTGAAAAAGAGGATATACAGACGAAAAAAGGGCCAGTGTTTCAGACAGCCATAATAGCTGGAATCATGGCCGCTAAGAGAACAGGGGAATTAATTCCCCTGTGTCATCCGTTAGGGTTAGAAGATGTTCAGGTAGATATCCAGCTTAAGGATGCCTACGAGGTACATATCGAATGTATAGCGAGAGTATTTGGAAAAACGGGGGTAGAAATGGAAGCTCTCACCGGGGCGTCGGTAGCTGCACTGACCATTTACGATATGTGCAAAGCCTTTTCTCACGATATTCGAATCAAAGAAACGCTTCTGATGGAAAAAAGAGGTGGAAAAAGTGATTTTCTCCGTAAGGATTAGGGATGTGCTGCTACCCAGATTTCTCCATCCTCGAAAATTTCCTTTTTCCATATAGGAACTGTCTCTTTTAACGTATCAATAGCAAATTGGCAGGCAGCAAAGGAAGCCGCTCTATGAGGAGTAGAGACGCCTATAATAACAGCGATCTCTCCTATGCCTAGGGTACCTAAACGATGATGCATAACTATATGTCTGACGGGCCATTGATCTACTGCTTTCAATCCTATCTTTTCCATTTCCCTGATAGCCATAGGACGATAAGCTTCAAATTCCAGTCTCTCCACCTTTTTACCCTTAGTATGATTTCGTACAGTACCAATAAAAACATTCACTGCTCCACAATCATCTGCGTATACTTGTTGCAGAATGGCGTCCACCTCCAATGGCTTATCTGATAATTCGATGACAGGCTTGGCTAATTGAAGAAAATTACCCCCACTTACCGGAGGAATGATGGCAACCTCGTCGTTTTCGTGAATTTCGTAATCATCTTCTACATAGGCTTCATTGACTGCAATTTTAATAGAAGCCAAATCGCTCAGTGCTGGATATGTAGAAATAATCTCTTTTTTCAATTCGTCCGCCCTTTTCGGCCCTTCCATATTCCAATCTATGGATCGACTTCCTATAATATCTTTGGCAATACCGAAGGCAAGAATTCGAATTTGCATCATAAAAAATCAGTTTATTGATTATTTAATATTAAAATTAGTAAATATTGTACAAATAACTTCGTAGTTTTCATATTGATTACTTTATTATGAAAGAAGCAGAACCGGAACTACTACAGAATGTATGAAAGAGCAGCTAAGAGTATTTGATAATCATGGTAGACCTATTGATTATGTAAGATTAGCAGTAACTGATCGATGTAACCTGAGGTGTTTTTACTGTATGCCAGCAGAGGGAATTCAATACGTTTCCAGGAAAGACTTATTGACCTTTGAAGAGATGCTTCGATTAGTAAAAGTGTTGGCTTCATTGGGAATATCTAAAGTAAGAATTACGGGGGGAGAACCTTTTTTGAGAAAAGAAATAGGAGATTTCATAAAAAAAGTGTCAGATATTGAAGGAATTACTTCCATTCATATCACTACGAATGGAGTACTGACGACGCCTTATGTCCCATTTTTTAAGGATATGGGAATTAAGTCCGTTAATTTAAGTCTGGATACTTTGAATAAAGATCGATTCTTTGAGATTACCAGAAGAGATGTTTTTCCTCAGGTAATGGAGTGTTTGATGGCTTTAATAGAACATGACATCCCCACAAAGATAAATGCGGTCATCATGGAAGGGAAAAATACAGATGATATTTATGAGTTGGCTTCATTTACCAAGGATCATCCAATTAGCGTTCGATTTATTGAAGAAATGCCTTTCAATGGTAGTGGTGAGGGGCAAGCGAGGCTTTCCTGGAATCATAAAAAGATCCTTGAACAGTTGAAAATAGCTTTTCCCACCCTTACCGAATTAACCAATGAAGCACACAGTACAGCAGTTCATTATCAGGTTCCTGGATATATGGGAAATATTGGAATTATAGCAGCCTTTACCAGAACATTTTGCGGAAGTTGTAACAGAATACGCATAACTCCCCAAGGAAAATTGAAAACTTGTTTATACGATCATGGCGTCCTGAATATTAGAGAGATATTGCGAGAATCATCGGCTGATGAACCCTTGATAGAAGCCTTATTATCAGCCTTTAATAACAGGCCTGAAAATGGATTTGAAGCTGAACTCAGGAGAAAGGAAGGGGATAATGTGGGAGAGTCTATGGCTACGATTGGAGGATAGAAGAAGGGTGTGTGCCAATGAGGAAATACCTGAAAAATGGATAGGCGTATCATAATTGACTTATCAAGCGGGTTGTGTTCCCTATGCTTAGGAACACTAATTATCTAAAACCTGAACGAAATTTTAATATGTTAAACCTTAGACTTTCTTTTTTTCTCATTGGTTTATGGGTAGGAGTGCATATTCCTGTAGTTAACGCCCAGGAAACTGTTAAGCTCATGCATTACAACCTTTTGAGATATGGCGATGATAATTGCGGACCTGATATAGCGGACAAGGATCAATGGCTGGCTACTATTTTGGGCGAATACAAACCCGACATTTTTACGGTGAATGAATTATCTCCTGCTGAAGCATTTTCTAATAGGATACGAGTAAAGGGATTCAATTTTACCGATCTTATGGACTATGGTGAAATTAGTAACTTTGCCAATTCTTCTATTGTGAATAATATATTTTACAATAGTAATGTGTGGAATTATGATGGAGAAGAAGTGATTAGATCCTCTCCCAGAGACATTAATGTTTATTTTCTTTCATTTAAACCCTTTGTCTCATTAAGTGGTGATCCTATCCGACTCACTATTATTGTTGCCCATTTAAAAGCAGGAGATACCCAGGGAGATAGAGATAGAAGAAAGGGAGCAGCACAGGACATTATGGACTGGATCGAAGAAAATGCCATTGATCAGAATGTCATTTTAGCAGGAGATCTGAATTTAAGCAATAATCGGGATGCCGCTTTTGAACTATTGGCTAAAACCAGCGATCCAGCCATCCGACTCATTGATCCGGCAAATAAATTAAATGGCTGGGGAGGAGAAGCAAATACACATGTGCTAACCCAATCTACTCGTGATTCCCAGATTGATTGCGGAATTACCGGAGGCCTTGATGATCGTTTTGATTTGATCTTACACAGTGCCAGAATGGATAATGAGAATAATGACGTTAATGCCGTTCCCGGATCTTATGCGGTATTTGGTAATGATGGTAATAGCTATAACAGGGAACTCATTTGTGGTACAGGAGGATCCGTATCCTTGCAGACATGTTTAGCCCTTAGGCAGATGTCTGACCATCTTCCAGTTACGATGGAACTGAGGATAAATGGTTTGACGACCAGTATATCAAAGAAGATCCCTGGTGTATCCCTACTGCTCCCCAATCAACCCTTTTCCGATCGCCTGAATGTCAGCCTTACAAATAATTTCACTCAAACATCAACTTTTAAGATTACTATTTTAAATGCCTGGGGACAGATAGTGAAAAAAGGTTCCATCCATTTGAATGAATATTGGCAGATGGATACTTCAGATTGGCCTTCTGGAATGTATATATTACGCATTGAAGATGAGGCGGGGAGACAACTCACGAGAAAAATGCAGAAATTGATAAATTAGTATCATGGATCTATCTACTTTTAAATCGACGCTAAGTGATCCGCATCCTCCCGAGGGAATTTCCGATTTTTTAAAAGCATTGTGGTACGACGGTAAAGATAATTGGAATATGGCCCACGATATTGCTCAAGATCACGAAAATGAATTTGGTAACTGGATTCATGCATATTTACATAGAAAGGAGGGAGATGATTGGAATGCTGCTTATTGGTATAGAAGAGCTGGAAGGGCAATGCCTTCTCCTTCTGTAAGTTTAGATCAGGAATGGAATAATTTAGTCTCCCATTTTTTAGCGGATTCTACCTCCAGATAAGTTAAGGCTAAGGAATATGATGGACCTACAGTTTGCTGCTGAACGCGCGTTTAAAGATCACCACTCTTTATTGGTTTCCTTTTTAAATGAAGAGAGCAATTTTGCTCGGATGGCTGAATTAAGCCATGGTTTGGCTCATTCATTTCAAAGTGGTAAAAAAGCATTGATTTGCGGAAATGGGGGAAGTTCCTGTGATGCGATGCATTTCGCTCAGGAGTTTACAGGCAGATTTAGAGGTGATCGGCCTGGATTGCCCGTAATTGCTTTAACGGATCCTACGCATATTACTTGCGTTGGGAATGATTATGGGTTTGAAAAAATTTTTGCCAGAGGCGTAGAAGCATATGGAAAACAAGGGGATTGGTTGTTCGCACTTTCGACAAGCGGTAATTCTCCGAATGTAGTTGCGGCAGTAGATGCTGCGAGAAAAAAGGGAATGATTGCTGTAACGCTTTTGGGAAAAAATGGAGGAAAATTAGCCGGCATAGGAGATTATGAATGGATCATTCCCGGACTTACTTCTGATAGGATTCAAGAAATTCATATGCTTATATTACATACCATTATAGAAATGGTCGAACGAACCTTATTTCCTGCTAATTATGAAGATTGATTAGTTAAAAAACTTTATTTCGTGTATTTTACCGGGCTAATAACTTTCACGAAGATTTTTGCGTATGGCTACTACCACTTTTTCAACCCCGAATAATGACCATCCATCGCCTTTGCCGCCCCTCATAGAGAGAGAAATATTTTTTGATGATCCAGAAATATCGGGAGGCCAACTTTCGCCTGATGGTTCATATATTTCATTTCTGAAAGTCTATAAGGGTATGCGGAATATTTGGGTCAAGAAAACGGATGCTCCTTTTGAAAACGCCAGACCCATCACTGCAGATAACAATCGTCCTATACCAGGTTATATTTGGAGCAGAGATGGAAAGTATGTGTTATTTGTACAAGATGATGGAGGGGATGAAAATTTTAATGTGTATGCAGTGGACCCTGAATCCGACATAGATCCGGAAACCGAAGTCCCCCTTGCCAGAAATCTCACTCCCATGAAAGGAGTCCGTGCGATTATTTATTCTGTCCCTAAAAATTTACCTGATGTTTTATTTGTTGGCCTCAATCAAAGAGATTCCTCCTGGCACGATCTATTCCGAGTAAATATCAGAACTGGTGAGCTCAATGTATTAAGAGAAAATACACAACGAATAGGGAACTGGATTTTTGATTTGAAAGATGAGCTAAGATTAGCTACCAGATCTACTGAGGATGGAGGAATGGAAATATTGCGCGTAGATGAAGAAGCATTTGTTCCTATTTATCGATGTTCTTTTGAAGAAAGCTGTTCAGTGGTAAAGTTCCACAAAGATCACGAAAAAGTATATATCGTCTCAAATAAGGGGCAAGATATTGATCTTACCCAATTGTTGCTGTTGGATCCTCATGCTGGAACGACGGAGTTAGTCGAGTCGGACCCAGATCAACAAGTTGATTTTGGAGATGCTTACTTTTCCGAATTAACCAATGAACTAATTGCTACCTCCTATGAAAGTGATAAAACCAAAATGTATTGGCGGGATGAAGCATTTAAAAAAGATTATGAATTTTTGAAAAGCCAACTTCCAGCGAAAGAAGTAATGCTGGGTTCTTCTTCTGATGATGAGGAATGGTGGATCATTTATGCAAATAGTGATGTAGATCCCGGAGCGGCTTATTTATTTGACAGGAAAACGCGGCAGTTAACTTTCCAATACCGACCACGTCCCAAGTTACCTATTGATCATTTGGCACCTATGTATCCGGTTAGGTATCCTTCAAAGGATGGGCTTTCAATACCTGCTTATCTTACCTTACCTAAAAATATAGCTTCCAAGCAATTACCTGCTATTATTTATCCGCATGGCGGACCCTGGGTGAGAGATTATTGGGGATATGACGCATTTACTCAATTTTTGGCTAATCGAGGTTATGCGGTTCTTCAGCCAAATTTCAGAGGATCAGCAGGCTATGGTAAGCGTTTTCTCAATGCAGGGAACGGTAAATGGGGAGAAGAAATGCAGGATGATCTTTCTGCGGGGGTCGATTATCTCATCAATGAAGGAATTGCAGATCCTTCAAGAATAGGAATATTCGGAGGTTCATATGGTGGATATGCTACACTTGCAGGATTAGCGTTTACACCAGATTTGTATGCTGCTGGAGTATCTGTGGTCGGGCCTTCGAATTTGATTACCTTATTAGAATCTATCCCTCCTTATTGGGAGTCAGTTCGACAGTTATTTTATAAACGAACAGCAAACCTGGAAACGGAAGAAGGGAGAGCGAAATTAGTAAAACAATCCCCACTATTTTCAGCTAACCAGATCAGAGCATCTTTAATGGTCGTTCAAGGTGCCAATGATCCCAGGGTCAAGAAAGCAGAGTCAGATCAGATTGTTATCGCAATGCGTAATTTAGGATTACCCGTAACATATTTGGTAGCTGAAGATGAGGGACATGGTTTTCGGAAACCCATTAATAATCTGGCCCTGGTGGCTGCTATGGAAAAATTCTTAGCAGAACATCTAGGAGGAAGATATCAGGAAACATTAAAGGAAGATATAAGAAAAAAGTTAGACGAATTGACCGTAGATATCTACTCCGTAGAGTTGTCTTCCTCTAATAACGAGCTCAAATAAGTTGGGATAAATGTGTATTCTTTAGGTAGGTTGTCGGGTAGTATATGACTCATTAATAACGAAGGCTTACATTTGGTGCATAGTAATTTTCCTTGTTCAAAATGATAAATCGCAGAATTTTTTTCCGGCAAACAAGTGCGTGGGCGTTGGGCTTAAGTGCTTCTTTTATTGGCACAAAGCTATCTTCCTCCACTCACTCACCTCCTCCCAATATTATATATCCTAAAGCACTGTTTTCAGGGGCGAGAATAGGTGTGATTTCGCCATCCAGTTCTCTATCCAGAGAAAATTTCTTTCGGATGATAGATAATTTCTCAAAGCTCGGGTTTGAGATGATTTACACGGATAATTTAAGGGTGAAAAAAGGCTTTTTAGCAGGAACGGATCATCAACGATTGGATGATTTGCATAGGATGTTTGAGGATGATTCCATAGATGGAATTATTTGTTCCAGAGGGGGATACGGAGCCGGAAGATTACTAAACGATATAGATTTTGAATTGATCGCTAAACATCCTAAAGTATTTATAGGATATAGCGACATTACAGCACTCCTTTTGGCTATTCATAAGCAAACTGGTTTGGTTTGTTTTCACGGGCCGAATGGCGATTCTACCTATTCAATTTTTTCTGAAGAGCGGTTTAGGTCATTGATCCTGGAAAAAGAAGAAGGGTACCAATTATCCAAGGATGATCCCAGTTTACCAGAGGAAATGCCTACCTCTTTCAAAGAAATTCATTCGGGAGTAGCAAAAGGTCCGTTAATAGGAGGAAATCTTACGTTGATCTCTACCTTAATGGGCACTCCTTATGAAGCGGATTTTGAGGACAGAATTGTTTTTTTAGAAGATATCGGAGAATCCCCATATCGAATAGACAGAATGTTGACTCAATTACTTCTGGCCGGAAAATTTGAAAAAGCTCGGGGAATAATGTTGGGCAATTTTGTTGATTGTGAAGTTGAGCCGGAAGATCCTGATTTTCCCGATTCTTTTTCGCTCGAAGAAGTAATCTCGGAACGCTTAGGTAGATTGAACATTCCAGTAGTAATGGGAATGCCTTTTGGACATATAAAAGAGAATGGGATCTTGCCTTTAGGAGTAGAAGCGGAATTGGATGCTGGAAATGGTACCTTGACTCTAATGAAAGCTGCAGTGAAATAAAAAGGTTTGTGAAACTAAATTCATTGAAGAAGTAAATTGATGCTGTCTTAAGAGAAAAGGATTTATAAGGAAAATAGATTTACCAACTTTCCAGAGGCTTAACTGCGAGTTTAGCTTCCTCTTCTTCCATTAATTGATATATATAATTGAGTTGTATGTCTTCGTGCGATAGATAATCACATAGTGTAGGTTCTATCCAAATATCTGGGAGCAATCCCCTGTTTTTATTTTTCGGAGTTGGAAGTTGGATATTGAATGCTTTTTGAGGAATGCTAATTTTTAATTTGGAATAAGGGAGGGTTAATTTTTTGAAAAATCCGGCCATAAATCCTTCATATCTACTAGAGGTTTCTGTACCGATGATAAGTGCACATGCATAATATCGGGCAAGTGCTGCGAACTTAGATCCTGCAGAAAAGGTACCCGCATTAGTTAGAATATAAAGCTCTCCCTTAAAGGGAGTATGTTTAACTTGAGGTAACAAATAAGCGTTGGGTATTCCTTCAATAGATTCAGATACGGTGATCGCCTTTTCTCGTTTTCCCGTTAGGGTTTCGTCCATGACATAGGATAACAGTTCAAACATACTGGAAAGATTTCCACCAGAATTATTTCTAACATCGATAATCAAACGATTTACTCCCTTTTCTGTTATTTCATGGAAAGTCTCCTGTAGTAATTGAGTAAAATTTGTCTTCCATTGACGGTAACTCTTATTGTAAAAAGTTTTGACCTTAAGTAAAGCACAATCCAGATCTTCATTAAAACTCAGGTGAAAAAGATGATCTATATTCCGGTCATTTTCTGTGTTGCGATAACGTTCATTTTCCAGGGATTTCATTTCCAGTTCTGTTAATGCTTTAATTTTACACGTATAGATGAGTTGTTCTTCTTCCCTAAAAATCTTCAATTGAAACGAATCGGGAGTGCCAATGTGATAGTAATAATAGTAGGGGAACTCTTTGGATAGGTCTATAAACTTTGAATGAGCCATATGACCATCAGAGGGAACAAAAGGGGCGAGTTTCTCAAAAATGTGGTAAATCTGTAGTTGATTTATAGACAGCAGAATATCTCCCTGTCTGATGCGAGGATCATTGCTTAGGTTTTGTTTTACAACAGCATGCCCGGCAATAAAGTCTAAGTCTAAAGGAAAAAATAATCTTTTTGTATCCAGGATATTTAATGGACCGAAGGAGGTTCCGGGAAAAAGCACCTTACAGTGTCGTTCCTGTGTTTTTGCAACTATTTTGGAAACCATTCTGAAAAAAGCCGCTTCTGATATGGAGTCTGGAATATTAGACATTCCAGAGGTAAGGCTGTCTAATGTCCTATCAAAAGACAATTTATCTTCTGGAGATAAAAACAGCTCATTTGGGAAACTGAGATTTTTTTTAAGAAATGCCAAATCAGTCCTGATCTGTTTAGCATCCAGAATTTTCTCTTGAGCGTAAGAGGCAAGAGAGGTAATTATAATAATAAACACAATCGGATAGGATGGTCTCAATATCATCGGCATAATAATGAATATACAATTTTTCATTTATTGTTCTAACCAATTATGCATGGATAAACGGAACCAGGTATAGCGAAAAGAGGATGAACACTTTTGTGCCATCCTCAGTATATATTATTCTTCTACGTTCAGGGAGTCATTGAGTTTACTGTGCAGCTTCAGCGCGTAGTACTAAAGAAAGTTGGAAGCAATCTACTAATGCGCGTTTGTCAGAAGCTGGAAGTTCAGCATCACTATAAGAATCCGGTCCCCAATATCTGATATTTACGGGTCCTTCTGATTTAGCAATAGCTTCCAGAATACCATTATCTCTATAGTTAGTATAATTGATGATTTCAAAGACACGATCATCAGACTTCATCGTATTATTTTCATTTTCACTCTGTGCGATTTTCTCGGATTTCATTTTTTCTTCTCCAATGGTGGCTTCTATGTATGTATGCTTGATCGGATTTCCTGCATAAAATACACTGGTCAAATAAAAATATCCGGTCTTATTTACATCTGCAGTTAAGGTTCTACGTTTAGGGGCTTGCTGGTTCCAGTGATTATGGTAGTACCAACCTGCTTCTTCATTAAAGGTAAATTTTGACTTTAGCTCTGCGATAGATTCTTCAGTAAAAACAAGTTCTCCATCATTAGCAGAGGCCTCTTCTTCAGCGCTTGGTGTTTCGGTACTTGTTTCAGCCGATTGTTGGCCAGATGGACCACAACTGTAAATACTGAAGCTACCTAGCAGAAATATAGCCATGAATAGATTTCTATATGTTCTTAGAGACCGCTTGGAATGATGGGTAGTATAAATCCTTTCCATATGCCTAATAGATTAAATTGTTAAAAGTGAAATTCAATATATAGTGTATGACAAATTTAATGAAATTATATTAATCCTCTGAAATGATCCATTTTTGATTGTGCGATTTTAAAAAAATATTATATGGGATTACGTGTTCATATTGAGAAATTTCATGCAAATGAGGCATTTTGGACGATTACGGATATCATAATGTTAATTCTATTATCTGTTCACATTGGAATAATGTCTATCGAGTGGATGCTGGGAGCAAGAATAATTATGGAGAGTTTCGCTTCTATGACTCCTGTCGCTTATGAGTGGTATATTCAACACATTCATGAAAATTTCGTGATTATAGATCTAATTTTCGTCTCCATTTATATTGGAGAATTATTTTTGCGTTGGTTTGTAGCTATAGTCACAAATAAATATCATCGCTGGTTTTTTTATCCTTTCATTCACTGGTATGATGTATTAGGATCAATTCCTTTGGGGTCATTTCGATTTTTGAGAATATTTCGAATTTTCTCCGTTCTGGCCAGGCTTCAGAAAAAAGGCATAGTGGATCTTAAGGATACTTATTTTTTTAATACATACGATAAGTATGCGAACATCATCATGGAAGAGCTGTCCGATAGAGTAGTGCTAAAAGTATTGGAAGGGGTTCAGGAAGAGGTTAAAAGGGGTACGCCATTAATGGATGAAATTATTACACAAGTGATTTTACCCCGGAGAGTTGTGTTAGTTGAGTGGTTATCCAATCGTATTCAGCAGATTGTATCCCATGCCTCTGACAGACATCAAAAGCATATTCGGATGTATTTGGAAGATTTGGTGGAAAAAGCGGTAGATAGAAATAAAGAATTTAAGAACATAGAAAGAATTCCCGGCATAGGAGGAATGATTAGCCATCAGGTGGAAAGAGCGATTAGTGATATTACCTTCAATGTACTTAATGGAATAATTCAAGACTTAGCCAGTCCACATAATCGCGAAATCATAGATGAACTAGCTGAGATGGGTTTTGAGGCCGTACTTAATAATGGAAACGGTCAGGTCGATCAAATGATTATTGAAGCATTGATTCAATCCTTGGAACTAGTTAAAAAGCAAGTAACAGTAAAGAATTGGAAGATCAAGTATGGTTCAGGAGATGAGGTGGAACTGCTCAGCCTTCTTGATTAACTCTACCACATTCTTAACTTTGAGCTTCTTCATGAGATTAAACCGATGAGTTTCAATCGTTCTGATGCTTTTATCCAAAAGAGTAGCAATTTTTCTGTTGCTGTGCCCTTCTACTATGAGCGAAAGAATTTGTTTTTCTCTTTTCGTCAATTCGGGAATTTCGGGAACATGCTCTTTATTCTCTGAGTTAGTGGATTTATTAAGAATTTTATCGATTAAAATATGAGAAATAGATCCACTAAAGTATTTTTCTCCTTGATGAATAAAATTGATCGCCTTAATGAATTCTATTCGATTAGTATCTTTTAGTAAATATCCTGAAGCCCCTGATTCTATGGACTGAATGACGTACTCTTCGGTATCATGCATGGAGAGCATCATGATTTTTACCTTGGGAAATAATTTTCGGATTTTTCTAGAAGCTTCAATACCATTCATTACGGGCATTCTGATGTCTAGAATAGCTATATCGGGCTGTGTTTCCCGAATTTTTTCTATAGCTTCTTCTCCATTACTTACCTCTCCGGTAACGTGAATATTCGGAGCTTCTTCTAATAACGCTTTTATGCCATCCCTCACTAAGGAATGGTCATCTGCTAATACAACTTTAATCACTTTATGGGCGTTTTTCTTGGTCTATCTGCTAAATATACAAAAATTGAAAAGTCTTACCTTTACATTATAGGGATTTGTATACTTATTTGATAATTTTTTTTGTTTAACCTGTGAAAATCCAGGTTTCCTTCCAGAATATGAACTCTTTCTTTAGCTGTTTGTAGCAATACATATTCAGGTTGGTCAGCATTAATTTCAGTAGGTATTTCTAAGGTGAAATTTTCTTTCGTTTCGAAATTTAGGATAGTAGCGATGAATTTATACTCTTTTTTCAGTAGGATATGAATATTTCCAACCTGAGAAATACTCAATAGGAATTCGAGGCAGTCCTGAATAGTATTATATAATGGAATTTCCATTTCTTGTTTTAATCGTGAGTGATGGCAGGAATGCTCGAAACTGATATCTATTTGATGAGAGGCCTTCAGTAATTTTATTAATTTATTTATACTTGAAATAAGTCCGAAATCCTGAAGTTCCATCGGCTGAAGTCTGGTAGAAAGTTGTTTTACTTCTTGGAGAATTTCATTAATAAATGTCTCTATTTTATTGACTTTGTTTTTAGCTTCCTCAATACGATCAAAATCTATGGCGTGAAGATGATATTTAGTGGCTACCAGCTTTTGAGCTAAATGTTCATGAAGAAGGACGGACATTTTTAATCTTTCATCATCTAACGAGGAGATAATGGCTTTGGTAGGATTATGAGAAGATTTCATAGTCAATGGTTTATCTACTATTTGAGTTTTGAGTTGAGAAGAGTTACATAATTTGAGGTACCATTTAAGCTTAGAGGCGTAAGGGAAGAGCAATAGTAAGTATCCTGCTACTATGACTGAGAAATAGATCAGGCAAAAAATTCCAATGGCTTGTCGAAGAAAAGCAATTTGTTTGAGGGGAGGTACAGCATTAACATTGTAATCTATCAGTGTATAATAAATAAAAGTGATAGAACATATGAGCACCAATACTAAAGTGATACCTAAAAACACCTTCAGATTAAGAATAAATGAATGAGTTGATCTTGCCATCTCATTTTGAAGATAGGTGAATTGCTTTGAAGCTAAATTTTTCTTCTGATATACTTCTCTTTGATAGATCATTTCTTGTAAAAAATGCGACAATACTCCATAAGCTTTATTTCTAGCTTAGAAATAAAACATATAGTCTATGCTTATTGTACAAAAGTTTGCCTATGAATTAATCTCCTTAAGTTTAATGGGATTAATATGCCTAGGTTTCATGTGGCCTGAGGAATCAAAAAATCTTAATTCAAATGAGCCAGGTTTTGCGGTGTTAGAATTATTTACATCCCAAGGATGTTCTAGTTGTCCGCCAGCGGATCGCCTGTTAAACCAAATTTTAGACCAAGCCGAAGCTGAAAAGTCACCCGTTTACGGACTTTCTTTTCATGTTGATTATTGGAATTATATAGGATGGGAGGATCCCTACAGTAGTAAAGAATGGTCAAAACGCCAACGAAATTATGCTCAAGTAACCGGAGATCGACGAGTATATACCCCTCAATTAATGGTAAATGGGAAAGATGGACTTGTAGGCTCTGATAAAGAGAATGCTTACAGAGCTATAGAAAAGGCTTTAAACACTCCTGCTGAAGTACAATTAGACATACAGGTGGAGGCACAGAAAGAGCAACACCAATTGATCGTGAATTATTTGGTAGAGGGAGATTGGAAAGATCGCTTATTAAACCTGGCCATCGTACAAGAAGAAGCAGAAAACTATGTTAAAAGAGGGGAAAATGCTACTAAAACACTTTATCATATGAATGTAGTCAGAGCCATGACTACAACTTCCATTGTCGAGGCGAACGGCTCAATAGAAATAACCATTCCAGAGGAATTATCCTGGGAACAGGTTAAATTAATTTCTTATGTTCAGCATCCTCAGACATATCATATTACAGGTGTGGCGCGTGTTTCTTTGGAGAGTCTTTAAGATTAAGATTTTTCTACACTGTCAGGGAACCAAAAATAGAAGATTTTATTTCCTCGATCAATGTTACTTCTTCATCTATTTCCAGAATGATTCCCATAATATCAGCTATATCTTCCAGGCTTAAATATGCTTCAAAGGTAGGTAGATAAATCTTTTTGGGCTTGTATTTTAATCTTTTGATGATGTCAATGAGGCGAACCTGTAACAGTTCTAATAGCTCATTAGGCTTGAAAAGATCATGACCAATAATAATCCCTGTTTCAATATTGACAACAATCAGCATTTGGGGGTAGTAAGGTCTTTCTTTAGGACCCCCTAAAGGATTCGGAAAATAAAATATATCTATGAGCCAGGAAGTATTGGCCGTAGGAACATTAGTTATATTGCTCAAAAGGAAAATGCGATTAACTTTGATGGGAGGTTTTAGCGCTACATAAGGCCGAACCTCTATCCATTCATCTTTCCAGCTTTTTTCTTTTTCGTGAAAAACACATTTCCTAACGAGTATGTATTTACCAATTCCTGAATAATCTAAAAGATCTTTGTCAATTTTTACTCGTTTTGCCATGAATATGCACTGCTCAAGAGCTTCCAGCAAAAATAAGGCTTGAGAAGACTTCTCGATTATCCAGGGAGCTAAGCCAGGGAAGAAGTCCCTAAAAGAGGGGAAGTATAGGTCTGAACTTAATTCATATCCACACTGATTAAGAATATCCCTATCAAATGGTTCAAGTTCAGAAGCTCTTTTGAATATAAGTTTTAGACAATTTTGATGGAGTACATCAGGTATAACAGAATCTGTCTGAGTATTTTTAAAATGTTCTTCAAATGCTGCGAATCCTGACCGACCTTTATAGATAATTAATCCCTTATCTATTTGATTAGCGCCTAGAACTGAACAATAATCAATTTCATCTGAGTAACTATTCTCTACGCCAAACACATCGACTTCATACATCCATTTCCAAGGAGATAAAGAGAAAAATTCAAAAGCTTTTTCAAATAATTTTCTCCATAATGAAATTGGGATGTTGGTCTCTTTCGTCATTCTCGAAAATTAATCAACTGTGGCAATAGAGCACTTTTACACAAAATCACTCACCTGCGGAGAGTCTGTCGAGACGTACTGTTCGCGCAGATTTCTTAAGATAAATCACCTTTCAAGGGCGATTTTCGATTCATATATAGTAAAAATAACATATATATTTGAATAAAGCATGCTATTCATATAAAATTTTCTATATATTTTTATTGAGGTAAATCTATAGATAAAGGGGGAGCTATTCCTCTACCTCAATTGAGTTACAAAACGATGTTGATGATTCTTCCTGGAACTACTATGACTTTCCTGGGATCTTTGCCATTTAAGTATTTTTGTGCCGCAGGATTACTCAAGGCCAATTCCTCTATTTCGGACTTTGTTTTCTCTGCATCTACTTTAAATTTAAATCGTACTTTTCCATTAATCTGAACGGGATATTCTACTGTTTTTTCTTCTAAATATTTTTCTTCCCATTGAGGAAATTGGGCATGTAAAATAGAAGAGGTATGACCTAATTTCTCCCAGAGTTCTTCACAAAAATGAGGGGCAAAAGGGGATAAAATAGTTAAAAAGGGTTCCAAAATGGCCCTCTTATGACTCCCCAATTTTTTTAATTCCCGTTCAAGGACCATAAATGCCGGTACACAGGTATTAAAGGCAAGTCTTTCTATTCCTTCCTCTACCTTTTTAATAGCTATATGTAATACCCTAAGTTCTTCCTGGGAGGGTTTTTCATCTACTACTAACAATTCTTCCTGATCACCAATAAACAAATTGTAAGTCTTCCTTAAAAATGCTGCAGCTCCATTAATTCCATCAGTGTTCCAGGGTTTATCCATTTCCAAAGGACCGAGGAACATTTCATACAATCTTAATGTATCGGCACCGTACTTTTCGCATATATCATCTGGATTGACAGTATTGTAAAGGGATTTAGACATCTTTTCCACCTGAGGAACTGTGATAAACTCATCATGCGAGTTCGTACGGAATGTTGCCTTCGTTTGCTTGGTAAAAGTTTTATATCCTTCAATATCTAACTTATGGTCTTCAACAAATTGAACATGCATATGAATTTGAGCATATGAGGGAAGCTCATCTTCCGTCATGAGATCCGCAGAAGTAAATACCCCATTGTCTATATGTCGATAAGCCAATTCAGATACCCCCTGAATTTTACCTTGGTTAACTAATTTCGTAAAAGGTTCATCCACTGGAATCTCATTTATGTCATACAAAAATTTTGTCCAAAACCGAGCGTACATCAAATGGGTCACTGCATGTTCGGTTCCTCCAATATATAAGTCTACCGGTAACCAATAAGAAAGCTTATCGGGATCAGCTAGTTTCTCTTGATTATTGGCATCCGGATATCTGAGAAAATACCAGCTGGAGCCGGCCCATCCAGGCATAGTATTTAAGTCCCTGATCCCACCATTAGGCAAATATTTCCAGTCTTCAGCTCGGGAAAGTGGAGGTTCTCCAGTTTCTGATGGTAAATATGCATCTACCTCAGGTAATACCAGGGGAAGATCTTTTTCGTCTATGGCATATGCTATATCATCCTTATAGTAAATAGGAGTTGGTTCACCCCAGTATCTTTGTCGGGACCATACTACATCTCTTTGCTTATAAGTAATTCGACCTTTTCCGATGTTTAACTCTTCAAACTTATCGATTACTTTTGGAATCGCTTCATATGCTTTAAGCCCATTAAGGAAATCGGAATTAACCATCATTCCATCCTTTGAAGTGTATGGCCCTTCTGAGATATTACCACCGGAAATGACTTCTATGATATCAATTCCAAATTTATGGGCAAACTCCCAATCCCTTTGATCATGGGCTGGTACTGCCATAATTGCTCCTGTTCCATAGGTAATAACTACATAATCAGAAATCCATATAGGCAATTTATTTCCTGAAAATGGGTGAATAGCGAATCCTCCTGTCCAAACTCCCGTTTTAGTGGTATCTGCTATGCGATCTTTCTCAGGTCGATTTTTGGCCCAGGAAACATATTCTGAAACATCTTTTTGCTGCTCTGGGGTCGTAATTTCTTCTACAATAGGATGTTCAGGAGCTACTACCATGAAAGTATTTCCAAAAATCGTATCTGGCCTTGTCGTAAATACTTCAAGCTTGTTCATTGAACCCTCTACCTCATATACAATACTTGCTCCTTCAGATCTTCCTATCCAGTTTTTTTGCATGGCCTTTAACGAATCGGACCAGTCGAGACCGTCTAATCCTGATAGTAACCTGTCGGAATAAGCACTGATTCTCAAAATCCACTGACGCATTAATTTTCTTTCGACCGGATGATTTCCTCGTTCAGACTTTCCTTCTTTCACTTCGGCATCGGCTAACACGGTCCCCAATTTGGGACACCAGTTAACTGTTGCAAAACCATCATACGCTAAACGAAAATTCATAAGTATCTCGGCCTGTTTACTTTTGCTCATGCCTTTCCATTCCGCTGCAGTAAAAGCATCATCGAAGGTGGAAAAGGCCTTCACCTGAGCAGTTCCGCTTTGCTCAAAGGTTCTAATAAGTTGTTCTATGGGTTGAGCTGAATCCGTTTCAAGATCATAATAATGTTGGAACATTTGAATGAAAATCCATTGGGTCCATTTGTAGTATTCTGGATCACTGGTACTGAAGGTCGCCTCCGGATCATAGTGAAATCCCAACACTTCCATCTGTTCCTTATATCGTTTGATATTGGTGGCTGTGGTGATAGCTGGGTGTATGCCTGAGTTAATTGCATACTGCTCAGCGGGTAATCCAAAGGCATCAAATCCCATTGGATGAAGGACATTAAACCCTTTCAATCTTTTATATCTTGCTATAATATCTGTAGCTATATATCCTAAGGGGTGGCCTACATGTAAGCCTGATCCTGAAGGATAAGGAAACATGTCCATCACATAATATTTAGGTTTCTCAGATGTTTTCTCCGCAACAAAGACTCGATGTTCTTTCCAGTATGACTGCCATTTTTTTTCAATCGACTGAAAGTCGTATGTACCCATAACTTACTTGCTGTTTATTATTATTCCTTGATTTTCGGTTGACACATGAGGTGAATACAATAGTGAAATAAAGTACTCTTCACTCCTGCTTTGAGCCATCGAAGTTAGTAGTAAAATGCGTATTGTGCCAATTTGTCGATCTTCTCTTTTCTATTCGGATTAACTCAATGTATCCTCCAGAAATATGTATAGAATAGATGTTTCTGGTATTTCCTAAGAGTATGTGTACTCAGATGATAGGATAGGACAATTAAATGTATGTTAAAGTGGAGAATCATGCTGGGATTGAACACAATACATAAATGCTATTTCCTCTTTTCGATTGTTAATCGAGATGGAAAAAGTAGGCATTTAACAGCTTCTTGTATAGTGGTTGAATAATAAATGAATAAAAAATATTCACTGATATGAAAGGTAAGAAAATTTTATGATGGCCAATTTTTACAAGCATATAAGCAGCATTTATCATAAATTCAACTCTTATACAATATTATTCATTTTCTGTTATTGATAGTTTCTCACAATCATGAAAGCACTTTTCCTTTTCTATTAATATTAGCGGCGGGCCATCTTAACTTTCTATATAGAGCCTTAACTTTTCAGATGTCAAGTGACCTTACTATCAGGTTCCATAGAGATCATTTTATGGATATCATCTTTCTTTGTACCAATGATTAAAGGCCTGATAATGTTAGGTAGGCTGACCACATCATATAATTCATCTACGATCCCTTCGATCCTAATCCAATGTTCTGTATCTCCTGTTAGAATATTAATCACCTGAATCCCACAACGAGCATCCGTATGTCTGCTTTTTAGATTTTCTTCTAATTCCAGACCACGGAAAGTTTTGTTTTTCCTAACTGCAGAAATACCTACTAAAGCGTAATCACCGATAAATGTTAAACCTCTAACGAAACCTGGACAGAAAGTCATTCGTTGGAACATACCATTTTGAATATTAATATATCCAAGAAAGCCTGATCCAGCTTCCAGCACCCACAATTTTCCTCTGTACCATCTGGGTGAATGCGGCATGGACAGATTTTTTGCAATAATTTTATCTGTCCGGACATCGATGACTATGCCACCATCTTTGCGATAATCTCTCCATCCATCAGCTACATCGCTTTGGCTCACTGCAGTTACATATGCAGGTGATCCGTCAATCCCTGCCATTCCATTTAAATGGCATCTGTCTTCAGGAGCCAGCTTGCTGATAAATGTAGGTTTCCATAGTGGTTTGAAACTGTATTTTTCACTTACACCTGCAATGCAGCTAAATAGCGTATTGACAAAAATAGGCATTCCATTTTTTCCAACAATAATATCGTGAATATCGAGATCTCCGGTAGTGTAGGCCATTTGTGGTAGATACACTTTATCATATCCATTATACAACTGACCGGGGAGTAAGGAATTTTCAAATCTCCAGACTTGAAATTGGGAACTCATCCAAAGGGTATCACCGTCTATCGCTATTCCCATGCTCCGGTTAAAAGTCCTTTCCGAAAGATGTAGCTTTCTATCAGGATTTAACCCAATCATAAATATTTTCCCTATTTGATAGGTGGTAAAGGCTATACTTGTACGATGACTAATGAGCCAGGATAAAAAATTTCTAGAGCTAAGGATTTCAAATTTAGGTTTTTCTGTGGTGTTATTCATATGATGAACAGATAAGGTATATCTATAATACCATAACAATTAAATATTCTAATTTGAGGAATTTTTATATAAACTGGTAATTATTCATTAAGAATATCTTGAAGTAGCATAAAAAAGTCGTTGGTATAAAAACCAACGACCCACATAGAATCTGATTCAAATCAAACGGATATTACTACGATTAATTTTTGAAAGAAAAAATGATAAATTTAGCAGGAATCTCTCCAGAATTGATGAAAATATAATTACCCTGCGCTATCCATTCAGTAGTTCCGGGAACAGCATCAATAGTCATTTTTTCTCCTATCGAACTTCCATCATCTGAATGAATATCTAAAACCATATTGTTAAGGCCATAAATAAGGCTATTCATTTCATAGTGACTTTGAATTGTATCTCCGCTTGGTAAGTCTACATTGTAAACCCTAACATTATCATTATCCAGTAATAAAATAGCTTTGCCCTCAGCAGCTTCAGTAATGTCATTTAGTAAAGCATTATCTTTAACTCCAGGAAGATTAGGATATTTTCTGGATACTGAAACCAGTTTTATAGGTTCAGATGAAAGATTTTCCATAGAAACGCTTCCCTTAGGATACCAGCCTGTATCTCCGGTATTAAGGGTTAATTGTTCAGAATTATCGTCTTGAGTAATAGCCATATTGACTGGGGATAAGGCAAAGTATACCCTATCGGGAGCCTGAAAAGAGTTAATAGATTGTTTAGAAGGAATCTCCAGTTCATTTAAGGACACGTGTTCGTTGTCGAACTTTAAGCTTACCATAGTGGGAGCTACCTCTGCCAGGCTTGCCTGAGTATCTATGGTAGATTCGGAACATCCTATCGCTATTATAGCGATGAAAGATATGAATGCAGTATGGTGTAGTAGTGATCTAAAGTAAAACATATGTTGTCAATATTGATATGTAGCATTTATCCAAATCTATTACTGCATATAACAGACTTCAATGACTTTTTATAGGTACAAGGGTGACTTTATAAATGAAAAACAGTCTGACTTTGCCAGACTGCTGTACACAGGTTAAAGAAAGGAATGAAAAACGGGTTAAGATTATGCTGTTAGGAAAACTATGGCTATTCTAGGATCTTAACAATGTTCGAAGGAACTATGTATCCATCCTCATACCAGGTATCTATTCGGTAAAATATTTCCTGTTCAGTTTTCCCTTCATCTATGTTAAATGTTAATCGCTTACTTGCTAATGAATGTATCTCTGCCATAGAAGTAAACTGATGGCCATCTTCACTTCGCATGACCTGAAACTGCTTTATATTTTGTTCGTCAGGAACTTTCCACTCCAAATTAGCTTTTCCTGCTTGCTCTTTGATAGATACATCTGATAAAACTTCATAGGGAATAGGCGCTTGATGTATTTGAATGGTTTCAGAATAGTGAACGTTAGTTACCATGTGCAGACTCAGGATTTCCATGTTTTGATCGTAATAGAAAGCTGAAGTAGGACCTATGAGTTTTTGTGGATCAATGGCTTGGGAAAGAATGCGATTTCCCTTTGCCAGCCAAAGAGCGGATTGATGATTGCATACAAGATCGATCATGACTTCAGAAAGGGGTTCGCCTTCAATATGTAATTCAAATTCCTTGGGCAGTAAATCATCAAAATTAATAGTAATGCGTTGATTTTTAGGAATAAAGGCTGAAAAATGATTAGAATTGGATTGCGCTTTGAGGTCTTTTCCCGAGGAAGTAATAATACTGAATTTTGGCCATTTAACGTGATTCGGAAAAGAAATCTGAAAATATACAAACTCATTTAATGAGGATTGGTATAAATTTAAGTCTGAAATAAACTTGTGATTTGTTCTGAGGGTAAGTTGAGTAGAGCCTGTATAGAGAGCAGGCTGATCCATAATACTACCATCTAAATCAGCGATAATTCCTTCCTGTAATTGCGTCTTACCCAATGGCATAGCTTCTAAAAAAGATAATTTACTGATAGGAGAAAAAGCTGGTAGAATAGGACTCGCAATTTGTATAGCTGGTTCAGATAGTTGGCTAAAGCTTAGCTGAGATAATTTGAAAGTAGGAGTGAGTTCCCTATGTCCCAATATGTAAATGCCTGAGGTTCGTTTATTTGAATGAAGAGCATACAATTCCTCACTACAAGCGACAGCACTATGAACTACTTCGCCAAAGGCTATTTTAGCAGCATAAGAATTGTTCAGAAACTGGCAGTGGTCGATTAGAGTGATCATTTCAGAGGCGTTTACTCCACCTCCTTGAAGATGATAAGCAGAAAAATGACTTATTGGAATAGGGACATTAAATAATTGCTTATCATTTACATGTGAAATTGATAATCCATTTCCTTTACCAATTAAATTTGTCGCTGATACTTCAAAGGAACTATGAGAATGAGAGGTATTGTCGATAAACTCCGGCAAGGCTTGAAGGATTTTATTTGTTTGAGCAAGCCTTAATATAAAACCATCTCCTTTCTCGACACCTGCGATATGATTATTTCTACATGTTATCGGTAGTCCATGGAATAAAAATCCTGCCGTTTCTGAATCTGCTTGGTTGGTTGCGGGAATAATATGAATAACCAGGTTATCTGAGATGTTAGAATTGTTTAGTTGACCTTCAGCGTCAATTATCAATGCGGGAGAAACCAGATGGAAAAAGGTATTCCTGGATATATCCAGGGTAGCCTGACCTTTAATCATCATGCCAGCTTGGTAACAATGATGAATGCTATTGTTTACAAAATAACTTCCCGGAATAAAAGAAGTACCGTCCCAAAGAATACTCGCTGAAGAAGCAGAAGAATTAGTTCCAAGATATCTGAATTCTACGCCCTCGAATTGAGCCAATGCATCATTCGCTATATTGATATAAGCGCCATTTTGATTAATTTCTGACGATTTATCACCCTGTATAACAATTGATCTGGATAGTAGACCTAATTCTGCTCTAGTATCTATTTCACCATTCGGAAAATTGAATTTTGTTCCTTTATGAGAAAATTTTAATGGAGTGGTCAATGCGATTTCCTCCCCATCGATATGATCGATGATTAATTCTTCATATTCTGTAGGTGCTGAAAAGGAGGGAGCTAGTACTACTCTATCACCTCTATTCCAGTTTACGGCTTGGTCTACAAGGATAGATTGATCTCCTGCTATAGCATCTTGAGATAACTGGCACCATTCTGTTTGAGATCTTTGTGCACCATGCATCAATATCTTTCCTCCGTCATACACATATAAGGCCTTTGATTTGAAATGAATCTCCGAAGGTACTTCTGTTTGACTAGTTTCTATAAGGGTGATGATGGCTTTAGATTCAAACGGAGATGCTTCAGTTCCCGCTTGTAAGGTTCCTCCTTTAATGCTAATCCAGGAAGTTACTAACTCAAGGTTTTTATCTTGAATAGAAAGAGTTCCCTCAATGAGCAAGCCAGAGAGCGGGGGGGGAGAAGTATCCAAATGAATATGTTGATCCGGCAAAATGTGAACCACATCCATAGGTCCAGGTACCTTTTTACTGGGCCAACTTTCAGGATTTGACCAATTATTTGTTTGTGAGTATATATTTAATGCTGAGAAAATAGTCAATATACAAGCTATATACCCTAAGCATCTTTTGAGCAAAGAAAAAGCTAGAGAACAAACATCCATATGAGTTAATGGAACATGAAACGTATAAACTTGGCAAGGACCAGCTCCTTCTAATAGGGTGTGGATAAAGACTTGGAGGAAAAAATTAAATGAATATGTAGTCTTGGCTGCGTTTTAATAGTTAACGTATAATTTTTTTTACTAGTATAAATTGAATTAATAACCTTATAATATTTGTATATTATATAGTAAAAAGAATAATAAAAGGAAATAAAATAAGAGATGAACTAGTATGTGGGACAATTTACATGGCCCGAAGCTTAGTTGCTTTTATCAGAATGAAGGACATCGTACAAAGTGCAACTTGTAGCTGATGGTTACTCCTGTAAAGGCATAATAATCATTTAGAGATGAACTACCTCTTTTTGAACCATTAGCTACAATGATTTCAGAACCTCTCCAGCTCATAGCTGCAGCAACCGGATTTTCAGAAGTAAGTAATTCCAAATCGGGATAGTTTGTACTTACATCATCAAGATAATCCGTAAATGTTATTCTAATTCCAGATTCAACAAGGATATTTAGTTCTGGAGTAAGCTTAAATTTTAAGCCGAATCCCAGTGGAAATGTAGGCTCAAAAAGCTTGTATGGGTCTGGATATTCACCATTAGGATCTGGAAGATATTGACCTTCTGTCCCCAGTGGCTGCAATTTCACTGTTTGGCCTCTGAATTCTGATTTGGGGTTAAAGGCGAAAAATCCCACTCCACCAAACAAAAATGGAGTCATTGAAGGCCCTCTTCTGGATCTCCCTCTTTGTGGTGCCATATCTATCACCAATTGTAAGGAACCTTCAGTGATCGGGCTGTTAAAGTTAAGGTTTCGTATGACGGCTGTTCTTCTGGATGTTTTTGCATCATCGGCTGTGATCCATCCCTGCGTAAAAGTACCTCTAACTGAAATGACAGGATTTAATTCCTTGGATATAGATAATCCAATAGCCGGACGAGTAAACTGAGGCGCATCAGCAGGTTCGGATAATTCTCCATGATAATGAGACATACCTACAAATACTCCAATGCTGTAGTCTTGAAATTGTTTGTATTGAGCTGAAAGATGAAGAAAGGCCAAAGACAGAGCTAGAAAGAGGGAAATAGATAAAAAGTTATTCATCCTTTATATAATAGTATTGGTAAGCGTCTATATTGAATAAAAAGCAGGGGGGATATTTATATTCAATTACAAAAAATTCCAATTTCAAAACAAGACAATTGAGAGCAGATAATTACCCCTTTTATCGAAATAAATTTAGAGATGAATATTTTTTGAAGGAATATTTAATTAAAAAAAAAGGGATTGAGTGAGCGTATGTAACTCATTTATTATCTACTTGAACATAGACTTTATGCTTCCCCAGGTTCGCTGGATAGAGGTAGGACTATGGAGGAGACTTCTTTCTTCTGTAAATGTTTCCTCTTTTGATATGATTCTCAGCTCATAAGATATTACCCTCGATGAATTCTTAAAAATATCGTCATCCAGGAATTGATAAGTCATGGAACCATCAGGATCTGCTGAATGTACTAGTGTGTATGCAGATTCATCATCGAATTTGCGATAAATTTCAAATGTATGAAGACTGTCCTCATTAGTCAATTCCCATTCTATGAATACATCTGCTCCTTCTGAGGTGACAATGAGATAATTGAGGGGGGATAGTTGCTGGGATTGAGCAACACATGTAGTGATGTGAAGTAGCAAAGAAAAATATATTAAAGCCAGGATGTTAAACCTCATAATTCCCCAAATATATAATAATCAATAAGGGTACACAAATTCAATCAACATAGAATCTCAATTCTTTGTGTGTAAAACAAACATAAAACTAAAGTAATTTTTCCATATTAATTAAATGTAAACATTGAATCTCTTTTAATATTGTTTTATTTTTGTAGCCAAAATTAGAATATATTATGAAAAAAGATATTCATCCTAATTATAGAGAGGTTATTTTTAAGGACATATCTACTGATTATGCCTTTTTAACGCGTTCATCTATAGATACAAAGGATACAATTGTGTGGGAAGATGGGAAAGAATATCCATTGGTCAAACTTGAAATTTCAAGTTCTTCTCATCCATTTTTTACCGGAAAGCAGAAGCTTGTAGATACAGCTGGAAGGGTAGATAAGTTTTATTCTCGATATGGGAAGAAGAAGAAAAAGTAGCATCGTATTACTTCTTTCTTGTGGAAAGATTTAAATTTATCTTAAAACATAACAGAGTAGTTCATAGAAACTACTCTTATTTTTTTCAGGCAAGGAAACTTATGCTATTGCTACCGTACATGCTATAGAAATCTTGTTAACGATTGATTACTATTCTATGCAGTACATCTTGTTTGAAGATTATGCACATTTTGCTCTTCAGCCATTTACATTTCTGCGACCTGTATACGATCTTAGACTGGGAATCTACACATTTAAGGAGAGATGGGAACATTCAACTCATGTTGAGTTTCATACTTCTACTATTGATTATCTTCAATCAATACACCCACTTAATATACAACAATCTGAAAGCATTTGGGTAAATGGTGCTGTTTTTCCCAGTGAGGAACTCCTGAAACTGATACGGGAAATCGGTCCCAATACTTTTGTCATTGATGCTCATCAAAAGATTCTCCTCGGACGTTTTTCCCCTGATATCCTTCCGAAGAATTTCAATGGAATATTCCATGTGGACCTATTAGAAGAAATGGGATTGAAAAGAATGGAGATTGACATTAATCTCACATATCCTTCCTCCTTATCAGATCTTTTCAAATTAAACCATTTTGCTATCAATTATGATATATCTATTGCCACATCTTTGGGTGGAACAGAAAAGTTGACTGATAAGCATAGCATCATTTATGGAAAGGATAATTTAATCATTGAAAAAGGAGTAAAAGTAAGGGCAGCTATTATCAATGCTGAAGATGGACCTGTTTACATGGGGACCTCCAGCGAAATTCAGGAAGGGGCAGTCATAAAAGGAACTCATGCTATCTGTCATCATTCAAGAATAAATATTGGCGCAAAATTAAGAGGAGATTCTACCGTTGGGCCTTATAGTAAAATAGGAGGAGAGGTTACTAATTCTGTCATCATGGGACTTTCAAATAAATCGCATGAGGGTTATCTGGGAAATTCTGTCGTAGGATATTGGTGTAATATGGGGGCAGATACAAATACTTCTAACCTGAAAAATAATTATGCTCCTATCAAGCAGTGGTCCTATGCTCAAGAAGATTTTGTACAAACCGGTTTGCAATTTTGTGGATTAATGCTCGGCGACCACTCAAAATGTGGTATTAATACCATGTTTAATACAGCTACTGTTGTAGGAATATGCTCAAATATTTTTGGAGGAGGCTTTTCCCCCAAATTTATTCCTTCATTTAGTTGGGGAGGAGGAAATAATTGGACGACCTTTAAATATGCTAAAGCGATAGAAATGATCCGCAGGGTGATGCTAAGACGTAATAAAGAACTCACTAAAGAAGAGGAGTTCGTTCTTTCCACTGTCGCAGAGCATACTGCCAAATACAGGTATTGGGAATCTACCAAAGTAAATATGTTCTAGTCAATTCATAAAGGTGGATTATTTGATGGAATATAGGTTTTTAGAGATTTCATCTTCAAGCACTTTTTTATTTGGTTCCTATTCCTCAACTTGAGCGAAATTTTGCAAACACTTAGATCCTATGAGAAAAAATATTGCCGCAGGTAATTGGAAAATGAACCTCACCATCGGTCAAGCCCATGAATTAGTAAGCTTTGTGATAGAAGCCACAGAGAATAATTATAATGGAAGTGCAGAAGTAATCTTCGCCCCCTCTTTTCCTTTTTTGAGCATGATCCGTGAACAGGTTGAAGGGCATAATAAATTTCATGTAGCTGCTCAGAATATTCATCATGAAGAAAAAGGAGCTTTCACAGGAGAAGTATCAGCTAGTATGCTATCCTGTATAAATATTACACACACACTTATCGGACATTCCGAAAGAAGGTTATATTTTCATGAAACGAATGAGTTGCTGGCACAAAAAGTTTCACATGCGCTTCAACACCATATTCGGCCTATATTCTGTTTAGGTGAGACCCTTGCTGAGCGAGAAGAAGAAAAAACCCTGGAAATTATCCAAACTCAGCTTAAAGAAGGGATTTTTCATCTGGATAAGGTACAATTTGAACAATTAGTTATCGCTTATGAACCTGTATGGGCCATTGGTACAGGTAGGACTGCAACCCCTGAACAAGCTCAAGAGGTACATGCATTTATCAGGCAGCAAATTTCAACCCAATACGATGCTAAGGTAGCTGATGATACTTCAATACTCTATGGAGGTAGTGTAAAGCCCCATAACGCCGACGCTTTGTTTTCTCAACCAGATATAGATGGAGGATTAGTTGGAGGAGCCAGCTTGAAAGGACAAGATTTCGTGGATATAATAAAGGCTTTATCATGACATTTAGGCTATTGTTAATACATTTTAGGAATAACATAATGATAATGAAGAATGAATATTTGAGGGTAGGATTTCTGTGGATGTTAGGGACAGTATTATGTATCCCATCAGCTTATTGTCAGGAGAAGAATGACCAAGTGGTAAAATATGCCAATACGATTAATGCAGAGGATGCTAAGGCACATTTATCTTTTCTGGCAGATGATATGTTGGAAGGGAGAAAAACAGGTGAACGAGGACAAAAACTCGCTGCACGATACATTAAATCTCAATTCTCCCGAGTGGGCCTACATCCTGGAGCAAATGATCAAAGCAGTTATTTTCAGACTTATCAATTGAATTCTATAAATCTGAAAAACACTCAGTTGCTGGTAGGGAAAAAAACATTTTCATATTTAACTGACTTTTTCTTTTTGGGAAACGATATTCCCTCCGAGATAGATCCTAATCTCCAGTTTACGGGCTTTGGTTTATCAGAAGAAGGTTATAATAATCTGGAAGGCATATCATTAGAAAACAAGATTGCTGTTTTCTTTGCTCGTCGACCAAAGGAAGATGATCGTCCTCTGCCGGCAAAATTCGAAGAGTGGGGTAAGAGAATGGAGCAAATGATTGATAAAGGAGCCAAAGGATTCGTACTAATCGCCACAGACGATGATGTTAATATCATATCGAGATATGTTAGTACGGAAATCGTATTTACGGATAAACCGGGAGGTTCAGCAAATGATCCCTATCTGCTAATTATTTCAGAAGAGGTTGCCCAAGCCTTATTTAAGGCAAACAAGCTCAAGTTCCAGAGTGTATTGGAAGGTCTTAAATCCTCAGGTTCAGTTGAAGACATATCTTTACAGAAATCATCTATTGAGCTGACAAATTCTATTGAAAGGAAGAAAGTGGAAGCTGAAAATGTTTTGGGATATTTGGAAGGGACTGATAAAAAGGAAGAATTGTTGGTATTAACCGCACATTATGACCATATAGGTATAAACAGGAATGGTGACATTAATAATGGTGCAGATGATGATGGATCGGGAACTACTGCCATATTAGAATTAGCTGAAGCTTTTGCCATAGCTGCTGAGCAAGGTCATAGACCAAGAAGAAGTATATTATTCATGACTGTTTCTGGAGAGGAAATAGGGTTATTGGGTTCGGAATACTATGCAGATCATCCAGTTTATCCTTTAGAGAATACGGTAGCCAATCTCAATATCGATATGATTGGTAGAGTAGGGGATGAATACAAAAATAAATCTGATTCCACTAATTATATTTACTTGATTGGTTCGGATATGCTAAGTACAGAATTACACGATATTAGTGAAGAAGTTAATGAAATATATACCCAATTGACATTGGATTATAAGTATAATGATGAGAATGATCCTAATCGATTTTACTACAGAAGTGATCACTATAATTTTGCCAAAAATAACATTCCCATCATATTTTATTTTAACGGAACACATCGGGATTATCATAAACCAACTGATACTGTAGAAAAAATAAATTTTGAAAAGTTAGCTAAGGTAGCCAGGCTTGTTTTTGTTACGGCTTGGGAAATTGCTAATAGAGATGAAAAATTAGTAGTAGATAAAGCAAATTAAACTCTATCTCTGGTAACTAGGTAATGACATTAACAGGTTTTCCTATGAGGAAGGCCTGTAGGTTTTGGATAGATGTTTTTAATAATCTTGATCGAGATTCTACAGATGCCCATGCCAAATGAGGAGTGATAAGGCAATTTGGAATTTTGAGTAAAGGATGATGAATTGAAGGCGGCTCTTCTGGCAACACATCTAGCGCAGCCCCAGCTATGTGTTTCTCTTGTAGTGCAATGGCTAGTGCATTACTATCTATTAAATTACCACGAGAAGTATTAAGAAGTAAAGCAGATTTTTTCATGAGGGAAATTCTTCCCTGATTGATTAGATGAAAGCTATCTTCTGTAAGAGGCAAATGTAAACTCACCACATCACTTTCTGATAGTAATTCATTCAAAGAAACTAGCTCAATGTCCATTACTTCTTCTTCCATGTGTTTTTTATGTGCTATTACATGCATGTTAAAAGCTTGGGCAATGCGGGCAGTCTTAATTCCAATATTCCCTAAACCGATTAACCCCATGGTCTTGCCTGACAACTCCTTCAAGGGCTTTATACTGTAGGACCAGTCCAGATTACTACTCCATTCCCCATTCGCAGTACTTTGTGTGTGTAGGCCTACATGATTGGTAAGTTCAAGAAGTAAGGCAAAAGTATGTTGAGCCACAGAGTCTGCTCCATACGCTGGGACATTAGTTACAGTAATACCTCTATTTTTAGCGTCATCAATATCAATAATATCGTAACCTGTAGCGGTAACTCCTATATAAGAAAGGTCAGAAAGTTGATCCAGAATTTCTTTTCTGAACGGAACTTTATTCGTTAGCACTATTGAGGCATTTTTACATCTATTGACAATCTCATTAGGCTTAGTTCTGGGGAAAAGCGTTAAGTCCCCAAGTGCACGCAACTCATCCCAACTCAGATCGCCAGGATTTAAGGTCTGCCCATCAACAACAACTATTTGCATGAATATTTATATAGATTAGAAGATTTACATCTCCCGAAATCTAATGAACTTAATCGAGTAATTATGTATTTAGCTTAATTTTGAGTGAGAGCGTTATTTTCTATCATCTCATTGTGATTTGATAGCGCATCCATGAGGTAAGAGTGGATAATTTCTCCAACATATTCAGCACCAGTTCTGCTAAAATGAGCATAATCTTTACTTCCCAACCCTTTTTCCGTCCATTTGATCATGCTATTTTTACCGCCCATTTCTTTATATAGGTTGAGAAAACCTAGTTCCATTTCCGCAGCTAATTGCTGCTGCGCCTTAACCAAAATAGGGACACTAGGGTCAGTTGTCAGCTTACCCCTAATATTAGCTCCTTTATCGTTAACACTTATTAATAAGATATCTGCTTGAGGAATAAATTTTTTCAGGTGTCTCACTACTCTTTTCATCCCACGTTTATATCTGTTAAAATCAGTTCTATCAGGAGCAACTGCATTCAAACCATAATGCAGGACAATTAGATCATAATCCATATACCGCTGGAACTGTTCTAAAACTTCACTATCTATTTTAATGAGAGGAAGGCCGGAGTTTCCTCTACAAGCAAAATTGTCCAGATAAATACCATAATCATGTTCAAAACTTAGTCCATAGATGGGAAGATTTTCCCTAATATTAAATTCGAGGTGAAGCTTTTTAGAAGGAACCTTGGATATAATAGTTGAGTTAACCAGATTCTGGCCTGCAAGTGGAAAAGTTTTAATTCCATAATCTGTTTGAACTGTAACAACATCCATTTTCAATGCATCGAGGGAAGTAGTAGTCTCTCCCGGATGTCCGTAAAATAATTTTACTGTGTGAAACGTCTCTGTGTCTTCGGTGATAGAAGAGCCTTCATATCGAACCCAAAAAGTGGAATCAGCTACGATATCGGGATTGGAAGCCAAATGAAATTCACCATTCATCCCATATTGAAGGGTGGTAGGATTATCTTTTATAAAGGAATGGTGTATCCAAAACTCGGAGAAGGTATGATTAATGGTTTGACGAAAATGGGCTGTTTGACAAGTTACCGGAACAAATCCTACTCCTTTACCAGAATATGCTTGCTGCAACTTTTTCCTAAGTGTTTGGGTGACCAGATCCCCTTCGATCAAAGAGTCTCCAAAGTAAGCTATCCTGCACTTTGCTCTGTTTTCACCTACATTTTTAAGCGCTTCTATAAATCTTTGTATATAAATGTATCCATCGTAATCAGGAATTCCCTTAAGTGAAGGATCTTCTTGATTTAGCTGGTCTAAATTCTTTAAGGAAAATTGATCTACATCAAAGGTAGTAACAGTGGTTAACGAATCTACCCCTTCTTCGGGCTTTACATCCCCAATATCAGCTGGAAATGAAAGGTTATCTTCTTGGGGTTTTGGTGCTACTCCATCCAATATGGAATAAAGTTGAAAATGATCCTGTAAAAATGGGATTGATTCGTGTATATAAGGATATAGAGCTACCCAAACAGTAGCTAATAATACAATCCAAAAACCGTTATTAAGATAATTTCTCTCCATAAAAAATGTTCCACCATGTTAATTTTGAGTTTAAGGCGGAAAATACAAATATTATAGAGCAAGTAACGTGCCTTAAATTAAGGGTGTAAGAATCTTTTAATTTAAGGTAAAACCTCAATATGTTTATATCTTTAAGGTAATATATATTTCAATAAATACAAATTTTGATAATTATTATAAATAAAAGGTTAGTTATTCATTAAGTCTAAAATTAAATTATTTTTTCTTGTTTTATTTCTTCAAGCATATTTAGATAACTGTTATATCTGCTCTGAGCAATTTCTCCTTTACCGAGTGCTTTTTTTATCGCACAACCTGGCTCTTTAGTATGTAAGCAATCATTAAACTTACATTCCTGAAGCCTCATTCTCATTTCTGGGAAAAAATGGCTAATCTCTTCAATGTTAAAGTTGGCCAGGCCTAACTCCTTAATTCCTGGAGAATCTATTACAAATCCTCCTCCTTCCAGCGGATGCATTTGTGCAAAAGTGGTGGTATGTTTTCCTTTATTGGAAGATTCAGATATATTGGAAGTCTTAATATTTAAGGCAGGATCTACCAGGTTGATAAGAGTTGATTTTCCTGCTCCGGAGTGCCCTCCTATAAAGCTGATCTTGTTTTCAAGTAGTTTTTGTAATATATCTTTATTTTGTGATTTTAATGCATTTATGGTGGTTAGCTGATATCCTATGTCAGTATAAGTATCTACGATTCTATCAAATCTTTCCAACTGATCTCTGGTATGAATCAAATCAATTTTATTTATTATAATGTGTAATGGAATGTGATACGCTTCAGCAGTAACCAAAAAGCGATCAGCAAACCCTTCCGATGTACGGGGATGATCAATAGTGAATATTAGTATCGCTTGGTCTATGTTTGCTGCTAATATGTGTACCTTGTGAGATTGGCCTACCGCTTTTCGTAAAATATAGTTTTTCCTTGGGAGTATATGTTTAATGGAAGCGAGTTGTTCTTCAGTTTTCTTTTCAATCTGCACATAGTCTCCTACTGCTACAGGATTAGTACTTTTAATACCTTTAATTCGGAATTTTCCCCTTACAATACATTCAATGACATTTCCTTCTGCGGTTTGAACAATACATCTAGATCCTGTTGTCCTAAGTACCACTCCGTCTAACATCATTTCCTCATGCATGTTCCAAGCCTAATTATGTAGAATTAATTTTTTGTTTCAAAAAAACGTTTTATCTATACTGTCGAATCTTTTAAGGACTCATTTTCAGAATCAAATATAACAGATAACGAGATAATTATGAATTTCGATTTTGCGCTGAAAAACATTGATGATTCCATAGTAAGTCTTGATAATTATCCTGATGCCAAGGGATTCATTATTGTTTTCACCTGTAATCATTGTCCATACGCTATAGCATATGAAGAGAGAATTAAATTGCTAAGTGAAAAGTATCTTCAGCAAGATTATCCCTTAATCGCTATTAATCCTAATGATCCCGTAAAATATCCTCAAGATTCATTTGAGAATATGAAATTACGAGCTGCTGACAAAGGATTTAACTTTCCATACTTATTTGATGAAACACAGGAAATAGCCCAAAACTATGGGGCAGAAAAAACTCCTCATACATTTATACTAAAAAGAGATGGCATAGATATTCATCTTGTATATCAGGGAGCAATAGATGACAATTACCAAAAAGCTGATCAGGTATCACACAAGTACGTAGAGGATGTGTTAGATGCATTGAGTAAAGGCAAACAGGTACCCGTAACTAAAACGAATCCAGTTGGTTGTTCAGTAAAGTGGCGTTAAAAAAAAAAGTCCCCCCTGATTACTCAGGTGGGCTTTTCATGAAGTTGGCTTGTTAAACTAAACTTTATTATCATAACGACTATCTGGAAGATTTATGTTCTATATTTCCATATTTTATAAAAAAAAAATTCTTTGATATGGGATTTAAATCTATATTCAGGAATTTTTCAACTCCGAGTTAATCGATCGAATCCATTTTACTTAATATTCATGAGAATTTCGAAAGACGATCAAATTTGTATAATAGGCGGAGGTATTGCAGGCTTAGTTACAGCAATAGCATTAAGACATTACGGTTTTTCAGAAGTTAGCGTATTTTTTCAAAAGGCAGATAAGACTAATACAGGTTCGGTGGTGCATATCAGTGCCAATGCACTTAATGCGCTTACTTCCGTAAATATGTCGGAACGTGTTTTTTTGGAAGGAGTACCTTGGAAGCAAAGGGAATATAGATTTAAGAACAACAAGGTATTCAAAACCTTGGATATGGGTGACATTAAAGAGGAAGTAGGATTTCCACCTGTTTCTGTTCGCCTGGAGGATCTATTGGACCTTTTTAAGAGAGAACTACCTGCAAATAGCCTTATAGAAGGAGAGGACTTTATTTCTTATACTGAACATAGTAAACATGTAGAAGCTCACTTTTCCAGTGGGTTAGCAGAAAGTGCGGTAATGCTTATTGGGGCTGATGGAATACATTCCAGAGTTCGACTTCAAATGCGCGGAGAGAGTCCATTAAATACCTCGAATAGAAAAGTGTTCTGGGGTAGCTTTTTGCCAAAAGAGGATATGCAGGAACTTATTACTGATAATGAAAAAATATTTAAGGAACCCTATACAGAGTTTATAGGAGACGGAAGAAGTATTTCCTTATTTAGCTTTAGTGGTAATGAAATTCATTGTTATGTGAATATTTCTTCTGAAAACTACCCGGAAAATGTAGATACAACTTCTCATTTGATGGGATTATTCAAACAATTTCCAAAGATAGTGACAGAAAGCCTGGAAAAAATCCCTTATTCTAATTGGAAAGAATTAGAAATGACGGATAGAAAAATCCCCAAGGGTTGGTATAATGGCAGAATTGTATTAGTCGGGAGGTCGATCCATCCTTCTCTACCTATCTCTCATGAAGGAGTTGGAATGGATATAGAAAGTGGTGTATTACTCGCGAGATTACTAGCGGAACAATTGAATATGAAAAAAGCATTTAAAGCTTTTGAGAAAAAAAGAAGAAGCAGAGTACGAATTTCATCTAAAATGGGTAGAAAAATGGAAAGAAGACTGTACTGGAAAAATCCCGTAGCACTTTTTCTAAGAAATCAATTTCCAGATATCTTCCCAGATCCCACCGTTGCATCCCCATTTACAAAATTAAATCATACCCATTACTATTAGCTGACATACTTTATTCATAGTTATTGAGAATGCTGCCATTATGACACGAAATTTGACAATATTATGGATATAACGGCCAAATATTGTTAGTGGCACTATGCTTGCGTTCTAGAGAAAAGCATCGAAACACTTCAACTAAGATAATAGATATGAGTAACGAGCGACACCAGGATGACTACTTAAAGGATATAAGAGAAGGCTTAAACGTATTTGGTCAGAAGGTGAATCGTATGATGGGAGACCTTTTCAGTTCAGAAGCAAATCTGAGCGAATTAAAGGTACTCTCAGATATTTATGAAACAGATACTCAATATGTGGTAGAATTAGAATTACCCGGTTTGACTAAAGAGTTCGTAAGTATTCAGGTCATAGAGAGAACCCTTTCCATTAAAGGAGTTAAAACTAAATCGATTCAGGATAGAACATACAGATATGAAGGAAGGCAATATGGTGAATTCCTCAAATCTTTTGAGATACCTGAATATGTTGAATTAAAAAATATAAAAGCAAGTTTTGATTCAGGTGTATTACGAGTTCGTTTTCCATTAATCTTGGATGAACTGGAAGATGCTACTGACATTAATATAGATTAACAGTTATCAAAAAGGGAGAATTAAAGGGAATATTATATGAGTAAAATAATAGGTATAGATTTAGGTACTACCAACTCTGCCGTAGCTGTCATGGAAGGAAATGAGCCTACGGTCATTGTTAACTCGGAAGGTAAGCGTACTACTCCATCTGTAGTCGCATTTACTAAAGATGGTGATAGAATCGTAGGAGAGCAAGCTAAGCGTCAAGCATTAGCTAATCCGCTCAATACAATACGTTCTATTAAAAGATTTATGGGACAAACTTATCAAGAGGCTCAGAAAGAGGGGGGAAATATGTCCTATGAAGTAGTATCTGGAAGAAATAACTTAGCAGTAGCTAAAATCGAAGATAAAACCTACACTCCTCAGGAAATCTCAGCTATGATTCTTCAAAAAATGAAGAAAACTGCTGAAGATTATCTTGGACATGAAGTTAAAGAAGCAGTAATTACAGTACCTGCATATTTTAATGATTCTCAGCGTAATGCTACGAAGGAAGCGGGAGAAATTGCCGGTTTGAAAGTAAGAAGGATTATCAATGAGCCTACAGCAGCAGCTTTGGCATATGGCTTAGATAAGCAGGATAAGAATCTAAAAATAGCTGTATTTGATTTAGGTGGCGGTACGTTTGATATATCAATTTTGGAGTTAGGAGATGGGGTATTTGAGGTACTCTCTACCAACGGAGATACTCATTTAGGTGGTGATAATTTCGACCAGGTAATTATCGACTGGTTAGCTCAGGAATTTAATAAGGAACATGGAGTAGATGTACGTAAAGATCCTAAAGCACTTCAAAGGCTAAAAGAAGCTGCCGAAACTGCAAAAATTGAATTATCTACCACTTCTCAAACGGAAATCAATCTTCCTTATTTGACGATGGATGCCACTGGGCCGAAGCACTTAGAACTGACATTGACGAAAGCCAAATTCGAACAATTAGCTGATTCCTTATTTGATCGGTTACTGACTCCAACTAAGGCTGCCATGGATGCAGCGAAATTATCTACCAGCGATATAGATGAAGTGATCCTGGTGGGTGGGTCTACTCGTATTCCAAGGGTTCAGGAACTTGTCAAAGATTACTTTAAACGCGAACCTAATAAAAGTGTAAATCCTGATGAGGTGGTAGCTGTTGGTGCTGCTATACAAGGGGGTGTTTTAGCTGGGGACGTTAAAGGAGTATTGTTACTCGATGTGACTCCCTTATCCCTGGGAATTGAAACTATGGGTGGAGTAATGACAAAGTTGATCGAATCAAATACCACTATTCCAACTAAAAAATCAGAAACCTTTTCTACTGCAGCCGATAGTCAGACTTCTGTAGAGATCAATGTATTGCAGGGAGAAAGACCTATGGCAGGAGATAATAGATCTCTTGGTAAATTTCATCTCGATGGAATTCCGCCAGCACCTCGTGGTATTCCCCAGATTGAAGTTACTTTTGATATAGATGCTAACGGTATTCTCAATGTAAGTGCTAGAGATAAGGCAACTGGAAAAGAGCAAAAGATTCGAATCGAGGCTTCAACTGGATTGAGCGAGGGTGAAATTGCTAGGATGAAGCAGGAAGCTAAAGAAAATGAAGCTGCTGATGCTCAGAGAAAAGAAGAGGTCGATAAATTAAATGCAGCTGATTCGACTATTTTTACTGCTGAAAAAATGTTGAAAGATGTAGCTGACCAACTTTCTGATGCCCACAAACAAGCTATTGAGGGATCTTTGAAAGAGTTGAAGGAGGCTCATCAGGCAAAAGATATTGGTAAGATAGATGCTGCAATGGCAGCGTTAAACACTGCTATGCAGAATGCTTCACAGGAAATCTATGCAGCTCAGCAACAAGCCAATCCTACGGCAGAACCTGCAGGAGCTTCTACTAATGGAGCTAGTGATGATGAAGCTGAAGTAACAGATGTCGAATATGAAGAGGTAGACGATAATAAGTAATCGTTAATATTTGTTAATAAAATGAGAGACTGTCTCCTTAGGAGATAGTCTCTTTTTCTATTAAGAGAAGTGTCGTTGAAATCCTCAATAAAACATCAATTTGATGTACGAAGTGAGATCGAAGATTGACTGCAGGTCAATAAAGATGCTTTTATGTAAGTTGCTGAACTTGGTTTATATAGTTCCAGGATGATTTTTACGATCTGTATTCGGTTGGAGTAATACTAAATTCCTGTACAAATGATCTGGTAAAATAATTTGGGTCGTTAAATCCTACTTCATAGGCTACTTCCGAGATGCTTAAATCAGGATTTTTCAACAACTCCTTAGCTAAGTTTAAACGAATAAAGCGGACATAAGATGAAGGGGATCGATCAGTTAAGGCCTTAATTTTCCTAAATAATTGAGTTCGGCTCATGCTCATTTCATCTGCCAGGCTGTCAATAGAAAATTGTGTATCAAATAAATGATCTTTTACCGTTTTTTGAAATTTCAGAATAAACGCATTTTCCTTCTTTGTCGGCTTAGCGGATACCCCCAAATGTACTTCATCTAAAGAACGTCCTATTTCATCGAGTGATGGAGAATATTGCTGATAGTATGATTGCAGTGTTTTCCTTAATTCTATAAGTTTCTGAATTCTAATATATAGCTCTTCAGGATCAAAGGGTTTAATCAGATATGCTTCTGCCCCTACTTTTAGGCCCGAGACTTTATCTGTTTGATCCGCTTTAGCTGTTAATAGAATAATCGGTATATGACTTGTACGACTGTCGTTTTTTAATTCTATACATACTTCATATCCATCCTTTTCTGGCATCATTATGTCAGAAATAATAATATCAGGAATATGTTCGATCGCCACATCTACTCCTTGCTGCCCATTAACAGCAGTCAATATGTGAAAGGCTCCCTCTAAACATGCTTTTATATAGGCTAATACATCCTGATTATCTTCAATGATGAGAATGATTGGTAGGTCCTTCGTTTCAGCTTCACCAGAGACCTGTTTTCCCTCTTTAGAAGTAGCTATTTGAATATCATCAGTAAGTGGCATCATGATCATACCTTCGCCTGACATATTAGCAATCAACTGATGAGTATCCTGCCAATCTGATTCTTTTCTTATGGGAAGACGAACCTCAAAAGTACTTCCCTTATCTTTTATACTTGAAACATTCATAGAACCTCCTAACAAGGTTATAAGTTCTTTCGCAAAGGCCAGTCCTACACCTGTACCTTCATAAGTTCTTGTTGGAGAATCTGCTATCTGATAAAAACGATCAAAAATATGAGGAATATCTACCTCAGCTATCCCAATCCCAGTGTCCTGTACCACGACTTGCAACATTTCAATATCATCTACTTCTACCTGATCAATGGTCAAATCAACAGATCCCTCTTCAGGAGTAAATTTAATGGCATTAGAAATCAAGTTGCTGATAATATCCTTCAACCGGTCAGGATCGTAATCCATAAGTAATTGATTTACATTACTATTTACTGAAAGATGAACGTGATTTGACTCTGCATATGAGTAGAACGACTCTCCCAAATATTTGAGGTAGGGGACAACATCCGCACAGACGTAACTAACGGTTAAGGTATGTGATTCAAGTTTAGCTAAATCCAGTACTTGATTTACAAGACGCAATAGTTGTTGACTATTTCTATAAACAATTTTTAGGTTGTCCTTAACTTCTTTGGGTAAAGAAAATGAGTTGCTTACTAAGGAGGTAAGGCCAGAAATTACGGTTAATGGTGTTCGAAACTCATGAGAGATATTGGTGAAAAACCTCGATTTAGCTTTATCTAATTCTTTTAGCTGAAGAGTTTGTTTGGCAAGTTGTTCATTTTGTATAGCTACTTCTTTTGTCCGCTCATCCACCAGGGTCTCTAAATGTTCGTTTTTCCGTTTTAGCTGTTGAGTTCTAAAGCGGGTATAACCAAATACAATACTTGCGATTAACAATAAGTAAGTCAAATACGCCCAAGGAGTGGCCCACCATGGCTTTTTTATATGAAAGTGGAAATTAGCACCTTCTATATTCCAGGTTCCATCAGCATTGGCAGCTTTAATTTGAAAGATGTATGTGCCAGGAGAGAGATTGGTATATCTGGCTATTCTCTGATCATTCGGTTCACTCCATTCCGAATCGTAGTTTGACAATTTCCAGGAATACACATTCTTTTCTGGATTGGCGAAATGAATACCAACGAATTCAAATGTCAAATCATTTTGATGGTAAGGTAAAACGAGAGGAGCCTTCTTGTGGTTATCCCAAAGAGCTTCTGGAGAAATATGGGCATTTTTAATATATACATTTTTAATGGAAACTTTAGGAGGAACGGAATCTATAAACATAGATTGGGGATGAAAAGCATTTATTCCATTATTGCTTCCTATCCATATTTCCCCATTTTTTCTTTTGCAAATGGCCATCCTCCCTTTAAAACGTGCTTTCCTTCTCACACCATTTCTGTTCAGCATCAATCGATTAAAATTCGCTCGTACAGAATTTATTCTATAATTATTATGATTGTTATAAATATAAAATGATTGATGATTAGGATTAAAATGTACAATACCCTTTTGGGTCGGGAGCCAGATATTCCCTACAGCATCAATTATGGAGGGATCTTTAAAGGAATTATGAGGAAGGCCGTTAAATTGAGTAAATCGTTTTACTATACCTGAGTCGGGATGAATACAAAACAAGCCGTTGAGAAAAGAAGCTGTCCAGATATAGCCTTTTTGATCCTGATAAAAATTATTGAGGGATCTTAGTTCCCTTCTGGGATCAGGCAAGCTGATAAATGAATCCAGAGCGCTATTCCACTTAAAAAGACCTTCAGTACCATTGGGCCCAACAAAAATTTCCTGATGAATTCCTTCAGCAATAAAATTGATAGGTCTATTATTAAATATAGCCTTCCGGTTGAAGTCTCCGATATATTGTTTAAATCGATTTTCTTTCCTGAGATATCTGCTTAATCCTTCTCTGTAGGTCGTTAACCAAATTCTTCCGTTAGAATCCTCAAAAATATGGTCAATAGAATAATGTCCAAGTAGGCTAGTATCCTGCTTATTTATTGCTGCTTTAAAATGCGTTGCCTTGAAGTCATCTAAGCGAATTAAGCTAGCTCCATCCACTGCATAACCTACCCATAATTCATCTTCATTCATTGAGGCGTGTAAAGTGGAAATTTTATTACTAACAATCATTTCCGGAGAGTTGGTTGACGAAAAGTGAGCTAACAATTTACCTGAAGGATCTAATTGGAATAACCCTTGATTTAAGGAGCTAATCCAAAGGTTATTTTTCTTATCTTGACAAATATCAGTTACATATATGTTTTGATATTGTTTGAGTTCCTTAAGTGATGAATAGAAATTATTAGTTTGTTCATTAAAATATGTCAAGCCACTATTTGTTCCTACCCATATAGTAGAATCAGAGGACTCAAAAATACAATTAATGGTATCATTCGGTAAGCTGTGTTCAGAGAAGATGTCTTGTGAATAATATCTAAATGGAGGGGAAATAGAGGGGATCTGATACAATCCATGGTCTTTTGTGGCTATCCATAAAGTGTTAAAGGAATCCCAAAATGACCCAACAATCATCTCATTTTTGATATTAGGGGATAGTCTGTAAAAAGTAAAATCCTCCTGTTCTCGCTGATATTTTACCAGAATATTGGTTCTAATAGGAATAAACCAAATATCGCTTTTACTATCCTCCTGAATAGGACATAAAATGAACTTATCGTTCCCTAAAGCATCTCTATCGAAGGCATTATTGTATAATTCATTGTCAAATGGATAATATATTTGCTGTTTTTTATCTTTTAGGTTAAACACTTCTATCTCACCATTAAGACTTGCCCATATGTTATGTTGTGAACCGGGAAAAATAAATCGTGCTGTATTTGAAGTTACCCGATTTAGACTATGGGAAACAAGCGGGTCTATCTTTGATGGTGTAGGATCTTTGCCTTCGATTGATTGATTTGGAGAGGATTGAGAGTGGGTTGGTAGAGAAAACAGCCCTTGTTCTGCACCTATCCATAAAGTACCGCTTGGGTCAATGGTTAGCTCGTGAACATTTAATAGTGAATCCTGGGATAAATTTATTGTTCTAAATTGATCATTATCATTTTGATATGATTGGAGCCCTTTTCGGCTACCAAAGTGTATGGTGCCACTTGGATGCTCGATGATAGGAATATGGTTATAGCTGTGGGAACTGGGAACCAGGCCGTAGGAATAGTAGGTAAGATGTTTATCTATTGGTATATCAGGCTGAAAATGAGTGTACTGGTATAACTTTTCTTTCTTATGATCCCATCTGTTGATCGTTAATAATTTAGTTTCACTTTTTTCTGAAATGATCCACAATTGGCGGCGGGAATCTTCGAATAAATATTGGATTCTTGCATGAGGTAGGTTAACCGAATCTCCCTCTAATCCCAAAAACAATTCAAATTGCTTTTTTCTGGGGTTATATCGTTCCAGTCCTTTTGATCCAAGGGTACCAGCTAAATAAATATTACTATCATGCCCCTCAATTAATTGGACTATTCGTCTAACAGATATTCCTGACCCTTCATCCAAAGCGTGAAACGTCTTAAACTCATATCCATCAAATCTTGCCAATCCATCTTCAGTTCCAATCCAGAGATATCCTTGTGTATCCTGGAGTAGAGAGAAAATAGAATTAGAAGGTAACCCATCTTCCACTGTAAATTGACGAGGCTGAAGCTTTTCAGATTGACTGAACATCTGAAAACTCATGATCCACAGTAAGAAATATAAAGGTAGTGATTTCATGTTTTCCCTATCACTAAACGATTGATATACTAGCTACAGACAATATGTATGAATAAAAGGGATAAATAATAGGAAATCAATTACAGAGGTCAGAAGAGCAACAATTGATTAGCTAACTGTTTGGAATTAAGACTGATTTGTAGATAATAAAATAAATGTATAAATACAATAATCGTTTAGGATTCCCTATAAAAGAGTTTCGTAATAATTCAATGCTTTTTGATAGTCTTTCAGGGAGTCAAACTTGAGATTTTCCTTTTTTGCAAACTCTTCCATTTTTCGAACTTTTCCTAATTTAGAAAGAAATTGTTTCTTTTTTAATTTAATTAGGCTAATCTCGCCATCTATCAAAAGGTGAGTTAATTCACGATGGGTAAATCTTTGGAAAGTTACGGCTTTTCCTACATTCTGGACGGTATGTTTACTCAGGTCTTTATAGTATTCTCTTAAAAGTTTTACTCTTCTCCCATCATATAATATTTGTACGAATTGGTTTCCAAATTTAGGATGAATTCTATTTTGAAAAATAATATCAGCATCTCTTAATTCTTTACTAAAATATAGATCCATTTCACCCGGGAGAATCACCTTAAGAAAAGATACATTTTCCAGGCCCACAATACTATCCCCTTGCATTGCTTCAAACATCTTTTCGTATCCATTATAATTGACAGAAATATCCTGGAAACTATATCCTCGAGCATCGATAACTGTAGCTTTGGTCCATTGGTCAAATAAATAGGGAGAACCTTTGATATCTTCTTTGTAACGATCTCTCTCGATGGCATCCTGATCTATGGTACTATCTGATTGAGGGGTTAGCAATTGGCCATAAAGCCATAGTGATTGGCTCAAACAAAAGAAGATAATTAACAATTTGGTATTCAATTTCTTTACGCTTTTAGTAAAAAATTAGTCTTAGCTAAAGGTATCAATTGAGTTTTATCCTTTATGGATGTGCAAACAGATATTAAATTAATAAATGTTAAGTAATTTCCTTTGAATATCCAAAATGTTTAAAATCGATTTGGTATTTCTGGTACACTTTATCCAGAAGGGCTTTGGTATAATATTGATGTATTAGAAGATCTGCCTTCGTTTGATGAGGCTTTACAGAAGAATAATATGTATCAGGATCAATATTCACTTGTATCAATACATTCTTCAAGTCCTCTTCGAATTGTTCAAATCTCCCTATAAAATCATACTTAATACGTTCTTGATAGGTCATGAAATACTGAATTCTCCAATGTTGATCCATATACATAACAGGTTGATCTATAATACTATTGACGAATTCCTCAAAAGAAAAATGGTGATCAGCATAAGCACCATATCCGTTTTGTACTAATAGTTGCCATTTCTCCCCTTTATTTTTAGCTATTTTATCCAGATAAGCCGAAAGTAGTCTGGTGTAGGGATTTCTGACGAAGCAAAATTTATAGATATCCCTCCTTGATAAGAATGCTTCTACATTTCCTATTTGCTGAATGGAAAGAAGAGGATGAAATTCCCTGTAATGAATGTACTGAAAATCATCAAATTCTGTAAGTTGGCCTAATTCAGCTTGTATGAGTATCTTTTTTATGGTACTGCATCCAACTTTAGGAGAGGAAGCGTGGAAGTAGTTGTGTTTTAAAGAGATAAAGGTTGAGCCTTTAAAATCATCTATCCGGGTTCTGGGATGATACGGATCTGCCTGACGCCGAAAATCATCCCATCTACTCATCCAGTCGCTCATTATTTTTTAATTTAATTGGCTTTCTTTATTATATGTTCCAACTTTCAGGAAAGTTGAAGGATGGCTACAAATAATTTGTATGAAACTTGGGACCGATTTATATCCCTCTGTTAGGATAGTGCTCGTAATAGGGCTGGTGAGCCTGATATTATTAACCTTAAATATTGGTGGATATAGCATCTATGCGTTAGACGAAGCTAAAAATGCCGAATGTGCTAGAGAAATGTGGGAGCGTGGAGACTGGATAGTTCCTACCTTTAATTACGATTTAAGGACAGATAAGCCCCCTTTACATTATTACGCAATGATAGTCGCCTACCAGTTTTTTGGGGTGAATGAATTTGCAGCACGTATTTTTTCTGGCTTAAGTGGGGCATTCACCATTTGTCTGATATTTTTATTTTCCTTCCGTTATGTATCTAAACATGTAGCCTATGTGGTTACCGGCATTTTATGGGCATCTCTCCATATGAGTATTCAGTTTCATATGGCAGTTCCTGATCCGTATCTGATTTGGTGGATGACACTAAGTATATGCTCGTTCTTTGCCTATTGGAAAGAAAAAAATAATGTTTGGGTATGGTTAATGTATGTGGGTATGGGCTTTTCTTTGTTAACCAAAGGACCTGTAGGTCTTGCTTTGCCAGGATTGATTTTTCTGTCTTTTCTGCTAATTACCAGAACCTTGGATAAAGATGTTTGGAAGACATACAAGATGATTCCAGGGACATTGATTGTGATACTCATTAGTTTACCTTGGTATGTGTTGGTTGGAATGAAGACTGGGGGAGTTTGGCTGAATGAATTTTTTTTGAATCACAACATTGGTAGATATACGGATACGATGGAGGGACATGGAGGAATCTTTTTATTGACACCTTTATATATCTGGGTAGGGATGTTGCCATTCTCTGTTTTCTTTGTATCAGCGGCTATTGCCCATTGGAACAAACAACATCATTCGCCCTTTATTACCTTTTGTTATTGTGTGGTCATTGTTATCACTGTTTTTTTTGCTATTTCCAGAACCAAATTACCGAATTACACCGTTCCTGCTTATCCTTTTTTGGCGGTTATTTTAGGTCAATATGCATGGGATCAGGTTCAACAAAAGCTCATTTCAAAAGGGGTACGGATGTCTATTTATGCTTATATGCTGCTAATGTTAATGCTTCCGTTGGGAGTTTATTGGGGATTACAGCAGGAGTCAGAATTAAAGGATCTGGCTTATTTGGGAACTGCTTTTGCTATTGTAAGTATAGGAGCTATTGGAGCGGTTTTATTGATGGAACGAAAACAGTTGTTGGGAGCAATGTATAGTGTCGGTATTTCCTGGATAGTGATGAATGTAGTGTTTTTCTATGTGCTATTTCCCATTATTGATGAGAAAAATGCAGTAATGAAAGGGTTACCTTATTTACATAAAGATCATCCGATCGCCCAATATCAACTCATGAATCCTGCTTTTCTTTTCTACCTACAAAAAAAGATTCCTGTGCTTTCTACCCCTGAAGAGGTTAACACTTATTTTGAGACATATTCAGATGCTTTCGTTATTACCAGACAAAAAAAATTAAAGAATCTCGATTCAATTGTACCTTTGGAGGTCATTTTTGCGCATAGAGATCTTTTTGAAAGGCCTACTACCGTTATTTTTAAAAGGAATTCTAAGCCCCAGTACGATAAGAAACAGAGCGAAGAATGACAGCACTTAAATGACACTTCAGGGGAGGTTATTCGCCTAAATGGGTAATTTCATTTTACAGATAGACGGCCAAACATATCAGCAATAACAATTTTTTTATCTATTAAATATCTAAGTACCTTTTCCTTCTTACCAGGATTAGCTGTAGTCAAGCGAAGTACCAATTCCCTGTATTGAGTCCCTGGATGTATCTTAATGTATTCAATAATAGCCTCTTTAATTTGGTGAAATTCTCTGCTAGATAGGTTCGTCTTATATCTTCCAATACATATATCGCATTTTCCACAGGGAATTTGATCCTTTTCTCCAAAGTATTGTTGAATGAAGAGACTTCTACAAAGGGAGGTGTTTTCTGCATATGCGATCAGTTTCTTCAGTCGGGTAGATGCCTGTTCTTTGAGAAAGGTGTACTTTTCCCAGTTGATTTTTCGTTTAGAAAAACTGTCTTTGGATTGTAAAAACCGAAGGGTGGGTTGATGGGTAGGAGCCATATATTCTATAATTTCGTGCTGTACCAATTTCTCTAAGTGAGTTGTCAATTTCTCTTCACTCATTTCCAATCTATGGGTCCAACTTAATGGAAGAAAACGAACTTCCCGTGAATACACTTCTCCGCCACAACTTCTAAGGATATAGTTGAGTAATTGTGTATATATAGGATGCTGTTGCTTGTATGATAGGAGTTCCTGGGGATTAACGATCACTCTGACATAACCGAAGTCATTATGATCTTCCTGGAAATCTATCATTCCTTCTCTGTGCAATATCTTAAGAGAATGGTAAAAGCTAAGAAGATGGACTTTATCTTCCTCTACAAACCTATTTATATCAAATAAATAGGTATTCGCCGGGACATGACCTTCTGTGAGATGAAAGTGCTGACAAAGTAGCTCATAATGTTGTTGAACAGTTTCCCAGTTTGGATAAGATCGCTTGTGCCATTGCGTCAATTCGCCTATGTCAATAGGGTTATTGAAGGAAATGGCTAGGGCTGTTTGTTCATCTCTCCCTCCACGGCCTGCTTCCTGATAATAGCTTTCTAAATCACCGGGAAGATTTAGATGAATGACGAATCGAACATCAGGTTTATCGATCCCCATTCCAAATGCATTGGTAGCGACGATAATTCTGGTATGGTTATCAATCCAGTCTTGTTGGGTTTTATTTCTTACTGAAGCTGGTAAACCGCCATGATAAGGTGCTATAGAGATTCCTTGTTGGGCCAATATTTCACTTAATGCAGTGGTTCTCTTTCTGGTTCGAACGTATATGATTCCACTGCCTTTCGTACGCCGAGTAATAGAGATAATGCGTTGGGTTACATTTTCTTCTTCCAATACAAAATATCTTAGGTTTTTCCGCTTAAAGGATTTTTTAAAAATCTTTGGGTGCTGCATGTTCAGTTGGCGCATAATATCATGCTGCACTTCTGTAGTAGCGGAAGCAGTTAACGCAACAATACCGATATCTGGAAGGATTTCTCTAATGGTAGCAATTTGAAGATAGGAAGGTCTGAAGTCGTATCCCCACTGGCTGATGCAATGTGCTTCATCTACGGCCAGTAAAGATACCTTCATCTCGGTTAGTCGAAATTGAAACATATCTGAGATGATGCGTTCAGGAGCAAGATAAAGCAATTTATACCTTCCGTCCATGGCTCCTTGAAGTTTACTATCCAATTGTTTTCTGGACATATCGCTAGAGAGATAGGTAGCCGGTATTTTTAGCTTATTCAATCTTTCTACCTGATCTTTCATCAAGGCTTTGAGAGGAGAAATGACAAGTGTCAATCCGGGAAAACAGAGCGCAGGGACCTGAAAACAAATAGATTTTCCTCCTCCGGTAGGTAATAAGGCCAAGGTATCTTTGCGTTCCAGAACACTTGAAATAATATCCTCCTGCATGGGTCTAAATCCTTCATATCCCCAGTACTTTGTTAATACTTCTACAGGCGACCGCATGTTTAAATCCATGGAATTAATCTAAAAATGAAAGTTAGTGTTAAATTTAAATACTTTCTAGTTTCATTGGATTTAGAGAATCAATAAACATGGTACATACCTATTCTATTTCTAACAGCCAGTCCCTGTTTAAGGAAGCACAACAATTCATTCCCGGAGGAGTAAATTCTCCTGTGAGAGCTTTTAAGAGCGTCGGAGGTGATCCCATATTTATTAAGCGGGCTGAAGGGGCCTATATATTCGATCAGGATGGAAATGATTATGTCGAATTAATCAATTCCTGGGGCCCTATGATCCTTGGGCATGGTCATCCTTATGTGAAAGATGCTTTACAACAAGCCATTAAAGATTCTTTCAGCTTTGGAGCCCCTACTGAAATTGAAGTACATATGGCACAACTGATTGTGGAAGCCGTTCCCTCAATTGAAGTGGTGAGAATGGTTAACTCAGGAACCGAAGCTACCATGAGTGCCATTCGGGTAGCCAGAGGATATACGGGGAAAGATAAAATTTTAAAATTTGCCGGACATTATCATGGACATGGAGATAGTTTTTTAATTGCTGCGGGAAGTGGGTCCATGACCTTTGGAATACCGAATAGTCCTGGAGTAACTAAAGGTACTGCTCAAGATACCTTAATCGCTGATTTTAATGATTTGGATAGCGTTAAGGAGATAGTTTATGCTAACTCCGGGCAGATAGCTGCTATCATTCTTGAGCCGGTGACAGGAAATATGGGAGTAATTCTCCCTAAACCCGACTTTTTACAAGGTTTACGTACTCTCTGCGACGAGGAAGAAATTATCCTCATTTTCGATGAAGTGATGACTGGCTTCAGATTAACTTATCAAAGTGCACAACAATTACTTGGGGTGATACCAGATATGACCACTTTAGGAAAGATTATTGGAGGTGGGCTTCCTGTAGGGGCATATGGAGGTAAGCGGGAGATTATGAATTATGTATCTCCTGTAGGTCCTGTATATCAGGCAGGTACACTTTCCGGGAATCCATTAGCCATGCATGCTGGCTTCGCTACTTTATCCTATCTGAGAGACCATCCGGAAATATATGAGCATATAGATCAGATAACTGGCACTATGGCTGAAGGTATGAGTAATATATTAACGGAGAAAGGTGTTCCCCATCAAATTGGCATTGTCGGATCTATGTTCACCGTTTTCTTTACTGAACAAGAAGTAAACACTTTATCCGATGTCCAAAGTTGTAGTACCGAACAATTTGCCAGATTTTTCCACAGTATGCTTAAGGAAGGGGTTTATTTGCCTCCAAGCCAGTATGAAGCTATGTTTATTTCGAACAGCATCAACACAAAAGAAATCGACCGGATCCTGTCAGCTACTCAGAAATCGTGCGAGGCACTTCTTGGCTAGTATGATCGCTAACGATCAGCCATGAGCCATTTATTTTTTTCCAAACAAGAGAAAAATATCCTGATAAATCGCCATCGGACCTGGACAAGTGAAATTTTCCGATCACCAATACACTGGCACCTTCAATGGGATAAAAGTTCAGAATATCAAATTTGAGCTTTCCCATTGCTTCCTTGTCAGGGTATCTTTTTTGGTATCTTTTAAAGGTAGCATCCCAGCCATAAGTTGGACCATTAGCACCAACAAAAACCAGGGAATCGGAATGCCAGTATCCTTCCATAAAAGTGGGAATATCAGCCTTATTCCAGGCTATTTCCTGCTTATTGAACACCTCCATCATGGCATTGCTATCAGCTTCGGAGATATGCTGAGCTCCTAAAGGCTGAATGAAAAATATACAAAGAAACAGGAAGCCTATATTTAATATTGTTTTCATTCGTTAAAGTGTTAGAAAAATTAAAATCATTTATGTAAATGTATTTTCAGTCTTTATATCAAACAAATATTCCTGTAACTTTAAGATCTATCATAAATTAGCTGAAATCACAGATTATTCATGACTGAAACTGTAGCTGTCAGATTTGCCCCGAGTCCTACCGGGCCTTTACATATAGGTGGGATTCGCACGGCTTTATATGATTATTTATTTGCCAGAAAATATGGAGGGAGATGCATTTTAAGAATTGAGGATACGGATCAAACTCGATTTGTGGAAGGAGCGGAAGCATACATAAAGGAGTCTTTGGAATGGATGGGGATAACATTTACGGAAGGACCCGGGATTGGTGGAGATTATGGTCCTTATCGACAAAGTGAGCGGAAAGAAATATATCGAAAATATGTAGACCAACTTTTGACTTCCAAGCATGCATACTATGCTTTTGATACGCCGAAAGAATTGGATGCTATGAGAGAACAGTTGAAAGAGGCTGGACATAAGTCGCTTCAATACAACTACCTTTCCCGAAACAGGATGAAAAATAGTCTAACGCTCAGTGAAGAAGAGGTGCAATCTTTACTTGAACAAGGCGTCCCTTATGTGGTGAGAATGAAAATGCCCCGGAATGAGGAAATTAGATTTCACGATGTGGTCAGAAATTGGGTCGTCTTTCACAGCAGCCAGTTAGACGATAAGATTCTTCTTAAAAGCGATGGTATGCCTACATATCACATGGCTAATGTAGTGGATGATCATTTGATGAAAATCACCCATGTGATCAGAGGAGAGGAGTGGTTATCCAGCACTCCTTTACACGTATTATTATACAGGGCATTAGGGTGGGAAGATTCTATGCCTGAATTCGTGCATTTACCACTCATCCTTAATCCTAATGGAGTTGGAAAAATGAGTAAAAGACAGGGAGATAAGTTAGGTTTTTCCGTATTTCCACTTAACTGGACAGATCCCGAAACAGGTAAATTGTCTACGGGTTATAGAGAAGATGGGTATTTAGCTGAAGCAATGTTGAACTTTTTGGCCTTGCAAGGATGGAGTCCTGGAAATGATGAAGAATTAATGAGTGAAGAGCGATTAATAGAATTATTTGAGCTAGAGAGAGTGAATTCCTCTGCGACCCAATTTGATCTGGATAAGTTGAAATGGTTTAATCAACAGTACATTAAACATAGTTCGCCGGAAAAACTGTTACCTTTTGTAAAAGCCGCATTTATAAGTGCAGGAAAAGAAGTAGAAGAGGATCAGTACTTATTGAAAGTGATTAAACTGCTGCAAGAGAGGGTCACGGTTATCAGTGATTTTGTGGTTCAAAGCGATTATCTTTTTCAAACTCCCACTTCATATGATGAAAAGATGCGGAAAAAGCGTTGGAATAATGATGCTAAGGAATTAATGTTGGCACTAAAAGATAAATTTTCCATCACTGAAGACTGGAATGCCGAACGATTAGAGGACGCATTTGAACAATTAGTGAAGGAAAAAGAAGTTGGAAAGGGGAAAATATTAGCTCCAATGCGATTAGTGCTTACGGGATTACCTGCTGGGCCTGGGGCATTTGATATTGCTGAATTGATAGGAAAAGAAGAAACCTTACACAGAATAGATAAAGCAGTAGCCGAACTTGCAACGTAAATCGTTAAAAGAAGGTATAAAGATAAATAGATATAAGGAGTTTGATTAGAGAAAGAGGGATTAGTGCGAAGCTACATATTCTCCACTCAGAAACTCAAAATAGTAATTGTTATTTTAAAAGGAAAGCTATACTTTTCACAATATTCACCCAAAATTTAAACCATTTTGGCAGCTACGAAAAAAAATTCGAGGATACAGAAATTTATAAATTACACGAGGGAGGCATTCTTTTGGCCTGTTCATTTGGCTATGATGGCGGGAATTACAGCCTTAGCTGCACTGGGGATCATCTTTGTCCCTGAATTAGGTCTTTTGGAAGATCCTACTCTCATTGCGCCATCTATAGTCATGGCAGCAGGAGGGATAGAATTAATGTTATTAAGTGCCATCAGTAATAATCCAAGATTCATCCGTGCAATTAATGCGAAATACCAAAAAGATATAGATGCTTTTTATAAGACTAAGACCTTAGTAGACTATTACAATTCTCTTTCTCTTGAGTCGCAGTCCAGATTTGATAAGCTGAGGAAGAGAATCAAGGAGGTTAGGGAAGGATTTCAAAATCTCAATACCAGTGTGCCTCAATTAGTTAATCGTTTTCTGCAGAAGTTAAATCAAATTGAGCTATCTTATGCAAGGCTTCTTTATTTTAAAGATAAGTTTCCTGAGTTAGCTAATGAACAAATGATCCAGAAAACGGTGAGGGAAATTGATAAAGTAAATCAGGAGTTAAAGAGCGCCAGTAATCGGCTGAAAAAAATTAAGGAGAAGCGTTTGAGATTGTTGGAGATGCGCATGGATAATTATTATAAGGTAAAAGAGAACAGGGAAATCATCGAAGAACAACTTCAGACCATAGAGGATATGGTTGAATACATTAAGGATCAGCCGATGACGATGCAAAATACAGAGAGGGAAGATATAATGATTGATAATCTATTGTTTGAAACAGAACAAACTCAGCAAAGTCTGGAAGAAATAGAATCTCTCATGCAGTCTGAATTCTATCCCGGTATTGTAGATGACTTTGAGGTTGAAAATATTCCGGATGGATTAGAAGATAAATTAAAAGAATAATACCTCTATTTTAAAAGGATATAGCAACGCCATTCAGCAAAGTAGTTATATGTACCAATACCTAATAACGGAGACTAAAAACTATACACTTGTAATCATGCTTAACCGTCCCAAGCAGCTAAATGCTTTGAAGGGAGAACTTTTACAAGAATTATCTCAGGTAATAACGGATATGCAGGATGATCCTGAGATTAAGGGGGCTGTCATCATTGGGTCAGGCGATAAAGCTTTTGCTGCAGGTGCAGATATAAGTCAATTAGCTAATTTGAAAAATGAAGTTGAAGGAGAAGCGGCTAGTAGGGAAGGTCAGCGTGTTTTTCAATTGATTGAAGATAGCCATAAACCTATCATTGCTGCTGTAAATGGTTATGCCTTAGGGGGAGGTTGCGAATTAGCAATGGCATGTCATATGCGAGTAGCAAGTGAACATGCTAAATTTGGTCAGCCTGAAGTAAATTTAGGTATTATTGCCGGATATGGAGGTACCCAACGACTTGTCCAACATGTAGGCAGGGCTAAGGCTACAGAATTATTACTAACAGGAGAAATGATAGATGCAGACGAGGCTTATCGAATTGGCTTGGTTAATTATGTAGTTGCTCCGGGTAAATTGGCCGATAAGTGCCTGGAAATTCTTAGAAAGGTTTATGAGAAATCTCCTTTAGCGATAGAGTATACCCTTAAGTCCATCGCTGCGGGAATAGATAAAGAGAAAGGCTATGAAGCTGAAAGAAAGAATTTCGGCGAAGTGGTTATTTCCGAAGATGCCAAAGAAGGTACATCTGCATTCCTTGAAAAAAGGAAACCTGAGTTCAAAGGCAAATAAATTGTAAGTTAGTAGTGCAAGATGTTGAGTCTCAAATAGTGATTCAACAATAACTTATTAGATTCCTATCTCCCTTTTAAAAGCTCTAAATCTCATACTTATTAATTTCCTGTTATTTGTTCCTCAAAGTTATTTGAAGAACAAATTTCCATTTGGAAAGCTTAAAGATATTTTTACATTTAAATATGTAATATTTTAGGAAAGAATAATAAATTCTATAAAACGAATTTCTTCTTTTACTTATCTATCTGGCGTCTTCTATCTGGAAAATTTTCTGTCATAATTTAACCATACAAATGCCTCCTCTTTACGGCTGCAGACTCTTTGCTTTAATCGCTACGCTATTAGGTTTTCTTCAGCTCAATGTTGTAAAGGCCCAATATAAAGGTCGGACTTTTTTGCAAAATGAAGTGGGTAAGATCATTAGCCCTCAGATGAGTGATCTGCATCTAAATCAACCTTCTGTATTTAAAGGCTTCGCGGTATTAGCTGGAAATGCGGAACATGAAATTTGGGACATAACAGATCCATATAAACCGGTGTTCGTTTCCGGATTCGAAAGTAAGTATAGTTCAGGAGAGGCAGAAAGCCACCAGGTGAGTTATATGGCAGATAATGATGGTAACTATTATTTGGTAACCACATCTGGCAGAGGCATTGATATTTGGAACATTACGGATGTTCGAAAACCTGTATACGTAGCTGCTATGGAATTGCCAAATATCAACTACGGAGATGTTTCTAATGGAGTTTGGGGAATAAGTTGTCAGGGAAATTATATATATGTAGGTGCCACAAATAATGGACTATATGTGGTAGATGCCAGTAATAAGTCTGAACCTAAATTGGTGAAAACAGTACCCATTAGCAAATTAGGAAATATTTTTCCAGGACCGTTATTTGCTTTGGGCAATGTGTTAATCATTACTCCGCCTAAAAATAAAACAGGGATAGTTACTGTGGACATTAGTGATTCAGAGAATCCCGTTTTGATAGATTTTTATAATTCAACAAAAAAATCGTATATCGGAGGATTTTATGGAAAGTATGCTTTTTTAGAACAGGATATCAGCATTTTTGACGTTACCTCAGATCCTTCCAATATTGAAGTAGTACATGTTGGAGGAGGGAAAAAGTCAGAATATATGTCTTTTGATGCTGGGTATCTATACTTAGGGGGATTAAGGGGAGGAACACAAGGAATTTATAAATACAATCTTTCTGATATTAATGATCCCACAGAAGTATTAAGGATAGAAGGTAGGGATGCTCGATGGGATGATCAATTTAGCTGTGCTGTAGGAAATATCATTATTATAGCTGACGATCAACGAGTAGATGGAAAGTATGTGGGTGCAGTTATCGGTGTTCACGACGCATTACCCGATAATACAGGTCCTAAGGTAGAGGTCTTATTTCCCAAAAATGAGGCTAAGGATCAACCTACTTCTACCAAAATCGGAATTTCTCTTTCTGATATGATAGAACCTTCTTCCTTAAAAAAAAATAGCCTGATTGTAAGACCAGTTGGAGGGAGCCCTGTTGAGGGAACCTGGAGTTGTACTTATACAACGATTAATTTTGAGCCTGCTAACCTGCTTCAACCAAATACCACATATGAGATTGTATTAAACACTCATGGAGTTACTGATTTGATGGGCAATGATATGGAAAATCCATTCATCTCTATTTTTTCGACGGGAACTTCTACCACCCAAGAAGAAGAGGAATATGTAATTAAACTGTCCCAAATAACTCCCGTGGAAGTTAATCAGCCAGCTAATTGGGCGGTAGAGAATCCCTTAGCTGGAAAAAACTATGTATGGGAATTAGCTGATGGGACAATATTCACAGGTGAAAGCACAGAGCATACTTTTCAAGAAGCAGGACGTTTTCCAGTAACGTTAAAAGTATATGGAGAAACTACTGCAGGTAGCTCTATCAGTGAAGCGGAAGAAGCAGATTTATCAAATGTTGAAATAGCAAGTACACACAAGGGATTTTCAGGTAGTGGATATATCGATTATCCAGCTTCTCAAGGTACTGAAGTGTATGTGGAATGGAACATTAACAGATTGGAAAGTGAAGTTGGATCATTTGCTATTAGCTACGCTAATGGTCAGGCCAATGGAGCACGTAAGTTGAATCTACGCATTAACAGTGGGGATCCAATAACCATAGATTTTCCACCTACTGATAGTTGGAACGATTATCGCGAAATTACCTTTGAGAATATTTCTTTTCAAAAAGGCATAAATTATGTCAGACTTACAGCTGATGCAGGGACTGTTGGCCCCAATATAGATTATGCCAGATTTGAAGGAGGAAGTGGAGCTGGACCTAAGGTAGCCGAGCAGACGATATCCTTTGTACAAATTGTCCATTATCCGTTAACGTCAAATGCTCCTCAATCCAGCACCCAGATCATTCATCATGCAGCGGATATCTGGACAGTAAATGTAGATGCTAACTCCGTAAGCTCTATTGACAAGAATACCCTTCAAAAAAATGAGGAAATCTCAGTAGGTAGCAAACCTGTATCTATAGCGTTGACTAAGGAAAAGGAACTTTGGGTAGTTAATAAAGATTCATGGAATATTTCTATTATTGATCCCTCAACTAAAATTGTTACCTCCAATATAAGCCTCCCCAGAGCCTGTCAACCTTCAGCTATCGTAATTTCTCAGAACGAAAGTCTGGCCTATGTTTCTTCTGAAGTGTTAGGAGAGATATATGAGATATCTACCACAACAAAGAAAATAAATAGAACCCTCAAGTTGTCCAAAGATGAAGAACACCCTACATATTTAGGTGGCTTAGGGTTAGATGCTACAGGCAATACGCTCTTTGCTACCCGATTTATCAGTAAAGGAAATGTGGGAGAACTTTTCGTGATCAATACACAGTCTTTCGATAAGTTTAATAGCATTCTCCTTCAAGAGTCCAAAGGGGAAGATGGAACTCAATTCGCCAGAGGTATTCCCAATTATTTAAATCAAGTGGCCATCAGTCCCGATGGGAAATTTGCCTGGCTCCCGTCAAAAAAAGATAATATTAGTAGAGGCCAATTCAGAGATGGTCTTCCACTAGAACACGATAATACTGTTAGAGCGATTAGCTCGATTGTTGAATTAGGTTCAGGTCAGGAGTTGTTAGACAAGCGAATCGATATTGACAATGTTGATAGATGTCATTCGGTTACTTTTAGTCCACTTGGGGACGTGGCCTTTATTGCACTGCCTAGTAACAATGAGATATATATCATAGATGTTAATACACAATCAGAAGTAGCAAGATTACCTACAGAGGAAATACCTGTATACACCTATTATGATCCTCAACATCAAAGGCTATTTAGTTTAAATTTTCTTGGGCGTTCGGTAAGTGTATTTGATGTATCAGATATTATATCAGGTAATTCAGGCTATAAAACGCTTACTACTATTGACAGGATCACTGAAGAACCACTTTCACCATTAGTATTTAAGGGAAAAAAGATATTTTACGATGCCAGTTCGGAGCAAATTGCTCAAGATGGTTATTTGAGTTGTGCCTCATGTCATTTAGAGGGTGGAAGCGATGGACAAATTTGGGATCTAACCTCTTTGAATGAAGGACTGAGAAATACGATTGATTTAAGAGGAAAATCCGGTACGGGACATGGAAGATTGCACTGGACAGCAAATTTCGATGAAGTTCATGATTTTGAACATCAAATTCGTTTACTTAACAGTGGAACAGGATTATTGGAGCAGAAGGATTTTGAACAACACCAAGATCCTTTGGGTACTCCCAAAGCGGGGATATCGGAAGATTTAGATGCTCTAGCCGAATATGTAGCCTCTTTATCCAGCTTTTCAGTGAGTCCATACAAACATTCAGATGGAAGTTTAACAGCGGATGCAGCGGCTGGACGACAGATCTTTAATCAGTTAGCTTGTTTTCAGTGCCATGGAGGTGATGCTTATACAAATAGCGAAGCAGGGTTTTTATATGATGTGGGTACGTTAAAACCTTCCAGTGGAAAAAGAATAGGAAGTACTTTGTTAGGATTGGATGTCCCTACCTTAAAAGGACTTTGGTATTCGTCCCCCTATTTACATGATGGTTCTGCGACTTCCATTAGAGAAGTATTGATTACTTACAATCCTGATGGGACACATGCTGATATTTCGAGTCTTTCATCCAAAGAAATAGATCAGCTTATTACTTTTCTCCATCAGATAGATGATCAGACACCCGCAGCACAAACTTCAGATATATCGATTGATATTGTGTTTCCCCAAGCTGGTCAACAATATACTGGACCGAATATACCTATTGATATATCATTTCATATTCCCCAGATTAATTATGTAGAATATTATATCGATGGAACATTAGTAGATACCCAAAGGGAAGCTAATTTCGATGGAAATTGGGCGAATGCTAAAGATGGGTTCTATACCTTAGAAGCAAAGGCATTTTATGGGCCAGGGAATACGGCCATCGTATCACAATGCATAGATATTGAAATCGTGAATACCTGTCATTCCCCTGACGCTTGTGAGGTACAGTTGGAGGTAACCGCAATTCTCGAAGGAATGTATCAAGCGGATGGCATGCGCACTGAACTAGCGGATTTACTTCCTTTAACAGATCCTTACCTTGGAACTACAACTGTCAATAGTATTCCTGCAAATGTTGTGGATTGGGTGTTAGTAGAACTTCGTGATCCCACCGATTATAAAAAAGTGCTATTTCAATATCCGGCTCTTCTTCAAAAGGATGGTAAGGTAGTTGTAATAGGAAATTCAGGTAACACTATATCTGCTCAATCCATTCCTTCCATAGCGTATGTTGCGATCCTACATCGAAATCACTTGCCTGTAATTACTAACTCCCCTGTTTCTGTAGGCCAAAAGATTGATTTTAGTGATCCTAATACATTGGTTAAAGGCTTTGGCACCAGAGCTATAAAAGATGGGAAGGCTTTATTATTTGCAGGAGATTACGACGGGAACGGATTAAATAATAATAAGGACTTTAATGTATGGTCAGTTAATGCCGCATTATTAGATATATATCACCCCGCTGATGGAGATGGAAATGGAATTATTAACAATCAAGACTTCAATCTTTGGAGGAGGAATAGTGCTAAGACGGGTGTTCCTGGGGTAACATTGCCAAAATAAATGTTAAAAAAGTAGCATTTGTCTTGCCTTTCTGCATTTTAACCTTCATATTGTAAATGTTAAAAAATTAACATTTACAATATGGATTCCACTGACTTATCTCAACTAAGTCGTAGAGAGCGTCAAATCATGGATTTGTTGTTCGAACATGGCTCTCTGACAGCCCAGCAAGTAACCGATTTACTGGATGACGCTCCAAGCTATACTACTGTTCGCACCCTTCTGAGAAGGCTGGAGGAGGAAAAGAAATATATTCAACATACTAAACTGGGGCGACAGTTTGTCTATGCGCCCGTTTCTCCTAAAGAACAAGTTCGACAGCGGAGCCTTCAACACATGCTAAAGACCTTCTTTAAGGGCTCCATATCCGAAGCTGTAGCGACTTTTTTAAGTGATCCTGATACCCAATTAACTGAAGAAGAGCTGGCAGAACTTGAGAACCTCATTAATAATGCAAAGAAATGAACTTTTTAATCGAACTTAGCCTGAAAGCGACTATTATACTTCTAGTCTCAGCTTTGATCATTGTCATGTCCCATAAATTATCTGCCCAATTTCGACATTGGATCATCAGCCTTACCTTTATTATCCTATTGATATTACCCGTGGCTGTAAAGTGGATACCCAGATTCGAACTTCCTGTCCCTGTACATTTATCTCGTACAAATCAGGCATTCGTTGAATCATTGTCCCAAAAAAATCAACTTTCTAGATTAGAGCAGATCAATGAAGTTAGGACGCAATCTACCCCCTTTTCAGATTATTCAAAGAAGGGGCCAGTTAATCAGCATGTCGAAGAAATGTTAATTGGAACCCAACATCCATTTGATAAATCATCACAGGAAATTGCAACCACAGCTATTCCTTCTTCTTCTCACTGGCACTTAACTCTGTTCATTATTTGGTTGGGAATAAGTGCGTGTTTTATCTTGCGTTTGAGTTGGGGAATCATACAGGTTCACCTATTGGCACAAAAAAGTATTCCCTTCTCTACCAACCAAATGATCAACGTTCCTCAAGCTGTTAAGGTCGTTCATCATGAGGAGGTTTCTGTTCCAATGACCTATTCGCTCTTCCGGCCTACTATCTTACTTCCTTCTATGGCAAAGGACTGGCCCAAAGAAACCATTCATGCGGTGTTACTTCATGAATTAGCACACATTAGGCGATATGATTTTTGGATACATGTATGCAGTTCGGTAAGTGCGAGTTTGTATTGGTTCCATCCTTTAATGTGGTGGATAAAGCATCGCCAATGGGTTGAAAGAGAGAAAGCGTGTGATGAATATGTGCTTAAGATGGGAATATCCCCCCAAAATTATGCTACACAATTAGTTTACGTAGCAAAAAATTTGGCTCGTCCAATTAAAGATTTATTCCCTGTACCTATGATCTACCCTTCAAAAATGAAGGTACGTGTGTTAGCAATTTTATCATTCAATAAAACATCTTACTCATTCGATAAACAGCTTAAATATGTTTCGATCATCCTTTACATGTCAGGGGTAGTTATCCTTACTTCATTTGTTCCTCGAGAGATTGAACCTACCGTTCTTGCTAATACTAAAGTTATTTCTCGAATTCATCAACAACAACTCTCGATGAGTGCTCTGACTCGTTCATCCAGATCAGCGGGAATTACGAAAGAACAAAATAACCCAGGTGTGAGATTGGGATTTTTAGATAATTCTCTGAAAATCAAGCTTTTTAAAGAGCCTGACAGCTTAATAAATAAGAAGTTTATCGTATCCCGGATTAATGTACCTGATACTGATACCTCTTATTCCCATTTAGGGTCAGAACGGTCTGAGGATACAGCCTACGATTCGGTGGCTACAAGAGGAAAATATGTCTCTTGGAAAAGTTCAACTAGTGAAATACATATTTGGACATATGGAAACTTTCGCTGTTTACCTGATTATCCCTATTTAGAAGTTGATTCTCCCAAAGATATGATCATCATTAAAGAGAAGAGAAATGGGTTACTAGGAAATAAAACGTACCAATTAATCATAACTAAAGCGCCTTATGATGGGGTATTGGTCCATTCCTATATAGATGATAATGTCAATTCTTTTTCCGGATATTACCATAGCAGAGATCCTTTATTCCTGTTTTCCATTGATGGAGAATGGGGGCATATGTGGAAAAGGAAGAAAAAATGGATAGATAAGAATTTGCATGACATTAGCCGACATCTTATGATCAATAAAAGTAATCGAAATCCATGGAAAACGTTGTTGCAAGATGATTCTTTTATTAAAGAGCAACATGAAATGAAGAAAATAAGATATGTTGGGAAAGATGAAGTAAGTAGCTTGTTTACAAAGATATTTCCTGAATGGTGGAATGAGGATACTATGACGAGCTTAACATATCCAAAGGTGCATTTGAACGATTTTCCCGTTGTTAGCCAGGGCGCTACTTCAGGACAAAGACTAGGGATCATTACTAAAGCCGGAAGACAACAAGCTAGTGAAGTTACGACAGGTGGCACAGCTGGAGGTGATATGACAAAGGTTGGGCAGAAATTTGGTACTATAATTCGGGATATACCTGAAACTTCTCTCTTAAAGGATTTGCACTTTCATCTTAGGTTCAACGATTATGATCGAATTTTCTTTAACCTATATTTGCTTAAGGTGGAGAAAGGAGAAATTGTTCACACCTTAACAAAAGAACCTATTCGATTCAATGTTTCCAATAAAAATCCTTGGGTATCTGCTGAATTAGAAAACTACCAATTAGTTACTGAAGGAGATGTACTTGTTGTATTGGAATTGGAGAAACTCGAAGGAAAGCATAAAAATGGTAGATTGTTTTTTACCCACGCTAAAGAAAAATATGTGCCAATCCACAAAAAATATGAGGAATACTGGTGGGAATTTACAGAAGCGGGTTTTGCTTTTTATTTTACTGTAGAACATTAATTAATGCACAATTAGTGTATATAAGGCTGAGGATCTATTTTTTAATTTAACTATTCACCATACCAAATATTATGAGATTTATATTGCTAATGCTTACCATAGGCATGGGAGTTAATACTTCTTTTTGCCAATCTTCCAGAACTACTTCTACCCTATATGAAGGAGAGACGAATATTATCACTACAGATATTGACTTATTCTGGGAATGCTTTGATAATGCTGCTCCGAATTTTCAAGCAGAGGATTTTCGACCGTATCTAGATCAAGGGTCCCAAGGAGTAAAAGATGTTATTCCCATGCGGATAGAAAGTGCCAGGAAATTAGCTTCGACAGTAAAATCAAAGAGAACGACCTATGAAGCGGTCAGAGAAAAGAGTCTAACCATAAAGGAACAGTTCGAACCAACGATTCATTACATTTTTGCTAGTATGAAAGAATGGTATCCTGAGGCCGAGATTCCTAGTACTTATCTGTCTGACTGCATGTTGAAGACATAAGCGAAATATCTTGCTGTCAGGTGAAAGGGGCGGCAAATAGGTACAACATTTATAGCTTCATAATGATAACACTAGGCTAAAAGTGTCTATTTAAAGGAAGAAAATTGCCAAATAAGCCTATGATACGCTCCCTAACACAGATAATGATCCCTCTTCTGGTGATATTCACATTATCCCAGCATACCTTAGCTCAACAAAAAGATGTTACTTCAGAGGAAGATAGCCTATTACACATTCTTAAAACCCTGGAACAACGGGATACCGTTTACGCCAACATACTAATCGATCTGGGGAAAAGTGTGCAATACATTCATCTCAATCGAGCGATTAACTATTTTCAGGAGGGACTAAGCCTAAGTCGGACGATTGGAGATGCAGCTATAAGGCAACAAATTCTATCCTGTAATAACCTGGGTATATGCTTTGGTATTCAAAATAATTATGTGGAATCCCTGAAATATTTTAATGAAGCAGTCTCCTTATCAAAGGAATTTCAGCATAATAGATATTTAGCCCAGAATTATAACAACCTTGGCATTGTCCATAAGATTATGGGAGATTATCCTCGGAGTATTTCCTATTATCACAAATCATTAAGCTTAGATGAAGTTGCCGAAGATTCTAATGGTATTGCCTCTACTTGTGCTAATTTGGGAGTGTTGCTAGATCTAATGAAAGATCCTGAACAGGCATATGCCTATTACCAAAGATCATATGACATCAGGACTTGCCTGGGAGAAGTGGATAGATTGGCTTCATTAAATATTAACTTCGGTCTATTATATCTCGATAAAGGGGAATACCAGAAAGCCTTAACATTATTTAAGGACGCTTTAGCTCATTTTGAGCAAAAGCAAAAAAGACCGTCCATAGCTTTAACCAAATTAAATCTTGGGTCCACCTACGCTAAGTTAGAGCAATATGAAACTGCAGAAAGATATCTATCAGAAGCTATTACAGAATCAGATGATTTGGGGGCAGGAGATGAACAAGTCAAAAGCAGGAATGAATTAGCTAATATAAAAGCCATGTTGGGGAAATACGATGAAGCTATCCGGCTAACTCAACGTGCTTTTGATATGTCCGATTCACTTCATGTTCTACCACTCATGGCGCACTCCTATGAGACCTTGTCCTTTGTGCACGAAAAAATGGGAAATACCGACCAGGCACTAACTTATTTTAAAAAATTTAAGTCCTTGACTGATAGTCTATTCAATGAAAGTATGTCGCATGCATTTAAGAACCAACAAGTGATCATGGAGGTAGGCGCTAAAGACAGGGAAATTCAACAGCAGGCTTTTGAAGTGAATCATTTAAATATGCAGGTGAGGAATGAACAGCGATGGAAATGGATGCTAGGGATTATCAGTAGTTTGCTGCTTGCTGTAGGTCTGCTATTCTATCAAAAATATGTGCAAGGGGCCAGATATACGATGGAGATGGAAAAAAAGAATTGGCAAATCGCTCAGCAAAAAGAAGAAATCATTGAAGTCAATAGAGAATTAGAAAGACAATTCGAACTAAGAATAGAAGCTGATAACACCATTAATTATTTTGCAGCTTCCTTGTTTGGGAAAAATACGATTGACGATATACTGTGGGATGTAGCGCAAAATTGTATGTCTCGTCTAGGATTAGTGGATTGTGTGATATATTTGATAGATGAGTCCAGGAGGGTACTCGTTCAGAAAGCGGCTTATGGAGGTAAAAATCCTTCTGGCTACCATATTGAATCACCTATAGAGATTCCTATAGGGGAGGGTATAGTAGGGCATGTAGCAGAAACAGGTAAAGCGGAATTGGTAAGGAATACTTCTGATGATCCAAGATATATCATAGATGATGCAAGCAGACTTTCCGAATTAGCTGTACCATTGAAAATAAAAGGAAAAGTCATAGGCGTCATTGATTCAGAACATCCAGATAAAGATTTCTTCACCCAACATCATCTGGATACTTTACGAACTATCGCTTCTATCTGTGCGAGTAAAATTGCCCAAACCCGTGCGGATATAGAAGCTGAGAAAGGAAAGTTGGCACAAATAGAAGCTGATAAGATGAGGGAACTGGATCAAATGAAATCTCACTTTTTTGCTAATATCTCACACGAATTCAGGACGCCGCTCAATCTCATCCTGGGCCCCCTTCAGATGCATGATACCTATATTCCAGCGCAGGAAGTCGGGATCATGAGAAGAAATGCAGAAAGATTATTGAGGTTGGTGAATCAACTACTGGATCTGGCTAAACTGGAAGTAGGTCAGTTGCAAGTGAATGAAATGAATGTGGATCTATTCCAAATGCTCAGAACGATTGTTACCTCATTTTCGTCCTATGCTGCTTCTCAAGGCGTGCAATTTCAAACCCTTATTCCTGAGTTCGAGCAGGTAGTGCGCATTGATCCGGATAAACTGGAAAAAATCTGCTATAATCTCATTTCGAATGCCATTAAATTTACTCCTGAAGGGGGGCTTGTCTCCGTTTCTGCTTCTATCACTGCTCCAAACACCTTAAACCTAATTGTGTCTGATACGGGAATAGGAATAGCTGAGGACCAACAAGAGAGATTATTTGATCGATTTTTTCAGGCTGATAGTTCGAAGACGAGAAGAATTGAAGGTTCCGGTATTGGATTAACCCTTACTAAAGAATTGGTCGAGCTCATAGGCGGAAACATTTCATTCGTCAGTCAGGAGGACAGAGGAAGCATTTTCACTATTCAACTTCCTTTAAAAGCGCCGCTTCAAGGAGATGACTTGAACGAATTGAACGGATCATTGACTTATTCATTATATCAGAAGGATCATGCCCCCTCCATTAAGGACCTGCGTTCTCTAGACACTACTCAGCCGGAAGACCTTCCCATAGCACTTATTGTCGAGGACCATCCTGATTTACAGTCTTATATGTTTATGCATTTACGTCAATTTTATACTTGCCTTCAAGCTTTTGACGGAGAGGAAGGTATTAAGATTGCCCAGGAAAGAGTGCCGGATATCATTATTTCAGATGTCATGATGCCGCATAAAGATGGGATGGAGCTTGCTCAATTCCTTAAATCCGACGCTAAGACAAGTCATATACCTATTATTTTGTTGACGGCTAGAGATGATCAACGAACCAAGAGGGTAGGTTTTGAGTCAGGGGTGGATCAATATTTAGCTAAGCCTTTTGATATCATTGAATTAAAGGCGAGAATGGATGCATTGATCCATCAAAGAAATCATTTGAGAGAAAAGTATAGTAAAGAAATTAGCCTGCAACCCTTAGATATTCAGGTAGAAGATAGGGAAGCTCAGTTTATTGAGAAGTTAATTGATATTGTGGAACAGCATTTAGATAATTCTGAATTTAGGGTGGAACAACTTCAGAAAGAGATTGGAATGAGCCGCATGCAACTTCATCGGAAGCTGAAGGCACTTACTAACCAATCTGCCAGTGAATTTATTCGGAACATCAGGCTCGAAAAAGCATCACAGTTGTTAGCTCAAAAGGATGTTCATGTGGCAGAAGCAGCCTATCAGGTAGGATTTACCCATCTGTCTTATTTTGCAAAGTGCTTTAAAGAAAAATTCGGATGTACACCTTCTGAATATTACACTCAAGCTTCTCCTCATGGCAACAAGGAGACAGAGTAAATAATTGGAAGGATTCACATATAAGTATAATGGATGAAGAGGGAATTGGCCTGAATGGTTGATTCCCTTAGTTAATTATGTATGTCGGCTTCTGTTCTCCTCTGATGGGAACTTCATTGATCAAATCTCTATATCCAAATACTTTACTTAAATGGCCCTTCTGTGAATGCATACATTGGTAGGGAAAAAACTAGGGATGTAAGAGGGGAGTTGGGTTTATATACTTGATTTTCAGTGATTTAAAATGATTGTTACACCAGTGTTGCTAAATGGGATATCAGTGCTAATGTTTTTTCCTTCACACCTATCACTTTTTCGATGTCATGTAGATTATCCTCATAGAAAAAAGAGGACGATGTCCTTGTCTACAGGTAACATTAAATAACAGTTATGAAGTATCAATTAAACGCTCACATCTTAGGAGCCTTTTTGGTAGGATTAGCGGGGATAATATTTTTATATGTATATACCGCTAGTTACCATAAGTTTCCTATTAATTCTTTTATTCACCAATCTTCTATATCCAGACTTCCTGACCATGCTCCCAATGTTCAGTTGGAACCTGACAACATGATTCCTACAGCTGATATGGCCTTTGTGGAAAATAAGGGTCAAATAGCCGATAGTCTCGATGTATGGTATTATTTACCAGGAGAGGCAGTAAGTGTTTATGTGAGGTCCAATGGATTATCTTATGTATTTGCTAAAGAGGTACAAGCGCCCGCTGAGGCGAGAGGACCTGAATCCGAAGAGGGGGAAGATCAACTACCTCTCTACACTAGCAGCAAACTGGAGATGAGCTTGGAAGGGGCAAGGCCTTTTAGCCATATCCAGGCATTAGAAGCCACTCAAGATCTTCTGAATTTTTATACAGAAGATCACCCTGAAGGATTAACAAATGTGAAACGCTATCGAAAGCTGGTGTTCGAACATGTTTATCCCTTCATTGATTTTGTTCTTTACATTCAAGATCAACGGGTTAAATACGATTTTATCATCCATCCAGGAGGAAAAGTGTCTGACATAAAGCTGAAATACGATGGAGAGCGAGAGATCATCGAAGGGGATAATGGTTCATTAACCATAAAGACATCCTTAGGGTCATTGAATGAAGGGAAACCATTTACTTATCAAGAGGAGAATGAGCAAAGGGTAGAGATCCAAAGTGGGTATCAACTCAATGAGGGGGTCATCAGTTTTGATCTGGCGGAATATGATCCCTCTAAAGTATTGGTTATAGATCCTTCTCTCAAATGGGCATCGTATTATGGAGGTCCATGGTCGGAATATGGGCAAGATGTTTATACAGATAAGCATGGGAATGTATACATCACTGGAATATCTTATGGAGATGGAATTGGATGGACTTCAGGACTTCATGCAGAGCATTTTAAAGGAGAAAGAGATGCCTTTTTAATTAAGTTTAATGCTTCAGGTGATAGACTGTGGGCAACTTTTTATGGAGGTCCTGAGAAAGATGGAGGATTATCCGTTTGTACTGACCTTTATAATAATGTTTATATGGCAGGTTATACAGATAGTCATGAGGGGATAGCGTACTTCGGCCATGATCATACGCTTAATGAATCTAATCCTCCTAATGGTACACGATTTAAGAGAGATGCTTTTTTAGTAAAGTTTAATTCTCTCGGTCAACGTTCCTGGGGAACTTACTATGGAGGAGAGGATTACCAGCAAGGAATCACCTTAGAAAAACGCGAAATAGGCAGAGCAGTTTGTACTGATAAAGATGGCAATGTCTTTTTGGCAGGTTCTACTACGAGTGAAGAGTACATCGCTTTTAATGGGCATGACAATACGTTCGGAGGAAGTGTTGATGCTTTTTTAGTCAAATTTTCCTTAAATGGAACAAGATTATGGGCTACCTATTTTGGGAAGAGTGAGAAGGATGTGGGTACGAGTGTAGCCACAGATTATTGGGGGAATGTTTATATGGCGGGATATACAGAAAGTACAGGTTTGGGATATGAAGGACACGATATGTCATATTCCGAAGATCAAGATGCCTTTTTAGTTTCGTTTAATGCAAATGGGGTACGTGGCTGGTCCACTTATTATGGAGATACGGGGATTGATCAAGGACATTCGGTAGTAGTTGATGGATTCTTCGTTTATATGGCAGGCGTCACTTCCAGTAGTAATTTCATTGCACATAATGGACATGATCATTCTTATAATGGTGGAATGGATGCTTTTTTAGTGAAGTTCAATGTATTTGGAATAAGATTTTGGGGAACCTATTATGGCGGAAGTGAAGATGAATTTTATAGCTCCAGTAATGACCTGCAGAATACAACTCAGGTAGCTGTAAGCAAAAATGGAGATGTATATTTAGCTGGTGCGACCAAAAGTAACAATGGAATCGCTACAGCAAATACCTATGATGGATCGCATAATGGGGGTTGGGATGCCTATTTAGCCAGATTTTTTCCTGATGGAAGCTTGCAGTGGGGAACATATTATGGTGGGGCTAGTAATGATTTAGGCTTTGGGGTAACGACAGACGTAGCAGCGGATGTGTATATCGTAGGTAGTACCACTAGTCCTACTGACATAGCTAAAGATGGATATGATGAAACTTTTAACGATGATGAATCTGCAGGCAATACAGACATCTTTATCGCCAAGTTTAAACCTTATGGAAGGGGCAATCCTGACGGTCCTGGAGATATCAAAGATCCTTCACGAATAACTTCAGCTCCTGATCCTTTTTCACCTGATAGAGTGCCCGGTTTGAAGGATATGTTGATCATGAATGATGAATCTCTAGGATTATCCGTCTACCCAAATCCAGCGACACATCAGGTAACCCTTTCTTTTGCGGGTCAAATGGATGGAGAAGCTGTTGTCAAATTGTTTAATCAGTTCGGTAGCGTTGTATATCAACGGTCCTACTCTTCTGACGGCCTTAGCGATCTATCCATAGATCTTGAGGGAATGCCGGCAGGAGTATATGTGGTATCCGTAGAATCTATGGGGTATTCAGTTTCTGAAAAGCTGGTCATTCAATAAATCAATTATATCATATTCATGTAATATCTGGAGGGAGTGATGCAGAAAGTTCAATCGAGTAAAGAGCATAGGAACTCCCTCCAATCTTTTACACAAACATGGCACAAAAGTCTCGAGGTTACATATGTGTTTTCTTTTGATCAATGTGTGTTGTCTATCATTCAATTAGTTGTTTATCAGTCGGTTGTGAGGGGATTATGAAGAAGGTACAATAATGATAATCTAAGGGAAGTGGGTGTTTATGTGGGGATGTATTTTCTATTTTCTTGCGGACAAATAAATTCTCCAATATTCTTTTTATCAATTAATCAAACAGTATTATGAAAGTTTATGAAAACATGCTTTATGTGTGGGGATGTTTAATAGGTTTAACTGCCTTTCTTAACGGTGGAAAAGACCAGGGAAAGCTCCCTATTGAATATGCAAGCCCCAAGCTTTTTTGGAATCAATCAGAGGAGGTAATACCTCCTCCAGAAAAGAATTCCAAGGAATTTCTTTCTCAGCCAACAACTTTAGCATTTACAGAAAACAAAGGACAATTTCCTGAAGGAGATCAAGTAAAGTTTCTGTTGAAAACAGATAATGTCAAATGTTACCTCAGAAAAGATGGCCTAACTTATTCCTGGGCTAAAAAGAATGCTTCTGAGGCACTTACGTTGGAAACTAAGGAGAAAGAAGAATTAGTGAATGATCATGCATTAGAGGTCGAAGTGCTACAAATGAATTGGTTAGGAGCGAACGAAAATTTAACGATTGAGACCAAACGTCCTATTCGTGAGATCAAACACTTTTACAATGTAAAAGATGGGGAAGGAGTCGTAGGAGTAAGGAGCTTTCAAGAGATCACTTATAAGAATGTCTATGAACTCATTGATGTAGTCATTTATATTCTCGACGACGAATTGAAATATGACTTTATCGTTCATCCCGGAGGAAATGTATCCGACATCAAATTAGCTTATGAAGGACATGAAAACATGTCTCTAAGTAATCAGGGCGAATTAACCGTAGTTTCTTCTTTGGGAGAGATTGAAGAAGGTAAGCCTTTTACCTACCAGTCTGTTAGTGGAAAGAGAGTCCCTATTTCTTCTCATTATCGTCTCAAAGATGGTGTGGTTCAATTTGAAACGGAATCTTTTGATCCTAGTCTGCCGCTGGTAATTGATCCTACCTTGAAATGGGCTTCTTATTACGGTAATCAGCATAGCGAAATAGGCTTTGATGTATATACGGACAGTCGAGGGAATGTGTACATGTGTGGGGTAACTGATGATTATTCTTTCGACTTCGCAACTTTCGGTACACACAGTACTAGCTTTTATGGAATAGAAGATGCCTTTTTAGTCAAATTTGATCCCTCAGGGAATAGATTATGGTGTACCTATTACGGTGGGCACAAAGAAGATAGGGGATTAGCGGTTTGTACTGATCCATCTAACAATGTCTTTATGGCTGGCTATACTCACAGTTATTATGGCATTGCTGAAAATGGCCACGATAATACTTACAATGTCTCAGAAGATATTGATGGGACCCGTTTCGATAGAGATGCCTTTCTGGTTAAATTTGATCCTGACGGAAAAAGAGTATGGGGTACCTATTACGGAGGTGAGGATTACGATGGAACCCACACCAGAGCAGAAGAAGGAAGAGCGGTATGTTCTGATATGGATGGTAATATCTTCCTGGCTGGATTTACTTCTAGTGAACAGCACATAGCACATAATGGGCACGACAACACATTTGGTGGAAAAAAAGATATGTTGTTGGTCAAGTTCACTAACAATGGAACGCGCTTGTGGGCTACTTATTATGGTAATGAAGAGGAAGATATAGCTAATAGTGTAGCAACTGATCCTTGGGGGAATGTCTATTTAGCTGGATATACAGAAAGTACAGGGTTGGCTTATTATGGACATGACAATTCTTATTCAGAAGATCAGGATGGATTATTAGTGAGATTTGATGCTGATGGGAATCGATTTTGGGCAACGTATTATGGAGACCAAGGAATTGATCAGGCACATTCATTGGCTGTTTATGGAGGGGTGGTTTATATGGCTGGAATAACCTCAAGCAGTAAATTTATTGCTCATAATGGACATGACAATACTTACAATGGGGGAATGGATGCTTTCTTAGTGAAATTCAACTTTTTCGGCTGGAGAGAATGGGGAACCTATTATGGAGGAGCAAATGATGAATCATTCCTTTCCTGGGGGGAATATCAGAAGACTTCTGATGTGTGTGTGAGTAAATGGGGAGATATATATCTTACCGGACCTACCAGAAGTGATACCAAGATTGCTACCAACAATGGATATGATCCAACCTATAATGGAGGAGAAGATGGCTTTATTGCCAGATTCCTGGCGGACGGATCCAGACAATGGGGTTCATATTATGGAGGAGATAGGCATGATAGGATATATGGCTGTATCACTGATGTGTCTGCAGATGTATATATCGTAGGTCGAACTATTAGTGAATCAGGAATTGCCCATCAAGGGTTTGATAATGATTTCGATGATTCTACCTCTCCTGTTTATTCAGACGCCTTTATTGCCAAATTTGCTCCATACAGTGTAGGAGATCCCAATGACGATGGACCTGGAGATTACAAGGATCCTAAGAAGCGGGACTTTACTTCAGACTCAGGTTTGAAAAAAGGGGTGAATATGGAGTTATCTGAAGATTCGGGCTTTGGTACCTTCGAATTGTATCCAAATCCAGCTATAAACCAGGTAAACATATCTCATCCTCAGGCTCTGGACCAATCTTTCCAATTAAGGATGATGGATATGCAAGGACGAGAATTATTAAATAAAACCATAGATCCTGAATCAGTACAAACTCAATTAGATATAAGCCAATATACTCCCGGATGGTATCTACTCACGCTGGAATCTGCTGAATCAAAAGAAACGAGAAAGCTGATCATAAAATAAGTAGGTATATACCTTCAACTAATTGATGGACTTCCCAGACTCCTTTCCTCTGCCAGTAGTACTGTTACACTGAAAAAGTACTAATGATGGCAGAGAAGGGAGTTTTTCTGTTAAGAATTTAGGACATTAATTGTTATTCTAATAGTATCTTTTTAGACAGTCGACCCTTATTTGTATCAACTGTGAGATAATAAATGCCAGGCGGATAGGAATGAAGCTTCACTCTGATGGCTTTGGAATGAGCAGGAACTTCAAGCATTTTTTGTCCTAAGGTATTTTGCCAAATCACTTTGTCAATAATGATCTGTTCATCCTCTGACCTTATATATAGTTCTTCAGAAGCTGGATTAGGATAGATAGAAAGTTTAGTAACCAATGGATAGATCCTGGAGCGAATACTGGTTACTGTTGAATCAAATACGGTAGTATCGGTCACTGTAGTATCTGCCATCGTCGTATCCATCACTGTAGTATCTGAGAAACGCTCAATATTGAAATTGATTAAACCTATATTTCCTGCTTCAAATTCCGCAAATACTAATTCTACTTTATTATCATTATCTACATCTCCTGCATCCAATCCTAATACACTGCCTGAAATTTGATCCGCCAAAGGAATATAATCTATAATTTCCCCTCCTTCATTAATGCCAACTGTGATAATAGGAGGGCTACTGTTACCGCTGAATCCATCAAATCCCAAAACCAAGTCTTTATCTTCATCCTCATCCACATCCAAGACCAGTAAGCCATTGGTTCTTTCTTCTAAGCTGGCCAATGCTACGGTGGAGTAGGAACGTTTGGCCTCATTTCTAAAAAGTAACACATCTACAGGATTTTCCAGAGCAGTAAAATCGTCATCAAAAAGACTCACCAGAATATCTAATGACCCATTCCCATCCCAGTCTTCAATTTCTACATCTCTGGCAGACCGATCGAAGAAGAGTACCTGCTTAGTGTATTCTCCTGTACTATCCCCATAATACACCACCACTGTATTATTAATGGCAGAACTAACTACTACTACATCCTGAAAACCATCAGCATCTAAGTCAGCAATCTCCGCCTCTCTCGGAGCATTGGCATCATTTTCTAAAACAAAAGGAGAGAAGGAGCCTTCCCCATTGTTCCGAAATCCAAACACCTTATCATCTCCGAAAGAACATACAATCAAATCCTCATCGTCATCATTATCCAAATCGCCTGCAGCTATCCCTAAAGGTTTATTGGCTTCGGGAAAAATGGTATCTGTAACCCAATTAGCAGGGAAGCCATCATTTCTCAGCCATACCACATCATCTGCATCTCTGGCCGTAGCAAAAATATCCTTATCTCCATCTCCATCTATATCTGCAAATTCTATATCTGCAGCATAAAAGAGCTGATCATTCAAGCGCCAATTTACAAAATTACGACCATCCAGATTTTCATACATGATTAATTCATCTTCTGTATTTCCCACCGTCAAATCGCCGCTAGCATCTAGCTGTTGACCTCCAGTCACCGTAGCAAATACATCCAGATCCCCATCCTGATCGAAATCCATGAGTTTGACAATCCTATTACCTCTGTTTTTAGAATAAATCTGATGTTTATAGAGTTTACCGTCTATATTCTCAAACCAGGAGACATCTTCATCTATATTGCCTTGTTCAGGAAATACCAAATCGAGATCCCCATCATTATCCAGATCCCCTACAGACATTTTCGTCGTCGGATTACAGCAATTGTCCCAGTTATCATCTATCGTTTCTACTTCAAAGACGAAGTTATCCACCTGATAGAGCACACTCAAATCCTCAAAATCCTGTCTGACAATATCTAGTAATCCATTATTGTCAATGTCAAAAACGACAAAATCTCCTGTAAAATTTACATCTAATTCTTCGAGAAATTCATTCCGTTGAAATCCATTTGATCCGTCAAAAAATATTAATTCAGAGGTAGCAACGCCTCTGATGCCCAATATGTCTTTCGTCCCATCTTGGTCAAAATCTATCATTTCAATATCTTCCCCTAATGCAGCATGAGTATCGGTCCAGGAAATTAACCATGTTCCTTCTGTAAAATTCCCCTCTCCATCATTAAGATATAATCTGGACCCTCCATCTTCTGTTAACTCATTCCCAACTAAACCAGATCCCGCTACTACGATATCTATGTCCCCATCTCCGTCTACATCTGCTGCATCTACTGCTTCGATATGATCATTGCCAATAATTTGTTCTTCAAAAAACAGATTTTGCTGATTGATATATACTCTACATGTCTGATCTGAATTAATTACGCCTACTGCAACAATATCCATGTATCCATCTCCATTGAAATCCCCTACATCTGCCATAATGTAATCTTTGTTGGTAGCTATGGTCCACTTCTGATAGCTTCTGTCTCCCAGTCGTTGGAACCATGCTAGTTCCCCATCGTCCACATCTGTAAAACAAATGACATAATCTATATGGCCATCTCTATCAAAATCAGCTGTATCTATATCCGCCATGTAAAAAGGTAAATCATCCGTAATAATAGAACGAGCTTCAAATTGCTGAGTGCTATCATTTTCCAACCAATACACCCCTTTAGGAATCTGGTTAAATAATTCTGCGCGGGTTAATATAATATCCAGGTCTCCATCATTATCATAGTCTTGAAGTAGAGAGGCCTGGGACAAAAAGGGTTCCTTATTTAAGAACTGAGTGTTAAAGGTCTGGGCATTAAGCTCAACAAGATACCCCCATAGAACTAATACTGCTATGACGTAGCGATTTTTCATGAATGTTAGAATTAAAAAGTAAGTTTAATGATGTAATGACCACTTACTATAGTGCTAGTACTTAAACTGACATAGGGAAAAGAATAAGTAAGTTTTATTACGGAAATATAGAATAAAATAATTAAACTGAAAAACGTTAAATTACTTTTTTTGATTAAGTATATTGATTCTTATCAGAACATGGAAATATACTTAGCTCCAGAATAGTACAGGAGAATTTACACAATTTTTTGTCTGATTCTCCACGAAAGCGGAAGTTGATTTTTGAGCTGTTGCTTTACCTTTTTTACCCAGCCCAGGTTCACGCCCTCATATGACACAACTATCCAGGATGGCGGTAAATCAATGTCCATCTTCAAATTTTCTCTTTGTAAATATTTAATCGCCGCTTCATAAGTAAGTGCTAAGCGGGGAATATCTGGATGGATCAAATTGCTCAATGCTAATTCATGCGTAGGGGTAATTTCTTTTCGGTGAATATTACCTAAAGGGATACCCTGCTGAATAATATAGAGTCCATTTATTTTTTGAGTAGGTGTGCCAATGGGTACATATACAAGCTGGTCCTTGTAGACTGTAATATGGTTAGGTTCTATAGGTTTTACATAGGTAGCTAAAAAAGTATGTACCCTTTTTGTTAGGTCCGAAGGTATAGAAGCGTTTTTGTTGGAAGAAGATTTCTTTTTCCTGGCTTTTTTAGATTTACTGGAATTAAGGGAATACTTATCCAGATCAGATGCTCGCTTAATTTTGGTTAATCTCGAAAAGAACATTCCCTCTCCTTTCATTACATGGGGATAACACCTGTAAGCAGCTGAAGGGGTGTGATGTATCTCCACGGGTATAGCACCATATGAAGCTAATCCTTCTTGAGGGTCAAGTTGAAGATCATCCTTAAATTCACTTAACAACCACGCGATTACCTCCTCATTTTCGGATTTGGAAAAAGTACAGGTACAATAAATAAGGCTTCCTCCCTCCTTCAATGCGGGTAATATGTCTGCAAGGATTCTCTTCTGTCTGGGAGCACATAATTCTACGATCTCTTCTGACCATGTTTCCCTGGCAGCCGGATCTTTGCGAAACATTCCTTCTCCCGAACAAGGGGCATCTACGACGATAACATCAAAAAATGAGGTGAGCTTTCCCAGGACTTTGGGGTCAGATTGGGTAATAAAGATTTGAGGATTTCCCCATCGAATCATATTTTCCTTTAATATACTTGCTCTATGTGCAATAACTTCATTTGAAACCAGCAGGCTTCCCGAACTCATAGCACCAGCGATAAGTGTACTTTTGCCTCCGGGAGCAGCACACAAATCAAGAATGGTAAGATCTTTCGAAAAATCAATAAATTGGTATAGAAGCATGGAAGAAGCCTCCTGAACATAATAAGCTCCTCCGTGGAAAAGGGGGTCAGCTGTAAAAGAAGGACGTTCAGCAAGATAATAACCTTCAGGATGCCAGGGAACTGGAGACCTCCCATTTTTCGGCAGCTCCATAAGTTTCGACGGATTTAGACGAACAGAAGTGATGGCAGCAGTAGTGTTAATGATTTGCTCAAACTGGGCGAAATCTGCTGGAAGCATTTCTTGCATTCGATCCAGAAAGGTAGGTGGTAAAGGCGGTTGGTTCACTATTTATTCCTTCAATTTGGAGATTCACATGGATAAATTACGTATTTTCATTCGAAATAATTAAATATCTACGACTACCATTACCCGTTTGTATGAAAAAGCTTGCGACTTTTCTATTCTCGTGTATTTTTTGGGGATCATTTCTTTATTCTTGCAGCACTCATCCCGAAACGGATAATTCCTCACTCCCCACAGAACCTGTTAACATTCTATTCATTTTAGCAGATGATCTGGGAAGAATGGACTTGGGATGCTATGGAAGTACGTTCTATGAAACGCCTCACTTAGATCAACTTGCAAACAATGGGATGCTGTTTACAGATGCCTATGCGGCTTGTCCTGTTTGCTCTCCAACCCGAGCCAGTATTCTCACTGGAAAATACCCCGCCAGAATAGACGTAACAGATTGGATTCCAGGAAGACAGAGTTATTTACCCATTGAACCTAACCATCAACTAGTCGCCCAGGAATTTGCGCATGAAGTAAAATTAGAGGAAAAGATGCTTTCGGAAGCGTTAAAGGAACAAGGGTATACCACCTTCTTTGGTGGAAAATGGCATGTGGGAGAAGAAGATGATTATTGGCCAGAACATCAAGGGTTCGATATAAATAAAGGAGGACACAATAAAGGCTCTCCTCCCGGAGGCTATTTTTCCCCTTATAAAAATCCCAGACTATCTGATGGTCCTGAAGGTGAGTATTTGACCGATCGACTGACTACTGAGGCGGTCCAGTTTCTAGATACCATTGGAGAGAATCCCTTTTTGCTGTATATGTCTTACTATACGGTGCACAATCCTATGCAAGGCAAGGATTCTCTGGTAGCATATTTCCAGCGTAAGGCAGATTCCTTAGGAATTTCCGACGAGGCCAGGTATAACACAGCGGCTGAATGGATCAACAAAGCCCCTCAAAAGGGTAATTTTAGAGAGCGCCTGATTCAGGATCATGCTGTCTATGCGAGTATGGTATATAGCTTGGATGAAAATATAGGTAGAATGATAGAGGCCTTAGAAAGAAATGGACTTAAAGAGAAAACCATTGTTATTTTTACTTCTGATAATGGAGGCTTATCCACTTCTGAAGGATCACCTACCTCTAATTTACCTTTTAGGGCAGGTAAGGGATGGTTGTATGAGGGAGGAATTAGAGAACCTTTAATCGTGAGTTGGCCTGCACACATAGGAGCAGGTACCACTTCTCCGATTCCCATTTCGAGTCCAGATTTTTATCCCACTATCTTGGAGTTGGCACAAATTTCCTCACTTCCTTCCCAACATATAGACGGCGTCAGTTTTCGATCGGTCCTACTGGCCACTAAAGAGGAAAATAAACCAGCAGACAATTTGACTAATAGGCCTTTATTTTGGCACTATCCCCATTATTCCAACCAGGGAGGGAGACCTGGAGGAGCGATCCGAAAAGGGGACTGGAAGTTAATTGAATGGTATGAGACGGGGGAAGTAGAGTTGTATAATCTAAAGAATGACCCTGGTGAAAAAAACGAATTGTCTCAAGAAACGCAGGACAAAGTGGTAGGGTTAAAAACAGAGCTAGAAGAATGGAGACAGGAAGTACAAGCCAAAATGATGAAGCGAAATTCAGACTTTGATGCAAACTATATGAGAAAATAGGGGAGAGGTACAGATTATTTAGGCCAATGAATAAGTAATCAGTAAGTTACCATTCTCCTTTTCGCCATTTAGCTAAGGGAGAGGTACTTCTATTGATCCACGCATGATAGGTAGCAGCGATCAATAACACAGCGGAAGCTAGGTAGATGGTATATTTAAGATGCTGGTAATCTTCTGAGTGTCTCGCTGCGATGGCCATGATTCCCCAGATTCCCACCAGTGCCGCCTCCCTCATATTTCTGTTAAATGTCAGAAACAGGTACAACAAAGTGCTAATCACTATCATCAATATAGCCCAGGAGGATGGAGATAAAGGTTTTCCCTCCCATTGAATGCTTACTAAAAAGGCTGAAGTGTTTACGACAGAGGCTAACACTATCCAGGCAGCATATATACAAATGGGCCACCAGACAAAAAGGATTTCCCTTACCGGAGCATCCCATATTTCCAATCTTAACCGAAATACCAGTTGAAACAGGCAGCCCAACAAGAGGAACATGACACATACGGATAATCCGGTCCATTCATACACCCACACAATAACCCAACTCATATTTGCGATATTAGTCAGGATAAACCAACTGCCAATCTGCTTGATGAGCGCTCCATTCTTGTTAACTATCCATTGATACCATTGAAATCCGATAAAACCCAATAGCAATAAATAAATGAGACCCCAAATGGCAAAGGCATATCCTGCAGGAGTAATGAGTGTGTTAAATTGATTGCTAATATCTCCGATATCCCTTCCGGTAAACCAGCTCGAGTTTGCATTAATAAAAAGAGTGAAGAAAAAGGTGATAGTGTTTAATAAGAGTAGAATAAATTCATTGATAGTTGACTTAAAATGATGAACCTCATGCTGAATACTCATATATCTATAAATTTACTCTTTCGAATTCAGATGTGCTTACTTGTCCTTTCTGGGAGCTGAAAGTCAAGTTTTGTGTCCCGCTTTGTTGTTGAGATACTCCTTGAAGGAGATACCCTTTAGTGTCATAAATAAGTGTCTCCTTTAAATTTTGAATGACAAGTCTATCATGATGGGGGAAATACGCATAGCGCATATCATTTTGAGCCCCCGACATAGAAGGAGAACCCCATTCTTCGGGCCACCACGAAGTAGGTTGAATATTATCATACATCGGGATAATATTTTCTCTGGTCACGAAGGCACTGTTAAAAAACATGGCAGACAGATCTTCACAGGCATTACTGACACTTGATTTGAGGGAATGATTAAACATATCCCCTAACATGGTCATTCCCCCTTTCATCCACTGCCCCATACCGCCTAATTCCGGATGATTGAATTGAGCCATACTTCCCTTTCCCGTAACGATGCTGTGCCACAAATGCATGGTAGCATCCTGGCTAAGGCCATAGGTTTGGGCTACTTTTGTCAGTGCCTTTTTTCCCTCAGCAGTCAATTTCATAGTGATAATATGGTAAAATGAACATTGGAGTAATACCTATTACAAGGCATTACTCCAAAATATGTTCATGATATTCAAAAAATAATATATTAAAACAAATATCTGATTCCCACCTGAGCATTCCATCTGGCACTTTGAAATCCTGAGTCAATTAAGGTCCATGGATCACTATCAGGATCTTGGAAAGAAAAGGTAGGAGTATTCGTATTTTCCTGAAATCCTTCGAAATTAATTAGGGCAAAATTACCTCTGTCTCCTACAAAATAGCGTCTTCCCCATTCGGAATTAATGAGGTTGGTGACATTAAATATATCGATGGTAAATTGAAGTGTATGTTTAGTATCTCCAGTTACAATAGAAAAATCCTGAGCAAATTTTACATCAAAAATATGTTCAAAAGGAGATCTATCCATATTTCTTTCTGCATAGTCGCCACGTCTGCTACTTAAATAATCATTTGCTTCAATATAGTCATCTAGTGCTGCCCATTGCTGAGCTGCTGTAGCCTGATCCGCAAATACAATCTGATCCTGGCTGGCAGGGACAAATATCAATGATCTATTCGATTGATTCGTTTCATTTGTCAATCCTCTTGGGCCTCCTAAACCTTCACTATTACCATACACATAAGAAAATGGTTGACCCGATATTCCGTTGTAAAATATACCGATCGTTGTGGCAAAGTTTTCTCCGAACTCCCATCGCTTACTAAAGAATGCATTGACTCTATGGCCTGCGTCAAAAATGGTTCTAGTAACTTCAGGGGTATTTCGACCATCAATAGAACTATTTTCTAACCAGTTAGTGGAATTTATAAAGCCAAATCCATCAAACAGTGCTCTGGAACGAGTGAAAGAATAACCTGCCATCGCAGTGATGCCATCTTTGAAGGCGCGTTGTAATTGAAAGGTAGCATTGAAAGTATATCCTTTGCTAGTGTTATCTACCAGGGTGATGTTATTGTATGTTGGATCTAACCTTTCACCAATATTGGAATTTAAGGAGTCTGGCGTAAAAATAGCCCTGTTATCTGCTCCTTCGAGCCTGCTTGTTGAAGGGCGGAGGTTGACGTTTCGAATATCGATATTAAAAATATTCTTAGTATAAGTAATCTCTGCAGTCGCAGTAAAGTTTTTGGGCAACTTTTGATCTATCGCTAAGCTTGTTTTAAATACTTGAGGATAACGAAAGTTCTCAGTAAACAGATCTACATCGCCTGAAGGAGAATTGAGGTTTAGCAGATTCGCTCTCCAATCCTCTGGTCTTGGAGCGAAAGGCCCAAAGCCTACAGAGAAACTACTGTTCAAACCGTTTCGAATGAATAACCCACCGGGCCATACCCAGGGAACCCTACTGGTGAAAATTCCGGCACCTCCTCTGATCTGCGTATGATTATCTCCAAACACATCCCAATTATATCCTACTCTTGGACTAAACATCACATTTACTTTAGGCGTTTGACCTGCTCTCGCACCTTCCAGGTCGTATACTTGTTCCAATAGCGGAGCCGTTTCGCTATTAAAGGAAGTATTTTCTAATGGAGCATCATCCAGGTAGACGGGCAAATCCAATCTCAATCCATAAGTTAACTTAAAGTCTTCTGTTACCTCAAATTCATCCTGAGCATAAAAAGATAGTTGAGCTGCCCAGAAAGTGGGGCCTAAATTTTCTGCTTCATCTCCAAATCTGACTTGTGATGCATCCCCTGGAGTAGTGGGCTGTTCATGGCCAAAAAGGAACAAACCTGGACTTCCCGCCAAGAAGTTCTCCACTCCCGTATTATCGTCGTCATTGAAAAAAGTATACTGAGGGACGGAGAAGATAGTGAATAGATTCTGAATCTTAAATAACTCATTATGTGTACCAAAGGTGAAATTATGTCTGCCCAGGTTCCAATTTAGATTATTGGTAATGGTATAAACATCTTGGAAAACGATATTGGAATAGGAAAACGCATCATTTCCCAAAATAACCTGACCAATGCCATCTTGTAACACAATTCTGGGGAAAGGTTCTCCTAAAATATCTCTGTCATCTCTCACAACAGTGGTTCCGAAAATAAAATCATTGTATAGATTATTTCCCAACACACTTTCCAGTTCTAAGGCAGAAGAATGGGTTGTCGAAGGAAAAAGAACCCCCGAATTAAAAAACACGATTTGTTGGTTATTGGGACGGAGTGGTTCTTCCTCTTCTCCCCTCACATAACTGTAACGAGCAGTTAATTTGTTATTTTCGTTAATGTTCCAATTGAGTTTAGCCAGAATCTTTTCCCCTCTTCTCGACTGAACATTGTTAAGAAATCCTCCAGGCTCAAACCCAAATTCATTTCTTACAAAATTAGCTACTTCATTTACCTGAGCTTCGTTCGTCTCTCCCTGATAATTTAGAAAGTTAAAAGGAGTGGGTACCTCATCTCTTTGAATCTCCACATTGGCAAAGAAAAATAATTTATCTCTTATAATTGGCCCTCCTAATCTAAAGCCATAGGTTTGAGCTGTGAAGTCGCTCAGTCTTTCCCTCGGATCATTGTCCGTAAACTGATTATCATCTCCGGGTGTTTTGCCAGCTAAATTTTCATTTCTGAGAAAGTAGTAGGCTGAACCTTCAAAGGTATTCGTTCCACTTCTGGTGACCACATTAATGCCTGCCCCTGCAAATCCACCGTAGGTTACATCATAAGGAGCCAGCGCCACTTGAATCTGTTGGATCGCATCGGGGCTTATGGGAGTAATTCCGGCCTGACCGCCATTCGTACCACTATTAGCTAATCCAAAAATATCGTTGTTGACTGCTCCATCAATATATATGGCGTTGTATCTATTGTTAATTCCTGCTATAGATATCCCTTGACCATCACCACTTTCTCTGGTGGTGGTGGAAGTTCTGGGATCAAGACGAACGAAATCCTGGAGAAAATCCCTATTGACAGTAGGTAAACTATTAATCTCTCGCTCACTTACATAAGTTTCTGCTCCAGTTCTGTTCCCATCAAATACATCTCCTACAGAGGAAGTGATCGTAACTTCTTCGAGTTCTACCACCTTATCTGATAGAACAAAATCCTGTCGATATGTTTGTCCCAGTGCCAGGAATACGTTGTCGATCATTTGGGATTCATAACCAGCATAATTTACGTTTATCGTGTATGGGCCACCTATATCGAGGTTTGGAAGACGATAATACCCAGATTCTGAGCTTAATACTCCTTTTTCTGAGCCTGTGGGTTCATGTCTGATGATAATGGTTACTCCAGTCAGAGGATTACCATCTTCTCCGATAATTCTTCCGTTGATAGAGGATGAAGTGGATCCTTGCCCATATATTCCCAGCAAGGGAATGAACATCAGAAAGACCCAAAGAACGTTTAATTGTAGCTTTTTTCTCATAATATTCAACTTTTCAAAAAGTAATAATAAAAAGGACTACCGACTAATAGAATGTATCGGAAATCCCTATTATTCTAATAATCTGCAAATGTAAACAATATGTTTACCATCCATTAACATTTAAGATAAAAATTGAAAGGAAGGCATTAATGAAATGTAGAATAGCATACATTTCGTATTGAAACATATAAAAGAGGGTCAGATTTTTAGGCTAACAGTCGATCTATCTCGCGATGCATGACATAAAACCATAAGGGAGGAACTAAGGCCAGCAGCATCATACCCGGATAACCTGTCGGCATCTGAGGACTGTGTTCATGATGCCTTAAGATTTGGTATTTCCTACTCGCAATGTAGTGATGGTCAGAATGTCGGGAAAGTTCAAACAAAATTAATCGTCCTATAATGTGATTGGAATTCCAGGAGTGATGTGGAAGAACTCTTTCATATCCATGAGAGAGTTTTTTTCGATGGAGGCCGTAGTGTTCTATATAATTTACCGTCTCGAGCAACAGTATACCTATTCCTGCGGCAGCTACATAATACAACAATACCTCCACCCCAAAGAACCAGGCTATCAGAAAAATCCAAATTAATTGAATTAACTGAAAACGAAGCATTTCATTCTGCCAACTTATGATAGGGATATTTCTTTTTCTTAATCTGTTCTGTTCCAATGTCCAGGCGGATAAATAGCCAAAGGTGATGGATCTCAACCAGAATAAATAAACTACTTCATTTTTTCTGGCAGAAGCAGGATCCTGATCCGTAGATACATGCTTATGATGGCCTCTATTATGCTCAATGTAAAAGTGGAGATATAAAGAACTTAAGAGGGCAACCTTCGCAAGAAATCGTTCATGCTTTTTCTTTCTGTGTCCTAATTCATGTCCTACATTAATGCCGAATACTCCACACATTAATCCCATGCTAAGAGTCAGTCCTATTTTTTCTGTTAAGCTGAGAGAAAAATTCATTAATACCCAGCAAAAAAGAATAATAAAAAGGTATTGTAAGACTACCATGAAATACAACAAATAGTCAAAGAAGTGATGATTGAGCAAATATGACTCGTCTTCTAGAGAATGATTAGATGAATCTGGAGGAAGAAAAATCTCTAGTAATGGAATAATAAAGAAAATATATACAACGGGAAGGAAAGTAAAATACCCGCCAATCTGAAAAGAAATAATAATTAATAACGGTAAAGATAAACACCAAAGATATTTTACAATCTTCAGGCTCATGTTTACAAAACTGGAGTTAGTAGTCCTCATCATCGGTCCCAAAACATTAATAAGATAGATTAAACTCTCCGATTTTCCAAATAAGAAAGGTAAGTGTTCAGAAAAAATATCCTATAATAATTTGTTATGTAAATATTCTAAGTAGTAGTTTTTCAACTACATAAATGTAAGTTATTGATTTGCAATAGAATGTAATCATCTTTAAAGAATCAACATTTATTAAGGGAGTAATTGGGGCAATTTGGAGAATAGTATTCAAATTAAGTACATGAGTTTATCCTGAAATATTCAAGTTTATCCTTCCAATTAGCTTCTTTATACCCTTTTATGAGGATTTGTTAAGACAAAGCCTTAAATAGAAAGAGTAATCAATATTTATCTTACTGGAGTGAGTTTTTCCGCTTCCACATACCCAATGATATCATGAAATTGCATAGATTAATATTAATAAGCTTTATCATCTGTTCTTTGAATGGATTTGGACAGAAAGATGCTGATGAAATTCTTCACATTGATCCCTATACTGAAATAATTGTATCGGATGGAATTAAAGTGTACTTAATCCATACAGACCAAAGGCAGCCCGAAGTAAGAATTATTTCAGGAAGATTGGATGATGAAGAATTAAAGATTATTCAGAAGGGGAGATCTCTTAGAATATCCCTGGCTAATTTATTCATATACGAAACGGATGTTGAGTTGGAAATAACTTATAATGAGTTATACAGTATTAATGCTAAATCCGGAGCGACGATAGAATTACAAGACACTTTGGTAGCGGATCAAGTAGAAGTAAAAGCTGGAGGAGGAAGCCAATTGTCCTGTCAGTTATTTGCTAAAGAATTGACCGTGAAAGCATCTGAAGGAGCTGAAATTTATCTTGTAGGAAAATCGGAATACACGGAATATCAGGCTCATACGGCTGGAAAAGTACACGCTTATGAGCTGGTAAGTTACATGGCTTACGCTAAAATAAATACCGGAGCAAAGGCTGACATAAATGTTTCTAAAGAGGTAGATGCCCAAATAAGTACAGGAGGAAAATTAGAAATTTATGGTAATCCTGAAAGTGAATACATTAGGTCAGGCCTGGGGGGGAGCGTGGCCAGAAAGTATTAACCCGATGATGAACATAGGTAAATATTTCACCCTTATATTTTTTCTTCCTTGTGCTTTTATTTCTCTGCAGGCACAGAATCCTCCCATTCAGCTCACCAGCCCTATAGATACCTTTATTCAAAAAAGTGAGCTTTCAAATCATTATTATATAGCTGATGAAGCTGGTATTCATGATCGTCATATCAAGAGCATACATTTATCTGGTCATGGAGTCCAATTGGTAAAAAAGCTATTATCTGAAGCCGAGGGGAAAGTAGGATCTGAAATCTATGCCTTTAATATACGAAGTGATACGTCTGCGAGATTTTTTCTAAGCTTCGGTCTGGTACCTGAAGCTGATTATTATTTCCTTTTCAAAAATGGGGACATTGTTCAAAAGAAAGCGGGAGTGTTAGCTTCTTTTCCTGAGATTGATATTCCTCAAAGATCCACTTTTATTAAAATTAATTTTCCCCAAGATGAATTAGTGGAATGCGTCGTCCACATAAAGACTCACATGAATCTCTCACCAAGGCTGAAATTAATTATTTCCTCAGATGAAACATTTTGGTTTCGCCATTTTTTTAGTTTCTACTTTTGGCAGGCGTTATTTCTGGGAGCTGTTGCTTTAATGATATGTTACAACATTGCTCTTTATCTAGGTAGCAAGGATAAAGCTTATTTATATTATGTCGGATACTTAAGTTGTGGGGTAATTCTTTTTTTCCTGGGCTTTGGTATGTTGGGACTTTTTTATCCTCATGTTGAACAGTCTACTCTTTTCTTAATTTATTTCTTTAGCAGAGGAATAGCGTATAGCATCATTATCTTTTACTTGATATTTATGCGCTCTTTTCTGAATACAGCTGAGGTCATTCCCCACATTGATCCATATATTAAGCGATATCTAACGATGAGAACCTTAGCTATTCCGGGGTTAGTCTTCCTGGATGTAGGTATATCTAATGGAGGGATAGTATTTGTCATTGGAATGCTGACAGACCTGTCATTCATCGTTTGGGTACTTGGCTCCATTGTAAAAACAGGTGAAAAGCAGGCTCAGTATTTTGTGGCGGGAAGTTGTGTATTAATCATTGCTGCGCTGTGTACTATAACAACAAATATACTGGGTAACACCAAAGTATTACCTGATGTATTCCTGCAAATCGGGATCCTCATTGAGATCATATTTTTTTCTATGGGCTTAGGATACAGGGCAAGAAAGGAGATTGAAGCAAGAAGGAAGGCTCAGCAACAGCTTTTATTGGAACAGGAACGAATCAATACACACCTGGAAGCTCAAATTAACATCAGGACTGCTGAAGTGGAACAACAAAGAGAAGAGTTATATCGCAAAAATCAGCACCTGGAGCTAACACAAAAGCAATTACTCGAAAGGCACCGAACCATCACTCAGCAGAAAAAAGTGTTGGAATCTATTATCGAGAAGTTAAAGCACACACAAGTACAATTGGTTCAGGCTGAAAAAATGGCCTCTTTAGGTCAACTTACGGCCGGGATTGCTCACGAGATTAATAATCCCATTAATTTTGTGTCCACTAGTGTACTTCCTCTTAAGAAAGACATAGCTGAAATAAAGGAACTGATTCAACTTATTACAGAACTGGGAAAAGAGCCTCATCCCGATTGGAAGAAGATTAGGGCATTTTGTGAGGAGAGGGAGATGGAATTTTTGCTAAGTGAAATGGATCATTTGCTGGAAGGGATAGAAGATGGAGCTATGCGGACAAAAGAAATTGTCAAGGGATTAAAACGATTTTCGAGATTAGATGAAAATGATTTTAAATCATGTGATATTAATGAAGGTATTGCTTCTACCTTGAAATTACTTCAACATGAACTAAAAGACCGTATAGAAGTGTATACAGATTTTGATGAAAGAGCCATCATAGAATGTCTACCTGGAAGAATTAATCAGGTATTCATGAACATACTTACTAATGCTATTCAGGCGATAGAAGGCAAAGGTAAAATTGAGATTTCCTCCACATTGAAAAATGATCAGGTGCACATTCTTATTAGTGATACTGGAAAGGGAATGAGTTCCGATATCCAACACAAAATTTTTGAACCTTTCTTCACGACGAAGGAGGTAGGGGAGGGAACAGGACTAGGACTCTCTATTTCTTTTGGTATTATAGAACAACATCAAGGAAACATAACTGTATCCAGTGAAATAGGAAAAGGATCTACTTTCTCTATTTCTCTTCCCATCTCCCAACAACAAAAAGCCAGCAAATAACCCTAAATAAAAGAATCCCAACTCTTTAAGCTGGGACCCAATCAAAGGACTACTACTACTCGCGATTTTTAAAAAATCATTTATTACCTATCTAACAACCACAACTGTGACAAAGATAGAATATTTATCCAGTTTTTGCAAAATTTTAAAATAAATTTCCTATAAAATAATAATTAGTAATTAATGTATGCTAATAATTATGATTATTTTAATGTAGGTTTATTTTTTGTGGGCCAATGAGTAAGAAACTGTCATTTTGGGGTATTTTAAAGACAGAAACTGGGTGAAAAAGTAGAGGATATAAATAGAAAAATCCCCGAACGTTGCATTCGGGGACCGACTAAAAAGGACTACTACTACTACTACTCGCTTGATATAGAGAAAGGATTCGAACCTTTGCAAAACCATCCGTTTGATTAAGCTTCCAAAACCCTATATATTATTCAACTCAATTTCTTTAACGATGTAAAGATAACTAAAGTTTCAAATAATTTCAAAGTTTTTAAAAAAGATGCTTATTAATTAAGGATAATTTAATAATAAGCAATGATTATTCTCGATTTCTTAATACTAGTTAAACCTATTGAAAATGAATTGGAACAAATAGCTTATAGAAATCAATTATAATATTTAATTCATTCAGTAAAACGAACAATACAATTGTTTTGTTACAAGATTCATGCCCTATTCATTAATAAATGTTATAGAACTTCAATTTTTTATGATAAAATGAGAATTTTTCTAATTGAATCCCTTTGGGGATAGCTTTTACGAAAGGGATTCGGGTTGAAGTGTGGGTAAAATAATATGAACTTCTGTTCCTCTACCTTCTTCACTCGTAATAGATATGCTTCCATTATGTTGCTCAATAATACCGTATACAATGGCCATACCCAATCCTGTACCTTCTCCTACATCCTTAGTAGTAAAAAATGGATCGAAAACTCGTTGTCTCACTGATTCAGGCATTCCCACGCCTCTATCCTTAATATAGATATGCACCTGATCCTCTTCTCCTTTAGTTTCTATATAAATATGGTGTTCCGCTTTCGCTTCCTCCTTCTCAATGGATTTTTCAATTTGCTCTTTCACTGCATAGATTGAATTATTTAATACATTCATGAAAATCTGGTTTAATTTTCCTGGAATGCATTCTACAGATGGAATATCACTAAACGCTTTTTTGACAATAATATTTGGATTTAATTCATGAGAGAGCAAGGTCAATGTAGAGTCTATTCCCTGGTGGATATTTACATATTTAAAGGTTTCTTCATCTGGACGAGTAAAGCTTTTGAGTCCAGTGACAATCGATTGCGTTCTTTGGGCTCCATCTTTGATCCCTTCTACTAACATATCTATTTCTTCTACCAGAAAATCTGCGTCTATTTCCTCCCTGTAAGAATTGATTTCTTTTACTACTTCGGGCAAATTACTGGCAGACGGAAGCTTTTTTACTTTCTCGAGTAATTCCTTTACCTCATCTATATTCCGCTTTAGAGGTCTGATATTTCCCGTAATAAAATTAATCGGATTATTAATTTCATGCGCCATACCATTTGTCAATTGTCCTAAAGAAGCCATTTTTTCTCGTTGCACTAATTGGCTCTGAGCTGATTTAAGTTGAGAATGAGCCTCTTCTAACTGACTGAGAGTTAGGCCTAATTCTTGATTTTTTTCGTTTAACTGCCTGGTTCTTTCTTTTACTTTCTCATCTAAGTTTTCGTATAATCTCGCATTCTCTATAGAAATCGCTATCTGAGAAGAAAGAATATCCAGAATTTCCATTCTTTCTTTGGTAAATGCTCCCGGAATCATCAAGTTTTCAAGATAAATAAAGGCTTTTAAGTTATTTTTATGATGAATGGGGAAGCATAGAACAGAGGCAGGTTGAACGAGTTTTATATATGGATCCTTCCCAAAGGTAGAATCATTTTTAGGGTGATCTATGACAATAACTTTGCTAGTTCTCAGACAATAGTTTATCAAGTGAGAAGGAAATAATTTATTGGCTTTTTCTTCCCTGGAAATATGTACAGATACTCCTTTATTCACATCCCCTTCCGCTAAAAAATAAATATTATCGGATCTATTCTCCAGGAATACCCCTCTTGAAGCTCCAGCATTTTCTATAACGATTTGCATCATCTTATTTAGGAGGTTGCTCAATACTACCTCTCCTGATAATGCTTGTGAAGCCTTGGTAATCGAGTGTAAATCGAGATTAGTAAGCGATTCACCGGATGAACTACCTGAATTTTTTATAGAACCATTAGCGCTTTGTTCCCATGACAATTGCTTGTTAATGTATCTAGGATATCTATTAGCCAAATGTTCCACTATCCCCATTGCATTCCATCTTTGATATGCCTTAATAGCTTGCTGTAAATGCATTTCAGCCAGAAATTGTTGACCCCTCACTCTGTAAAATTTACCAGCTAATTCCCAGGAGAGGGATTCATCCTTCAAGTGATCATTATTCCTGGCTAATTCTAACGCTTTCTCATAGAAAGGTCTTGCATCTTCTTCTTTTCCCAGAATTCGCAGTCTTTCAGCTTCTATTAAGTGGTGCTTGTGCAGGTAATTTTGTGGTGCGTAATCACTTCTAAATCGTATATACTTTTGATGTTCAAGTACTTTCTTCATTACTTTTTGCTGCTCTGGCATTTTCAAGTCGGGATATGCAGCTAAATGAACCAGACAGAAGTAAAAAGAGTAGTTAGGATCGATTTCAAGATTGTTAGAATGGAAACCGTATTCCTCCAATTCTCTGGCCGCCTTTACTCCTTCCTCATAATTTTCGTAATGATACGCTAAAATGAGTTTGAGAAAGCTCAAATTTATAATTCCCGGAGATTCTTGCGAAGCATCAATCTGTTCAGCCACTAATTGTTCTTCCAGTTTCACTTCTTTAATTTTCCATGCTTCGGGCTGAAAGGTGAGGAATGCCTGGATCAATTCTTTCAGGAAGGATAGATATTTTAGGGCTACTTCTTGTTTGGCCTGAGATAGTGCATTGTAAAAAATATTCAATTCCTCTATCAAATCACTCAAATCCTCCCCTAACATAAAGGCGTTGTATACAAATTGGATAATGCAGAAAGTAGCAGAAGAAAAGTCTCCTGTTTCCAGGCCCAATAAGTATCCTTCTTTTAATAGGGGTTGAGCATCTGAAATATTTTTTTTGTAGGACCATAATAATCCGTAAAACGTATGGTATAGTCTTGTCTTATGTCGTCTATCCTCGAATTTTTCACTCAATTTCATTCCTGCCTCTCCATATTCAAATCCTTCATCGATTTTACCTTGCCGAAGATTGAGAATAAGGCCGTAACCAATTAAAGCTTCTCCAGAAAATGGAGAACATCCATATTTAAGGGTCAATTGAATCTGACGATAAATAAGTAATGGGACCAGTTTGGGCTTGATGATTTGAATAATAGAAAGGACATTAGACATAATCTGCATGGCTGCCAGTAGTTTAGGGTCGCTCATATTGGGAAATTGAATAAATTCCTCGGGACTCTTTCGCTTTAGTGAGCGCTGAAGATTAAACGTCTGCCACCAAACCTGAATTTCCTTGGGAGCATCGGGTAACTCTATGCCTAATTGAGATAATATCTTTAATCCAAGTTGAACTGCTGCGGTTAATCTTTGCTGTGCTATATAGGACTGCAACTTTATCTCATAGGCTTTCACTTTGTCCATAACAGTGACGGTTTGTTGAAGGATTTTTTCAACAAACTGATCCATCAACTCAAGGTCCCCACTCAGAAAGGCCGCTTCAGCAGCTTCATTGTGCAGTTGGAGGTTGAGTCTGTAAGTGTTTTGCCATCCATACTGAGCTAGTAGATCAATGCCCGTTTTGAGATGGGCCATAGCAGTAGGGTAAGCCCCTGAAAAGTTTGCTTTTTTTCCTGCCAGGAGGTTTAGCTCAGCAGCTTTATTTCTGTTAGTTCTTTCCTGGATTTTTGAAATTCCCTGATTCCATTGCGAAACGATAGAAAATACTTTATCTGTAGGGATTTCAGCTAGCCTGGCAGATTGATAGGGTTCCATCATCAGATCCCCGATTTTTCTATGTAAATCCGGGGTTAGCTCGTTTGGAATGAGGGAATAAATAGCCCTTCGAATCCGATCGTGAGTAAACTTATAATATTCTTCTTCTATATCTATCGTTACAATCAAGCCTTCATCTCTGGCAGGTTGGAGAGCGCCACTGATGGCGTCCAGGCTCATTTCTGAGATCCCCTTTAATATCCGTAATTCAAATTTGTCCCCAATACAAGCGGCCCACTCCAATAGTGTTTTTGTTGTATCTGGGAGCTGCTGTATTTTAGCAGCCATATAATCAACTACATTATCTGTAATATTGAGTTGACGAATGGCTAGGAGGTTCCACTGCCAGGTAGAAACGCCTCCATCAGTGTGATATAAATAGCCCTGATCAAAAATAGAGCTAATAGTTTGACGTAGAAAGAAAGGATTGCCTTGTGTTTTTTCGTATATAACTTTAGATAATTCCAGGGTGCTTTCTGGATCACTTTGTAACGTTTCATGAATAAAGCTATTCACAGCATTCAGAGAAAGATTCTTTAGCTCAATTTCATTAACGGTCTTATGTTGAGATTTAATGGGAGATAATTTCTCTTGGAGGTCAAAGTCTGAACGGATATCATCATCTCTAAAGGCAATAATAATCCACAAATAAGAATTGCGATTATCCGTTAATAAAGATTCTAATAAGGCGATAGAAGCACTATCAGCATATTGAAAATCGTCCAGAAAAATGGTTAAAGAATGATCAGCTCTGGAGAGGGCATCTATAAAGTTTAACAGAACGAAATGAAAGCGATTTGTAGCGTCTTTTCCTTTCAATTCACTTTCCCCTGTTTGAGGACCCAGTATGAGTTCAAGATCTGGAATGATTTGACTGAGAATTTTCCCATTGTCCCCAACAGCTTCTAATATTCTGTTCTTCCAATTTTCCAGTTGATAGGAATCTGACGTAAGTAGTTCTTGCACCAATTCTGAAAACGCTTGAATCCAGGCAGCATAAGGCATCTGTTGTTGGATGGGATCAAATTTACCGCTGACCAAATGCCCTCCTTCAGCAATGATACTAGATTTAATCGATTGAACTAAGCTGGTTTTTCCGGTTCCTGCAGCTCCGGAAATAAAAGAAAGTTGAAAGCTACCTTGGCGAAGGTGATCGAGTTGGGATAGAAGACCGCTTTGGGCGAAGTCTCTTTCATAGAGCTTTTCGGACAAATGCAGAAATCTCCCTCCTTTATCCAATTCGAAAACAGGGATATGATACTCCTCTTTCCAGTATGTTAAGCAGTTGGTTAAATCTAGTTCGACAGAGGCGGCTGATTGGTATCTATCGTTCGGGTCTTTGGCCATCAATTTCATGATGATCCTCGAAATGGGTTCAGGAATGGGCTGATCTATTTTGGAATGCCCGATTTCATCTGGAGGGGTAGGCATTACCGCCAAATGTGCATGTATGAGTTCCATTTCATCTTCAAAAGAAAAAGGAAGAACTCCTGTAATCATCTCGTATAAAGTGATACCAAGGGAATATAAATCAGTTCTCCAGTCGACAGGTTGGTTGGTTCTCCCTGTCTGTTCCGGGGAAATGTATGCCAGGGTACCTGTCAGCCGTTGGTTGGACTTATCAGCAAAAAGGGGAACTGTGGCTCCTCTGGGAACGGATTTCATATCGTTGACAGGAATATATTGGGCAAGTTCGAGATCAATCAGTGAGATTTCCTGGGAAGAGGGATCAAAAAGAATATTGCTACTATTAAAATCTCTATGGATAATTCTGTGGCCATGAATGTGAGAGAGCGCATTAGAAATTTGAATGGCTGTCATTAGAAAACTTTCCATGGTCCAGCCGTATTGCTGAGTGTATTCCCTGATAGTTACCCCTGGAATATACTCCATGACCAAAGCGAATTTACTATCAGACTTATCTTTTCGATAAATTTTTCTAATTCTGCTGACTTCCGATAACCTTTGAGAAATGTGATATTCGTTTTCCAACTGTTCAATTTGCCTGGGCGTAGGATTAGTCGCTTTTAATAGCTTAAAGGCAAATTGCTTCCCGTTTTGTTCCTGTGAAACAATTCTCGTCCCATGGCTCTCATATATGAGTTCTTGCGTTCTCAGGGTTATAGCGATTTAAGTATAACAATGGACAACTACCTCTACTAGTCGTCGCTTGATCATCTAAAATTACAGAAATTCCTATAATTCCTCAGCTTAATATAAGTATAGCTTTGCTAATATATTACGAAAATTTTGAAACTAAGATGGTCTTTGTGGGAATGTAAACTGCTGAAATTATTTATATTAAATCGATTACATAAAAAATTTAGCCCGATGTTACACAAAAGGTGTATTAAAGCTGTTAGAGAATCTTTATTTGCTACTTATGACCCTGAATAAAGAATAATCTGAAAAAAATGCATAGAGTTGATTTTTAGGAAATATGATCAGTTCAGATCATAAAAAAATCCTGCTAGACATCAGTCGCTGGATCGTAGGAATAAGTGGCGGAGGAAGAGGGATTAGCTGCGCTGATCCCAAGAGGAGGGAGGCGGTCTAAGCAAAAAATATTCCTCACTGCGTTCCGGTTGTTGTTCCCCTCTATAGCTTATCCATAGATTTCATCCAGGAACGCTATTTCGGATACCAAAAAAATCCTGCTCGCAATAGCTTACAGGATCATTTTTGCTTAGCGGAGGAAGAGGGATTCGAACCCCCGGTACCTTTCGGCACAACGGTTTTCAAGACCGCCGCATTCGACCACTCTGCCATTCCTCCGGCACAAAATTACGAGGGAAATGGAAATTGCCAAAAACGGGAGCAGAAATTTTTCTAAAACTGATAGAATCACCCAAAATATTTCGATAGTTTTGCCACTCTTTGTTGTGGACTTTAGCAGAGATATATAAACAGATTACTTAATTTTATCGATGGAAATTATTGAAACAGAATGGTTTGGTGTGCCGATCATGAGGCCTAACAATCTATTGACGAATCAGGTAGTAGGGATTGCCGGGGCTATTTTATCCTATTTAATTTGGAAAAAGAATGTTTGGAAAGATCCATATTTAACTTCATGGCAATGGTTTTTTCTATTAGTAGGTCTGGGAGGTGCGCTAGGGGGTATTGCTCATGGATTCAACTATGATTTTCCTGAAACCAGACATACATTCATTCATAAATTGGCATGGACAGTAGGTGGGATTGGATTATTTATGGGAGAAAGGGCATGCATTTCTTTTTTGCCCTCCAAAGGAGTTCGAAAAGTATTAATGGGGGTGGTAACAGTTAAACTCGTTTTTTACTTATGTTACCTTTACTATTCTCAAATTTTTCAAAAAGGGAATTTTAATCATTTTGATATTGTCCGATATAATACGGCTTTTGCTTTATTGGGGATAATTTTGACTACTCACATTTATTCGCTCATTAGAGATAACAATTCGGGGTCCTGGTATGTCATAGGAGGCATATTATCGCTTATTCCTGTCATTTTTATTTACAACTATAAAATCTCTCTCCACCAATGGTTTGATTTTAATGACATTAGCCATTTTATAGAAATTATTTGTATTGTCTGTATTTATTTGGGAGTTGTCAAAGGCTATCCTGGTATTCACTCTTCTCTATCAAATCGCTCTGATGTGCCTGAGTCTGTTTAGCTTATAAAGAAGATAAAGTCATGGTACCCGACTTTGATTAATTCTTGGGGATATGATAGAATTTCGTCTGTAAGTAGAGGGAGATTGATTAGGGGATGAATTCGTGTAGGGTTGTGTATTTCTGTAGGTGGGAACGGTGTATTGTTGTTGTTGTGCCCACCATTCGCGAAATTCAGACATACTCATAATTTGCTGAAAGTGTTCACAATCCAACTTACTTCTGGAAGCATAAGAAATAGCAGGGAAAGTACTGTATTTCCAATCTTCATAATGAGTATCCTTCATCAGCTTTTTATAAAAGGAAGCCCATAATGGCATAGCTGTCCTGGCCCCTTGACCTTGGCTCAGCGTATTGAAATGCACTCTTCTATCCTCAGCGCCTACCCATGAACCCGCTACAATATCCGGAGTACAACCTATAAACCAACCGTCAGCCTGGTCCTGAGTTGTCCCCGTTTTTCCAGCAATATCAGATCTAATGCGATATCTTGACCTTAATCCTGCGCCTGTTCCCGTATTTACGACACTTTTAAGCATATGAGTCATCATTTCTGCGGTTTCTGAAGAAATGACTCTGCGGGGAGAAATATCTTCCAACTCGTATAGCACATTGCCATGTTTATCCTCAATCCGCTGTAAAAAATGAGGAGTAACAGCCAGACCTCCATTAGTAAGGCTGGAATAGGCAGAAACCATTTCGATAAGGGACAAGTCAGCTGCACCTAGTGCTAGCGAAGGAACTGCCGGTAACTCTCCATTAATGCCTAACCTTTTAGCAGTTTTTATTACTCGTTTGATGCCTGCCTTTAAAATTAAATTAACAGCAACGACATTAACTGAATGAGTTAAGCCCCCTTCCATAGAATATTCCCCACCATACATATCATCAGAATTTCTTGGTGTCCAATTATCGAATTTGGCAAACTCTACTTTATCATTGGAAATATAATCACAGGGAGAAAGTCCACTTTCTATGGCACCAGCATATAAGATAGGTTTAAACGTAGAACCAACCTGTCTTCTGGATCTGACATGGTCGTATTTAAAATATCTGTGATCTATTCCACCTACCCAAGCTAAAACTTCGCCAGATGTAGGAGAGATAGCCAAAAAACCTGCATGTAAAAAATATTGATAATATATAATAGAATCCAGAGGACTCATTTCTCTATCTACCGGCCCATCCCAACTGAATATTGTCATCATTACCGGCGCCTGAAAGTTTGTCGCTATTTCTTCTTCTGATAATCCTTGTTTCTTTAATAGCCTGTATCTTTCCGTTCTTTTAATCGCCTGCTGTATCATAGGATCTTTAGAGATCTTGTTAAAATTAGGTCTGAGGCGATCAAAGTTCTTTTGCAATTTTTTCATCTCTTCAGCTACAGCTGCTTCCGCATGAGATTGAATGCGGGAATCAATGGTTGTATAAATCTTCAACCCATCTGTATAAATATTATATTTACCACCACCCTTTTTCGTGTGTGTTTTACACCAATCATTTAATTCCTGTCTTAGATACTCCCTGAAATAAGGAGCTAAGCCAGTATTGTGATCACGATAAGTATAAGAAAGTGTTAGTGGCCTGTCCTTTAGTATTTCAAATTGCTCAGATTTTATATAGCTGTATTTTTTCATTTGGGCCAATACGGTATTCCTCCTCGTCTTGGATCTTTCTGGATTTAGTCTGGGATTGTAAAGGGTGGTAGCTTTAAGCATTCCTACAAGAGTCGCAGCTTCTTCTATTAATAACTCACTAGTCTTCTTACCAAAAAACCTTTGAGAGGCAGCTTCTATACCAAACACATTTTCTCCGAAACTTACCGTATTCATATACATCGATAGAATTTCTTCTTTGGTGTACATTCGCTCCAATCTCTTAGCGATAAGCATCTCTTTAAACTTATTCACTGGAAGAGTGAAGTTTCCGAGATCTGTTCTGGGATACAAATTTTTAGCTAATTGTTGACTAAGGGTACTTCCTCCACCTGAGTGTTGGTCCTGGAGAACGATAGATTTAAAAAGGACACGAAATAAACTTTTAATGTCTATTCCTCCATGCTCGTAAAAGCGTGCATCTTCTGTAGCAATCAATGCCTCGATAACATGTTTGGGGATTTTTGAAATAGAAGCCTGAGATCTATTCTTTATGTAGTACTTGCCTAAAATAGTATTATCTGAACTAAATACTTCAGAAGCCACTTCAGTTCTTATATCTCTGAGCTCGGCCCTATCTGGAAAAGGGCCAAAAACCCCATATACAATAAGGGTGTAAAAGATGATAATGGGGAGAAATACAATGAATATCCCTATACCTAAGAGGCTAAGCCGTTTACGCGATTTAGGGTTATTTTTTTGAGCATCAATAACATATAAAACCGCCTTTTTCGTATCATCAAATAATTTAAAACCCTTTTTCTTCCCATCCATGGTCTAACCCATTGTATGTTCCAATGTATATTCCAGCATGTATGTATTTCTATGACAAATAAGTGAAAAAAAATAAGAACTGCCAGAAATATACTTATCCATATAAAATATAACACGATGAAAAATTATTCATTATTCAATTCATGCTGAGATGATGTATTTGAGTCTGTGATACAATTTTGTGTACAGCAATTTCATAAATACTACAACTCACAAATTTAAATATGGGTAGCATCTCTAATACCTTTTTAACTGTGGAAATGGATTCGCCTCTGATGACCATCCAAATTTTTGATCTGTCGTAAGCTACCGTATAGCTTGAAACTACCCCTTTCAATATCAGTCTATTAATCACAGATTTTTGTTCAGGGATGAGCATGATATATTCTCTGCTCAATACTTCAGGCAATGTTAGCTCAATCTTATAACAATCCATATTCATTAGCAATATCAGGAAATTGGTATGTGTTGATGGACTGTGTAATTAGTTTGTAGGTTATTGCGAAAATAGGTATTAAATTTATAAAAGTCAAAAATGTGAATATTATTTCTCATGTAATATATATGAGGATTATGTGAATACTTTGGTTATCATCTTATTAAGTTTAATTATTACTTATTTAAAATATTCAATTCGTTAATAGCTTTGATGGCCAGGTTTCTGTAATTCCTACCAATGGGAAGTTCTATTCCTGAAATTTCAACTGTAGTAGAAGAATAGGCATCGATTTTATTTAGGGCTATAATATAAGATCTATGTATTCTAATAAATTGATTATCTGGAAGTTTTGATTCCATATGGCTAATTCTTTGATAGGCAGTTACCGTTTTTGTCGTTGTCTTTACCCGTATATAATCTTTTAAACTTTCGATGTAGAGAATCTGATTCAGAGGAATTTTAACCATCTTTTTATCCGCCTTCAAATAAATAAACGACTCGCTGTAGGTAGGAGGAAGGTGGGTAGGTGGAGTTGGAAGATTAAACGCATGCTGGGTAGCAGGTTGAGTCTGATACACTTTGTTAATCGACCGAAGAAATCGATCAAAAGATATAGGTTTTAGCAGGTAATCCACTACATCTAATTCATATCCTTCCAGGGCATATTCCCTGTAGGCAGTAGTAAAAATCACTTTAGGAGGATGTTTGATATTTCTCAGCAGGTCCAGTCCGGTTAATTTGGGCATTTGTATATCTAAAAACAAGACATCCACCTGGCCTCTGGTAAGTATGTTAAATGCTTCAATAGCATTTTCCAACCTGGCCACCAAGGTCAAGTCATCAATTTTTTCTATATAAGAACTAAGGACATCTAGGGCGAGCGGTTCATCATCTACAATTACACAGTTCAGCTTCATCATACTCCTTAATTTTCTAGGTGAATTTTTAATATTATGAGATAGGAATCAGTATCATCGAAAATATGTAATTCGTGTTTAGCAGGGTAAATGAGTTCCAATCTTCTTTGAACGTTTTTTAACCCGATTCCTCCTTTATACGCTTGTTCTTTATTAAATGAGTTTAATTGCGGACTTCTACTATTTTCTACTTTGAAGGTGAGAACACTATGGAGAATATGTAAATTAATCGTGATCCATTTATTATCGACCTCATCACTTACTCCATGCTTGAAGCTATTTTCTATGAATGGAAGAAGTAGTAGGGGAGCAATATAGGAGGTAGACACTTCCCCTGACACGTCGAAGGCGATATCGAGACTGTTTCCATATCTGATTTTTTCTAACGCTATATAATTATGGATGCTTTCAATTTCTTTGGATAGGGGTACGAGCTTATCCTTGGTAGAATATAACATATAATTCATGAGCCCTGATAATTTAAGTACTACCTGAGGAGCATCTTGTGATTTTTGTAAGGTCAATGCATATAAATTATTGAGCGTATTAAACAGAAAGTGAGGATGAATCTGAGCTTTTAAAAACTTCAATTCCGCCTCTAATTTCTCTTTTTCCAATGCTTTATTCGTCTTTTCATTGTGATACCAATACTTTAGAATCTTAATGGCAGCCGTTAATACGACAATGAAATTGATATTTGTGATACTCTTCATTATATAATACCCATGCCAAAAATCTCCGAAATAATCTATAAAATTACTGTACCGGATGGGATAAAGGTAATAGTAGTCAATGGTTCTCTGTACTAATCCACCCATAATCAAGGTAATAATCGAGCTTATCGTGAAAATGACATATTGCTTTTTGGCCAGAAATTTTGGGATCAATACATAAAGCGTAAAGTAAACAATCACCAATTTTACAGGTAACAGAAGTAACTCTGCAAAAAGATTAAAGGCAAATTCACTTTCTTCCTTGGTACTTAATAGCGTAAAATAACTAATATAACATACCCAAAATAAAAGATGAATGAATATTCTTCTGGCACCGTTAGCTTCGAATGGCGATATACCTTTCATGAGTTTTATATCATTCAGATATAGGAAAATGATTATTTAATGTAAGCTTTTTGATTGATAGGAGCATAATTATCCATTTAATTTCGACAAATAACCCTTTTATTCATATGAATAGAGTCTTTTGTTTGATAAACGGCAATTGAACAGCAATAAATGTTAAGTGTCGTGGTTGCTAGTTATACGGCAAAAATTAGGTGAAAAAATGAACCTTAATTCATAAATCGGGGTATAAATTTCTATGAACAAATAAGAATATTGTTTTCATCAATATAAATTTTTTTCATCAGTAAAGGCTTTTAGTAGCATGTCCCCTTCGATCTTTGATCGTTGGGGATTTTTATTTTAAGTAAAAAGTATATTGAGAGGGGGTATTTGTAAGATCTTACCTATTTTTTATCCCAAAAAACAGCACCTGTTTTATATTTTTACTTCAGAAATAGTGAATATTCTACTTACATAAATGATGTTGGCTTGTTAAACACAAGAATTCCCGTAAGGGAATTTTTGTGTTTTTGGACTTAGCTCAACTCATTATTTCCTGAATTTCTTCATATTCCATCATACTACTTTCCCAAATAGTTGTCTCCTGTTCAATTAGAAATTGTACCTGTTGATATTCATCTTTTAACAGAGTTAATTTTTCAAAATTTGAAGCTATATCTGGTTGTGCCATGGATGACTCGATCTCCTTTAATTTATTCTCTAGTGTTGAAATAGTTTGTTCATTGGAGGCTATCTGTCTCTCTAGCTTTTTCATCCTGTTTTTTAATTGTTTCACCTGGCGAAAGTCAATTTTCTTCGCGTCGATTGAAGATATATCATCCGAACTGGATGCAGGCCTAGGACTATTTTCTATCCCAGCATCTCTTTTGGCTTTCCATACATTATATTCAGTATAGGTTCCAGGATAGGATTTGATCTGTTGATCTTCTATATACCAAATTTTGTTGGCGATAGCATCGAGGAAAAATTGATCGTGGGAGACTACGACATAAGTTCCTTCATACGCCTGCAATGCTTCGATCAGCACCTGAATGCTAGGGATATCCAGATGGTTAGTTGGCTCATCTAACAGTAGGAAATTAGCTTCGGATAATAGTACTTTTGCCAGGGCAACTCTGGAACGTTCTCCTCCGGAAAGAACTTCAATGGACTTTTCTACTTCTTCGCCACTAAACATGAAGCATCCCAGAACGTTTCGCAAATAAGTTTCGGTTTTATCTGCCGCATCATAAGTTATTTCTTCCAGGATGGACCTATTTCTGTTTAGGATTTCCAGTTGGTGTTGTGCAAAAAAACTCATCTCAACGAAGTGGCCTAATTGTTTTTCACCTTGAAAAGGTTCGGTTCCTGCGATAATTCTCAATAAAGTGGATTTTCCTTTTCCGTTGGCTCCGATGAGGGCAATTTTATCTCCTTTGAGAATTTCGGCTGAAGAACTTGTCAGAATTACTTTATTTCCGTAAGCTTTAGAAATGCTATTCAGCTTGAATACTTCTTTGCCGGAAGGCCTATTCATTTGAAATGTTAAATTGAAATGAGCATCATCCGATTCAGGTTCAGGAATTCTTTCTAATTTTTCCAACATTTTAATTTTGCTCTGGACTTGCCTGGCTTTAGATGCCTTGGCCCTAAATCGATTGATAAACTTTTCCTGGTCAGCAATATATTTTTGCTGATTTTCGTAGGCTCTCAACTGTAATTCCTGTCGTTGTTGTTTCTCTTGTAGGTAAAAAGAATAGTTTCCGTTATACACATTTAACCTTTCGTTGGCAATTTCCAGTACTTTTGCTGCTATTCTATCTATAAAATGACGATCGTGAGAGACTACAACACTACTTCCGGTGTAGGAAGTTAAATAATCTTCTAGCCATTGGATAGAAGGTAGGTCCAGATGGTTAGTGGGCTCATCCAGTAAAAGAACATCGGGTTGCGTCAACAGCATTTTAGCCAAAAGTACTCTCATTCTCCAACCACCGGAGAATTGTTTAAATGGCAAGAAAAAATCTTCAGTTTTAAAACCAAGTCCCCGTAAGGTACTGTGGACGTTTGCTTCAATTTTTTCCCCTCCTCTATTGGAAAAATGGGTTTGCTTTTCCTGCAAGGTTTCCAGCATATCTTCAGATACCTGACCTTTTTCCATTTGGGTTAATAATATTTCAATGTCAGCCTGAAGTTTTTTCAGTGGGGCGAAAGCCTCCATGACTACGGAAGAAATGTCTTTATCCGTTTCGTAGGATAATAAGTCTTGGTGAAAATAGGCGATAGAAAAACTCCCGGCTTTATGTACTTTGCCTTCACTGGGGTTTTTCATTCCCGCAATGATTTTTAACAGCGTCGATTTCCCTGCACCGTTTCTGCCGATCAAGCCTACACACTCTTTAGGCTGAAATTGATAACTTACCTGTTTGAAAAGCCAGCGACCACTGATGTCTACGCCAACCTGATCAAGTGCCAACATATTCCAAGATTTTCAAGAATTAAGTGAAATATTTACCAATTGGTTTATTAATTTTTTTCTCAAAAAATATTAGTTTTTTGCTAATTATATTATATATTGCATTAGTAAAATTAACCTTACTAATTGAGTTAGATAAAATTTTCCGGGTCATGAGCGAAAAAGATAAGGCGATAATAGGTAAAAATTTAAAATTTCTGAGAAGAAAAAGCGGGTTAACGCAACAAGAACTTGCGAATGAGCTAGAAATTAGAAGATCATCCATCGGTGCTTACGAAGAGTGTCGAGCCTCTCCCAGATATGAAACCCTTGAACGCATTTCAAATTTTTTTGATGTATCTATTGACTTATTAGTGAAAGAAGATCTTTCGTTAATGTCTCCAGAAGCTTTGAGAGAGGAACAAGAGCAGCGCAAAATGGATATTGAAGGTAAGCGATTGAGGATTTTACCTGTTTCTATTGATGATAAAGGCAGAGAACTCATCGAGTTTGTCAGTTCTCAGAAGGCGTCTGCTGGGTATTTAAATGGATTGGCTGATCCTGAATACATAGAAGAGTTACCAAAATTTCATCTGCCTATGCTGAATGAAGGAACTTATAGATCCTTTGAAATTACTGGTGATTCTATGCTTCCGCTTAAGCCAGGGACTATCATTATAGGTGAGTATGTAGATAACTGGAAGAATGTAAAAGATGGGGAGACTTATGTTATTGTCTCTGATTCGGAAGGAATAGTTTATAAAAGAGTTTATAATAGAATTGAAGATGATGGAGGGTTTCTTATTTTGAGGTCTGATAATCAGCTATATTCCACTTATGAAGTTGATATTAAAGATGTGAGGGAGATCTGGAAGGCTAAAATGTACATTAGTTCTGAGTTTCCCGAACCTGAGATGACACTTGAAAAATTATCTACCATCGTACTGGATATTCAGCAAGAAGTCATTAAGTTAAAGGAGCCAAGAAGGTGATAGTTAATCCTATTTCCCAATTTGTTTCCTTATGAAAATTTATCGTCCCCTAGTTATCCTATTTCTTTTAGGACTTTTTTCATGTATCACAGATAAGTCATCAGATAAAGATTCTGAAACCAGTATCATCGATTCAAACAAAGATGATGTTGAACTCTCTATATCAGATGAGATAAATACTATAGATGATTCTATAGAAAAGGAAGCTCTTTCCCCCATTGAGCAAAAGGTAATTTCTCAGGGATTAGTAGATGTGGTAGAATTAGATTCCAGCATTAATCTAGATATCAGATATGCTACTAGAAGTAATTTTATGGGTAAAGTGCTATATAAAGGATATGATAAGTGCTTTCTTCAAGCTGAAGTAGGGAATATGTTAGTGCAAGCTCATAAATATTTAAAGGAATCTCATCCCGATTTAAGATTTTTAATTTTCGACGGAACCAGACCTCGTTCTATTCAAGTTCAGATGTGGGATAAAGTTAAAGGTACGCCCCAACAACAATATGTTGCATCACCAGGTAAAGGGTCAATGCATAATTTTGGCGCAGCAGTAGATTTGAGTTTGACTCATATTGATACAGGGGAGGTAGACATGGGGACTGAATATGATTTTTTTGGGGATAAAGCTCAGCCCAGATATGAAGAAAAATTTTTGAATGAAGGTGTACTGTCTGGCGATCAAGTTACTAATAGAAGAATTTTGCGTAGAGCTATGAATAAAGCTGGGTTTACAGGAATATTAAGTGAATGGTGGCATTTTAATGCTTTCTCAAATAAAGAAACTCGTTCTCGGTTTAATATTGTGGAATAAATATGGTCAATTTCTCTACCAGTACTATACCTAAATGATATGTGATTGAGTAATTCTCCCTGGTTTTCATTATAACACTGACTTCTATCTGCCTAAATGATCTTTGAGTTACTCAGATTGAATAAGCGTAGTTAAGTTTTATTTTGTTCCAATCTGGCAAATAAAATTGGTAATTATCCTTTGGGCATTCCTACTATTCATTTTCAGTTTCCTCTTTTTTGCGTGCTTTTTCATTTTTTATTTCCCCATTATTCGTTTTTTCGACTTTGGGAAGGATAAGCAACTCAGATTTATCCAAGGAATCTACTTCTATGGTAGGCTGTTCTCTTTCAATATTTATTTTTTCCAATGGTACTCTTTTAATATTTAAGAGACCGTTTGGAAGAAAATCAATTTCAGGCAGATTGGGTTTCTCAGTTATGCGCCATTGCATTCCTTCCAGTTTGTTGGTTTGAAGAAGTATCTTATGAATAGGATGGAACTTTCCGTCAGGCTGAGCCATGAAATTTATCTTTGTGACTGCATTATCGTTTAAAAAGATAAACATTTCCTGAGAAAGTGCTTGATTCATCCCTTGATAGCTTTCATTTTCGTCTTTCACAAAATACAGACTCTCACTATTACCTATAACATGTAGCCACACTAATTCATTATCTCTAAATCTGGCATGCATTTCTTTGCCCTTGATTTGATTATATCCTACAGTATCTTCTTCAGAGACTAAAAAACTTCCTGGACCTACCCACATGGAGTCAGCTTGATTATTCTTGAGTTGTATAAATACTGTATCTCCAGTCAATTGATTTTTATCGGACCATAAAATGGGATCGTCGTACATAGTAATCATACTATCTGAGTATAGATACACAAGTGAGTCAGAGATCCCTTGCATTTCATTCATGTACATCTCAACATGATAATATGCTTTGAATATTCTCGACCCATCAACAGAATCTTTCTTGGAATAGAGGGTATCGGCGAACAAATACATTGTATCATCCTCCATAAATTGAATGGCAACAGCTTCCTCAGTAATGATAGCTTCATCTGTGGTACGATTTAAAATTCCGTAATTTCCCCAAAGCTGGAGCGTACTATCTTCTTGCTCTACTTTAACCCTACCTATAGCATAACCTTTATTTTCGTAATTATTGAATAGTAAGGTATCGGCTGACAAGGTGTATGTAGAATCTTTGACTGTGGGACGTTGGTATAAATTAACTTTCTTATTATCACTATCGTAAAAACCATCATTTGTAAGAAGTTCTCCATCTTCATTAATAATGGAGGTTGGTGCTAAAAAGTAGGCTATTTTTGTTTCTGTATTATATGAGAGCGTATCTGTAGTGAGGGTATACTCGTCATTCACCAGACTTACAGAATCCTTGAAATAGGCTAAATCTTCCTTGGGATAATATTCTCCAAGTATACTAGTGAGTACATTTTTTTCATCCACTAATTGGCCTCCCTCAGTATATTTACCATAGCCATCATTTCTGTAATAGGTAAGATGATCGGTAAAAAGACTTACATTACTATCTGTTAGGACGATGTTGTAAAATATTTCAGCTATTCTGCTCCCCCCTTCATAAGTAAGTTTATCTCCTACTAACAAAACACTATCGGGCATTTCTATACGAACGTTGCTAAATGCTTCTAATCTGTTTGTTGCCTGATAATAATAAGCACTATCACAAAAAAATAGCGTAGAATCTTGTTTCACTTCTACTTTTCCAATAAGCTTTTGAATTATTTCTCCTTCCTGGCGGATTATACTTAATAAGTCGGAATGAATAATTTCTATTTGCTGAACTTCCGTAGAATCAGGCGTGGTGCTTTCATTTTGCGCATGAAGTATTTGCGGGATAAACAGCATAAATAACAAAATGTGACACAATACATAATTTCTCATTACATCCGCAATTTTTGATTAATGTATCCTTTTTTGATAAGAAAGTTGTACCAGTTAGGGCTAATTTAAGTTTAATTGAAGAATTCAGATTTAATAAGTACCGAAAACTGCCTTATAAAAGGGTAAGAATAGAATATTTCCCTTTCCCAAAAAGTCAATGTGTAAATTCAACGGACAAAATTCTTTCGTTTTTTTGGAAATACCACAAACGAACTTTAAAACCAGGACAATAACATCCAAAATCTTAGATAGTTTGGAAATGGGAATGGTTTGTGTTAATATTGATTCAAGATATTAATAATAAAACATTTAGTGAGTTTAGCTCTAAATGTAAAACATTCTGATAAATTTGACAGTACAATTTTTGAAATAACCCCAATAAGTTTTCCCATAAAATTATTCTGGTTATTTCATAATGATAAAATATATTCTTAATTATTAGTTCTAAACAGACTAGTTATTAAGAGGTAAGGTGTTTATTTTTTGTTACACTTTTGCAGTATTTTTTAGACAAATGTTAAATTATTTCATTTTTGTATAAATGATGCTATTGTTTCTCAGTCCTTTTCAGCGTTCCTTCCAGGAATAAATACGTTAAGATATTTTGACTGCCTAAGGCTTTTGAAAAAGTTTTGAGTTTCAGCATAACATAAAAAAATTGAAATAACATGTAGGTTGATGTATAGAATAGTAAATCCACTGAAATAGCGAAATTTATGTTCTATAACTTTATATTGATTTGCGAAAAGACTTTTTGAAAAATATTTCTAGCTAAATAATACTTTTATTACAATAAAATACATCTATTCAGCGTAAGAAAATCAGGCTGGTTTATATTGACCATCTCACCTTGCTCATACCGGAGCAGATCCCGGATTTTATGGAAATTACATTGGAACCCATTCTAGGTATTTTTATAAAATCCATTAATTAATAAAATTAATTTTTTTTTATTTTCTCATTGGTCGAATAAACCAAAGTCTTTGATTTTCCGTTACTATACGAAGATTGTAATTAAATAACGATACATTAAAGTCTGATAATCAGGAAAGCGGAGGAGGCAGTTCAATAAGTTGCAATCAGGTGTCAAACGTAAATTCCAATGTTTTCCAGACTGTAGTTCTAAAATATTTCAGTAAGAAATAATTATAAATGATAGGATTAATTCATTTAACACTAAAAAAGAAAAGTCATGGCAAAGTTAAGTAGGACCGAATTGAATGGATTGACTGAAACGTCAGAGCTCGAGAGGCAACTTCTGTTGATGAGAGATGCTTTTAGACAGCATCAAAACGAAATTCGTAAGAAGTACAAAATTTCCGCGAACGAGATGGAAATTATCCTATATATTTCAGAAAATGGTCCGCAGCGCATGAAAAGTGTAGGAGAACAGTTCAAAATTAAGTTCAGTACGTTGACAAGTTTAGTTGACAAAATCGAACGACTTAATTTGGTAAAAAGAGTAAACTCTAAAGAAGACCGCCGTTCTATTCTGGTTACAATTACTAAAAAGGGAAAGAAGATGTTGGAAGAGTATAATAGTCAGATTCGTTCTCTGGCGGACAAAATTACAGAAATTACTCAAAAGGATAACCTTCCTACTCTGGTAGAAACACTTGAGAGAGCTACTGCTTAATCAGGTAATCAAATTTTACATAGACTCATCGTCGTCTAACCGCTCTATAATTTTTCGTTATAGAGCGGTTTTCATTTTGGTTTAGAAACTCAGTAATATTGTGAAGCATTTATTGTTGAATCCAATGTTTCACTATGTCTTTAAAATCCTTTATTGGGTCAGTTTGGGCTAAGAACAGATATCGAAGAATTAAGAGAGAAGCGGATGAAGCCTTAATTCTTCAAGCGAGAACACTGGCATATCTGCTTAGGACATCACAACGTACACAGTTTGGAAAAGAACATCATTTTAACCGAATTAAAACGTATGAAGACTTCGTGAGCAGGGTCCCCATTCGGAATTACGAAGCATTCAAACCTTATATTGATAAAGTATACAAAGGAGAAGAACATATTTTGTGGCCAGGTCTTCCTCTATATCTGGCAAAAACATCAGGTACGACTTCTGGAGCTAAATATATTCCCATATCTAAGGATGCTATCCAAATGCAAATCAGAGCTGCCAGAGATGCACTTTTATGTTACCTGGCAGAAACTGGGAAAGGTAAATTTTTAGATGGAAAAATGATGTTTCTCTCGGGAAGTCCAGAACTGGATACAAATGAATTTGGCATGAAGATAGGAAGGCTTTCAGGTATTGTAAATCATTTTGTTCCCTCTTATCTCCAACGAAATAAAGTACCCACCTATACCACCAATTGCATCGATGATTGGGAGGAAAAGGTTAGTACAATTGTAAAAGAAGTCATTCCCCAAGATTTAAGATTGATCTCTGGAATTCCCCCATGGGTTCAAATGTTTTTTGAGGAAGCAGAGGCCCAAACGGGTAAAAAGCCCTTGACTATTTGGCCTAATCTTCAATTATTCGTCCAGGGAGGTGTGAACTTTGAACCTTACAGAGCTATATTCAACAAATATTTTAATGAAAAGGTAGATTTATTGGAGGTTTATCCTGCTTCAGAAGGTTTTTTTGCTTTTCAACATCAGCAAGCAGATCGTGGTTTGCTACTTATGCCAAATTATGGAATATTCTATGAATTTATTCCGCTCAGTGAATATGGAAAAGAACATCCAACCCGATTACCCCTGGCAAAAGTAGAGCTCGAGGTTCCCTATGCCATTATTATTACTACGAATGCTGGATTATTTGCTTATGATATAGGTGATACAGTAACCTTCATTAGTAAAGATCCATATAAGTTAAGGGTTTCTGGAAGAGTAAAACACTTTATAAGTGCTTTTGGAGAACACGTGATAGCCGAAGAAGTAGAACACGCTATTTCTGAAGCCATCAATATAACTCAAGCCGAGGTGGTGGAATTTACCGTAGCCCCCTTTATTCACGAGCTCAAAGGTAAATCTGCTCATGAGTGGTTTATTGAATTTGCTACTATGCCCAAAGATTTGGCAGCCTTTTCTGCAAAACTGGATCAGGCCTTAAGAGATAAAAATATTTATTACGATGATTTGAGAAGAGGAAATATTCTTCAGCCTGCTATTGTGAATGTATTAACTCCTCAAGCCACTCGTAACTACATGAAAACTAAAGGGAAGTTGGGCGGACAAAATAAATTTCCAAGGTTAAGTAATCATAGAAAGATCGCTGAAGCACTTACCCCTTACATATTGAATATCCATGATAAATGAAAAAATGCAATTAATTTTGGGGAAAGCTTTGCATAAATTGAAAGCATATCTATATTTGTTTAAATAATTGTTAATGATAAATTTCTTTTGGCATACAGCAATAATGATATGGTGGTGGTGTTCTCACGCTCGACCCTAGGCATTAGCTGATTGCTATGAAAAATATATTTTTCGAAAGCTTATTGCCTTGGGTAGTAAGCTTTTTTCTTTTGATACCTCTGGTAAATACCCTAAAGACTATGGAGAAATTTAGATTCTATACACATTACAGGAAGATTTTAGCAGATACTGATACTCCAGTAAGCATTTACCTGAGAATCAGGGATAGATTCTCGCATGCAGTATTGTTAGAAAGTTCTGATTATCACGGGAATGAAAATACATTTTCCTACATATGCTTTGAGCCCGTTTCAAGTTTTCGAGTGGAAGATCATCAGATAACCCACACGTATCCCGATGGAACTACTCACCTAACTCCGCTTGAAAAAGGGCAGCAATTAATGCCCATCCTTCAAGAATATGTCGGTAAATTTCACATGGATGTACTCGATTTGAAATTTACCTACAACGGTTTCTTCGGCTATCAATCCTATGACGCTGTGAGATGGATGGAGGAGATTGATATTGCTACCTACACAGATGACAGCAGACAAATACCAGATGTCCTATACTACTTATATCGGTATATGATCGTCATTAATCATTTTAATAATGAGCTTTATCTGTTTGACCATAGTCTTCATAAAGAAGAACATCAATTACCTTATCTCGAGGCCATTCTCAGTAATCCTACGATTCCGAAATATGGTTTCTACCTGGAGGGAGAAGAGCAATTCAATATATCTGATGAAACTTATTTAGAAATGGTCCATAAAGGGATCGATCACTGTCAACAAGGAGATGTATTTCAAATTGTATTATCCAGACAATTCTCCCAGGAATTTCGAGGAGATGAGTTCAACGTTTACAGGCAATTGCGTTCTATTAATCCCTCTCCCTATTTATTTTATTGTGATTATGGAAGTTTTAAACTTATGGGTTCCTCTCCTGAGGCCCAGTTAGTTATCGAAGATAGAAGAGCGATTATCCATCCTATAGCTGGTACGTTCAAAAGAACCGGGAACGATGAGGAGGATTCTCGATTGGCCAGAGTATTATTTGATGATCCCAAAGAGAATTCAGAGCATGTCATGCTGGTAGATTTAGCCAGGAACGATTTAAGTAGGCATGGTACCAATGTAGAAGTAGACACATTTAAGGAAATTCAATTTTATTCGCATGTCATCCATCTGGTCTCTACTGTTTCAGCAGAGATAAATGAAGAGATAAATTCATTGCAGCTTGCTGCGGATACGTTTCCAGCAGGGACCCTTTCAGGAGCCCCCAAACATAAGGCTATGCAATTGATAAACTTATATGAACCTCAAAATCGCGGATTTTATGGAGGATGTATAGGGTATCTAGGATTGGATGGGAATTTTAACCACGCCATCATGATCCGCTCATTACTTTCCCGAATGAATAGACTGTATTATCAGGCAGGAGCTGGAATCGTTTCCCGCTCTGTTCCCGAAAAAGAATTACAGGAAGTTAATAATAAAGTAGGGGCATTAAGAAAGGCCCTTAAGCTGGCAGCAAATACGATATGGTCCAGTTCTACTGCTACCCTAAATTCCAAACTACTATAGAGCCATGAAAAAAATATTGGTATTAGATAATTACGATTCCTTTACCTTTAACCTTGTCCATATTATTAGAGAATTAGGAATGGGGGATGCGATGGAAGTATATAGAAATGATAAAATATCTGTAGAAGAGGTTTTCGCTTATGATAAGATTCTATTGTCTCCAGGTCCCGGTTTACCAGAAGATGCAGGAAATATGAAATCAATTATTCGAAGGTATGGAGCTGAAAAGCATATTCTCGGAATTTGCTTAGGGCATCAGGGAATAGCAGAAGTGTATGGCGCATCATTGTTCAATATGGATGAAGTCCTGCACGGTATTGCTACCCCCACACGGATAATTGTTAAAGAAGACCCTATTTTTCAAGATATCCCCTCAACATTTACCGTAGCAAGGTATCATTCCTGGTCCGTGAAGAAACAATCGGTCAACGGAGCGCTTAATATTCTGGCAGAGGATGATGAAGGAAGAATTATGGCCCTCAAACACAAGGAATATTCGGTTTATGGTATGCAGTTTCACCCAGAATCAATTATTACCGAGCATGGTAAGAAATTAATGAATAACTGGCTCGATCTTTAGGAAATTGCACTAACAATTACACTACAAAAGATATTGGTATCATACACAAAACTTCGCCTTATGAATATGAAAGATATCCTCGCAGATTTATTTGAACACAGAACGCTGAGTAAAGAAGAAGCGAGGGAGATCTTATATCGAATCGCACAAGGTAATGTCTATGCCCCCTCTCAGGTGGCTTCTTTTCTGACAGTATTCAATATGAGAAGCATGACAGTGGAGGAGTTAAATGGATTTCAGGAAACTATGTTGGAATTGTGTGTGAAATTAGATTTAGCGGAATTTGATCCTATTGACTTATGCGGAACAGGCGGAGACAGGAAAGACACATTTAATATATCTACCTTGGCATCCTTTGTTACGGCTGGAGCTGGCATAAATGTCGCTAAACATGGTAATTATGGCGTTTCCTCTGTATCCGGGTCTTCAAATGTCATCGAATATTTTGGCCATACATTTACGAATAATCCCGACAAAATAAAGAAACAAATAGAGAAAGCCGGAATTTGCTTTTTACATGCTCCGCTTTTCCATCCAGCGATGAAATATGTAGCTCCTATCCGTAGGGAACTGGGAATTAAAACATTCTTTAATATGTTGGGACCACTGGTAAATCCCTCTTTTCCTAAGAAGCAAATGGTAGGCGTATTTAGTTTAGAGTTAGCACGATTATATGGCTACCTCTTTCAAACCATGAACAAGGGATTTGTCATTTTACATTCACTGGACGGCTATGATGAAATTTCATTGACCAGTCCCTGTAAATGCATCACTAATAGAGGCGAATTTGTGCTGGAACCTCATGCACTTTCCTTTACGAAGGTGGATCCGGTAGCATTGAAAGGAGGTACCTCTGTCGCAGCATCTGCCGAAATATTTAAGCGTATATTGGAGAATAAAGGAACTGCTGCACAAAACAATGTAGTAGTTGCTAATGCAGGAATGGCTATCAGGGTAGCAAAACCTGAATGGGATATGGAGGAAGCTATAGCAAGCGCTCAAGAATCTTTAACTTCCGGCAAAGCAATGAACGCCTTTCAAACCTTCATCAATACATAACTAACACTGAGATATATGAATATTCTGGATAAAATTGTCCAACATAAACGCAAGGAAGTGGCCGAAAGAAAAGAGCTTTATCCTGTAAAGTTGTTAGAAACATCTATCTTTTTTTCTTCCCCCTGCGTATCCCTTTCAAATTATATAAAGCGTCCAGATAAATCGGGCATAATTGCAGAAATAAAAAGGCAATCTCCCTCTAAAGGGCCTATAAATCCTTATGTCTCTATAGAAGCTACGTCCATAGGATATATGCAGGCAGGGGCTTCTGCACTTTCCATTTTGACCGACCACAAATTCTTTGGAGGGAAAAATGAAGATTTGAGCCTGGCTAGAGAAATGAATTACTGCCCCATTCTCAGAAAGGATTTCGTTCTGGAGGAATATCAAATCGTCGAAGCGCGTTCCTTGGGAGCAGACGCCATCTTATTAATTGCAGCCATTCTGGAACCAGCCCAATTAAAGCGTCTGGCTACCTTTGCTTCCTCCTTGGGGATGGAATCTTTGATGGAAGTACATAGCTTAGCTGAATTGGAACAACACCTTAATGATCAGGTGGACCTTGTCGGAGTAAATAATCGAGATCTGACCACTTTTAGCGTTAGTTTGGAAACCAGTTTCTCTATGGCAGAACACATTCCCGGAGAATTTACTAAAGTAGCTGAAAGTGGGATTAGCGAACCGGAAGATATTTTGCAGTTAGCTACTTACGGGTATGAAGGCTTTTTAATCGGAGAGAGATTTATGCAACATGCCCAACCTCATAAAGCGTGCGAACAATTTATCCAAAAACTGAGAAGCTTTGAAAAAGGTACAATTAAGTCCATTGAGGTTTCTCCATAAATAAAGGAAAGATGATGAAATGGAAAGTATGTGGAATGAAATTTAGGAACAATATTGAAGATGTGCTGGCACTTTCCCCAGACTACATGGGGTTCATCTTTTATCCTCCTTCCTCTCGTTATGTGAATGATGAACTGGATCCTTTATGGCTAAGTCATCTAACGTCAGTGAACAAAGTGGGCGTTTTTGTGAATGCAGAGATGAGTGAAGTGATCAACAGGGTAGCAAACTTTCAATTAGATACAGTTCAGTTACACGGAACTGAGCCTCCTGAATACTGCCGTTCCCTTAGCAAAATAGGGGTAGAAGTGATTAAGGCATTTACCATTGGGACAGAAGGAATCAAAGAGAAAACCTGGAAGTCTTATGAGGAATTTTGTACTTATTTCTTGTTTGATACCAAAGGGAAACTTCCAGGGGGTAATGGGGAAGTGTTTAATTGGGAGGTGTTGGATCAATATACAGGGAATACGCCTTTCTTTTTAAGTGGTGGGATATCTTTGGACAATGTGCAAACTGCATTATCCCTTTCTCATCCTTTATTATATGGAATAGATGTGAACAGCCGATTTGAGCTTTATCCGGCCATTAAAAACATTGATTTAATTAAGAAGTTGAAGGAAATATTATGATGAAAACAACCACTTCCTTTCACGTAGATGAAAGGGGCTACTATGGAAATTTTGGAGGAGCTTATATTCCTGAGATGCTTTATCCGAATATAGACCAATTAACAAAGGAATATATATCCATTCTATCTGAAACGACATTTCAACAGCAATTCAACGATTTGTTGAGGGATTATGTAGGAAGGCCCACTCCATTGTATTTTGCCAAGCGCCTATCCGCTCAATATAATGCTCGCATTTATCTTAAAAGGGAAGACCTTTGTCATACAGGGGCACATAAAATCAATAATACGCTTGGACAAATTTTGCTGGCTCAGCGTTTAGGAAAGCAAAAGATTATCGCTGAGACGGGAGCGGGCCAACATGGAGTTGCGACGGCTACTGTTTGTGCATTGATGGGCATGGAATGTATTGTATATATGGGTGCTGTAGATATAGAGCGCCAAAAGCCTAATGTTGAGCGGATGAAGATGCTGGGAGCGACCATCGTTCCTGCTACCAGTGGTAGTCAAACCTTAAAAGATGCTACAAATGAAGCGATGCGTCATTGGATCAACCATCCTACAGATACCCATTACATCATTGGTTCTGTCGTAGGTCCTCATCCCTATCCGGACATGGTGGCTAGGTTTCAATCTGTCATCAGTAAAGAGATTCAGGATCAATTGGCTGAAAAGGAAGGGAGGAGCTATCCAGATTATGTCATAGCTTGTGTAGGAGGAGGAAGCAATGCAGTAGGTGCTTATTATCACTTTTTAGAACAAGCAGAGGTGAAATTGATTGCTGTCGAAGCCGCTGGGCATGGATTATCCAGCGGAAAGTCTGCAGCCACTACTTATTTAGGCAAAGCTGGAGTTTTGCACGGAAGTAAGACGCTTCTCATGCAAACATCTGATGGTCAAGTAGAAGAACCTCATTCTATTTCTGCAGGATTAGATTATCCTGGAATAGGGCCTATCCATGCACATTTATTTGAGTCTGGAAGAGGAACGTTCCTTTATGTTACGGATGAAGATGCGATGGAGGCGGGGTTTGCATTGAGTGAAACAGAGGGGATTATCCCTGCGATAGAAACGGCACATGCGTTCGCATCATTGTCCCAAATTTCCTTTAAACCCGATGATGTGGTAGTCATTAATTTATCAGGTAGAGGAGATAAGGACCTTCAAACTTATATCAGATATAAAGAAGCAAAATATCATGATTAGCATTGATAATCGCATCAAACAATTATTCCGAGAAAAGAAAGGAAACATACTCAATATATATTGCACGGCTGGATATCCTGCTCTTAATGATACTCCGGCCATATTGGAATATTTACAGGAAGCTGGAGTGGATATGGTAGAAATAGGGATGCCATTTTCAGATCCTATAGCTGACGGAAATACCATTCAGCACAGTAATCAGTTAGCCCTCCAACATGGGATGAATATTGCGCTCTTATTCGAACAGTTGAAGGATATTCGGACAAAAGTTCATATTCCGTTGATACTCATGGGATACATTAATCCTGTCCTTCAATATGGCATTGATCGCTTTTGCAAAGATGCAGCGGACATAGGGATAGATGGATTAATTCTTCCCGATTTACCGATGTGGGAATTCGAGCAGTATTATCAAGCTTTATTTCAGAGGCATGGATTAGCACTCACCTTTTTAATTACCCCCCAAACCAGTGAGGAGCGCATTCGAAAGTTGGATGGATTGTCAGATGGATTCCTTTATCTTGTTTCCTCGGATAGTACAACAGGCAAAACCGCAGATTTTATCCCTAAACAGATAAATTACTTTAAAAGGGTATCTGCAATGAAATTAACAAATCCATTGATGGTAGGGTTTGGAATTTCATCTCACCAACATTATAGGACGGTGACTTCTGTAGTAGATGGTGCGATTATAGGGAGTGCATTTATTAAAGCTATTAAGGATTGCGAGGTATTATCAGATTGTATTAATACCTTTGTCAGGAATATTCGAGGAAATACCCATACTTCATCTTAATCCAATTCATTATTTTTTTCTATTATGATTGTGCAATTAGTGCCTGACATTAATGCTTCTACTAAAGAAGAGGTAAAGGCAAAGATTCAGTCAATAGGCTATAAAGCTACTGAGGTTCAAACCCAAAAAGGTCATTATCTCATTGCTATAGGGAAGAATAAGATCGACCCACGCTGGATAGGGAACTTAAATGGCGTTCAGGATATTCATCGGGTTACGGACAACTATAAGTTAGTATCGAAGAAGTGGAAGGTCCGTCCTACAGAAATAGATCTGGGAGATGGAGTATCGATAAGTGATGGAAGCATGGCGGTGATGGCGGGTCCTTGTTCGATTGAAAGTGAGGATCAGATTAATGCAGTGTTACACCATCTTCACGATCAGGGAGTAAGGATAATGAGAGGTGGGGTTTATAAGCCTCGTAGTTCTCCATACTCCTTCAGAGGAATCGGATTAGAGGGATTGAAATTGTGGTCGGAATTAGCTAAACCCTTGGGAATTAAAATTATTACCGAAGTGATGCAGGTATCCCAAATAGATTCCATGATAGATTATATAGACATTTTTCAAGTTGGAGCGAGGAATACCCAAAACTTCAATTTGTTAGATGCTTTGGGAGAAGTAGATAAACCTGTATTGCTTAAACGAGGTATTTCTGGAACCATAGAGGAATTACTACATTCTGCGGAGTATATATTTTCAGCGGGAAATGAGCGGATTATGTTGTGTGAGCGAGGAATCAGGTCTTATGAAAAGGCTTATAGAAATACACTGGATATTAATGCTATTGCCATGTTAAAAGAAAAGACGCATTTGCCGGTGATAGCGGATCCATCACATGGCATCGGATTGAGAGCCTTTGTAGCGTCAGTAGCACTTGCATCGGTCATGGCTGGAGCTGACGGATTAATATTTGAGGTACATCCCGAACCGGAAAAGGCGTTTTCTGACGCCCAACAAACCTTAAATTTTCAGGAATCTCAGGAACTTATTCGTAAGATTCACCTCACTTTTGCCCTTAGAGAAAGTTTTTGATTACATATGGATACTATTACTGCGCCAAGACACATTGCCATTCTTGGATCAACAGGTTCTATTGGTACACAAGCGCTTGAAGTGGTTGACCAATTGCCGGAGTTATTAGATGTAACGGTTCTTACAGCTGGAAATAATGTGGATCTACTTATTGACCAAGCCCTAAGATACTTACCCAAAGCAGTGGTCATCGCACATGAACCTCATTATAAAAAGTTGGCAGAGGCCTTGGCTGGAAAGGGCATAGAAGTGTTAGCTGGTAAAGAGGCATTATCAGAGGTGGTTTGCAGGGAAGATGTGGATATGGTCTTAACTGCATTGGTGGGATTTGCCGGATTAAAACCTACAGTAACTGCGATTAAATCTGGGAAGCACATCGCTTTAGCAAATAAAGAGACCCTGGTGGTTGCTGGTGCTTCTATCAGTCAATTAGCAATTCAACATCAGGTATCAATTATCCCTGTAGATAGTGAGCATTCAGCTTTATTTCAATGTCTGGTAGGAGAAGAGGCAGAGGAAATAGAAAAAATTTATCTAACTGCTTCAGGCGGCCCATTTAGAGGTTATTCGCTTGATCAATTGAAGGTAGTTACTCGTGCTCAAGCCTTAAAACATCCCAACTGGGAAATGGGGGCTAAAATTACCATCGATTCAGCGAGCATGATGAATAAAGGACTAGAAGTAATAGAAGCAAAGTGGCTATTTGATCTGCAATTGGACCAGATAGAGGTGGTAGTACATCCTCAGTCTATCATCCATTCGATGGTACAATTTAGAGATGGCAGTATAAAAGCTCAGCTGGGGTTACCTGATATGCGTTTACCCATTCAATATGCGTTAACTTATCCGAAGAGATTCACCAATAACTTTCCCAGGATGAATTTTCTGGAATGGTCTTCGCTTACCTTTGAAGATGTGGACAGAAAAATATTTAAGAATCTGGCATTAGCTTATCAAGCGATGGAAATGGGAGGAAATGTCCCTTGTATTCTAAACGCAGCTAATGAAATTACCAATCAATGGTTTAGAGAGGAGAAGATTGGGTTTGTTCAGATCGCTGATTGGAACGAAGCTGCCATGGAACAGGTAACTTATATGGAGAATCCTGCGTTAGATGATTTATTTGAGGCCGATTTGGCCACAAGAGATTGGCTTGTTTCTCAAGCTGTATTAAAGTAGGGAGATATCCTATGAAATCCGTACTTTTATTTGAATAAATTCACTAAATTAGGAGCTTCCTCAAAAATTATTATTCGGAGCCTTTATATCAGGACGAAAGAAGATGAATAAGGAGTTAAATCAAAGTTTTACGAGATTAGGGATTATTGCAGGTATTGTGCTAGTAGTACTTTTAGGCGGATATCTTGCAGGAGAAGAGCAATTTAATACCGTACTAAGTGTACTTATGGCGATAGGCCTGGTGCTGTTAGGTATTACCATCCTTGTAACTATTCACGAATTAGGACACTTTCTGACTGCCAAAGCTTTTGGTATGCGGGTTGAAATATTTTCTATTGGCTTTCCTCCTAAATTATTCAGTTACACGAAAGGTGAAACTGAATATCAAATTGGAGCGACTCCCTTAGGGGGATTTGTGAAAATTTCGGGAATCATAGATGAATCCTTAGATACGAATCACTTATCTGAAGCTCCCAAACCTTATGAGTTCCGGTCTAAACCTGTATGGCAACGATTAATCGTAATGACAGGAGGAGTGATAATGAATGTCATTCTGGGAGTATTCATTCTCTCTATGATGTATTTTGCTGAGGGAGAACGAAAAACGCCTTTAAATGGGCTGGAATATGGAATCGAAGTGGTGAAGTCTGTACCGGGATTGAACAGGTGCGAGGAGGTTATCCAAAAGACTACCCTGGGATACTTACTGGGCTTTCGAACTGGCGATAAACTTGTTTCTTTTAAAGGGAATTCTTACGAATATATAGAGGATTACGGCCAACTTAATCATTTATTAGAAAGTGATGGCTATTATGAAGTGGAACGAAATGGAAATATCGTGAGATTGAATGTGCCTGAAGGGGTCATCAATATGTTGTCAGAAGATACGATACGTACCCTCTTATTCTCTATTCGATTTCCGTCTCAGGTGAAAGTAATTCAGACCGACTCTCAGGGAAATATGCTTCCAGGAGCGAAGGCAAATTTAAAAACGGGAGATGTAATTACCGCGATAGATAGTATTCCCATAAAGTATTATTCTGATCTACAAGAAAAATTACCGGGACACGGAAATCAATCGCTCACTTTAAGTATCTTGAGAAATGGTAAGCCCATGGAATTGGTTGTTCAATTAGATTCCGCATCTGTATTAGGGGTGCTTCCAGACTCTTCTTTCTTGAACATTGTTACCAAAAAATATTCTTTCTTTCAATCGTTTGTTCCTGGTACCCAAAGGGCATTTAAGATTCTTTCAGGAAATGCGCAAGGACTGGGTCAGGTATTTACTGGAAAAGCAAATGCCAGTAAATCAGTTATGGGGCCTTTAGCGATAGCTAAAAGGTATCTTGAAATATTTCTTCAGGGAGGTTGGCCTGGCTTTTTAGAGCTTACTGCCATGCTTAGTATGATTTTGGCCTTTGTAAATATTCTTCCTATTCCTGGATTAGATGGAGGTCATGTAGTCTTCTTGCTGATTGAAGCTATAACCAGGAAAGAACCTTCTCCTAAATTCAGAATTATTACCCAACAAATAGGAATGGTGCTTGTATTAGGATTAATGGTGGTGATCATTTTTAATGATGTCTTCAGACAATTCCTTTACAATTGTAATTAAGTAAAGTATAATCAGCATAAGATGAATAACCATCAGCATGCTAATAAGGAAAATGTCGATTTTTCTGAGGAATCATCAAGCGAAAATCAGCGAGCTTATACCCAATTTGTTATACAGAATATTTTAAGAGGGGTTATATGGCTATTAGCTATCTTAGGCACGTATTGGTTGATCAGCACGTTTCTACCGATGAAATGGGAAGGATATTTAAGCCAATTTTCGGAACAAGTATTTCTCATTTTTACCATCTTTTTCACTTCTGAAACCCTATTTGGAATTATTCCTCTTGAGTTTTTTGTGCTTTGGGCTGAAAACCAGCCAGATTCCATGTATGTTCTGTATGTGCTACTACTCTCCATCCTTTCATACACAGGAGCAGCTATTGCATACGGCCTGGGAGCCTGGGCAAAAAAAAGTACAATACTCAAGCGTGTAAAAGAATGGGAATCCTTTCAATATTATGCAAGTATTTACAGAAGATGGGGAGGGATAGTGATCGTTATTTCCGCATTGACTCCACTCCCTTTTGCTTTGATCAGCTTTCTCAGTGCTACTTTTGGCTTTCCTTTTCTACGATATTTACTTTATTCTTCTACGCGTTTTCTCCGTTTTGTCATTATAGGCGTTTTACTTTGGTTGATATATTAACTTTGTACCTATATTATAATCTATCACATACTGCCGGCCAAGCTAAATGTTATGTATAAATGTTACTTCGGAAATATTTTTCGATTCCTTGTGAATGTATGTTTATGTAGCATATCATTGAATGGGTATACGCAAGATAAGCAAATACTGCTTTCAGATGATATCCTTTTACCTCTTCCAACTCATCATTCACCTTCAAGAACCTCAACTCCACATCTACATCAAGATGAATCAGTAAGAACCTCTGCCGTTAGCTTAGTTCTTCCCTTTTTTGATGATTTTTCCTATGAAGGAGTGCTTCCAGATCCTGCCATTTGGGATGTAGGCGATACAGCTGATGTTCCACTGATTAGCAGGAGAATGGCTATTAATCCACCAAGCTACGGAACCGCGACGTTCGATGGAGCAAATGCATCTGGTTTGGTGTATGCTACCAACTTACTCTCCGGGCCTGCAGATCGATTAGTCTCACAACCTATAGACCTCTCTGCTTTCAGACCCTTCGATAATGTTATTTTGAGCTTTTTTCTTCAAGCTCAGGGAAAAGGGAACGCACCTGAAGCAAGCGACCGTTTTACCGTTTCTTTTAAAAATCAGGAAGGAGAATTTCAGGAAGTATTTACCTTATCCGGGGATTCAAATACTCAATTTATTCAACATGTCATCCCATTAAGTGATCAAGCTTTTTTTCATAGTGATTTTCAAATGGCCTTTCAAAACATTGGATCTCTCAATGGCTATTTGGACCAATGGCATTTGGATTATGTCTTGTTAGATGTGGATAGGGGAGATGTGAGTGAAAATACGAACTATGAAGATATTTCACCTATACATTTAATACGTTCTCCTTTAGATCCTTTTACCGGAATTCCGCTAAATGTATTTCAGGATAAAAACGATTGGTTTCAGCCTGTCAATTTGTTGATATCTAATCTTAGTAACAGTAGCCAAAATGGAAATGTGGAAGCCTCTATTAGTGATCCTGTAAACAACAGAAACTTTACCAATGGCGGAGTGATCAATAGCTCATTTACGATTCCTGCAGATCAGGTCAGTATCGTCGCTACGGCAAATACATTTACCAATCAATCCTTTGATACGTTTGGCGCATATAAAGTCAGCTTACAAAGTTCAGGAATCGGCGATGCAGTGGCGAATAATAATCAGGTAATTGAGCAATTTCCCATAGATTCTTTGTTGGCTTACGACGATGGAGAGGCTGATGCTGCATATGGGATCAATAATGCCAGAGGATTTGGAGTTCAAGTTACCTTGGATGAACCCAGATTATTAACGGCTGTTTGGATGAGTTTCGTTCCTGGCACTTTTTTCAACCCCAATACAAACCAAAGCATTGATTTAGCTGATAGGGCATTTAGATTAGCCGTTTGGAATGCTCCAGATCCCGACTCGATCTTCTACAGACAATTAGATGGAACAAAAGTAGTCTATGGTTCGGAAATTGATCATTTTGAACGCTTTGTGTTGACAGAGCCTCAGTTGATGGAAGGTACTTTTTGGGTAGGGCTTCAGCAATTAGACGGTGTGCCTATTGGGTTAGGCTTTGATCTTACTTATGAGAATGATGCTTTGTGCTTCTGGGATTCCATAGGAACATGGACTTCTACCAGATTAGGAGGAACCTTTATGATTAGACCGGAATTTGCTCAGAGAGAAATTATTACTTCCAATTTACCCGATATAGATAAAGAAACCCCTTATCTCACCCTTTATCCTTCACCTATCGACAATGATCATTGGTACATTCAAATAGAGAATGGGTTAACCGGGGAGTTATTATCTATATCTTCTCAATTGTTTAATATGGAAGGTAAATTAGTCTCTCAAATCTTGCCAAGTACACGAGAAGGGAATCAGATTCACTACCGACTCTCTAGCCCTCTTCCATCAGGTATATATGTTCAATATATTGAGATGGAGTATGTTAATAGAAATCCTATGATGTCTTACCTGAAAGTATACATCCCATAATTTTAATTGTTAAAATTTCCCATTAAGTTCACGGCCTACATTATACACTAACATGAAAGAAAAATTAGACGTTCTCATTTTCGCTTCTCATCCGGATGATGCAGAGTTAGGGTGTGCTGGGACTATTTTGAAGATGGTAGATCGAGGAAAAAAGGTAGGTATTATAGATTTGACCAGAGGAGAGCTAGGGTCCAGAGGATCAGCAGAAATTAGGGATCAGGAGGCAGCAAAAGCCGGGACATTACTGGGATTATCCTACAGAGGAAATTTAGGATTTAGAGATGGTTTTTTCGTCCAGGATGAAGCGCATCAGTTGGCTGTAATTCGTGCGATTAGAAACCATCAGCCAGAAATAGTGATCGCCAATGCGCCTGAAGATCGTCATCCTGATCATGGAAGAGGATCTAAGTTGGTCAGAGATGCGGCCTTCTATAGTGGACTCATTCGCATTACCACCGATGCAGATGGGAAGCAGCAGGAAGCATGGAGGCCTAAACGTGTGTGTTTTTTTATCCAGGATTATTCCTTGAGTCCTGATTTCGTAGTGGATATCACTCCTTATTACGAAAGGAAGAAAGAGGTGTTAGCAGCTTATGCTTCCCAATTTTTTCTGTCAGTTGATCCTGAAAACTCCAGTGAAACGAAAACCTATATTTCCAGTCCTGATTTTTGGCATTTCCTGGAGGGAAGAGCAAGAAATATGGGGCACATGATCGGAGCTACCTTTGGAGAGGGATATATGTCTGAAATTCCATTGGAACTAGGGACACCTTTAGAGTTAATAGGAGATAGGAATTTTTTGTCTTAGGATGATATAGGATACGATATTGAAAGGTAAACCAAAACCAGCGACATTCAAATCCAGGCGAGTTGTTCAGCTGGATGAAACACGAAAAAAAGGGTGGATCAATGAACAAGCATCCGTGAATCGGTATCACCCATAGCGTAATTTGTGGGGATTGGGGCGTCAGCTGAACGCTGACCGATGCCTTTCGGACTCACCTATCGGTTCGGTCTTAGCGCCATTCCCCCCGCATATCCAGACTAAATCCTACAGTCATCTTTGCCTTTGCTAATGAGGGGAATCTCTGAAAGAGGTAATTTATTTCATAGGGTTTATCCCTTCGAGCATACCCTATACTGTGTTAAATTGCCACTTTCAGGGCTTATTAAGGTGAATGGAATATAATTAATCCACAATGTATGAAAAGAGTTCGCACATTTTTTATCCTACTGAACTACAATCCTGAAAGAAGTTACTCTATCTTTATTTGTAGCTCTTAACATATATAATGCAGGATTGATTCTCCCCAGATCAATGTTCTCTTTCACCACTCCATTGATAGGTCTTACGGTTTGTACGAATACTTCTTTCCCCATCATATCAAATAATGAAATGTTCAATGGCGACTGGGAAAGATCCTCAGCCTCTATAAACAGATGTGATGTCGCTGGATTGGGGAATACATGAACACCATTGAGATGCTTGTTTGCTTGAACAGAAGTGGCTATGCCTAACTCCTGAACACTACCATCAGTTAACACTTTAATGAAGGTAAAGGCAGGACCCCCCTGGTTGGTTTCAGGATTTAAAAAACCGGAAGCGAGGACTATAGCCGCATTGTCAGGAGTTCCCGTAAGATCCAGTGTATAATTACCAATGATATCTCCATTAATCAAACTTACCTCTAATTGTAACAGTGAATTTGGGGTAGGGAGATAGTCCTCTGTAAATTGCTGATAGCTGATTTCATTGACCAGTAAAGTTGTATCTACAGAAATATGTAAGGCCGCTAGGTCGGTAATTCCATGATATACCAATAAATCAACTAAGGGGGCGTTTTTTCCTTTAGATCGACCCTCTATCGTCTCTAAGGTGAATTCGATATCTGTATTAGCAGCTTCACTAAAGTTTTCTGGGGTTAACACACCAGTGGCAACTACGACTAATTCACTTCCTGCCTGTAAATTGAAGGGAAAGCTTGCAATTACATCTTGTAGACCTTCACTATTTTCAGGTGCTATCCCCAATTCAATGGGTATATCCGCTTGGACGAATTCAAAGGAGGTGGCTTCTCTAAAGGAAAGATTATCAAACCAAAGGGTATTATTGAAATAAATATCAATTACGCTAACTGAGGGGTCGGGAGCATTGTGGATGAATTGAAGCTTGGCTGTTTGAGCTGATAAAAGGATGGATGTAAATAAAAGAATGAAAGTTAAAAAGCAAGTAGAAGAATTTTTCATATCAATGATTCATAAATGGTAATTGGTGCTAGGTCAATGGATAAGCTAACAAGTTTATTTATGCTGTTCTTGGATATATCAAATATCAAAGTCAATTATCCAAAATACTAAATTGCTAATGGTTATAAAACAAAAAAACCCGCGCTAAGCGCGGGTTTTTTTATGCTATATGTTTACACATTACTGAACAACTACGCGAGAAGCAGTAATTTTATTTCCTTGAGTAGCTCTAAGGATGTAAACAGCAGGATTCAGGTTGCTAATATTGATTTGCTCACGTACAGAACCGTTGATAGGCTGAATGCGAGTGTTCAATACTTCTTGTCCCATCATGTTGAAAAGTGAGATGTTTAAAGGAGCCTGAGTAAGCTCATCTGCTTCAACAGTCAACATGTCAGTAGTTGGGTTTGGATAGAAGTTGAATCCAGTCAATATTCTCTCAGGAGCGATCGAAGTTGCCAAAGAATCAAATCCTAAGTATCCAAGTTGATCTAGAGCTGTCCAGTTGGCAAGCCAGGTATTAGTAGACCCAGAATCTGCAGGGGCAAATGCACCTCTATATTCTACATCAACAAATCCATTTGGTTCGTCATCAAGATTTACTGTACCGGCAAATCCTTGTGGACGAGGATCCAGACCACCGTCATTCGTTCTACTAATTCCTACTAGAGAAGGATTAGCTACGAAGTTTTCTTCGTCTCCGAAGTAAGTTTGAATGAATGTTTGATCTGCTTCTTCAGCACCTGCACCAGCCACAGTGAAGATAGCAGTTGAATCATTTCCAGCTACGTTCCAGAATACGTTAGCACTAAGGTTCAGATCACCTGCAACTAAACGATCGAAAGAATGTGTTCCACTAGCTAATTTCTCTACGTCTATACCACGTCCATACTCAGTGAAGATAGAGTTTACATAAGAACCACCAGCATTATCGCGGAAAGTGATAGTTCTGGTATTAGCAGGTTCACCAGGACCGATAAAGGTAGCATTGAAAATGACTGGCGTAGCAAATGGTTCAGCCGTTTCAGGAGTAGTTCCTCCATCGTGCTCACCACCACGGTCTCCAGAACCGTCAGCTTGAAGAACAAACCAGAACTGACCATTTCCACGGTATCCTTCATCGTAGTCAAAAGCATCATCTCCACAAAGTACAGCTGCCATATATCTGGTGTTAACAGTACCACCAAAGAATTCGATTCCGTCATCAGCGTTAAAGATAACTTCTACAAATTCGATCGTAGTTCCACTACCTACACCACCTAAAGTAAGACCGTTAATTTCGTTTCCAGCACCGATGTCAGATCCACCATGACGGATAGATGCATAACGGAAGATACCAGAGTTATCAGTATCGTCAAATGTTTCGAATACTCCGTCTCCATCCGAATCGATAGCTCCATACAGACCACGAGCTTCTCCTACAGGGATACCTTCGATGGCTGTTTGACCTGGATCAGAGTTCAATGAAGCATTTCCAAGGATGATTACTCCACCCCAAAGACCTGAAGTTCCTACAGGAACATCATCTGCAACATTTACATCATCAAGTACAGAAGTAAAGATGATAGGATCAGCAGCAGTACCATCAGCGATGATATATCCACCACGAGCTACGATCAAAGCAGAAGCCTGAGCACCCTGTCCTGATTCAGCTTGAACAACAGTTCCTGGCTCGATTACAAGGGTATCTCCATCTTCTACGAATACGAATCCATCAAGAACGTAGGTATTATTAGCTGTCCATGTAGTAGTTCCATCTCCTGTGTTATCAGTAACACGGATAACTTCTCCTGGTACTACAGGATCTAATTCAAGAACAGTTCCATCAGGAAGAACAGCGATTAAGGTAAATCCAGCACCTCCCTGGTTAGTTAATGGATTAAGGAAACCAGAAGCTTGAACTACAGCTGTTCCTCCAGCTAAAGGACCTAAATCAACGGTGAAAGAAGCAATAGAATCAGCACCAGTAGGAGCGATGTCAATTTGAAGTGCTGTTGCAGGAGCTTCAAAGTATCCTGCTGGGTTATACTCTCCATAAGAGATATTGGAAACAAGATTAGCTCCACCAGTTCTTACATCTACAGCAGGAGCATCAGTAGCACCATGATATACTAACAGGTCTACCCCAGCAGTAGTTCCTTCAGATTGTCCGGCTGCTGCTGCAAGCGTAAATCCGATCTCAGCATTTGCAGATGTGTCAAAATCTTCAGGGCTAAGTACACCGGTAGCAGTTACGATGAACGTTCCACCAGCTTCTAAGGTGAATGGAAACTCAGCGATGATATCTCCAGGGCCTGCACTTTCGCCACCTGCAACACCAATATTGATTTCTACTCCAGCTGGTAGAGAAACAAATGGAGTAGCTGTTCTATATCCAAAGTCATCAATTAACAAAGCACTATCTAAATAAATGTCTACTACGTTTGCAGATGGATCACCAGCATTGTGAATTACCTGTACACTTGCAGAATTAGCAGTGTCTAGTCCAACTGGTTCAAATGCTTCTGGGAAATATCCGAATTCGTCCAGAGCGGACCATCCGTCTAACCAAACTCCTCCAGAACCGAAGGCTCCTTTGTAAGAAACAGGAGTGAAAAACTCGTCAGATAAAGTAGCAAAATTAGTGAAAGCAGAAACTCCCTGAGGGCGTGGGTCAAGACCTCCGTCGTTTGTACGGCTGATCCCTACCAAGCTAGGATTAGCAGCTACATTTTCCTGATCAGTGAAATATCCTGTAAGGAAAGTAGCATCTTCAGGAGTTGCTCCATTTCCAGCAGCAGTGAAAATAGCGGTAGAATCATTACCAGCTACATTCCAGAAAACGTTGTTATTTAATTCAAGATCTCCAGCTTCTAAACGCTCGAAAGAGTTTGTTCCACTAGCTAATCTTTCAATATCAATTCCCTGTCCATATTCTACGAAGATAGAGTTGTTGTATTCTCCACCAGCATTATCGCGGAAAGTGATTGTTCTGGTGTTTACAGCTTCACCAGGACCGATGAACGTAGCGTTGAAAACTTCAGGAGTAGCAAAAGGCTCAGCAGTTTCAGGAGTAGTTCCCCCATCATGCTCACCACCACGGTCGCCAAATCCTTCAGCCTGGATAACAAACCAGAACTGACCTTTTCCACGGAAACCTTCATCATAATCAAAAGCATCATCACCACAGAAAGCTGCAGCCATCCACTTTGTATTTACAGTACCACCGAAGAATTCGATTCCATCATCTGCGTTGAAGATAACTTCTACGAATTCGATGGTAGTTCCACTACCTACACCACCTAGCGTAAGACCATTGATTTCGTTTCCAGCTCCGATGTCAGAACCTCCATAACGGATAGAAGCATATCTAAATGAACCAGAATTATCTTCATCGTTGAATGTTTCGAATACACCGTCTCCGTCGGTATCGATAGCTCCGTAAAGACCACGAGCTTCTCCTACAGGAATACCTTCAATAGCTGTTTGACCAGGCTCAGAGTTCAAGGAAGCATTACCAAGGATGATGACACCACCCCAAAGTCCTGAAGTTCCTAAAGGAATATCATCAGTAGTAGTTACATCATCAAGAATAGAAGTAAAGATGATAGGATCAGCAGCAGTACCGTTAGCCTGAATGAATCCACCTCTTGCTACGATTAATGCAGAAGCTTGTGCCCCCTGACCAGTTTCACCTTTGATAACTGTTCCTGCCTCGATGATTAGTGTATCTCCATCTTCTACGAATACGAATCCATCTAGAATATATGTGTTTTCAGCAGTCCAAATAGCGTCTCCAGTTCCACCTGAAACAACGATATCCGTTCCTGCAGGTACTACCTCAGGAAGGGTAACTACTGTACCATCAGGCAATACAGCTAATAATTCGAAACCAGCACCAGCTTGGTTAGTTAGGGGATTTAAGAAACCGGAAGCTACAACTACGGCAGCGTTACCACCTAATGTACTAAGATCAGCAGTTACCGTATGTGCAACAGTTTCTGTTCCGGCAACAGCTACATCTAGCGTAAATGAAGCAGCAGGCACGGTTACATATCCGGCAAATTCGCCATATCCAATATCTGGAACTAATGTACCTACCCCTTGAGCGTTTACATCTACTCTTGGAGCATCAGTAGATCCGTGATAAGCTAATAGTGCTACACTGTCAGCAGCAGCAGTTTGCTGTGCAGGAGTGAAAGCTGCTATAGTAAATCCGATCTCCGCATTTACAGAGGCATCAAAATCATCAGGACTTAATACACCTGTAGCTACTAAAACATATGATTCGCCATCTACTAAAGTGAAGTTGAAAGAAGCAATCGTATCAGCAATTCCAGCTCCATCTTCGGGATCATTACTAGTTGCGGGAGCTACGCCTATAGTAACCTCTCCAGCACCTAGTGCTAAAAATTCAGTAGCTGTACGGAAAGTGAAATTGTCAAGAGCTAATGTGGTGTCAATGTAAACATCCACCTCTCTTGCTGCCGGATCGGCAGAATTGTGAATGACTTGAACATTTGCTTGGCCAAAAGCTGTATTTACAGTTAATGCCGTAAATGCCATGACTAAACATAAATAGAGTTTTTTCATTGCAGTTAAATATTTAGTTGTTTGGAAATTCATGCAAAGTGTTAATGCATTATAAAAAGAACTATTAAATTTTGTAAAATAATTTTGAGCTTTCAAGTATGCAAACCAAATAATGAAATATCTGTTTGAATTTTTTTCACTCTTTCTATCCGAATTCATGAAATTCATTAAAATAGTAAATGCAGCGTTTGGTACCCCAAAACGCTGCATTCCGTCTTTATTTTATAGAATAGGTAAAACTTAGTGAGAAGGTTCTTCCTATCGTATTTGTCTGGAAGATATAATCCACACCATTATATTCCTGTATAAATTCGTAATCCGGATTTAATAAATTATTTGCACGGAACCTCAAAGACATTCTTGATCCAATATCCTTTGCGATAGAAAAGTTTAACAAGCCTCTCGATTGTTCAAATACATCTGGATCTGTACCACCTACCACAGCAATTCTATCTCCAAATACGCTATAACTCAAACTGGCCTTGATTCCCAAAGTGTCATCAAGGAAAGCGAGTTCCGCATTAAAAGTAAAAGGAGACTGACCAAACAGTGGGCGGGTATCATCTCTCGATGGATCAACAGATTGAATTTGTCGGAACTCATCTTCATTAATATCCACTTCTGATTCAATAAAAGAGGCATTACCTCCTAATTGGAAATTGCGAAGGGCAGGAGAAATAAATCTCAATGACTTTCTGGCTTCTATTTCTATCCCATAAGCAGTAGCAGACGGCACATTTCTGAATGTAAGCTCTGCATTAGCTGCGGATGGTTCAATCACTTTTTCTATAGGATCAGTAAAATCTTTATAAAAAACACTGAAAGAAACAATTTCACTTGGCGTTGGATACCATTCCCAACGAAGATCGAAGTTATCAATGAACGTTCTATTCAATGTATCATTTCCATTTAATAGGAAATCCCCAGCAAAGTCGAAAGAAGTGAATGGAGCGAACTCTCTAAAGGTCGGTCTTGCTAACGTTCTGGAATAACCTGCTCTTACATTCATATTACCTGTAGCGGCATAGATAAAATTCACCGAAGGGAGGAAGTCATTTAAATCCAAAATACCTACACCCTGGGTCGTATCACGAGGGGTCGTTTCAGCATCAGTTCTTTCGTAGCGAACACCTACCACTGATTTTAACTTTTCAGTGAGTGGTAATTCTGTCATAAGATAGGCAGCATAGATGTTTTGTTCAGCATCGTAAGCGTTTCTATCTTCAGTTACATCTACAATAATATTCCCATAAGAAGGAAAGTTATTTCCGGAAGTACCTACAACTCCCAGATTATCAGGAGCAAAGAATGCATCAATTGCTGCTAAAGGATCATTTGGGAACTGCTGATTCAAAGACCTGAAACTTTGGGCTCCTGGTTGAGACTGGAACTCAAAACGAATCTCTTCGAAAGATCTCTCCTTATACGTATAAGCACCACCAAATCTGATTTTTGCTTCCTGATCGTTCCACTGTTTAAATGGAACAGTAAAGTGTAACTTTACATCTGCATTTGTCTCATCTAGTTCTCTAAAGAATCTGGAAGGATCACGATATAATGCTGGTTGGATATTGTAGTTGGTTCTTGTTCTTTCTTGTCCAGGTGTTGCAGAACTAAATTGAAAGTCATTACTGAAGAATCGCAGGTCTGGTTCATCCTGCTTTGATCTTGTTAAAGAAGCAATCCACCTCATGTCTAATTTCCCATCCATGAATGCATGATCCCCCTCCAACTGATAGACATTTAATGAACGCTCTATATAGCTGAGCGTACGGGTTTGGAAAAATAATGCGTCATCATCTGATGGTAAGTTTCCTTCCTGAAAGCGGTCTGATTGGACCCCGCTTTGATTGCGCATGAAGTTAAAACTGAATTTATGAGAAGCACGTGGCTTGTATGATAATTTGACCAAGGTTCCCCATAAAATATTGCGCTGGAACTGAGTGTCTGATAAGTCTCTTTGGTTGATCAGAGAGTCTGCAATATTATTAGCACTACTTGTATTAAACCAACGAGCAGTACGAGCTCCATCAGGATCTATGGTACCATCTATATCTCTTAGCGTACCTTCATAAAAGTTAAAGGTATTTCTGTATGATATGTTAGCAATATATCCGAAAGGTCTTCCAAATAAATTGAACTGATCCCCTAAGGAAATCTGATGATTGTGATTCATGAAAGAGGTACCATCGAAAGAAGGAGAGATCGGTGTGGTGAATGCATTACTGGCTTGATCTAATGAATTAATCGCTTCCTGATCATTAAAAGAAATAACCGGGATTCCTCCCTGGGCACGTAAATCTCCTATAATTCCAGGTAATTCTCTAGTTCCATCATCCTGAGCGAACCAGTCTGTGTCGCCAGTAACTTGGGAAGGTACATTGTCACTTTCACTTAAAAAAGAGGATTGATCATTAAATCCAAAAGAAGTATTTGCATACAGGTAAAAGCGATCGGGAAAATCCTTAGTAACCACATCTATTAATCCACCTGAAAAGTTACCTGGTAAGTCTGGGGTAAAGTTTTTGTAGATAATAATGTTATCAATCAAATTGGAAGGGAAAAGGTCCAACTGAACAGAGTTTCTATTCGGATCCAAACTGGGTAATTCTGCCCCATTTAATGTTGTCTTACTATATCTATCCCCTAATCCTCGTACATATACATATCTACCATCTGTTACTGTAACCCCTGAAATTCTCTGTACTGCTGAAGCTACATTTGCATCCCCGGTTCTTTTAATTAAATCTAGTGATACCCCATCGATTGAATTGATAGAGTTTCTTTTCGTGTTAAATAAGGTTACTGTTGAGGCTTGATCTCTTCTGGCAGTAATAACGACTTCCAGGTCTTCTCTAATTTGCAGATCCTGGAATAAGAGATGATCTGTGAATGTTACTTCTCCGTCGAGTACACTGATATCCACTGTATCATCTATATAAGACACATAGGATACAATTAATTGATAATCTCCTGCAGGGGGATTAGGCTGTACGGTATAATTACCTTCAAGATCAGTATACGCACCTCCGCGAACTTGTCCATCTATTAGTAAGCGCACAGTGGATCCAAGTAATACTTCTCCTGATTCTCCATCAACGACTTTTCCACGTATTGTTCCCGTTTGTGCTGCTAATGGCTGACTAGAAAAACAAATGAGTGAAAAAAGTATTAATGTAGTAAATGAGTAAATATATCTCATAATTTGGTATTAAAAGATGTGATGATAAGGCTGAATGCTGATGTTATATAATTTATGTGCAACTCTATATTTCAATGGACCCAAATATGCAGTATGCAAGACAATTTTGATCGTCTTGACAATTTACTTCTCCGTGGCAATAGTCGTAATGATGGGTAAAGAAAAGGTGAGGTTAATGTTATCAAATTGTTAAGAACTTAGGTTTTGTATAATATTTGTTCATAAAATAAGAATAATGGCAAGTTTTTGTCATATAAACATATGTAATTATAAATATATTTACATTCAGAAATTACTTTCCTCTTCCTTCGATCATCACAATAATCGTGTATAAAATGATCTTTACATCCAGGGAAAAGGACATTTGCTCTATGTAAAGCAAATCGTACTTTAAGCGCTCTACCATCTCCTCTACATTAGAGGCATAGCCATATTTTACCTGTCCCCAAGACGTGATACCGGGGCGAATTTTGTGTAAATGTCTGTAGTGAGGAGCAAACTTAACGATCTGTTCGATATAAAACTGCCTTTCAGGACGAGGTCCCACAATACTCATGTCTCCTTTTAGTACATTCCAGAACTGTGGCAGTTCATCAAATCGCAATTTTCGTAAAATTAATCCAATCCTTGTAATTCTTGGATCCCGATCTGAAGATAAAGCAGGTCCCATCTTTTCCGCATCTATGTACATGGACCTAAACTTATAGATTAAAAACGGAACTCCATTTTTCCCTATGCGCTCCTGTTTAAAGATAATAGGTCCTTCGGAATCTAGTTTGATTAATATGGCGATGATCAAATACACTGGGATTAATAAGATCAATGCTACTAAAGAAACCCCTATATCAAACATTCGCTTGGCAATTCTTTCCCAGGGCCTGATGATTTGGGGATAAATTTCAATCAATGGAGCCCCCAGAATATGGGAACTCTTTACACTACCTACGATATAATCATAAATTCCAGGTACTATTTTAATATAGGAAGGACAGTTATCACAATATTCGATAATGGATTCCAGATGGTCAGATTCCTGTGCATCCAGCGCAATAATTATTTCTTCAATCTGAAGTTCCTTCACCACCTCAGGTAAATTGGAAGTGTTTCCTAAATAGGGGAGCTCTTCCGGAAGTTGGCAAGTCTCCGGCCCATTGGTACTAACATATCCCTTAAACTGATATCCCAAAGACTTCCGCTGATACTGTAATTCACTGTATATCTGTCTGGCTTGATTTTTACATCCCACAAGCACTGTAGGAAATCCTAATTTCCTGTTTCGTATTCTGACATTTGTGCGCGTAGTGATGAGTAAGTGGAGAAAAGCAATTACCCCAAATTGAAGTAACAGATAGGTAGTAAACCATATTCTATAGGAATCATATTTATTCACAGGAGTATCCAGTACGATGAGGAAGAAAAGGACTAACACCCCGATAAGCGTATATTTGAATATTCTGGAAAGTTCCTGAAATCGCGATCTTCTGAATGGACGGTTGTAAAGACCCGATACCGCGTATAAGAAGACCCAACAGCTAGAAATGATAATAGCAGCAGTAAATACGATAGCATCTACCTCTCCCGATCGGTCAAACATCTCCCCATTCATTAATCCCAGCAGGATCCACACCACATAACTCCCTATCAGGTCGCTGAGAATATAAAGTAATATTTGACGTCTCTTAGAATTCATAAACAACTTGAATGCTTTCCAAAAGCGACTTAAAGGTAGAAACCGTTTAAGTTTAATAATATGTTTTAATACGTCTCTTTTTCCACTAACTCTCTTTTTATCTGTAAAATCGTCCATAGACCGTACTAACCTCTTACTTTTTGAGCAATTGGGTCGAAAATATAGGAGAAACTAACTTTATTCTACAAATCTATTTCTACTTCTCTCTTCATTGAGCCATTTTTGCTGGAATCATTTTCCGTTTTTAGCTGAACTTTTTGTAAAGAAACGGTTAATATAGAGTATAGTATATCCAACATGAAAAAAAATCTCTTCATTTTAGGCTTGATCGGTCCTTCCGCTTATGCAAATCTCCTTGGAGAGGTCGCTTCCGCATCGCAAGTGGATTACCTGGGATATTTTTTTCTGGCTCTTTGCTTCGCCTTTCTCTCCGGTTTAGCATACCTTATCGAATACACCCATCACCACAAAAAGACCATCGCTCATGGGTGTATGAAATTGTATGTTTATCTCATCATATACGCATATGAAGTATGGATCAGATGTTGGGATCTCATGGAAAATGGTCGTAAACACCATTGAGCTAAAAAATTTCCTGGACATTGATACTGGCGGTAGAAATAGGGTGAAACAAATTTGCCTTTACCCTCATAGCTTTTAGGCCCTTAACGCCTTGCATGGATTCGACTTCGAAATAGGAAATATCTGGCTCCAAATATTCTTTTTCCTGTAGATAGGTGATGTAGGTCTTATATTCCTGTTCTATACGAGGATGGGAGTAAACAATGGAAATAGTTCCTGGTTGGGTGAGCCTTTTAGTGGTATGCTTTATATAGGATTTATCAATTCTTTTTTTGATGATTTGATATTGTACGTTATAGGCACCATCTACATCAAATCGCTTTTCGTCCATTCTAAATTTAATATCAAGGCTAGTGCTATGAACATAAATCAAATGAGCGATATCCATAGGAATGGGCATGTCGTGTTTTAGGTTAGCTACAATCCGGGCCATTTCACTGGTAATCTTCAATTGCCACAAGCGTAAATTCTGTAGATCCATCAAATCAAAATGTCTCCCAGGTACAATACTATTACCCACATATATATCGTACTCTACTCCATCTGTCTGATTTTTTGAGAAATAATGAGGGAAAATACGCTGGGAAATAGCCTCTTGTTGATCTAAATATCGGGATAAGGTAGCATTAATGAGATTCAAACTTTCCTCATATTGTTTTCTTCTTTTATATACCAGACCAATTTTCGAATCCAGTGCCTCATCATATAACTGTATAATTCTTTCTAATCGAGGATGATGTTGGCGAAGGTGAATAAAAACAGGATCTATTTCATCTCGAATCATTTCAAGAATAGCTACTTCATCGCCGAAAGAAAGTGCTTCCTCTATCGCTGTACGTTGTTTTTGAATTCTGTGATTTAATCTCTCCAACAGAGGGAGATCTTTAATAGATAGTGCTTCTTGAATTACCTGCTGAGCCAGGCTGAGTTGTTGGATTAAATCAGATTGAATAGCGTGATTTCGAATGGAACTGGAATCTCTGATATCTGAAATAGCATATAGTGGATATACATTTTCAAATATAATTTGCTCCGGTTCCAGCGTAGGATTTTCCAGATGTCTGACGGCGGCCTGATTAAACCTCCATGCTACAGTAGGATGTATGGTTGTATATTTTTCTTTGATGATCGCTTGAACGGAATTGAGCAGCTCCTTTATATATCGCTCGATAGCTACGGTAAAAATGGGAAGAATCTCACTGAGTTTGATCGCAGATAATGCGGTTAAGCTGCCAATCTTGGATGATCCCAGTTCTAAAATCCCGATCACTCCCTGTTCACTGCATAGAGGAGCCAAAATCAAATTTCGTATACCCTGTTGGCGTAAATTTTCATTAATAGAACTGGCCTCAGGATGTAAATCCAGATCATCGACGATATGAGGCTTTTGGTGAGTGATGACCTGCCGATGTAGCACACACAAGTTGTCTCCTAACCAGGGACTCTTATGATCAGAACACAAACTACCCCACATCGGTTCCTCCGTCAAATGACCAAATATCTCATAATCATTCATCAAGCATAGCCCAACTTTTAATTCTGGATCGTGAAAGAGGCTGCGCAATTTCTGAATGATTTGCATTTTCCTCTTTTCAGAAACAAATGCATCCCGCGCTAATAAATCGTATTTAAGACTGGAAAGCATTTCTTCCTCCGTCATTTCCAATAGATTTAATATGACGATTCCCTCGAAAGCATAGGATTTAGGGGATAAGGTGCGCAACCATAAGTCAATATCATCCATATTATTCAGCAATTGCCGAATAGCTCCTTTATCCAGCCTGGGAGGATCATTCTGGTCGGGACAAATGATTTTAGCGAAACGCGCATTGATCTGAGACTTAAAATACCTATCTAGCCCGCTTTCCGGATGAACGGTGTGAAATAGAATAGGAGCTTCCTGAAGCAGATTCAGTCCGTAACATTTATCCAGGATCAAGCTACAAGCAAATAGCACCTGGTTTCTGAAATGAGTTTTGTGATCAATGACATAGGATCCAAATAATTCTTTTCCCTGTTCCGAAATAAATTGGTGATATTTTGGCGTGGCGTAAATGGGCTTCAGTCTGTAGGGAGCGATGGCAGCCCCTATAATATCATTACCCAGGGCTGGTGGAAATATGGCAGTCATTAATAACTCTACCACTTCTTTATGAGGTGCTAATGCCGACAAATCGTGAATGGGATCATACAATTCCGGGGCAAGACGAACCTGTTCCATCACCCTTAGTGCCAATAAACCATCGATGGCATTACCTTCCTCTAATGCTTGTTGCCAATATTCTATGAGGGGAACAAGGCTTAAGGTGGAATTGTAGGGAAAAAGCTTGGGGCTTTGCTCCTTAGATTGATTAACAGGCGCTTGAGAAGAAGGTAAGGGTATGTCCATACTACACTTGATTGATTTCCCGCGGCATACACCGTCGCTAAAGATGGGGTTTTCTCACAGAAATTCATAATTTTATGAGTGATCAATGACCTAGGTTGTCATATTTTCCGGCATTTCTACTGATAATCTATTCTTATGAGTGAACCTCAGGCCCCAATTGGGGATATATGGACCAATATTCTTGATAAAATAACTCATGCCATTGAGAAGTATGAGTTATTCGAAAAGAAGGATCGAGTATTAGTAGCAGTGAGTGGAGGTCCGGATTCTGTGTTTTTAGCTTATGTCCTTCACCATCAACAGTATGATATTGGGATCGCTCATGTGAACTATCAGCTAAGAGGGGAAGAATCTGAGGCTGAGGCCGCATTGGTACAAAAAATAGCTCACCAATGGAATATTCCTGTATACATAAAAACACATGAAACAGAAAAATTGCTTACTGAGCGCAAAGATTCACTGCAAATGTTAGCCAGAGAGTTGAGGTATACATTTTTTGAGGAAACGATGAATAAGGAAGGCTATCAGTATTGCGCTACTGCCCATCATGCGGATGACCAGGCTGAAAGTATCATTTTTTCCCTCTTGAAAGGCAATAGTGCTGATTTTGTGAAAGCTATTCCTTATAAGCGAGAAAGATATGTAAGACCTCTATTAGGGCTTAATAAAACAGAGATTGAGATGATGTGCCAACATTTTGATCTACCCTTTTTAATAGATAGCAGCAATATGAAGGAGGATTATGCCCGAAATAAAATCAGACACTCCGTTATTCCTGCGCTAAAGCACCTACACCCTAATCCTGGAGAACAGCTTGTGAACCGGACGGCATGGTATGAATTTCAATCTAAATGGATGAACAGCATATTAAATCAATGGAAGGAAAGGTGTATGATTGATTCGTTTACGTTGGATTGGAAGGAATTCGAAATGGAATTTGGAAGGAAGTATATTCCTTTACTGTTAGTGTATGTATTTGAACAATGGGGCATACACGGCCACGAACTTTGGGAAGGTACACAATTATATAAGCTTCAGGTGGGGAAAAAGATATTGACCAAAAAAGGAGCCTTATGGAGAACAAGGGAGGGGATACAATGGAGTCCGACATCGAGTGAATATGATCAGGAAGTAGTCCCACATCTCATCATAGAAGAGATAAAGGAGGAAACGAAGATTCACTGGAACAATTGCCAACTAACCTTTTACCCTCATTATGTTGATCAACCGGTATTCGGACTAAAAAATGTATTTTTCCTTGATCAGGATAAAATAAGTTTTCCCTTGAAGATCAGACATTGGCATACAGGGGATAGGATGGTTCCCTTTGGCATGAACCAGCAAAAAAAATTGAGTGATATTTTCATAGACGAGAAATTTAGCTTACAGCAAAAACAGCAGGCGGTGATTATGGAAGATCAACATCACATTCTGTTAGTATCCGATTTTCGTATTGATCATAGAGTGAGATTAGGGGAACATACAAGGAGGGTGCTCAGGGTGGATATGTGTTTTATGACCAGAAGATAATAAGGGAGCCGCAGCTTATATAAAATTCACAGATAGAAGGTTGAAGATGAAAAATGTACCAATGCGAAATATTCTTCCCTCCATAATGTACTTTGCCAGTCTTTTAGGGGTAATTGTTTGCTTAGTATGTAATGGTTGCCAAATTTCCCAAGATTCAGACTCAGAAGGAGGGCGGGAGGAGGTGATGATTGCTGAAGAGACAGTGGAGTTGCTGTCCCAACAAATTCACCTGGCCCCAAGAGATTACAGTCTCTATCAACAGCGAGCTGACTTATACTATCAACAAGGAAAAGTCGATTCTGCCATGCTAGATATTAATGAGGCGATCAATTTAAACCGGAATCAGCCTGAGCTTTATTATTTAAAAGGATTTTTCTCTATGGCAAATCATGATACTGTAGAAGCCTTTAAGGCCTATGAAACAGCGATTGGGTTGGGAAGTAAAAATCCGGAAGTTTATTATCAATTGGGCCAGCTTCATTTTTTCAAAGGAAAGGATCTTCGAGCACTTGAATTGTATCAAAAAGCTGCTAGGCATGATTCTTTAGAGGCTGCTTATATGTTTGCACAGGGGATTTCTTCATGAGTCTAGGGATAGATATAATGAAGCTATTCAAGCATACCAATCAGCATTGGCGATTGATAGTACTTTTTTTTAAGGCAATGAGCAGGCTGCACGAAATTTATCTGAATCATTTTGAAAATGAATCATTTGCTGCTCAATACAGAGCTCAAATGTTAGCGTTTCATCCCGATCATCCTTTGAGCCATTTTTATGAAGGGGATTATCACGTCCGGGAAATTTTGAGAACTGATTCCAGCTTACATCCTGTAAGTTTTGAAAGACATATTAATCAGGCCATTTCACATTATACCATTGCTATCAGAAAGGATTCATTATTTTCTCAGGCTTTTTACAATCGTGCTTATTGCTATTTTCTTGCCGAAGATTATGATTCGGCTATTGCTGATTTTGAACGAGCGGCATCAACCACCCCTAATTATGCCGAAGCCTACTTTATGTTAGGTGCACTTTATGAAGGATTTGAAGATAAAGAAAAAGCGCTACAGTACTATCGTCTTGCGTTAGCAGCTAAGCCCAGTTTTGAGGATGCGGTGGAAGCTGTAAGAGAATTAACGAAATCGAATTCGGACTAGGGGATTCACTTCTTATTTTGGTATATTCACGGACGTATATAGCAAGTTCACTCTATTTAATACTACTTTCCTGGAAGGTTGACGTACATTGAGGAAAAGACAAGATAAAAAATAGAACCTATGGAAATTTTGATGATAATGTTATATTTCTGTGGTTTTGGCCTATACAGCAGAAAGATTCGCCAGGTCCCAACAGCCAACAACTAAAATGTAGCGTTTAAGCCCGTAAGCCTAATATGATTAGTAAGTGAAAAACATGTAGACTTATACATCTACATGTTTTTTTATCTTTTAAGCCTAAACATATCCATTTCCCAATTTCCAGTTTGTTCCCTCCAAAGCATGATTAACTCAAAGGTATTGTGTGCTTTTCTGTGATCCAGGTATCCCTCTACTCCTGTTACACCAATCAATTCATTAAACACCTGCTTTTCCTTTTCTGTAGGAACGATAGGCATAAAAGCTTGTAAGGTCATCTATTTCATACAAACCTACAAAAGTATCAAACTGTGACTCTTCTATCTGATAAAGGGTCGCGAAATTTATATATCGTTCTATTCTATGTTGTTCTAATTCTACTGCGTTTTTCATATTAGCTTTATTATATAAACATATGAATAGGTGTAGTGTTTAGGACATTATGAAGACTATCCTAAAAAGAAGAAATGTTAATGCGTAATCAAATGATAGCTAAAAATTACAATGACAATTCATTAAGAGGAATAAAAAGCCTATCGACAGTTGGCTAATATTTCCCTTTTGGTAAGTGATTCGGAATTAATCGTTTCATAAAAGTCATCCAGATATGAGACACATTTTTCTTTTTCCTTATCGGTTAACTGTGTAAATGAATCGATTAACTGGTAAATACGTTCTTTCTCCCTGTTAAACACAGCGAAAGCTTGTTGAAATTCTTCTTCGCTTCTACAGAATCCCCTAAATACCCGCTGTCTTACGCTCGAAGTTTTGAACATGGGATTAGGTTTTGCATAAGGAGCATTTACCACACCACACCAATCGAAATCATAAGGTACCGGGATAGGTAATTTACCCGGAACGGTATCTCTTAATAACTTTACATTGTGTAAGTTAGGGATGGACCAATCCGTATTTCCAATCATATATTCATATATAGCCATCACATTCGCTACATCTCTTTGGGTAGCATCAGGATGAACATTTTGAGCCTTGAGAATTTTCATTCCGTGTCTTTCTGCCAATTCATCATCATCTTCTATTAAAAAACCATATCTGGTTTCGTCATCATATTTGCCTGCACTATCTTTATAGGTAACATTTACCAGCCGAACTTTGAAACTATAATCTGTCAAATAGTTATAGATCTTATAGGTCAGATACTCTTTTAATACGTTTTGTTCAAAAGCATCATTATTGGATCTACAGTGAGTGACTAATTTTAATTTATTTTCTCCGGCGAACATCGTACTCAGGATATCTTTTTTAGGAAAGTCGAATCTCAGGGGAGGGAAAGAACAATTCTTCTTTCTGAAATTTCCTCGCACTTCTAATTTAAGATCGATGGAATCAACGATGCTATTCGAATCTGTCATCAATAGTTTAGCAGGATGCTCTTCAGGTTCTTCTCCTCTATCTTTTAGAATGGATTTAAAATTTGCCAGTAATGTAAAAGAAACCACTTCTTCCGAATCAAAGAAGGTTGAATGAATATTTTCATATTCTTCTTCGTGCTGATGATTGGTCGCCTGAGCTAATTCCTGGGAGAATACATACTGATTCCCTGAACATATAATGATTAACCAAATAAGTGTGTATCGCATAGGTATCCGGTATTATAATGACATTCCATATATAGAGCTACTACAAAAATAATATATATTATATTAATAGTTAATAAGGTCTTGTACTTTCATTTTATTGGTATCTACCTGAAAGTGAAAATTAAGAATGTTGCCATTCTCTAGAGATTTTTCGTGAAAATGAATGTTGTGATTATAATCTATTAACAGTGCACTGGTGATTCTGGTTCCATATCTGCTTTCGGGTATATCTATACACATAGCAGAAAGTTTGCTTTCTAACCACTTATCTACACCTGTGTTAGGAAGTGCAGAATCTTTTGCTAAGGAATGATCAGAAAGTAGATCCAGAAGTTGCATAGATGACAATTGCATGTGAGAAAGCACCCGTAGTATCCGACTCTTGGCATTAAGTACCTTTGGCCAGGGAGTGTCCAACAAGCGATTGCTTAATCCATATACACCTGGAGGCAACGGAATATAAAAGGGTAAATGAGGAGAGGTTCTATTGGAACAATAATATAATTCTTCCAGATTCCCTACGATAAGATTGAACCCACTGTAGTGTTCCGATTTCTTTGCTAGTTGAATTACGTAAGATTGCGGAGAAATATCATCTTTCAAAAAATTCCTGGTAAGGTGTCCTCTTGAAGTAGTCCCTGAAGGAGGAAGAGGTACTTCTCGGTAATTCGTCACAGCGGTAAATTGGCCTGTTCTGGATACGCCCAGCCATGTACCATGTGCTTTCATGTCTTTTCCAGCTAATATGTGAGGATCATCGTCCCACCAATGGGCATTCTTAGTGGGACGATCCCAAAATTCATCTCTATTAGCTACTAGAATAAATTTATATCTGGGATGGATTCTGTACGCAAATGCAATGAGACACATAATATGTTAATTGACCACAAGCTTTACAACAGCTTATATGAACATAATCGTAAATTCTACCTAATTTAGGAATGAATATCTCACAATTTATGTCTAATCTAATGCGTCATTTATCGATTCCTCTTCATTTCATAGGTATTTTATTGTTTAATCTGGTTCAAAGTCATACCTACGGACAGTCCCCTGCTGCTGAGAAAGCGGTGGAGAAAGTGATTCATACCTTTTTTGATGGAATGAGAGAAGGGGATAGCAGTAAGGTATCTTCGACGATGACTACTGACATTATATTCCTCAGTTCGGCTGAAAAAGATGGAGAGATCGTTCTTTCTGAGGGATCTGCGACTCGTTTTTTATCCGCTGTAGGAACCCCTCACGATGGAAGTCTGGGATGAACGAATTTGGGATCTTAATATACAGGTAGATGATCACTTAGCTTCAGCATGGATGAAGTATGCTTTTTTTCGTGGATCAGCATTTTCACACTGCGGGATTAATCATTTTCTACTGGCTGAAGAAAAGGACGGATGGAAAGTGATCCATATTGCCGATACCAGAAGAAAAGATAACTGCCAAATTCCCGAAGATCTAAAAAAATAGTAGCTAGGTACCCAGGTTCAATACACTTAGTAAGTATATCCATAAAACTCCTAGAAAATGCCAGAAATAGGTACCTAGTTCTAGTAGTTTCGACCCTTTTTTCTGCAATTTCACTGCCACATATATCAGGAAAAGAATAGCTCCCAGGATGTGTAAGCCATGTAATCCACTGAGCAAATACAGAAAAGCTACTTGCTTATTGCTCGATTGAATAAATAACTCTTGCTCATACATTTGCATCCAACCGTACACCTGAACGATAAGAAATACAATGCCCGTAACTATAGCAATACCCAAATACATGCCCGATTTTTTGTTAGTCAGGTTGGTCCAGGATAAATGGATACTTAAGCTACTCAACAATAATATAAAGGTATTTAAATAAAATACGGCAGGTATCTGAATAGGGGAAGATAGTGGTTGATCCTGACTGGAAAGAATAAATGCAACACTAAGTACCCCAAATAATATGATGATAGTTATCATTAACAGCCACAAATTCATTTTGGGGATCAAAGCTTCTTTTACGTCCATTATTTTTAGTTGTATTTCTTAAATTTTCTATGTATTCATATACAGAAGCAATAACATGATTGAAGGATAACTGTTTTAGAACGTCATCATCCAACAAATAAAAAAGGAGTATTTAGCTGTTAAAAGATGGAAACTTATGGATTTATATATTACATAGGTTATATAAAAAATCCTTTTCGCTTTGAGACCTATAGTTATTCGTCTTAATTCGTCCATTGTAAAATTTTAATACATAGGAAAAAAAAGTTGTTACTTTTTTTATTTTATAATTCAGGTATAATTAGTGTATGATTAAAATGAACGAATTTCCGCATCTGATAAAATTACTGGATGACGATTCGGAATGGATTAGAGAAAGGGTTGTTGAGGAATTGAATGATATGGGACCACATTTGGATCATGCTATTCAACAAAATCAGAACGAAATTTCTGAAGAGAACAAGATTTGGTTAAAACAATTTTCTCAACACAGGAGACTGGCCTTATTCCAGGAAGATTGGAAAAAAAAGGAGTATACTGACAATCCGGGAAAAGCGATTAAACAAGCTATTTTAAGGTTAGCTTATTTAGATGATGGAACTGATGCTGAGATCATAGAAGATAGAATAGATGAATTATTAAATGAATTTAGAAGTACATTTAATACTTATGGTCCAGAAGATTTACTTTCATTCATTTTTCAAGAGAATGGCTTCTTTCCATCTATTGCCGTTTCTTTTTATTTTCAGCCTACTCATATAGCGCATGTATTAGAACAAAAAGCAGGGGCTCCTGTTTGTCTCGTTTGTTTACTTATTATTCTTGCTGATGAATTAGGGCTTCCCATTTGGGGGGTATTCTGGAAAAATGCTATTTGGCCTGCAATAGTTACTCATAATCAGGCGCTACTATTTGATTATAATGGTAAGCCATTAACATCTTCCCGTCCGATAGAACAAGATAATTGTACACATATTACTTACCACCCTGCTACGACAAAGAAAATTAGCGTTTTCAAAGCATCTGTAGAGGACTTAGTAAAATTGGCAGTTCAGGGAAATATCGAGACTTATTGTAGGAAAGCAAATCCTGAAATGGCTTTATTATATGCTAAATTATACGAACAATTAAACAAGGTAAAGCGTAATGGTAAAAATTTTACTTCTTCCTGAAAAATAGATTGATAGGTACTCCTGTAAACTTAAAATGTTTACGCAATTGATTCTCAAGATATCTTTTATATGATTCCTGTACCAATTTGGGATAATTAGTAAAGAATAGAAAGGTTGGGGTATTTGCGGGGATTTGAGTTACATATTTTATGCGAATGAGATTACCTCTGACCGCGGGAGGGTGATGTTGGGAAATAGCATTCAACATCACCTCATTTAATTCACTGGTGGGAATCTTGCGTTGTTTGCTCTCAAAAACTTCCTGCGCTTTATCCAGCGTTTTCAGGAGTCGTTGTCGCGATAGGGTAGAAGTGAACACGATAGGTACATCATTAAAGGGAGCTATTCGATCCTTAATTTTTTGTTCGAATGTGTTAGTCGTAGAAGTATCCTTTTCGATGAGGTCCCATTTATTTACAACTATGACTACGCCCTTTTTCTGTTGAAGGATCATGCTGAAGATCGTTAAATCCTGGCCTTCTAATCCCAGGCTTGCATCTATAAGTAAGAGAGCCACATCACATTCTTCTATAGACCTCACTGTTCTTAAGGTGGCATAAAATTCTATATTTTCTTTTATTTTGGATTTTTTTCTCAGCCCTGCTGTGTCTATTAATATAATATCACGTTGAAAGGCAGAGAAACGAGTATGGGCACTATCTCTGGTGGTACCTGCTATGGGGGTAACGATATGCAAATCCTTTCCTAAGAGTGCATTAACAAAACTAGATTTTCCCACATTCGGTCGGCCTACGATAGCCAGCTTTAGTATTTCCTCTTCCTCAATGTTAGCTTGCTCTGCTGGTAAATGTTTAACCACCAAATCCAGCAATTCTCCTGTTCCACTTCCCGTCATGGCAGAAACAGGTAGGATATTCGTCAGCCCCATACTGTAAAAATCGTAAATATTATGTTGATGTTCAGTACTGTCTATTTTGTTTGCTGCGAGGATGACTTCCTTGGGGCTTTTTCGAACGATATTGGCGAAGGCTTCATCCAGAGGAGTGATTCCCTGCCTGGCATCTACCAGAAATATCAGTACATCTGCCTCTTCCATGGCGATATGAACCTGTTCTCTGATCGCCTTCTCAAAAATGTCATCTGATTCGGGGACATACCCTCCGGTATCAATGACCGTAAAAGACGTTCCATTCCACAAAACCTCTCCATAATTCCTATCTCTGGTTACCCCACTTTGATCATCTACAATGGCCTTTTGTTCTTCTATCAATCTGTTAAATAAGGTGGATTTTCCCACATTCGGTCTTCCTACAATAGCTACAATACTCATGAATAAATAAATCAATTATTGGTACCCGAAGTTATTTAAAAATCCATCTTTATCTTTCCAGCCTTCAGAAACTTTCACGTACAGTTCCAGATATACTTTATTTCCTAAAAAAGTTTCTATGTCTTTTCGTGCCAATGTGCCTATTCGCTTCATCATGCTACCTTTTTTCCCTATTAAAATACTCTTATGAGATTTTCTTTCTACATGAACCGTAGCGTGAATTCTGGTAATAGGATCTTCAGGATGTGCTTCTTTGAATTCCTCTATAACAACTTCAGTTCCATAAGGTATTTCCTGACGGAGTAACATAAAGATTTTTTCCCGGATGATTTCAGAGGCAAAAAATCGCTCCGGACGATCAGAAATCTGATCTTTATCGAAATATGGAGGGCCTTCTGGTAAGTATTGAATAATTAATTCTTTGAGCTTTAGGTACATTCGTACCTTTAACTGCAGAAATAGGAATGGCTTCTTTAAAAGTAACTTTATCCATTAAGTGCTGCATTCGCTGAAATACAATGGCTTCCTCTACAATGTCTACTTTATTTAATAGCAGAAAGGTAGGGATCTTGGTTTTTTCAGCAAATGCTAATAAATCATCTTCAGGAAAACTCTCGTCTAACGCTATCATAAGTAACATTAAATCTGCATCTTCGGTAGACTGAGATATAGCTTCCATCATCCGTTTGTGCAGGCGATATTTTGGACGGATAAGCCCTGGGGTATCGGAATATATAATCTGATAATTCGAACTACTATCTATGCCAAATATACGATGTCGGGTAGTTTGAGCTTTGGGCGTAGTGATACTCAATTTCTTCCCTAGAAGTTGGTTTAATAAAGTAGACTTTCCTGCATTCGGTTTACCTATAATACTTACGAAACCAGATTTATGTAAAATATCGGTTGTTTCCATTCAGGGATAATTTTTTTTCATATAATTTGTAAAATTAAGCTGAAACTTTTAACTATGTAATCCCGTAAACATACATACAATTTGAAATAAAAACCTTTTTAGAGGTGAAAATATATCGCGGGGTAGAGCAGTAGGTAGCTCGTCGGGCTCATAACCCGGAGGTCGCAGGTTCGAGTCCTGCTCCCGCAACTTCAGGACTCACAGAAATGTGGGTCTTTTTTTTACCTATCTCCCAAACGGATGTCTGTTAATCACATTCAGTGGATATTTACGGAAATAGGTAGTCATACCCATTTTCAATACTGCCATGTGAAACACAGGTAAATCCCATCCTGATCAACGAGCCCATCATTTTTAATTTATTTGAAATGTCAATTTAATGGTAAATTACCTACTTATTAAATCCCCATTTTTTAGGAAGATATCACGATTTATTGCCATATTACCTATTATTAAAATTGTATCCCTCAAACCCCTTACAACGTCCCAACTGTTAGAGAATTGTTAATGATGGATAAGCGCTTAATAAGACATTTTCAATAATAAGCTAACACCCTTCTAACCAAGAACTGACAATGGCAGACATATTTACGTTTGCCATGAATAACGTGAAAATGTGCGTTTTCGACTCATCATTTGGCCTTATAATGCCCTTATTCGTGCATTGTAATGTAATTCAATCTATTCATTTAACTACACCTTATCAATTATGACAAAAATCTTACACAAGTCATCTTACTTGTTATCCATTCTTTTTCTATGTATGCTTATCATAATAGTACCCACTACTAAAGTCAAAGCTGCATGGACAAACGATACGGATAGTAAGGTAAAAGACGCTGACGTCACTATTACAGGAACAGTGACAGATGCAGAAACCGGAGAACCTCTGGAAGGTACTACCGTGTTAGTAAAAGGAACAAACGTAGGAAGCATTACCAACTATCAGGGACAATACACCATAGAAGCTCCTGATGATGCTTCTGCCCTTATCTTTTCCTATGTAGGGTATGAATCCGTGGAAGTGGACATTAATAATCAAACAGTGATCGATGTTATCTTATCTTCTAGTACCCTTTCGTTGGATGAAGTAGTCATGATAGGCTATGGTACCCAACGCAGAAGAGATTTAACCGGAGCCATTAGTTCTATTGGTGAAGAGGACTTCAACGAAGGAATTATCGTTTCACCTGAACAATTGATTCAGGGAAAAGTAGCCGGAGTAAATATCACCTCTAATAACGGAGAACCAGGAGGTCCCCAAACAATCATCATTCGCGGTCCTAACTCCCTCAGAACGGGAAATACGCCGCTATTTGTAGTCGACGGAGTGCCTTTGGATGATGATAATATTAGTCCTCCTCGTCAAGATGTAGGATTTGGAGGAAGTGAACCATTGAACCCATTGAACTTTTTGAATCCCGCAGATATTGAATCCATCGACATTTTAAAAGATGCTTCTGCCGGAGCTATTTATGGAACCAGAGCAGCGAATGGAGTAGTAATGATTACTACTAAAAAGGGAACTGGAGCGCCAAGATTGAATTACTCTGCCTATTTTGGGATATCCGAACCCTCTAATACCATTGAACTATTAGAAACGCCTGAATTTATCGCTTTCCAAGAATCTATCGGAAATTTGGATAATATCGAAGATAGAAATATCAATACAGATTGGCAGGATGTCGTTTTTAGAGATGATGCTTTCCAACAAAATCACAGTCTTTCATTTAGCGGTGGAACAGAATATACAAACTATTATGTTTCATTGAGTTATCTAGATCAGGAAGGGATTTTACCTAGAAATGAACTACAACGCTATACCGGAAGGGTAAATTTCAGTCAGAGATTAATTGACAACAGATTAAGGATCGATTTTAATTTAACAGCAAGTCATACTGATAATGAGGGCTCAGCAAGAAATGATGGTGCAGGCGCAAATACAGGTAGTTTAATTCCGGATATGTTAGGTGGTAATCCTACATATCCTATTCGCAATGCTGATGGATCACTTTTTGTTTTTCCAAATGGAAGAAATCCTTTGGCAGATGTAGAGTTGTATACCGCACTAACCAGAACAGATCGCGTGCTGGGAAATATTGCAGGTACTTTCGAAATTATCGACGGCCTGGAATACAAAATCAATTTTGGAATTGATCGCTCTTCTGGAACTGGGGAAACTCAAATTGAGCCCAGTGGATTAGCAAATATTGCGATTCCTGAAGGAGCAGCTAGATTCGGTAATACTGAAGCATCTAACATCCTATTAGAAAATACAGTACAATACACTTTTGATGTCGCTGGTCAATCTACCATTACCGCATTAGCCGGACACTCTTACCAACGTTTTTCTAACCAATCAAATAATTTTGGTGTAAGTGGTTTTACTACTGAGGAAATTGATCTTATCGTTGCCCCTCAGTTTGCCACGGATATATTCGTTTTGCCTTCAGGAAATAAAACAGTCAACGAATTACAGTCCTTCTTTGGTAGAGTGAATTATTCTTTTGATGACAAATTCTTGTTGACAGCTACGGTAAGGGCTGACGGATCTTCCAAATTTGGTGAAAACAACCGATATGGTGTGTTTCCTTCAGTAGCAGCTGCTTACAACATCACTGAGGAGCCTTTCTTGGCCAATTCTGTCGTAAGTAACCTTAAATTAAGAGCTGGATGGGGACAGACAGGGAATCAGGAAATCCCGGGAAAAATTACTCAGTTCTCGCTTAGCTCAAGTGTCGATGAGCGTAGAGGTGGATACCCTATTGACCCAAATATCATCAATGCAGGATTTACCTTCGTTCGTACAGCTAACCCTGATATCCAGTGGGAAACTACCACTCAAACAAATGTGGGTATCGACTTTGGATTTTTTAATGAATCTTTCTATGGCTCTGTAGACTATTTCTATAAAAATACTACAGATGTATTGCTGAACTTAACTGTAACTGATCCTATTTCACCTACAGGAAGCAGATGGGAAAATCTCGACCTGGAGATTATCAACCAGGGAGTGGAAGTAGCGTTAAATTATCAATCATCTGTAAAAAATACCTTTAGTTGGGGAGCAGGGATCAATGGTACTTTCCTTGATAATGAAGTACAAAACACGCCTTTCTCATTCCTGGCAACAGGAGATGTCAATGGGCCTGGTCTTTCCGGGGTAACCGTAGCTGGTAACCTGGAAGGTGAGCCAATCGGTTCCTTCTTCCTATTAGAGTTCTTAGGATTTGACGATCAGGGAGCAAGTGTTTTCCGCGATGCTAATGGAGATGGAGAGATCACTACCTCTGACAGAACAGTGGCCGGATCACCTATTCCTGATTTAACTTATGGGTTCTATGGAAATGTAGGGTTCAAAAATGTAGAATTATCTTTCAACTTTAATGGAGTCGCAGGAAATCAGATCTTCAACAATACGGCCTTGGCTTATTTCAATACGCCTCAGCTTACTTCAGGAACGAATAGTTCTGTTGACTATTTTGACCTGAGAGAAAGTGCTACTAATCCTGTAACTGAATCTACGCGTTATTTGGAAGATGGAGATTTCCTTCGTTTGAACAACTTGACATTGAGATACCGCTTCCAGGTGAATAGCATTGAATGGTTAAAAGGATTTTCTATTTATTTTACTGGCCAGAACCTATTCACTATCACAGATTATTCTGGCTTTGATCCCGAAGTAAACGTTCCTTCCAGTGTAGGGGGGGTTGTAGGATATGGCCTTGACTTCACTAATATTCCCAGACCGAGAACCTACTTAGGGGGAATAGACCTCTCATTTTAATCATTCATTATACTAATAATATAAATTAATACATTGATCTATAATAGATTAGACATGAAAAGAATCATTTTATTATTTATCTGTTCTTTCTTCCTCGTACAAAGTTGTGATTTAGAGGAAGAAGTATTTGACGAAGTACTGAACCAGGACTTGCTAGATGGGGCGGAGGCAGCTATAGGAATTACTGCTCCTGTATATGGGAGTATGTATGGCTTGTTCAATGGTCATGAAGAATACTTCCTATTGCAGGAAATTACGACAGATGAGGCCATGGTTCCCAACCGCGGTGGTACTGACTGGTTTAACGGCGGTAGATTGATCGAAGCATATAGACATGCATGGTCTCCTACACATGTAAACACCCAGAGAGTTTGGAACAGGTTGGTACAGGGAATCGCCAGAGCAAATATCGCCATCACTACGTTGGAAGAGGTAGGTGGACCTGATGCGTCTCTGTTCACAGCTGAAGCCAGAGCCATGAGAGCTTTTTACAATTCTTTGTTGTTCGATTTATTGAATATCGTTTTTATCAGAGATCCTCAAGCTACCTTAGAAGGTGGAGAGGAATCCGAGGTATTAAAAGATGCTGCTGCCTTTGATTACATCATTTCTGAATTAGATGCGGTAGAACCTGCTTTAGCTTCTAAAGCAGAAGTAGGATCCGGGCGTATGACTCAATTAATGGTTCCTGCCCTAAAAGCTCATTTATATCTCAATCGTCCTGTGTATATGGATCGCTATGCGGCCAGCTTCAACTTCAGTGCTGAAGACATGAACAATGTTATCACATTTGCTGACCAGGTGATCAACTCTGGAGCCTATGGATTGGAAACAGAAGATTACTTCCGCATTTTCGACCTGGACAATCACAATCATCCCGAGCATATCTTTGCTTACGACCAGCGCGACACCAGAAACGATGGAGGAAGATTTACCTGGTTTGCCTTGGCCCGTAATCACCACTTCAGCTTGATCAACCTCAATTCTACTGGAACGGATGGTGCAGCTATCACTTCTGATTTCTGGGAGACATGGCAGGACAATACGGATGATCCACGTTTCTATAAGGAAATTTACTTACAGGATGGTTCTCAAACGTCTATTCCTGAAGGTGAATGGGCCTTAAATCGTGGATTGCTGCAGGGACAGCAGTACGGAATTGTATTAAACGATGCGGGAACAGATTTCAAAAGAGATGCAAACGGAGATTTAGTATTAGAAGCCTTAATCAACACACGTAGAACAGGGGAGCCTGTCAATTTTACCATTGCCATTGATTTGGAAGAAAATACGGGACACTCTAATGGCGTAAGAGTTTCCAAATACGAAGTAGATCCTAATTCTACCAATGGGAGAAACTTTAATGAAGGAGATATTCCGTTAATGCGGTTAGCAGACGTCTATTTAATGCGTGCGGAAGCTAAATTCCGATTAGGAGATGTCGCAGGTGCGGTAGCTGATGTGAATACTGTCAGAGAAGCTCGCCAACATCCAAGATTGTTAACGGAAGCGGACATAAGCCTGGATGCGTTATTCGATGAGCGTGGATTTGAGTTGTATTGGGAAATGAAGCGTAGAACAGATATGATCCGCTTCGGAAAATTCGAGGATACCTGGACGTCAAAAACAGATACAGATCCTAACAGAAGGACTTTCCTGATTCCTCAAACAGCAATCGATGCGAATCCAACACTATTACAACAAAATCCTCAATAATGGATTAGCTTAAGTTAATGAGTTAGTGTTATGTTGAACAGGAGCTGTACAGGCTCCTGTTTTTTTTTCCTATTATCTTATTCATTGTCCCAATATCCCAAACTTATAGGCTGTCTGAGATTGATAGGTCTCTCCTGGTCTTAATACGACAGATGGGAAATCGGATTGATTAGGGCTATCGGGGAAGTGCTGAGTTTCCAGGCATAATCCCATTCTTTTTGTGTAAGTAGTATTATGTTTTCCGACAATCGTTCCATCCAAAAAATTACCCGAATAAAATTGAACTCCCGGTTCTGTGGTATATACCTCCATGTTACGACCACTTGATGAGTGAGATAAGGTACCTACTTTTCGAAGGGCTCCCATATACGGTCCTTCTTTATCTGCTACCTCTTCATAATTTTCATCCAGTACCCAACAATGATCGTACCCATCTCCTCGGGTAATTTGCTCATTGTCCGCATTAATCTCCTGACCGATTTTTTTAGCTTCAGTAAAATCAAAAGGAGTTCCTTCTACCGGCCGTAATTCTCCCGTAGGAATAAACGTTTCATCTATAGGTAGATAGCGAGAGGCAGCTAAGTGAAGTTCGTGAGCTAAAATATCTTCTCGTGTATTGCCTGATAAATTAAAATAAGCATGTTGGGTGAGATTAACGACAGTAGGTTGGTCAGTGGTAGCGGCATAATCTATCTTCCATTCATCAGGGGTAAAGGTATAGGTGACTTTTATGGTTAGATTTCCGGGATATCCTTCCTCTCCATCTGGACTGGTATAGCTTAAGGTAATCACAGCATCATCTATAGAGGCTCTAGCTTCTTCTACATCCCACACCACCTTATCGAATCCTTTGATCCCTCCGTGCAAATGATTGCCGAAATTATTTTGTGCCAATGTGTAAGTCTCCCCATCTATCGAAAATGTTCCTTTAGCAATTCTATTTCCATATCTTCCAACGATCGCTCCAAGATACGGGGTGGCTTCCAGATATCCCGCTAAACTGTCATATCCCAAAGTGATATCTTCTATATTTCCTTCTTTATCGGGGACAGAAAGAGAAGTAAGGATAGCGCCATAATTGGTAACCGTGGCTTGCAACGCTCCGGGAAAGTAAATGGCATATACATACACCGCTTGACTATCCACGTTCCCAAAATCAGATCGCTCTATACTAGGAACTTCTATCCCTTCTTGTGCCTGGGGTTCATTAGAGCTGGTAGGTTGGCAGGACCACCAACAAAGGCTTAATATTGATGTGATGACAATGAAATATTTCATAGGATTCAGTTTGGGTTGATAGTAGTATATTTGCAAAAATAACAATTATTTATCTTGTATGCTGGCTATCTATATTGATAAAATGATCCAAATATTAGTTAAAGTGGAGAAATATAAGTTGGCCCTATTCTTTTTATACCAATGAGGAGTCCCTTGCCTTTATTTCTCCTGCTTTTCAATACATCTATCAGATCATTGACCCAACATGACCTTCTTTCCTGTAGCTACACTTTCCATCGCTGCCTGAAGAATCTGCATGACCACCATATTATTTTCCAGGGCCGATAAATCATGCGGTTCCAGGGTTATTCGCCCTCTCACCACCGCTTCCATCAAGGCAAAAGGATCATCCAGGGGGGCTTTTCGTTCTTCCAGGTTCAACATTTCCATTTCTTTATCCTCCCCCAATTGGTAGCGCATATCCGAACGATTGTCGCAATAAATTACCCCTGTCTTCCCGTACACCTCCATGTCTTTGCGGGATATCGGCCAATTCCAGGAAGCTTGAATAATCCCTTGCATATGAGGATATTCTACTAAAATCGTCGCTTCATCATCTACTTTGGGATAGATATCTGGTTTTAGGGTTTGTGCCAATGCGGTAACCGAAACAGGAACTTCGTTGTTGTTGAGCCAGGTGATCAGGTTGGCGCCGTAACAGCCAAAATCCGTTAATGCACCCGCTCCATTTTGTTCCGGGTCCGTTAACCAATCCAGAAATTCCTGATTCACCCCAATTTCCATGGGACCTGGATGTCCGTCGTGTACTACTACCTTTCTCAGCGGTCCTATGTTGCCTGCTTCCACCATCTCATACATGTGGTGATGGGTGGCGTACCAGGTCGTTTCATAATTCGTCAACAGATGGATTTGATGTTCCTGGGCGAGTTGATACATCTGTTTTGCATGTTCCAGGCTCACTGCCAAGGGTTTTTCCACCATCACATGAATACCTTTTGGAGCGCAGGTTTGAACGACCGCGAGGTGATCATAAATACTTCCAAAGGCAGTAACAGCTTCCGGTTGGGTCGCCTCGATCATTTCTTCAAGGGTCGGATAGACAATGTCCATAGAATATCCATGTTGATCCGCAAATCGTTGGGCGAGGGCTCTATTCGGTTCTGCGATCCCTACGATCTCAATATCCCCTCTATCGGGGCGGCCTAATATCCAATGGACATGGGAATGGGAGAGACCAGCTACGCCTATTTTTAGTGGAGCATCGGAGGAGTTAGATTGACTGTTCATGCATAGCGGGAATATCAGGGAACATGATAACAGGAGGAGCAATGGATATTTCATAGCGGGTGATGTAATAGATTCTGGTCGGGATACATTAAGTTTGTGGTTGATCAGAAAATTATTTTGATGAATGATCATGACGAGCTTAAAAATTTACTAAAAGAATGATAATGTTTGCATCGATATGCGATTAAAAATACATTTTCGGGTAGTGAAGCCAGGGCAATGGCTTCCATTGTCATACCAATATGAGTTGAGTGCGTGGATTTACCGTATTATAGGATCTGCTGATTCAGATTTTGCTGAGTTTTTGCATTCGAAAGGGTATGGAAGGGGTAAAAAACGGTTTAAGCTTTTTACTTTTTCGAATTTACACATGAATTGTACCAGAGTGGAATTGAAACAAAGGGGGAGTTACTTTTTCTTGCCAAAAAGTAACCAAAAGGCAAGAAAATCCTAACCATGGCCTATTCACTTGCCAGCCTCCCCGCTGGATTTTCGAAGGCCCACCCGCTTTGGTCTTTGAAGATGTATCTTAAAATTATAATGACAGGAGCGAGCCACATGTGGATAGGCTTAAGTATTAAGTTGTCATTTTATGTCAAAAAAAGCTTAATACATCCATAAGCCCTGAAAGGGGAACATACGATAGCGTAGGATGTGTTACAAAACGATGAACCCTACATAATATAGCGAACGAATATATGAATAAGCCCTGAAAGGGCGACATATGATAACGTAGGGTGTTCGTGAAATGGAAAACCCTACGAAAATACGCGGAATCGTCCAACAACAACCCCAGGGAAACACAAATATATAACGGCCAAGGTGTCTGTAGGAGGTAGTCTGGAGATGCGGGAGGGTAGGCGCTAAGACCGAACCGATAGGTGAGTCCGAAAGACGCCGATCAGCTGAGAGAGGTACGACAGAAAGCTGAGGCCCCAACAACCTCTTTTCGCTAAATTGATGATAAGATTTCGAATTGTACCAGAATGGAATTGAAATAGTGCTCTTCTGTTTATTTAATATGAATTATTGATAAGTTGAGAAAACAGATTGTCTTGATTAAACCGGAAAGCTGTAAATAAGGTGTCTTATGGAATTATTAGAAAGAATTGATATTGATCCGAAAGTATTAGCGGGAAAACCGGTCATTAAAGGAACCAGATTGTCCGTACCTTTTATATTGGGCCTATTGGCAAATGGTGCAGACGTCAATGAAATTTTGAATGAATATAATCACTTAACTAGAGAGGATGTTTTAGCTTGTCTTATGTTTGCATCAAAATCACTAGAAGATCAATTATTTGTGCCTCTTTCAACTGATTTGGTTATAACTCGTTTAACAAAGGGCGACATATGATAACGTAGGGTGTTCGTGGAATGGAAAACCCTACGAAAATACGCGGAATCGTCCAACAACAACCCCAGGGAAACACAAATATATAACGGCCAAGGTGTCTGTAGGAGGTAGTCTGGAGATGCGGGAGGGTAGGCGCTAAGACCGAACCGATAGGTGAGTCCGAAAGACGCCGATCAGCTGAGGGAGGTACGACAGAAAGCTGAGGCCCCAAATAACCTCCTTACAGAATATTGATCATCCCCACTGAAAAAGTACCATCCTTCAGTCTTAACTGAAATCATCTTTGACAAGGCTAGGAGGATAAAATCCCTTGATATGTATTCCTGTGCACATACGCCAAAAAGGAGGTAGCCAGGAGAATAAAAATAGCGATAGGTAAGCCTTCCGGTGCAAGGAATATATGCACGCCTAAAATATTCACTACGATAGGAAAAATAAGTAAAATAGCTAATGGAACGAATCGCCCAATGATAAAAGCAATGCCACACAATAGCTCGATCCCTTTTACCAGCGGCATGAGATATCCACTTGCATCTAAGCCTTCATTGAAGGTTTGCATGTCTCCTGTAAATTCAGGCATGGGAAATAGTTGGAAAAAGTAAGCTACAGATGAAAATACGAAAAGCAATCCCAACAAGATTCGGACGACGGTGGTAGCGATTTTCATAGGGTTTGTGTTAGATAATTAAAGGCGCATTAGTAAAGATGATTTTATGACTTAAGCATTAAATTAAGGAATGTTGATCACGAATAATACCCTTTATTATCCTTTTTCTCCACAGTTGAACATCCAGCACACGCCAAATTTATCTTTACAGGTACCAAAATAATCTCCCCAGAACATCTCATCAAGTTCTACCATAACTTCACCTCCTTCAGCTAATTGGTCGAACAATTCTTTGGTTTCTTTTCGAGTGTCAGGTTGTAAGTTGATGAATACATTGTTTCCATGCGTAAGCTGGTGGCCCATACTTTCCGGCGCATCTGTTCCCATAAGCGTATGACACCCTAATATTCTCAACTCTATGTGCATGATTAAATCGAGATCTTCTTCTGGCATAGGGGCTTGACCTTCCTGTGAGGGAACATCTTTGTAACGCATAGGACCTCCCCCAAAAAATTCACCACCAAAGACTGATTGATAAAATAGAAAGGCTGCTTCTGTCTTCCGGTTAAAATTTAAATAAGTGCTTACTGATGCCATAATTTCTGGGTTAGTGAGTTAAATTTGTTAACATCTAAGATCGCAATTTCTGGAGGATAGTATGTAGGGTAATTCCGTCTTCTTTACAGGCTGATTTCGACTTTGGTAACAACTATCATCCTTGAAATGCTATAATTTCTTTGCTAGCCAAAACATCAGCAGCATAAGACCAGGCGGTATATACATCAACTTCTTGTAAATGAGGGCGAATAGTAGTATGTCAGGAATATTTGTACCTTCAGATAGTTTTTTGATCATCAATTCTACCTTAATCCTGTGCCTTTAATAATAGGCTTTCCTGGGATAATATTTGGAGATAAAGTAATCCGCCCTCTATAATTCATGATCATGTTATATATTCCTTTCTAGAGTTAACTTAAAAGCCTATGAATCCATAAAGCCGCTTAATACTTAGATAAACTCGCTCCTTTTCGAACTGAATCATACAAAATTTACATATTGATACATTAATTAGTCATTAAATAGATATTAAATTACCATAGCATGGTGTAAGTTGATCTACGGTTGGGAATAGATAATCTGTTGATTAATAAAGGATTGATAAATTTATGTCTATATGGAATAACAACAAATGGATCTGATATACGTAAAAATACGATCAGCTAAACATTAACCTAAACTTCTTGCCATATGGGTATTATCCTTGTTCTATTCTTAGCCTTAGTCATCATTGTTTCGTTAAATGGATTCCTAACATCACAACAGCCAAATTGTCCTGACTGTGGATCGAGTTCTGTGGAAGGTAAAGGAAGTTATATGCAGTCTCGGGTAGTAACTGTTGAAAGGGACATTTCCTTTACTACCAAAGATATCGATGGGAAAGAGATGGGAACTTATTCTGGTAACCTTCCAGTATGTGAGACGGTAGACGTGGAATATAAAAAGTACCAATGCAACAATTGTCAAGGTAGTTGGAGTTGGGAAGTAAAACCCAAAAAGGAAGAATAGTAGTAAATATGTACCAATGGGGTTACTCCCTACTGTTAAGAGCTTCAGTTGTAGGTTGGGGCACTATAAAGGCTTGAGTGATCTTATGGTTACTCGCTTATATTATTTGATTCTGTACTCAATGCTTCAGTGATGCCCGCCTGAACAGGCCGTTCCAGGTAGGTAGATAAGGCTACATAGGTTCGGGTTCCACGAACGCTTGGGGTTTGATACATTCTTTCCAACAAACCTTCCAAAGATTCAGTACTAGCTAGTCGAACTTTTAGCATGACGCCTGTTTCCCCGGTGATTGAATGAATCTCCTCGATCTCAGGTAATTGGGAAAGCTCTACCAGTTCTTTAGTCATTCCCCATCCCACGGTATCTATATGAACAAAAGCTAACAAAGGTTTACCTAATAATGCTCCATCCAATAAGGCAACAGTTCCGCGAATGTGTCCAGAGGCTTTCAGGCGCTTCACTCTTTCATGAACAGCGGGAGGAGACAGGCTAACCACATTTCCCAATTCAGCATAACTCACATCCGCTTGTTGGGAAAGTTCACTTAATATTTTTCGGTCGATTTCATCGATGGGACGAGGACTTTTGCTGGTTGGCCGAATATTATTTGTTTTTTGATTATTAGGCATAATAAGACTTTTTCTGAATAGAATTTATTAATATAATAGATTTACAAAATAATATAAGGAATTATTGAATTATATCCTATGGTATGGAATCGTTCTGTTTTGCTGTTAACTGCTTCTGTGGCTATTGTGGGTTCCAATTCACTGGTGTTAAGCCCGATCTCAGGAGCTGTAGCTACCTCTTTCGAAGGAGCAGATGCTGCTGGGGTAATGATGGCTTCTGCTTATTATGGTTTGGGGACTGCGGGAAGTGCTTTAGTCATGGCGCCAAAAGCGGATCAAATAGGAGCTATTAAAGCCTTGATTCTTGCTTTAGGAGTCCTGGTTTGCTCCCTGGTTATCAGTACACTGGCCCCAACTCTCAGCATTTTCTGTCTGGCGCAGGGGGTGGCTGGATTAGCAGCTGGAACTGCATTACCTGCCACCTACAGTTTGTCTGCCCAGTTTGCCCCCAAAGGAAGAGAGAGTGAAGTATTGGGTATAGTGCTTACAGGTTGGACCTTGAGTATGGTTGCAGGGGTTAGTATGTCGGCTATTCTGGCGGAAGTGATCCACTGGCGGGGCGTATATGGAGCTTTAGCGGTTATTGGTGCCGGAATCTTAATGATTATGCTAGCCACATTGACCCAAACCAAAGAAACCACTCGGGGGATGGCTTCTTCTCCCATATCAGCCTTAAAGGTAAAAGGAATTTTGAGCGCTCTGATGATGTGTGCAGCTTACATGATTGCCTTTTATGGGTATTACACTTTTTTGGGAGCTCATTTGTCCACGGTATTAGGTCGATCTACAGCCATGGCTGGACTGGCTACCTTGGGATATGGTTTGGGATTTGGTGCTGCGGTGCCGCTGGATAAATTAATCGATAGATATGGACCTAAGAAAATGTCGATATATGTTTTTTTGTTGCTCTTGATGGTCTATTCGGTGTTAGCAGTATTGTCATCTTATTTTTGGGGTACCATAGCGACATGTTTCGTATGGGGATTGGTCAATCATTTGGGATTAAATTTGATTGTGGGCAGGTTGACGGGACTTGATGCTACCCAAAGAGGGGCAATCCTGGGATTATATAGCGCAGTAACTTATATATGTGTGTTTATCAGTGCGGTAGTTTATCGACCCATTTTTGAACAATTTGGATTGTTTGTTTGCGCCATCTTATCAGCGCTTTGTATGTTACCCGCCATATGGGATTCTCTGAGGTACGTAAATTGGTACAGTAGAAGTTAATGTATTTCCGGCAGCTGCGTTAAATCATAGAATGTTATGAGGTTACTCAACGATAGGTAGTAGTTGTTTAACTAATATACCTAAAATTAAGGATTGCGGAAGAGAGGAAAGCATATTACCTTTGAAATAAGCTTATTTAGACTAATTAAAAATAAGCATTTGCCAGAAAGTTAATTATATTATCCTCGAAAAGGTTTATTGTGTATGAGTTGTTACGGGTCCCATTATTCTACTTTAAGTGAAACAGAGCACGGAGCAGTTATTCACTATGCTGAACAACAGCGGTTGGAATTTGTATTTAACAATGTGAGTATTTTTCTGTCTCCTTCCCAGTTTTTCTCCTTTAAGCAATATGTGATCGAGTTGGATCAGGAAGAAGAAATTTTTCCGTGGTCCACTACTGTATATCAGGTGTATTTTCAGCCACTTCCGCTCACCTTAAAATTTAACTGGAATGAGTTTCAAGAGGTGAAAGAATTGCTGGAGGCGGGATGGGTAGCCTGGGAATTAGAACGTTTAATGGAAAAGGCGCACATCTCTTACTCCTGAATCAGGGGAAGGTAAGGAGTCTGTTATCCGACATATTTATCGTTGTTGAATAACAATTTTTCCTCGACGACGGTTCCATGTTTAATATGTTCCTTGACAATCTGTTCTACAGTTTTTTTATCCACTTTTCGATACCAACAATTAGTGGGTTGAAGGTGAACTATAGGACCATCATCACAATGTCCTGTACAAAGCGTTTTAATGATCAAGACTTTATCTTTCAGTTTTTCGGACTTAAGGTGATCTTTAAACACACTGGACAATTTTTCCCTGGAGCGTTTTTTACACTTACTCCCCATGCAGCAATAAACGATTTGCTCTACTTTTTGAAGCTCTTTTCCCATAGATTAAAGGATTACCCTTTATAAAATATAATGCTCGTATAAAGATATATAATTTATATTTATTCTAAATAAGAAAAATAACCCTAACTAAAAACTTTATGGATTCTTTACTATTGAACGACAAACCATATAAAGCACCTCAGTCTTATGAAGGGAATCCTGTAGGACTTCCCGATGAAGCGGCCAAAGAAATGGCCAAGGAGTTGGATCGCCACCTGTCAGCTTTTTTTATCTTATATCAGCAGTATCATAAGCACCATTGGTTGACTGAAGGACCTCAGTTTCGTGATATTCATTTATTCCTTGAAGAACATTATAATGAAATTCACGGGCAGTATGACGAGATTGCTGAAAGGTTGACTCTATTGGGAATGGCACCTACTTGTCATCCTGCCAATATGGTGGAATTGAGCTATGTAAAGCACGAGCCAGAGGGTACTTTCAGAGTAAGAGAAATGTTGACAAGAGACTTAGTAGCTGAAAGGCACATCTCGGAAGAAATGAGAAAAACGATAAAAAGAGCATTCGAATTAGGAGATTTTGCTACCAGAGGATTACTGGAAAAGATTTTGATTGCTACGGAAGATCGCGCTCAACATGTAGAGCACTTCCTGGCAGATGATACCTTAACAGAATTGTCTATCAGAGGATCTAAGGCTGTGAACCTGGTTGTAGAAAAGAAAGAGGAAGCTGAATAATATTCAGTAGAATGGATCCTTAAGGGATACTCAAAAATAGATACCTAACTTATACTACATATTTTCAATGCGTTATTAAGGATAATGAAAACCTGCCGGATATACAGCAGGTTTTTTTTGATTGAAAAAGTATTTCTCCTATTCCGCATCAAAAAAGAAAGTTGCCCTTAAGCAGGACAACTTCCAGACAGAATTAGCGATATATGAACGGAATATTAGTTTAGATACCAGCCTACACTGGCTTGAAATGATCTGTTAGCTACATCCACTAAAGGAATATCGGCTACATTTGTTAATCCGTGATAGTAATTAGCTCCGATAATCATCCCAAAAGGAAATTCATAGGAAGCTCCTACATTTATTCCCAAATCCACATCATTATAAATATTAATGAACTCGGTATTTATGTCGTTATTTCCTGCTGCCACTGACAAATCAGAATCAATTAAATAACTTAGCTGAGGTCCTGCCATGATGGAAAATCCGTCAGCTACATAATATTTAGCTAGTACGGGTAGACTTAAGTAAGATAAGTTAATGATTCCTGTTGTATTGACTCCTGGAATAGACTGTTCAGTGCCTAACTGGTTATATATAAGTTCAGGTTGAATGGCGAATTGATCTGATATGCCTATGCTGGCTAACGCACCGACATGGAATCCAAGGGTAGATTCTCCGTTGAAATTCAGAAGACCTGCCACATCTCCGCTGACATTGGAGTAGTTCAATCCTCCTTTAATCCCTATTTTTAATTCTTGAGCAAAGATAGAAGTGCTTGAAAGCAACACTGAGAGCGTGATTAATAACAACTTTTTCATAATATTGACATTAGTTAAATGGTGTCTTAAATAATTAGTTCGTTGATTATCAGACACGGTGAGTTATACGGGCATAAGTCAAGTGGGATGAGTGAATTGGCTGGGTACTAATCCTTCGTGTATGATGGTAGTAGAAGCGCGTAAGGAAAAAAGACATTTGTGATGAGTGAACAAGTGAGAAAAGCCTAATAATTCAGAAAACTTTAAGCGAAATTGATGATGACTATGTTCGAAATGCGATATATGCTAAAGAGAATCAGTAAGAAAATGCAAAGATTTTGATCTTGCCTGAAAAGGATAATCATCGATAAAGAGATATTTATCATATTTTTCAGAAACAAAAGGTAATATTCTTATATTAAGTAGTATCCTAAACTTTTGTCTCTAAATACTATTGGATCAAAGAAAATAACTACTGAGTTAAATTTTCTTTCCTTTAGACAGGATATAGTTACAGGCTTAAGGTTAAGATTTTAATTTGTCGTTGATATAAGTTGATGTATGATTACGTTTTCTATTCCTTCCTGGACTTGGGAACATCTTAATTTACCTAGCTTTGAAAGAGGAGTTGCCAAGTCTCATATGAAGCAGATTAAGGATAACTTGTCTCGTTTTAGGCATGATAATCCTAAGGTGTCTATCGTCATACCTGCTTATAATGAAGAGCAGCATTTGTTGAAAACACTATCTTCTCTTTCCAAATTAACCCTACAGATCAAAACGGAATTGATCGTTGTAAATAATGGTTCTACAGATGCTACACAGGATATTATAGATGCCTGTGGCGTAAAATGTGTCCGATTAACAGAGAACAAGTTGGTAAAAGGAGGAAGGGAGGCCGGATTGAGGGCTGCTAAAGGAGAGATTATCCTTCAAGCCGATGCAGACACCTTATATCCACCTGATTGGGGGAAAAAATATGTAACTGCGTTAAGACACCCAGAGATAACTATCGTTTATGGTCGTCATGCTTTTATTCCCGGGGCAGATTTTTCTCGCAAGTACTTGAGTTTTCATGAATCGGTGGGGGAGGCGTTATATAAAGTTCGTAAAATACATAAAGAACATATCAATGTACATGGGTTTAACTCAGGCTTCAGGAGAGAGGATGGAATCAGGTTTGGTAGTTATGAACATACTCCAGACGGAAGTGAGGACGGACACATGGCATGGATGTTAATGAAAAGAGGGAAGGGAAGGAGAATAGCTTCAAAAGATAGCTGTGTGTGGACAAGTACGAGGAAATTAGCAGCCGATGGAGGTGCCTGGAAGGCTTTTAGAGAAAGAATCTCCAGAGAAGGAAGTAAATGGAGGGAATATTTATTTTCTGAGCAAGTAGTATAAATGCTAAAATTGAACAGGAAAAAACTATCAGATACTAGTAATTTCCAATTATAATTCATTAAATCAATTAACATGAAGGTATTAATCTTGGCAGGTGGATTTGGAACCCGACTTGCAGAAGAAACTTCAGTACGTCCTAAGCCAATGGCCGAAATCGGTGGAAAGCCTATTCTATGGCATATCATGAAAACCTATTCCCACCACGGCTATAACGAATTTGTTATTCTTCTTGGATATAAAGGTTATTATATCAAAGAATACTTTGCCAATTATTTCTTGCACAATAGCAATGTAACCATTGATCTGGCGACCAATCAAATGGAGGTTCATTCGAATTACTCTGAGCCCTGGAAAGTTACCTTACTCGATACTGGTTTGCATACCATGACCGGTGGACGGGTAAAAAGGGCAAAAGAAATCATTGGAAATGAGACCTTTATGCTTACTTATGGGGATGGAGTAGCCAATATCAACATCAACCAATTAGTATCTTTTCATAAATCTCATCAAAAAGCCATTACCATGACTTCTGTACAGCCTGCAGGAAGGTTTGGGGCTATTCAGGTGAGCGATGAATTTCAGGTGGAAAGTTTTATTGAAAAACCCACTGGTGATGGAAAGTGGATCAATGGTGGTTTCTTCGTTTGTGAGCCTAAAGTATTTGATTATATCACGGAAGGAGATTCTACGGTATTTGAGAAAAAGCCTTTAGAGAACATGGCCTCTGATGGGGAGCTATTTACTTATCGCCATGAAGGATTCTGGCATTGTATGGATACCTTGGGAGATAAAAACAAGCTTAATAAAATGTGGGACGAGGGAAATGCCTTGTGGAAGATTGATGAACCTTCAACTGTTTTGAAATAATATGTTTGAAAATGTCTATGCGCAAAAGCGTGTACTAGTTACTGGAAATACTGGCTTCAAAGGTGCCTGGCTCACTGTTTGGTTAAAAAAATTAGGCGCAGATGTGTATGGGCTTTCCGATAGAGTTCCTACCACTCCATCTATGTTTGAAGCCCTCGAGCTTCGTAAATACATTACCTATTATGAGGAAGATGTGAGGAACCTGGAAGCGGTAAAGAGTATTGTGGCGGAAATAAAGCCGGATTTTATTTTCCACCTGGCTGCCCAACCTATCGTCAGCGAGTCTTATAAAAATCCGGTAGATACTTTCTCTACGAATGTCATAGGTTCCTGTAACATTATGGAAGCGGCGCGTCTATACAATCAGACATGCAGGCTGATCATGATTACCAGCGACAAAGCCTATGAAAATGTAGAGTGGACTTGGGGATATAGAGAAAATGATCGACTGGGAGGTAAAGATCCATACAGCGCTTCTAAAGGAGCAGCAGAATTAGCGATACATGCCTTTTATCATTCTTTTTTCAAAAAAGAAGAATCCAACATTCATTTAGTATCCGTCAGGGCTGGTAATGTGATAGGAGGAGGAGATTGGGCAGACAGCAGAATTGTTCCCGATTGTGTACGTGCCTGGTCGAATAAGGAAGTGGTGACGATACGTAGTCCTAAAGCAACCAGACCGTGGCAACATGTACTGGAGCCCTTAAGTGGATATTTGTGCATAGGAAAGGAATTGTACCAAAGACCTGAATTACATGGAGAGTCCTATAATTTTGGTCCAGCCGCAGAGCAAAGTCATTCAGTCCTGGAATTGTTGCAGGAGATAGCAAAGCACTGGGATTTCGGAGATCAAGATAAAATCTTCGATATTACCCAGAATATCCATTTCCACGAAGCCGGTTTATTAAAATTGAACTGTGATAAAGCCCTTCATCAATTAAAGTGGATGCCGACCTTACAATTTGAACAAACCGCGGCTTTTACAGCAAATTGGTATGATAAATACTATCATGAGGGAACAGAAGGCTTGTTGGTATTTACGGAACAACAAATTGAAGCATACGCTCAAGCAGCAAACGAAAAAAATATTCCATGGGCCAAGTCATTGACAGCCTTGAAGGCGTAATACTTACTCCATTAAAAATTATTCCAGGAGAACTTGGATCGGTGTTCCACGGCATGAAGCATACTGATCCGGGTTTTCATGGATTTGGAGAGGTTTATTTTTCTACAGTTCATCAGGGAGTGGTGAAAGGCTGGAAGAAGCATACGGAAATGGTGCTTAATGTAGTTGTCCCCGTAGGTAGTATCCGCTTTGTCATTTATGACGACAGAGAACATAGTGCTACTATACATCATTTCCAGGAAGTAGTGCTTTCCACAGATAACTATTATCGGTTGACAGTGCCGCCGGGATTATGGATGGCATTTCAGGGAGTGGGTCCTTCGCTTAACTTGCTGATGAATGCGGCAAGTATCCCTCATGATCCGGCAGAAGCCATCAACGATCCTATAAGTACAAGTAAGATTTCTTTCGATTTTCAGGCATATACAATATAAATATTAAGGTGCTGCCCGATATAAATAAGATCTATGACAACTGATTACCCTCGGATATTAATCACTGGAGGGCTAGGATATGTAGGAGGACGTTTGGCTTCATATTTGGCTAATACCGGGAAGGTAGAGGTCATAGCTACTACCAGACGTGCTCCTCATCAATTTCCCGAACTTTCCTTGCCACATTTTCACATACAGCAACTTGATATGACATTTAGTGATGAACAAGTCCTGAATGTACTCAAGGGAGTTCATACAGTTATTCACTTAGCTGCAGCAAATGAAATCATCTCCGGTAAAGATCCCTTATTTGCCATAGAAGTGAATACCAGAGATGCTGTCAGAATGTTGAAGTTGTCAGAGAAAGCAGGTGTCCAGCGATTCATATACTTCTCCACCATGCATGTCTATGGAAGTCCGCTGCTGGGAGAAATCAAAGAATCCCGAATCTGTGAACCTCGTCATCCATATGCTATTACCCATAAATCCACAGAGGATTTTGTGTTGGCATCCAGAGAATTGGAAGGAATAGTACTCAGATTGTCCAATTCCTTTGGGCCTCCAACTCTTCCGCAGGTAGATAGATGGACATTACTTGTCAATGATCTGTGTAGAATGGCTGTGCAAAAAGGAGCATTGATCCTACGATCTGATGGAAGCCAATTAAGGGACTTTATTACCTTAACAGATGTTTGCCGCGCTACAGAACATTTGCTGACCCTCCCAAATATCGGGGATGGTCTATATAATTTAGGAGGAGCCTACACAGCTTCTGTATTGGCCATGACAGAGTATATTCAGGATCGATTTAATATTATTACAGGGAAACAACTGCCCATAAGTAAAAAAGCGTCTTCTCCCGACCAACATATTGCTAAAAGCCTCGTGTATCATGTGGGAAAACTGGCAGCTACCGGATTTGAATTACGACAAGATATAGAAGGAGAACTCGATGCTATGATCCGGTTCTGCCTGAAGCATTTTTCACCGGTGGATACACCTGCCAGCTCTTAAAGATCGCTATCTGCAAGGGTTGACTCATAAAAATTATCTAACCTCGATCCAAAATGGAACAATTCTGTTTCGTTTTGGAACATAAGCCTATCGGTGGAATCGTTAAATAAGAGTTAATGGATTGATTATGAGGAGGATGAATGGATGGAATAATTCTTGTCATATCTTATTACATTCTAAAATTCCCTTCTTCATGATAGAACTAAAAAATATTTCCAAATACTTTAGAGCAGGTTTACAGAAGACCTATGTGCTGCGCAATATTTCCCTTACAGTTGAAGAGGGGGAATTCATTACCATTATGGGACCTAGTGGGGCGGGAAAGTCTACACTGCTAAACATCCTTGGACTGTTGGAAAAACCTTCTGAAGGAGAATATTATTTTATGGGGCAAGCTGCTCACAAATTGGGGGATCGCCAAAAATCTGAACTTCACAAATATCATATAGGATTTGTTTTTCAAGCATATCATTTGATCGATGAGCTGACAGTATATGAAAATATAGAAACGCCACTATTGTATAAAAAAATTAAGAGTAGCCAACGAAAAAGTATGGTCGCTGAAGTGCTGGATAAATTTCAAATTGTGGCTAAGAAAGACTTGTTTCCTCATCAATTATCAGGAGGACAACAACAATTGGTAGGGGTAGCAAGAGCGATTATCAGTAAACCCTCTTTACTGCTGGCGGATGAACCCACTGGAAATTTACACAGCAAGCAAGGTGAGGAAATCATGGAGTTGTTCAGTCAATTGAATAAGGAAGGAATTACCATTATTCAGGTAACTCACTCCGAAAAAAACGCACAATACGGCCATAGAATTATTCAACTGGCGGATGGTTGGGTAGAATCGGATGATACGCTAGGCGTCACGATGTCCAATGGCAAAGGTTCATGAAGCTGTCAATCTGTCAACTAATTTCCTTTTTTTCTTTAAATATTACATGAAGGAGTAGATGTGAATATTATCTCTTCAATCTTTTTTGATTTTTAGTTTTAAGATTGCTATTTGCTGACCGTTCAGTTAATTCCTAAAAGTGTGAGGCATGGAAGGCATCTACAGACTAATCATTATCTTAGTCTTCTCAGCATTTTTATACCCTCATGGGGTCGATGCTCAGAAAGCTTCATCCGTTGGAGAAAATCTTCTTCAAGATGATCAATCCTATGAGGTAATCGTAGAAAAAGGGAATACCCTTTACAGTATAGCTAAAGTTCATGGACTCTCCGTAGATCAATTAAAGCAGCTTAACGGATTGACTAATAACAATATATATCCAGGACAGCGTTTGCGCATTGATCCAACGCTTAAAAAAACGATTAATCCCTCTTCTATCATTCATCCCGCTACCCCATCCAGAGATTCAGTGTTAACTCCTCCGGTCATCGTAGAATCTTCCCCTCCAGCGAATGTACCATTGGTTCAGAGATATCAGGAACCGACTTTATCGCTCACAACCTTAGCCAGTGATATTACCACTATGTTTAATAGGCAAATGGGGAAGCTACATAAGAGGATTATCGTTACTTATTTATCAGAACCCGATTTGACCCAGGAAAAAATATTATCTTATATACATAAATTAGGCAAGGATAGTGATGCTAAAGACTTGTTGATCATTTATATGACACATCCAGAGATGTACGAATGCGAAGCGTTGCTCCCATTGTTAAATAGTATGAAAAGTATAAAATTTCTCGTTCTTGATTTTGCGAATAATTGCAATATAGATGTAGAGCAAATCAGGGAATGGCAAAAGAATTACAGTTTAAATATCGTGGTGAGCCATCATGTCGATCCTCAGGCGGGATATTTCTGGGAAAAGGGTATGGTATTTCAAGCGATAAAAGAAGGACTTTCGGGGGCTGCAGATTTTAATAGAGATTTATTGGTCAATGTACCAGAGTTAAGTTTTTATTTGAGTGATCGTGTGTATCAAATTACTAATCAACAACAACAATCCTTTATTCCCTTTTTTCCAGGCGATCTTACTCCATTAGTTAGAATAGAATAAAGATATTAATACAATAACAATTACTTATTTATTGGCACCCTACATCTATCTCTTCATTACCTCTACGTTATAATGCAGCACAACTACCTATTTACCTGACCAGGTTCTTTCAATGCCCCCTACCTGATAAATGATATGCCTGCTCAATACAAATAGCCAATCTGACAGTCTATTGAGATATGTCAATATTAATTCATCAACTTCGGTATGCTGACCTAATTCTGCCACTCTTCGTTCAGCTCTTCTACACACACATCTGGCAATATGCGTTAAGGATTGCGTAGGATGTCCTCCAGGTAATACAAATTGGGTGAGGGCAGGTAATTGTTCTTCCATTTGATCTATGGACTTTTCCAATATCCCTACTTCCTTATCGTGTAATTCCGGCAATTTAATAGCGGGTTTTGTACGATCATTAGCTAATATGGCACCTATTTTAAATAAATTATGTTGAATATTCTGAATGATCGTCATATGTGAGGCTAATTCCTCCTGATCTCCCAAATGTCCTACGTAAGCATTCAATTCATCTATGGTTCCGTAAGCTTCTATTCTCGCATCAAATTTAGGTACTCTGGTTCCGCCTAATAAGGACGTTTCTCCTCTATCTCCTGTTCTGGTATAAATTTTCATTCTGGAATTTCGTTATAATCTATGCGGGTGTCAATAAAATTCAGGGTAAGTCCTTTCTTATTATCATTAAGTTTAAGAATAATTTCCATTCGGCTGCTGTATTGTGTCTGGCTATCCCATTGATAATTTCCATACGTCCCTCTTGATAGTCCGTATTCATCTCTGGAGTTAAAGTAATCGTGAATCTCATTGTACAAATCAGCAGTTACTAACTCATCTTCCAGCAGTACATTTGCCACTATTGCTGCCACTCTATTCGTATTAGTTTGCGTGCGCTTATTGTCCTTATAGTATTCAATGAACATCCTTCGGGCATTTTTGAGATCAATTTCATACGTAATCCCCAGAGAATCTTCATATTTTGGAGGTAGTGGTTCACTTTCTTTAGGAACATTAATTGCATCCCCCAAATTAGTTCCTCTAAAGGTGGCGCCTTTAAATAAAAATATTTGATCGAATAATCGGGAATGTTCGATGTCTTGAGGTTTACATGCGGCAAGGACAGTCGTGATCAGAACAAATGAAATCCAGCGAATTGATTTTATGGAGCGCATCCATTTTATTTTATTCATGCTAATTTTCAACTAAGCAAATTTATCTTTTTCTTGCAAACGCAAATGTATAATCCTTTGCATATTATGGGCCAATGGTCATGGAGAAAAGCGGTCATATGACATCTCATTCACAAGAATACCTTGCAGAAGAGTTACAAACAGATATTCAGGATAAACTGTCGTTAGTAGAGGGATTGAAGCGAGAGTTGGAGAAGGTGATTGTAGGTCAGGACAAACTTATTCAGCGCTTGTTGATAGGCTTATTTTCCAATGGGCACGTATTGCTGGAAGGAGTTCCTGGCTTAGCAAAAACCCTAACGGTGAGGACGTTGGCAAAGGCGCTCCAATTAGAGTTTCGAAGAATTCAATTTACTCCCGATCTGTTGCCAGCGGATTTGATAGGGACCTTAATATACAATCAGCAGACGATGGACTTTGAAGTGAAAAAGGGGCCTGTGTTTGCTAATATTGTGTTGGCTGATGAGATTAACCGATCCCCTGCGAAGGTTCAAAGTGCTTTGTTGGAAGCGATGGAAGAGCGTCAAATATCGATAGGAGATGAAACTTTTCCACTTGATGATCCTTTTTTAGTGTTGGCCACCCAAAATCCGATAGATCAGGAAGGAACTTATGCGCTTCCGGAAGCCCAGGTAGATCGTTTTTTGATGAAAGTGTTTGTGGATTATCCCAGCCATGAGGAAGAAAAGGCCATTATGAAGCGGATGGCTAGAACTACTATCAAGCATGAGGTTTCGCCAGCCCTCACTAAAGCTAACATCCTCGATATTCGAGCCATGATAGACCGCATTCAATTGTCGGAACAATTAGAGGATTATATTATTCACATTGTGATGGCTACTAGAAAACCGGCTTTATATAATTTGCCAGAAATGGTTTCTTATGTAGAGTTTGGTGCTTCTCCCAGGGCTAGTTTGGGGTTGAATCTGGCTTCCCGGGTGCATGCTTTTTTAAGTGGACGAGGCTATGTATTGCCTGAAGATATCAAGGCCGTGGCTCACGATGTGTTGAATCATCGAATTATTCTCACCTATGAGGCTGAAGCAGAAGAAGTTACCGTGGCGGATTGCATTCAGCAGATTCTCAAGAAAGTAGAAATTTAAGATTTGCTTTGAGGGGTAGGGGGGCTGTTTAGAGTTGTACCAATGATCAGATGTGATGGTTGGGATGATTGTGCCAATGATCTAGGTAGATATATTGTGAAAAATTGAGGTAGTGTAGGGGAGAAGAGGTGAGATAGTAGAGGACGACCCTAAATGGGCCATCCCCAGTATATTTGATAGTTATTTATTCGCCCTATTATAAAGCGTTCACATGAACCATTGGCACAAATGATCAACTCTTATGCCAATGATGTTCTGTGTTTAGCCTGTATGATGTTCGTTGAGATATATCGAGAACTCATATAATGAACACCATGCTATAAATCAATCTACCAAGAATTTTATGGGATGTGCATAAATGCCTTCTACTTCCATTCTCAGCATATATAATCCGGTAGAAAGTCCTTGGATATTGACTTTTTTGGAATGCGATCCTGTAGGCAGTGTCCCGAATGATTGTTGGCCCAATATCTTTCCTTGAATATCCTGAATGCTGACATTTACCTTGGAAGCGTTATCCAGATTAAATTCCAGTGCAAGTTGATCCTTTCCTGGATTTGGAAATAGGTTAGCATTGAGGGAAGCCGTCAATTCCTTTTCGATGGATGTAGTGACAATCAATCCTCCAAGGATCATTCGATCGATGAACAGATTTCCATCGTAGGGAGCTCCTCCGGGATTAACCACTAAAATGATAGAACCGATAGCTGTACTATCTACATCTGTCCCTGTTTGAAATTGATTGAAGGATTCAGGCGTAAATTCGTATACGATGGTATCTACTTCGTTATTTCCGGTCAGAAACACTTCCTGATTTTCAGGTAAGGTATCTGTAGGTGTTCCGGTCGTATCAGCTAAGTCGGCGCGTAATCTAATGGGATCTTCAGCTCTTACGACGATTGACAGAATGGCTCTGTTAGACAGATCCATATATCCTTGCGCACCGGCTTGGGCGTTGGCTGTATCGTTATCAAAAAGGATCTGAATGAAGCCGGTAAAATTTTCTTCAGGTACATCGCAAGCTACCTGCAATTCGGTGGGGGCATTATGAGACAAGGTATATCGTAAAGAATCACCTGAAAAGGCAAAAGGGATATCGGGAGCAGTGTAATCATCGTCGAAGGAAGATAGCTCAATAAGGTCATTTTGTGCTATAGTGTTTGAGATACATCCTAAAAAGAGAATTAGCAGGATCCAGATAGTGTTACTTTTGGTCATACTGATTTCGGTAATAAAGTTGATCTTTTCTTTTTGTAACGAAAAAATTGAACGATACAAGATAAAATGAAAACGAAAATAAATTAAAAGTAAGTAATATTTTTATCGAGAAAGAAAACGATTTTCGTTCAAGAAAGGAAATATACTATAGTAGGGTGGTTAGGACAATGGAGGGAGGGTTGAATGGGAGGGATTAGGTTTTTTTAGGAGAGAATGATTGTTTTATCAGATTATTTCTTATTTTTGCCATCCTTATTTATGGGAAATGCACTCGTAGCTCAACTGGATAGAGCACCTGACTACGGATCAGGAGGTTGAGGGTTCGAATCCTTCCGAGTGTACTTGATAATCAAGTGTTTACAGAGTAAGATTTGTAAATGCTTTTTTATTTGCGCATGAATTTAACATTTGTGTTTTCATAGAATAATTTCTCACCCAAAAAGATAGGAGTTTTGTTTTTATAGAACTGATTAGGCACCAATATGTAGTGGTTGATTCATCTGCTATCTTATGTTTGAAAGGTTGCTAGAGAGCCAGTATCGGGTACTTACTTACCAGGAGTGAAAATGAGATCTGGCTTTTGAACAGCTTCTAGAATCCGCTTTTTGATAGTATCTAAAGGAAGGGGTTGAAGTAGGTTAGGAGGGTCTATTTCAGGATCAATATCTTTGAAATAGCTGATGGCCTTCAAGGCTATTAATAGATTGGATTGCGGATATTTTGTTTCATATGCCTTCAGCATTGTATTGAGAGGAAACTTCTCCAATAAGTAGTAAAGGTCTATGAAGTCTTTTAACCTTTGTCCACTTAATGCAACTGCATTAAGCTTCATAGCTGCAATGTCCACCAATGAAGCCAATTTGACTCCTTCAGATTTTTCTAATGGCTCGACCAATTGATAGGAATGGGTAAGGAAGTCTACTTTTATCCCATCAATAAAACCTAGAAGGGTATTGTGTTCTACAGCACTAAGAAAGAATGAATATTCTTTCTGTAAATGTTGGTTGAGAAGATTTACATCAATTTCTTCTTGTGTAAAGAGATCTAGGTCTATAGATAATCTATGACCTATTTGTAGCGCAAGAGCGGTATCCCCCACAAGAAAGAAGTCTTTTAGAACAGGGTCAGCTTGCAAACTGACTAAAGTATCCCAGGTATGGGGTTGGATGATATCAGGGGATTTATGCAGCATGAGCCAAGGGGGAGTCCACAAATATCTCAGTAAAGGACTTGTCCTTTTTACTTAGCTGCCTACTATTTCTAACTACATTCAAGATGTCTGTTTTAGAATAGTAACCCATCATAATTCTCCAATCCTGTATATTCCCTCTTTGAACAATACGTTCAATAACCACCTTTCTTGATCTGCGAAAATCGAAAGATTCCATGTTATATTCCCAGAGAAGATGGGGACTTATGGATTGAATTGATTCGGACATATATTGAAACGCTATATTTACAAGCTTCTATTTGAAGAACAACACCCAAAATAGCCAGTTTTCTTCTAACATAAATATACAGGTTATATTACAAAAGGATGAAGAAAGGGGGGCAAAACTCCGATCTCTAAATTTAACCCGTGTATCAAATCTAATTCCCCTATACAAATGAAATTTTCTCTTCATTTGCCCATTGTAGGACCCATCTCAGATGAGTATTTGTACAAGCTAAGTTTAGCAAACAAACAGCTGCGAATAGAGAGAAATAAGTATGGAGAGCTATCAATCAGCCCCAACAGAATCGTATATTAAAGAAAAAAGATTTATGAGTCTCCTGGATAGAATTACGCTAAACCCTGAAGTGATGAAGGGTAAACCCACGATACGAAATATGAGATTTTCAGTGGCACAAATGTTAGACCTATTAGCAGGAGGAATGAGTCATGGAGAAATATTACAGGACTATCCTTATTTAGAAGAGGAAGATATACGTGCTTGTTTAACTTATGCAATTCAGAGGAAATGAGATTGTATCATATTGACAGTTGTACTAAACTTACAAGCTTTGTCAAAATGCGAAATGATATTATTTAAAAATGAATACCTACCTAATCTTAAATAAGGGGAACTCGCAGATGCTAAGTTTAATTGGTTCGAATCATTCAGCTCCCCGGCAGCCTAATAAAAGAGAAATCATCATTCTATGATCCTTCAATCAACAGAAGCGATATCATCAGAATCATAATTCTTTACTCATCTTCAATAAATTGGTTCCACTTAACATTGGACAGCATAACAACATTTGAAATTAGCACTTGTTACTTCAGTACATATTTAATTAATTCAAAGGCAAACTTGAAGAATAGGGTAAAAGCCTAGATAACCTGGGTATATCATGTGAAATATTCAATAAATGTAAAATGGTGAACTATCTAAGGATCAATTTAATCTTAAGGATAATTTTCGATTAACCACAATACCACTATGCATGACATTTTTATCCATATCTTTCAGATATTTGGGTTAACTACCTTAATCATCATTATTTGTAATTATTTTAAGATTAGATATATCATTGGTTATCTGATAACGGGTGTTCTATTAAGCCCAAATACCACCAATTACTTTGCAAATATGGAGGAGGTGGAAGTCTATGCAGAAATTGGGATTATTCTGCTGTTATTTTCTGTGGGGCTTGAATTTTCTTTTACCAACCTCAAACGGATCCAGAAATATGTATTAATAGGCGGGGCCTCGCAAGTCATCTTTACCATTTTATTAGCTGCATGCCTTATATGGATGATCACTCAAACAAGTGTACAGGAAAGTATTTTTTGGGGGTTTTTGTATGCGTTGAGTAGTACAGCTATCGTCGTAAAGCTTCTTCAAGATAGCAACAAAATTAATACCCCACATGGAAGATTTATTTTAGCTATCCTCTTATTTCAGGATATCGTTATTGTCCCATTGATGCTATTTACGCCGATATTGGCAGGAGTAGGTGGAAACCCAGGTATGGAATTACTTGGATTGGTACTCAAATTACTCGTCATAGGAGCCATTGCTTATCTACTTGCACGCTTTATTATCCCGTATTTTTTTAAAACTGTCATGGGAATACAAAGCCAGGAAGTATTTTTAATAGCAACTATTTTTATCGTAACAGGGATTGCTATCCTTACGGAAGAGATGGGACTTTCTTTTGCCTTGGGAGCATTCATTGCAGGATTGATCATCGCAGAAACTGAATACAATCATATGGCCATTTCTTGCTTTCTTCCCTTCAGGTATGTCTTTATGAGCTTCTTTTTTATATCAATGGGGATGTTGTTAGACTATAAAATCTTTCTAACAGAGTGGACCTTAATCGGGTTCTGGTTCTTCTTTACGTTGATGGTGAAAGCGGTAGCAGGGATCTTAGCAGTAAGGATGATGAAGCTTCCATGGAATACGGCATTTGCCGTAGGATTTTCTATTGCACAAATTGGAGAATTTTCCTTTGTGTTGGCGCAAAGTGGCATGGAATTGAACCTCATTAGTGATAATAATTATCAAATATTTTTGGCCGTGTCCATTCTCTTGATGTCTATTACGCCCTTTATTGTGAACAATTCAGAAAAAATTTTCCCAATTTTATCCAAATTACTTAATAAGAACATCCAATGGCAAAAGGAAAGCTAAAATTATATGGGACCCATTGGTGTCTTAAATCTGCTAAACTCAGGAATTATCTGCAATCTATTTGGGTAGAATTTGACGACTACAATGTCGAAAAGGATCCAGATGCTGAAAAGCAGGTACGTTCCTTCTATGATGGTGAATTGAAATTTCCAACGGTTGCCTACGGTGATCGTTTTCTAAAGAATCCAACTATCCCCGAACTGAAGGCATTTTTAGAAGAATTGGAGTTAATGGAGTCTTAATGAAAATGGCCTTGTTGCACCCTGGAAGAAATTTACGAAACACGTAAATTCATTTCATAGCATTAGAATGTTGAATGTATTCAGATATCGCCAGGTTTAAAGAGAAATTATTCTACTATACGTATGCTGGTACTGCCACTTTAGAATACCAAATCGTATCTATGGTAATTCCATCTGCCATCGTAATTTTCCTCGAGACAATATAAAATTCCTACCTTTTACTATCCGGTTTTGGGCTTCTATCATAAAATCAAAAAATGCACATGAAAATAAATACGACATTTGACGTAGGAAAATTTGGATATACGTCAGCTGTCGTATATCTTTATTTCAGATCATGATCTTATTAGCAATTATCACTTATGGAAGATTCACATATGTATGAGCCCACGGAATCAGAATTGGAGATTCTGCAAATCCTATGGGCAAACGAGCCTGCAACTGTTCGTTTTGTATTCGAACAGATTAAGCAACAACGAGACGTAGGTTATACGACCGTCCTCAAACAACTTCAGCGATTATACGAGAAGAAGGTTGTTACAAGAGAGTTGGACGGAAAAACACATTTATATCGTGTAGTTCCAAAACGAGAGGAGGTTCAGTTTAATTTATTTCAACGTTTTCTGAAAAGCGTGTATCAGGGATCTGCCATGAAAATGGTCATGCATGCTTTTGGGAAAGAAAAAGCGACGCCCGAAGAAATAGAAGCTTTAGAAAATTGGCTTAAAGAACAAAAAAAGGAAGAAAATGAATAGTTGGATTATTATGGACCTGTCGCCTGTAGCTACTGCCATAGGGTGGACTTTAGTGAACAGTCTTTGGCAATTTACTTTATTGGCACTCATTGCTAACATCATAATTGTTCTACTCCCTCATAGCAGGCCCCAATCAAGGTATATTGTGCTGTTTAGCTTTTTATTAATGGCACTTATCTGGTCTGGGAATACCTTTTGTCACAAATGGTCCACATTAGCTCAACAGCCTTCCGAGCTTGTTCAGGTAGATCCAGATATGATTTCTTTCTCTCATTCTGAAGAAAAAGTTTCTGCGAATTCTCCTTACTTCTTGGTGCTTATTGATCTGAAATGGCAACGTATTGAACAGGACCTAAAGCCATATATTCCCATGATTACAGCTGGGTGGTTATTGGGATTAGTGCTTTCCTGTTTATATGTAGGCTCAGGATTATGGTATTTAAGGTATTTGAAAACACATTCCAGAGAACTTAAGGATTCGGAATGGAAGAGTCGTTTTCAATTGTTGAGTATCAACATGCGAATCAAAAGGGGAGTAGATCTTCGACTTTCGGATATCATTGAAGGACCTGTTACGTTCCAATTTTTTAAGCCCATTATTTTAATTCCCATCGCAATCTTGTCTCAGCTAACTGTGGAACAAGTGGAAGCTCTTTTACTGCACGAACTGGCGCATATTAGAAGGCATGATTTTGTCATGAATATGTTCCAGGTGTTTGCGGAAACTATATTTTTTTATCACCCGGCTATTTGGTGGCTTTCATCCCAAATTCGGGAGGAGAGAGAACACTGTTGTGATCAATTAGTGCTAAGTAGTATGAAAGATCCCCATGCCTACGCAAACGCGCTCATTCAGATCCAATTAATTGATCCACCTAAAAAATTATTAACAACTAATAAAATATTAGCTATGTCAGCGAATCATAATAAAAGCTTGCTCAGCAAGCGAGTTCATCATCTTTTTGGTCAATATGATCAACAACCATTAGCCTTAAAGGGGATAATTTCCGTACTGATTCTGGGGTTGTATTTTTCAACTCAAATATTTTTTGCCTCTGCTCAGGAATTGAAGGAAGATGGTATAAAAACAAGGGATCATTATTTTACGCTTGGTGGTCTTCATTTGACACATCAAGAAGATGGGACCATATTTGTGGTAAATGGAAAAATTAACAATAAATGGTCATCACGAAGATTGACCTACTTTTCAGATCATCAAATTAAATCTGTAAGTGTGTTAAATGGGGAAGCAGCTATTAAAAAATATGGGCCTCAGGCGAAATATGGAGCTGTAGAAGTGTGGTTAGAGGCTGAGGTAGATGTAGATGAGGCACTCCGAATAGTAGAATATCAGGATAAATCACTAATACACTTAGAGTCGCAGCAAAAGAAACTTGATTGGGATCAATTAAAGCAAGCTGCAGGAGATGAAACTGTAATTGAACAAGAAAACATACAAAAAATTTATCCACGGTTAGAAAATCTTAGGCTCCCTATGCTCTCTGAAATGGATACAAGGGAGGTGCTGAAGGAGGATAATGCTGATTCGGATTTTCAAAGCGTTTCTGAAGGATATCCTATGTATGTTATCGATGGAGTTATAGTAGAATCTATTCCTGAATCGTTGACCCCAGAAGATATCCACTCTATCAACGTATGGAAGGAAGAAAATGCTGTGGAAAAGTTTGGCTCATCTGCCAAATTCGGAGCAATTGAGATTTTTACCAAAGCAGGTAAAGAATTTAAGCTCAATTCTGAAGGAAATCCTATGTATGTTATCGATGGAGTTATAGTAGATTCTATTCCTGAATCCTTGAACCCAGAAGATATCCACTCTATTAACGTATGGAAGGAAGAAAATGCTGTGGAAAAGTTTGGTCCATCTGCCAAATTCGGAGCAATTGAGATTTTTACCAAAGCGGATAAAGAATCTAAGCTCAATTTAAAAAATGACCTAAACGGATCATCTGAACCTGATGCAGAAACGCTAATGGATAGACCTTTACATACATTTAACGTGTTTCCAAATCCTTCGGGAAACAAGGTTTTGATCAAGTTTAGTACTGTTAAGGAGAAGAATGTGAAAGTAGCAGTTTTTTCTTTGGATGGGAGATTAGTGAAGGAGTTGATAAATGAATCAAGAGCCTCTGGTACGCATCAAATATCATGGGAAATTGCCGGACAAGAAAGTGGGGTGTATCTCATTCGTATGGAAGCGGATGACCAGGTGATAACTAATCGAATTATTGTTGAGTGATTATTCCTCTACCGTACAATCAACATCCATCAGCGTAGAAGTTGTCAGTATGGAGCTTTCAATTATTAGGAAAGCTCCATTTATTATTGCTGCCAGTACATCAGGATAATTTTTACCAAATATCGATGTCCCTTGCTTGAGTTTATTTATTTCTAAGTGGAAAACTAATCGTCATCGATTGGCTTTTCGGTCTATAAATCTATTATTAGATAGGTAGACTAAAGTATATTTAGACTACTATTATTTACCTTAAAAAATAGTCAAATGCGCATAGCCACTGCACAAATTCCAATTCAATCAAGTACTAAGGTAAATTCATCTCAAGTCAAATCTCTCATCATAGATGCTGCAAAAAATGGGGCTGACTTCATTCATGTTCCCGAATGTTCTCTTTCTGGTTATGTAAAAACCCAAATTACAATTTGATCTGATGTTAATTGGAAAAACGTAAACCAAGAATTGAGCTGCTAAAGAATAAGGTTATTCAAGTTATGTAAAATTTATATTTTGGAGTATTTGCTATCTGATGACAAAAGTCATTTAGTTCCATGATTGCTCATTAACCTCTAATTTAGTATAATATATTGTTGGAACATTAAAATTCTAAACTAATGTCCAGTTATTAATCCTAATTAAACTACTCATACTTCTATGGCTTTTACCCTATCCTCTTATGGTATAGATGTAACTAAAATTCATCGTAATACCAGTGTACCTGGACTCTATGAAATTGGACTTCGGCTCGAAAAAGGCACTGCCATCTCAGATGTAGGTGCATTGTTGGTATATTCTGGTGAGAAAACCGGAAGAAGTCCCAAAGATAAGCGCATTGTACGGCATTCCGAATCCGAAGCTAATATCGATTGGGGAGCGATCAACATTGATTTGGATGAACATGTATTCATGATCAACAGGGAACGTGCCATTGACTATCTAAATACGCGTGATCGGGTTTTTGTTGTAGACGCCTTTGCAGGTTGGGATCCCACATATAGGCTCAAAGTAAGGATTGTCTGTACACGTGCCTACCACGCGCTATTTATGCAAAATATGCTCATCATGCCTACTCCAGAGGAATTGGAGAATTTTGGAGAACCGGACTATGTCATTTTTAATGGAGGGTGTTTTCCCGCCAATCGTCATACGTCAAAGATGACTTCCAAAACCAGCATTGATGTTCATTTGGAGCGTAAAGAAATTGTCATTTTAGGAACGGAGTATGCTGGGGAAATGAAAAAAGGGATTTTCTCTATCATGAATTACCTTATGCCGCTACAAAATGTACTTCCGATGCATTGTTCCGCTAATGTAGGAGAGGAAGGAGATGTATCTGTCTTATTTGGCCTTTCTGGTACGGGGAAAACAACCCTTAGTGCAGATCCTAAACGTAAGCTTATCGGTGATGATGAGCATTGCTGGACAGATGAAGGTATCTTTAATATAGAAGGAGGATGTTATGCTAAAGCCATTGATCTATCTCCCGAAAATGAACCCGATATTTACAATGCAATTCGATTTGGAACGGTACTGGAGAATGTCGTCTATGATGAAAAGACCCGCGAAGTAGATTATCACGATACTTCTATTACTCAGAATACGAGAGCCTCCTATCCCATTCATTATATAGACAATATTCAGATTCCATGTGTTGCTGGATTACCTTCGAATGTCCTTTTTCTTACTTGCGATGCTTTTGGAATACTTCCTCCTGTGTCCAGACTCACTCCTGATCAGGCCAGCTACCACTTTATTTCCGGGTATACAGCTAAGGTAGCAGGAACAGAAATGGGCGTTACTGAGCCACAAGCGACCTTTTCTGCGTGTTTTGGAGCTGCTTTCATGATGTGGCATCCCAACAGATATGCAGAATTACTGGCCCAAAAAATCCAAGAACATAATGTCTCAGCATGGTTGGTGAATACAGGTTGGACAGGAGGGGCTTACGGAGTAGGTTCAAGAATAAAACTTCGATATACAAGAGCTATTATCGATGGTATACATAGCGGTGCTTTTGATACTGTCGAAACAACGAAAGATCAAGAATTTGGATTTGAGATACCCTTGAGTTGTCCCAATATACCTTCAGAGATTCTGGTTCCTCGAAACACCTGGGCTGATAAAACAGCTTATGATCAGACGAAAGAGAAATTAATCGGATTATTCAAAGAGAATTTTAAGCAATTTGAGGCTGGGGTCAATCCTAATATCATTCAGGCTGGTCCTATATATGGCCTTAAGACTGCTTAGAATACCTTTGTACCATGTTAAATTGGATCGAAAAGCTAATTCGCTTTCGAATGCTTCCATAGTGCTTCACTGATTTCCCACAAGCGCTCAGCTGATTCATCATTACAGGCATGAGGCTCTACGCCGAAATATCTGGCCATTGGGCTTTGGGGATCTGTCGGTGAAGCAATATTGCAGTCTTCGCAATAAACCCCGGGTTTATCATCTAATAAACTAGAAGTAGCTGCCCACAAAGTAGTAGAACATCCTTGTTCAGGGGTCTTAAATCCCTCTTTTGCCAAGGCTGTGGGATGTCCATCTTCATCTATCCAACCCAATACAACCATTTCCTCTTTTGGTAAATGTCGTTGGAGGGGGGTAAATATACCCCCTGGATGAACGGCAAATGCAAGACCCCCTGATTCTTTCATTCTCCTGGAAAGGGCATTGGCAAATAAGGCATTAGCCGTTTTAGACTGTCCATATGCCTGCCATTTATCATAATTGCCATCGGAGAAATGAATATCATCCCAACGAATATCGCTGATCTTATGCGCGGTAGAACTTAGGCTTACTACTCTTGCACCAGGCGTATGCGTTAATAAAGGAAGCAGCGTATTCGTTAAAGCAAAATGTCCCATGTGATTTACGCCGAACTGAGACTCCCAACCTGGGCCCACACGAGTTTCCGGATTAGCCATAATACCCGCATTATTTATCAACATGTCAAGGCGGCCAAGCTCGGAAATCATCGTATTGGCAAAATTATACACCGATGAAAGATCACTAAGATCCATTACCGCTGTTTGTATATCTCCTTCAATAGATGCCAGATTATCGCTAGCTTTTTGCATAGATCTCGCAGGAACGATCACTTTCACTCCTTTGTTGGCAAGGGCTCTAGTTGTTTCTAGGCCTATCCCACTGTAGCCACCAGTTACAATGGCGACTTTTCCATTTAACTCAATATTGGAGAGTATCTCTTGACCTGTACTTTTTCTGTGAAAATTAGAGGAAACAGGGATTTGATCTGACTGCGACATATTATACTTAGCGTTAGTTAACCTTTTTTGGTTGGTTGAGACTTAACATGGGGATTAATTCCCTAAAAACCTAAGAATTTCTAAAACTTAGTATGTATTGCTTTATTGAGATTCCTCCCCAAACCATGACACTTCTTTGGTAGAGGAAACACTATACCAAACCTATTACATGATGCCAATTGAATTAGCTATATTATTGGATTTCTGATTATTGAAGAACCATAATTCTACTATCTACAGAACAAAAAAATTCCGTAACTTCATTCTTTAGATATATTTACCATATCAGGAATTCTACTACCTACTATGTTCCATACCTTAGCTTGCCTTAATTCAGCTGCCATTCTATCCTGTATATCCCTTTTATTCATTAGCTGTAGTTCAACCGAGCAACATTCACCTTCCAGCATGAAGGTACTTGATCCAAACCTTACCTTAGAATTGATAGCCAAACAACCTGCCATCATGACGCCTATTGGTTTGGCTATAGATCCTGATGACCATCTGTATATTCTAGAGTCACACACTCATTCTCCCCCTGGCGATTACGATGGACCCTTATTTGATAGAATCAAAAAAGGAGTGGATAAAGACAAGAATGGAAAGCCAGAACAGTGGATCATTTACGCTGACAGTATAGAGGATGGAATGAACCTCGCCTTTGACAAAGGAACCCTCTATCTAAGCACCAAAAATAGTGTTCAGATGTTTGAAGATACTGATAATGATGGAGTAAGCGATCGTCGCCAGGTGTTAGCCAGCATGATCCTGCCTGAATATGTATATGATCACGCAGGAATTTTAGGGATTGCAGTCGGACCAGATGGATGGGTGTATGTTTCCCGAGGAAATACGGGAAGCCAGTATTGGGTAGTTCAAGCTGCGAATGGTGAAACTATCGAGGGATATGGTGATGGAGGAAATGTATTTCGGTTAAAGCAAGATGGGACTCAACTAGAAGAAGTTGCTACAGGATTTTGGAATCCCTTTGATATCAAATTTTCTGCTGAGGGACGATTATTATTAACGGACAATGACCCAGATAGCCGCGGACCTAATCGGTTGATAGAAGTGGTTCCTGGGGGTGATTATGGCTATCAGTCTTTATATGGAGGAAGTGGAATTCATCCTTATTTGGCTTGGAATGGGGAATTGCCAGGCACATTAACTTACGCTGCAGCGCTGGGAGAAGCTCCGTGTGCATTAATGGATGCTTCCTATACTAATTTTGGACCATCTTATAATAATAATGTGCTGGTCAATGTATGGGAGGAAAACAACATCGTTCGGATTCCCCTGGAACATAAGGGTAGTACCATTGTGGGCCAATCTGAAGTATTGATCCAGGGAGATAGTTTGTTTCATCCCGTGGCATTAGCCTATAATAGTCAGGGAGATCTGTACATTACAGATTGGGTGATTCGCCAATATCCCAATCACGGACATGGTCATATTTGGCGGCTATCGGCAAAACAAAAAAAGTCCATTTCCACTCCTTCAGAAACAATCGACAGATTCAAAGAAATGAAGATGAGTAAGGAGGAATTGCAACACCTACTCACTACAGCAGATCCTTTCCAACAAGCTATGGCCAGGAGCGAACTGGCTAAAAATGTAACAAAACAGGAACTGTTCATTTTATTGGATAGCGACAATGATGATTTGCGTTTGGAAGGTTTGTTGATCTTATTAAGGACAGATATAGAAATAGACAAACCACGCCTGGTCCATCTTCTTCATGAAAAGAATGAACAACTTCAAAAAATGGCCCTTATATACACCGGGAAACATTTTCGTGAAGATCTTCGGGAAGACTTACAACAAGTGTTGACATCCGGGAAGATTGGTCCGAATATATTTGACACTTATTTGGCTACCATTCGGCATTTACAGCCAGATTTTGTTAACAATTTTCGCAATAGAGTAGAAAATAATTCCAACAAATTAAAACGAACGCTTCCAGAAGCATTTGTAGAACATCTGATCACCGATCATAATATTCCCGAATCAGTAAGAGCACTGGCGTTACCTTATTTGGAAACTCCTTATACCAAACAAGATGTGCTGATCCCCTTATTGAACCAGGCCCAGGACCGAGATTTCCTCATAGGCTTGTTGCATGCCTTAAGACTATCCGGGACTGAAGCTAGTGCTCAGGTTATATTGGGTGTCGCCATAAATGAGGAATTGGATGAAAAAATTAGAGGACAAGCCCTGTTATCTTTGACATATCATGGAAACGAATATTGCCAGGAAGTTATCAGTTTGCTGACAGATGCATCAGATATTATTCGAAGTGCAGCCTTGCATTATATATGTGGATGTAGAGAAGATGCTGACATCCTCAAAAATATAACTAAGCTGGTGAAAGAGCAACAAAACCCCCTACTGTCAGAAGCATGGCAAAGCTGTATTGATCCAAAAATCATAAGAAATAAATCACAAAAAGAATGGGCATCAGCTGTCAATGGTCATGGAAACGTGTTTCGAGGAAAATGGGTGTTTGAATCAAGAACATCTCAATGTCAAAATTGTCATAAAATAGATGGATGGGGCGGTATTTTTGGCCCAGATTTATCAAATATAGGGCAAAGTAAATCGAGATCTCAATTGGTAAGTGCTATTCTGAATCCTTCTTTGGAAATCGCTCCAGATTGGCAAGGCTGGTATGTGATTGATCAGGATGGTACCAAGCATCTAGGTCGACAAATTGATGTGCATTTACACAAAGTGGAACTAATGAATGAGCAAGGGGAATTTGACAGTTTTGAACAGCCGATTGGGTTTGGAGTAATCCATTCTTCCTTAATGCCTGAACAATTATACAAAACAATGACTCCTTCAGCATTTAATGACCTGATTTCTTATTTGGAGTCTTTATAAATGTAAACCAGCATGAACAAACGTATCCTAAAAAGCCGACGATCCTTTTTGAGGAAAAGCTCTGGAATCCTCGCCACCTTAGGCCTGGGAAGTACATCTATGGGAATAGCGAAAGATAAAGAGCCAGAAAAAAAACGACCAACGAGAGATTTACCTAATAATCCGTTGGTATTATTTGACAATTTTCATGTGGGAAATCGGCGTTCCTACACCTGGAAAGCCAAATTTGCTGCTGCTCAACATGCAGGATTCGACGGGTATGAATTTGCAGGGGTAGATCCTGAATCAGATAGTTGGAAGGAAGCGATGGAGTTAGTGCCAACGACTGACTTCAAGGTGTGGGGATTCCATTGGACCACAAGAGCAGTGATTGATAGGAATGCTGATAAGATAGAAGGGGAGATGGAGAAAATAGTTAAGAATGTCGAAGTATGTGGGGGGCTTCCCATTAAACCGTATGTAACCCTCTCGCTTAGTGGGAATGATGAATTACGTGGGCCAACGATTCATGAAAGCGGATCGGCTAAAGCAGAGGATCGGCATTGGGAACGAGCGTATAAAATTATTGCCGCATTTGATAAAGCGTGTAAAGAACATGGGGTTAGGGGATCACTATATCCACACACCCATTGGATTTGTGATACGCCCCAATCGCAGGTGAGGATTTTGGAGGGTGCCAATGCTCAGACGATAGGTCCGGCTTTTTGTTCGCATCATTGGTACGCCAACAAACATTCCGATGAACTAGATAAAGTCTTTGAATATCCCATCATGAAGCGCCTGAATTATGTCGTCATGACCAATGGCCGATTCAGAGGAAATGGTTTTCCTGCGGTTCGTTTTGATGAAGGGGAGATAGATATGGCCTGGTTGTATGCCAAGTTAATAGAATTTGGCTATGAAGGACCTATTTCCTCTCAAGGCTGGGCTATTGGAGGAGATCCTTATGTAGCCTGTAAACGATTTGTAGATGGAATTGGCATATTAAGGAACCGCTTTACAACAGAACCGGATCTTTGGCCGTTAATTTAACGGTTTCATTAGCTGAGAAAGATGAGCTACCCACTCACTCAAAGCACTCAGGCAGATATGGGGAGTGTCTTGACATATATATTCCTTACCCAAGTCTAGTAGCCGAAATTATTTCCCCTGAATCTACTCAACGAGATCGGGAAGATAAATTTCAAGCTTATCTGAAAATGCCCAGCTTGAAATACTTTTTGATTGTTTCCCAGGACAAAGTACGTGTTGAACTCTTGGGAAAAATGAAAGAAGGCCAGGGATGGAGCTTTCATTATTTTGAATCCTTGGAAGAAGTCATCCCATTGGACCAAATAGAGGTTTCTCTCAAAGTAGCTGATATGTATGATGATGTTACGCTTGTGTCATCAGCAAATAATACTGAGGATGAGACTATACAAAATTGATCCTATCTCATCTCCTCCTTCTTCCCATCACTCCTGTATACCATCTCTTGTACTTCCAAATTCTTCAAATAATCCCTTCCATTCGTTTCAAAAGGCTCCCCACGTTTAAATCGCTCCACAAAATGACGCTGTAAGGCATATACACAATCTCCCGCAAAGCCTTTCTTCTGCATGTACATAAGGTACCTCTTCCTCAGATTGTCCTAAAGGTTGTAACGTCAATTTCCCATCAGGATACAGCCGAATCGTACCCCCATTTCCTTCCACCCAACATTGACCAAAGGTATATCGAGCATCTTCCGCATTGGATTCATTGTACCGATTTGCATCAAATATTCCCAAACCGCCTCGCTCAAACTCGAAAAGCACCATTCCACTATCTTCACCTGCAATAACGGGATTCAATTGCGTTAATCGCGCATAAACAGACGTAACCTCTCCCGCCAAATACCGAAATACATCGATAAAATGAATTCCCGTTTCATAGATCAGCAAGCGCGGCATCGTCCTAAAATAAGGTTGACGTCCCAGGTAAGCATCTTCTCCCCATCCATCTCCCATCCGCATCCGAACATACAACTGATGCAATTTGTCTCCAATCAATCCCTCCTCCATCATTTCCTTCATCTTTCTGTACCACGGCTGAAATCGGAAATTTTCATGCACCATAAAACGAATCCCTGCTTTTTCACATAACTCTACAATCTGTTTCGCCTCTTCCAAGGAAGGAGCTAATGGCTTTTGGCAAATTATATGTTTTCCACGCCCAGCTAACAAGCCACATAAAGGAAGATGTGTAGGGGGAGGAGTAATAATATCTGCCACTTCAAACGTTTCTTCTTCCATCAATTGCTCCACAGTAGCATAGGTATGAGCTACGTTAAATTCACCAGCCATTTGCTTAGCTTTATCCAAATCCGCATCGCAAATCGCCACTAGCTCCACTTCGGAGATTCTTTTCCACGCTTCTATGTGAAATCGGGAAAAATAACCAGCCCCTATACATGCAATGTTTATCTTCACTTGTTGAGTTTTAGTTGTGCCAATGAGTAAACTACCTGTATTCCATATCCTATCCAATCAAAAAAGGAAGGAGCTAATAGGCCAATCCCCGATCTGCTTTAACCCTTAACCACAAAAACACCGCTACCACATTCAGTACTGCCGCCGTGTAGAAAAAGTAATTTACAGATCCCGTCCAGGCAGTGATGTAAGGAAAGGCTAGTGCCGTCAAAAAAGACCCTATATTCCCTGCCATATTCATGGTTCCCGAAACCGTTCCTGAATGCTGTTTCCCTATGTCCACACACAACGCCCAGGAAGGAGGTAAGGTCATGTCAGCCCCAAAAATGGCCAAACTCAACATCATCACAGCTCCTAAAGGGGTAGTCATAAAAATGCTACCTAATAATCCGATGACGCTCAAGGAAAATCCTACGACAGCAGGCATATTTCTGGACAAATTCCACTTCCCATCTTTATACATCTTATCTACTAAAGCCCCGGACACCCAATTTCCTATGGCCCCGGCGATAAATGGGGCAATAGAATACCACCCTGCTTCCATGGCGTCTAATTGATACGTCTCTTTGATATAGGGAAAAAGCCATGTCAAGGCGAAGAAAAAAGTGAAATTACTACAAAAATACTGAATGACTGCCGACCACATATTGGTTGATTTCCTTAATTGGGATGCAGTTAAAGGCGCTTGAGGGGAGACATCGCCCGGATTCGTGTCTATGCGTTCCTGTCTTGATGCCAAGATCTCCTCAGTTTCTTCTTTCGATAATGCCGGGTGCCCTTCTGGAGTGTCTCTAAATCCCAGGTACCAAATGATAGCCCAAACAATGCCCACTACGCCTAACACCAAGAAAGAAGTACGCCAACCATAAGAGGTGATTAACCAGGCAACTAATGGCAACGCAAATGCAGCCCCTAATCTGGAACCTGAGAAGTTTAAGCCTATCACTATACCGCGCTCAGATAATGGAATCCAGGAATAAATAGCTCTGGACATTCCTGGGAAGGCTCCTGCTTCTCCCGCCCCAAAAAGGAATCGAACAAATAGCAAGGAAATAAAATTCCAGACTGCTCCAGTTAAAGCTGTAAGTATGGACCAAAAAGTAACAATGCCTGTCAGCACTTTTCTCGGGCCGAATCGATCTGCCATCATTCCGCTGGGCACCTGAAACAAGGCATATCCTAAAGCAAAAGCGGATAAGACCCATCCTATTCCTTTATCACTGAGACCCAAATCGCTGGCAATGGGTTCTTTGGCCACAGAAATACATACCCTGTCTATATAGAGGAGAAGAGAGAGCAAAAACATGCCACCCACCACTAAAAATCGCCCTTTAACTTTCATGCTAGTGTATTTTTAAGTCCTTTTTTCAATATCCAAGCAAGCTTCATTGACCCATTATCATCTACTTATAACTAATCCTCCAACATATCCACCATCCATCTCAGTCCGTTCTCTTCTCCCACATTCCCGGGAAACACAATATAACTGAGACCTGGAAATTTACTCTCTTCCCCTAATCTCCACACGGGAATACCAGCAGTAATTTGGCCCAATACCCAGGCTCTTTTAACCGCCAGGCCTCGAGTAGCTACATCACTGGAAGTAATTCCTCCTTTGGCCAATATATATTTCGGTCGTATTTGTAATTCCCGAACAATATCTGTCAAATAATCCGACACCTTTTTCCCAATTTCCAAATTTTTATGATTTCCTTTATCATGGATCAACTTACGGCTGGTATACAGTACTACCTCTCTTCCTTCGTCTATCCATTGATCTATCTCCCCAGCAATTTCTCGGGCTGGTAAGACTTCTCCTTTGAGCAATTGTTCCACATCTACTTCTAGCGCATGGATATTAGGATGTGCCAATAAATGATGTAATTGTGCTGTTGTCTTGGGAACATAGGAACCCACTACCATCAATCCTCCCCGCTTTTTTTCCAGGGCCAACTCTTCTTTTTGAATCAAGGGTCGAATTCCTTTACCACTCAATACTGCTACAAAAGAGGCAGCCGTTCGAAACAGAGGATAGATGTTGGATTTCAAAATACATTGAGCTGCTATCTTTAGGTCTTCATAATCCACTGCATTGACGATACAAATATCTCCCGCGTTAAACTGATTTATTTTTTCTGTGATAGCTTTCAATGTTAATGTGCGTAATTCTTCGAGGCTGAGTGTATGAATTTGATCAGGACCAATTTTGCCTTCCCCTTTTTCTACGGTCCATGCTTTGAGGTCAGAATGAGTGTAGCCGAACACTTTATCTTTGGCAAAAGGTGTTTGTGCAGCCGGAATTAATTGGTCCTGATGCTTGACATAATGTACATCATTGATAGTGAATCTTCCTCCTTCAAAAAAGGCAGGGATGAGAAAGTGAATGCTTTGTTGTGCCAATGCGTCGATGCCTAGCCCTTTTTCCAATCCCCACACTTCAGCTGGATAATGTCCTCTTAAGGTACTATCACTTCTACTAAGTACGAGGCATTCTTTACCGGCTTGTTTGGTTGCTGTTCGTATATTTGTGCCAATGATGCGAGCAAGAGAGATGGCTTCCTCTTCAGGAAGACTGCGGGAATTAGTGAGAATATAAAACAATGGCGTTCCCTCTCTTAATTCCTTTTCTATGACCTCCACGCTCCATTGGGTTAGTACAGGTAGATCATATACCGTTTGAGTGCCTGTAGGATCATCATCTAAGACGATAATAGCATCAGCCTTACTTGAAACCACCTGCTGCAACTCGCTGGCAGAGATGTTTTTATTTGAAGGAGGAATAGTCGATAGGAGTCCTTCGTATGTGTGGGTCAGCTCTTTCATCTATATTTGTTCCAATGCGATGACTCTGGCGGGGGAACCATCTCCTCCTTTGATCTTTAGTGGTAATGCCATAAGAAAAACTTCATCTTTATGAATATTTTCTAAATTGGTCAACCCTTCTACAATGATCACATCACCACCTAATAAAATATGATGAATGTCTGTCACTTCTTCAAGATTGTTCACATCTGCAACGGAAGGAGGTTCCACGCCCAGTATATTGACTTTTTTCTCCACACACCATTCGGCCAGTTTCCTGCTGATGCGAGGCAAATCATCTTTGTAGGCGGGCTGTCCTAATTTTTTACTCCAATCAGTTTGTATAAGTAGGCTGTCCCCGGAGGGAAAAGATTGTCTCAGTGCACCTAAGTCTTCCAATCCGATGAATTGCTTAGGGCCTACATTTGCTAATCGGATCAGATGGGCTCTACTCATAAAGCGTTGCGGATTAAATGTATCGATGGTCGTTTCATTCACTTCAAAATGATGGGGAGCATCCATATGGGTTCCAGCATGTGAATAAATGCTCAACCATTTCGCATTCCACCCATCCTCAGCTAATGTTCTGGCTGGGGCATCGGAATATCCGGCTATGTGTTCACTATATGGAAGACTTAAATCGTGAATGCGATATGGTGATAGGTCTATCATGCCCGCTCGGGAATATCGGAGTTAACTGCTTCTATCACAGCCTCTGCTATATCTGTAGTGGTAGCATTGCCTCCCAGGTCCGCAGTAAGGTTTCCTTTTGAAGTAACAATATTTACTGCCCGCATGAGATCATTCGCTGCAGCTTCCTCATCTAAATGAGCCAACATCAGTGCGCCTGACCAAATTTGACCTATAGGATTAGCCATATTTTTCCCCATAATGTCGGGAGCAGATCCGTGGATAGGCTCAAACATCGAAGGAAATTCTTTTTCAGGATTGATATTTCCGCTTCCTCCCAATCCTAAGCTTCCCATAATTGCACCACCTAAATCACTCATAATATCACCTATCATATTGGTGGTTAGCACTACATCAAAATATTCGGGATGTAAAACGAAATTGGCCGAAGCTGCATCTACATACATTTTCCGATAGGCTACCTCTGGATAATTTGAGGCCACTTCTGCTATTACGCTGTCCCAATAAGCCAAAGTATGAATGAGGGTATTTGATTTGGTAACATTCGTCAGGTGCTTTTTTCTATTTTGGGCCAACTTAAAGGAAAAATGAGCTACCCGCTCGATTCCCTTGCGTGTGAATATGCTGGTATCCATAGCCATGCCCTCTGGACGTTCAGGATATAATTGTCGGCCACTTTGAACAAATTCTCCCTCATTATTCTCTCTGATGATCACAAAATCGATGTCTTCCTGTGTTTTATTTCTCAATGGACCTTGGATTCCATCAAATAGCTTTACTGGTCTGACATTGACATATTGTTTGAAGTTGGTACGGACATAATTGGTGAATAATTTGAAGGGAAGGGTATCATCTACTTCTGGTAATCCTACAGCTCCAAATAAGATGGCATCAAATTTTTTCAGTATGTTCAGGCCATCCTCTGGCAAAAAGACTCCATGTTGTTGGTAATAGCCAGCTCCCCAAGGGAACGTTTCTGATTCGAGCGTAAATTGATGTTTTTCAGCTACAGCTTGTAGGACCTTCAAAGTTACTGGCACTATTTCATGTCCTATACCATCGCCGTGCACGCTTGCTATGTGGTATGTGTTCATTGAGGGCGTTTATTTGTATATAAAACATTTAAAGCTAATAGTTGGATAGGGGAATTCAAAATGGAAATGATCTTCCCATGCATGTTTCATAGAACTATAAGGTACTTAAAAAAATATAGAATTCCCGATGGTGGTTGTTTCGAATTCACGCTTTCGAAATGAAATGGCTTTTCCAATTTTTTTAATATTAATTATGTTTAATAAAACGTAAAATTTAATTTATAAATTTTATGATTTTGGTTTTATTAGATCGAATCTCAATTGTGATTTACGCCAAATTTTATGGTTAGACAAACTAATAAAATCAGTACTCACTTATCCACAAAGAATCTCATCTTTCTTGGAGTTGCTGCTACACTGGTAATTGCCGCTATTATTTTATTTACCATAAACTATTCTGTTTCCTCTACTGAAATTTGTGGGAATGGAATAGACGATGATTGGGATGGATCAGTTGATGAAGCCGGATGTACCTGTATGAGTGGTTCCCCTATCGTTATAAGTGGTAGTAGTACTACTTATTATGGGGTGTCTCAATCAAATAGTTCTGTTTTCAATGCTAATAATGTACTGGGGGCTTCTGATGATCAAACTGCAACCTTGAATTCGAATTCGGATTTATTATTTATCGAATTAGGTCATACCCTTTCTACAGGAGATGAGTATACTGTCAGATGGGAACCTACTTCTTCTTACTCCTCTGCTACCCTGGAAGTGTATGAAACTTCTGATGGACATACCTATTATTTAAACAGAAGAATTACCCTTTCATCTTCTACCTTGGTAAATACTGTCTTACAGGCTAACAGGAATACGCGAGACCTACTTTTAGCGACGGATACAGGTGCTTCCATTGAAATTGATAATGTTAGTTATACCATTGGTACTGCTACTTATGGTTGTAGTGGTTCCATCGAGCTTTGTGGAAATCGTACAGATGACGATTTAGATGGGCAAACGGATGAGTCTGATTGTTTTTGTAGCAACGGAAGTCCCACTTTGTTAACAACTATTGAAAGTGGATTTGCCGTGGCCCAAGGGAATGTATCTGTTAACAATGCAGAAAATGCTGTGGGAGAAGCCGGATCAGATTATGCAGAAATCTACGAGAATAATGATGTGCTTATTCTCAAACTACAAGAAGAAATTCCCGCTGGAGAAAATTATACGATTTATTGGTCTTCACAGGAAGGAGATCTGGCCGAAATGATGGTAAGTGAATCATCAGATAGTGCTACCTTTTATTTTAATGCCAGTCCATCTACCACTGCAATCACCGCAGAGAAAGTTACCCTTACAGCGGGAGTAAACACTCGTTATCTGAGATTTGATAAAAGAGATATTACGAGTGTATCAGGGATAACGGTGAATAATGCAATTAATACCGGAAATCCAGAGGATTATCGGGTTTATGGTATTACTTATAGTTTTAATCAGTCATCGTACACCTGTGATAACGATTGGGATGGCGATGGTATAGAAGATTCTGTGGATCTGGATGACGATAATGATGGTATCCCTGATCTTATTGAACAACTTGGCTTTGATACGAATAATTGTACGAAAACGGCAATGAGGTTTGTGAATCCTAGCCTGGAAAGTGGTTCGTCTCTTTCTCAAGGAGCAACTTATAGATTCTCGAACATCTTAAGCGGAATAGATGGACTGGTAGAAATTACGACTTTGTCCAACGTATATATTAATAATCTAGATTATACTATTTCTGGTTATAATGATGCATTTCAACCAACTTTAGGGTTTCATTCTGGTCTTCCAAGTGGATATGCATTATACACCATTCGCTTTGTTAGGGAAAATACCACCCAGGATACCTTACTGGGATCAGTAGGAGGTGCTGCTTTGGATATCGATGGTTCCTCAGGTACTGCGATTGAAGGATTTAGTACCTCGGGATTCGACTATATTGCTACTGATGATATAACCGAACTCACACATACCAGCGCTGGTAGTATAGATAACTTCCGGGGCCCCTCGATTACCTATGATGGAATTTCTACTACTGATCCCCAGGTTATGGTATTTTTTAACGATAGATATACCTCTACCATTTTGTATTACACTTACGTGTTCAATACTAGTGCTCATACTGAGAGATTATTTTCTATTTATCTGGATCAATGTCTGGCAAATAATTTTACGAACCTTTCACCAATTACTGAGAATTTTATTGATACGGATGGGGATGGGGTAGCAGATTACAGGGACCTGGACTCCGATAATGATGGGATATATGATGTAGTTGAGAGTGGAGCCAATGTCGCTAGCACTGCAGGAGTCGTAGATGGAAATGTTACTACTTCGGGCATCCCAGTTGCAGTAGATGCTGATAATGATCAGACGATAGATTTTGTAGTTGGAGATGCTGATGGAAATGGTAACCTGAATTTTGTCACCTTAGATAGTGATGGAGATGGTATATCCGATATAGCAGAAGCAGGTTTTACAGATGCTGATAATGATGGTCAACTGGACGGAACCGGATTTGACGATAGAGGACTCATTATTACAAGCTCAGAAGCTTATATGGACCCTGGAACGGGTTATACCGACGATGAAAGTTCTGGTGAATACTCGGGAGTTCTTCCAGTGGAATGGTTAGCATTTGAAGCGGAACTTATGCAAGATGGAACCCAATTATACTGGGCTACAGGTTCGGAGATCAATAGTGATTTTTATGCTGTCGAGCGCTCATACGATAAACATTTATATCAATCCATCGGAAGCGTAGAAGCTGCAGGAAACGCAAACACTCCTACAGAGTACCAATTTATCGATAAAACCCTTAATCATGGTAGCGTAACCCAGGTTTTTTATCGCTTGAAACAAGTTGATATAGATGGAAGTATAGACTACAGCCAGGTATATACCTTAAATGTGAGTGGACAAGCTTCCGTGGAAAAAATGGAAATGTACCCCAATCCCGCAACTGACAAAGTACATCTTGATATCATTGCTGCTCCAGATTTATTTGTGGAAATTCAAATCTACACTGTTTCAGGACAATTACACGACATGCTAAAAGGTAAAGCCGGTACATATGAGATAGAAGTTTCTCATTGGCCTAAAGGCGTTTATCTGATTAGGGTCGATGGATTAGCTGCTCCACTTGTCGAAAAATTAGTAGTGGAATAGCAATGCAAGGAATCTATAGATGGGGAATTACGATATGAGAGATTCTGGATTCGATCCAAAGCTAGATGGGTAGCCATATGAATAAACGTCCATTTAAGTTGGACTTGGATCCCATGAAATCTATGGACTAGCTGTTAACACTATGTAAATCTCTGTGCCAATATGGTGTGATTATATTTATTTCGATAAGCTCCTGGAGTGAGATGAACGTATTTTTTAAATACTTTTCTGAAGGCTTTCGTATCGTTATATCCCACTTCATACATCACTTCATTCACAGTTTTATCGCTTTGTTCCAATTCCCTTTTAGCTACTTCTATTCTCACTCGCTGTAGATATTCTATAATGGTATTAGCGGTGGCTTCTTTAAATCGCCGTTCAAAGGTTCTTCTACCCACGCCTACATATTCACAAAGGGAATCCACAGAGATTCTACCATCGAAGTGAGACTCTAAATAAGACTGAGCTTGCAGAACTTTATCGTCTTTATGATTTTTCTGACCAGAAAAAATGATAAATGGAGATTGGCTGTTTCGGTCGATGTCTACCATGAACGCTTTGGCAGCTGCTACCGCTACTTCCCGCCCTGCATATTTCTCTATCATGTAGATCAGTAGGTTAGTAAAAGCAAAGGCGCCTCCACTAGTATAAATACCAGAAGCTTCAGTAAGAATGTTAGCATCATTGAGATGGGCCTTAGGAAATCTTTGTCTGAATTCATTGGCAAATTGCCAGTGAGTAGAGCATTGCTTTCCATCTAAAAGGCCTGAGGCCGCCAGGAAAAAAGAGCCTACACACATGCTGATTATTTCCGCTCCTTGTTGGTACTGTGTTATCATCCAGTCAATCAAGTCAGTATTAAGCGCTACATTTTCATCTACATTTCCATGAATAGCAGGAATAATAATCATATCTGTTTGCTGAACTTCCTCTATTACAGCATCTGGATGAATGGTATAGTAACCATAATAGTGTTTATGAGAGCTAGCTAGCCCAACCAATTGTATATTGAATAAGGGAGCTTGGCTATGCTCAGTTAAATATTCGTTTACCCAGGAGAACACTTGGAAAGAAGCATCAACATTGACGATGCTAAAATGTCCATTGGGAATAACGATAGATACTTGTTTCATAGGTTTAACCTAACAAAAAGCACTTGAGTTACCAATTCTAATATAAGTCGATAGTAGCCAAAATTAGGACGAAAACTAAATCGGAATTGGTTTGAAGAAATGACTTTATCAATTGATTTCCCTTTTGAAGATGGTTTTTTACGGTATGAGGCGAAATATTCAACTCTTCTGCAATTTGCAGCAGTGAAAGTCCTTCCAAATATCGAAGTCGAAATACTTCCTGACATTTCCTTGGAAGACTCTCTATCGCTTTTTTTGCCATGGTCAAATTTCGCTCGAGATAGACTGAGTCATTCTTTTCGGAATGAAGTTGATCTTGAAAGTATTGATGTATATAGGCGGTCTTGAGCTTTTCATCTCTGGCTACTTTTCTTAAGTAACTCATACAATAGTCTCTGCTAATTTTAAATAAGAGTCCAGAAACGGATTTATCTGGTTGAAGCGTACTTCTCTTTTCCCATAATCTGATAAAAACATCTGAAGTTATTTCCTGGGCAATAGCATTGTTTCTTACAAACCGATAGCAGAAATGGTATATTCTTGATTGGTATTGTTCATGAAGGATGGTGAAGCTTTTTTGATCTCCTGTTATCAATTTTTCTACATGATATTGCTCCTTCGTCTGCATATAGGTGCCTGAATATGTATAACAACATGAGCTTACAACCTCATTTAAAATAATTTATCAATAATATTATAGTTAATCAAATCCTGCCCTTCCAAAAAAAGTATTCTTGAGACTAGTACATTTTAACATTTTCTGCGGAGACAAAGTGTAGAGGGAAAGTAAACACTGCTTTTTCGATCGCTGAACTAAATCGATTAACCGCTTATAAATGAATGATATTGACCAGTTGGTTCAAAAGCTTTTCCAGGGAACCTGTACAAAAGAAGAACTGGAACTACTATTTGAGCATATTAAATCACATCCTCTTTCACTGAATGCTAGTGTAAAAGAAAAGCTATGGGAGGAGATATCTTTGTATGAGGAATTAGATGAATCTTCCTCTTCAGCCATATTACAAAGGACACTATCTATCATAAATGAGAAAGAAGAAAATAACCTGGCAGTTCCCATTTCTTTTTCAGCCCTTTATTCAGTGGTAGCCTTTACCAATAGGAAGCATATGCGTCTTATTATTTCTGTTGCAGCCTCGATTTGTATAATTGGATTATTTAGCTGGCTTGGATATTCCTTATTGGCTCCAACAACTCAAACTATCAGCACAAAACATGGTGAATGGAATCAGATTACTTTATCAGACGGGAGTAAGGTATCCTTAAATGCTCACTCTCATCTTACTTTTTCCGAACACTGGGGAGAAGCGGAAGATAGGAAGGTTTGGTTGACAGGGGAAGCTTTTTTTGAGGTAGTCAAGGATCCTTATGGAGCTAAATTTACTGTGTTTGCCAATGGATTGGCGATTGAGGTGTTAGGGACAGCTTTTAATGTTCACAGTCGTGGAGAGAATACAGAGGTATATCTTGAAGAAGGAAAAGTAAAACTGCATACAGATAAGGAGAAAAAATTCCTGAAGCCAGGGGATGTTGCTTCTTATTCTCATGAGAAAAAAGCCATTGTAGCAGTTAACTCTTCCCCTGATACTGCCATTAGCTCCTGGAAAGATGGTGCCCTTTTCCTAAAGGATCAGCCTGTGGAATTTATCCTGTATAAGATCCAAGAAATTTACGGATATGAGATAGTAGTAACAGATAAAGAGCTGCTTACAGTGAGAAAGACCATAGGGATTCCTATGAATAAGATTGAGATCGCTATTCCAATCCTGGAAAAGGTGCTTGAAGCGGATATTACTGTTTCAGCGCATCAGTTAGTGATAGATTGATCCGCTAACCAGAAAATAACGAGACATGTATAAAAATTAATTGCAACACCATTACTATATGAAGATGACTACTTACTATCAGCTACTTAGGTGTAGTTTAATGGCGCTCATCCTATGCGGGCTTACTTGTCCGCTGGTTCATGCCTACAACTTCACCTTTACTCAACAACGCCCTTTAACGGAAATCCTGGAAGAGTTTTCAGAAAAATATGGAATTCTGTTTTCCTACGATTCTAAATCATTAGAAGAAATCGAAGTAGGATTCACCTTTCAACAGGGAGAGTCCCTGGAATCCGCTATCGAAAGATTACTGGTTCCTATAAATTTTGGATTTGAAGCTTATGGGAATAAATACTATGTGGTATATAAAAAGAATAGGAGCGGAAAAAAGTCTTTGAAAAAAATAGGGAGATATCTGGAAAAGATTCAAAAACTGGAAGGAGATGGGGATTTACGTGTTCAGTCGAACCGCAAGTCTGACATTGAACAGTTTCAAGCTATTGGATTAGCGGCTTTAGCATTGAAAGCTGAAAAGACGATCAACGGAACGGTAACAAATGAAGCGGGAGAACCTCTGGTGGGAGCTACCATTAGGACAAAAAGTGGTAATCAGGGGGCTTTGACTGATGAAGAGGGAAGGTTTGAGTTAACTATTCCTGATGAGGTAACTACTTTGATTGTTTCTTACATCGGCTATGCTTCCTTGGAAGTAGAGATTGGGGGACGGACAGCAATAGATATTACACTTTCCGAATCCGTTTCCCAATTGGATGAAGTAGTGGTAGTGGGATATGGAAGACAGCAAAAGCGAGATTTGACAGGATCAGTGAGCAAGGTTGATGGAAAAGACTTAGCTGACATTCCCAGCCCGAGAGTAGATCAATTACTACAGGGGAGGGCGCCAGGAGTTCAGGTTACTTCTGTCAGTGGAGAGCCCGGAGCGCCAGCTTCCATCAGAATTCGAGGGGGTAATTCGATTCAGGGTGATAATGAACCCCTATTTGTGATTGATGGAATTATTGTGGGCCAAAACTTCAACCTGAATAATATTAATACAAATGATATCGAATCCCTGGAAATATTGAAAGATGCTACTGCCCTTTCGATTTACGGTACTCGTGGAGCAAATGGAGTGATTATCATTACCACCAAAAGTGGTTCTGGACTAGATGCAGGAAAGCCTCAGGTTACCTTTAATATATATTCAGGGAGACAGTATATGTTAGAATCTGTGGATTTTCTGGATGGACCACAACATGCAGCCTATTCTAACGAAGATGCAGAATTTAGAGGAGCGGCTCTTCCTTTTCCCGACCCGAATGTCCCTAATGTAGATTGGATTGACCTTGCCACGAGAGATGCTCCTATGACAAATATGGACCTTTCTCTTTCGGGAACTTCAGAAAATCAAAAAGTGAATTATTACGTTTCTGGAAATTATTTTGATCAGGAAGGGATTATTAGAAACTCTGGGATTGAACGCTATATCTTTCGAGCCAATCTGGACTTTAATATTTCTGAGGTAGTCAGAACGGGATTTAGATTAAATCTTTCCCGACAGCGGAGAGAAAATAATAAAACCAGTATCGGTCAGCTGTTTAGGGATCATCTTCCAACCAGAGCGGTATTTGATGAAAATGGTGTTTTTACTACAGAAAATCCGGTGTCTGCATCTATTCAAACTAATCCGGAAGCAGATATCACCTTAAGAGATAATCATACCAACATCACTAATTTATTGGGAAGCATTTATTTAGAACTCGAACCTATAGAAGATTTGGTGATTCGTTCTACGATTAGTCCCGAGATTAATAATGAAAAATTAAACGTATTCAATCCTGGTGCACTTCCTCAGAATTTTGTTATTAATGATGGCGGTGATGCCAGAGTATTTATCGCTAATTCTATCGGATACATCAATGAGAATACGGTTTCATATTCCACTGATTTAGGCGTTAATCATCGGTTGAATGTTTTGGGAGGATTTACCATGCAACGATTTGAATTAGAAACATCCGATGCAAGATCTTTTCAATTATCGAACGATATCACAGGATTTAATAATCTTTCTTTTGGCTCAAATCCCAACAGAAACGAGGTAGGATCAGATTTTGATGCTTTCCAATTAGTTTCATGGCTGGGAAGGGTAAATTATGTGTTGAATGATAAGTATTTATTCACCTTTGTGGGGAGAGTGGATGGTTCTTCCCGTTTTGCAGAAGGAAACAAGTACGGATTTTTCCCTTCAGGAGCGGTTGCCTGGAGATTATCTAATGAACCATTTATTCAGAATCTCAATGTATTTGACGTATTAAAACTAAGAGCGAGTTTCGGTATTTCGGGTAGTCAGGCTATTCCTTCTTTCAGAACACTGGCCCTGTTAAACTTTGCCAATACAACTTTTGATGGGGCAGAGCAAGCAGGAGTTACTTTGGGAAGGCCGGCTAATCCAGACCTGACCTGGGAGACGACCCAACAATTAGATATAGGATTAGAAGCAGGGTTTTTGAAGGGGCGGTTAACGACTGAATTAGATTTTTACATTAAAGAGACGAGGGATTTATTACTCAATGTTCAGATTCCACGACAAACGGGTTTTGTGAGTCAGTTGCAAAATTTAGGAGAGTTGAGAAATGTAGGATTAGAGTTGTTAATTAATTCGGTCAATGTGTCGAAGACTAATTTTACCTGGTCCAGTACACTTACGCTATCCGGTAACAGAAATGAGGTGCAGGATTTAGGGGGAGTGGATTTAATAGATGTTGTGGACCCTTCAGCTTCAGGTCAGGGTGGACCCGGAGGAAGATTGATTGTGGGTGAAACCGCACCTGTATTTGTAGGGGTTAACTATTTAGGAACCTGGAAATCTCAGGAAGAGATCGATGCTTCAGGACAAGTGGGGCAAGATGTTGGAGGGCCACATTTTGAAGATACGAATGGAGATGGAGCCGTTACTGAAGATGATTTTATCGTATTAGGTAGTCCCCAACCGGATTTCATTTACGGATTACAGAATACCTTAACGTTTAAGAATTGGTCCCTGGATTTCTTTTTCCAGGGGACTGTGGGTAATGAAGTATTCAACAGCTTAACACAAACAGCCTTTTTCGGCAGGGCGGAGCTGACAAAATATGCTGAGACATTGAACAGGTGGACCCCGGAAAATCCTATGTCTGACATCCCCAGGGCGGGTGCAGTAGCTGCCTTGTCAGAAATTAAGAGTAATTCAGAACAGATCGAAGATGCTACCCATCTGAGACTTAAAAATCTTCGACTTGGGTATAGTTTTCCAGTGGATGATTGGGGGTGGAACAATTTCAGCACAATTGAGGTGTATTTTACGGGAAGTAACCTGTTTGTATTGTCTGATTTTAGATTAACTGATCCTGAAACTAGTGCTTTTGGTAGATCGAACGTGGCTGTAGGCTTTTCGCAAGGGGAATATCCTAGCGCCAGGGTACTTTCATTGGGGCTGAGAGTAGTGTTGTAACTTATCTCATTTATTGATCATTATTCATTTAACCATTGACCAAAAATATAAACATGAAGAACCGTATCATTATATATCTCTTTTCCCTCATATCTGTCATCATGGGGGGATGTAATGAGTTCCTGGAGGAAGATCCCAGAGCGATTGTTTCTCCATCCAACTTTTTCAATTCAGATGCAGAAGTACTTTCAGCGATCAACGGATTATATCAAATTTACCATAGCAATGCCCTTCACGCTAAAATCGGGTTGGACAGATTCTATGAGAATGGAGCAGATGTGATAGGCCCCAACAGGGTGTTTGGACAAGTGGAGCCCATTCAGGATTATACGCTAAATGAAGGAAATGTGGGCGACATCTCTCAGGGAGGGGGAGCGCCTATTACCTGGCAAGATTTATATAGAATTATACAAAATGCCAATATTATCCTTGCCAATCTGGAAGGGAATGAGGGGATTAGTCCAGCGAACAGGTCTCAGTTTACTGGAGAAACGCTTTTTATACGTGCCTATTCTTACTACCATTTAACTAATTTATGGGGTGATGTTCCATATTTTAGAGATGCTTTGGGAATAGATGAGATTCGGACTTTGGCTCGTTTTGATAAAACCCAGATTCGCAATGATGCCTTAGCCGATTTACAGCAGGCGCAAGATCTACTTCCCGATTCGTATGGAGGTGGGGAACAAGGTCGTGTTTCTAAATGGACAGCAGCTACGGTGATGGTAAAAATCTTACTTATTCAACAAAGGTGGCAGGAAGCCAGAGACAAAGCTGTAGAGATTATCAATAATTCTCCCCATTTTTTATTAGATGATTACGCCGCTGTATTTGACCCTAATAATGAATATAATAGTGAAATCATTTGGGAACTCGATTTTGCAAAGGATATTAACCAGGATGATTGGCCGGATCATTTTACGCCACGAATTAGGGACGAACCTCAAAATAGTGATGATAGACCTGCATTAAGTGCGGCTTTGAGTGATAGAAATGAAGGCTTTACGGGGTATGGCTTAGCTATTCCATTGCCAGATTTTGTAAATGAATTTCCAGAGGACGATTTAAGAAGACCGATGAACATCACACAAAATTGGTTAGGGTTTGATCTTAATTTTCCCTATATGCCAAAAATGTGGAATCTGGATCAGATTAATTCCCCAAGAGGAAATCATGGAGATAATAAGATCATTTTCCGTATGGCTGATGTGTATTTAATGGCGGCAGAAGCAGAAAACGAACTGAATGGACCTACGGCTGAGGCGTTTCAGTATATCAATGCGGTAAGGGAACGCGCTTACGAACCGGACCAGCCATTAGCAGGATTGAGTCAGGAAGCCTTTCGTCAAGCGATTTATGATGAGCGGCGTTGGGAACTGGGAGGAGAAGGTCATAGGCGATTGGATTTGATTCGTTGGGGAATTTTACTAGATGTAGTGAGAGAGACAGAGTATAGGGTGTATAATCCTGCTGCCAATATCCAGCCATACCACGTGTTACTACCAATTCCCGTAGAAGAATTGAGGCTAAACCCCGCTTTATTGGAATCCGATCCGACGAATAATGGGTATAGGTAGAACAATTATTTATTTGTAACGTCAATTTAAGGAGCAAGTCTTTGATATAAAGGCTTGCTTTTTTTTTAGCCAAACACAGAATGGGGTTACTCTTTCATAGCGATTTCTGCTAATTTTAAGGAGACTTCACTAGGAGAATGGCAGGTACAGTTTGAAAGAACTGCCACGAATACTTTTTCTTCCGGTAAGTACATAGAAGAACTTAAGAATCCATTAATTCCACCTCCATGGGTAATTATGGGACTAGCTCGAAGTTTTCTGATAAACCAACCATATCCATATTCTGTATCTTTTCCGTTATTTAGTTTATATGGACTTAGGGCTTTAGCTAAACTTTCTTTATTGATTACCTGATCATTCATTACCGCTTCATACCAGGTGAGTAAGTCATCAACATTGGATAATAAAGACCCAGCAGCATAAGGTTGTGTCATACTAAGAACTTCCGCGTTTTGATAATGATCCTTTTCCGCTGCATATCCAGCTACTCTGTTAGAAATAATGTCTGAGTGGTTCCCATAAAAGGAATGGGACATGTTTAGGGGTTGGAAAAAGCTTTCATCTATATATTCTGCATACGTCTTTTTAGATACTTTTTCGATGATATATCCCAATAAAATGTAACCCGAATTGTTATACCTAAATCTCTCTCCAGGAGCAAAGTCCATTTTTTCATCTTTAAAATAATCGATTAATTCTGTCGGAGTAAAATCTTTCTTCCTCACTTCATCTGTCCATTTCTTTAGTTCTGTATAACTTCTAATGCCTGAGGTATGAGTTAATAAATGCTCGACGCTAATGGTATGGCCTTGTGTAGGATAATTGGGGATGAATTTGGTAAGCTCATCAGATAAGGAAAGCTTCCCTTCTTCTACTAATTTCAAAATAGCACAAGCAGTAAACTGTTTTGTAATAGAGCCAATCCGAAAAATATGATCTGGCTGCATTTGTACATCTAATTCAAGATGAGCTTTTCCAAACGCTTTTCTATATAAAATCTCCCCTTTTTTGGCGACGATAGCTGCACCTCCTGGCCCATCAGCAGGAAATATTTCTTTTAACAAAGAATCAAAAGTCTCTTCTGTTGGTTGGGAACAGGAATAAGTGCTGCAAATGGAGATGGCAATGAGAAAACTAACCAGTCTGGAATAACATTTCATAGAACAAATAATTATGGGAAGTTCTCTTTATGGACACTTACGGTATCTGAAAGTTGTTTCTGTGAATCATATTTATTTCTTGATTATAGACAATCCATCAGCATAACCCCTTTAAGCGTTCAAAATGAAAATATAGCTAATGCACCAACAACACATTCGCCACTCTTCTTTCTCCCTCTGCATCAAAAGTACGGTTATCTGAAGGATGATTGACCACCCCTTTTCCATGGATCCACATCGTCGTAGATCCGCCTCCATCCAAATTGATGGCATTGTAACACCCCAATTCCTTCATGAGAGTAGTCAATTCTGCTATGGACATGCCATCAGCTTCCTCATTTCGGCCATCTATAGTGACTAATAAGATGCCGCCATTGCGTTTAGTACATGCACAAGTTCTGGGATGCCTTCTGGTGATAAATGAACCTTCATCCTGCTCCATGGGCATTCCCTCTTTCAACAAGAGCGGGCCAGTGAATAATACATCATCATAGTTTGCTGGATCTTCCAGCCAGGCCGTACTGTCTGAAGCGATAATAAATATGCCATCCTCATCATCCACAGCCAGAAAACTTCGAGTGATCCTCTTCGCCTCAGAGGTATTCCCATTGATCACTTCATCATCTACTTTCAAAAAGGTGACAGATCCTCCTTCTTTCATATCAAAAAATCCCGCATTCACAGCCGCCAACGCTCCTTCTTCCTCAGCAAATTCACTGGTTGGCTTTAATTCCTGAACTTCGTAATCTACCGATAATGCTCTCTTTTTACTGACAGCCAGTACACTAATAAATTGCTTTGAATCGAATAATTGATCTGTATGAAGGGATTGCCAGATTAGTCCTTTCGCGATTTTTTCCTGTTTCCAGGGAAGTTGCTGCAGGGAGGGTTGCTTATGCTGCGAAAGAACGAGATGAAAAGCCAGAAAATAAGAACAACAAATGATACTGACGATTCTAAGGATAAAATGATGGCAGGAGTAATGGGTTGACATTTGATCTGTAATTTTTACCAAAAGTACAGACGCTCTATTAAAGGAACATTAACAACTCATCTTAATTCGTATTCCATTATTCTGGAGTGATAATCGATGAGAAAAAGGGAGCCGTCCTTTATTTCCATATAATCCAGGGCCGATTTCAATTGTTTCTTATCCAGGAGTTGGCCCGTTGACTTATTTATTAAAGACACATCATCCGGCTCATCAGTAAAACCATAAGAAGCTACGATAAAAGAATCCTCCACTAAAAATATCTCATTACTCACTAAATCCCGCGTTTGCCATTTGATGTTTTGTGCCAATGGGTCAAGACAAATAAGGCTGGAGCACTGATAGTTGGATTCCTTGGCATAGGTTTTACAGGCAGCATTGAAGAATAGGTGCGTCCCATCGTATCTGATATCCTGAACTTCTGTATCATGCGGATAAGAAATATAATCATCCAATACCAATTCCCAGATTACTTTTCCCCAGGATGAATATAATCTAGTGATGTAATGGTATTCCTCATCTCCAAGCGGAGATCGATATAAAGCCAGCCAACGATCCCCATGTCGATCCAAAATGGTAAGTTCTAGTTGGTCTACCCTAGAGGGAATCAACCAGGGTTTATCATTTGGAATATGAGTGCGCAATCGATACATAAAACCGTTGGGTTTATTCTTTCCATGTAATCCAAACTCTGCTAATATTTCCTGATCACTTGCTCCTTTTCTTCGCACCATTTGGGTTAAATTCAGCTTTGTTGGAGAAAAGGAAGAAGTTGAGACTGAATATTCCAGCGGTTGATCAGAAGAAAAAGCAAAACTGAGCGTTGGAACTGAGGTTGTGATCTTTTCCTTTGCCAAGGATATATAGGTAGAAGTCAATCTGCTGGCATACGAAAGGGCTTGAGAAGTACTTAGCCCTTTAGATCGAAAAAATAATCCTCCCAAAATGGCTAATAAAAGGAGGAATGTGAATATGATGTTAACTCTATATGATTTTCTTTTCATAGGTCGAGATGCCTTATCACCTTAGCTTTTGTTGATCATGGATTAAGTACGTCTATTGGTGATTTCGAAGATGAAAAGGTACTTGGGAAGAGAGAAGGATTAGGAGGTTGCTGGAAGAAATTCGCTTGGAGAAGAAGATGAGATATGTCTTAAAAAACATATATGAAAAACTTCAAAGAGGGGAACTCCTTACAATTATATTTCAATTTCCTAAACTTAATTGACTTTTGTTGCTTTAACAAATATGTTGTACCGTCAATAGGCTAATGTTTTAAGATATGAATCTTCTACATGTATTGCTAATTACTGTTGTTATGTTAGCTCTTTCCTGCCAATCTTCTTCTGATCGTAATTCCAATAAATTAACATATCCCGAAACCCAAAAAACAGCGCATGTAGATACTTACTTTGGAGAAGAAGTGAGCGATCCTTACGAATGGCTTGAAGATGATATGTCAGAGGAAACGGCAGCCTGGGTAGTGGCCCAAAATAAAGTGGCATTTAATTATTTAGAGGATATCCCTTTTCGCAAAAAATTACAGGAAAGGATTGAAAGCCTGATGGATTACGAAAAGATTTCAGCTCCATTCGTGGAAGGAGAGTTCGAATATTTCTATAAAAACGATGGATTACAAAACCATGCTGTTTTATATAGAAAACCTAAAGAGGCAAAAGAGACAGATCCAGAAGTTTTTTTGGATCCCAATGCTTTTTCGGAAGATGGAACCATCGCTCTTAGAGGCGTTTTTTTTGATAAAACAGGTGACTTAGCTGCATATATGATTACCGAGGGCGGTTCGGATTGGCGTAAAATAATGACCATAGATACGAAGAGTAAGGAGATCATAGGAGATACGATCAAAGAGGTAAAATTTAGCGGAGTTTCCTGGAAAGGAAAAGAAGGGTTTTACTACAGTAGCTATGACCAGCCTGAAGAAGGCAGCGAATTATCCGCAAAGACTCAGTATCACAAGCTGTATTATCACACATTAAATACCCCTCAGGAAGAGGATGAATTAGTCTTTGGAGGAGAAGCACAACCCAATAGATATGTAAGAGCTACAGTAACAGACGACCAACAATATTTAGTTGTATCCGCTTCAGAAAATACCAGTGGAAACCGTTTATATGTGAAAGACCTTAAAAAACCCTCTGGTGAATTTATCTTGCTTCAAGAAGATTATTTAGCCAGATGTGTGTATATCGATAATATTGGATCTACTTTGTATCTCTATACCAACATTGATGCGCCGAATTACCGGTTAATTAAGGTTGACCTTAACCGTCCGGAAGTAGCTAATTGGGAAGATGTCATCGCTGAATCGGAGAATGTTCTCAGAGTAAGTACAGGAGGGGGGAAAATTTTTGCCAATTATCTCATAGATGCTAAGACAGCTGTAAAGCAGTTTAATATGGATGGGACGTTGGAAAGGGAAATAGAGTTACCTGGCATAGGTTCTGCGTTCGGTTTTAGTGGAAAAAAGGAAGATAATGAGATTTATTACACATTTACTTCCTTCACATATCCCAGAACCATTTTCAAATATAATATAGCAAATGGAACATCTATCCTCTACCAGAAAGCAGCGGTGAACTTTGATCCGGAGGCATATGAAACTAAGCAAGTATTTTACGAAAGTAAGGATGGTACCAGGGTGCCTATGTTTATTGTTCATAAGAAAGGCTTAGTGCTGAACGGCAGACAACCTACATATATGTATGCATATGGCGGATTTAATGCGAGTTTAACGCCTAATTTTAGCGCCTCAAGGATCGTATGGTTAGAAAATGGCGGAATTTATGCACAACCTAATATTCGTGGTGGTGGAGAATATGGGGAAAAATGGCACAAAGCTGGTACGAGAATGCATAAACAAAATGTCTTTGATGATTTTATTGCTGCGGGGGAATACCTGATCGACGAGAAGTATACTTCCAGTGATTATTTAGCGATAGCGGGTGGTTCGAACGGAGGACTCCTTGTCGGGGCTGTTATGACCCAACGGCCCGATCTGGCAAGAGTCGCACTACCTGCAGTAGGTGTCATGGATATGTTAAAGTATCATACCTTTACAGCTGGAGCAGGTTGGGCAGCAGATTATGGGACTTCGGAAGAGTCCAGGGAAATGTTTGAATATATACACGCCTATTCCCCATATCATAACCTGGAAGATGGGACCGACTATCCTGCTACTTTAATTACTACTTCAGATCACGATGATAGAGTAGTTCCTGCACATTCATTTAAGTTTGCTGCTCGTTTACAGGAGGCACATGTTGGAAATACCCCTGTCATCATAAGAATTCAAACAAATGCTGGACATGGATCTGTTTCCATGAGCCAACGAATAGCGCTAACGACAGATATATATGCCTTCACCTGGCATAATATGGGAGTTCAGCCTTCTCTGGTAGTCGAAGAACAAATCGCTGAGAATTAACAGGATCATTTCGCACTTCACTCAGGATGATACACCTTCTCTGCATTTTCCATAATCTTTTCTTTATCCAACGTCATTTTCTTAGCACCTTTGCTCGCATATAATTCCATCTGATCTGTATAATGAGGGCTGCCAGGTCTGCTGGAGTTACCATATGGAACAATGGTTTCAAATGCTACCACACCTGAATGATCATATTGTACGAACATCATAAAATTATCACCTCCACCAGCATAAAACTTTCCATTGTCTTTATCTATATTACCCCATCTATTTCCCAATTTGTTCCAATACCCATACACGGGAACTTCTTTATCCCCTCGCTTTAATTTGGAAAAGTCCTTAAAGGCTACATCAAGGCGACCAAAATGTGTCATTAAATGATTTCTCGTGAAAGCTAACGCCTCATTGAGTTGTTTGTCGGACATCTTTCCTGCTTGTTTTTCCAATTCCCTTCTGCTCATGTCTAGTCCCTCAAAAAAGAGATACACCAGGGTAGGAGCGACCTGATCAAGAGTGGCAGCTCTATCCCAATCTTTCATTTCTTCTATCAACTCGCTATAGGTTTCGTTCTTGTGCTTGACCAATTGATCCAAAATATCCGTAACAAAATGATCTTTAGGGAAGGTAACATCGTACTTAATTTGCTTTAATCTACTCATAGAAATGGTATCTCCGTCCTCATATAACTCCCTGAATCGAATACTGCGTGGAAGATCGTCGATGATTCCATCAAAATTGACAAGTGGATCATACCTGTTTCCATCCAGCCAGGAATCTTTACAGCTACATTTATAAGGTGAGTGATTGACATTATATACATATCCACAATCGGGATTCAGGATTTGGGGGCGCTCGTCTAAAGGAAGGTAGGATGTCCACAGCGTTTGAGAAGTATTTCCAGGCACTACTTCTTCCCAATCATATCCTGCTTGTCGTTTGGGAAACTGCCCATTACAGAGATACAATACATTGTCATCCTTATCTGCATAAGTAATATTAAAATAGGTGAGCCCATCCCATTCCAACGCCTGTTTAAACTCATTCAAATTTTGAGCTTTATTCATTTTATACCATTGTTCCGGCGCTTTAATATTAAAGATAGGAGCTGATCGGATAGCAAAATAATTCCCTTCTTCACTTTTTAGGGTAGGACCATATTTACTCCAATACGCCATACGCTTGACTTTGATCGTTAATGGGAGTCCTTTGAGATTTACCGCCAATTTGATCTTTTTCTCTTTTAGCGGAATCCACTCCCCATCAAATTCATACATGTTTTCTTCTGTGGGATGCATATTCAATAGGAAAATATCCGTATGATCGTAATAGTTGTTGGTATGGGACCATCCCAAATGCTGATTAGTGCCGATCTGAGGAGAAACTGAACCGGGGAACATCGCTCCATGAAAGTTGAGCCCTTCTTCACTAACCACATGGACTTCATAAAAGGCTTCTGGCCCACTGATTTTGACATGAGGATTGCCAATGAGGTAGGTTCGCTGGTCAGTCGTAATTTTTCTACTGAAAGCAAATGCATTGGAACCCTTTTGAGCAAAACTGATGTTATTCGCTGCTTCATCATAGGTATTTCCACTGACAACCCCTCCGGCTATCCTTCCCATCCCCAACCATTCAGCGATTTTTGCGGAATAGCTCACTAATACATCCTTAGGTTCAGCAGGAAATAGCTTTTTGTATAATAGTTCTTTGGGATGAGCCTCCGCATAAGCATTAATTCCCTGGCAATATCCTTCTAAATACTTCATGAATTCAGGAGACACATCTTTTTCCATCAGCGAATCTATCCGTTCATACAGCATCAACATCTTGGAGAAAAAATCCCCTGGAGCTCCCCCTTTTCCATAAACTCTTCCCAGATGCCCCTTAGTAAACAGATAGGTTTGTTGGATCACCTCAAAATTATCTTCGCATTGAGCCCATGCGAGTCCATAAGCCACTTCTGGATCTGTTTTGGCGTAAATATGAGGTACTCCCCATTGATCTCTTACGATAGTGATAGCTTGTGGATCAATATCAGGCAATACCGTGTTGTTCTGTCCTACCATAACAGAACCTCCAACAATTAACAAAAAGAAGATTGAGTAACAACGCATATGAAAATTGAGTAATGATATAAATGTCTTACGTTAAATCTACAGATGCAAAATGGTTTTACCAATGGATTCTGTGATCTAAATTTTTGCTCCATTACATAATATCTTCATTTGTGATTCTGCCACCTTAATTAAGCCCTCAGAAATTATATATATACAACAGTATTTTATATGTTACGTGCGATGATGATATTTTTAGGGTCAATATGGGATATCCCCTGGGACTTAAATACACTACTTGACTTATTCAATGTATAATAACTCCTTTTCATATGATGCGAATAGTACAACTCAATCACTCTGAATCGGGAAGAAGAATTGCAGTAGTTTATGAACCTCATTTAGTCCTGGTAAAGCATTATTCCAGTATTTATGAGTTGGCGAATGATGCCATCCTTCAAGAGCGGAGATTATCTTCATTAGTCGAGGAACATATGTTAGAAGATAAGTTGTTGTATGATGAAGTATATGAAGGTCGGTCCCAATGGGCATTGCTGCCAGCGTTTGACCATCCTGAGGATCCTCAGCATTGCCTGATCACGGGTACAGGACTTACACATAAAATGAGTGCACAGAATAGGCAAAATATGCACAATGCCCAATCAGAACTAACATATACAGATAGTATGCGGATGTATGTGATGGGCCTGGAGAAGGGGAGACCTGCTCCGGGAGAAATTGGCGTACAACCTGAGTGGTTCTACAAAGGGAATGGAACCATGCTGAGAGCCCATGGAGAGGCTATCGAAATTCCGCTGTATGCGGATGATGGGGGAGAGGAACCTGAAATGGTAGGAATATATCTCATTGATCGACAAGGAAAAAGCTGGAGAATCGGCTTCTGTACCGGAAATGAATTTTCAGACCACGAAATGGAACAAAAGAATTATCTATATCTTGCGCCTTCCAAAATACGACAGTGTGCTATTGGTCCTGAGTTAGTAATTACCTCAGATTTTTCAAAAATACTTGGGAAGGTATCTATCTTCCGAAACGAAAAGATGCTGTGGGAAAAAAGCATTAGCACAGGAGAGAATAATATGGCTCATAGTCTCATTAATTTGGAATATCATCACTTTAAATATTCGAATCACCGAATACCGGGCCAGGTTCATATTCATTTTTATGGAGCAGATGCGTTCAGTTTTGGAGAAGGTATTCGATTGGAAGATGGGGATATGATGGAAGTGGGTTGGGAAGGAATGGGAAGGCCTCTTCGAAATACAGTAGCTGAAGCGAAAGGAAAAGAAAGGCTAACCTATGTGGAAGTCTTATATTAATTGGCAGCTTAGCATTTGATAATCGATACAGCTTTGAGCGCTATTAATAATATAAGTGCTCTTACTTGAACAGAGATTGTCTGCATAAAGGATAAATGCGCCATGGTGTTTTAGACATAATTGAAAAATTAAGCCTATTTTGAACCAGAGCTATAATTTTTAGACTTTCAGAGATTTACTATGCTACGTACTAAGTGCTTAATAAGAAGAGGATGGGTCATATGGCTGCTTATACCATTACTATGGGGATGTAAACCAGAACCACAACGACCCAACATATTGTTCATCATGTCGGATGATCATACTTCTCAGGCCTGGGGAATTTATGGAGGAATTTTGGAAGATTATGTCCAAAATGAACATATTCAGCGATTGGCTGGGGAAGGAGCTATATTGGAGCACGTTTTCTGCACTAATTCCATTTGTACGCCTAGTAGAGCAGCGATTTTGAGTGGGCAGTACAGTCATCGCAATGGCGTATATACGTTGAGCGAGGCTTACGAACCGGACAGCATGAATATCGCTAAATTACTCCAGGCCAACGGCTATCAAACCGCTATCATAGGAAAGTGGCATTTAAAGAAAGAACCTGCGGGATTTGATCATTATATGGTGTTGCCGGGGCAAGGGAGATATCACGATCCCATCTTAAAGACAAAGGACAATTGGCAAGATAGATACGAAGGAGGGAGAGAATACAAAGGTTTTTCGGCTGATGTCATCACGGATTACACGATCGATTGGTTAAAAAACAGGAGTCCCGACCAACCCTTTATGATGATGTGCCATTTTAAAGCTACTCACGAACCTTTTGATTATCCCGAGCGATTGGCCCATCTGTACGAGGATCAGAAAATTCCCGAACCAGCCACTTTATACGATATGGGTCCTGGATCCAATAGCAGTACATTTAATGGCCGAGGATTTAATGGTCAATCGATTGATCGGTTAGGGGCGAGATATGTTCAGGCGAGTACGGGAGATTTTTGGACCAGGTATCCGGGATTGCCTTTTGAGGTAGAGGGATTGGATAGTGTTGCAGCAAGAAAGAAAATTTACCAGAAATTCATCAAAGATTTTATGCGTTGTGGAGCGGCGATTGATGAGAATATAGGCCGATTGTTGGATTATTTAGATGAAGAAGGTTTGGCAGAGAATACGGTAGTGATCTATACGGCAGATCAGGGGTACTTTCTGGGGGAGCATGGATTTTTTGATAAGCGGATGATCTATGAGGAAGCTTTACAGATGCCATTTGTGATTCGCTATCCAAAAGAAATAAGGAAGGGGATTCGGGTCAATGAGATGGTACTGAATGTAGATTTTCCTGCCCTTTTTGCGGATTATGCGGGAGTTGAGGTACCTGGATGGATGCAAGGGAGGAGTTTTAGAGAAATATTACAGGACAATGCACCGGAGGATTGGCGGAAACAAATGTATTATCGGTATTGGTTGCATTTAAGAGATCGGCCGGGACATTTAGGGATCAGGGATGAGCGCTATAAGTTGGCCTTTTTTTATGGGCTACCGTTAGGAAAGCCGGGAACGGATAGCTTAGCGACGACCCCACATTGGGAATTTTTTGATTTGGAGGAAGATCCGGAGGAGAATCAGAATGTGTATGATGATCCGAAGTATGCAGATGTGATAGCGAAGATGAAAGAAGCATTGTTGAAGGAAAAGGAAAAGGTAGGGGATTCGGATGCCGCTTATCCAGACATGAAGGCAGTGATGGAAGAATATTGGGACAAGTAATATATGGTCTTATTCATTGGCACAAAAAAAAAGAGGTAGATAAGTTTCAATTTGTTGTTTTTTCGTGTTTAATAAATTGTATTTTAGATATTAGTAATTTAAAGAAATCATCATATATCATATGGCTTATAAATACCACATGAACAGCTATACAGAATCTTAATTGCGAAGGGGAAGATATTAATGAGGCGTTCGAATATTTAATGGCTAAGACATGCTCCTGAAAGACTTAAAATCGAATGTATTGCCATATTGAAAAGCGACTATTCTGCATATTGGAGCGAGATGGTTTGCTAGGAGTGAAAAGTAATTCGGATATTAGAATTGAGCGAAATAGGATTGTTTTTGGTATTTTAAAGATTGCAGATCGAGATTGATTCAGGAGAAAGTGTAGAGGTGGTACATGATAATCTGTCAGATCAAGAATGTGAACCAAAGATTCTTATTTCTGGCTGCTAATCCTACTGGATGAAGGATAGACTCCAAATCAGATCGGGAATATGCTATGATTGAGCGAAGATTAGAAAGAAGCGAGATTTTCGAGATCAGTTCGAGCTTACTTCATCCCAAAACTCAGTTTGACCATTGAACGCTTTGTGGCAGCAATGAATCTGAAGCCAGACATCGTACATTTTGCTGGTCATGGAGAGAAGAGCGGTATTATGTTAGTGGATGATCGAAATACTCCTCAAGTGGTGCCTATAGGAGCATTGAAACGGTTATTTAAGCAACACAAAGATACTACAAATATAGTTATCCTGAATTCCTGTTATTCGGCGGAACAGGCCGAAGCTATTTCTGAATTAGGGATTTACGTGTATTGGGATGAATGAAAACCTATTGGAGATGTAGCTGCTATTGATTTCTCTAGCGGAATTTATCTGGGATTTGGTGCTGGTAGGAATCCATTAACGAAGCTTTCGATGATGCTATGATTATTATGGAAACAAAGCATAAAACCATTCGCAGAAGTTCCTGAGGTTTGGAAAGATGGTCAGCGGTTGCCTTGGTAATAGTATAACTTTCTGATGACAATAATGATTCGCCTAAATAATTTTTATCATGTTAAAGGATATCATGACTAAGCTATTAGATGGTGATAACTTTGAAGATGCACTTAACTTGCTAGAGGAACAAGGAAATACCTATTTGAAGGACAAAATTAAACAAATAAAAGAGAGATATTATACATTAGACAGTGCAGGAAGACGCTTTTTTGTCAAGTAAGCTATTGCGAAAAAAATTCAATAGGGATTTTATTGTTATTGAAGAAAATTCTCTCCCTATCATTAAGAAATATCTTTCCAGACTAAACCAAACTTTCCTGGAATTTGATAGAATCTTAAGTATAGATTTGAAATCAGAGCTTGAACTAGAAGAAGAGAGAAATCAAATAAGAAACCAAATTCTATTATTAGCATCTCAGATAGAGGAAAATTTATCAAAAAATGCATTTATTGGGCAACCATTTGAAAAAGAAATTACCAGCATTCTTTTTTTAGCTGCCAATCCTAGTGACGAAGGGAAACTACAAACTGAGAGAGAGTATACCATCATAGAACAAAGATTGAACGAGGCCGACTTCAGAGATAAATTTAAATTGCTTCACCCCAAACTGAATTTAACTATACAAGAATTTATTAGAGCTATTGAATAATAAACCCAACATCATTCATTTCGCAGGGCATGGGGATCAGAGAGGTATTTTTTTGGAAAATGAAGGTCATAGGTCTGATGTGGTATCTACGAAAGCATTGATTACGCAATTTAACCAACATAAAAAATCCATAGAGTTAGTCATTCTAAATTCTTGTTATTCAACAGAACAAGCTATAAAAATATCAGAACTAGGAATATATGTTGTCGGAATGAACGCACCTGTTGGGGATTTTGCAGCGATTAGTTTCACTGAAGGGGTATATCTTGGACTTGGGGCTAATAAAAATTTTCTTGAAGCATTTGAGGATGGTAAAACCATCCTTTTGGCTAAACATCCAGAGTCTGCTAAGTTACCTGAAATATGGAAAGATGGCGTTAAATTGAATTTAGACGAAACAAATACTTAGAGCCGAAACTAAATATAATAAATGTTGCATTATCTTTCTACAATATAAAAGAATGGATAACGTAATTAGATACCAACAGATTATCAAAGAAATTATCCAGAGGTATGTCGGTGCTGACAGAGATTTGGAAGAATTGGAATCCCAACTGTTTTTTGATGATGACGGAGGGCATTACTATCTCATGCGGGTAGGGTAGGTCGGATATAGAAGGATTCATGCTCGTTTGATCCATATGGATATTAAGAAGGGAAAAATTTGGATTCAACTAGATGGGATTAAGGAAGGAGTGAGCAAGGAATTATTAGAAAGAGGGGTTCCCAAACATGACATTGTACAGGCATTTCATGCGCCTTCTCGAAGAGAATATACGGATTATGCAGGGAAATGATTGATTATTCATGGCATTATGGTATTTTTATGTTTAATAAATGTAATTCTTAGATGATCCCTTATATAGCTGAACGAATCAACGACATCCAACACTCCTGCTGGAAGCATAAGGTTCGAACATTATGGATCTTTGGCTCCGTGCTAAGGCCGGATGTAACACCAGCGTCTGATGTCGATTTATTGTATGAGTTGAAAGATGAAGAAATTGAGAATCAACACTATATAAAGAATTTGTTTTCTTGGGTGGATGAATTAGAACATATTTTTGGGAGGAAAGTAGATTTAATATGGTATGGAGGGATCAAAAATCCCTATTTTAAAGAAGAAATCGAAGAAACTAAAGTATTGTTGTATGACGCGGAAGGAGAAGAAGTACTTATTTGATATTATTTCCAGCATTGACAATATCTTCGAACACCATCTTTTAGGAATAAAAGAGTTTTCTAACTTCGAAAATAATATTACAATTCTTAGGGCTATGGAGCGTGAAATTGGAATTATTGGGGAAGCTGCTTATCATCTTCAAAAATCGGGTGTCATTCTTACTATTTCTGATTCCTTAATCAATAAAAGAAATACCATTGTTCATCAATATGATGTTACAAAGCCTTTGACCATTTGGAATTTTGTCCAAAATGAGTTGAAGGATGTTCAAGAAGAGGTTAGAAAATTGATAGAGAAATAGCTTAACAATGCGATAAATGGATATTAAGTAAATCTCTTGGCAAATAGGGAAAATACCTACGAATCCTTTCTTACCAATATTTGCAAGAAACTTTAATGAGGACATTTTTTTTCATAACTTCATTAATAGCTGTAATACAATTATATATCTATAACCTCATGACCAAGCCAACCCCCTCCCGAAGAACATTCCTCCAACAAAGCTCCCAGGCCCTCTTGAGCTTACCTTTTTTATCCAATCCTTTTACTTTGGATCATGCACAGAAAACCTGCCCTTTTACATCTCTCAGTCAAAACAGCCTTATTACCAACCACCCCATTGGTATTATTCTCAACACCGTCCCTGAAGCGATGAAAACAGACTACCGCGGTACATTGGCACAACTCAAAAACATGGGATACCAATACCTGGAAGGCGGAACGTATGGAGAGGTGCCTAAAGAATATGCGCAATATGTAAAGGAACTGGAGTTGAAGGTCGTAGCCGGAGGAAGTAGTATGGCGAATTTATGGGATAACACGGACCAATTTATCGAAACAGCGCATTTGTTGGGATATGAATATATTACTTGTTATTGGCCGTGGAGGAGTGATGCAACGAACATAACTAAAAAGGAGTGTATGGAAGCGGTGGAAAGCCTAAACACCCTTGGAAAAAGGTTTAACAAGGAAGGATTGGGCTTTACCTGGCACAATCACGATAAAGAGTTTGTAGAGATTGAAGGAAAGACCGTTTTTGATTGGTTGGTGCAAGAAACCGATCCTGAACTGGTGAATGTACAAATGGATGTTTATTGGGTGCGCAAGGGAAAAGCTGATCCAGTAGCATTGATGAAAACATATGCAGGAAGAATTAAACTTCTCCACTTAAAAGACATGGATCACGGCGAGGAAGAGGAAATGACCTGCGTAGGAAATGGGAGGTTGGATTTTGAGGAGATTTTGGGCCAATGGGCAGACGCTGGAGTGGAATATGCGACGGTGGAAAATGAGCAGAATAAAAGGGGAATCGTTTGTGCTCAGGAAAGTATAGAGTTCCTGAAGAGCTTGTAAGTCCAGGATGTTGCCAAGAGTATTCGAATAACCGTAACACCTCATTTATTACGAAGAACCGGTATATCTACTGGAATTTCCATATCAACTGTTTGATACCTTCTAAGTATTTGCACATATTTAGAAATAGACTCTTTCACGCTATCTATTGAGACACCAAATGAAAAAGATATTACGAATCCTCGGTATAGTACTGGCATTAGTTGTTGTGCTGGTCTTTTCTGCTGCTATTTGGGTAAATGCCCGTGGAATCCCCACGTATGAAAATCACGCACCTTCCGGATACAAAGTTACAATGGATAGTGCCAGCATAGCAGAAGGTGCCCGCATGTCTTCTATGTTGTGTAATGAATGTCATGGGGGAGAGGACGGAAAGTTGGGAGGGGCATTCATGCCAAATGTGAAAGTCTTTGGAGAAATTTATTCGGCGAATATCACTCAACATCCATCATTTGGTATTACGGCTTCCTCTCTAATGGTGTGTTCAATATATTCGTTGATCCCCATAGCGTTAAATGTTGGTGTTATACGTTCTATTTCTTTGTCGAATAAGTTTTCTGTTTCTTCATTTTCAAACCTGACATATCTCTTAATGAAGTTAAGTAATTTCTCCGTATATATCCTGTCATATCCTTTTTGAGCTAATAAGCGAATTAATCTGAGTTGATAGATTAATTTCTGCTCATCTGAGCTTTTATCTATATTAATCGCCTGTTTTAACACACACAAAGAAAAAAATCCATATTCTTTTGACCTTACCATATAACATCCATTAAATTGTGTTCGTTTATACGCTATATTCCGAAGCTGATGGATGATTATGGCCCGTAACGTTTGTGAAGAGCATACCTTTAAGCAGATTTTCCAATCTTTGAGTTTATCACTGAGAAATTTCCTCTATTATAAAATTGGGAATAAGGATCAGGCGGAGGATTTGATGCAGGAAGCCTTTTTAAGGTTGTGGAAATCCTGTGCTAAAGTTACCCCAGAGAAAGCAAAGGGATTTTTATTTACGGTGGCCAATAACCTGATGCTGGATCAGGTGAAACACCAGAAAGTAGTGTTGGCCTATCAAAAGCAAAAAAAGAAAATAGGAACCTCAGAAAGCCCTGAATTTTTGTACGAAGAAGAGGAGTTTCGCCAACGACTATTAACTGCCATAGCAGATTTACCGGAAAAAAGCAGGATTGTTTTCCTTATGAACCGAGTTGATAAACTCACATATCAGGAAATCGCGGATCGCTTGGGCATTAGTAAAAAAGGGGTAGAAAAGAGAATGCATAAAGCGTTAGTAAGACTAAGAGCATTAACAGATAAGATTTAAAGGTAGGATATATGACTACTGATTCGTTTTGAATGTAGGAAAGAGTGAATATGGAACAACCTTTTAAAGACGATACCATACTGGCTCGATGGCTCAGTGGTGAAATGAGTGAGGAAGAAAAGCGGGAATTAGAACAAACTCCTGATTTTCACAAATACCGGAGGCTTATCGAGGCTTCAAATCAAGTGTTGTCTCCTGAATTTGATCAGGATGCTGCCTGGAATAGACTGAATCAGTCCAGATCCAAAGAAAGAGTTCTCGGTCGCCGCAAGCTCATCATGAGATGGGCCTACGGAGTAGCTGCTATCATATTGATAGCGTTTGCTTTCTTATTTTTATTGCCCCATAAAACGGAAATAATAGCCCTGGCTGGAGAAAAGGTGAATCATCAGTTTCCCGACGCTTCTACCGTTGAATTAAATGCAGGATCTTCTATTGAATATATGGAAGGAAATTGGGAGGAAGAGAGGGTGGTCCAATTATCAGGTGAAGCCTTTTTCGATGTAAGAAAGGGAGGTTCGTTTGTCGTAAAAACCTCAAAAGGAGACATTGAAGTGGTCGGAACAGCATTTAACGTTTTTATCAGGAAAGAGAGATTTGAGGTGGCCTGTTATGAAGGGAAAGTACATGTGATAAGCAAGGAAGGAAAAACAAATGTAGTAGGAGCGGGAGATCGTTTGCTGTTGACGAAGGAGGGAATGAACACACACACCTTGGTAAAAGTTGATATGCCTGGCTGGATCAATGGGGAAACCATTTTCGTAGAAGAAAAGCTGTCAAATGTTTTCTTGGAACTTGAGCGTCAATTTAATGTTACTGTAGAGCTAACTGCATCGACCCACAAGCGATACAATGGACCTCTCCCACACCAATCGTTAGAACAAGCATTAAAAATTGTTTGTGAAGCTATGGAATTAAATTATAGCTTTATTACTGATAAAAAGATTAGGATTGAGGAACGATAATTTATATGGCCAGGTGTTATACCTATCTCTTTATATACTTTCTCTTCTTCTTTTGTTTTGCTCCCCATAGCTATGCACAAAACGACCTTTTAATCAGTTTTGAATGTGTAGAGGCAGAGTTGAAAGATGTATTGGTTCAATGGGAAAATGACTACGATATAGCCTTCGCTTTCAATACACACATCGTAGAGGAGAAACGAGTAAGCGTTAACTTTGAGGCCTTGAGCCTCGAAGAAGGACTGGCGATGCTGTTAAAGAATACCCAGATTGAATTTAGAATCGTCTCTAGTCGATATATTGTATTAAAGGAAAGAGTTAGAGGAGAAGCAAAAAGCCCACTCACGGTTTGTGGCCAGATAATCAATGAAGAAAATGGTAAACCACTTGCCTATGCTTCAGTAAGGGTAGAGGGAACAATGCTTGGGGCGAATGCTGGTGAGAATGGACAGTTTGAATTTAGTGGGTCTTTTGATGAATCTCAATTTATTGAAATAAGTTATATAGGTTTTGAAAAACAGCTTATCCAGATTAAGGCAATTCTGGATGAACTGTGTGCCACGATTAAATTAGTACCTGCTCCTCCTCTGGTGCCAGAAGTAATCATCAATGCTTTTACCGTGGACTTATTAAGATTCGATAATGCCCTGGATAGGATTTCTTATAGTCTGAAAAAAATTCCTACTTTACCTGGTTGGGGAGAGCCAGATCTACTGCGTTCGATTCAATTTCTTCCAGGAGTTAGTACCACTGACGAATCTGCCTCAAATTTAAACATTAGAGGCGGTACCTCAGATCAGAATTTACTGCTTTGGGATAATATTCCTGTTTATCATTCAGGACACTTTTTTGGACTATATTCTTCTATTAATCCATATATAATTGATAGCGTCGATATTTATAGGGGAACTTTTGGTGCAGAATATGGAGGTCGTCTATCAGGCGTTATAGATATCAAGGGTAAGCCCAGAATAGTTGATGAGGTAAAAATCGGCCTGGGAATGAACCTTATTAATGCGCATGCTTTTGCAGAGATTCCCATAGAACCGGAAAAATTATCTTTGATGGTGGCTGTCCGAAGATCCTATACAGATATCATCAGAAGTAAAACCTATCAAAATCTGTTTTTTCGAATTTTTCAACATACACGAGTATCTGACAATATTGATGATCAATCGAATAATGAAGAAGATATGATCATTGCAGAACCTAACTTATCTTACTTTGATTACAACATCAAATGGGTTTGGATGCCTACTGAGGATGATTTTCTGGCCATTAGTGCTTATCAGGGAAAAGATAAGTTTGATTATAATTTTAACGAGTATAATGAATTTGCCACCGAAGATAACCTGCGCTTGAGTAATGCAGGAATTAGTCTGTCCTATGAGAAAAGTTGGAATCCTCAATGGAAGACGAGTATTAATACCGTGTTTAGCAAGTATGTCAATGAATACGAACATTTATTTACCTTTGATTTGGAAAGGGTACCATACGAAGAACGGTATAATATAGGGAACACTTTGTCAGATGCCTCCGTGAAACTCATTCAGGAATGGCGAATAAGCCCAGAGCATCTACTTGAAGGAGGGTTTCAATTTGCCGATCAAAATATAGGCGTTAATTATGATGTCTTTTTTAGGGATGGAGAAGAAGAACTGTATACTGAAGAACTGCTGGCAAGAACTAATTCCATATTCATCAACTACCAATTTCATCCCAATGACAGGTGGGATGTTCGATTTGGATTAAGGAAGGATAGGTACAAGAGTTTAGCAGATATGGACGAACCTATACTGGAAGACAATGTGTGGCAACCTCGTTTTTCGATCAACTTTCGACCTTTTGATGAACGCCTTCACTTCAAGTTTTCGGGTGGAACCTTCAGGCAATTTATCTACCAAATTCCTACAGATGAAAGATATCTCGGTACGGACCAAAGATTATGGGTAGCTGCTGACGATCATTTCCCTATTCTTACGTCTAACCAATGGGCAGCTGGAGTCATTTTTCAAGAGAATAAATTCGTTTTTGATGTCGAATTCTATCGGAAGAATATCGAAAATCTCTCTTTTTGGAGCTTGGATCAGAATAGGAATTTTGAGGAAGCTTTTACCCGGGAAGGTCGATTAAGTACGCATGGATTGGACCTGCTTATTAAAAACCGGTGGAATCAATTTAGCACCTGGTTTGCTTATTCCTTTGCCAGAGTGAATAATAGCTTTCCCGAAATAAATAATGAAATACCCTTTCCGGCAGAAAATGATCAGCGGCATATGATTAATTGGACCAATATGCTAGCGCTAAGCCATTGGGATCTTTCTGTAAGCTGGCATCTGGGAAGTGGGAGGCCATTTACAGAACCCGTTGATATAGAAGAGAATATGAATGAGTTTGATGAAATAGAACCAGAACTGGTTTATGGAAACCCTCATAATAATCGCCTTCCTGTCTATCACCGACTGGATTTAGCCGCTAATTATAAGTTTTATACAGAGAAGCTTAGTGGAAAAGCAGGAATATCCATATTTAATCTATATAACAGAACGAATCTATTGGATGTTAATTTTATCCCCTTAGGCCCGGACGAAGAAGAGGAGCGGTTTGAATCAGAAATTCTTCGACTTAACAGGCAAATGCTTCAGTTTACCCCCAATATTTTCGTGCAATTTGAATGGTAAGAAGAGAGAACCTGCCCTTTTCTTGCGGAAAACTCCTGGGCGTTAAGCAGGATTTCAGCTAATTTTTGGGGTTGAGAAAGATAGGAAGAATGACCTGAACCAATTTCTATCAGATATGACGTACATTTAATGGGGAGCATATAAACCCAAATATAAAAGTTCTCAAATTCTGTGTTAAAAAAAGTAGGCTCTGAAATTGATGAATCGTTCTACTGTTGAATGTTTAAAACACAGTAGTATGAAACAGCCGATATTCTTTACCTTTCTTTTATTAGTATTTAATAGTTGTTTACTAAACCCATTACAAGCGCAAGTTTACACAGACTATGTAGGTGCCGGGCATTTAGTAGATATCTCTGTCAGCAGTTCCGGAACGGAAGAGGATCAACTTCCAACAAAAACTGTAGATGGTCTGGGAATAGATAGTGCCTTCATGAAGATACGAGCTTCCAGGTTTTTGGGGCAGGCATCTTTGGGAGCAAATAGAAAACTCATTGAGCAAGTGGCCGATCTGGGACCAGAAGCCTGGATAGAAGAACAATTAACGGTATCACCAGGCTTGATGCAGGCGGAATTAAACAGGATAAGCAGATTTTGGGAAGATAAGTGTAATGAATTTGGTGCAACCGATGAAGTTTGCGCCGAAATTAGAAATCCATATACATTTAAATTTCAATATGCGTGGTGGAGTGCTGCCTTAACAGCGAAGGATAAACTCCGTCAAAGGGTAGCTTTTGCCTTAAGTGAAATGTTTGTCGTATCTGGTATTGGTAACATTGAAGAGTCCTATGCCCCAGTCCTGGCGGATTATTATGATATGCTTCTGAGAAAAGCTTTCGGCAATTATGGGGATTTGCTGTTGTCGATTACCGAACACCCTGCCATGGGGGCATATCTGAGCCATTTCAACAATCCCAAAACGAACCTGGAAGAAAACATTCGTCCGGATGAAAATTATGCAAGAGAAGTAATGCAGTTATTTTCTATCGGATTGTTTGAACTAAATAAAGATGGAACCCTAAAACTGGGATGCAAATAATAATCCCATTCCTACATACGACAACGATGATATTAAAGCGTTTGCCAAAGTATTTACCGGGTATGGAGATGGGGGAGAGGATGGAGAGTTTGGTACGCCTCCTCAAGAATTTTTAGTCGACTTTTTTAAACCGATGCGGATGTATGAAGAACAACACGAACCTGGAGAGAAAAAATTACTGAATGGCTTTGTCATTCCTGCGGGCCAATCTGGAAGAGAAGATGTCAAAATGGCTATTAATCATTTGGTCAATCATCCTAATACGGCCCCTTTTATTTCTATCAGGCTAATTCAGCGTTTAGTTTCTTCTAATCCCAGTTCAGCATATGTAAAGAGAGTAGCTGAGGTATTTGAAAACAACGGACAAGGAATAAGAGGTGATTTGGGGGCAGTCGTAAAAGCCATACTACTGGATCCCGAAGCAAGAAATTGTCCTGTTAATTCAGCTACAGTAGGAAAATTGCGAGAACCTGTCATTCGATACAGCCACATTCTAAATGCCTTTAACGCTACCAATGAAACAGGAAATTATTGGTACACAGCGGGAGATATGTTTGAAGGAACTCGTCAACTTCCTATGTTGGCGCCTAGTGTATTCAATTTCTTTCGTCCTGATTACCAACCGAACGGGCCTATTGCAGAACAGGGATTATTGGGACCGGAATACCAGATTCACAATACCTCCACTTCTATAGGGTACATCAATTTAGTCAACTTATGGACTTTCTGGGGACTTCCATTAGAGACAGGAGAAGAATATTATGTATTGGGAACGGACGTACCTGAAAGCGAAATTGTACGGCTGGACCTGGAATCCTGGATGGACATCGAAAACAATGAGGTTCTGGTAGATGAAATGGATCTGCTAATGTGTCATGGTCAATTATCCAATAACACCAGAAGAATTATAGTACAGGCACTGGATCAGCTTAATGAAGCTCCCGAGGATCGGGTTCTTATGGCCATTTATCTCTTTGCTATCTCTCCAGACTATAATGTCATAAAGTAAATTTTCCACTTCCAACATAAAAGTATCATGAATCATCATATATCCAGAAGAAATTTTCTTTCTAAGGCCGGATGTGCCTCCTTGGGCGCCTTACCTTTTCTCTCTACCTGGCTGAGCTTGAGTAAGCTGAATGCTGCTGCTGCTTCCACTTCTCAGTTAACTCAAAGTAATGACTACAAAGCATTGGTGTGTATTCTGTTAGAAGGAGGAAATGACAGTTTTAATATGCTTGTCCCCAGAGGGGAAGCAGAGCATGGAGTCTATGCTGCTACCAGATCTAATCTTGCTTTACCTCTTGCTGAGTTAATTCCCCTTCAAACAGCTTTACAAACAGGGGTATCTCTAGGCATCCATCCTTCTATGTCCGAAGTATCCCAACTTTACAATCAGGGAAAGCTGGCATTCATTTCGAACATTGGTACATTAATAGAGCCGACGACCAAAAAAACAGCTGGAAGAAGAAAAAGCGCGTTTACCCCTGGGGTTATTTAGTCATTCCGATCAAATTATGCATTGGCAAACTTCTGTTCCTCAGAGTAGAGCAGCTATTGGTTGGGGAGGAAAGCTGGCAGATTTGATGGCATTTATGAACGAGAATAAGAATATTTCGATGAATATTTCTCTTTCCGGGAACAATGTATTTCAGGCGGGTAATCAAACAGTGGAATACAGCATTGATGCCAGGGAAGGGGCGAGAACGATCAGCGGATACAATGAGGAAGGCCTCATCGATCAGGTTCGTACCAGTGCCCTTAATAGTATGTTAGAAGCAGAATATCAAAATATCTTTGAACGAACATATGCGAATACCATTAATGTGGGATTACGTGCCAATGAGCAATTCTCGCAAGCCATTAATGCTGTTCCTCCTTTTCAAACGACTTATTCTGAGTCAGATTTTTCTGCTAATCTGAATATGGTTGCCAGAGCCATCGCCGCCAGAAATACCCTCCAAATGCGTCGGCAAGTATTTTTTGTCTCTTTTGGGGATTGGGATCACCACGATGAAGTCATTAATGCCCAGGCAAGATTATTATCAGAAGTAAGTAAAGGATTGTCCGAATTTCAGGCTACGTTAGATGAGTTAGGAGTGGCCAATGAGGTAACAACCTTTACCATTTCCGACTTTGGGAGGACGCTCTCTTCTAATGGTAATGGTTCTGATCACGGCTGGGGTGGAAATGTCATGGTGATGGGAGGAGCCGTGAAAGGTGGAGAAGTGTATGGCAAGTATCCAGAATTAGGACTGGAAACAATTCTGGAAATAGGAGGTGGAGTTTACATTCCCACGCTTTCTACAGATGAGTATTTTGCAGAACTGGCGCTTTGGATGGGGGTAGCCCCCTCAGATTTAACCACCGTTTTACCAAATATCAGCAATTTTTATAGTCCTGGTTCCAGTACTTTACCCATTGGTTTCCTCCATATTTAAATTTTATTATCATGACCTCAAAGCTTATATTCTCACTTATTATATTCCTTACTTTTAGTACCACAACTCAGGCCCAATGCTGGCCGGAAGGTTTTACACATGATACAAGACCTGATCAACAGTGGCTTTCTTGCACACAATCTCCAAGTCCCAATACAAGTAGAGGAAATAGCATCTGGATCATGTATGATTTAGGGCATGAATACGGTTTAGGGACGAGTACCATTTGGAACTATAACGAACCGGGCTTTACACAATTAGGAATCACGGAAATGGGAGTAGATTACTCATTGGATGGAGAAAATTGGCAGTCTGCTGATTCCTTTCCTCTGCAATTAGGTACAGGCAAGAGAGATTATGAAGGACAAGATGGGCCGGATCTGTCGGGAATTTCTGCCAGGTATATATTATTGACAGCACTGAAAACAGGCGAGGCGAACACGGGCTGTGCTGGTTTGGCGGAAGTACGTTTTAAGGTGAACAATACTGTTTCCAACCAGCCACAGATCGCCGATAACCAATTCCGAGTGTTTCCCAATCCAACGGAAGGAGTGTTAAGCATTTCTTTATCGGGAAGAAAAATACATCAGATTGCTCTATATGATGTTCATGGAAAAGAGTTACTTTCTACTTATTCCCGACAATCAGCATCTACCCTGGATATTAGTGGATTTCCAGCAGGATTTTATGTCTTACTTGTCTCTGACCCATTGGGACAAAGCTACCAACAAAAGATTATTCTAAGATAAGCTATCGTCCTGAGGAATTATTTGCATGAAGTCGTTTTGAAGGTGTCTTTATCAGCTAAATATTGCGTATTAGCTACGTAAAGGCATCTTTTTTATTTCGTCTTCCTTTGAAAGTGTAGCTGGTATGGCCTTATTTTTGAGTAAAGTTTCATAGAGGATCGAATGTTACAGCTATGAAATATATCTTTTGGGGCATTTTGTTTATTTTTAGCCAATGGTTCAATGCTACTGGACAGACCCTGGTGGTAGGAGCAGAAGATCCCAAGGAAGTTGTCACGATATCGACAGATCAAGCCTACGACTCGATCATGGTGAAAAATAACGCTATCCTTAATATTGTCGGGGGAAATGTATCCATTAAACAGGCAGTAATATTATCTAATCAAGCACAACTCAATGTGCAAAATGCTACCTATGCGAATGTCGGAACTTTTATTTTGACGGATACCTCCAGTGCTATATTGACTGGATCTATAGCCCTATTCTGTGATATTTTGACGGCCCGAAATGCACGACTTTTTATCTTGGGGGCCAATGTGGAAATTCCTATGCTTTTTAAGAGCCAATTTTCCTGGAATGCCTTCGACAATAGCCAGATTGAAGTGAGCTACTGCCAGTTTAATTTAGGTCAAGGAGCCTTGGCTGGAGAGTTTAGCGGGAATTCGGAAATAGATTTGAATGTGGTAAGTTTTGCTACGAACCAACTGCCATTTACCTGGGCACTACAGGACTTTAGCATTGCGGTTTCGGATAGTGTGTTCGGCGGACAAGAATTTACCATTGATCAACATGCACAATTATCCATTACCAATGCAGATGCCGCTCTGGTATGGTATAGTTTCCAACAAGGCGATACGGCAGATTATAGTTATCCACCCCCTAATGGATCTGTTCCCAACGCCAGTGCTATCGTGGATTCGGTTTATCAGTTTGACGCATCTTTGGAAGGAATTAGTGGCGTAGATTTTAGGGTTACCTTAAATAATATTTCGAATGTATTTTGGGGAATATTGATGACAGAAGGTGCTGAGGTAAGACTAAGCAATTCTACCGTGCTATCCAGTGGGTTCATTTTTAGCTCATTTCCTGCCAAACGACAAATAGCTTCAAATTTTGTTAATGATTCTACTTATACGGACTTTACTGCTCCCTTTTCGGATAGAACATTGAGCTTAAATAATTCGAAACTGGTGGCATGGAATTTTTACACGGCAGGTGGAGATGAATTGACCATAGAAGACAGCTTTTATGGGGAAAGTTGGGCCTTCGATAATAGCATCCTAAGAATCAATCATAGTGTATGCGATGGGACGGGAGGATCAGTTACTTTGCTGGACAATGGTCAACTATTCGCTGATCATAGCCGTTTTTTTCGAGCTTCAGGGGATGCCCAAATATTAAATATACAGCAAGATGCCTTAGTGAGTTTGTCAGCATGTCAGATTGAAGGAAATGTGAGTGTGAGTGGAAATGCCTGGGCATTGTTAAATAATACCACTTTCGATACTCCTCCTACTGTCACTCATAATGCTCTTTTTTCTGCGGTGGTGATGGATACTATGCCTGACATCATTGGCACACATACAACTCAATTTATTAGGGGAAGCCTGGAACTCATTCGAGGACCAGAAAATAATCGCAACTATTCCACCATTTCTTTAGCTTATTCTCAGCCGGATACCTCAGATATCAGGCTTATTTCTGAGACACCTTTTTCCGATACGAGCTTTGAAGGAGAGTTAGCTTCCTGGACCACAAGCGATGTGCCTGCGGGAGATTATTTGCTATGGCTCATTGTCCTGATAGATAATGATACGGCCCATGTGATTTCTCAACCGGTGAAGATAGATGTGGCGAATAGTATCTCTGATCAGTTGGCGCGTGAAAAACTATCCATTTATCCTATGTCGTTTGAAGGAAGAATTAAGGTAGAAAGTAATGAGGTGATGGAAAAGCTCAGTTTATTTGATATGTCGGGGAGGGAAATCAAAAAAGAAGAGGTGATTAGTACCCGATTTGAACTGGATGCTAAGCCTCTTCCTGCAGGATTATATGTGCTAGCGGTAGCGTGGATCAATGGGGCTAACACCTTTCGAAAAGTATGGATTCCATAAATTATTCTCTAATAATTAATCCTGTTTGATTGATTTCTTCTTCTACCAGATCTCTTACTTGCTGAAGGTTCAAATTAGCGTTTGGATCATCTCGATTGATTGAATTAATTCGCTCTTCCAAAAATTTCAGGGCATTATCGTCTAACACAAAACGGCCACTTCTATCCACGCGACCTGTAATGTTAGGAAGATCCTCATTGGTCAGAGAAAGAAGAAAGCAAAATACAAATATCGATTCAGAAGATTTTTCCAGAGTCATTTTTGCTCCTCCATCAATGGTTGGGATAGAATAGGCGATTTGGTCGAAGTCCAGATGGCCACTTTCCCCACAAATATCGGGATAGGCATTATCTAGAAAAGTTCCTCTAATTTCAGGTGTAAAATACAACTCTACAGGATCTCTATCTTCTAGCACAAATCTAGCTACTCCACTCTTATCGATCTGAATGAAAATGGAAGGCAACTGGACTATTTCGATATATCCCCTTACTTCAAATCTGGGATCCGCCAAATTAATGGTTGTCGTAGGCCCAATATCTGGCAACAACTTAAACGCGGCAGTTTTTCCACCCAGTAATTGTAAATTGTTGGAGATGAGGGTGAATTGGTTGCCTCCGAAAGCAGGTAATTTACAGTGTAGCGGTCTTGAAAAAACTTGGCCACTCTCGACTCCACCAGTAATGTCCCAGGTAAAAACGTGATTCGGTTCAGGTAGACCAAATAATTCTCTATCCTGATCCTGGTCTGGAGAAGGTAACGTAAATGCTGGGATCCTCGCTCTTACTCTTAAAGTGACGAATTCAGTATTGGGATTGGCTATTGTGAGAAAATATCCCTGGACCACTCGCCTGAAAGGAGCATTTACAGGATTATCAATAGGCCCCATGACGGGAGCTATTCTTTTGACTAATAATTCGAAGGTGCTGATATCTGCCATGATGAAGCAATGATTAAGTGTGATTTTGTTTATTAATGCCAATTCATGTATATGTGTTACGGGTATGGGAAATAATTTTGTAGAAATCTTTGTAGCTCTTCCCAAACTTTACTTATCCGGTAGATGTTCTTACATTTGTTATTTAAACATAGGTAGATTAAATTTCCATGTTATCAATTTATATGAAAAGCAGTATGAAATGTTACTACTACTATTTTGCCTTGATGAGAAGCATTGTTGTTTTGTTGTTAATGGTCTTTAGTGTAAGTCTCTCCTTGGCTCAGGATAAAGAGGAAGAAAAGGAAGAGGAGAAGAAAAAAGGGCCTAAAGCTTTTTCAGAACTCATTACTGAAGATGCAGTGAGCGATGATGGGTTATTTACTGTGCATCAACTTGACAATAAGTATTATTTTGAGATAGCGGATAGCTTATTGGAACGGGAAATCTTACTGGTAAGCCGCATTGCAGGGACTATTCAAGGGTTTAATTTTGGAGGAGCGGGAATGAAAGCGCGGAGCCAACAAGTTTGGAGATGGCAAAAGAAAGATAATTCCATATTATTGAGGTCGGTATCTCACAATAGTGTGGCGGATGAAAATTTACCTATTTATACCTCCGTTCGGAATAACAATTTCGAGCCGGTGATTATGGTGTTTGAGATAGCTGCTTTGGGAGAGGATTCCGCTTCATATCTCATAGAGGTGAATAATTTGTTTGAATCAGATGTGCCAATGATCGGACCGCTAAGCAAATCCCAAAAGGAGAATTTTAAGGTGAAGGGATTGGATAAGGAGAGAAGTTTGATTACCAGAGTGAAGAGTTTTCCATTGAACACAGAAGTTCGGCATATCCTGACCTATAATGCGGATGAGATTCCAGCCAATCAATCCACTAATACCCTGTCCATTGAGATGAATCAGTCGATGATTTTGTTGCCCAAAGAACCGATGCAACCCAGATTATACGATCCTCGGGTGGGATATTTTTCTGTGGAGCAGGTGGACTATGGGAGAGATGCCCAAAAAGCAGATGAAAGGAAATATATTACTCGTTGGCGCTTAGAACCCAAAGATCCTGAAGCTTTTGCCAGAGGAGAGTTGGTGGAGCCAAAGAAACCGATTGTTTATTATATTGATCCTGCGACTCCTGAAAAATGGCGTACATATATTAAGCAAGGGGTGGATGATTGGGAAGTAGCTTTTAGAGAAGCAGGATTCAAGAATGCGATTAGAGGGGAATATCCACCGACACCAGAAGAAGATCCCGATTGGAGCCCTGAAGATGTGCGTTATTCTGTCATTAGATATACCGCTAATCCCATTCAAAATGCACAAGGACCGCATGTACACGATCCCCGTTCAGGCGAAATTATAGAGAGTGATATTATTTGGTATCACAATGTGATGAATTTACTAAGAAATTGGTACTTCATACAAACAGCAGCTGTTAATCCCGATGCGAGAAGCGTAACATTTGGAGATGAAGTGATGGGAGAGTTGATTCGGTTTGTGTCTGCGCATGAGGTGGGACATACCTTGGGATTTCCGCATAATATGGGGTCGAGTTTTTCCTATCCGGTGGATTCCTTGCGTTCCAAAACCTTTACCGAAAAGATGGGAACCTGTTCTTCCATTATGGATTATGCTCGTTTTAATTATGTAGCACAACCTGGAGATGATGCGGCATTGCTCCCAGGCGTAGGGGTTTATGATAAATGGGCGGTAAAATGGGGATATTCTCCTTTGCCTAAGGCGGATTCTCCAGATGCAGAAAAAGATACCTTAAATGCCTGGATTCGGTCGCATGAAGGAGATATGATGTATTGGTACGGCCAACAAGTAGTTGATCCGATTGATCCCAGAGCGCAGACGGAGGATTTAAGTGATAATGCGATGCAGGCGAGTACGTATGGGATAGAAAATCTTAAACGCATTGTGTCGAATTTGGTGGAATGGACCGAGGAAAATGGAAAAACCTATGAGGATTTGGAGGAATTGTATAATCAAGTGGTGATTCAGTGGGGGAGGTATAATGGACATGTCAAATCTAATATTGGTGGGATATATGAAACGCATAAAACATATGATCAGGAAGGGGCGGTGTATGACGTGGTAGACCGAGAGAAACAACAAGATGCCATGAATTGGTTGTTGCGTGAGACCTTTAGTACGCCTGAGTGGTTGTTGGTCGAGGAAATATTGGAACGTATAGAAGGGACGGGAACGATGGAGCGGATCAGGAACTTTCAGGTACGGGAATTAAACCGTTTGCTGGACTTTGGCCGATTGGCACGATTAATAGAAGCTGAGATGAAATGGGGGGAAGCAGCGTATCCGGTCTTGGAGATGATGGATGATTTACGGGTTGGGATATGGTCTGAGTTAGTCAAAGGAGATGCGATTGATCCGATGAGGAGAAATTTACAGCGGGCGTATATAGAGCGGATGGAGCATTTGATGACGGAAGAGCAGGAGAAACCGACGAATGAATTTGTGCTGCGCAGTTTTACGGTCGTAGATGCCAGTCAGTCGGATATTCGTCCTATTGTGAGGGGGCAGTTGAACGAATTGATGGAAGAGATAGAGGATGCGATCGATAAGACGGATGATCGGATGTCGCGCTATCATTTGGAGGACGCGAAAGAGCGAATTGATGGGATATTGGATCCTGAGGATTGATGATGGAGAGGAGAGTAGACGCATTGTGATGCGTCTTTACCTCAAGGATGATGCGTCTATTGCTGTGCGGGGTATTTATGGGAGAGGAGACGAGACGCATTGTGATGCGTCTGTACCTCAAGGATGATGCGTCTATTGCTGTGCGGGGTATTTATGGGAGAGGAGAAGATGCGATGATGCGTCTGTACCTCAAGGATGATGCGTCTTTTGCTGTGCGGGGTATTTATGGGAGAGGAGAGAGACGCATTGTGATGCGTCTGTACATCAAGGATGATGCGTCTATTGCTGTGCGGGGTATTTATGGGAGAGGAGACGCATTGTGATGCGTCTTTACCTCAAGGATGATGCGTCTGTACCTCAAGGATGATGCGTCTATTGCTGTGCGGGGTATTTATGGGAGAGGAGAGGAGACGCATTGTGATGCGTCTGTACCTCAAGGATGATGCGTCTTTACCTCAAGGATGACCTACCGTTCCTTCTGCTATCACCGCCACTGCTTCTATCTCAATCAAAAATCGTTCGTAAGCTAAGGAGGTTACTCCCACCAAGGTACTGGCAGGCATATCTGTATCGCCCATCACTTCTTTTCGTACATTTCTGAACGTCTCCAGATCCTCTTCTTCATAATCTACGATATAGGTATTCATCTTTACAATATCCTTAAAGCTCGCTCCTGCCGATTGTAATTCTGTTTCTAACTTTCCCAAAGCAGCCCGCATCTGACTTGCCAAATCATCGCCTTCTCCCAACTGGCCGGAGATATACAGGGTCTTCACCCCATGGGCACTAACCGAAACTACCTGGGAATATCCATTGGTAGGGTGGAGGTAAGTTTTGGTTATCTCTGACGAATCGTGTTTGTGTTTATCTACATGGGTGTGTTCGTGGTCTGACGTAGCAACGGGTTGGCAGGCGAACATGATCCAGGGAATAAAATATAGGAGCTTCTTCATGTGAAATAAATATTTGAGTAAATGAATGTAGTTTATTAACAAGCTGAAAGTCAAATATATGAGATATCCTTGGAAGATGCGTTCATTTCTCCTTACATTAATAATACTTCATATTTTAGAAGTATTTAAAAATAGCTATATTAGAAGTTAACTTAGATCATTATTTACCTGCTAATATGCGGATTGCTTTGACAATGAAAAGATTACCAGTTCTTCTCCTTCTTGCTACCTTATCCACCATCTGTATTTCCCTCTCCGCTCAAATCAGTGAGGAAAAAGCGGCCCAAATAAACAGATTGTTTAGCCCCTGGAACTATCCTGTCTCTCCTGGAGCGGCGGTAGGAATTATTCAGGACGGAAAATTGGTCTTTAAGAAAGGGTATGGCATGGCTGATTTGGAACACAACATTCCTATAAGCCCCCATTCAGCCTTTTATATTGGCTCTGTATCCAAGCAGTTCGTGACCATGTGTATTTTGCTCCTGGAAGAAGAAGGAAAGCTTACCTTGGATGATGAGATTCAAACCTATTTGCCTGATTTTCCTACCTATAATGCGCCACTAACGATTCGCAACTTCATTCATCATACCAGTGGAGTCCGAGATAATTTAACGCTCTGGGAATTAACAGGGAAGGACTATTACGATCATATCGACAAGAACCAAATCTATGAATTGATCAAGCGACAAAAATCCTTGAACTTTACACCTGGGGAAAAATTCCTCTACTCTAATTCCTGTTATTTTATGTTGGGAATGATTGTAGAAAAAGCTTCGGGCATGTCTTTAAGGGATTTTGCCGAACAACATATATTCGATCCTCTGGAGATGAATCGTACTCACTTTCACGATGATCACCGACACCTGATTCCTAATCGCGCTTTTAGTTATGATCCTGCAGGAGATGGACAATGGTTCGACAATCTCATTTTGCGCTATGATTTGGTAGGATCTGGAGGAATCTATTCTACCATCGAAGATTTAGCCAAATGGGATGCCAATTTCTACGACAACCGATTGGGGAAGGGAAATCCCTGGTTGATAGAGCATATGCATGAAGAAGGAAGGCTCAATCATGGCGAAAGTTGTGGATATGCCTATGCCCTGATCAATGGAACCTATAGAGGATTAAAAACGGTAAGTCATGGAGGAGCATTGGCAGGATATCGGGCGGAATTGATGCGATTTCCCGATCAGGCTTTTTCAGTCGTGATTTTGGCCAATGTTTCAGACTTTACCCCCACCGAAATGGCGTATAAAGTGGCGGATATTATGTTAGCTGAGGCGTTTGAAGAAGAAGAACCCATAGCTTCTACAGCACCCAGAGATGAATCAAGTCAGGAAACCGAGGAAGAAATCACTCAAAGTAGGAATATTGCTTCTGTGCCAATGATCAGGTTCGATGATTATGTGGGAAGCTATTATAGTGAGGAATTGGATGTGGCATATGTCATTTCGCTCGATCAAAACCAATTGATGTTGAAGATAGGAAACAATGAGTTGGGGCAGGTGAATGTAGATGGTAGAGATAAGCTATCGACTCAGTATTTAAAACTAAGCTTTGAACGGAAAAATGATAAAATAAGTGGATTTACCCTGGATGCTGAAAGAGTAACTAATTTGACTTTTAAGAAGGAAAATTAATTGAATTGATCAATCATTTCTTCTTGCTTTTATTTCATCACCTATGCTAAAAAAGATTCTCATTATTATCGGAAGTACCATTTTGGGATTGATCCTGATCGCCTTTATTAGTATTTCGTTGTTTATCTACAATATGGGGGATGGATTCGATACCTTTGAAGATACACCACCTCAATTGCCTGCGAACCTGAACGAAAAAGCGATATTGATCTTCTCCAAAACCAATGGATTCAGGCATGGAGACGCGATTGAAGCAGCTATTTCCCTCTATCGCCAACAAGCAGCAGCCAATGGTTGGACCTTATTCGAGACCGAGAATGGTGCTGTGTTTAATCAGGAGCAGTTGAGCCGATTTAAGGTGGTGGTTTGGAACAATACGACAGGCAAAGTACTAACGGAGGATCAACGAGCAGCTTTTAAGCAGTATTTGGAAAGGGGAGGTGGTTTTGTGGGCGTACATGGAGCCGGAGATCATTCCCATCAATGGGATTGGTATGAAGATGAGGTGATTCGTGCGCACTTTTCCCATCATAATATTGCCTGGGATCTGGATACTGGTACCTTATATTTAGAAACAGATACTGCCTATGCTGATCTATCTCAGGGGCTACTACCTAGCCTGGAACATCAAGATGAGTGGTATGTCTTTTACGATAATCCCAGAGAACATGGCTGTCATATCCTGTACACGGCGGATGAAAAGACTTTCAGTACTAATGGTAATATAGGGTTTTTGGTTACTGATAAGGATTTTGGGATGGGAGAAGATCATCCTATCGTTTGGTATCATGAATTGGAAGGAGAGGGGAGAGTGTTTTACTCAGCTTTGGGACATCATGCTGAAGCTTTTGACAGTGAAAACTATCAACGGGTATTGGAAAATGGGATTCGTTGGGTGGGTAGATTTTAAGCTTGTTCTTCATTGTCCCACATCTAGCCCTACTCCTTTAGTCAGTATAAATAATGATCCCATGATGCATTAAGTTTTAGGAATAAGTGACCATAAGAATGGTTACGAAAGATGGACTCCTCTGCTATATGCCAGTTTAATTTTAATATTGCCGTCCAACTTACATTATAGATGAAGAGTTAAGGTTTATTTTCCCACAATAACCTAACATCTTCTGTATGAAACTTCACCATCTTAGAAATGCCACACTGATTATCGAACATCAGGAACATATGATTTTAGTTGATCCTATGTTGGGGAAGGTAGGAACTCAACCTCCTTTTACGCTATTTAGGTTCAAAGCAAGAAAAAATCCATTGATCCCTCTTCCAGACAATAGCCAGGAAAAATTAGATAGAGTAACGCATTGTTTGATTACGCATAAACATCCTGATCACATAGATAAAGCAGCGATACATTTTCTGATGAATCGGAATATTCCTGTTATATGCAGTGAAAAAGATGGTTCTTTCTTCCAGAAAAGGGGCTTAAAAGTAGTTCAGGAAATCGCTTACTGGGAAGAGGTTCCTTTCTTAAACGGAACGATTATGGGAATTCCTGCCAGGCATGGCTATGGATTTATTGCCACGCCTATGGGAAATGTAATGGGATTTTTGATTAAGTGGACCAATGCGCCAAGTCTATATATTAGCGCAGACACTATTTTCACAGAAGCAGTAGAAAAGGTATTAATGGAATATCAACCAGATGTGGCTGTCCTTGCTTGTGGAACAGCTCAGTTGGACATTGGACAACCACTCTTGATGACATTAGACGATATATTGAGATTTGTAGAAAAAGCACCAGGCAAAGTACTAGCTAACCATATGGAAGCCCTAAATCATTGTCCTACCACCAGAGCAAAATTAACAGAGGGGTTGATACATAGAGGCTTAATAGATAAAGTGTATATTCCAAAAGATGGGGAAATAGTGGAGGTCTGAACTTTATCTGTCATTTTGATAAGCATAAGAGTTAAGGAATTTTTTGAAGTACATCGAGGCACATCTTCCTAATGAATGACCAGCTGTTTTGCTATTTTCTTCCGATGTGTCAACACCTGAACAATATAGGTTCCTCTTTTCCAATGTTCGAGAGGAATCAGCGTAGCATATCGTTTTGTCTTACTCGAAAAAATAATTCGTCCATCTGTATCGGAAATCTTAATCTCGGCAACATGATTTGAGATGCCTTTAATGTTAATTTCCACTTCATTACTGGCTGGATTAGGGCTAAGGTTGAGTTCTAAAGAGAGAGATGAAGATGGTAATTGGACATGTCGAACAGCTGAATATTCTGAAGCTCCATTTAGATATACATGTTTAATCCGGTAGTAAAGTTTTGAAGCATCTAAGGTGTGATAGTTTTTATCTTTAAAGGAAAAGTAAGGCTTTTTGGATGATGTTGCTTTTACTCGAATGTTATTAATAGGTTGGAAGAATTGGCCATCTGTGGATCTTTCTATTTGGAAATAATCTGTTTGCTCCGTTTGACTTATTTTCCATTTGAGTGATATCTCATCTTCTATCTGTTTTAGGTCAAAAGAGTGCCAGGCTACGGATAAAGGAGCTGACAAGGCATCTGTATGATAAATCGGTATAGTCCGATTCGAGTAGGCGGAAGGAACAATTACTTGTTCTACTTCATCTCTGGTTCCATCTACAGTTAGATAATGAACAGAAACCCGGTAGGTACTGTCCGGGCCGTTAGGTAATCCAAAATGGACAAGATCGGGAGCGTCTGTTCCATGTCCAGAAACGGTGGGAACTTCTCTGACACCCCCTATAATCTGCCCAGTATTATCCTTTAGTATAACATTAGCTCCTATCGCTGCTCTCGAAATACCATTTCCCAGATCAATTTTAGGCGCTACCATCAGATAATTTTCATTACCATTTTCATTGAGATTATTCCGCCAAAGTTGGTTGTTTCCTCCATTGATATTGACATATAAATCAAGATCCCCATCATTATCATAATCAGCAAAGGCACACCCTTCCCCATTTCCATTCACATTGATAGAAAGATTATCTCTGGTGAAACTGAGCGTTCCTCCAGTTGGGGTATTATTGATAAATAAATATCCGGTGCCACTGTTCGCGGTTAAAAAGAGATCTAATTTACCATCGTTATTGACATCCCCGACAGCACAACCATCAATTCCGCTACTCGGAGCACTTATACCCGCAGACAACCAGGGTTCTCCATCCAGACTACCTGATTTAGTAGGTACCAAGGTAGTCGTGCCATTATTCATCCAGATTTGGTTTTCATCCTGATCTGTCCAATAAACATCAAAGTCTCCGTCATTATCAAAATCTCCAAATACTACGCCTCCTTTGTTTGAGTTATTGGCATTCCCAATTTCCTGTCCGCTATTAAAGGTTCCATCTCCATTATTAATAAAAAAATCTCTCTGATTACGTTTGCGGGCGATGATGTCGAGATCTCCATCGTTATCAAAATCTACACAAGCCGCATAGTCTCCATCCTTGGCACTGGAAGGTAATCCCGTCAAAGAAGGATCTATACAAATAAAATTCGCTGTACCATCTCCCGGATTTTCAAATAGGTCTATACCAAAATTGTGGTTTTCTATAATGAGGTCCAGCCAACCGTCATTATTATAGTCAGCTGCAAGAATTCCTTCTGTATTTACTTTATTATCATGAAAGTCAGAACTTACGATTTGCTTATTAGGTGCATTATTTGTTCCAATTCCGAAGGCGTAACTACTGTCGGGGCCTTGATTCAGATATATATCCAGTCCATTCCTGGAAGTGTTCCGAACGAGATCCACGTATCCATCATTATTAAGGTCAGCTAATAGAGCGCTTCTTTCTCTAAAGTTTTGTGTACAGTGTTGACAATAATCTGCAGATAAATCAGAAAAAACAGGATTGGTAGGATCAGAAGGGTCCGATATAAGAACTCGAGTTCCTGTACCATTGATTCTGGTATTTACTACCACATCCAAATATCCGTCTTCATTAATATCTCCCCAGGCAAATCCTCCATCTTTACTTCCAGAAATAGCTAGATCTGATCCGGCATGTTCTGAAGCATTAGTAGCAACATTTGTAAAAGCGTGAACGAAAGATAGTGGATGATGATGTTTAAATCCCAGGATCGAACTTATAGCTAATAGGGTGTAGGTAGAGACGATGATGCCTTTTGGTTTCAAAATAATGGTAAAGTTATGCGATAGATGATTGATTTATGGAATTAAGTTATGTTTGCAATATGTATTATTATTAGCCTGTTTCCGACTAATTATTGATCCAAATATTACACTTATTATTTGCGTAAATGATTGATTAATAGACTGTTCAATGAGTTTAAGAAAATGAGGTAGCCTATGATAATATTGCAGACTTTCTGGGAAGAGCTTCAGAAATGGTAATAGCACTACACTTGTGTGTGAATACATTAAAATATTCGAAAGAATCCTATCTCCTTATCACTAATTGATATGAGATCATAAGCTTTCCAGCAATACCAATCTTCCCGCTTGACTTAATTTCACCGATCCATTATTGACCGTGATTTGTTGGTTCGTGTAAGCATCTCTGAGAACTTCACCATTTGTGAAGGCGTTTCCAACGGGAATTTCTACAGAAGTAGTTCCTATCAATTCAGCGGGAACAATGCTTACCACAACTTTATCTTCTGTTGTTCCACTAGTGTAAGTGCGTTGAAAAACGAAGGGAGATTCGGAAATGAGTTCGTGTTGGCCTGCTCCAATAGCAGGATGATATTTTCTAAATTGGCCCAACTTCCTCCAATGGGACAATACCTCTTGAACTTGATATCCATTTCCTGAAACATTGTCAGCTATTTCATCCCAATTCATAAATGATCGTAAATGTGCATCTCCTTTTGCCCCTTCTACCGTTAACACCCTTGCTGATTCATCTCCGTAATAGATTTGCGCTGCTCCGGGAGAAAGTAACAGGCGATTAGCTGCTTCAAAGGGCCGTTCTCTCAAAGCATCAAAAGGATTTCCATCATCATGAGAACTTACATAATTGACAACTGAATAAGAGGATAGGGGAGGAGTAGATAAGGCAGTTGAGTAAGATTGGAAGAAAGGCTGGTACGACTCATTGGCATCAGAAATAAAAGAGAAATTAATCAGGCTCTCAAATCCATCATCAAAGAAATTTTCCTTTTCATCCCCATAATCAAAATCTAAGCCTCCTTTTATGCTGTAACCATATACTTCTCCTGTCATATAAAAGGGAGAATCATCTACTACTTTATCTGGGTGAGCTACTTTCCAGGCTTCAAAGGCTCGTATAGCTTCTTTTTTTAAGATGGCCCAAATTTCAGCTTCCGTATGTTTGGCTGTATCTACTCTATATCCATCTAATCCCAATTCAGTAATCCAATCCGTCAGCCATTTAATGATGTAATAAGTGGGAGTTCTTGGATAAGCTGTTCGTTCGAAAAATTGATCCAACTCTTCCATTTCCTGCTCGTATCTACCTTCTTCGTTCCATTTTTTTGCTAAGAAAGCGGGAAGCTCTACTTCCTCCTCGCTTTCTGTTTTTATATCGGGAAGGTTTTCCACTAAGGTGCAGGTTACTGTAGATTCCCTGTCTTCATAGGTACAGGTAGGCCGAGTTCTTACCCATTCATCCGGCCATTTTACATCTATGTCGGTTACGGGTCCTGTATGATTTAACACGGCATCCCAAATAACTCTGATTCCATGGGCATGAGCAGCATCTACCATTTCTTTAAGTTCCTCTACTGTTCCGTAATTTGGATCTAATGCTGTCCAATCCTTGGTCCAATAGCCGTGATATCCATAGGTTTTCCCATACCCTTCATCTACCGAACCGTGAATTTGTTCTACTGGAGGAGTAAACCAGATAGCGGTGACGCCCAGGCTATCAAAATAGCCTTCATCGATCTTTTGGGTAATTCCTTTAAAATCCCCTCCTAAAAAGTTGCGCAATATATCACCATCCGGATTCCTCCCGAAGTTAATGTCATTAGTGGAATCCCCATTGAAAAATCGGTCGGTTAACATAAAATAGATGGTGGCATTGTCCCAGGTGAAATAGAAGTCATTGTGAGAGGGAATTATTTGAGAATTAGAAGGGGTAGAAGGAGTGTTGCAGGAGATAAACATGGACAATGAAGCGACGCTCAGTAGGTAGGATATAACTTGTTTCATTTGGGTAACAGTTGTAGTAGCATGAATAGAGTAGAAATATAATTGATATTCTGGAAACTTTCCTACAGATCATAGAAAACTCCCACCACGTAGAGAAAAATTTTGAGTAACTTATACTTATGTCCAACTATGTATGAGGAATAGTATAATTACCCTGACATGGAACAAAAACAATTGTTAGCGGCCAAAGATGTAAAGGTCTTTGTACCATCAAGAGATTTCCATTTATCCCTGTCTTTTTATGAGAAATTAGGATGGAAGAAAAATTGGGTGCATGAAGAAAGCTTAGCAGAAATGGAGTTGGGGGGAGTGAGATTTTATTTGCAAAACTATTACCATAGGGAATGGGCCAGTAATTTTATGTTGTATATAGATGTGGAGAATACGGAAGCCTGGTACGATCATGCCAAAGCAATTATAGCGGAAGGAATATTTGGGGTGGCTAAGATCAGGCCTCCGAAATTAGAGTCCCATGCTAAAGTAACCTATGTCTGGGATCCTTGTGGAGTGCTGTTACATTTTGCAGAATCTGTATGAGTTAAGTAATTGGTTCTACCTTAATCTGATGCCAGGCTAATGCAGCGGCACTTTTTAAATCTGCATCATCTTCTAACAATTGTGTACTGCTCACTTTAGTTTTTCCTTTAAAAACTCCAAAGACGTGTTTTTCTATCGTTTTCTGTATGATAGGTGCTATGAACTCACTTGCTTTTGAGAGTGGACCGCTTAGGTAAATGATACTGGGAGAGCTTAAGGCAACTAAATCAGAGAGTGCTTTTCCAAGAATGATTCCCATCCGTTCCAGTGCATCTAAAGACATTTTATCGCCTTCCTTCGCTGCCCCAATGATATCCATACACGTCATATCATCAAAGCCTTTATGTTGTAAAGGGCTGTTGTCCTGATATTTAGCCATCAGGTCGGAAGTAATGTGTTTAAGTCCTGTGGTAGTGGCATAGGTAGATAAGCGTTCTGGGCCACCGTAAATTAGATTTAAGCCTGGAATTTCTATTAACACATCTCCTAGATTACCTGCCATTCCATTGTGGCCACTTAAGGCTATTTCTTCTTCCATAAAACATACTTTTATCACATCTCCCAGATAAAGAGACATGTAGTGTTCTGTTTCTTTAGCGGCACCATAATATTTTTCTCCCCATGCATAACAAATGGCTGGATGCCCTACAAAAACAGGTAATTCTCCATAGCTTTTCAATTCGTCTACTAAATCGGACTCGTGGTATCTGGCTAAATTAAAGAAGGAATCGAGTTTGTCATTCCCAATGTTCAGAGAAATGCTATTAACTCCGACGGCTTGTAATTTAATAGGCTGATTTACTGATTCCAACAGACCTTCTAATATGGGGATAAGTTCTTCAAAATGAGACGATGGGCTACCTGGAGGATCGTGTGGAATTTCTGTTTGGGACAATATGTTACCTGCTTCATCAATGATAGCACATTGTGTAATGGGAGGATCTGCATGGATAGATAATACAGCTGGAATCATATGGACTTTCTTTGGTGTAAAATGCAAAAAAGAAGCAGGAAAGTCTACTCAGCTTGTAAAAAATTGAGTTGGTAGGAAATCTCTGGAATGCCTCTATTAATTTAATAACTAAATTACTGTAATATTAAATATTTATGTATGTATAATTATGGTATGAGGTAAAACCTTAGTATTTTTAAATTAATAAAGGTAAGTTTAATATCTATCGTATCTACAAAGGTTTTGTCTTGAAAAGTCCACATATCAGCTCGAGGGTAAAAGTTGCTTGTACATATCTTATAATATCTTGCTTGATAGGAATTTCACTTTCTTCTGCGAAAGTGATTGAAGGAAGGATTTATTTTCAACAAGACAGCATTCAACCTTTATCAGCTAAATTGCTTTTATTAGATGTAAAAGATTCTACCTTCAGTACTATTACCAATAATGATGGGGCATTCAGGTTTGACATTCCTCTACAATACGAATCTGAGATTTTTAGTTTGTATTTTATTGATTCCACTTATCTGTTCAGAAATTATACAAGTACTATTACTTTTTGTAGTGAAAAGATAAAAGATCTACTGATACTTTACGTACAATCTCCCAGTGTATTCCACCAGAGAAAGCTCACCTACATAGATCGAATTCATCAGCATATTCACCATACTTATTTGAGTAAGCTGGATAGTATGGTAGAAAGATCTGATCTTCCTTTGACCTTTTGGGAAGATATATTTTTTGAACAGGAAATTGCCCTGAAACTTACTCCTTATATTGTTGATCATCTTGCGATGATACCAAAAGGGTCGATGCCGCTAAATTATCAAACTGCTATTGACGCTTTTTGGACAGGAGATATAGCTAAAGCTAAAGCACAACTCAGTCTTAGGGAGATTGAACATAATTTGAGAAAGTTTTATCAGCGTTTTGGTAGAAAGGTACAGTACAACGCATTGGAACAAAAAGAATTCAACGGCATTATAGAGCAATACATTCTCCTGGCCACTTTTCAGCTGATGGAACTGAACTTCAATGAAGCTGAAAAGCTATTTACTTTAGCGATTTATGCATCTCCTGGTGGATTAAAACACGTGTTACTGTTTGCCAGATATTTGCAAATGATTCAACAGCCACGTAGAGCCGCTTCGTTCCTTAATCAGGCATTGGAAGCAAATCTCTGCAAAGGAATTGAGTATGCACATATTTTGGTGGGTTTGGGAGATGTCTACACTCAGGAGTTGGCCTTCGATAAAGCGGTAGATCAATATAAAGAAGCAGAGATGATTAATGAGGATTTGTTAATCACTTTGGGCGAGAATTCATCTTTTAGCCAGGCGCAAAGCCTATCTTTGGCTGCGGATAGCCTTCAACGAAAAGGATTTTATCTGGAAGCGAAAGATTTGATTCAGAAAAGTATTAGGCTGGTAGAACCGCTGGTAGATGCTTCCCCTAAAATTTACAATACTTTTCTGGCGAAATTGTATGCGATTCAAGGGAATATCCATAAAGAGATTCCCAATCAAAAAGAAGCCCAAAAGAGTTATGAGCGAGCTATTGGTTTATTAAGGGAAATGATTGCTTATCATCCTGAAATATATTTGCCTTATTCAGTCAGATGGAATCAAGCATTGGCAGAATTGTATGTAGAAGACCAGCAATATCAGCAGGCGCTGGAAGTAGTCAAATCAGCCCAAATTTCTGTCAAGAAGTTGTTGTTTCGCTTTCCCAGGATGTATATGGCAGCCCAATCTCAGAATCATTTTCTCATGGCCAGCATCCATTCAGCTCAACACGAATTTTACCAGGCTATAGAGAATTATGATATCGCTCTGGATCAGTTTCGCCAACTAGCTATGCAGCATCCAGAGCAATACAGGCGACAGTTGCAGGAACTGTATTTGCAAATAGGCAAAGCTTATACAGCCATTCACCTACAGGAAGAAGCACAACAAGCACTTCTTAGCGCTCATGAACTTATTGCTTATCAAGGAATAGAAACAGCACCTATGTTGATTCGGATTCAACTGGCACTTGCTGAATTATTCCTGTCAGAAAACAATTACGTGGAGGCGGGCAAGACATTGGAGCAGGTGGAAACGGTGTATCTTACCTATTTGAATGCTGACTCAGTCAGGCAATTCGAGGCTAATATTCATTTATTATGGGGAAAATATTGGCTTGAAAAAAGGGATTATGTGAAAGCTGAAGGTGCCTTGACGCTGGCTTTTTCAGGAATTAAAAAGAGAACGTATATACCTTCAAGAGAGTACCATCTTCTTGAATATGAAATAAATACATTTCTTGGAAGATTATATACCCATTTGCATAAAAGAGATATTGCTTCTAGTTGTTTTCAACGGGTAGAACATTATTTGGATAAAGTAACTCCTTATCAGGAAAAACCATTTAAGGTTCTTCAGGCGACTTTATATCTTGATCAGGCTGCGTTACTGATAGAACACGAAATTTCTTCTGAGGCAACTGCTTTGCTGGATCAGGCAGATAACATTTTAAGGGAATACGAACATGCTAAAAAGAACAACCCTTTTCTTCCAGGCCTTAGAAAGGAAAAGGCCAGACAGGCTTATTTGAGTGGAATAAAGGAGTGGAAGGATGGATTTCTTGGCAATGCACATCGACACCTGGGTCAGGCGTATGAAATGTATATTTCTTTAACCGAGCAGTATCAAAGGGAGTATATGCTTCCTTTAATTCATGTTATGTTGAGTTTGGGGGAAGTAAAATTGGAACTTGAATACTATGAAGAGGCTATTCTTTTGTTAAACAATGCGGAAGAATATATTACACTATTAGGTGAGGAGGATAGTGATGCTTACAGGGAAGAATATGCTTGGTTATATATGGCTCAGGGGAAATACTTTGTTGTTTACAATTTTCTTAAATCGAGGGAGTTGTTTGAAAAGAGCATTCAAATGTATGAACACTTAAATGCTAAAACACCTGAGGCATATAAGTATCAACTTGCAAAATCTTATTTTGAAAGTAGTATCATCTATTCGATTCAAGGGGATTGGGAGGCAGCCTTACTACCTTTACAAAAGACCAGGCGGATGTTAACTTTGGGGATGAATCGGGACTCCACGGCGTTTAGATCCTTTGCTATCATGAACCTGGAACAAATCATCCGGGGATTGATTTATCTGGAACAACTAGACTTGGCGGAAGAATATATTGAAGTGGCCCTTTCCATTACACCTGAAGCGATTCCCATACAGATACAGCAGGCAAATCTGCTGATTTTGAAGAATAAGTTTGAGGAAGCTGAGCGAATTTATACTTCCTTAAATGGGCAATTATATTTCGATAGGTCTGCTTTGAAATTAGCTTCAGATGAGTTGTATGAGTTGGAGGCCAATGAGGTAAAGCACAAGGATTTTAAAAAGATCAGGAAATTACTCATTGCTCAGATGAACGAGTTGTAACCTCCATATTGCAATGGGAATATATCCTGACTTTTATAGAATAATCCTACGTATTAGTTTGGATTATATTAAACTGAATATGAAGAGCGAAACACAAAATAGGAGAGGATGACTTAAACGAAGTCATCCTCTTTATTAATTCAACAAATCTTTTTGCTGAATGTACTTTTACAAAAACATTTCCGTGTCCAGCCTTCTTGAAATAGCAAATGCAGCATTTACCAATCCTACGTGACTGTATGCTTGAGGAAAATTACCCCATTGGCTACCCGTAGAAGGATCCACATCTTCACTCAATAATCCAACATGATTTGTATACTTGAGCAAGCGCTCAAAAAACTCTTGTGCTTCTTCCAGCCTTCCCAGATATGCCAATGTTTCCACATACCAAAAAGCACAAATAAGGAAAGTAGTTTCGGGTTTTCCAAAGTCATCTGAATGTTTATATCTGTAAAACAGACCTTCAGGAGTTCGTAACTCATTTTCCAGGGCTTTTACATGGCATTGAGCCTTTTGGCTTTTGGGATCGAGATATCCCATGGTAACCAACTGCAATAAACTCGCATCCAGATTTGTGGTGTCTACTGCTTGAGTGTAAACTTCCTTTTCAGCATGATAGCATGCTTCTATTTGTTGAACAGACTCTTTTACAAGTCTTTCGGAGAGCACCATCATCTCATAATCTCTGAATTTTTGAGCTATTTTTAAGGCAGCTCTACTTCCTGCCCAATGGAAGAGAAAAGTGTAACAATGAAGCTGGGCTTTATTTCTAAATTCCCATAGTCCGGCATCTGGCTCATGCATTGTAGTCTCGATTTTTCTCAAGATGCGCATGACTAGCGGAAGTAGATGATGTTTAGCTTCATGTTTTAACCTTGCATCAACAAAGAGAGGTAGAAGGGAAACTAACACTTGCCCGTATACGTCATTTTGTATGTGCTCATAAGCTTGATTTCCAATTCTTACTGGCTTATTTCCTAAATATCCACTCAATGGAACAATCTTTTCCACTAATTTAGCGTCTCCATTGATAGCATATAAGGGTTGGAACCGATCGCCTTCGTTAATATTAACTGCTACATTTTCCACATAATGGGCATATTGCTCTAATTCCGTAAAATGCCCAATATTCGTAAGTGCTTTCAGTGTATAATGTGCATCCCTGATCCAGCAATATCTATAGTCCCAATTTCTTGTACTTCCGGGAGACTCGGGCAGGCTAGTAGTTGTTGCTGCAATGATGGCTCCTGTATCTTGATATTGGTGTAATTTTAAGGCTAAGGCAGAGCGCAAAACAGCGTCTTGTTGATATTGTCCGATAGAAGTTCTTTTCACCCACTGTCTCCAGTAAAGCTTGGTTTTGTGATAGAAGGTTTCCAGTGTACCTTCTAATTCTGCCTCCAGGGGAATACCCCAGGTTAGGGCAAGGTATTTATTTTCATTAAGAACAAAAGAGCGTCCTTCAGCGACATAGTTTAAGGCAATATTGGTGGTGAGGCGAACTTGTCGTTCTAATCCCATATAACGGATGTGGCTACTTCCAAAGAGAATTTCAGGATTTGTTTCTCCATAGTCCCCTCTTGGGGAACATATTACTTTAATCCTCGGAGTTCCATCCATGGGAATAACTCTTCTTGCTAGCAGTAATGGTTTGTAGTACCTTTCGTATTGATAAAATCGAGGTGCAAAATCCACTACCTTAAAACTTCCGTCTCCACAATGAAATTCTGTAACGAGAATATTTGTATTCTCAAGATAATATTGTTTGGAAGAATAATTTTCTGAGGCGGGGCTGATAGAAAATTCACCTCCTCTATCCTCATCTAACAGACTACCAAAGAGAAAACTGCTGTCAAATTTGGGCCAACATAACCACCCAATGTTAGCATTTGTGTCTATGAGGGCAAGGTAGGCACAATTACCAATTAATCCGTAGTTATAAGTGTTTTTTATCATTTAAATATATGCCAGTGTGTATAATAGAGCATGAAAATAGTATAAGATCTCTGAATAATCTACACAATAGCCAATCAATATTTACTACTTAACCACAATAAAATACCATTTAATTTTGTTATTTCCTGGCTTCATTTTCCATCACAAAATTTGTCATTACGATAGCTGCCATAGCTTCTACGATGGGTACGGCTCTGGGAACAACACAGGGATCATGTCTTCCTTTGGCTGGTAAATTGGTATGCTCTCCCGCTGCATTGATGGTAGGTTGGGACTGCATGATGGTAGACGTAGGTTTAAAGGCAACTTTAAATAAAATATCTTCGCCATTGCTGATTCCTCCCTGTATACCTCCAGAATAGTTTGTTTTAGTTCTGGGTATGCCATTATCTAAATAGAAGATATCGTTGTGTTCTGATCCTCTCATTCTGGTTCCTTCAAAGCCCGAACCAATTTCAAATCCTTTAACTGCATTAATTCCTAACATGGCAGCTCCCAGAGAAGCAGATAACTTATTGTAAATAGGTTCACCTAACCCAGCAGGTACATTTCTAATTCTTCCCATAATAGTGCCGCCTAAAGAATCTCCTTCTTTCCGTATTCGATCTATTCTCTCGTACATTTGGGCAGCCAATGATGAATCGGGGCATCTTACTGCCTTTGCTTTTTCCGACTCAAATGAAATGTTTTGAGGAACAGTCGCCAGCTCAAGATCCTGGATAGAGTGTACCCATGCTTCAAAGATCATATTATTCTTAACGGTTAAATACTGCTTGGCTACTGCTCCTCCTATGACTCTGGCGATGGTTTCCCTGGCAGAAGAACGCCCACCTCCTCTATGGTCCCTTACACCATATTTGGCAAAGTAGGTATAATCTGCGTGGGAAGGTCTAAAGTTTTGAACCAGATGGTCATAATCTTTGGAACGGGCATTTGTATTGGCAACGAAAAAGCAAAGAGGGGCGCCAGTAGTAATTCCATTTACATGACCGGAGAACAATTCAAATGTATCGCTTTCTTTTCGCTGGGTCGTGATTCTGCTTTGGCCTGGTTTTCTTCGATTTAACTCCTGCTGTATAAAAGCTGTATCTAGTTCAATACCAGAAGGACATCCGTCTATAACCACCCCAACTCCACTTCCATGAGATTCTCCAAAACTTGTAATACGGAATAAGGTGCCAAAGGTATTTGACATAGTGTTGAAATTGACAGTTAACATTGTTTATAAAGAGGCAAATATAGAAAGCCGATGTTTAACTGCCTAATAACATAATGCCTGTGGGAATTATATCACTTCCAAACTTCTAGTTAAATGAATCCTGGTTCGTTCCCTGGGGAACACTTGGAGGAGAAACAATAGGTGGGGAATATTCTCCTGGGTTCAATAATTCAAATTCTACTCTTCTATTCAAACTTCTTCCTTCTTCTGTATCATTATTGGATATGGGTTGAGTATCTCCGTATCCATCTGAAGTAATTCTACCCATTTTAACTCCTCTATTAGAGAGAAAATATTTTACTTTAAATGCTCTTTTAACAGATAGTATTTTGTTATCCCTGCTGGAACCAGTGTTATCCGTATGGCCAGAAATCTTTAAGCTGTATTCGGGATATCTATTGAGAATAGTAGCTAGAGAATCCAATACATATTCACTTTCCATAGTAAGATTAGCTGTACCACTTTCGAAATTGATGTTTTGAACTGCTCTGTCGAACACGCCTTGTTCTTCCTGGGTCATTCTGCCAGTGTTATTATCTACGAAATTATCCAGATTATTCGAAGGTTTATTATTAAGATCTTCTTTTTCAACCGTATTGTCTTTAGAGGGGCAGCCCATATACATGAGTAATCCAGGTTCATCTGGACATTGATCCTCAGAATCTACCACTCCATCCTGATCTGAATCTTTTGAGTTTTCTGCCACCGCCGGAGGAACATCTACCGGCTGTTCTTCTTCTTCTTCCGGTTTCGTTTTTGTACCAGGTAAGGCGAACACTAGTCCGGCCGAGTAGGCAACATGTTGAAAATCTTCTTCATTTAGCTCCAGTTTATAAGTTCCCTGTACCTGGAAACTAAAGGTAGGACTAAATCTGAATTTAAGACCCAATGCTGCAGGAATATATATTCTGTTGATATTGCTTGCAGAATTTAGACCAAATCCGGTAGAAATGAAAGGAGCGAAAAAGGCATCCTCTTCAAAAATAGTACCATTGGATTTGAGCTGCATCATAGCACTTACATCAATAAGAGAAGTACTTTTCGTTTCTTCTTCTGAAATGGGATAGTCATTGACCGTTGGAACGAAAGAGGAATTGAATGATAGGTTAAGCCAATTATTCACATATGCATGCGCTCCGACAGTTAGACCAAAACTTAATGAATCTGTCCTAAAATACTCACCTGTCAAAGGACCGAAATAATCTAATGCAGTACCAGATAATTCAGCTTGCCAGGGATAGTCTTTTGTCTGAGCCATCAACTGCCCGGAAAATAAACTACATCCAAGGAGGCCAAGGAATATTATTCTAACAATCTTTCGCATCATAGTCTCTAAGAATCACTTCTATACAAGTTTATTATAGCATATTTGATGCTAAATAGTTAATTTCAAAACGAATATTTTAGATGAATAAGTATAAATTTTTTATAAATTGAAATAAAGCGATGTAAGGCTTTTGGTTATTCATTCAATAATTATCTCAAAATTTACCCTTCTATTTTGCTGTCTGCCTATCTCTGTATCATTTGACGTAAGTGGAATATTGTCTGCATAGCCGTCAGAAATAATTCTCGATTGACTGATTTCCCAAGTCTTCACTAAATAATATTTTATCTTAAAAGCTCTCATGACAGAAAGGATTTTGTTATTTCGATAAGCACCTAAATTATCTGTGTGTCCTGCTATTCGTAACTTTACTTGAGAGCATGATAACATGATATCAGCAATTTGGCTTAGGTTTCTAAGTCCTTCTTGTCGAATACTAAAACTTCCCTTATCAAAATAAACGCTTAACTCTTGAATGGACTGTTGAGAAACATTGACACAAGGCAGTTCCTGCCTGGCTCTTTCTAATTCATGGGCATTGTTATTTTGAGGGTAAACTTGAGTATCAGTATGCTGATGAGAATTCTTCATTTCACTTTGATCATCTTTGGAGAAATGCTCAATAATATCTGTGGATGGATCGACCTTGGAAAATGGATCGATCTTTTCTCCCAAGAAGTCATTTTCTGAGTAACTATGATCTAATTGTTCAGGCTGCGAGCCCACTTTAGCTCCCTCTTCCATATAAGCTATTCCTTGTTGTAGAGTATCCTGAAGATCCACTAAAAGAGGTAGATCATTTTCCGTGTTGGCAGGCACTTTGCACCCATCATATCTTGGAAATCCCGCTTCCTCTGGGCACAAATCCTGGGAGTCGACGATTCCGTCTCCATCTTTGTCTTGTGGAAATATTTCAGTCAGTAAAATTTGATATTCCAGGGGATCAGGCATTGGTAATTGGGCAGGTGGAGGAGAGTGCTTGGAAGGAATTTGATAGGTTATTCCAAGGGTATAAGTAGTCGGTTGGAAATGATCATTTAGCGAGTTTCTACTTTGAACGTGGGACAAGATGGCCCACTTAGGAGTTAGCTGAAATCGAATTCCTCCTCCAAATGGAATAAAAACATCCTGTACCCTTTCGTGATAACTTCCTCCAATTCCCAAGGAGACATAAGGTGCTATCAAAGCATCTTCAGATATAAAGATGCCATTATTAAATTTAAACTTCAGATTATAACTCATCATACCAAATGCTCCTCTGGCAAATAGTTCTTCTGAAATAGGGTAGGGGACATCATGGGAAATAATGATATTTGTGGAAAAATCGAATGCTCCATTCAAAAATCGACTCAAGGAGAAATAGGTACCGGGATCAAGAGGTCTGATTCTTTTATCTGCTAAGGCTTCAGGAAGGTCAAATTTGATGGCAGATCCTCCTATTGTCATCCCCCATTTCCTTTCTCTGGTCTGGCATGTGACAGGATTTATCAGAGAAGAAAACCCTGTAATAATTATGATAATGACTACTTTCCAACCCATATAAGCTAAAGGATAATTAATTACCCCAAAAAGTCAGCAATTTATATGGTTTTTGACAAATGAAAATTACGAGTGATAAAACATGCGGTCATTCAAAAATATCACTGAAATTATTTATTAACTAACACGAAATAATTTATTCGATTCTTATGTAGGTATCCGTTTGAGAAATTCCATCAATAAAGGAAAGTAACACCAGCGAATCTTCTGTCAATTTAACAATTTGCTGTTCACCTTCTTGTTCAGTGATAATCATCCCTTCAGCATAAGTAAAATGGAGAAGCTGAGGATCTAATTCTGGTGTTTCTCTGATGAGTTTATTCTCTTTAGTGATAGCGATGGTAGCAGTACCTAAATCACTGTCATTTAACGGAATATCTCCTACCTGCTTACTTACTATCTTCCATTTACCAATTAATTCAGGGACTACCTCGTATTCCTGAGGAGGAATAGCAGCAAGTGAATCTGTTACTGTCTCAAAGGATTCCTCTTCAGATTCAGATGATTCATTTGAGATATCAGTGCATCCAACACATATGACAAGGACAGAGAATAATATAACAGTAAAACGGAACATATAATTACGTAAAGGTGTGTTTAAAGTAGTACATTTTTGAATGTTCTCATAGAAAATTAAGTAGGAAATCGCGTTTCATCCAAAATCATCAAGAGGAAGTAGGCCGCTGTAGAAAAGTATGGACGATCTCTATAAAACTTTTTGGTGATTCAGCATGAATCCAATGGCCTGTATCTGGAACTGTAATTAACTGTACATTCATGAAATTTTTTCTAAGTTGATCCCAGTCTTCATCCGTCACGTAATTTGAATATTCACCTCTAATAAAGAGGGCTGGCAGATGGAATTGATCAGGCACATCAAGACCCTCACAAATATGTAAATATTTCTTACTGATTACAGCTAAGTTAAACTTCCATCTGTATGTCTCTCCTTGTTTGACAAGTCCTTTCAGTAGGAACTGGCGGATTCCTGTCTCTGGTATATCTGTAGATAATAATTTATCTACTTCCGATCTTCTGCTGATGGAAGATAGATTGACAGATAACAGCGCCTCAATAATTTCATTGTGATATGGGGGATAGAATTTCGGGGCAATATCAACAATAATAAGCTTTCGAACTAGCTCCGGAAAATGAAACGCAAATGTCATCGCAGTTTTTCCCCCCATAGAATGTCCAAGGATATATGCCTGATCTATTGAATGAGCATCCAGAAAATCCTTTAAATCCTGGGCCATTTCTTTATATCCCCACTCAGGATGATGAAAAGAAGTACCATGATTTCTTTGATCGACTAACATAACCTGATAGTGTTCCGATAATGATCTTCCGACAGTAGTCCAGTTGTCCAGGGAACCAAACAGACCATGAAGTAACACTAAAGGAGTACCTTCTCCGAATACTTTGGTATTCAATAACATATGAATTCCTTTCTGTTAAGATGATGATTTGATTTTTTGAGAATTACCCTTCTACATACTCCCATTTACATGCTAATATTTAAGCCAATAATAAACACTCTTGACGTACTCATTATTGACAAATAGTAACCCTTCTTCACTCAGCCACCATTGATTAGTATCATAAGTTTGAGGTTCTGAACCGACAACAACGATAGCAATATTTGCCTCTTCAAATTTATCCGTAAATACGCTTTTAATCCTTCGGGTGTGGAACTTGGAACTTATAATCATTATTCTGGAGTAGCCTCTTTGAATGGAATAGCCCAGAATTTCTTCTGACTCTTCAAATGTGCTGGAACCTGCCTGAAGTAAATGAATAGCAGAGCTATCAACCCCTTCAGAAATAAGCACTTTTTGTGTTAACTCAGCATCTGTCATTTCTATTCCTGCCGCCTTTAATGTACCACTAATAATCCCTCCTGTAGGAATTAATACAGGAATAAATCCTTCTTTATATAATTTGACTGCTTTTATTCCTCTTTCATATGATGCCCCTGACAATATAAAAGCCGCATCTACCTTTACGGGGTGATCCTCATATATTAATATATTTCCAATGGTTCTTAATATGGGAACTCTTAACAAATAGAGAACTAGTAATCCTATAAAAATAGAGCTAAAGATGATCAATATACGCTTGAACCACTTTTTCATTGTGATTGTATTGAGCCAGGTAGATAAACCACCTATATTCTTAAATTAGGAAGATAAATCTGCATAATTCTGATGGAATTGGACGATGGTTTCAATCCCTTTCAAATAATTAAATACGCCATAATGCTCATTCGGGCTATGAATAGCATCCGAATCGAGACCAAATCCCATTAATATTGTATCAATGCCAAGGACTTGTTGGAACATAGCTACAATTGGAATAGACCCTCCTTCTCTCGTAGGAATCGGATCTTTACCAAAAGTGGCCTTCATAGCATTTGCCGCAGCCTGGTAACCCGTAGAATGAGTAGATAGCACCGCAGCTTCTCCGCCATGATGGGGAGTTACTTTTACTTTTATTCCTTTAGGGGCAATGGATGTGAAATGCGATGCGAAAAGTTCAGTAATATGTTCTGATCGTTGATTGGGAACTAACCTCATCGAAATTTTAGCGTGAGCTTTGGAAGGGAGCACCGTTTTTGCCCCTTCACCTATATATCCTCCCCATATACCATTTACATCAAGTGTAGGACGTATAGCAGTCCGTTCAACAGGAGAATAGCCTTCTTCTCCCATACTTCCTTCAACCCCTAACTCTCGGTTAAATGCTTCAAGGTCAAATGGCTTTTTCCTAATGGCAGCCCTTTCCTCATTATTTAACTCTATCACCTCATCATAAAATCCGGGGATAGTTATTTTTCCCTGCTCATCCACCAAGGAAGCAATCATGTTACAGAGGATATTTACAGGATTGCCGACAGCTCCACCATAAACTCCTGAGTGGAGATCTCGATTAGGCCCTTCAATTTGAACTTCTACGTAGCTTATTCCTCGGACTCCTACCGTTATAGAAGGAATATCATTGGCAATCATAGAAGTGTCTGATATGAGGACAATATCTGAAGCAAGTAATTCCTGATGATCCCTGACAAAAAGTTCTAGGTTATCACTTCCCACTTCTTCTTCTCCTTCAATTAATATTTTAACGTTACATGGAAGCTCTCCCTGACTCATCAAAACTTCTAACGCTTTGATATGCATATACATCTGTCCTTTATCATCACTGGCTCCCCGTGCATAGATTTTTCCATCTTTAACCACAGGTTCAAATGGTGGATGATCCCACAGGTCTAAAGGATCAGGAGGTTGAACATCGTAATGGCCGTAAATGAGAAGTGTGGGTTTAGAAGGAGATACTTCTATGGATGCGAAAACAACTGGATATCCTGCTGTAGGAAATAGCTGTACATTCTCGATACCCAATTTACGACACTGGTGTACTAACCAATTTGCTGCTTCATGAACGGAATCCCTATATGTGGAATCGGCACTAATGCTGGGGATAGAAAGAAAATTGAATAATTCGTCTAAAAATCTTTGCTGATGCTCTTTTATGTAGTTTAATGTCGTTGTCATAGGTAATAAATATAAGGCAATCTATTAAAAATACACATCATTCCATTTATCCCAAATAATTCTCTAACCATGTGGCATATGTAAGAGAATGAGCAGGGATAGTGTATTAATATGAAAAAAAATGATAAACTTTTCGAATAGAAACTTTATACGACATTCAGGAACGTTTTTTGTTCTGAATCATAAAACTAGGTTAGGCGTTTAAACATTTTTTAATAATGAGTTATTTAGCAATTTTGCTATCAAGTGTACTATATCTTGATATTTCTTATGCCATTACTTACATAGCATGCATTGTAGGGGTTTATTTTACCATTGTTCTACGGGCTGGCGATGAACTTCCCCGAAAAGAGATAGACTTAATCTTCTTCTTGATTATGGGAGTCTCAGCCTTATTTTGGATACTCGCCCAGGTGTTTCCACACCCGCTCACTTAAATAATTTACATGATAATCATGTCTTTGTTGAAGAGAGCAATATTTGTTGATCAATATGCTGGTATTCCCTGGCAAGGTTAGAGGCCAGGATAAAGGTTCTGTCATTAGTATAGGTATGTATGAGCTTTAGTAACAGTTCAGAATAATAACTATCCAGATTGCTAGTGGGTTCATCTAGTAAGAGGATACTAGTTTTGCTGAACAATGCGGTGCCTACCTTGGCCCTTTGAAGCATACCTGAAGAAAAAAAGCGTAATTTTTTATCTAATTGATTGGTAAGTTCTAATATTTCAGCCATTTCGCCGATAGAAGATAGCAGGCAACCTTTGAGGCGAAAGTGAAATGTCCAAAATTCTGAAAGGCTTAGATCGGGGTAGAGATCGATGGCAGGTGCCGACCAGCTAATATGTTGATACCATTTATGTAAGGGGATTTTTTCATCCATGAAAGAATAGGTGATTTTTCCCTCTGAATAAGGTAGTTGGCCTGCAATAATCCTCAACAGAGTAGATTTTCCCGAACCATTTCCCCCTCGTATCACAGTAGATGTGCCAGGAGATATGGTTTGGGAAATATGTCTGAATATCCAGCGCTGGTAAAATTTTTTACCTACTTCTTCAAGTTGAATGCGGATATGCATTAAGCAATGTTACTCTTCATTTAAGGTCTCTTCCTGATTATTGGAAGATCCTTGAGGACTTTTAATAATACCCCTGCTGGCTTTTTGAATAAAGGTTATTACTTCATCCCTTTCTTCTGTAGCAGGTAGATGTCTTTCTATATATGATAAAGCGTGGGAGGTGTTTTTCCCCGATAGAAATATATGTCTATATATTTCTTGTAATTCGTGGATGGTCTTACTTTCAAAACCTCTACGTCTTAAGCCGATAGAGTTAATTCCTTCGTACTGTAAAGGATTTCTCCCCGCCTTAACATAAGGGGGAACATCTTTACCTACTAAAGATCCTCCGGCAATGAAAGCATGCTTTCCAATTTTCACAAATTGATGTACCGCCGAGACACCACCTATGATCGCATAATCGTCGATCTCTACATGGCCTGCTAGATTTCCAGCATTTACGATGATGACATTATCTCCTATAATGCAATCATGGGCTATATGCACATAAGCCATGATAAGACTGTTTTTACCAATTTTTGTCTTGCCATAGTAAGCTGTCCCTCGATTTAAAGTAACACATTCACGAATCGTTGTATTATCTCCAATTTCTACCGTGGTGCGTTCCCCGTTGAATTTGGTATCTTGAGGGATAGCAGAAATTACCGCACCTGGAAAAATTCGACAATTTTTACCAATTCTAGCTCCATCGTGAATGGTGACATTTGAAGCAATCCATGAATCATCTCCTATAACTACTTCACCATGAATAGTCACTGAAGGTTCTATATGAACATTGTTGCCAATTTGAACCAGCGAATGCCTACCATTGATGATAGATGTATTCTTTTTGGACCAAAACTCTAATTGGTGTTTATCGGGAGTAATAACTGTTCCTGGAGAAATATGGCATCCTTTCCCTATTTTTACGCCGCTTTGGATGTAAGCATTTGGACCAATATAAGATCCTTCGCCTATTTCCACATGGTCACATATGGTCGCATACGGCTCAATAGTCACACTTCCATGAATAACGGCAGTCGAACTGACGTTTGCCATAGGGAAATTACTGTTTGTCTGAGTTGGGATCATAATGATTTCTTTGGAATGATACTGGCTGTTAAATCTGTCTCACACACTAATTGATTATCTACAAAGGCTTTGCCTTTCATTTTACAGATACCCCTTTTCATGGCGATGAGCTCTAATTGTAACACGAGCACGTCACCTGGGATAACTGGTTTTTTGAACCGAGCGTTGTCTATGGCTGCTATATATACCCAAACTGTTTGAGGGTTTTCAATTGTATTCAATAATAAAATGCCTCCTACTTGTGCCATAGCTTCTATTTGAAGTACACCAGGCATAATGGGATTACCGGGAAAATGGCCATTAAAAAAAGGCTCATTAATCGTTATGTTTTTTACTCCTATGATTGATTTTTCGGAGAAATCCACAATTTTGTCGACTAACAGGAAAGGATATCTATGTGGAAGAATACGTTGGATGGCATTAATGTCAAAAATAATTCCTTCTTTTTCCACTTGCTGAAATTTACTGATAATCTGTTTCTCTTTGATTTTTGCCTTTATTCTTTTGGCCATTTGGACATTTGCTTCATGCCCAGGTCTCTTTGCCCAAATCTGGCCTTTAATCGGTTTCCCCAGAAGAGCAAGATCACCAATTAAATCCAGCAGTTTGTGTCTTGCCGGTTCGTTTTCATAACGAAATCCATTATTAAGCACTCCTTGCCGAATTTCCATATAAGGAACATTAAACCAGGTTCTTAGTTGCTCTAGTTTTTCTTCAGAAACTTCTTTATCTACAATAACGACTGCACTATCTAATCCCCCCCCTTTGATGAGTCCCTGGCTGTAGAGATACTCTAGCTCATGAAGGAAGCAAAAGGTTCTACTGTCAGCAAAGTGAAGCAGAAAGTCATCCAAGTTTTCCAATGAAGCTTTCTGAGGCTTTAATACGTCAGAATTAAAATCAATTTCAACTTTCGCTTGAAAAATAGGGGAAGGAGTAATTCGAAGTTCTACATCTCTTCTTGGATCTTTATAGTCAATTCGTTCATCTATCACCCAGTATTCCCTGTTTTCAGTTTGTTCCTCCAAGCCGGAAGCTTTTAAGCATTCAGCAAAATCTTTCGCACTTCCGTCCATAATGGGCGGTTCCGGGCCATTTACTTCTATAAGAACATTATCTATTTTTAATCCGGCTAAAGCCGCCAGGGTATGTTCTACTGTATGCATCATCACCCCTTTTTCTGCAATAGTCGTCCCTCTTGCAGTACTCACTACATTATCTACTTCAGCACGAATGAGAGGTGAACTGGGAAGATCCACACGTTTGAATACAAATCCATGATTAGGTGGAGCTGGATGGAAGGTCATCTGTACACTTGCACCAGTATGTAGTCCTATTCCTTCCAATTTTGCCGATTTCGCGATGGTATGTTGTTTTTCGGTCATAGCCAAAATAAGCTCATCATTTATCTTGTGATTCAAACGCCTGTATTTTCTCTTCTAGATACGTAACACGCTGATATAGTTCTTCCAATTTTCTGGATAAAATCTCAGCTGCTATCTGTACTTTGCGCTCTCTGGCGGGAGATCCTCTAAATCCCTGGTTAGGTTTTAATATACTTTTTGTAACCCCGGACTTGCCCTCTACCTTGGTTCCATCAGCAATTTTTAAATGGCCTGCGAACCCTGCTTGTCCTCCGACCATACACATTTTGCCTAACTTTGTACTTCCAGAAATACCCGTTTGTGCTGCAATTACCGTATGAGATCCAATGTTAACGTTATGGGCAATTTGAATTAAATTATCCAATTTTACCCCTGTATCAATAATTGTTTCTCCTATGGTAGCCCTATCTATGGTCGTATTAGCTCCAATTTCCACATTATCCTTAATAATCACTTTTCCTATATGTATGAGCTTTTTGTACGATCCTTCCTTTTGAGGAGCAAATCCGAAACCGTCTGAACCTATTCGCACTCCTGCATGTAAAATACAGTTATTACCTATTTCGCAGGAATGATATATCGTAACATGAGGGTAAATTTTCGTATGCTTTCCTATTTTACAGTGATCCCCTATATAGGTAAACGGAAAAATAGAAACATTGTCCTCAATCTTTACTCCTTTTCCTATGTACGCAAACGGACCGATATATATATTCTCTCCAAATTGAATATCTTCGCTTAAAAAAGCTTGTGGGTGAATCCCCTGTTCTGTTTTATGGATTTCTTTACCCAATTTCTCCAATAGTGAGGAAAATGCCTGATAAGGGTCAGATACCTTGAGAAGTATAGGCCGAATCGCTTTTTGGGGTACAAAATCATGAGAAACTATGACTGCTGATGCAGAAGTTGTATATATGTAAGCTTGATATTTTGGATTTGCGAGAAAGGTAATACTCCCTTTTTTACCTTCTTCTATTTTGGAAATAGAATCTACTACTAGTGAAGGATCCCCTTCAAAGTCTGCCTGGATATACTCAGCAATTTCACGGATGCTTAATTTCATATGATTGCTAAATGGCGTAAAGGTAGTAAATCTTACATGAATTACAACGCATTGAACAATACATTAAACAAAATCAATTTGAGTATTTCCCTTTGATAAAAATAAACCATTGTGATAAATTCCAAAAACATGACCTATTAAATTTTTCTCTTTAAAAGGAGAATTTTTTGATCTTGAGGGGATTATATGATCTGATAGATTCCAGGATAGGGTAGGATTGAATAAAGTGAATGAAGCTTTCTCCCCTTTTTGAATAATATTCGCTGGCAATCCCAATATTTTTCTTGGATTTATACTCAACAATTCAATCATTTTGTCTAACGAGAGATAATTTTTTGAAATCAGTTCTTCATTTATCAATGGAAAAATAGTTTGTAGACCAAGCATCCCCGGTTCGGCCAGTTGGAATGGTACTTTTTTTTCTTCTATTCCCTGAGCGAAATGTCCAGAACTAATGACATCAATTTTACCTTCCTTTAAAGCCTTTTTTAGCTTAGCTAACTGGTGGCTGGATCGAATAGGGGGGAGTGTTTTTAAGTTCGTATCAAATGTCCTCAGAGATTGGTCTTCCAGGCAGAGTAAAAAAGCATTTGTTCCTATTGTAAGTTGGTCAAAGGATTCTTTTACGTCGTACAATACATTAATCGCTTTAGCAGAACTCATCGGTTGAAAGTGAATCTTGCTATTAACATAGGATAGAAGGTTAATTTCTCTTTGAACACCAATAATTTCGGCCGTTTCAGGGATACCTTTTACCCCAAGACTGACTGAAATGGCCCCTTCATTCATTTGACCTTTATGGGTCAAATGTGGATCTGTAGGATAATGTAATACTAGTCCATTAATGGTGGAAATATATTGCAGAGCTCTCAAGAAAACATCTGAACGATGGATAGCATTCAGGCCATCAGTAAATGCGATAGCACCAGAACGATGCATATCATTTATTTCTGCTAATTCACCACCTTTTCCTCCTTCGGTAATACTTCCTGCTATGAATAAATCAATAGGCAGATCTTCCGCCCGCTTCTTCAATGCCTGAACGATTTGGCCATTATCTATCACTGGAGAGGTATTGGGATATGCCAGTATACCTACAAATCCTCCAGAAATTGCAGCCTCTGCAAGTTGGGATAGGCTTTCTTTCCATTCATAACCAGGATCTTGAAGATGAACTTGCATATCTATCCATCCTGGAGAAAGATATGCTCCCGCTTCATACCATTCATTATTCGATGATATTTGCCTGGTATCATCAGAAATATGTATCTGTTTAATGATACCTTCCTCTACATATACATCACATATTTTTTGATGGAATATAGACCTTTGATCTATAATATGGACCTTTCTGAAAACGATAGGAGGAGTTTGCCCTTTACCCATTACTGAATAACTTGATAACTATTATTTCTAAGATTAATGCTGCCAAAGCTAACATTAAAAAGTACTTCCACATAGGAGTGCCTTCTCGTTCATCCTGTATCTGTTTTTGGAGATTTTCAGGAGTAGGAGGTAATATATCTAAATGCTCAATATTATTAAGTCTTGGATCGCTGTCCAAATCTGAAGGATTCATAAAGGTCAGTTTAGATTCGTCATCTGCAATATTAAATGAAATTTTTTCGATGATTTCTGCCGATTGAAGTAACCGATAATTTCCTTCCCTGATGGTAACTTTATCGAACATATTATCAAAGTTTAAGATAGTAACCCCTCTTTGATTAAAAGGCTCTACAATAATTTCAGCAGGTCGTTCTTTATCTTCACTTACCAAAAGCAAATTATCCTTAATGTTCGTTCGTAAGATTTTTGGCTCAAATGATCCTATTTCCTGGCTGGATTGTACTTGTTGAGTTTGATTCATAATTTGAGACATCCTGAAAAGAATGGGGGCAAATACGGTTTTTATAGGAAAGTCTGACCATTCTGAACTTGGGAAAATGGTAAATGTAAATAATAAACCTTCACCGATTTGTGATTCCAGCAGAAATGGAGATTGGTTTTCCAATTTCATTATCTGGTTCTGAACAATGCTATTGTTCATATTTAGAGGATAGTATTTATATACTTGCGGAGCGTCAAAACTTCGATTCCTGTTATTCTGGGTAAAAATTCCGTCAAAAACCGGATGCTCTAGATCTACTGTTTCTACGCCGATTCCGGAGGTGATTTCCACTGCTTCATCGATCTTTCCCATTCCTAAGGGCGACAAAAATGAATTAAAAGCATCAATTACTAATTTTTCGCCTGGAAAAATTAACATGCTTCCTCCATTCTCAAGGTAGTTTTTCAATTTTCCTGAAAGACCAGTACTCATTTCTTCTAATCCTACAAATACAATGGATCTATATTCGTTTAGAGAAATGCTTGATAAATTCCTCGAAGAAACAAAAGTCGTAGCAAATTGATCGAAAACATCACTATACAATACTTTTACATTGGGGGAAGGCTGTCCTTCAACGAGTAAGATTTTTTCTTCCTCAGGAACATACAGAGAGAAATAGCGATTATTGTCAAACTCAATAGGATAATCATCCAGTTCAATATATCCTGACAACCAACCACTCTGATCAGGGGTAAAACTGAGTTCCAACTCCTGAGATTCATTGGCATTCAGATCTACCTTGTCAAAGGTAGCTACTCTTCCTTCGAGAATAATTCTTACAGTGAGATCTTTTCTGAGGCGATTTTCATCATTAACTATAGTCATCTCTATGTTCACTGGCTTACCTTTTTCAATTATCTGAGAGGCGATTTGATGATCTGACACATAGACATTGTTCTGAAGGCGGCTGGCGATAGGTAAGAATTTGACTTTAACAGAGGTGTCTGACATATTGAGAGGTAAACTGTCAGACATGAAGGTAGATGATTGGAAGTCACTGATGATATAGAATTCTTTAAATTGATAATTCGCATTGGAAAAAATGTTTGAACTCGCTCTGCATACTTCCCCTAATGAGGTGGTATTTTGTTCAACTTCCAAATTTTTCAGTTCGTCTAGCAGATCTTCTCTGTCATAAAAGTTATAGTTCAACTTTATATCACTGGAAGTCATCAATAGAAATTCATCCTGATTGGAATAGGCTTCTGAGATTCCTTGAACGAGATTTAATGCCTGTTGAAAATATGGGCCTTTTTCATTTCCTGCAGTCATGCTGTAGGAATTATCAATTAAATAGGCTACAGATCGGTTTCCACTTAGCAAGGTATTATTTTCGGATACTATAATGGGATTAGCAAAAGTCAATACTAAAAAGGTAACGGCAAGTAATCTCAACAATAGTAAAAGCCATTGCTTGAATTTCAGTCGTTTAACTACGGATCTTTTCACTTCTTTTACAAAAGCCACATTACTAAATAAAACAGTACGCGGTCTTTGTAAATTAAAAAAGTGAATAATTATGGGTACTGAAAGAGCTAAAAGTCCCCAAAGTATACCAGGATTTAAAAAAATCATGAAAGATGAATATTAAAGCCTTCAGGGTGTTTATTTCTGCGGTGCAAATATATAGAAGAAAAATGGATTACAAGGCAGGATTATAAACACATGTAATTGAAAGTAATAATCGTACGAAAAATAAAGGCTTTTAGATATGATTAATGAATATAATAACAAGCCTCCCAAAGAAAAGGTTTTTCAGGAGGCTTGTGATGTCTTATGGGCGATAAACTATGCTCCCAATTTATTTAGGAGTTGTTTTGCCTCTTTATGGCCTTGATTAGCAGCTTTTCTCAATTCTACGATAGCATTGGATCTGTCCACCGGATTATTCCTTTCCAGCAGAAGGTAGCCGAATAAGTATTGGCCACTGGCCCATCCTTTTAAAGCGGAAACTCTGGCATATTCAATAGCCATAGATTTATCTACAGGTATGCCGAATCCTCGGTGATACATATAAGCTAGATAATAAGCCCCTACACCATCTAAAGCAGGACCAGCAGCACTTAAAAATTGTGCAGCAATCTGATAATCATTGACAGCGCCTGTCTGTTTGGCTCTTTGATAAGCCTGTTTTCCAGAATTAAGATTTTGAATATCATTTACTGTCAGTCCAGCTACAGGAGAGGTAGTTCCTAATGCTCCTGATCGACTTGAGCCGGAGAAGCCTTGAAAGCCAGGGGCTGGCGTAGGAGAAATTGAAGGAGAAGATGGAGTGATCGTAGGTTTGGTGGATTTACGGGCAATAGGATTTTGTTGTTGAGGAGGATCGTTAGGTGCCAGATCAGAAAGACTAGTAGCATTATTACTACCGATATTTGTTCCTGATCTAGGGGCTTGTCTGTCTGTAGTCTCAGAGTATGGTCTTGCCTGGCCTGGAAGATTTGAACTGACTATAGGGCCACTAGTACCAGGTACGCTCCCTCCAATTAATTCGGCCGTTTTTTGATAATTTAATCTTGCTTCAGCGAGAAAATCTTCTGGTAAAGGAGTGGTTTCCGGGCTTTTAAAAATGTCAAATCCCTTAGAATAGTAATCGTAAATTTCCTTGTAATTTTTATTCGCTGTATTTGACTCGAAGGACAAGTTCGCCAGGCGAAGATAAGCCTCTCCGAGATTCTGATAGGGGATAGGAGGATTGTACTGACCTCTCAGGTTTTGTACATATTCCGCATCTTCATAGTTTTCAATGGCTTTTCTGTAATCCCCTAATTCAAAAGCTGTATTTGCTGTTTGTATATAAGTTGCTACGGGAATAGAAAGCTTCTTTTGGTTTTCCAATGCCACTGCCCTTGCAATCATTGCTCTTGCAGAATCTTGTAAATCCGGGTCTGGAGTAGCGAGAACTGCACTGTCAAAAAACGTCTGGGCAATTTGAAATTGATCCCTGGTCATCTGAGATTCCCCCTTATTCATTAACTCTTCATATTTGGTCAATTTTTTGTTTCCTGTACCAGACTGACCAATGTAAAATAACAAACCCAGGGCAGCAAAAACCATAATGATAGGAACCACAATAGCAATGAGCGTTTCTCTGCTCATAGGCGTTGAAAAAATGCTTCCTTCTTCTTCAGGTAATATACTTCCGGTAGCTGCTGAAGCTACCCCTTCCTGAGCAGTGGAGGAGGATTCCCCTTGATGAGTTATGCCTTCTGTTCTGACTACCTGAAATAAATAACAAGCATAATTATCTTGTGCTACTCCCTGAGTAAAAGCAGCAATTTCTTCCATAAGCTTTTCAGGGTGCTGTCCAGTATCGAACATCGCAGCCAAATTTGTGCTGTGGACTTCCTCGAGAATTCCATCTGTACAAATCATAAAATAGTCGCCTGATCCTATATCATTAAGTAACCAGGCATTCATATTAATACTTGCAGGTGATTCTGTTCCGTGAATAGTGTGTAATCTATCTGAAGAATAAGACGAGGAGGAGGAATTCACTACATCCAGGTGTCCATCTGCAGCATACAATTTTCCCGTCCTTGCTCTATAGTAAAAAATTTGACTGTTTCCTGTCCATGCGGTAGTAACCTGGTTTTTTCCTATGTGAAGTAAAGCAAGCGTAGTCCCCATACCTGCACTTCCGGGATTTACTTTTACATGAGCTGAAAGAGCTTCTTCTGCGGATAAGAGCGCTTGATTAAGATCAAACTGTGTAAGATCTGAGCCAGGAGGTAATGCGTTTAGATAATCCCCAACTCTATGAGCGACAATTTTCGATGCTACATCACCTTTTTGGGTTCCTCCCAATCCATCGCAAACGATGAATAGATGAGTGTCCTGAGTTGCTTCTCCTTGAAGAGGATATATGTAATCTTCGTTAAGATCTCTAGCTCCCCGCTCATACAGCACAACAGGCTTGCTAATGTATAACTTCATGTAAAACGCTTTAATTTCTTGAAAACCTGAAATCTATAAATCCTAGAATAAGGAACAAATTTAATAATATATGATGGTTAAATATAATCCAAAAATATAAATAATCCATCTAGTAAGGTCGTTTTTTTGAGAAAAATGGTAAAATGAATATTTATTCCAAGATAAACAGATGACCTCAACACATAAGGGGTTATATATTACAGGTAATCTGAAAGAAAAAAATTAGGTAATGATAATCTGCTTTTAAGTGGCGTTGTTAATTTTTTTTCCCTAGTATTGTACTGTTGTCAACGTATTTTTATTTCAGGTTGATTGAACCTTATCGACAGTTTGAAGTGGAAACAGTTATTAAAGAAATGAGTCAACAATCTAGTATTCAGGCAGATACAGCAAATGTATCAGTTTGGAAACAAAGAAGACTGGAAGCCCTTGAAAAGGAATCTTTAGATAGAAAAAGGCAACAGAAGAGACAACTTCTGAGAAAACTCAAAACAATCAAGAAAGAAATTCACTATTTAGAAGATGCCTACAAACAAGATTCTGTACTCTGTGAAAGCCTTAAAAGTGAATTAAAGCAGGTAGAAGATCAGCTCGATTGTTTTAGTATGGATATAAATAAAAACCAGCTGAGAGGAAGAGTTGAGAGAGACTGTCAAAAGTGGATTAGTAGTGGTTGTAAAAAATCAGGAAAATACCACTTAGCTGCGCATGATGAAGTATCAGATCCTAAAAATTCCTTCACACTGCTTAATTTTATACCATTATTATTATTTTTGATGGTGTTACTTTTGCTTTCTTCTCTAGGTGCTTGAAGCTAGTAAAGTAAGTTTATGAGTAAATATTCGCTATACATCTTTCCCATTATTTCCATCCTATGGTTGACTTTTCCTTCCTGTCAACAATCTCAGGATGAAGCTGAAAAGCTGAGAAATGATATTATTGACATTCACGACGAAGTGATGCCTGAAACAGATCATATTTTAGCGTACAAGGAATTGATCTCTCAAAAATTGGAACTTTTTAACATCAGATTCAACAGAAATTGATTCAGCTAATGTTAAGCAATTAACTTCCTTAAAAAATGAATTGGACGAGGCTGAGGAGGGAATGATGCAATGGATGAGAGCTTATGCCGATTCTATGGATGTAGATATGGAACTAGAAAGTATGTTGTCCTATCTAAAAAAGGAAAAAGAAAAGATCACAGAAGTAAAAGAAAGCATGGAGTCCAGTATAACCCATGCAAAAAACCTGCTGGGAGAGTTGCCTCCTGACAAGTAATATAAATCCTTGGAATTGTTAATTTTTCTCAATCAATTTTTCCTCATTTTGCGTTTACTAGTTAATTGTTTAATACAAATAACCTATATGAAGTATTTGATAGGGATATTTATTTTATCCTTCTCCATCGCTTCTTGTGGATTGTCTGATGTAACTTCTTCAAGGATGCTTCCTCATTACCAATTTTAGGGGAGAGAAATATAGTAGATGGAGATACCGTATATCACACCATTCCTGATTTTAGGTTTATTAATCAGGATAGTGTGGCAGTTACTCCAGAGACCTTTGAAGGAAAAGTATATGTGGCTGATTTTTTCTTTACCTCCTGCCCCACCATTTGTCCTCAAATGAGTGCTCAGATGCTTAGGTTACAGGAAGCGTTTTCAGAAGACCAGCGTCTATTATTATTATCTCACTCTATAGATCCCGTAAGAGACAGTGTGGCTACGTTGAAATCCTACGCAGATAAGTTGGAAATTGACGGTTCGAAGTGGCATCTCGTAAACGGGAAAGAAAGATTCTATTTATCAGATAGCAAAATCTTACATGGTTCCTGCCCAAGAAGATCCCGATGCTCCAGGAGGGTATTTACACAGTGGTGCCTTTATATTGGTCGATGAGGAAAAAAGAATCAGGAATTATTATGACGGAACAAAGCCTGAAGCGGTAGACGATCTGATCCGTGATATTGAACTATTATTAACTCCTGATGAATGATGATAAGAACAAGCCATCGATCATCACCTTCATCTGGCCCATTGCGGTATTTATTTTGGTGTTGGTGATAAGGTATATACTATTGTCCCAACATAGTCCCGGAGAGAATTTGTATCAACAACATTGTTCAAACTGTCATATGGCAGATGGAAATGGATTAAAAAAACTAATACCTCCTTTAGTGAATTCCAATTACCTGACAGCCCATGAGCGCCTCATACCATGTATTATCCGATATGGCCAACAAGGAGAGATCTTGGTAAATGGGGTAACATATGATCATCCTATGCCTGCTAATGAAATATTGACAGAAAATGAAATTACTACCTTGATTAATTATATTCGATCATCATGGGGAAATAAATTACCTGCTGTTAGCTTGAAAGAGGTAAAAGAACAACTTGAATCTTGCTCTAATACTGACGATTAAAGTTCAGACGCATAGCGGCAGACGGAGATGTGTTAAATTGGCCCCTATCATAAACCAACATTCCATTCACAATCGTTTTTTCCACTTTATTTTTCAATATGCTCCCCTCTAATGGGGACCATCCGCACTTGTAGAGAAGGTTCTCCCTATTTACTTGCCAGGGTTGATTGGTATTGACTAATACAAGATCCGCATAATACCCTTCTCTAATAAATCCTCTATTTTCTACCTGAAAGCATATCGCAGGAGCATGAGCCATTTTTTCTACTACCTGTTCAATAGTAAATTCTCCAGCGGACACCATTTCCAACATAACAGGAAGGGCATGTTGAACCATAGGACCTCCCGAAGGAGTGCTTGAATACGTATCATTGTTTTTTTCTTGAAGTGTATGTGGTGCGTGGTCCGTAGCGATAATATCCAAGTGGTTACTTAGAAGTCCTTTTTTCAAAGCAGATTGATCACTTTCCTTTTTTACAGCCGGGTTCCATTTGATAAAAGCTCCTTTCTCATCGTAATAAGAGTCATTAAACCACAAATGGTGAATACATACTTCTGAAGTGATTTTTTTTTTCTTCCAGAGGAAGAGTTGAATCGAATAAATCCAATTCTTTTTCTGTGGAAATATGAAGAATATGTAGCCTGGTTCCATGTTTTTGGGCCAAAGCTACCGCTTGACTGGAAGAGGCGAAACAGGCTTGTTCACTACGAATAATGGGGTGATAATTGATGGGGATCTTCTCCCCAAATTGTTTTTTATGAACAGCAAGATTATGCCTGATGATTTCTTCTTTTTCACAATGGGTAGCCACCAGCATCGGAGCAAATTGAAAAATCCGTTCTAATACTTCATCATCATCCACCAACATATTCCCAGTAGAGGAACCCATAAAAATCTTAATACCACATACTTTCTGAGGATCTACTTTTTTTATTTCTTCAAGATTATCATGCGAAGCCCCGAGGAAGAAACTGTAATTAACCAGCAGAAACTTCTCTGGCGCGCATAAATTTTTCTTCCAAGAGCGTATTAGTTAAGGTTTGGGGGATAGTGTTAGGCATTTCCATAAAAGAAGTAATACCTCCTGCCGCTGCAGCTCTTGATTCAGAATGAATATCTGCTTTATGCGTCAGTCCGGGTTCCCTAAAATGTACCTGATCATCTATAACGCCAGGGAGGAGAAAAAGAGATGGATGGCCAGCATCTATCTTTAGGTTTACTATGGGATTCAGATTTTTCCCTATCGTATGAATCAATCCATTTTGAATGTAAATATCTTGATAGGAAATCTTACCTTCATTGACGATTTGAGCTTCTTTGATCAATATGGTGGAGTTCATGTATTAAGAGCGCTTAAGAGGATTATGTGAGAAAATTATCGTAAAATTATTAATTATCTATAAAATTCAATTTGCGTGACTGAAAAGGACCCTAAACATATTGCCATAGCCGGAAATATTGGTTCCGGAAAAACAAGTTTAGCCGAATTACTGGCTAAGTATTATAAATGGGAGTTAAAAGTAGAAGCAGTAGACAATAACCCATATTTGAGAGATTTCTATCAAGATATGCATCGATGGGCTTTTCCCCTCCAGATTTATTTTCTGCATAGTCGATTTAAGCAATTAATTGAAATTAAAAACAGGACACAAACTGTCATACAGGATAGGACTATTTATGAAGACGCTTTCATTTTTACCAAAAATCTCCCACGAGTCTGAAATCATGAATGAAAGAGACTATCAAACTTATTCTGAAGTCTTTGATACGATGTATAGCATGGTGAGCCCACCGGATTTACTCATATACCTCAGAGGAGGGAATATAGGCATATTAATAGACAGAATTGCACAGAGAGGAAGAGATTATGAAAGCAAGATCAGCATACGTTATTTGGAAAATCTCAATCAAAGATATGAACATTGGATTTCAACTTATGCCGATAGTAAATTGATGATCATAGAGATTGAGAAGTACGATTTTGTTCATAATCCCAATGACATGGGAAGGATTTTACACAAGATTCACGCTGAACTGTTTGGCCTGTTTTAAATCTGTTGATTCCCGGTCCAGACTAATTATCCTGGGAATTGTTTACTGAAAAAACGGGACTGATCTTATATCCTTTTTCTTTGAATAAATTGATTACCCCTGTATCTCCTGCCAGATGTGCAGCTCCGACAGCTACAAGTAAACTTTGTTCCCTGGCCATATCCAGGATTTGATCTATCCAGGCCTTATTTCTATCATCAAGCAAGATACCCGTGTAGTTTTTCATCTCCTCTTCCTCTTCGGTTAATGCCAATAATTTTCCCAGGTCCTGTCGGCGATATAGGGTGATCATTTCATTATACTGGATACATGCTTTAGCGGGATAGCGAACCGTTTCCATAAGCATAGAAATTTGCTCTTCTAACGAAATGCTATTTAGCCATTCTATCTGTTCACCGGCCGTTTTCAAGACCTACTACAGGCTTATTTTGTTCTTTAAACTGTTCACTAAGAAATAATTCATATACCATTTGGTCTCCTTCCACACAGTATGAAGTAGCGATATGTTGGGTCAGAAAAATGGGTTTAATCATCTGAAACATAGGAATAGGCAAAGACAGGCTATCTGAAATAAAGTTCTTTAACAGATCAAAATCCTCTTCAGGCAGGAGTTTATTGAGGGTTTTATCAGGTGGAAGCATCATACTGGAGGCTGAGGCCATTAAAGATGCCGTATCCATTTCTATTTCCAGGACTAATTGATCCGCTTTTTCAATGGCTTCTTCCAAGGCATTGAACAATAGAAAGGAATCTTTAGGGATTAAATGAATGGTCCCAAAAATATAAGAGGGGGTAGTCAAACCTTCTCCTTCCAGTTTCCAGAGCAGAGAGGATGGAAAAGATGTTAAGGTATTCTCATTGTCGTGTTTCAAAAGAGAAGAAGTAGAATCTGTTTGACCTTTTACTATGGTCGATTGGCACAAACCTAACTGAAACGACAAAAGACTTAACCAAAGCGAGAACAGACACACTTGATGAATCCTCATAACTATGAACTTTATTGAATATGTGTATTAGATACGTGAAAACCGAGGAAGGTCTTCTCGATGATGTCGCAACTATTATGCATTTCCTGTTCTGTAATCACAAGTGGAGGTGCGAAACGAATGATATTGCCATGAGTTGGTTTGGCTAGAATTCCTGCCTCTTTGAGAGCTACACACAAATCCCAGGCAGTTTTACTTTCCGCAGAATCATTAATCACCACGGCGTTTAACAATCCTTTCCCTCTTACGTTCCTGATGAGTTTGGGACGCTGTTGTTGAATATCCTTCATTCTGGCTCTAAAGATGTGGCCTGAGGCTTCCGCATTATCTGCCAATTGTTCATCCAGGATCACCTGCAATGCTTCCACAGCCACCGCACATGCTAACGGGTTCCCTCCATAGGTAGAGCCGTGTTCTCCAGGATGTATGGTCAACATGATATCGTCATCAGCTAATACAGCTGAAGCTGGAAGAACGCCTCCAGAAAGTGCTTTACCCAAAATGAGTATGTCGGGCCGTACTCCTTCATGATCACAACATAGCATTTTACCTGTTCTTGCAAGTCCCGTCTGTATTTCATCGGCTATGAACAATACATTATGGGCTTTACAAAGCTCATAAGCCCTGGATAAATATCCTTCATCCGGCACCACCACACCTGCTTCTCCCTGGATAGGCTCTACCATAAATCCCGCTACGTTGGGATTTTTCAAGATGTTTTCTAAAGCCTCCAAATCATTATAGGGAATTAACTCATACCCAGGTAAGTAGGGGCCAAACCCTTTATAGCTGCTCGGATCAGGTAGAAGAGGAAATGGCAGCCATCGTTCTTCCCCAAAAATTACCGGTAACAAAAACGATAATAGCTTGATTTTGAGGGATTCCTTTCACCTCATAGCCCCATTTTCTACAGAGTTTAAGTGCTGTCTCTCCTCCTTCCACTCCGGTATTCATCGGCAAAACTTTATCGTACCCGAATAATTCGGTGATATATTTGGCATAAGGCCCTAACAGATCATTGTAAAAGGCGCGGGAAGTCAAGGTTAATCGACTGGCTTGTTCTTGTAGGACCCTAATGATTCTCGGATGACAATGCCCCTGATTTACAGCACTATAAGCAGATAAAAAATCAGTATATCTATTACCTTCAGGATCCCATAGGTAAATACCTTTTCCTTTCGAAAGGACTACTGGAAGTGGATGATAATTATGCGCACCGTATCTTTGTTCGTACTCGATCGCCGTATTCGTATCTATGTGAGAGGAAGTATGTATCATATAATCTTATTTGTACCCATGAAAATACGAAAAGTATATGGGTATTAAACAACATTGATAACGTTATTACTATAGGTAGGGATATATATCCGCGGGAACTTATAAAAATTCTTATCGTTCAGGATAAATGTTGCGTAAGAGGAAGATTTATACCAATGGGTCTTTACTGTGGATTTTCTCTAATATTTGAAACGTAAAGTCATACTCATTCTGTTCATCTGCTTTATAGGACATTTCTTCTATCACCTTCCAATGTTCTGGATGAGCTAATTTAAAATAGACGTCTCCTTCTATTTCTACATGCACCCTGCTAACATAAATCCGGTCTACTAAATCTCTGGAAAAAGCTTCCCGATACAAGCTCGAACCTCCTATGATGAATACCTCCTCTTCATCCTTACAGTGTACCAACGCTTCATCTAAATGATGGAAAACGATACACCCCGGAGCTTCGTAATTCTTTCTTTGAGTGAGAACGTAATTTTTTCTTCTAGGAAGCGGCTTACCGATAGACTCATAGGTTTTTCTACCCATAATTACAGCATGACCAAGCGTAATTTTTTTGAATAGTTTTAAATCTGAGGATAGTCTCCACGGGATATTATTATCTTTACCGATAACATCATTGGTAGAAGCAGCCATAAATAGCAGATATCATTTCTAACACACTTTAGGGCGAAGGTAGAAAACTTAATTTCGTATTGGCAAGTTTAACACATTAAAAAAGATAAGGAGCATAAATTATATACCTTTTATGAGACGTTGGCTGAGTTTGGGCATTATTAGTGTAGGGATTTTTTTGTTTTCCTGTTCCAATGAGAAAATTCCTGAAGAGGTAATAGGAATAGAACAGATGACAGACATATTGAAAGACCTTTTTATTATAGACGGAGTAGTTCAAAATGGGCGACTATCTCTAAAAGAAAGAGCAATCGTAAGGGATCAATTACAAGCTGGAATACTCAACAAATATGAATTGGAAAGAGAAGAGTTTTTAAAGAGTTACAATTTTTTATCTGGATCACCCCAAGATCCTTGGATTCTATCCATACCATTATTATCAGAGATCTCAACGAAGAGGCGGAGAATAGATAGCACACATGCAATTAAATAATCCTCATACATATCAGAAATTAGGATATGACGAAATCCTCCAGTTTGTATCTGAAAGAGCCTTAAGTGATAGCCGGAAAAGAATTATGTCTTTCCTTACAACCCCATACAAATGTAAAGGTATTACTGTCGGAATTGAATAAAGTAAAGGAATTCAAACAACTACTGGATTCAGACGATCATTTTCCCATCAGATCCTGGTCAAATGTTAAGGTCATATTCAAAAAATTGGAAGTTGCAGGGAATTGGTTGAATACCGAAGAGTTGTTCAGGTTTTTGGGGTGGCTGAGAATGGTCCAGGAGGTGAGCGTATTTTTTAACCAAAAAGGAAGAAACCTACCCCGCATTATATAGTATCATTCAACACCATGCTTTCCAAAGCCACTTAATAGAGCGACTGGAAAAGGTGTTGGATGAAAGAGGAAATATTCGGGATAATGCCTCTAAAGAACTGGCAAATATCAGAAGAAGTATTAGCAGTATAGGGAAGGAACTCCGTGAACGTACTATATAAAAGTCCTCAGACGTGCCAACGAAAATAACTGGAGCATTGAAAAAGAGATTACCCTGAGGAACGATAGACTCGTAATTCCTGTTAAAGCAGATGCTAAAGGAAAGAATTCCTGGTTTTGTGCAAGATATTTCTCAATCTGGAAATACCGTTTTTGTAGAACCCGCAGAGTCGCTCCCCGCTAAATAACAGACTGAGAGAACTTCATATTCAGGAAAACAATGAAATTATACGCATTCTCCAACAGATAACAGCTGACATATATGAACATAGCGATTCTCTAAAGGTATTCCACGAGTTGATGGTAGCATTCGATGTGATTAGAGCTAAAGCTATACTTGCCCGAACATTGCAAGCAAGTTTGCCTAAAATTGAACCTAAGGGAGATACATTGCACATCATTGAAGGTTACTATCCCCTTTTACAATTAAGAGCTTTGGAAAAACCATTTGACATTATGCCTCTCCAACTGGAACTCAGTGCTCAACATAGGATTATGGTGATTTCAGGGCCTAATGCTGGTGGAAAATCCGTTTCTCTTAAAACGGTGGGCCTCCTTCAGATAATGCTTCAAGGATTGGTTTTCTAATTCCTGTGAATGAACATTCTACCTTTAGGCTATTCGACTCATTGTTTTTGGATATAGGAGATGAACAGTCGGTGGCTAATGATTTGAGTACGTATACTTCCCATTTATACCAAATGCGTCAAATGGGAGACCGCATGAACAAGAATTCTCTCTTTTTAATTGATGAGTTTGGGAGTGGTACGGATCCTGGATTAGGAGGAGCCATAGCCGAAGCATTTCTGGAGAGATTTGTGAATCAAAGAGGCCGTAGGGATCATTACAACCCATTATGGAAATATCAAAGAATATGCTTCTGCTACAAAAGGGATTATCAATGGTGCTATGGAATTTGATACCAAGGAGTTAAAACCCTACCTATAGATTACAATCCGGTATTCCTGGAAGAAGTTATGCCTTCGAAATAGTCAAAGAGAGTAGGGGTTCATCACACAGTGTTATCCAGGGCAAGAAAAAAAATTGGTACCGAGGAAATTCAATCAGAGAAATTACTGAAAGAGTTTAGAGCAAAAAAATACTGAACTGAATCGACTGATTGGAGATAACAAGCGCAAAGAACACAAACTCAGCTCCCTTGTCAGCAAAAATGAATCCCTTAAATTGGAATTAGAAAGAAACCGAAAGAAAAAGATACGGGAAGCTCAGGAAGAAGCAAGGAAGATTATTTCAGAAGCCAATAAAAAGGTAGAGCACACCATTAAAGAAATAAAGGAACGCGAAGCTGAAAAAAATATTACGCGTAAGCTCAGGCAGGAACTTGAAGCTTCAAAGCCAGAGTTGATAGAAATTCCGGTAGTAGAAAATGAGCCCTCCGTTCCTAAGGAAAAAGGGAAAAAAGAGATGGTGATTTCTCAGGATCAAAAGGATGGAAGTAGGAGATTGGGTAAAACTAAAGGATGCCAGTACAGTTGGAACAATAGTAGATATTCTAGGGCATAAAGCAGTGAATTGCCTCTGGGGGAATGAGGGTTAATGTGAAATTAAAACAACTGGTAAAGATACGAGAACCTGAAAAAAAAGCGGTTAGTACTACGGGATACATTCCAGATATTCCTCTCTCTACAGCTCGCTTGTCTTTGGATGTGAAAGGAATGAGGGTAGAAGAGGCGTTAAAAGAGGTGGACAAGTTTTTAGATGAAGCAAGGTACGGAGGCTTAAAACGGTTGAGTATTCTTCATGGTAAAGGCTCTGGCGTGCTGAGAGATGCTATCAGAAAGCATTTAAGAGATTTAAACTTCATCACAGAAATTTCGGATGCCCCCTTAGATGGAGGAGGGGCTGGTTGGACGATCTTTGGATTGAAAAATTGAATCTGCTAATTTTGACATGAATAAAGAACTTCCTATTATTGCACAATTTTATGGCTCAAAACGGTGATACTTTGACAAATCCATTATCATTTTCTGAAGAAGAAAAGGCAGAGATTCAACAACACGTTGCCAAATACCCTGACAGGAAATCGGCGATTATGCCTGCCCTTTGGATAGCACAGGAAAAGTATGGTTGGCTTTCAGAAGAGGTGATGAGGTTGGTAGCGGAAACCCTGAATGTTCCTTATGCCCTCACTTATGGTGTGGCGTCTTTTTATACGATGTATTTTAAAAAGAAAGTTCCAAAGCATCTCATTGAGATTTGTACCTGTTTTACCTGTAGTATTACCGGTGGTCCTGAGTTGTATGAATATACTAAAGAAGCGATAGAGGCTGATGAACGTGGATTTGCTAAAGATGGAAAGGTATGGGTGAGGGAGGCTGAGTGTTTGGGCGCTTGCGATACGGCACCAGTATGCCAAATAACAAACAGGAGATATGCCCATCACTTAACGAAAGAGAAACTGGATGATATTATTAGCAAGTTGCGAAATGACGAAGAAATTACTTATGAACAGGTTCCCCTCTATGACCAATCGAAAATAGATGCTTAATGATGAAATATATTCGCAGAGAGCCAGCCTATCTTTTACTAGAAGATGGGCTTTTTTTTGAAGGAACAGCCATTGGAAAACATGGAACTACGACCGGAGAATTGTGCTTTAACACGGGCATGACCGGATATCAGGAGGTATTTACTGATCCTTCTTATTATGGCCAAATCCTGGTAGAAACACATACACATATTGGGAATTACGGAGTACACATGCAGGAGTATGAGAGTAGTTCTGCTAAGATTGCGGGCTTGGTAGTCCGAAATTTTTCCCAAATTTATTCTCGTTTTGATGCCGTTGAATCTCTGGATTCATTTTTGAGTCATAATGCCATTATAGGGATTGCTAATGTAGATACCCGGAAGATTGTTACTCATATCAGGGACAAGGGAGCTATGAACGCCATCATTTCTTCAGAGGTTTCTGACATTAAGAAGTTGGAGAAGTTATTACAAAAGTGTCCCTCTATGGATGGGTTGGAGCTTTCCTCCAAGGTAAGTACTACACAGCCCTATTTTCATGGAGATCCCAATGCTAAATATAGAGTAGCGGTACTCGATTTAGGGGTAAAACAAAATTCTTTGAATTGTTTGGCAAAGTTGGATTGTTACCTTAAAGTATTTCCTGCTAAAACTCCTTTTGAAGAATTGGCTACCTTTGATCCGCATGGGTATTATATCACTAACGGACCTGGAGATCCCGCTGCTATGCCTTATGCCGTCAAGGCGGTAAAGAAAATCCTGGAGGTGGATAAGCCTGTATTTGGGATATGTTTAGGCCACCAGATTTTAGCATTAGCTTGTGGCGTTCCGACCTATAAAATGCACCATGGACATAGAGGAGCTAATCATCCTGTCAAAAATTTATTGACGGCTAAATCCCAGATTACTTCTCAGAATCATGGATTTGGTGTGGACAGAGATGCTGTGTATTCTTCCAGAGATTTAGTTGTTACTCATGTCAATCTCAATGATCAAACCATAGAAGGTATTAGGGTTAGAAATAAAAAAGCTTTTTCTGTGCAGTTCCACCCAGAAGCTGCGCCTGGGCCTCATGACAGCCATTACTTATTCGAGGAGTTTATTCACCTACTGGCTGAGGAAAAAAAGCTGGATCGAATTTATTAGGTGTTTACAACCATACACTATTAGCACATACTTGAATGAAAGTTTTGAAATTTGGGGGAAGTTCAGTAGCTGATCATGATCGAATCAGCAATGTTTCAGATATCATCCAGTCATTTGTTCGAAAAAATGAGAGAATAGTCGTTGTCGTTTCTGCACTGGGTGGTGTTACGGATTTACTTATACGGATGGGAAAGACAGCTGCAAGAGGGGATAGCTCTTACCAACACATTCTAGAGGCCTTTTCCAACCGACATAGAGATGTGGTTAATCACTTGATTGATTATTCTATGCATCCGGCGATATTAAATGAAATTATTGAAGGACAGGTAGAATTGGGAAACTTATTACAAGGGGTATTTCTGACAAGAGAACTGACTCCGAGAACCCTGGATTATATACTTTCTTTCGGTGAGCGTAGTTCTGCCTTTATTTTGTCAGAAGTATTAACGTATAGAGGAACTGCTGCTAAATATGTAGACGCGAGGAAAGTGATAAAAACAAATGATCACTTTGGATCTGCCAAATTACTTAGGGAGGAAACGTATAATAATATCCAAGAGTTAGTTGCTGACCCAACTACCGTGTATGTGGTAACAGGATTTATCGCTTCTAATCGTTCTAACTTTCCTACTACCTTAGGCAGAGGTGGCTCTGATTATACAGCATCTATTTTTGGGGCGGCACTGAATGCGGAAGAAATTTTGATTTACACGGATGTAGATGGCGTATTGACTGCGGATCCCAGAAAAGTAAAGCAGGCCTTTGCCGTTAAGAATATGACGTATGAGGAGGCGATGGAAATGTCCCATTTTGGTGCAAGGGTTATTTATCCACCCACCATTGTTCCTGCCTTGGAAAAAGGGATTCCCATTAGAATAAAGAATTCTTTTAAGCCTGAGTTAGAAGGGACAATGATCAGTAAACATGTCCAAACAGATGGCCCTGCGGTAAAAGGAATAGCCTCCATTACCAATGTTGCCCTACTTACAGTGGAAGGGAGCGGATTATTTGGAGGATCAGGAGTCGCTGCTCGTTTATTTACTGTGTTGACCAAGCAACAAATTAATGCGATACTTATTACTCAAGGGTCCTCCCAACATGCCATTTGTTTCGCGGTTCCTCCCCAGGATGCCAGGAAGGCTAAAGTAGCTTTAGAAGATGAGTTTTTTCTTGAGATGGAAGCAGGACTCATCTTACCTGTCCAGATTGCTTATGATCTTTCTGTTATCGCTACGATAGGTGATAATATGAAATCTCGGCCTGGAATTTCTGCGAGACTATTTGAAGCCTTAGGGAAAAATGGAATCAATGTCATCCTCACCGCCCAGGGTTCTTCTGAGCGTAATATTTCTGTTGTGATTGATAAAGAGGATGAAGCTAAGGCATTAAGTGCTATTCACGATAATTTCTTTTTATCAGAATTTTATTCGCTCAATCTATTTATCGTAGGCGTAGGTTTGATTGGTGGTACTTTATTAAAGCAGTTGCAGGAGCAGGCAGATAAATTAAAAGAGCGCCAATTTGTGAAATTTAATGTAGTTGCGTTAGCCAACAGCCGTAAAATGATTATCGATCCAGCTGGAATTAAATTGGAAAACTGGCGTGAAGTACTGGATCAATCTAATGATAAGACAGATTTACATTCATTCGTCAACAGGATGATAGAATTAAATCTGCCGAATAGTGTATTTATAGATAATACCGCTAGTGATGAGTTGATTAAATACTATCCTAATATCTTAGGAGCGAGTATTTCCATTTCTACTCCTAATAAAGTCGCCACCTCAAGCAAGTATCAGGATTATCAATCCTTGAAGAACCTCGCTGATAAAAAAGGAGTAAAGTTTTTCTACGAAACAAATGTAGGTGCAGGCCTTCCGGTAATCACTACTATCAGTGATTTGGTAAATAGTGGTGATAGAATTATGAAAATTGAGGGTGTATTATCCGGCTCCCTGTCATTTATATTTAACAGTTTTGATGGTAACAACTCTTTTAGTGATTTGGTGAAATTGGCTAGAGATAAAGGATTTACTGAACCTGATCCCAGAGAAGATCTTTCAGGATCTGATGTTGCAAGAAAGCTAACTATTTTAGCACGGGAAGCAGGTGTTGAGTTGGAGAGAGAAGACATTGTTATTGAAAATATATTGCCTGAGGCCAGTTTAACAGCTGAGACGGTAGAAGCGTTTTTTCACGAGCTGGCTAAGGAAGATCATCAGTTTGAGGCCAGGCGTGTTGAAGCTGAATCTTCGGGAAAGGTATTGAGATTTATCGCTACGTTGAAAAACCGCAAAGGGGATATATCCCTCAAAGCTGTAGATACAGACAGTCCATTCTATCATTTGAATGGGAGTGAAAATATGATTGTATTTACAACAGATCGTTATAAAGAATGCCCTCTGGTGATAAAAGGGCCTGGAGCTGGGGCTGAAGTGACGGCTGCAGGAGTTTTTGCAGAAATATTACGAATAGGTTACTACTTGTCATAATGAGAAATGAGATACATGTGTTTGCTCCAGCAACAGTGGCTAATGTGGCATGCGGTTTCGATACTTTGGGGTTTGCCATACAGCGGCCAGGAGATGATATTATCGCAAGATTTTGTTCTAAACCTGGATTGACCATTAGTAAAATTACCGGAGATGAAGGAAAGCTTCCCCTGGAACCTGATGATAATACAGCAGGTGTATCTGCCAAAGCATTAATGGAACATTTGGGAGTAGTGCAAGGGATAGAGTTCGAAATTCATAAAGGGATCCCTATAGGAAGTGGGCTGGGATCAAGTGCATGTAGTGCAGTGGCCGGCGCTCTGGCGATCAATGAACTCATGGGGCGACCACTCTCCAAAGAAGAATTGATTCCTTTTGCTCTTAAAGGAGAAGCGATTGCCAGCGGTGGAGCAATTCATGCAGATAATGTAGGTCCTTGTATGCTGGGAGGAATTGTCCTTGTAAGGAGTAATAATGAGGTAGATACGATCAACCTGGCAGTACCTGAATCACTTTATGCAGCAGTAGTACTTCCCCAATTGGAAATTTTAACAGTAGCTGCCAGGGAAATGCTCCGTAAAGAAATCCCCATGCAGGACGCCATTACTCAGTGGGGAAACCTGGGCGGAATGGTGGCTGGTTTAATGATGTCTGATTTTGAGTTAATTGGAAGGAGTCTTCAGGATGTAATAGCAGAGCCATACAGGGCAAATCTCATTCCTCATTTTTATGAAGTGAAGCAGGCTGCTCTTAATGCGGGTGCATTAGGATGCAGTATTTCAGGAGCAGGCCCTGCCGTATTTGCTCTGTGCAAAGGAGATGAGATTGCTTTTAAAGTGGCTATTGCCATGGAATATGGGTTTAAAGATGCAGGAATTTCGTGTGAAAGATTCATTTCTACCATAAACACCCACGGCGCCACCAGAATAAAATAATATCCATTCCAGTTCAGGATAGCTTATCGAGCTAAACTTATTATATTGAGTATTATAGCAAAAAAGGATATGAAAACAAGATACAACTCTCGCAGAAGTTTTTTGAAAAAATTTGGTGCAAGTGCTCTGGTAGCAGGAGTAGCGCCGCAGGCTATGGCGATCTCAAAAAATCATCACCTGTTGTTACCAGCCTATCAAAAAAAGGGTGCCATGTCTACAGCAGCGAATGATCAAATTCAGTTAGGGGTCATAGGGGCAGGTATCATAGGGTTTTATAATATCGATTCTGCCTTGGAAGTTCCTGGAATGAAGTTGACAGCTGTGTGTGATTTGTATGATGGAAGATTAGCCCAGGCCAAAGTGAAATACGGTAACGATATTTTTGTTACTAAGGATTATCGCGAATTATTAGATAGAAATGATATTGATGCCGTATTAATTGCGACCCCAGACCACTGGCATGACCGTATGTCAAAAGATGCGATGGAAAAAGGGTTGGCGGTTTATTGTGAAAAGCCAATGGTTCAAAAGGTGGAAGAAGGCAAAGCTGTTATAGAAACTGAGCAGAAAACTGGAAAAGTGTTTCAGGTAGGTAGTCAGTGGGCGAGTAATATCATACTATCTAAAGCTAAAGAATTGTATGAATCAGGGATGATCGGAGAAATTATTCTTGTAGATGCGAAATCTGACAGACATTCTTCTCTCGGTGCATGGCAATATTCCATTCCATTGGATGCTTCTCCAGACACGATTGACTGGGATAGATTTTTAGGAGATGCCCCTAACATACCTTTTGATGCTACCCGATTCTTTAGATGGAGAAATTATAAGGATTATGGAACAGGCATGGCAGGTGATCTCTACGTCCACTTGTTAACTGTACTGCATTTTGTGCTATCTTCCGAAGGGCCGGAAAGAGTATTTTCTACAGGAGGACTGAGATACTGGAACGATGGGAGAGAAGTCCCCGATGTATTATTGACGGTCATGGATTATCCCAAAACTGACAAACATAGTCCTTTCAACATGCAAATCAGAACCAATTTTGTCGCAGGAGGAGGAGGAGAATACAATTTGAAGATGGTAGGTTCAGAAGGCTCCATGGAAATAGGATGGGATAGATTGGTAGTAAAGCGTACGCCTTTTCCAGAGGCGCCAGCCTATGGAGGATATGATTCGCTATTTACCTTTCCAGAAGATACCAGGGAAGCTTTTTTAGATGCCTACAACGAAAAATACTATCGTTCTTATGGCCAACTAAAAGAGCCCGAAGAGCTGGTATTCGAAACTCCTCAAGGGTACGATATGCGGGTAGATCATTGGCTTAAACTTGCTGCAACTATGAGGGGACATGATAACATCGTCGAAGATGCTACCTTTGGATTGAAGGCGGCTGGTCCATCTCTCACAGCAAATGATAGCTATTACCAAAACAAGCCTATTCAATGGGATCCTAAGGAAATGAAAGCTATTTAGCAGTAAAATGATATTTCTTATACCTGATATAAAAGTAAGTAGGGAGAGGAATAAAGATCCGTACCAATGAGTCATAGACAAGTGCGCATCAATAAGCCAGCCAATCCACTTCTCTAAACTGCTTTGCTTCTTCTTCCGAAATAGGAAATTCTAAATATAAGTTTCGGTTGTGCAGCACTTGCACAACCTTTTTTTTTGACCTGTTCATAGCAATGATAAAAGATGTTTCTGCTTGTAGGTTTATATGGTAGATAGTTGAGCTTATCGGAATTTGAGAATCTATAGGGGTTAACTGAAACAGGGCTATACTATCTTCAAATTGATAAGGAATTTCCCAGATAAAGTCTGAAGTTGTCAACTGTTTTCTTACATATAATTTATGAGCTGGAAGAACGTAATTTAAGAAGCCTTTACTTACAAGTTCGGGAGTAGCTCTTTTTCTTTCCAACCAGTTTCTCAATATTCTTCTGAGATATCTACTCCATGCCGGAGCCTGAGTGTATATAGTAACATCTGCCTTTCCTGATAAGGGGCCATAAGCAGTATAGATTCCCTCAAATAGTAAATTTTCAGTAGGTAGGATAGAACATTCAGCTGGTATTCTGTAAGCTTGATCTGGGTGAATATGGATATGCCAAATGGGAATGGTGATGGGTCGGCGACGTTTAAAAGCCCGTATTACTTCCACACCGAACTCCGTTTTGTATGCTTGCGGATCATCAGCAGCAAAAGGGAATGATTGCCCCTGAGTTAAATAGCGAAAAGGATCCTGATGTACTACTACCTTCAAACCTGGAAGAGCTTCTTGACAAATACGGATGAATCTAGAAGTTTTTCCAGTAGAGGATCCACCACATAAGGCAATAGTTCTGGGTACAGGAAGTTGTTTAATACTACGCATATCTTCCTGAATGGACGCTATAGAAGTGGATATTTTCACCAGATCAAAATAGTCAATTCTTACCCGTATATGATAGCTTTATATTGGGAAATGTTCATTCAGGCCAGTTAAATTTTAATATCATATACTTATTAATACAGCTGTCACATCCATTTGCTCTCCTATTCTGACGCTTTATATACCATGTTTTACTTATGCCCCTAAATGCATTGTTGAAGAATAGTCAAATTAATAATTTGGGTTTATACAGGTTGGGAAGGAATGAATCAAAAACAAAGACAAATTCCCTTAGTAATCGACTTCATTTCACATTGGGGTAAGCTAAAACCAGGGAAGCTAGCTTTAGTACAGTACGAGAGTGGTCAGCAGTTACTTTATAAGCAGTTTACAAAAAGTGTTCGATATTACGCACTTAGATTGCTTGCACAAGGAATTGAACCAGGCGACAGAATCGTAGCTGTATCACATATGTCTCCTGAAATGATATGTCTCATGTGCGCTTCTATGAAAGTAGGGGCAATATTTGTTCCTATTGATGTCAATCAAAAGGTTAATGAAATTTTAGAGGATGTAGAAAAAGCTACTCCCAATATTCTTCTTTTTTCAGAAAAGAGCCTGTATTTTGATTTAAAGCGTATAGGATATTTTGGCTCAAAAAATAAGGCAGGCTTAAAAGCTGCCTGGTACTTTTCATTTGATCAAGATGAATGGTTTCCAGGGACGACTTCTTTTTTAGGAGCAATGAGTAAAAAAGGAATGACTCATTTGCGTCTTAAAGAAAGATTACTAAAAAAATTACTCAAGATTGAATCGGCACTTCATCCCTGGCAACCTGTGCTTATGTTTTTCAAAAGGGGAATCAATGGGGAGAGGCGTCCAGTATTACTTTGTCATGAAAACATCATTACTCAATTTGAATTAATTAAAGAAGCCACAGGTTTAAATAGTTATACGAAAACCCTGACTAATATGGGGCTGAATGAGCCTGGTGCCATCATTCATGGTATTTTGTTGACATTGATGGCAGGAGGAGCCAGCGTATTAATGAGAAGTGCTAATCCTGCTGATTCATTATACGCTATAGAAACATACCAAATAAATAGAATCTATCAATTACCGAACGTATTTTTGGCATTACGGGATCATCCTGGTTTTCTTACCAGAGATTTTAGTTGTGTGAATTTGGGAATCGTCATATCCAGCGATCCCCCTTCTTATGATTTCTTTAAAAGACTAAGCCCTATGTTTCCTAAACTGGGAGGTGGCGTGTTTCTTCCAGAAACGGCAGGGTTTATTAGCTATTTAGCGCATGAGGAAGGCAAAAGAATGCTTTCATGTCATCATGGAAAATTATTTCCGCAAGTAAACCCTCTTAGTATAAGAGAGCCGTTACATTGGGATGGAAAAACGGGCATAGAGAAAAGCCATGGTAGTTTGGGAGAAATTTGTTGTCATCCGCCTATGGTCTTTTTAGGATATTATGGCCAGGAGAAAATAACTGCCCGTACGATTTCTAAAGAAGGTATTCTGTATACCGGAAAAAAAGGATTTATTCAGGAACAAGAAGATGGATTGTATCTAGGACTGGAAAATGTGAATCAAGTAGTATCTGACCCATTAAGCATTAAGCAAAAATTAACCTCATCCAATTAAATATCAAAGGTATAATATAGGAGTTGACTATTGATGTTTGAGCATTACCAACATCGGCCGCTAGTCAATCATTTCAATATCTATCACTTATTGCCAATTTCATGTGAATTAGTTAGGAAATTATCAGGATCTAGTCTTTGATCTTCTTTTTGATATTTTTCCATAGAACACCCCATTATCTCTATTTCAGCCAAGCTTAGAAATTCTTTTTTTGCTAGCTGAATTCTAATGTATCTGCTTTTTTGGTCAATGTTGAAAATCATAGGATTATCCGTAGGAGTACCCCAAAATTTCTTAGTAACTCCATCCTGATTTAGTACTTCTTCGAGCTCATCAGATACAAAGGGTTCTTCCGACAACAAAAGGTGGAAGTTGGTCAGGCGCTCTTTACAACAATCTGTTCGATTCCAGACTTTTATCTGGTAGATATCTGATACAGATTCGAGATCTATTTCCCAAAATGGATTTAATTCATTTTCAGTATGAGCCACAGTTTTTTCCCTCACCAAACCGGTCGTATTTCCATCCACAGCAAAATCAGCATGGTTATTTTTATAAGTACTGGATTGCTTTGTGGGCTTATTCAGGGCCAGGTTTTCGGCCAGACAAGAGGGAGACGAGGGATCTATTTGCTTTATCCATGTAGAAATCAACCTAACAGCTTTTTGATGTACTTTATTTTTTGCCAAAGGAGGCATCGATTTACTTTCATGTACACTTTTCATGTTTAGATAAAGCACTGATCTCGAAGGATTTTCTGGAATAATGATCCCCGGTTGACTTACAATATATTCGTGAATTACATTGCGATGTAAAAATCCCTGGAACCTGAAAGGAGTAGTTAATCTGGCATCAAAACCGCCTCTATTAGTCGTACCAGGTTGATGACAGTAACTACAATTTGCATCTAAATAAGATCTGGCTTTCATAGAAACAGTGGCATCAGGATCATCCAAAGAAGCTGAAGTAACCATTTGATCGATAGCTTCTGTACTGATTTTGGGATAGAAATATCCCAATTGGTTAAACCACTTCAGTTGATTCGTATACACTTTTGTACGAGGATCAAATAATTCCTTGTTCAATTGGCGGCCATTAAATCCTAACACACGTCCGGATTGTTTATTATGACAGGCGAGGCAATCACCTCTGTTTGATGTGTGCCATACTTGTTGCTTAATACCTTGAGGAGTATTGATCGCTAAGGTGGTATCCATCCCTGAACTTGCCAGTAACGCGTCTTTTCCATCAGGAGTCCATTTATAGGCCAGTCCGTAATATATTCCATCTTCACCATGTACGAGTAGTTGCGTTTCCAGTCGTTGTACTTTGGTGGAATCAGATTCATCTAGTGGCATTTCCAGGTGTTTGATAAATACCGTGCCTTTGGGAAACTCCCAATATTTATTTGAATTATACTTCACTTTTTTATTGGGAGAATCAAGGTTGCCATCATTAGGCATGGCTATCCATCTTTTTTGAATTGCGCCATCATCATAAAGAGGACTATTGACTTCATATGGTACGACTCCAGGAATAGGCTGGAGGGTTTCAAAATCATGGAAGAGATTAATCTGTGATAGTCTTGAAGGAGCCTTTACACTAGAACCCGCTCTCACTAACCGATGGATGCGCACATTTTTTCCTAAGCCACATAAATACATTTCTCCATCCATATCCTGCCCAAAGGTAGATAGCTTACCAGGAGTAAATTGACATAAATAGCTTGCTTCCCCTTTTTTATCACCTGGATCGTAAGAGATTTGATATATGTTGTTAGAAACATAATCGCCACAGATATATTTGCCCTGTAGTTCCTGGAGAGCAGATCCTCGGTACACATAGCCACCTATAATGGCTTGCATATCTGGATGGGAAAAATCAGTGACGGGATCTACTACCTCCCCATATATTCCTACTACAGGTCTTAGGCCTTTTATTTGGGTACCTTCTCTAAAAGGCCATCCATAATTTCCACCAGACTGAATAATATTTACCTCCTCTTTTTGTGAGGAGCCTACATCACCCATCCAAAGCATTCCAGTATATGGATCATTCGTAAGTCTATGTGGTGCTCTATGCCCAATAGAATAATATTCTTCAAAGTGTTTTTTATAAGTGGTCGTAAAGGGATTATCTGCGGGGATACAATAACCTACTCCTGAAATTTCGTCTTTTGGGCTATTTTTTAGAGGAAATCTAACTTTGGGGGGATAATTTTCTTCACGCTCGCAATCTACATCTAATCTCAATACGCCTCCCTGAAGATTTTTAGCCAGTTTTTGTGAACTATACCTTTCATTTTGATCTCCAATGGAAAGATATAAATATCCATCATTTCCAAAAGTAAGACCTCCACCTCTATGGGTGTAACTTTTAAGGCGGATGTTGATCATGATCAATTCCGAAGAAGGTTCTGCGATTCCATCTTCGTTGGCAGAAAATCGCGATAATCTAAGCCAGGTATTGAAAAATCCTTCTTTTCTTTCTTTAGGAAAATCAGCACCTTTTTCTCTTGCACAATAGAAAACGTAGAAATGATGTTCATGAGGGGCGCCTTTTTTACCATAATCCGGGTGAAAGGCCAATCCTAATAAACCACCATCGTAAACTTCTGCTACTCTGTCTGCAATATTGAGAAAAGTATGTTTTTCCTCTACTTCCTTATAATTGTCAAAATTATGGATAATTCCCTTCTTAGTACCCACAAATATACAATCTGAGCCTGGAGCTGCAGTAAGTACCGTAGGATCTTCAAACGTCAGATTCGAAAAAGTAGGAATCACTTTCCATGGACCTTCTCCCCCGGGAGTCGCTGCAGGTAGCTGACCGTCTAAAAATCTACCTATTGGAGCTGGAGCAACAGTATCCAGATGATCCTCATTATCTGGTATATGGGTTCCCAAGGATATTATTCCAACAGTAAATATGCTTAAATAAACCCATGCACGCCCCATGAATTTGTTAAATTCTCTATAAGAACACATGAGCGATTAATTATGGCTGTATGATTGATTATAGCAACAAGGATAATAACTCACTTTAACCTCCTTCTTTCCTTTCATTTACACCTTACTTTGTTCTTACTAACTTTATTACTGAATTAAAACTGACAATTAAATCTGTAAGCAATATTGCGTCTTATTATTTAACGAAAATTAAAATTTATAACGTATAAAATAAATAGGATTGTGACCCCCAAACGATGTTAGATGTTTTAGAAAATAATAAAAAAATATGAATAATAAACTGGCTAATAAAAATAATGAAAATTCTTTCAATAGATAGTGAAACCAAATAAAAACAATACAGTTCTCCTTTGAAATACATAACCAATATAGAATTCCCTACCCAGTTTTATTATAAATATTTTCTTCTCCCTATATATAAGTACACCATAAATAATACCATTTTAAGGAGTAATAGTTTCTCTATTTAAATTAAATAATTATTCTATATAATTAAATATTGAAATAGGATAAATTAAAGAGGTAAGAACTTAGCTATGTAATCAATTTGAATACCCTTACTGGTATAGATATTTTTTGAAATATCTATTGTAAAAAATAAAATATAGAGAAATAATATGCTATTTAATTCGTATATTTATTATTAAGAATAAGTATATAAATTTTTATTATGCTATCTATCTGAAAAACAGAATAATTATCATTTTGAAAGGGATTTTGTTCTCATTATTAGATAGTTATAATTATTTTATTCGCTTATTTAAGAATTAAACCAAAGCTTGTTTTAGCACTTGTATCCATTCATTTAGAAGTCCCCCTTCCACAATTAATATTTCCATTTTTGGTACTAGTCCATCTGTAATCAATTAGTTACTTATTTATAATAGCCATTAGTCTACTAAGAATCGACTTATTATTTTTTCTGTCATATGAAAACGAGAACCAAATTATTTTTCCTGCTCTGGAATTTTGCAGTTTGCTCTCTACACCTTCAATCACAAAATTTAGCTCTAAATGAGATTTTTATTCTCGATTTGGTAAATCAATCCCAATTTTTTGAAATTACCGGAGATCCCGGAACAGATATTACTGCCTGCTCCATGGTAAGATTAAGTCCTCAGGGAACGGTAGATACGGTATTAAATTTTACCGGACAAGTTATTCCTACAGATGGACATTGGCTGGCCGCTAATGGATCTGCTATATCAACTTTTAGTGTTTCGGCAGAAATAACATTGCCCGATGGATTTTTTACAAATGTAACAGCAACTTATTTATTGCTGGATAATTTTTTTGGTACCATAGGAGATGATTTAGATGTGAATGATGATGGAGTATTAGATAGCGTTTATTGGTCAAAACTAGTAGATAGGATAGGGGTGCGATCTTCCTCCGAAGGATTTACCTATGCTGAGTCTACGTTTGGTCCTGTAAATGATACCATTCCGCAAGGAGTGTTAAGATGTGGAGATAATCCGAATCTATGGTTGCCTCAAGCTTTAGGAGTTCCTTTATCTATTTGGAGCCCTGGCATATCGAACGTATCGCCTCCTGAGTGTGTTCCTCCTTCCGTTCCCGTTCAGCTGAATGAAATGATATTGGGAGGTCCAACAGATCCAGGCTGTGAGTTTTTTGAAGTAGTAGGCCCTCCGGGAGCTAATCTGGCAGCTTGTCAGTTTGTATTGGTAGATCCTTTTGGGGTGGTGACGGATATTGTTCCCTTTGCTAATCAATATGTTCCCACAGATGGTGTATGGGTAGCGGCCTCGCCATTGGCACAACAAAAATTCAACCTCAATCCGAATGTGATCCTGCCCAATGGAATATTCCCTCAAACGACCTATACCTATTTGTTGATCGATAAGTTCACCAGGAATATAGGAGATGATATAGATGTGAACAATGATGGGGTGATAGATAGTGTGTTTTGGAGTAGGTTGGTAGATCAAATGGCCTTTCGCTCAGATAGCACGGGCTTTACTTATGCTGAGCCTACGTTTGGTCCATTAAATGATTCCATACCTTCAGGAGCATTGAGGTGTGGGGATAATCCGAATCTATGGCTACCACAATCTCCAAGTGTATCACCTTCAATTTGGAGTCCTGGCATATCGAACGTATCGCCTCCTGAGTGTGTTCCTCCTTCCGTTCCCGTTCAGCTGAATGAAATGTTATTGGGAGGTCCAACAGATCCAGGCTGTGAGTTTTTTGAAGTAGTAGGCCCTCCGGGAGCTAATCTGGCAGCTTGTCAGTTTGTATTGGTAGATCCTTTTGGGGTGGTGACGGATATTGTTCCCTTTGCCAATCAATATGTTCCCACAGATGGCGTATGGGTAGCGGCCTCGCCATTGGCACAACAAAAATTCAACCTCAATCCGAATGTGATCCTGCCCAATGGAATATTCCCTCAAACGACCTATACCTATTTGTTGATCGATAAGTTCACCAGGAATATAGGAGATGATATAGATGTGAACAATGATGGGGTGATAGATAGTGTGTTTTGGAGTAGGTTGGTAGATCAAATGGCCTTTCGCTCAGATAGCACGGGCTTTACTTATGCTGAGCCTACGTTTGGTCCATTAAATGATTCCATACCTTCAGGAGCATTGAGGTGTGGGGATAATCCGAATCTATGGCTACCACAATCTCCAAGTGTATCACCTTCAATTTGGAGCCCTGGCATATCGAACGTATCGCCTCCTGAGTGTGTTCCTCCTTCCGTTCCCGTTCAGCTGAATGAAATGTTATTGGGAGGTCCAACAGATCCAGGCTGTGAGTTTTTTGAAGTAGTAGGCCCTCCGGGAGCTAATCTGGCAGCTTGTCAGTTTGTATTGGTAGATCCTTTTGGGGTGGTGACGGATATTGTTCCCTTTGCCAATCAATATGTTCCCACAGATGGCGTATGGGTAGCGGCCTCGCCATTGGCACAACAAAAATTCAACCTCAATCCGAATGTGATCCTGCCCAATGGAATATTTCCTCAAACGACCTATACTTATTTGCTGATCGATAAGTTCACCAGGAATATAGGAGATGATATAGATGTGAATAATGATGGGGTGATAGATAGTGTGTTTTGGAGTAGATTGGTAGATCAAATGGCCTTTCGCTCAGATAGCACGGGCTTTACCTATGCTGAGCCTACGTTTGGTCCATTAAATGATTCCATACCTTCAGGAGCATTGAGGTGTGGGGATAATCCGAATCTATGGCTACCACAATCTCCAAGTGTATCACCTTCTATTTGGAGTCCTGGCATATCGAACGTATCGCTTCCTGAGTGTGTTCCTCCTTCCGTTCCCGTTCAGCTGAATGAAATGTTATTGGGAGGTCCAACAGATCCAGGCTGTGAGTTTTTTGAAGTAGTAGGCCCTCCGGGAGCTAATCTGGCAGCTTGTCAGTTTGTATTGGTAGATCCTTTTGGGGTGGTGACGGACATTGTTCCCTTTGCCAATCAATATGTTCCCACAGATGGCGTATGGGTAGCGGCCTCGCCATTGGCACAACAAAAATTCAACCTCAATCCGAATGTGATCCTGCCCAATGGAATATTCCCTCAAACGACCTATACCTATTTGCTGATCGATAAGTTCACCAGGAATATAGGAGATGATATAGATGTGAATAATGATGGGGTGATAGATAGTGTGTTTTGGAGTAGATTGGTAGATCAAATGGCCTTTCGCTCAGATAGCACGTGGCTTTACTTATGCTGAGCCTACGTTTGGTCCATTAAATGATTCCATACCTTCAGGAGCATTGAGGTGTGGGGATAATCCGAATCTATGGCTACCACAATCTCCAAGTGTATCACCTTCAATTTGGAGCCCTGGCATATCGAACGTATCGCCTCCTGAGTGTGTTCCTCCTTCCGTTCCCGTTCAGCTGAATGAAATGTTATTGGGAGGTCCAACAGATCCAGGCTGTGAGTTTTTTGAAGTAGTAGGCCCTCCGGGAGCTAATCTGGCAGCTTGTCAGTTTGTATTGGTAGATCCTTTTGGGGTGGTGACGCATATTGTTCCCTTTGCCAATCAATATGTTCCCACAGATGGCGTATGGGTAGCGGCCTCGCCATTGGCACAACAAAAATTCAACCTCAATCCGAATGTGATCCTGCCCAATGGAATATTCCCTCAAACGACCTATACCTATTTGTTGATCGATAAGTTCACCAGGAATATAGGAGATGATATAGATGTGAACAATGATGGGGTGATAGATAGTGTGTTTTGGAGTAGGTTGGTAGATCAAATGGCCTTTCGCTCAGATAGCACGGGCTTTACTTATGCTCAACCCACATTCGATCCAATACAAAGTTTATTGCCTTTAGGTGCACTCAGATGTGAACATGATCCTTCGGTATGGTTGCCAATAGCTCCAGATGCACCTTTATCTACCTGGAGCCCAGGAATTCCTAATCCGTCTTTAGCTGGGTGTTTACCTCCACCTCTTTCCGATCCCATTTTTATCCCACCATTTGCTGATGCTTATGTGAATAATGCCACTGCAAATGCAGATGAAAATTTGGGATCATCGAATAAAATGTTTGTTAGGAACAAACCTAACAGTTGGGGATTTGAATCCTACTTAAAGTTCAAGATTCCAAAGTTGGAAGGAGCTCAAAAAGCTTTATTAAAAGTATATGGTTTTAATCCGAATAATAGCAGGGTAGTTAGTGTGGCAGTATACGATACAGATAGCACATGGGAGGAATCTACTATAACATTTAATAATGCTCCAGGTAAAAAGGGATTTCCTGTAGATGTAGTGGATATTGATGATTCCGGAGCATATTATGTTTGGGATGTTACAGCGTTAGTGAACCAACAAATTCTTGATGGCGCGAGGTGTATTTCTCTTATGTTAGTATCTACTACTGAAGGGGGGCCTTATGATCGGATTCAGTTTTTTACTAAGGAAAACAGTGAGAATTCACCTGAACTGGAGATCGTACCTGGGAAAGGAAATCCTCCTGTTCCTAAAGATAAGATACTAACGGCTATTGCGGATGCTGATGTGAATAGTGCGAGTTCCAAAGCTGACGAAAATACTGGGACACTTACAAAAATGTATGCAAGGAATAAGCCAGGAAGTTGGGCCTATGAATCTTATATTAAGTTTGCTCTCTCTGATCTTTCTGCTGTTAACAAGGCTACGTTGAAGGTGTATGGATTAAATCCTAATAATAGCAATCTGGTTCAGATAGCCGTCTTCAAAACAGACACTAGCTGGAAGGAATTAGAGATTACCTACAATAATGCTCCTGGTAGAGAAGGGTTGGCACTGGATGTAGTTCCTATAGCAGACTCTGCCGGATATTATCTTTGGGATGTTACGCCTTTAGTAAATCAACAAATCGCAGATGGGGGAGATTGTGTTTCCCTTGTGTTGGCCTCTATAAATACAGATAGTAATTATGATAGGGTAAAATTCAACACCAAGGAAGATGGGGAACATCCACCATTGCTTCATTTGTCTCCTTCAGATAGTATTCCGGATATCTGTATTCCTGCCTTAGCTACTCCTACAGCAGATGCCACTGTCAATAATGCTAATTCCGAGAAAGACAAAAACCTAGGTAGTAAGACCTATTTATTTGCCAGAAATAAACCGAGTGGATATGGTTACGAATCCTATTTGAGCTTCGATGTAAGTGAATTTAGCTCAATGGATCAGGTTAAGTTGCGTTTGTACGGGAAGAATAATGATAATAATGAAGGGCTTAATATAGGAGTGTATCCTACTTCTGACAGTTGGACCGAAAATGGAATTACGTATGCATCTTCACCTGGGGCCTCGGGTAATTTACTGGATTCTAAGCTGGTAAATGGGAATCAACAGTATTATGAATTTGATGTGACAAATGAAGTACTAGGGGAAGCAGCGGGAGATGGAATAGCAAGTTTCTTTGTAGTATCCCTTTCCACTAGCTCGAAGAGAGCAAAATTCAATTCCAGGGAAAGTAATAGTAATCCTCCTGAATTAGTAGGAGTTTGTGGTACAGATCCACAAATAGTATTTGATGTAAATGATATAGAAGATGAATTGAAAGAACCTTCTGATATTCAACTTAAGTTATATCCAAATCCAAGTGCCGGGACAACCCAAGTTTCATTAAACTCATTCAGCAAAGGGAAATTTAATCTGTCGATCATAGATATGAATGGGAAATTGTTGTTTGAAAGGGTTTATGAGAAGGAGGAAGATGAATGGACGATTTCTGTGCCAACGGAAAGATTTTCTCCGGGAATGTATATTATTCAAGTCCAAATGGATCAGCTAATGATGTGGGAAAAACTCATTAGGAGTAAATAGCCAATTATATGTCAATATGCTAATACTTAATATTTAAGTATCGGAATAAAAATTTACAGGGGATATCCAATATGGGTATCCCCTGTGTGTTTCTGTATAGAGAGAATGTATGTTAAGTATTTATTAACTTTTCAGATTGCTTTGATAAATGTGTAAGTTTTGGATATTATTGTTTAATAACTTTATTTAATTATAAATACTTATAGGTTAATTGTACTTCAATAATTATTAGCATTAAGTTCATTCTAAGCTTACTTAATCTGTTATCTGTCAAATTTATATCATTCTATTTATCGTATGTATCCGGACTGTTTAAGCTGGCTACATTTATTCTTTTTTAGAGGTTGACGATAAAATGAAAAAATTTTCGTGCTATTGATTGTGTTAGAAAATATTCAGGAAAAAAATTACATTAACAATAGATACTAACTATAGTGTTTATTACAAATTTCAGATCAACATATTTAAGAAAGTTTCACTTACAATGAACAAAAGACTACATCAACTCTTTTTCATCCTTCTCTTATCTATTTACTTTATTCCTTTGGACCTTTTTGGTCAGTTTGATATTCCTGTTCCAGGGGAAGAACCCAAAGATCCTGTCATTAACGAATTTGTGGTCAGCCATACTGGTCCCGATACACTCGAATACGTTGAAATTCTTGGGGATTCGATTGCTAATTTTTCCTCTTTTACTCTTATCGAAATCGAAGGAGATGGTTCAGGAGCAGGAACCATTGATGGTGTTTTTGCACTAAGTTCTGCAAATGGAAAGGGAATTGAGTTAATAGGGTTTTTAGACAATGAATTAGAAAATGGTACGATAACATTTTTACTAGTAGAAAATTTTACTGGTTCAGTGAACGTCGATTTAGATACTAATAATGATGGAGTATTAGACACGCAACCTTGGAATAGAATTGTAGATGCTATAGCTGTGAGTGATGGAGGATCTTCTGATTTAACTTATGCGAATGTAGTTTTGCTTCCCAATTTTGATGGATTAAGCAGTTTCGCTCCTGGAGGGGCTTCCAGAGTACCGAATGGAACAGATACGGACGCTGTATCTGATTGGGTCAGGAATGATTTTGATTTGGCTGGAATTCAAGGAGTTACAGGTTCACCTGAAGAAGGGGAGGCATTTAATACGCCTGGGGCTGTGAATCAGTTGGTACCTGCAACAGCTAATGATCCTGTGATCAATGAGTTTGTATTTAACCATACAGGCATTGATACGAATGAATACATCGAAATTTTTGGAGATCCAAGTACAGATTACTCAGGATTTTCGGTCATTGAAATAGAAGGTGATTTTAGCACCTCAGGAATAATGGGGAATATCGACGGTGTTTTTCCTTTAGGAAGCACTGATGCTAACGGATTCGAGTTATTTGGGATTTTTAACAATGAATTAGAAAACGGGACGATCACATTATTACTGGTGGAAGATTTTTCTGATTCCGTGAATATTGATTTGGATGTGAATAATGATGGAGTATTGGATTCAGCTCCCTGGAGCAGAATTGTAGATGCGGTAGCTGTCAGTGATGGAGGTACTTCAGATCTTACTTATGCTAATGTGGTCTTAGGGCCGAATTTTGACGGATTTAGCAGTTTTTCTCCCGGAGGAGCTTCCAGAATTCCTAATGGAACAGATACGGATGCCATTACAGATTGGGTGAGAAATGATTTTGATTTAGCCGGAATTCAAGGGTTTGTTGGATCGCCTGCGCCTGGAGAGGCACTAAATACCCCTGGGGTAGAGAATCAACTGGTACCAGAAGCTCCAAATGATCCAGTGATCAATGAATTTGTATTTAATCATACGGGGGATTGACACAAACGAATACATCGAAATTTTTGGAGATCCGAATACAGATTATTCTGGATTTACCCTGCTTGAAATAGAAGGTGATGTTTCTACTTCAGGAGCTTCTGGAACTATTGATGGCGTATTTCCTCTAGGAAGCACTGATGCTAACGGATTTGAGTTATTTGGATTTTTTAACAATGCATTGGAAAATGGAACTGTTACCCTTCTATTGGTAGAAAATTTTTCGGATTCAATAAATATTGATTTGGATGCGAACGATGATGGTATATTGGATGAAGAACCCTGGAGCAGGATAGTAGATGCCGTGGCTGTCAGTGATGGAGACACTTTAAACCTTACTTATGCCGATGTAGTATTAGGGCCGAATTTTGACGGTTTTAGCAGTTTCTCTCCCGGAGGAGCCTCCAGAATTCCTAATGGAACAGATACGGATGCTATTTCGGACTGGGTAAGAAATGATTTTGATTTAGCTGGGATTTCAGGCTTTTCAGGTACGCCTGTAGAAGGAGAAGCCTTAAATACTCCCGGTTCTGTGAATGAAATAGTTCCGTCGGTTGTTTCAGGGTCCTATCATTATTAATGAAATTGTTATTAATACTCCAGGGATTGATTTTGAGTTCATCGAAATTGCAGGGACCTCTGGATCAGATCTTTCGAATTTTACTGTGTTGGAAGTAGATAGATTTGGAGAAATTGACAACGTTATTGCTTTAACTGGTCAAAGCATTCCTTCCGATGGATTTTTCGTTGCTGCCAGTCCAGCAGCGGAGGCACAGTATAATATTACTGCTGACCTGGGATTTGCAGATAATACCTTTACAAACAATACTAATTCATATTTCCTTGTGGAGGGATTTACAGGTGCGAGTGGAGATGATTTAGACACAGATAATGATGGCGAATTGGATAATCAGCCTTGGGCAGCTATCCAGGACCAAATAGCATTTATTGACGACGATATTGATGACAACACCTATGCTAATCCGGTTTTAGGGCCAGATGGGTCATTCTTACCTGCTGGTGCTTTAAGATGTCCAACAGGCTTGGTAGGACAATTTGTGGAGCACGCATTTTCTTCTGTTGGTACAGATGGCACTCCAGGAGCAGCTAACACGACAGTAGATGCATGCGGAAATATTCCTGTAGTCATCAATGAAATCGATTCTGACCAACCAGGTACAGACTCTACGGAATTTATTGAATTATTTGATGGAGGATTAGGAAATACTCCTTTGACAGGACTAGTGGTGGTTTTATATAACGGAAGTAATGACCAGTCATATAATACCATTGATCTTTCTGGAAAATCCACAGACGAAAACGGATTTTTTGTTATTGGCTCAGTCGGTGTACCCAATGTGGATACAGTAGTCTTTACTGCTAACGGGCTACAGAATGGAGCGGATGCGGTAGCTTTATATTTGGCAGATGCCTCTACTTTTCCTAATGGTACTGCGGTTACTACAGATAATTTAATTGATGCCATTGTTTATGGAACAAATGATGCCGAAGATGCCGGATTATTGGTATTATTGAATTCGGGGCAAAATCAGGCAGACGAAGGTCCTTCAGGAAGTGTAGAATCGCTTCAAAGGATTCCTAATGGAGAAGGTGGAGCTAGAAATACCGCTAATTATCAGCCTATTATTCCTACGCCTGGTGCCATTAACCAACAGCCTATCACCAATCTACCTTTAACGCCTGTTTACGACATTCAGGGTAGTGATTTTGAAAGTCCATTAGTAGGATCTATCGTAAGGACCTCTGGTATTGTTGTCGGAGCTACACAAAATGGCCTTGGAGGATATTTCATCCAAGATCCGGTAGGTGATGGAGTAGATGCTACTTCTGATGGTATATTTGTATTGGATAACACTAATGAAGTACAGGAAGGTGAATTTGTGGAGATTGTGGGTACGGTTGCTGAAACTAACACCCAAACGACCATTATTAATGTACTGGAATTTACTCAGGACGGAAGCGATCTGTTACCTGATCCTGTTGAAATCAATTTACCTGTCAGTGGTTTATTGGAGTTCGAAGCTGTGGAAGGGATGTTAGTTTCTTTCCCTCAATCTTTGGTGATTACTGAGTATTTTAGGTTAGACGGAGAGGGAGAAATCACGTTGTCTACGCAAAGAGACTTTCAGTTTACTCAGGATAATGCCCCTGGAGTTGCCGAATTCCAGGAATTCGCTGCAGAATTAGCACTTAGGAGAATTGTTCTGGATGATGCCAGTAATGAAGATAACCCAGTTCCTATTCCATATCCTATCCCAGCACTTTCTTTTGATAATTTTTTCAGAGGAGGAGATTTAGTGGACAATGTAACAGGTGTAGTTGGGTTTAATACCAATAGAAATCTGTATGCCATCCAACCTATCAACACTATACCTGATAGCACTTTTGAGTTTACCAATGTAAATCCTCGTCCTGATAGCGCTCCGGAAGTTGGTGGTAATATTAAAGTGGTCTCTTTCAATGTGCTTAACTATTTCTCTACCATTGATGGCCAGGGAACTTGTACAGACGGATTAACTGGAGGAACCGTAGATTGTAGGGGAGCAGATAGCGATGAAGAGTTTGCGCGTCAAAATCAAAAAATCATTAGCGCATTAGTTGCATTAGATGCAGATGTGGTAGGATTGGTTGAACTAGAAAATAATGGTTATGGCGCAAACAGTTCTATATCAGTCTTGGTAGACAGCTTAAATACCTTTTTAGGAAGTGAAGTATACGATTTTATTGATGCTGATTTACTCACAAGTACGGTAGATGCTTTAGGGAATGATGCTATCAAAGTAGGGATTATTTACAAGTCTGGTACTGTTAAGCCTGTTGGAAGGACTGCAACTTTAGCTGGTGAGGCACCATTTGTAACTCCTAATGAGAATCGTGTTCCTCTATTGCAGGCATTTGAAGATCTAAGTTCTGGGGAACAATTCATTTTTATCGTTAATCACTTTAAATCCAAAGGAGGTTCAGGGTCAGGGCTGGATGCCGATCAGGGAGACGGTCAGGGACAATTTAACAATCGTAGATTACAAGCTTCTCAAGCTATTCTGGATTGGTTAAACACAGATCCGAGTTCTACTGGAATTCAGAATATTATCATTGCAGGGGATCTTAATTCATACGCAAAAGAAGATCCTATCCAATTATTTCTTAATAATGGATTTACCAACTTATTAGATGAGGCAGGAAATTACTCTTTCTTGTTTGATGGTCAGTTTGGTTCGCTGGATTATATCCTGGTGAGCAATAATTTGACCGAGAAAGTAAGTGGGATCGCAGAATGGCATGTAAATGCCGATGAAGCTGATGCTTTTGACTACAATCTGGAAGATAGAGAAGGATTGGAAAATCTATTTTCTCCTAGTTTTATTCGAAACTCAGATCACGACCCACTCATTGCTGGCTTTAATTTCGCTCCAGCGGAAGAGATAATTACACTAACAACTATTGCAGATGCGAAGGTGAATGATGCTACCTCTGAAGCAGATAAGAACTTTGGAGCGAAGGATAATATGTTGGCGAGAAATAAACCGAATGGATGGGCATTTGAGTCTTATGTAAAGTTTGAACTGCCAGACATTAATGATGTGTCTAATGCTAAGCTTCTACTTTATGGCAGGAATCCCAATAACAATAATATAGTAAAGGTAGTGGTATTTAAAACAGATTCCGACTGGGAGGAATTAGAGATCACCTTCAATAATGCTCCCGGAAGGCAAGGAAATGAAGTAGATGCTGAAGATGTAAATGCCACACCTACATATTATGAGTGGGATGTGACCTCTCTGGTAAAGGAACAATTAAATGGAGAGGAATTTATTTCTTTTGTGATCGTCTCTACTAATACAGATAGAAATTATGACCGGGCTCAATTTAATACAAAAGAATCCGACGAGTTTCCTCCGCTACTAGTGCTGAATACTGGAGCTGGAGAACCTACAGATTGTGTTCCGGGATCATTTGATTTGATTGGAGATGCTTCAGTAAACAATGCTTCTAGCAGAGCAGATGATAATTTTGGAGACAAAGGATATTTGATTGCTAGAAATAAACCTAATGGCTTTGGATATGAGTCTTATTTACAATTTGATGTAACAGGACTTGGCAATTCAGATCGTATTCTTCTAAGACTATTCGGAAATAATTCAGATAGTAATAATGAGGTGGAAATAGGGATCTTTCCTACTATAGATGACTGGTCTGAATCAACTATCACTTTTAATAATTCACCTGGTGTTGCCGGAGAGATTATTGCATCTGAAGAGGTAAATAATGTTGCCAGATACTACGAATTTGATGTTACTCAGGAAGTATTAGCTCAGATTCAGGGAGATGGAGTTGCGAGCTTCGTGGTCAAATCACTTGAATCCAATAGAGAATACAACAGAGTATTTTTCAATTCCAAAGAGAATGGGGAATTTCCTCCACTGTTGATAGCTCTTTGTGATCAAGCAAATAATACTGGACTTGCCTTTGATGAATTAGATGCTGATAGACCCGTAAATGATACTGATTTGTTACTTTCAGTATTTCCGAATCCAGCTACCACCTCTCTTGGCTTCTCTTTATCAGGAGAAGAACAAGGCGTGGTACAGTTGAATGTGTTGGATCTTACAGGTAGAATGATAGATGAACAATTCCACGAAAAGAAAGGTGATCAACTCGAAGTGGGAGTTTCTGTAGGTCAATTAGCCTCGGGAATGTATGTGCTTCGTATTCAATTAGGGGATGAAGTACTTACGAAGCGTTTTATCAAAGAAGGTAAATAATCTTAAAATGAAGATAGCTTAGCTATACGTAGATTTAAACGCAATAATATTTATAAGAGGATGTCTCGGTAATGGGGACATCCTTTTTGTATATATCATTCTTTGTAAGAACATTTGTTCCTGTGCAATGGCCCGATCTGACTTCAGTTTCTTGCTCATTGGTACAAAACATTACCCTTTCAATTGGTAGCATTCTATAAAAAGTATATGAGATCTACATAAAGATGTAGACTTGATGCAGAAACTTGAAGTGCTGCAAAAATATCTTTTACTTGCTTATGTGTTCAAAGAAAAGGTAGAAAGAATATAATGAAGGGTTAACTCATGAACATCATTAACTGTCGATGACAAGGAGTAAAACCTTCTACATATAAAAATATTAGCAGTTTTTTTATTAGTCAAGTTTCTCATTAGTCTCGTTTTTATTACTGAATGGATGGAGCAACCAGGCCCAAACTTCTATAGGTTTGGGTCTTTTTTATTAATCCTTGAGGGTGGGCAATAATAACCTTATGTTATTGGATAGGTTATTTTGTTAATTGTATTAATGTTTTTGTTAAATAATTCTAATGTATAATCGTTTTTATGTTGTAGTAAATAGAAAATGATATTTTAGCTAGCCTCTTAACCAAATTAGGATATTCTGTTTCTCCAACTCATTGTTATTGATCAGGCAAATATTTCTAAACATATAATGTGCTGCATTTGCTTTTAAATTAATGCAATGACCCACTATTAGCTCACAATAATTTCACTTACATATCTGATAATGTTCGATTGCTGGTATTCATCGCATAAGGGAAGGGTCAATGAATTCACTCATTGATAAGTAATTCATAGCATCTTTCGAAGTGATACAACCATAAAGTGAGGTAAATGAATTGGTATTTTAACCTATTTTCATATCGAAGTTTCGTTCTTTTTGCTCTAAAAACTTTTTTCATCAGTATTACCCTTTTAAGTTGCATTCCATCTTCTCTTTTGGGCCAGGTGGAAATTTGCGATAATTTTCAAGATGATGATGGAGATGGGGATATAGACGAAGCTGATTCGGATTGCTATATCCAGTCTATAGGAGGATTATGTGAAGGGAGTAAAGGGGATAATATTTTTCCTGAAGGAAATTTTGGCACTGTACAGCCGGGAGATGAAGTGCCCCCTCAAAATGATTCTATCACGATCAAGAGATTACCCGATGGAATTACTACCTATGATTATCAATTATCTGGGGGAGGAGGAAGGTATCCTAATGATGGCAGTTATGTACTTTCAAATGCTACTGCTGGGATGAATCCCGGAAATTGGAGAATTGATCAGACGGGCCAGGAAATTCCCAAATGGATCTCTATTGAAGATAATAGTGCCGATCCAAATGGGTATATGATGGTCGTTAATGCGGGCTATGACAGGGGAAGCTTTTATCAGGCTGAGGTGTCAGGATTGTGTGGAGGGAGAATATATGAGTTTAGTGCAGATATTATCAATATTTACAGTCCCCATTTTGCTCCTTTTGGTAATGAAACTGGAGAGAACCATATCTTACCTAATATAGATTTTATTCTGGCACCACCTGGTATTGACCAATGGCGGTTAACTCAATGGCCAGCCACTCACAGTACAGGGGATATTATGAATGATGGTGCCTGGAATACCTACGGATTCTCTTTTATTGCTCCACCTGATGGAGAAACAATACACCTTGTGTTAAGAAATAACGCTCCCGGAGGGATAGGAAATGATTTGGCCCTGGATAACATCAGTTTCAGGTTATGTGGAGAGCCTGCCGAAATAGATTTTGCTGGTACAGTACAGAATAATTGCACAGGAGTGCCTTCCTCGATGCAAGCCACTTCTTTTGGAGGATATTCGACGCCTTTTTATCAATGGCAAATAAGCAATGACAACGGAATAACATGGTCGGATATTCCAGGAGCAAACACAGATACTTACGAACCTGCTACTATTGGTCCCAATGATCAGTTTCGATTGCTGCTTGCTGATACAGAAGCGAATTTGACAGAGATTACCTGCCGCTTAACTTCAAATATCCTGTCTTTTAATAATCAGGCATTAGAATTTGGAGAAGTGAGTCCCGATACGACGGTTTGCGAAGGGGAAACAGTCCAATTGCAAGCCTCAGGAGGAGTTTTATACACATGGACGCCTGCTCCCACTTTAAGTGATGCTACTATCGCTGATCCTATAGCCAGCCCCACCACTGAAACCACCTATATTGTTAATATTGAAGATGCTAATGGATGTGTAGATGAAGATACCGTAGTGGTAACCGTCGTAAATAAAGCCATAATAGACGCTGGAGAAGATACGACTATCTGTAGAGGAGAAGCTATTATATTACAGGGAACTGGAACAGGGGCAAGTTGGGTAGCAGATCCAGGTCTGAGTGATATAACAATTAATAATCCTATAGCAACTCCTTTAGATACTACTGAATATATTTTCCAGGCAGGAATCGGAAGTTGTTTAGTGGCTGATTCAGTGACAGTTTCTGTATTACCTGTTCCAGTAATGGTTGTAAACCCAGATACCACAGTTTGTATCGGAGAAGAGATACAGCTTCAGGCATCAGGAGCAGATAACTTCTTTTGGACTGATTTTGCAGGAGTAGAGTCATATGATGGGCCTGATCCTACTATTTTCGTCAACGAGAGTAAACAGTTTGAGGTCATAGGCTACGGTGATGCAGGCTGTGAGACGAGAGATACCGTTAATATCACCAGTGTGGATAGAGCATTTGAAGATGTACCCTACATCAATGAGGCTTGTGTAGGGCAGGAAATCAGAATGTATACTTCAGGCGACTTTTTATACGAATGGAGTACAGGTGAAACGGGTGACTCTTTGAATATCATTCCTTCAGATACGCTTACCAGAAGATATTGGTTAATACCATACACTGCGGGAGGGTGTGTAGGAGATACGGTTCCATTTACGGTTCGAGGAATTACATCGCCTATAGTGGATATGTTTACGGACAATGGGGATAGTTCCGTTTGTGCTGGGGAATCCCTTCAATTATTCGCTGATGGAGGAACGATCTATCGTTGGGTAAAAGGGAGTAATATTAGTGATCCATTTATTAGTGATCCATTTATTTCTCCTGTTGCTGATGAATATTATGTAGTAGAGGTAGAAAACAATATCGGCTGTGCGAGTGTGGATTCTATTCTTATTAGTGTTACGGCACCTCCTGAGATTACCGTTTCTTCTGATACGAGTATATGTGAAGGGACGGAAACACAGTTAATCGCTACGGGAGCTCTCAGTTATTTTTGGACCTCAGCAAGTGATTCGGATACCTTTAGCATTCCCAGGCCTGTAGTATTGGTAGATGAAGATAAACTATACCGGGTATTTGCCAGAGATCAATCGGGATGTTTAGCAGTAGATAGTGTAAACGTCCAAATGATTCCAAAACCAACCGAAGAATTGGACTCTCTTTACGAAGCTTGTATAGGAGAAGAAATTGATATTGAAACCTCTGGAGCATACACCTATCTTTGGAGTAACAGGCAGAGAGGAATAGCTTTATCATTGACACCGGAAGATACGATAACCGAAGATTATTGGGTGTTTCCTATAGATAGTAATAAATGTAGAGGAGATACAATACCATTTTCTGTAAAGGGAATCCTTAAGCCCATTGCTTCATTCAGTCCTGTTGATAACATAGAGGGATTTGGACCGCTTCCAGTTCAGTTTATGAACGAAAGTCAACATGCGGATCTGTATTCCTGGGATTTCGGAAATGCGGGAAGTAGCACAGAAGCAGATCCACTACATGAATTTTTACTACCGGGAGAGTACAGAGTCATTTTGACGGCTGAGAATCTGTTTGGTTGCTCTGATACAGCCAGCTTTAGCTTTATTGAAGTGTGGCCTCCTGAGATTTTCTTCCCAAATGCATTTTCTCCTAATGGAGATGGGTTTAATGATCATTTTAAATTACCCAGCGCTGGATTTGATCAATTGAACTGGGCTATTTATGATCGTTGGGGAAAGCAGTTGATAGCTTCCTTCGATCCAGAGTTTAGGTGGGATGGTAAAGTGGAGGGAATTTCCGTACCTGAAGGGGTATACGTTTGTCAAATCGAAGCAATTACAGAAACGGGAATAGTGATTCAGAAAACTTTCTCTATCACCTTGATCAGGTAAAACGAAGGAAGTAACCGTAAAAGCTGCTTTTATACTTTGGAGGGAAATAATGCAATGTAATTGTTAGCTAATTAGTGTTTTATTTCTTTAGGAAGCATGAAAGGTTTATTGTTAACATTTTGAGTGGATAAAGGGAGTATGACGCAAAATACGCTCCCTTCTCCCAGTTTACTTTCCGCCCAAATTTTCCCTCCTAATTGAGTGATAAATTCTTTGCATATAATAAGCCCTAATCCTGTACCTGTTTCCAGTTTAGTTCCCGGTGTGGTATACTTTTCGAGCTTGAACAAGTTTTTCTTTGTCTTTTCATCCATTCCCACCCCTGTATCCACGATAAACAATTGTACAACATCCTCTTGAACTTTCACATTGACCCAAATTTCATCTCCTTTATCACAAAACTTAATTGCATTGTGAAGTAAATTTCTCAATACAGAGTGAACCATTTGAAGGTCTGAGAATAGGTATATCGGTTGAGTAATAGAATGCTGAAGTTGGATACCTTTCCTTGTGGCAGAAGAGTATAAAATATCTATTTCGCTATCCACTAACTCTGTCAAATTGAACTTTACCGGAGTAATATTCATCCCTCCCATCTGAGATTTGGTCCAATTGAGAAGATTTTCCAGCAAGTCTATCGTCTGTTCAAACTGCTGGAAGAAAATAGCGAAGAATTGATTGAGCTGTTGTTCGGTCCATTTACGATGTTTATATATTAAGGCTAATTCTCTGAGAGAAAGTAAGGGGCTTTTTAAATCATGGGAGATGATTGAAAATAATTTATCCTTTAAATGATTGAGACTGGCCACGGCTTCATGTTGGCGCACTAACTCTTTTTTCTGCACCCTCAGAAGACGGTTTCCTCGGACCAATAAAAAAGTAAGCAGAACCAGTAACAAGGCGATCGTAATCATGAAAGCGATGATCAAGGATTGTTGGCTTATCTCCGCATCCTTAATGGCTAGTTCTGCTTGTTTAGTTTCTTCCTGCCGTTGGAGCTCATAATTAAATTTCAATGCTTCCTGTTTCCGTAAATCTCCTTCATTGACCAGGCTATCTTTATAGGCTGCATATAGTTTCGCATAGTAAACGGCCTGTTCTAAATCGCCTAATCTTTCATTAGAAATTAACAATATATGAGAGGCTTCTTTCATCAAATCTTTTGCCTGTATTCGTTGGGCCAGAGCTAATCCTTCTTTGGCATAATTAGTAGCCTCTTCAAACTGAGCTTTTTTATAGGCAATATTTGCCATGAGGTTCAGATTGGATCCCAGGATATTTTTAAAATCGTTTTCTATCGCTAATTCCATAGAAGCGTTCACCTTACTTGCGGCATCTGAAAGATCATCTTTATGGTAGCTGATAAGTCCCACCTTGTAAAAAGTAGATGCGATTCCCTTTTCGTAGTTAATATCTGAGTATAATTCCAAAGCTTTACTAAGGGAATGCATAGCTCTGTTGTATTCACCTTTGGCGAGAGAAAGCTTCCCTATCTCTTCCATGTTTAGGGCCATGTACAAAATGGATCCTTTTTCATAACTCAACGCCAGGGATCTTCTAAAATAATCTAACGCTTTAACTGTGTCGTCCAAAAAGGCATGAAGGGCACCTATTTCGTGTAAACTGATCACTTTACTCTCCAGGGTAAGAGATTTATCATTATATACTTTAAGTGCTTTTAGATAAAAATTCATTGCTTCTACAAAATTTCCCAGCGCCCTTTGTACTTTAGCAAGATTATTGTGTAGTTCAAATTTTTGAACTGGATCTAGCAAATGTTCTTTCGAAAGTAATAGTTCATAATAGTAAATGGCTTGAGTGTATTCTTTTCTTTGATAGTGAACATCTCCCATATGATTAATCGCAGCGATAACATAAGTGGAATTTGGGAGCTTAGGGGCCAATTCGAGGACTCTTTGTATGGTGTGCTTGGCACTATCAATCTTGTTTTCAAGAATAAAGTATACACCTAAATTAGTTAAGGTCCTTGCTTTAAGTTGGGGAATATCGTGCTTGTCCAACAATACCTGCGCTACATCTAAATGAATTTTTGCTTGTATAACATTATTTGTCAGTGTAGCTTCCGCAAGCTCATTCAGCAGTCTTATTTTGGTGGTGTCCTCCTTGGACATAATTAGTTGAATTCTCAATTTGCCTTTTTCATTTGATTGAGAAAAGGAAGAGAAAACTGCGATTAACAATAAAAATACAAGCGTGCTACTTTTCATCTAAGAATAAATGTTGTATTTAAAAACATTTAACCTTTGGTTATTTTATAGATAGTATATGATTAATATAGTTCTAATAGACGATAATTCCATCTATGCAGAAGTAATTACTCATTACCTCCAAAATCTTAACGATGTCAATTTGGTAAACGTATATACAAACTACACTGATTTCGCTACAGCAGATATAGAGGTCCCTGATATTATTTTATTGGATATAAATCTTCCAGATGCTAATGGAGCAGAGGTAGTTCCGGAGATAAAATCGCGATTTTCAGCTGCGGATATCATCATGTTGACAGTAATGGATGAAATTAGTTCTATTACCTTAGCCTTTAAAAATGGAGCTGTAGGATATTTGGTGAAAAAATCCTTGGATAAGCATTTATCTACAGCTATTTATACCGTATATGAGGGGGAATATTATTTAGATCCCAGGGCATCTAAAGAGGTAGCTAGTTTTTTTAAACAGCAGGATACTGCACCTGTCAACAAAGCCCCTTCCTCCATTGTTATCCCTTCTATCATTAATGGTGAAAAACTTCATGAACGCGAGAGGCAGGTAGCGATGGGATTGGTAGATGGATTGAGTTATAAATTAATTGCAGATAGGTATCATATATCTCTTGATACTGTTCGCTTTTACATTCGCTCCCTGTACAAAAAGCTCAATGTACACAGTAAAAATGAAGCGATCATGAAGGTATTGGGGCATAAAAAATAATCCTTGGGGAAGCATTTTAAAACTTTTGGTAACAATCTGATATAAAACCACATATATTAGTACACAGATCTATAGGGACACGGATGATATAAGTGTTCAGATAGGTAGATATATTTCAGTTATATAACAATAATTATGAGAAAGCCACCAGATCTCGATTCACATCCTATCAGTTATCCAGATGCCTTAAACAACGGGTTATTTCGTGCAGTATGCTGTTATGTGGTAGATGGAGATACAGCAGATTTTTTTATTGATCTTGGGTTTTTTAATTATGCATATGAATCATTGAGATTCTATGATATTGATACCCCGGAACTGATAGGTACCAGAGGTGAAGAAAGAGAAAGGGCTATTGCTGCCAAATTGCGTGTGGAAGATCTGATCTTAAAACAGCATGTAATTAGTAGAAACGGTGAAAGAAAGAGCTTCTTTCGACCGCTTTATAGGGAAGATTTATATGTTTCCACCTGAGTCTCTGTTAGTAGAGGTACCTATTAAAAAAATATATTTAGAAGGGGGGGATGAATTGGATATGTTGCCACTTATTGATATTCTTAAGGCAGAGGGATTTGAAAAGACGAAAGAAGTTTCTGGTTAGCTTCTTTCGTCTTTTCTTTCGTTTGATTCCTTAACTTACTCAAACATTTCCTTAGTGATATTAAAGGTAGGATTAGTTACCTCTGGGTTTCCCTATCTAATTAAGGTGACAGATCCCTTGATTAGGTATTTTCTATCGTTGTTCCCTACTCCTCTAAGCACGTACATGTAAACTCCTTCTTGTACCGGGACGCCATTCACCGTTCCATCCCATCCTTCTTCTATATCATAACTTTCATAAACTTTTCTCCCCCATCTGCTAAATATTTGTAAATGATAGGTTTTGACATTGAAGCCTACGAATTTAAATACATCATTAGTTCCATCATTATTAGGAGAAAAGGCATTAGGCGCATGTAAGTTTGTCAATACCGGTAAGCAAATCTCATTAGAAAGGCTTCGGGCTCTTCTACCCCCCAACTCATTAGCCCAAATTCTGTAACAATATTCTCCCTGATCCAATTCAGTAGTTCTATCTTCAAACTCAGTTGTGTTACCTGCCACACTTCCCACCAACATATATCTGCCTATAGAATCAGAATATACTTCTATATCGTAGCTCTCTACATCAAATCTCCAATCTTTGTAGGGAGACCAACTCAATCTATTCACTCCCTGATCACTTTCAGCTTCGAGTAGTACCGTCTTTCCTATATTACTAGGTTCAGTTCTGAATCCACAACTATCCTGGGTAGAGACTCTATAGGAATATGAGAACCGATGAACTTGAACATCTGTATCCAGGACTTTCAATTCTCCTTTTGGAACAGTAAATCGAGGTAACCAGGTAGTATCGTCTACACTTCGCTCAATATGAATAATCTCTTCTCCCAATAAAACTGCTGGCGTCCATTCAACCAGTATGTGTTCATCATCTTCCACGGTAGCTCTGATCATCTCATTAGGCTCTGCTCCAAAGCTTAGCTGATTGAAGGAAGTGGTGGTATCACTCCAGGAATAAGCCAGTCCTCCAATCGTTCCAATGGCCTTAATCCTATAAGAATAAGGTAATAAGCATTCTGTCTCATCATCAGTGTATTGAGTTTCATTTCCACCTACTACTGCTAATAATTCAGCTTCAAATGTCCGGTAATTGTTTACTCTATAAATCTCATATCTATCTACATTCCATCCTCTGTATGCGTTCCAGTCAATCAGTATCCCCAGCGGAGAGGCATTGGCCGTGGCTTCAATCGTACAATGTTCTTGTGTCTGATTTTCTATAGAATATGATCCACAGGTATTTCTTACGATGACCTTATAACAGTAGGATCTGGATTTAAAGTCTCTATCTGTATCTACGTAAGTCGTATCGAATCTCAGATTGGTGGAATCGATAGGTAAATACACTCCAGGAGAAGTTTCGGATTCTCTTAATATGATATACCTTTCAAAATTAGATTCATTATTTGGAGCAAATCTGACCGTAGCCTGATTATCATTATTTACCGTAACATGATGAATATTGATAGGGTCGGGCGTGAGATCTTCTATGATAGTTACACGAACATTTCTCGATATGGTATCTGTACAACCCAGAGAATCAATCCCTACTAAGGATACCTGGAAATTACCTTCTTGATTATAGCCGTATACTAATGAATCTCCTGAAGCCGTTTGCCCATCACCGAAGTTCCACTTCCACAATGCCATAGGAACCTGACTGATAGAGGTTGCCTCGAAGGTAACATTTACCGGAATACAACTAGGTTCGAAATCAGCAGTAAATGAAATTTCTGGATGATCAAGTCGAATCAGGTCATCATAGGTGATAGAATCCCTACATCCATTTTCATCTTCAACGAACAGAGAAACGCCATAATTTCCGTCTTGCTCATAGGTGTGGATTGGGTTTTGCTGGCTACTAACATTTCCATCTCCGAAAACCCACTGCCATTCGACCGGATCATTTTCGGACCTATCTCTAAAGTTAATGGAAATAGGAGCACAATTAAGCTGATCTGATACAGTGAAGTCTGCTTCCGGTAAATCGAATACAGTAATGGGTTTGGTTACACTGTCTACACAACCATTCAGGTCAGTAACTACTAAGGTAGTCCTATAAGTTCCTACCGAATCGAAGGTAAAGGAAGCACTGGTCGAGGCGCTAATGGATGCTCCATCTACTTTCCAGTTCCAGGATACTATTCCCTGATTAGGGCTACTTAACGCTACAAAGGTAGGAGCGAAAGGACCACAACTTATCGTGTCACTTACAGATACAGTAACTTCCGGAAGATCATGGATTAGGATATAATCGCTGAACCTTAAGGTGTCGGTACAATTAATGATATTAGTGATAATCAGCTGCACATCATAGGTTCCGGGAACTGTGTATTGATGGGAAGGATTCTGATCTCTGGAAGTGGTTCCATCTCCAAAGTCCCATTCCCAACCGATAATCGTCGTATCCTGAAGGCTTAAGTCTCTAAAATTGACCATAGTTCCAGGACAGCCTCTGGTGATATCTGCTTCAAAACTGGCAAATGGATTGATCAGACGGACGTAATTTGATTTGACCAATGTGTCTAAACAGCCAATTTCATCCTCAACAATCAAACTGACATCGTAGTCCCCTCCCTCTAAATAGATATGTACCGGATTTTCCTCTGTAGAAGATCTGCCATCTCCAAAGGACCAGGTCCAATTTGTCAAAGGAAAATCACTGGAAGATAAATCTGTAAATCTGGCATCATGGGGAGCACATCCTAATGTGTCTACGGTAAAGAAATCAGCGGTAGGTCCTACAACTGTAACTATCTCCATTTCTGTAGAGTCTGAACATCCAAAGTTATCGGTGACAATTAACGTAACTGAATTGGATTGAGATTCTCCGAAAGTAGTAAAGGGCTCTCTCGCTATGGTTGTTTGTTCATCGTTAAAACGCCAGAACCAACTTACAATGGGAGCATCTCCAGCGAGGGATGTTTCCTCGAAATTCACTAATAATGGGGTACACCCTAAGGTATCAGAGGGAATAAATGCTGCTAGAGGCCCTCGCTGAATAACTATAAGATTGCTTTCCACATATGTCTCACTACATCCTAACACATTAGTTACAGTTAATGAGACAGTATATGATCCAGATTGAGTGTAAATGTGTCCAGGATTAGGGTTAGTAGACGTTGTGCCGTCTCCAAAATTCCAAAGATAAGATTGGATCGTCGTATCTGCGATGGTTTCATCTGTAAATTGGAAAGTTACCCCGGGACATCCCTGCGTTTGATCTACAGAAAATGCCACCATTGGCGTAGATAAATTAATATGATTGGGTTTGGTTAGCGTATCTGTACATCCGTTAATATCCGAAATAGTTAAAGAAATATCGTATACGCCATTATTATCATAGGTATAAATAGGGAATTGGTTGGTAGAAATGGTACTATCCCCAAAGTCCCACTGCCATTCTATAATAGGATTTATACTTTGTGATTGATCGAGGAAGGAAATACTTTTTGGCGCACATCCTACAGAATCACTGACCAGGAAACTTGCTGTAGGCGAAGTAAATACCTCAATGGAGGTCATCACCGTATCACGACATTCATTCCCATCAATAGCAATCAGGCTTACATCATACATACCTGGAAAGGTATAGGTGATGTTAGCATTTGGGAATATAGATTGAGTACCTTCTCCGAAATCCCAGATCAATCTGGAAATAGGACTAGAGTTAGCCTGCGTTTGATTTGTATATTGTACTAATAATGGACTACAGCCCTGTGTCGTACTTGGACTGAATTGAGCAGAAGGTGGGGTATATATCTCTACTGTATCCTGCTTGGTTATGGTATTTGAGCAACCAAAAATATCTGTAACAGTAAGACTCACATCTTGAGTTCCGGGAGTAACATAAAAATTGGAAGGATTAGCTCCTGTGCCTGTATTTCCATCTCCGAAATCCCAGAACCAATCAACCAGCACCGTATCGGTATAGCTCAGATCGGTAAACTGAAAAGTAGTACCAGGGCAAGCTTTATCCTGATCTATCGTAAATTGAGCTGTAGGATGATCCAGGCGGATATATTGATTTTTTTCAAAAAAGCTCTCACAGCCGTTCAGGTTTCTCACTTGCAAGCTCACATCATATATCCCATCCTGTTGATAGGTATGGATGGGATTAGTAGAATTAGAGATATTTCCATCTCCAAAATCCCATCTCCAGTTAGTAAGAGGGGCATCAGAATCAGTCAGATCCTGAAATTCTATTTGAGTAGGCGCACAACCAAAAGAATCTGAGGCCACAAAATATACATCAGGTAAATCATACACTTCTATAGTTAACTGAGTGGAGCCAGTACATCCATTGGCATCCGTTACTGTTAGCGTAACAGGAATGAAACCTGCGGTATCCAAAGAAACGGCTGGATGTTGATCCGTAGAAAAAGTTCCATTCCCAAAATCCCATCTCCAGGCAACGACTGCTACTGAATCTGCAGTAGAAGCATCTGAGAAGGATACGTTTAGTGGTCTACAACCTGATAAAACACTGGGAGTAAACGAGGCTGTAGGCCCTTGCAATACTTCTACCAGATAGTTTTCTACATATGTATTACTACATCCTAAAACGTTGGTGATAGTTAGGGAAACAGAATATGTTCCCTGATTCGTAAAGACGTGGGTAGGATTTTGGGCTGTAGAAGAATTACCATCTCCGAAATCCCATAACCAATCCACGATGGTCGTATCAGGGATAGATTCATCTGTAAATTGGACCTCTGTCCCGGTACAGGATAAATTTCTACTGGTAGAGAAATTAGCCTGAGGTAAGGAAAGCCGTATAGCATCACTCTGGGACGCTACATCTGTACATCCATTTTGATCAGTAATGGTTAAACTCACATCGTAAGAACCATTACTGGTATAAGTATGCGATACGAATTGCTGATTCGCTGAAGTACCATCTCCGAAATCCCAAACCCAATCAGTTAATGGAGCAGTACTTGTAGAGGAATCAGTAAAGAACACATTAAAAGGGGCACAACCTACTTCTTGAGTCGTGGCAAAATTAGCTATAGGAGGTTCGTAAATATTAATTTCCTGTTCAGCAGAATCTATACAACCAAAACTATCCGTGGCATATAATTTAACATTATAAGTGCCAGGTACATTGTAAGTTTGAAATCCGTTCGTTTGGACAGAACTGTTGCCGTTACCGAAATCCCAGCTAAAGCCTGAAATAGTGGCTGATTGAGGCTGGGAAGTATTGGTGAAATTAACAGGAAAAGGAGCACATCCTTCTATGGCACCCGGAGTGAATTGAGTTAAAGGAGGGGCAATGACATCGATTAACTCCGTTTTAGCAATCGTAGCTGTACAGTTCAATACGTTTCTTACAGTCAATGTAACTGTATACGCTCCGGAATCTGCATACAAGTGGGTAGGATGTTGCACATTCGACGTATTACCATCTCCAAAATTCCACTGCCACCCGACAAGTGTAGTATCTGGAGAGGTGATATCTGTAAAATTAACTTCCACTCCCGGACAAATCTGCTGTTTATCAGAGGTAAAGTCGACAGTGGGTCGTGTGAGATTTATGAAGTTACTTTTGGTCAATGTGTCAGTACAGCCTGTTACATCGGTAACGACTAGTCTTATATCATATGATCCATCACTATTGAAGGTATGATTGGGAAACTGGAAATTAGACGTCGTCCCATCTCCGAAATCCCATTCCCAGGCAATTATATTTCTATCTCCAGTAGATTGGCTGATAAATTGGATGTTTAGCGGAGCACAACCAATCGAATCACTGGCAGTAAACTGTGCCAATGGATGAATAAGGGTAGTGATGGTTTGTAAACTCGTATCAGCACATCCATTTTGGTCCGTAGCGATTAACTCAACATCAAAATCTCCCGCATTTGAATAAGTGTAGGATGGATCAGCAAGAATAGAACTGTTACCATCTCCAAAACTCCATTGATATGTGGATATAGGGGAAGATTGTGGCGTGGTGGTATTCTGAAAACTTACTGTATATGGAAGACACACCTGTGAGGGATTGGGGATAAACTGAGCAATCGGACGATCGTCTACTGTAATTGTATCCGTCTTAACTTCTGTACCTAAGCAGCCCAGGCTATCTGTAATTTGTAAAGTGATGGTATAGGTACCTGAGGCTAAATAAGTGTGTGTCGGGTTTTGGTCGTTGCTAGTGGTCCCATCTCCAAAGTCCCATTCAAAATTAATAATATCAAAATCTGAAACAGTAAGATCAGTAAATTGGATGATTTCTCCCGGGCAGATTTGGTTTTTATCAATAGTAAAGTCTACTGCTGGTCTGTTTAGCCTGATAAAGTCAGGAGCAGCAGCAGTATCTGTACACCCATGCTCATCTTCTATGGTCAGCATAACTAAAAAGACTGTATCCTGGGTATAGGTATGGACTGGATTCTGTGCTGTAGAAGTATTCCCATCACCGAATTCCCATGACCAGGATGTTATTTGATTTCCAAAGGGATGCGTACTTTGATCACTAAATTGAATAGGTGCTCCCGAACAGGTAATTTGAGGAACTGCATCAAAATCTGCCTGAGGTAATCCGAAGATTTCTACTTGTTGCGTGATGCTGCTAACACATCCTAAGGAGTCGGTGGTCGTTAATGACACATCGTAGATTCCGGGTACTGTAAAATTATAGGCAGGATTCTGATTGGATAATTGAGTTCCATTCGAAATCTGCCAATCCCAGGATACGATAGGGATGGAATCGGAAGAGGTGGAATCTGAAAACTGGACAGTTAAAGGGACACATCCTGAAAAATTATCCGCAACAAAATTAGCTGTGGCCGGAGAGAGGATTTCTACTAAGTGTTGTACGGAAGCGGTATCAGTACATCCTAATACATTAGTAACTATAAGGGAAATGGTGTAGGTGCCAGGTGCGCTATAGGTATACTGAGGATTTAGTAAGGTACTACTTCCTCCATCTCCGAAGTTCCAGAACCAGCTTACCAAAGTAGTATCTGGAATGGAGTTATCAGTAAATTGAAAAGTGAGTTGTTCACAGTTGGGAGTACGATTAAACGTAAAATCTGCTGTAGGTCTTGAAATATCAATGTAGGCAGGTCTAATTAAGGTATCACTACAGGCATTAATGTCCGTAACGATTAATTCCACATCATATACGCCATTAGCGTTGTATCTGTGGATAGGATGTTGTACGGAAGAAGAATCTCCATCTCCAAATTTCCATTCCCATCCTACTAATGGATTTGAGCCACTTGATATATCATTAAAAGGAACATCCAAAGGCGCACAACCGTCTCTCAGATTCGAGAAAAAGGAAGCTGTAGGCGGAGATGAAATGACAATATCTTTTTGAGCTACATCAAAACAACCATCTTCATCTGTAGCGGTAAGAGAAATGGTATAGGTTCCAACACTTGAATAAATATGATTAAAGGAATTTAATACGGAGGTGCTTCCCTCTCCTAAATCCCATAGCAGGTCACTTACAGCAGAAGAATTTCCAATAGAGGTGTTCGTCAAGGTAATTTCTAAAGGTGGGCATCCTACGGTATCTGAAAGCGTAAAGGAAGCTTCAGGTCCTTCCAATATCTCAATGACATTAGGTTTACTGATAGAATGCGTACACCCTCTGGCATCAATCACAGTGAGACTCACATCATAAGTTCCTGCAGTCGTATATATATGCACTGGATCTGTGTCTGTGGAAGAGTTTCCATCCCCAAAATCCCATAGCCAAGAGACTAAGGAGGTATCCGCGTTGGTACGATCTCTAAAAAATACTTCAAATCCTGCACATCCCTGAGCAGTATTTAAGGAGAAATCTACATCTGGTCTAAAGGTCTGAATATAATCAGGTCTGGTGAAAGTAGTTTGGCATCCAAACTCATCCGTTACGGTCAAACTTACCGTGTATACTCCTCTGTCCAAATAAGTATGAGTGGGGTTTTGAATCGTGGATGTTTGTCCATCTCCGAAATCCCATGACCAAGCCACGATATTAAAGGTTCCTGTAGATAGATCAGTAAATTGAATATTAGCTGGTGCACAAGCCTCCGTTTGATTAGCGATAAAATTAGATACGGGAGGTTCATATGTGGTAATGGTTTCTGTAGAGGAACTAGTACAACCGTTGGCATCTCTAATAAATAGCGTAACATCATATGAGCCGACTGAATCATACATTTGAGGGCCTGGGGCAAAGGCAGTAGAGGTAGTTCCATTGCCAAATACCCATAATCTGGAATCAATTCCCGCTCCATTGCCTACAGATAGATCAGTAAAGTTTACCGTTAATGGTGTACATCCTAGAGAGACATCAAATGTAAAGGAGGAAGTAGGTTCCTGAAAAATTTCAATGAGATTACTCATAACGATAGTGTCTCTACAATTTCTTGCATTGGTAATAATTAATGACACATCGTACACTCCAGCAACAGTATAAAGATTGGTGGGATCTTCTAAGGTAGAGGTATTGCCATCTCCAAAGTCCCACTGATAAGAAACGATAGTCGTATCGGGGATGGAATTATTAGTAAAATTGATAAGCGTTCCTGGGCAGCCCTCTGTTGTATTAGCCGTAAAATTAGCTGCTGGACTGGTTAGTTGTATATAATTGGGTTTAACAATAGTATCTCCACAACCATTTTGATCGAATATGATGAGACTTACCGTATAGGTCCCATCATTTTGATAGGTATGGGTGGGACGCTGAGCTACAGAGGTGTTACCGTCCCCAAAGTCCCATAAATAGCTGGTAATGGGCGTCGAACTGGAAACCAAATCTGTAAACACGATGCTTTGAGGCGCACAACCATTTATTTGGGATGCGATGAAATCTACTGTAGGTAAATCGAATACCTCTATATTGTCAGTTGTATTGACAGAACATCCGCTACCATCCTCTACCGTCAAACTTATAGTATATACACCTGATGAATCGTATTGGTGAGAAGGATTTTGGGCAATGGAAGTATTGCCGTCTCCAAAATCCCAATTCCAGGTCAGTAAAGGTTCGTCTCCTTGTACCGTTAGATCCGTAAAACTTGTTAATACCGGACGACATCCCGAAGGAGGAATCGCCTGGAAATTTGGACTGGGAGGGTTCACTACCTGAATGGTATCAGTCAGAGTTAAATTATCAGAACAATTGAGAATGTTTGTGATGGTGAGGCTGACGGAGTACTGCCCTGGGGTGTTATATACATGAGAAGGATGTTGAAGGATAGATGTATTGCCATCTCCAAAATCCCATGAATATGACATAAGTGTAGTATCGGGAATACTTTGATCCGTAAAAGCAACCGTATCTCCCGGACATATTTGAGGGTCGCTGATGCTGAAACCGGCTTGTGGATGGGTTAAGTGGATGTAATTATTTCGAGTAATCGACTGCGTACATCCTTGTTGGTCAGTGACCTGTAGTGTAACATCATAAGTTCCATCTGAAGCGTAAACATGGCTGGGATCTTTTAGATTAGAGGTATTTCCATCTCCAAAATTCCACTGCCATTGATTAATGTTATTTCCTGAACTAACATCTATAAAAGCAACAGCAACGGGGGAACAACTTCTTCTTGGGTTGGCCGAGAAATCCACTGTAGGTAACCCATAAACTTCTACATCCCTTGAAATTGTGGATTCACACCCATTTGCATCTAATACTGTAAGTAAAATTGTAAATACCCCTACAGAATCGAAGGTGTGAGCTGGGTTTTGAACCGTAGAAGTATTTCCATCGCCGAAGTCCCACGATCTTGAAACTATGAGTGCATCACCATCTGTAGAACTATCTGAAAAACTGATTGCCAAAGGTACACATCCCGTTAATGTACTTGCACCAAAATTAGCCTGTGGAGCTGCTAACACTTCAATAGCGTTGTTTTGAGTAATTTGATCTGTACATCCCAAAATATTCGTGACCTCTAAGGTAATAGGATAAATTCCTGGAGTACTGTAGGAATGAGAAGGATTTTGAAGAGTAGAGGAATTACCATCTCCAAAGTTCCACGACCAACTAATAATGGTAGTGTCGGGAATAGAGGTATCAGTAAAACTTACTCCAATAGGGATATTAGGACACACTTCTGATACATCTGTCGTGAAATTAGCTTGAGGATGAGACAGTCTTATAAAATTTATTTTCTCAATTGAGTCCTGGCAACCATTGGTATCGGTAATTTTTAAGCTGACGTTATAATTACCATCTGCAGTGTAAATGTGGGAAGGATTAGGAATAGTTGCTGTATTTCCATCACCAAAGTCCCATTGCCAATCATTAATTAGCGCGGTGAAGGTTGAGAGATCCTGAAAGTTAATTGTCTCAGGCGAACATCCTACCTGTCTGTCGGAGGTAAATTCGGCTCCTGGATTAGGAAGAACACGAATCTCTACAGAATCAGCATGTTCACACCCATTTCTATCTGTTACCAACAGGCGAACCATATAATTTCCCGCTGAGTTAAATGTGTGTTGAGGATGCTGCAAGTTAGAGGTGTTCCCATCGCGAAAATCCCAGTTCCAAAGAATAATATCTTCATCTCCCGCAATGGAACTATCGGAAAATTGAACAGTTAAGGCTTCACATCCCTCTAAGATAGAGGCATCTATACTGGCTGTTGGACCTCCTTGTACCGTAATATTATTGGTTTGGGTAATAGTGTCAGAGCAGCTGAGAACATTAGTAACAATGAGTTCAACTGTATAAGATCCAGGAGTTGTAAAGACATGATTTGGATGTTGAAGGTTGGAGGTGTTGCCGTCGCCAAAGTCCCAAAACCATGATTGTAAGGTAGTATCCGGAATAGAGGTGTCTGTAAATTGAATACCTATGGGGTCATTGGGACAAACAATGGTTCCATCTAAGGTGAAATCTGCTACCGGATGAGTCAGTTGGATAAAATTTGGTCTGGTCAATGAATCTACACAGCCATTTTGATCTGTAACTTTTAAAGAGACATTATACGTTCCATCCAATAAGTAAGTATTTGAAGGAGTAACAGTAGTTGCTGTATTTCCATCTCCAAAATCCCATTCCCATTGGGTTAACACAAAGGGACTCGTCGTATTGTCCTGAAAATTAATCGTAGCTACAGAACAATCCCTCGTTCGATCGGCTATAAAGTCTACTTGAGGGGATGCCAATACTTCTACACTTTTAGAAATCTGACGAGTACAGCCATTAGCATCGGTAATGGTTAGGGTGATACTAAAATTACCTGGATTTTGGAAAATATATGTTGGGTTTTGGACAGGAGAAGTTCCTCCATCTCCGAAATCCCAGCTCCATCCTACTATACTAGTATCTCCTGCTAAACTGGCATCGGCAAACTCTACTCTCAATGGCTGGCAACCTTGAGTTACAGATAAATTAAAGTCGGGCGTTCCATAAATCAAGACCTGGATAAAGTCGTTTTTAATAATGGTAGATTCACAGCCTAGCGCATCAGTTACTGTTAAAGATACTGTGTATAAACCAGGATTTAGATAAGCATGGGTTGGGTTTTGAAGGGTGGATGTATTGCCATCGCCAAAGTTCCATACCCATGCTACCGGAGTAGAAATTCCTGTGGTAAGATCCTGAAAGGTAATGGTTTCTCCAGGACAACTGACAGTCGTATTGGCGATAAATTCTGCGTTTGGATGATCCAGTTCAATATACTGGGCTTTTGTGATGGAATCCTGGCAACCATTAATGTCTGTAATAGTAAGGCTGACGTCGTAGATACCATCATTCAAATAAGCATAGGTAGGATTATTTCCCGCGCCCGTACCTCCATCGCCAAATTCCCACTCCCAACTTAAAATAGGAACTACGGGAGTGCTGAGATCAGTAAAGGTGATATTTTCAATCGCACAACCCTGGGTTATGTTGGCCATAAATTCAGCCTGGGGATTATCGTAAATTTCTACGGTTTGGACGGCGGTATCTCTACATCCATTTTGATCCCTGGCCACCAGAGTAACATCGTAAGTACCCGGTAAGGTGTAGAAATAGCTGGTATTTGCCCCTGTACTCGTGATTCCATTTCCAAAATTCCAACGGTAAGAGGCAAGAGGTGCCCCATTAGCCATGCTGGTACTACTCATAGAAATAGTAGAAGGTGCACAACCGTCTACATCTGAAAGGGTAAAGCTGGCTGAGGGTCTCTGATAAGTGATGACATGATCAGGCATGATAATAGAGTCCGAACAACCAAAAATATTAGTGATCACTAATTTGACATCAAAGGTATCAGAACTCTGATAAGTATGGCCTGGGTTCTGTAAGGTAGAAGTTGCCCCATCCCCAAAATCCCAAAACCAACTGATGGTAGTATCTGGAATAGAAAGATCTGTAAATTGTACGGTTTGTGGTGGACAGCCTGGACCAGCTGTAGAAGTGAAATCTGCTACAGGTCGATCCAGTACTATGTATTGGCTTCTGGTTCTTACATTAGTACAGCCATTAGCGTCAGTTACGGTTAAGGTTACGTCATAAGTTCCATCAGAAGCATATGTATGAGTAGGATTCCTTAAGGTAGACGTAGGACCTCCATCTCCGAAATCCCAAAACCAATTTACTGGAGCAGCTTGTCCCCCTGATGAATCTGTAAATTGTATGGTTCTGGGAGCACATCCATATCTATTTGCGGAGAAATTTATAACTGGCAAAGAATCCACTTGCACCACCTGTGTCAAAGTAGATTGACAGCCCTGATTATCGGTGACAGTAAGGCTGGCATTGTATACTCCCGCTGTATCATAAGTATGACTGGGAATTACCTGACCACTGGCAGAGTCTCCGTCGCCAAATTGCCAATTCCAATCAACTATGGGAAACGAACCAGTAGAAGACTCAGTAAAAGAAACGGTACTCGGGACACAGGCTTTAGCAGGATTTACCAGGAAAGCCGGTTGTGGTGGATTCGTAATCTGTATCAATGCTGTTTGGGTAACGCTGTCTACACAGCCATCGGCAGTGGTTACCCGAAGTTTAACCGAAAAGGTATCTGCTGTAGTGTAGGTGTGCTGAGGATCTCTAAGGGCGGAGGTCGCTCCATCTCCAAAATCCCAGAAGTATTGAGTGATAGGAGATTCAGATTGAGTTGTATTAGTGAAAGAAACCACTTGACCAAGACATATATCCGAAACATCTACATCAAAATCAGGAATGGGCAAAGGCTGAATTTGAATACTGTCTAAGGTAGTAATGGCGACCTGACAACCGTTCACATCTTCTATCAACATGACGGGCCTGGCAATGGTATCGCTGGTATAGGTATGTGAAATAGGATTTCCGTTTCCACCTAAACCATCTCCAAAGTCCCAGGTGTAATCAACAATATTTGCACCGGAACCTGTGAAAGTGACTTCGAGTGGATAACAACCCACTTTAGGCGTAAAGTCAAACGAACCTGTGGGCCCATTGATCTCAATAAATCCAATTCTCTCTTCTGTATCATTACATCCCTGGGCTGTAGTAACGGTTAATCTCACATCATAATTTCCCGCGGCACTATATACTTTGGCGGGATTAGCCTGGGTGGCAGTACTACCATCCCCAAATTCCCAAAACCAACTTACTACATCTGAACTCGACTGATCGAAAAAGTTAACGGGAAGTGGAGGACAATCTGCTTGAGTACTATCAGCGATAAAATTGGCTGTTGGATTACTTACCCGGATATAATTATTTTTAGCTTCTACGTCGGTACACCCATTAATATCAGTTACCGTTAGGATAACGGAAAAAATCCCTTGTCCAGGATAGACATGCACAGGGTTTGTCGCAGGGGAATTTGTCCCATCCCCAAATTCCCAATAGTGCGTAATTCCTGTACCGGTAGATAAGGAATTAAACTGGATGAATGTGTTGGGACAGGCAATACTATCATTACTGGAAAATTCTGCTGTAGGCTGAGTGGGGTTTATGTATGCATTTTTCGTATGAGTACTCAAGCATCCATCTGAATCCAAAACGGTTAACGTAACGGTATAAGAACCTGGTTGGGTATAAGTATAAGATGGATTCTGTTGGTTGGAGGTATTTCCATCACCAAACTCCCACAGCCAATTGACTACTGTTTTGCCTGGACTGGGTACAGTAGCATCTGCAAAATTAACAGCTAATGGAAGACAGCCTTCGGTCACATCAGAAGTAAAATCAGGCGCTGATCCTACAATTTGTACTTGAGAAGTACTGCTAATCGTATCGTCACAAAAACCATCGGAGGCAGTTAGACGAATGGTATAGGTACCTGGAATGGTGTACGTATGGGTAGGATTTACATCTGTGGAGGTATTTCCATCCCCAAATTCCCAAAGGTAAGCAGTAGCATTTTGAGATAGATTGGCTAAGTTGACGGTAGTACCAGAACAGCCGAAAGTGGGATTTAAGTTAAAGTCTGCAATAGGATTGCCTATAGTCACATTTTCCTGGTATTCGTCAATACATCCACTCACAGAATCTGAGGCTATTAATCTGATCGTATATGTCCCGGAGGCTGTGTACAAATGGGTCGGATTTCGTAAGGTAGAGCTGTTGCCATCTCCAAAATCCCAAAACCAACCAGTCGTTTGAATGGATTGGTCAAAAAAGGTGACATTGGTAGGTAATCCACAGGCATTGTCTGGGGTTTTGTTAAAGTCTGCAATAGGACCGCCTATTTCAATATAATCAGGTCTAATGAGCGTATCATAACAGCCAAAGTTTCCCACCACAAGCCTGACAGTAAAAACACCTGTATCTCCATAGACATGTGTTGGGTTTTGATTGTAAACGATCGTCCCATCACCAAACGTCCAAAACCACTCAGTTCCTGCACTACTTAAATCAGTAAAATCTATTGGATCTCCTACACATGCCTGGAGAGGATTTGCGATAAAGTTTGCATTTGGATCGAACCCTGCCCTAATGAAATCCTGATATACGATAGTATCTCTACATCCGCTTTGGGTAATGATGATAAGACTTACATCAAATTGACCCTCAGTAGTGTATGTATGAGTTGGACTGATATCTGTGGAAGAGGTTCCATCTCCGAAATTCCAAAGATAGGTAATAATTGGATCTGAAGTAGTGCTGGTACTGATAAAATTGGTGGTCAAAGGAAGGCATCCCTGAGTTCTGGGACCTGCTACAAAATCGGCTTGTGGAGGATTTATTCTGACAAATGAAGCTTTTGTTTCGGTGGCAGAACAGCCCTGTGCATTGGTAACGGTTAAAGAAACGTCATAATTTCCTGGAGTAACATATGTGTGATCGGCTACATTGGCTGAGTTGGAAGTAGATCCATTCCCAAAATCCCACAACCATGAAGTTGCTCCTACAGAAATATCCGTAAAATTTACTGTATGGGGACTTTGGCAACTGATATTATCTGTGCTGGTAAAATTGACAGAAGGGCTTGTTTGAACAACAATATGAGCTATTTTGATTTCCTGATCTGTACATCCGAAAGTTGTATTGGTGGCCCTTAAGGAAACTGTATAGGTTCCAGGAGCCAAATATACATGACTGGGTTCTTCAGCAGTAGAAGTATTACCATCACCGAAGTTCCAGAGGTAATCATCTGCTCCGGTAGAAGTATTAAAAAACTGAATTCCCTGACCTACACATCCACTTTGAGTGGTGGAAATAAAATCAGCATTTGGTTGATCAATCTGGATATAAGTATTTTTTATTTCCGTTGCGCTACATCCATTTTGATCACTTACGGTCAATGTTACATCGAAAAATCCGTCAAAAGTGTAGAGATGAGTGGGATTTTCGTCGGTAGAGGTGTTTCCATCTCCAAAATCCCATAAGTAGTTGTAGTTAGGAGAAGCAGGGTTAACGGTAGGGGTGAAGGTGACGGAATGAGGTGAAGTACAAGCAATGGCTTGGTCAGCTGTAAAATCGATAGTGGCTACATCGGAAGTATTGATCAGATCGAAGGCTGTAAATACTCCCTGACATCCATTAGCATCTTCTACCACAAGTGTGATATCAAAAATCCCTGTAGCATTAAACGTATGAATAGGGTTTTGGTCGGTTGAAATATTTCCATCTCCGAAATCCCATAACCAGGAAACGATGTTGGTATCAGCCCCAGTAGAAATATCCGTAAAATTTACTGTAAATGGGGCACAACCATTTGTGCCATCCACAGTAAAGTCCACATTGGGATCACCATATACCGTAATAAAATTTGTTTCTGTTAAGGTACTGCTTGCACCAGTATTATCATCAGTTACTGTTAGTGTAACCGTATAATTTCCTGGTTGAGTGTAAATTACAAATGGATTTGGAAATACTGAGGTATTTCCATTGCCCAGATCCCATAAATAAGTAGTATTTGCTGGATCACTTGCTGTCGAGAGGTTAGTAAATTGAACAGATAGAGGACTACACCCTGCTCGATTGTTAGCAGTAAAATTAGCACTTACCTGAGCTGTTAAATGTCCTTGAATAAAGCTAAGAATAAAAACGATCAATAGAGATTTTATTCGTATACCTGTTACATGCGTAAAATAGTACTTCATATAAGAATTTCAGATGCTAATTCTTTTCTCCTAAGTTTTATATGAACATTTAAATGATGGTTATTTTTATTTACAGTATTTGTATAATATATAAATTATGATATAAATAACCGTTCAAAAATAAAAATTTACGATTTTTAAAAGTAGTTAATTCTTTTAAGTGTGGATAGTGGGATGTAACGTTGAATTGGGGTTTGTCAGCTTTCCTGAAAAAGGAAATGTTACAATACGAATGGTTTGTTAGGAATACTCAGCAGGAAAAATAGTTTTATCTACATTTAGAAAAAATTAGCAGGTCTTATTGTACATTACATTATTTTATCTACATTTAGAAAATAATATTTTTTGGGTATGAAAGGAACTTATCTGGGGGAGTTCGAAGAGTTTGTATTGCTTACTGTAGCCTTACTATATGATCAGGCATACGGACTAGCCATTCAAAGGGAATTATCAGCTCAGACAGCCAGAAAAGTGAGCATGGGAGCTGTTCATGCTGCTTGTAACAGGCTAGAAGATAAAGGGTTTCTGACTGCTAAATGGACTGAAGCTACCCAAAAAAGAGGAGGGAAGCGGAAAAAATGTTATCTCGTTACCCCTGCTGGCGAGCAGGCGTTGATCCATGTTCGGGATTTGCGCAAGAAAATGTGGGATCAAATTCCTGGTGCAGCATTTCAATTCAATATAGAAGTATGAATAAGGAATCTTTCGAACCCACAAGCTTACCTACCTGGGCAAGTAGGGCTATACGATTTCTTTGTGATGAGCGATTTCACGAAGAAATTACTGGAGATCTGGATGAAATGTATCATGATATCAAACAATTACATGGCGATAAAATAGCCCAAAGACGTCTATTCGGGACTTTATTTTCTTATATACGACTCTACTTTTTCAAAAATCGAACTCTTCATCTTTCACCATTAATCTCTATCAGTATGTGGATGTTTCAACTTAAACTGTTTGTTAGAATGCTGAGAAGAAATCCCATTTTTAGTAGTATTAATGTAGTAGGCTTAATGGTGGGATTTGCCATTTGTCTGCTTATATATAAATATATTGAAGATGAACGCTCTGTAGATGCCTTCCATTCCCAGGGAACTAATATTTATAGAATCACTACAGAAAATAAATCTCCGGAATCGTCCTGGGAAACAAGCGCTCAATCCAGTAGATGGATAGCTCCCACTTTAGATGCAAAATATCCGGAGGTAAGCTCGACAGTAAGGATGTTTAACCGTTGGCACCCGAAATTCCATCACAATCAGAAATTTTATGAACACAAGCTGTATTTTACTGAATCATCGCTTTTTTCTTTATTTGATTTTAAGCTGATTAAAGGGAACCCTTTGAACTGTCTTGATGAGCCTTATGCTGCTGTTCTGACCCAAAAAATGGCAGATACCTATTTCCCGAATGAAGATCCCACTGGTAAAACCATCTTCATGGGAGATTCCATGCTTTTCATCGTCACAGGAATTATGGAGAATGTGCCTTCAAACTCTCATCTTCAATTTGACATGCTTCTTTCATATTCCACCTTTGATCAATTAATGCCTCCTAAAACGTCAGATTGGTTTAACTATTGGGTTCATACTTACTTTCTAATCTCTCCTGAACAGGATATCTCCCAGTTTTCACAGCGAATAGAAAATATGGTTAGAGTTCATTATGGCAAGGAGTTAGAAGGTTTTCATTTTGACGTACGCCTGGGAGTGGAAAGATTTTCTGACATCTATTTGCACTCAAAAGCTCATGATCAGGCTGGATTAGTAGGTAATATTCGTCACATATCTATTTTGGCATTGATCGCACTCTTTATGTTGATTCTGGCAAGTATCAACTTCATTAATTTAACTACAGCCCGATCTCTGGATCGCGCAAAAGAAATAGGAATAAAAAAAGTTATTGGCTCTGCGCGAAATACACTGATAATCCAATTTTTATGGGAATCCATAATGATGAGTCTCATAGCACTATGCCTTGGGGTGATGCTGGCGGTGGGAATATTGCCATTATTTAATGAGATCGCAGGAAAAGAATTTCGATGGACCGATATGCTAACGCCAATTCTCCTAGCTGAAACATTAGGTATAGCGATCCTTCTGGGATTGATTTCGGGAATATATCCTGCATGGGTGCTTTCTGGATTTAGGCCCAGCCAGGTACTAAAAGGGAAGTTTAACGTTTCAACTAAGGGATTGACTACAAGAAGATGTTTAATTGTGTTCCAATTTACCATATCTCTGGTGCTCATGATAGCGACATGGATAGCATATAAGCAACTAACTTATATGCAGGCAAAAGATCTGGGATTTAAGAAAGAACAAGTATTAATCGTCGATGTAAGTTCAGCAGCCGGAGAGAAACTAATTGCTCAATATCCTTATATCAAGGCAGGTTTACTAACGAACCCTCATATTGAATTTGTAAGTGCTTCAAGTCGGATCCCGGGTGCAGGTAGAGGAGGGGGAATTATGTTCCCTGAAGGAATGCCAGAAAAACAAGGAAAAGATTTATCCTATTTTTCTGTGGATACAGATTTTTTAGCTGTTATGGGGATAGAAACCACTCTGGGAAGAAATTTTAATCCTAACATTGAGGATGATGAAAAAAAAGGAATTCTGGTAAATGAGGCCTTATTACAGGAGTTAGGTTGGACAATATCAGATGAAGTATTAGGCAAGAAGATTAACGCAGGGTGGGATGGACGAGAATTATCGATTATCGGAGTTTACCAAAACTATCATCATTTATCTCCCAGGGATCACATTATTCCTACCTTAATGATTGTCCAACCTTCCTGGTATCACTATATTTCTATTAGATACAAAGCGGAAGAACTAGAAGATGTTTTAGCACATTTAGCGTTGCAATGGAATGAATGGCTTCCGGCATATCCATTAACCTATTTTTTCCTGGACGAATTTTACCACCGACAATATAGGGCTGACCAGCGGTTGATGAAATTGGCGACCATATTTTCTGTGATTGCTATCTTTATTGGAGGGATTGGATTATTTGGTCTGACGATGTTTATGGTCCAACAGCGGAGGAAGGAAATTGGCATTAGAAAAGTACTGGGAGCCTCAGTTTACCATTTGCTTATCCTGCTTTCAAAAGAACAATTTTATTTGATCCTCATTGCAGTGGTCATTGGTTCGCCCTTAGCATTTTATCTAATGACCAGATGGCTAGAGGATTATGCTTTCAGGATTGATATGTCATTAGACGTATTCCTGTTATCTGCTATAGTTTTAGTGCTCTTTTCTACGCTAGTACTTTTATCTCTTACTGTAAAAGCAGCCCTACATCATCCGATAGAAAGTTTGCGGTCAGAATAAATTTTATTCTCCATGCAGCATTATTGAAACAATAGGTAATCATTAGATAAATAACCTAACTTAATGTATGATGAGAAACATCTATTTAATGGTAAGTGCCTTTTGTTTATGTGTAGTGATGTCCTGCGATAGTGAAGATATTAATACTATTCTGGAAAAAGAACTGGAGCAAGAACCGGAGGTGATATTCAGAGATACCAGATTAAAAATGTCTTTAGATAGTGAAGTTCTATATGATGATTTTGGAGATGCAGTATTTATGGAAAGTAGTTCTTCTTATGTCATTTCTTCTGATTCCATCATTTGTAATGGAGGAGGATCCTATTCAGCCCAGCCGGTCGTAGCATCTACGAATAAAGTGTCCCTGCTCAATTTTTTTCAGACCCCGGATTCGATTATCATGGGCTTTAGCTTATTAATTGTATCCATAGATAATGTTGCTACACCTATGTTTCTCTCCTCCATTGATAGTGTAGCTACTTGTCCATTTTCTTCTCCATCTCTCACAATTGATAGTGTTGCTTCTGATATTATTATAGGTTCCGTTCAAGGGTTTGGGTACATAAGTAAAAATGACGATTTCGATATAGATAATTGTGATGATTTTGAAAGGGCTGGATGGGTAGAAATTGATTTTGCCCTGGAAGTAGAAAGATGTGATTAGTAGATTAATATCCTTAAGTGCCCTTCATTGACAGATAGAGAACTTATAGCAGGATGCCTCAACAAAGATCCGGACAGTCAGCGGATGTTGTACGAAATATATATGCCATATATATATGGTATCTGTAAACGATTCAACGTAGCTCAAGAAGAAGTTAAAGATGTAATACAAGAAATATTTGTAGAGGTGTTCTCAAGTTTACATAGATATATAGAGGAAAAGGGACAATTAAAATTCTGGATAAAGTCCATCGCTATTCATCTCATTTTAAAGATTTTCAGGAAAAAACAAATTGTTTACCAGGAGTGGAAGGAGGAAAGTTGCTGTTTGCCTATCCAGGATCCTTCCATCCAATTATTAGAAGCAGAATACCTGCTCCAGTTGGTTGCAGAACTTCCAGAAGGATATAGAATCATATTTAACCTTTATGTAGTAGACGGATATTCGCACAGAGAAATAGGGAGCATGCTGAATATAGCCGAGAGCAGTTCCCGATCTCAACTTTCCCGAGCTAAAAAATTACTTCAACAAAAATTATCGTTGCTAATGAAATCATGATGGATCAGGAATCTACACATATTGAGTCGATCTTTAGAGAACCATTGGAAGGATATGTTCCAACGGATATTCCTGCTGAGCTGGAATGGGATCATGTCTCTACTAATATACTCACCGAGATAGATAACCCTCCTTCTACGCTTACTCCCCCTAAAGATATATCTGCTATCTCCCCTTTAAAGGGATTTTCAGGATTCATAAGCTTCTCGGCAAGCGTTTCTGGAGGAATCCTTATTTTTCCAGCGATTCTTTTGGTTAGCATCTTCACTATGTGGTTACTGAACCAACGGCAAATAGAGGATAGATCGTTAGCTTCTTCTCAACAGCCAGACTCTTCCACTTACAGGAATATCGGACCAGGGCATTTACCCATTGGCACAATTCCTCCAGCAACACCTATTTTCGACCCATTATCTGCATTCGGTATTTATTCTTCCGACTCAGAAAAGATGCCACCCTTTATGTTTAGGGATTCAGGTCAACGCATAAATAATGTGCTCTTTCCAACGACATTGCCGGAAGGGGAGAAAGATAGGAACCAGGGGATTATTGGGACAACATCCACAACAGAAGAACTTTTGAAGCTTAGCTCATCCTCTTTCAGATCAACCCGGGGATCAGCAGATGTGTCGAGAGGTATTTCTCTGCTGCCCCATTCTCTTTTATTCAATCAAAGCCCACAATTTGATCATCAGGGACATACCACTTTTGCGCTATCTAATCAATTTTTTCCCATTAAGAAATGGCAGATGCTGGTATATGGGGGGATCAATTCATTTTCTTCTGTGTATCAGAGTACTCAAAAAGCATCTGAACACTTCCCTTTGGAGGAAACCTCAGTAGGCTGGAAAGTGGGGGTTCGTATCCAGCGTAAGCTATCGTTTGACTTTCAGCTAAGTACAGGCATTGAGCTGGAAAAACTTCGATTCTCTTCAACTCTAGAAGATCAGCAGGACATATCTATATATCGTCCTAACACCATCGACTCCATTATCATCCATCGATACAATGGAGATAGTACGCTTATTTATACGGATTCTGTTCCTGGAATTCGATATACGAAGCTTCGATTTAACAATTCACATCTAGCGCTTAAACTTCCCTTATTGGTAGGCTATCACCTAAGGTTGAAGCATTTTCATTTCACATTGAAAAGTGGGATGCAAGTTCGATTTTGGCAGAAAACCAGTGGAACATCAATTCGACCATCTCCAGAAATGATAGAAGTGGAGGACCTTAACAGGAGGCATCAATTTCATCTAGCTTGGTTGAGCGAAATTCAATGGAGCTATGAACTTTCTGCCAGATATAAGCTTATAAGTATGGTTAATATGGAAAAAAGTCTGACTAATTGGAATCGGAATGGAATAGCTCCTTACACCCAACACCCTATGGGTTACAGCTTGTCCCTGGGAATTTCCAGAACATTTTAGGAGAAGTACTTTTTAGTGTCGCCCATCAGTCATTTAACAACCCTCCGAAATGTAGATTCGTATATTGATGCGATCTATTACAATAATTTCATGAATAATATGATGTGGAGAAAATTAAACATATTAGGACTCATATGTTCGACCCTGGGATTCTCTGGAATCTCATGTGCTCAAAAAAGTAATCAATCAACGATGGCTTTATCAGAATTTCCGGAAGTAATCAAAGATCCAGCTGCCTATAATTCGTTGGAAGGAATTGAGAAATATGTCTTACTAGAGGAAGGGACAGAATATGCATTTACAGGTGCTTACCATGACAACAAAGAAGAAGGTACCTACATTTGTAAGCAATGTAATCAACCTTTATTTCGCTCTACGGACAAATTCAATTCAAGAACCGGATGGCCAAGTTTTGATGATTTTATAGCGGATGCTGTTACAGAGGTGCCAGATAGAGATGGGCGAAGAGTAGAAATTGAATGTTCTAATTGTGGAGGACATTTAGGGCACGTGTTCAGAGGAGAAGGGTTCACCCCAAAATCTACTCGGCATTGTGTTAATTCCGCCAGCTTAAATTTTGTAGCTGAGGCAAAAGAATAAGCCTGATAAGAATATTACCGCCCTCTTAGTTTCGCTGTATGAGGATTTAGTTACTTATCGATTAATAATATTGATTGTTGAACCGATGTGCTATGTGGATCTACTGCTATGAATGTCAGTTTTCACTGGAATGCAGAGGGCGGATGTCCAACTATGGTTCACTTTGGCATAAGATATCCTATTAGCTAATTAGCGAGAAAAAGTTTAAGCAAAGGATATCTTATGGCCATTTTGGGTTTTAGGTATTAATCACTAAGCAATTCTCCTTTTGAAGGCAGCTGTCAAATTTTTTCGTGTCATTCCTCCTCCATCGTATGGGCTTGAATCAAACACTGATACTAATTCCCATCCTTCACTCCCTAATTCATTTAGTACATCAGCAAATTCTTCTGGCTCAACTATTTTGGGTGTTTTCCACACACTTTTAGTTTTAACTACTTCCAATCGTATAGTTTTATATTCCCATTTGGGGACAGATACATTTATTGGTTGATTAGTTACAGTACTCATAAGCATTTATTTTGGTCGTAAATATACCAAGTACCTACGATGTAACTACCTAATGGGCTTTTTAAAAACAGAAACTAATTCTTTAGATGATCCATAGCTTCTGTTGGTATCGAAAATGGCTACCAGTTCCCAACCCGATTGCCCTAACTCATTTAGCATGTCATTATAGGCTTCTGGCTGAATATTTTTAACTTCTCCAGTCCAACTCCCTATTTTTTGGACGACAGTTTTATATTCCCATTTAGTATCAGAGGAGTGCGTGTTACTATTTGAAGTCATTTAATTAGAATTGCGTTGGAACAATAACAGAGCTGCATTATTTCTAGCGACGAATAATGTATTAGGTTGATCCCCAGGCCTTTTTATAAAGCAAGCATCCCTTACCTCACCAGTTACATTAATTCCTGAAGCTTCAGTTGAAAGGTAGGTAAACGTTCTCACTCCATCTCCTTTCAAAAATACCCCTCTACTGCCATTTTGACGACCTAATTGCGGTTTTAATCCATAGAAATTGCCGCCCAACCAAATATCTGCTGCGCCATCTTCATCCAGATCATCTACCACAATGGCATGTACAGGCGAGAATTGGGCCTGTATAGGCAAAGCTGATAGCGTAAACAGGCCTTGATCATTCCATAAGATGGCACTTTCGAGATATTCTACTTTATAGGGAATAGATTGCGCTCGAATTTCTGCGGAAAACAGGCTTTCATAGGTTTTAGCCGCATACTCCTCATAGGTTAAACTGGCCTTTTTGAGTTCGGGGAGTTGGGTCATTAAGTCGGGTTTGGTGGCGAAAGGGTAGGCAGATTGATCTAAAGGAGGGTACCAATTGATAATAAATTCGCTTTTGTTATTTCCATCGAAGTCGTTTACATACATGGTAATCGGTTTGGCCGGAGAAGCTTTGAATTTGCTGTTTAGACCCCAATTTCCCAATACAGCATCCATATCCCCATCTCCATCCACATCAGCACATTCTAATACATTCCACCAACCTTCACTTCCTGGAATGACTTCTGCATTTGCCAATTGTCCTGCTTCATTCTTCAATATAGTTACTGGCATCCAATCTCCCACGACGATTAAATCGTCATCTCCATCCCGGTCCGTATCCGCCCATTCAGCATCTGTTACCATCCCTAATCCACCTACTGCTGGCGAAGTAATATCTACCCATCTTCCTTGATCATTGGCCAACAAAAAATTACGTGGAGGTAGCCCATAATTTCCTGGTATAGCTCTCGCTCCAAGAAATAAATCCATATCTCCATCTTTATCTACATCATTGGCTTTTATCGTAGAAAGATTACCTACCACTTGCGGGATGTTAGACTGATCCAGTTCAAAATTCCCTTTCCCATCATTCCTAAAATATCGGAGAATAAATTGTTGTCCTCCTTTTTGATACTCGTTTCCTCCAGCACCTAACATAAGATCCAAATCCCCATCTCCGTCCTGATCAAATAAAGCTCCACACGTACTTTCGAAAGAGCTGGTAGCCTGGAAACCTCTTACAGCTTTTCTGCTAAATGTCCCGTCGGCTTGTTGGATAAATAATTTATCTTCGTCATCCGTAGCTCCCAATAAAATCATATCTGTCAATTGGTCTCCGTTCACATCTCCTTCTATGATTTTGGGGCCTTCTGTAGACAACATTTTCAATAATAAATGCTCGTGATCAAAGTCGTTATAAGCATTTTCGTTGTGAGTGGTTTGACCTTTAATGATGGAAGCGGGTGCGAGAGAAAAAATGGGATTAAGCTGCTTGCTTTCAGAAGAAGGTGGAGCTGAAGAAGCTTTATTATGAGATAAAGTGATCGTTTGATCAGCGGGAATATCAGTTAAGATTTGTTGTTTCCCATCTGGCCAGCGAACCTTTAGTTCATCTATCTGGGTAGCATTGCCCAAACCGAAGATAAGCTGTGGTTCAATGCTACTTTCGAACCCTCGGGAATTAAAATTTTGCATCATTTGATGTTGGCCATTCACAGAAATGCTCACCTCTGCGCCTATGCCAAACAGATTCTTGTCATATCCTTCAAAAGTGATTTTTACATAATGGTTCTCCAGTCTCTCATTAGCTTCGTTTCTATATATGAAACTGGGCATATTGACATTATTGACGATTAGGTCCTGATCCCCATCGTTATCTATATCTCCAAACGCAGCTCCATTACTAAACGAAGGTTGGGCCAATCCTAAAGCTTCCGTGTGTAAATCAAATCGTAAATTACCTTTATTGCTAAAAGCGAAATTTTTCAAGGGATTGGAAGGCATTTTATCGATAAGGGTTTGAAAGAAATTATCCCCTTTATTTGTGGAGACGGCTTGTATATTATTGTTTGCCAGAAAATCCCGAAAATCCATAGACATGAGATCTTTGGCGATACCATTGCTGACGAAAATGTCTTTCAATCCATCATTCTCAAAATCAAAAATCAAAGCTCCCCAACTCCAATCAGTAGAAGCGACCTTGGCTAACATCCCTGCTTCTTGAAAAAATCCGCTCCCATTATTGAGATGAAGGCAGTTTTGGGCAAATTGGTAATGGTAATTAGCTCTGTATTTGGTATTCTCCAGGTGAAATGGATCAAAGGCACTCATCGCTTTTAGACGATAATTATCTGCTGCCAACATATCCGTGGAAAATATTTCGGGATGTCCATCATTATTAATATCTGCGATATCCCCTCCCATACTGGAAATCGAACAATAGTCGATTCTTTCTACTAATTCTTCTGAAAAGCTTCCATCACCTTGATTCAGGTACAAATAATCTCGTTCCCAAAAATCATTACTCACATAAATATCTGGAAGACCGTCGCTATTCACATCCCCAATAGCTGCTCCCAATCCAAATCCGATTTCACTACTGTATATGCCTGCATCATTGGTCACATCCGTAAATATCTCCCCATCATTTCTATACAATTTATCCCCACCTAATTCGTCAGGCTTGTCTCTCATACTTTTAAATAATTCGATTTTTCCCGGATCTCTAAAACTATTGTTGAGGAGATAGCAATCCAGATCCCCGTCCTGATCGTAATCGAAAAAAGAAGCCTGGGTGGAATAACCGCGATTATTTAGCTGATAAGCTGCTGCCTCTTCCGTAAATGTCCCATCTTGTTGGTTGATAAATAGCTCATTTTCTTTATCCAATCCATCCACACCTCCAGAATTACACACATAAATATCCATCCAACCGTCTCCATTCACATCTGCCATCACTGCTCCTGTACTCCATTCTTTTGAGCCGGATACCTTAGCCTGATCCGTAATATCTTCAAATTGAAAATTCCCTTTATTGAGATATAGTTTATTGGAGAGTTGATTAGCTGTAAAATATAGATCTGGAAGTTGGTCATTATTAATATCTCCTATAGCTACTCCACCTCCATTATAAAAATTTCTATAGGTCAGGATGTTAAATGAAGGTTGGTCCACTACCTGATTGACAAAAGATATGCCTGTCTGAGTACTATCCAATAAATCGAAATAGGTATGAGTGGCTTTTGGGAGGGTGGGGTTAGCTTTAGGTTTGGAGGGAGAAGTACAGCTTTCTCCTGTAAAAGCGGATATCCCTGAAAGGAGAAAAATAGTGATAGTAGTAAGTCTTATTCTTTTCAGCATAAGCTAAGTTATTCAATGAAAGTTACACAATTTCGGGCATATAGGGTAGCAGATATATAATGAAAGGGTTAATCCATCGCACCATTTCCTTGAGAGCCCATATATGCTCCCCAAAGCACTTTTTCTTTTACTGGGATAGCTGTTGAAATCCGTTTAATCTTCATTCCCAAAAATCTGTTGATTTGTCCAGGATGAAAATAGATGGGATAGACAATATCCAGGTAGCCATCCTGATCTAGCTCTCCGATCCAGGGCGTAGAGTATACATTTTTGAATCCCTCTGACTGGTCGATGGTTCCCAGCTTGTTTGTTTGAAGGTCCAGATATACCAATGAATGATTGATCTGAATGTCGATGGAATCTTCTACCTCAACGGTAAGAGAGCAGTCGTATTCGTTTTGGCTGAGGATCGCTTCATCATATCCATCGTGATCGAGGTCATATACCACTGGAGAAGATAATCCGAAGCAAGCCATAGAATCTTGATAGGCAATAGATCCATCTGTGCCATCAAGGACGATTTGGAGTGCTTTTGTATAATTTGGCCAGACCCCTTTGCTGAGGATGGCGAGCACATCTGGAGTTGGATCACCAGTAAATTGACCCATCGCAAAACTGTTGCTGGATTCTGTACCGGGAAAGGACTGTTGCCAAATAAGGGTCTGATCCTTTCCGTCTATGGCGAATATCGTACTGGCGTGGGAAATAGCGAGAATATCCACCATTCCGTCATCATTGATATCAGCGAGAGAGGGGGGAGCTATAAATCCATGTTCTGTTTCTGACGCGATAATGGTAGCTTGTTCCAATGTGCCTTGCATGAGTTGGTTAAGGGTGGTTAGGTATAAGTTTCCAGGGACCGTCTCTCCTCCTGTACCAAAAATGATGTATGGAGAGGGAGAGGAAGCTAATGCATAAGAAATGGGAGACATATAAGATTCCTTTCCATCTGGCATGGTATCCGCTGCAAGAATGCTTCCGTCTACAGGATCGAATAACATGAGCACGCCAGGGAATCGATCTTCTGTTTCATATGGAGCAGCTTTCCAGTTACCGCCATTAATGATCAGGAGTTCTTGGATACCATCCCCATTTTGATCTGGTACCAACGAACTATTGTAAAAATTGAATCGCGCATAGGTTAAGGTGGGATCGTCTTCATATTGGTATTCATAGCTCCAGCGCTTATTTCCTGTCTTTCCATCCAGGGCGTGGAGTTCTCGTTCCCGGCCTCCTACAATCACATCTTCCGTTCCATCCTGGTTAATATCTACAAAGGTGGGGGAGCCTACCATGTGGGCGTTGGTCGCCTGGGACCAAAGTAGTTCTCCTGTTTTTCCATCCAGGGCAATAACTCCATGATCTGTATCATCTATTTCTCCTTTTCCTGCCCCCATAATGATATCCAATATATCGTCTCCATTTATATCAGTAGCTCTGGGAGAAGATTGAGAACCAATTTGGTAAAGGGATTGCGTCCAAAGAAGTTCATTTTTCTTCTGTTTGCATCCCGGCAAACAGAAGATCAACAAACAAAGGCTTGCTGTATGGGTCCAGTACCTTTTGCTTCGATACAAGTTGTTCTTCATAGTTGTTTAAGAATAAAAAGCGACACTTGCAAAGCAAGCGTCGCTGATAACTTATGAGTGAGAGACTAATCAAAAAGGATTAGTTGACATCCCACCAAATGCGAGTCATATAATCATCGGGTAGCGTTCCTCCTGTCTGTAAATTAGGATTATTCGCTATTTCGTTGGTATAGTATTGAATTCTCCTGAAAATTTGACCTCCAGAGATGTTACCTGGGTAATTATTTGGAGTTAATGTGGGGAAGCCTGTTCTTCTCCAGCTGGAATAAGCCTCGTACCAGTTGAGGAAGTTAGCCGCCCAGATTTGCTCAGCGACCATTTCTACCGTACCATCAAATGGGTTGGCAGCGATGTAGGCATCTACGGTGGCATCATCCACTGTGAAAGCGGGATCGAAGATCTCGTACATTTGCATCGCTCCTCTGATACCAGCATTGAAGTGTGCCGTAGCATCTCCACTAGACCATCCTTTGATGGCAGCTTCCGCTAATAAGAACTCTACTTCTGCATATGGCATAAAGATAAATGGGTCATCTACGTCCAGGAAAGCAGGATTGAGACGTGAAAAAGTGGCAAAGATATTTGCTGGATCCACAGAAGCATCAAACTCTACGATTGTCTCAGAATCAAATCCATTAGGCATTCCTCTTTGAGCGGCGGGATCTGCGTTGTATGGTCCTCCCCAAGGTCCTATAACGGCTAACATGCCCAAACGAGGATCATTTGTTTCCTGAAGAAAGTCTACAAAAGTTTGACTCAATACGGAATTAGCTCCCCAATCATCGGGAATTAACGCACGTGCGATCCCATTTTGATTCTGCCATTGACTTGGGCCGGAAGCCATTTTAATCCATGCCATATCATCATTGCTTTCCATCACTCCTCCGGCAATCGCTTTTTGAGCAAAGGACTGGGCAGTGGCTGGATCTACATTAGAGATACGCATCGCCAGACGAAGCATGAGAGAATTGGCTAATTTTGTCCACTTGGTGAAATCTCCACCAAACATAAAGTCTGCTTGTCCTACCTCGTCAGGACCGGTACCTATCGTATTAGCGGCTGTTTCCAACTTGGCTAACATATCCTTGTAAATAAATTCCTGATTATCATAGGTAGGGAAGAATACATTATCTATTCCTTTATTGGCTTCTGTATATGGAACATTTCCATATAAATCTGTCATAATATGCATTGGGATAATGTACATTACCTGAGCCATATGGTGAAGATTCGTCCATGTAGGATTAGTTCCTTCAGGGCCTGTTTGACGGATCACTTCAGCCAAAGTTTTCATAGAATTTCTATACAAGTACCACATATAGGCATTCTTAGAATCTTCATTTCGAGTATATTTATCTCCCATTGCGCGTTCTCCTGATTCTATGGAAGCCATTTGCTGGATGAGGTGTGAGCAGATTCCCAGATTTACACGACCGTTAACGTATCTGTTTTCTGCTGCCTGTACAAGTCCCCAGGTGAACATGAACTTCCAGTCCAGTTCATTCGCTGCATTAGGGTCGATGTTTAGTTCCTGTAGCTCATCTGTATTACAGCTGGTTAGCGGTATGATGCAGATAAGACAAAGGATTAAAAATTTATGTAAGTATTTCATTTGAATGATAATTGTTGAGTTTATATGAATTAAAGACCTACACGAAGATTAAATCCGTAAGAACGAGTTTGTGGAAGACCGAAATAATCAAATCCTTGTGCATTGACATTACTGTAATTAGATTCTGGATCTACATTGTCAAGATTTGTTAACAAGATGAATAAATTCCTTCCTACAAAAGAAAGACTGACAGAATTTAATGGGGTATTTACCAACCATCTTTTTGGAAGACTATATCCAAGACTTACCTGACGGAATTTGATGAAGGAAGCGTCGTAGATGAATCTATCAGACAACTGCTGATAAGCACCCCAGAAACCAGGAATCTCTGTTTCATCCAGTGTTTTAGTGAAAGCCTCTCCATCCTGATCTACGCCCGTAACTGTTAATGCCTCACGTCCCTGGGAAACAAATCCCAATCCACTGGTAGGCTCAACCGTCATTTTGTGAAGTCCTTGTCCTACCAAACGTACATTAGATCCTGAGTAAATATCTCCTCCAGCCTTAAAGTCAATTAAGAAGTCGAAGTGGATTCCTTTGAAGTTGAAACTGTTGGTTAACCCTCCTACGTACTTGTAGATTCCGCTTCCTATAATAGAAGTTTCGTCAGAGCGGATAGGTTGTCCACTTTCTCGATCAAAGGCTGGCTGACCATTGATCAATTTTTGGGTAAATCCAGTGATAGTACTAAAGGATTCAGAATCGATCTGATTGATGAACGCAAATCGCGTACGAGGTTCACCGATTTGGATACTTTCGATTCCTTCAGCCAATTTCACTACTTCACTATTGTTGTATGAGAAGTTGAAACTTACATCCCATTTGAAATTACTTTTCTGAATCGGCCTACCCGTAAGTAAAAGTTCTACTCCATTATTTCGAATTTCACCAATATTCAAGGTAGTAGAGTTGAAACCGGAATTCGTGGAAATGGTAGCATTCAGGATATCGTCCGTAGTTTCCTGCTCATAATACGTAAAGTCAACTCCTAAACGATTGTTAAAGAACCTTAAATCCGTCCCAATTTCAAACTCGGTAGAAGTCAGAGGAGCAAGGGTTTGGTTAGGAATGGAACTTTGCGAAATCTGAGCGGCTGGTAAATCAAGGTGTCCCTGAGTAAGGCTGTAAGTGAGGGCCAGTCGATATGGGTCAGTATCACCCCCAACCTGTGCCCAGGACGCACGTAGTTTTGCAAAGGTCAGTACAGGCGAATTTAAGCCTAATAGTTCTGTTAGGATTAAACTACCTCCAACTGATGGGTATAGAATACTATTATTATCTGGATTAAGGGTAGAGAACCAATCATTTCTGGCTGTACCTGTTAAATAAATAAACTCTCGGTAACCAATAGTGGCAGAACCAAATAGAGAGTTGATTCCTTCTTCATTAAATCCATAGCTAGGACTTTGATTTTGAAGATTGGAAAAAGTATGGAAGAAAGGAATGTTAAAATTGTTTCCATTCAGGTTTAATGACTCAAAAGACCTCCGCATTCTGTTTCCTCCAAATAACGCTTCGAAAGAAAAGTCTGCTACCTCTTCGTTAAAACCGATAATTCCTTCAAGATTTGTTTCTCTGATTCTTTGTTCACGTTCGCCTAAACTTCCTGTACGCTGATACCCGGTTCCGTAAGGAGTTACATCTCTTTCCCTTCTGGTGTACCAGTCCATGCCGAATCTACCTTGAACATATAAGAAATCAGTTACTTCAAAACGAGCTACATTAGAGGTAATAATACGATCCCTTTTATCCGTATTTTCGAACTGATGAGCGGCCCACCAGGGATTTTGGTTCCAAAGATCTCCAGAGATTTGAATTTCTTCTCCTACATCTTTGCCATCAAAAGGCTCAAATCCTTCGAACACTGCCCCAGGTTTATTGGGGTCTCCTCTTAAGTTATCTACATTATAATTAGGAGGTAGGCGAAGTAAGCCTTGAGGAGCATTTCCTGGAGAATCTGAAATACGTGGACGATTTAGTGCCTCTTCATTTGAGTACAAAATTTTAGAAGTAACGGTAAATCTTTCTGCATAAGTACCATTGTAGGATAAGCTGATATTTCTACGCTCATATCCAGAGTTAGGCAGGATACTTTCATTATCCAGATCAGAAGCTGTTAAACGGATATTTTGATTCTCTCCACCTCCCACAAAAGAAATGGTATTAGTGAAAGTACTTCCCATGCGGTAGAAGCGGTCTAAATTATCACCGGCATAAGAATAAGGTCTTGCTACTCCATCATATTGAGGAACTAAACTTCCATCTAGCCTGGAACCCCATGAACTGGTTCCTATATCGAAAGCTTCTTGTCCTGTGGTAGGAGCCGCACCCTGTCTACCTTGTCCATATTCTTGCTGAAGATCAAGTTGGTCAATAATATCTTCAAATACGTAATTCGAATTGAACTCTACCCCAATTCCTTTTCTGTTTTCCCCTGATTTCGTAGTGACAAGAATCACACCATTGGAAGCACGAGAACCGTAAAGTGCAGCAGCATTCGCCCCTTTCAATACAGTGATCGTCTCAATATCATCAGGATTTAAGCTGGAAGTTCCGTCGCCCTCATCGGAACCACCCCACATACCCGCTTGTCCGAATCCAGAGTTATCGATAGGAATACCGTCGATTACATAAAGTGGTTGATTATTCCCTGTTAAAGAAACATTACCACGGATGATCACGCGGCTGGAACCTGCTGGTCCTGAAGCAATATTACTCACATTCACTCCCGCTACTTTTCCAGCCAAGGCATTTGCTACGTTGATTTCGCGGGCTTCGGTAAAGTCGGAACCATCTAACTCTGTGACAGAATATTGAAGCGCTTTCGCATCTCGTTCCATCCCAAATGCAGTTACAACTACTTCATCCAGGGTAAGATTTGAAGTAACCATATCGATATTGATGCTGGATCTACCTTCAATATCTACCGTTTGTGTTTCGAAACCTAGGAAAGTAAAGATCAGAGATCCATCTACCGGGGCCTGAATAGAATAACTTCCTTCAGTATCTGTGTATGTACCCGTAGTTGTACCTTCGACCAATATGCTTAAACCTGAGAGCGGTTCGCCACTCTCGGAGTCAATAACTTTACCACTTACCGAATGTTGAGCCCAGGAAGTACTGGCAACAAAAGCAAGCAGTAAAAATAATAGTAAGGTTTTGTTCATAATGCGAGATAGTTTAATAATAATTAAATCTTATATAGTGTCCTATTGCCTTAGTCGTGTCCTTTTTAACATTGTGTTATGACGATCTATTATTATTCTACTCAGATACAACCCAATGTACATCTCTTAAAATATACAAGAATCCCCTTTTGTATACCATTCACCTCCCCTCATTGCTGTATAGTATTTTGAATAATGGATCTATTATGAATATAAATATATATAAAATTCTTCTTATCCTGATACTCTTTATGTATTGCGTACAGGATACTACGGGATGTCTGAGGTATTAATGGTTGAAAAAGTTATTTTGGCATAATAGTGCTTGCCATCTATGTTAATTCCTGACGATCAGTTATAAACTGTAAAGGAAACTTTCTTTAATCACAGTAAGAACATAAGTTCTGGTGAATATTTTGTGCGAATCTAATTATTAAGGTATATATATACTATGTGTATACGACCGTATGAATGATGTAACTTTAGGCTTAGAAGATCATAGATATAAAAGATTTCTTATATTTTAATTAAATGTCAGAATATGCATTTTATTTGGTAAGAGGATTTCCTTTGACATAGATGCTTAGTGGAGCCTGATTGCTACCTACAACTATATATCTCCCTTCTTTTGTTTTTAGACTTGCCATACTTTTTACATCATAAGGCACATAAAATCCACTTGTTTCTTTATCAATTGGCCTAAAATTTCCTTTACTATCCCCGACCAACATCAATCCGTATCCGGCATCGTTTCTAGCTGTTTCTACTTCTGCCTGATATAGATTTCCTGCTAAAAGAATATCCAAATGGTCATCATTATTGAAATCATCTATTAATAGGTCGTTGACGGAAGAAAACTGTGCCTGGATCGGTAACGGATGCCATGCAAACTCTCCATTGCCGAGATTTTCAACATATGCCGAAGCAAAATCCGTAGCTTCGTAATGTAATGCATTCTCAAGCGATTGTTCCCCATAGACTTCAAACACATCCGAAGAAGCAAATAAATCATAAGTTTTAAACTTTTGCTGAAGGATAGGTACCTGCTGGGAGGAACACGACCTTCCCCGGAGGGGGAATTTGATGCCAAAATTGTAATAAGTCAAAACCACATCTTTGGACCCATTCTCATCGAAATCATAATAATACACTTCAAAAGGTTCCTTTGGACTTGCTTTGTATTTATAATTGAGGCCTAAATTTCCTACCACAAAATCTTCATCTCCATCCTTATCTATATCGGCTGATTCTATGCTAAAAAACCATCCCGTCTTTTGGTGAAGGGGATCTATAGCTTCTACAAGTGTCAATTGGCCTTCGCGATTTTCCAAGATGGTTATGGGCATCCATTCACCTACTAATATTAAATCTTCCCAACCATCATTATTATAATCGGACCACTTAGCATCATTCACCATACCTATGTCGGCTAAGGCTGGTGCCAACATAGCAGTAGCATCCCGAAAATGGTCGCCATCATTGATCAATAAAACACTACTGGCAGCTTCGGGATATGCCCAGGGAATATGTCTACCGCCCACAAACAGATCCAGATCTCCATCCTTATCTACATCTGAAGCTCGAATCTTGGAACTGCTAATAGTTACTTCCGGCAATACATCCACAGCCTTGGTAAATTTGCCCGAACCATCATTAATATATAATCGATCTTGGTAAGCGTCTGATTCCGGCCTGAATTCATTTCCACCACTACTCACATAAAGATCAAGGTCGCCATCATTGTCATAATCAAAAAACAATGAACCCATATCTTCATGTCGCTTATCTTCATCAAAAGCCGAACAAGGAGACCATGTGAATTGTCCGTCATCTTGCTGAAGGAACAATTTGCCTTTATAAGTGGCAGATCCTCCTATATAAAAATCGTCTAATCCATCCCCATTAACATCTCCCTCACTAATATGGGGACCAAAAGTAGACATTTTATGAGGAAGCAATACCTGATATGTGTAATCATCAAATTCATTCTCCTTATGGAGATAGGAAACACTCGATGAAGGAGGGATATATGTCAAGTACGATTGATCTTCTTCTTTAGGCTGAATAAGGGCTTCAATGATGGAGGAAGAAGCTTCTTTGGCAGATTCGGAATACACTACAGATAGGGTTTGGTCTGCCTTAATATCTGTTAACTGAGTGTAGGTTCCATCGGTCCAACGAACTACAATGGCCTTTACATGCTCTGAGGCTCCCAATCCGAAATGGGCCAACTGCTCACTGCAAGAATACATTCCTCTTGCAGTGGTAATTTCAAAAAATTGGATTCCTTCTTCCCCTTGTAGCCATATTTTTGTTCCCAATAGCGAAAGGTGAGGTTCGTCAGCTACTGCTTGAATTCTAAGGAAATGTTTCCCTAATTTATCGACACTGTGATTTTCATACACTGAGGCAATATCATTGACATGATTAATTACTAAATCCAGATCCCCATCCAAATCAAAGTCCGCATAAGCAGAACCACTTGAAAACGTTTCCTGTGTCATCCCCCAATCTTCCATAGACTTGGAGAAAGTGAGATCTCCATTATTTCGAAAAGCATAATTAGATAATTTTTGTGAAGGAACGATCTCGATGGTTTTCTTAATATCTACAATATCCCAAAGAGACACCTGGGCATTCGGATCAGGCTTACTTTGTAAATAGGAAAAGACATTGGATTCTACATATTTGGCAAATTTCTTATTGGCATCCGTATTTCTGATATCCCGTAACAATCCATTAGTAATGTGTATGTCTTTCCACCCATCATTATCAAAATCTGCCATTAATACCGACCAACTCCAATCAGTAGAAGCCACATTAGCTAATTGGGCAATATCGCTAAAACGAGCACCTCCCTGGTTGAAATGAAGGGTATTAAACATATATTGATAGTGTCCTCCATCATTAACTACTTTCCAAAATCGATCTGGATCCATTCCACTCATATTGGCTTTCAGGCGATAATTGTCTTCTGCTACCATATCTAACACCATCATATCTAATTCTCCATCGTTATTAATATCTGCTGCATCCACTCCCATGCTACTAAAAGAGATATGTTTGGTATGATCGTGTATCTTTTCGGTAAAGGAGCCATTCCCATTGTTCAAAAATAACCAATCTTCCACCCAAAAATCATTCGCTACATATAAATCGGTCCAACCATCCCCATTCAAATCACTGGCAATAACACTATTAGGGAATCCCGTTCTGGATAATCCCACTTCCTCCGTTACATCTATGTATTTCTTTCCTTCCAATTCCAACAATCTGATGCGATAGGGTTCCAACAATAATTCCGTATCGTAAAAAGGAGAATAGTCCCCAGGATTAGGGGGCTGATTACAAAGAAATAGGTCGAGGTCCCCATCATTGTCATAATCCAGAAAAGTGGCATGTCTGGTACGTTGGCTATCCGCTACTCCATACTGTTCCGCCGATTCTGTAAAAGTATTGTCCTGATTATTGATATATAATTTATTCTTCCTCAACAATGGCTTATCATCATACAACTCACAGGTCACATATATATCCATCCATCCATCTTTATTCACATCCCCAACAATCACTCCAGACGACCATGCTCCATTATCTATGATTCCTGCCTGATCCGTAATTTCTTCAAAGTTGAGATTTCCTTTGTTGAGATATAGTTGATCCTTCACCAGATTGCCTGCAAAATAAATATCGGGAAGTTGGTCATTATTAAAATCTCCTATCCCTACGCCACCACCACCATAATAATTGGAATAGATCAATATGTTATGATCAGGAGTATCTTCCACTTTATTGTTAAAGTGAATTCCTGACTCTTTAGCACTTTTCAAAGTGAACAGGGGTTGGGGGGAAGAGGCAGTCGATTGGCCGTACAATGGAATAGGCTGCAATGCATGAAACAAAAACCCTCCACCTAATAAATATATCCAACAAGTTCTCAGAAACCTCATAGTAGCTGTCTTTAGTCAAAAAGCATATACAATATACAATGTTTTATATTTTGATGAACAGCTAATCGAGAATTGTTTATGAGTTAACGTACTTTATGGAATGAGTATTTTCTGGTGGATATGTTGGTCCTGTGTTATCAGGTGAATGATATAATAACCTCTTTCAAAGTGAGTTAGATCCCAATGTAGCTCCTTATCTATCTGCACTTTTCGCTTCATAAACATTTTTCCCTGTATATTGAATACACGAATCATAGCGGGTTGTTTGTGAGTATGGTCATGGGAAATATGAAGTTGAGTTTCTGTTAGATTAGTAGTGAGGTAGATGTGCCAATGTGGAGTCCCGTCTATCATTACTTGTTGTGGCTCGGATAAAATAATGTTTCCATCGGCTAATTGGGTGGTTAATCGATAGGTGTTATGGCCATTGGGAGGATTCGGATCTGTATGCGAATAGGTTAGTTGATGGGCTGATCCTTTTATTGTGCCAATGGGCTTGAAGCCTTTATGTTGGGAAGCTCGTTCTATATGAAAAGTTGCATCTGTGGGTAGGTCGGATATTTGCCAATGAAGGGTAACATGTGCTCCTTCTACATCGGCTTTGAAAGATATAGGGGGAGATGAGAGGACGGGTTCTTCTTTGAGTTGGATGTTATCCAGGAAGAAATAGGCATAGGGGAAATTAGGAGAAGAGGGAGGATCGAATAGTTGGAAATTAGTGTTGGCATCATTCAAAAAATTGCCGATGGTCAAATGAGTGTAATTATCCAGTGGGATAAAGAAGATGTTGATTTGTTTCCAGTCATTGCTGTAAAAAGGGTCAGCGGACTGAAAAATGGGATTGATGAGAATGGGGTCGATTCCGTTTTGAACCAGAGGGGCCATAGAGAGATGAACGCCTAAGGGAGTACCTAAGCCACCAAAGGAATTGAGGCCTTTATTACCATTGGTATAATTAAGCGTTAGGGTGTAGGCGGTTCCCATTTGCAGAGGTTCAGTGAGTTCTACGGAAATATATTCTCTGAAGTCTGCGGTGACTCTTGCGTAGGTAGTAATTCCCATCACTGCTTCCCCTTCCAGGGGTTGGACATTACCTACATTGGTATTGGGGAGTTGGTTAAAATTAGCTCCGAAGGTATGAAAGTAATCAGGAGATCCTGCAGTATTATCGCAGGCAAATTTTCCATTGACATTATCCCAGTTTTCTACAAAATACCACTGACAATCAGCATTTGGCAGGGCGTTGAATTCTTCAAAGCCCGGATTGGGAATAAGATTTTGGCTATAGACAGGGAATAAGCAACACAAAATGAATCCTAAGGCGAATACTCTCAACTGAATGTTATTGAATGGCTATTTAGTTAGAATATTAACGTAATGGTAGTAATTCCCATTCACTGAAGTCTGCGATGACTCTTGCGTAGGGTAGTTGGACATTACCTACATTGGTATTGGGGAGTTGGTTAAAATTAGCTATTTATTATTATTCTTCCAGGGGTTGGACATTACCTAGGTATGAAAGTAATGGGGAGATCCTGCAGTATAAAATCGCAGGCAAATTTTCCATTGACAGGTATCCCAGTTTCAGGATGCTTTCTGGAATCCTGACTACAGTATTATCAGCAGGCAAAACATAAAGAAATTTTTTCCATTGACATTATCCCAGTTTTCTACAAAATACCACTGACAATCAGCATTTGGCAGGGCGTTGAATTCTTCAAAGCCCGGATTGGGAATAAGATTTTGGCTATAGACAGGGAATAAGCAACACAAAATTCCAAAATGGGAATAAGAATCCTAAGGCGAATACTCTCAACTGAATGTTATTGAATGGCTATTTAGTTAGAATATTGAATCGTAATGGCGAATACTTTAATATTATTAATTTATTTTTTTAGGATAAAATGTTGAAACTTGTACCATATTCACTAGGAATTAAGGATTTTTTAATATTATTAATTTATTTTTTTAGGATAAAATGTTGAAACTTGTACCAATTCACTAGGAATTAAGGTAGGAGAAGGATTTATATAACATAAAAAGGACGGACCCCATGGCCCGTCCTTCACATACAAATTGAATGTATAAGCCACTACTCTTTAATCCATTTGAATTGGCTTTTTCGTTCATTCGCTGGTAATTGTGGATCACCATTAGTGATTTCTATCATATAATAGCCTGCTTTAAGTGAACCCACATTCAACGTCATCCCCTGATCATTACCATCTACCGATTGGGAGTACACCAAATGGCCGCTAAGATCGTAAATATGTATCTGCTCAATGGTAGGATGAAGAGTGATCAATTGATTCAGATTAGAAGAAGAGGTATCATTTTCTTCTTCAATCCTTTTTGGGTCTGAGGAATCTAAGTCTTCTTTTGGAAGTTCAACAGAAAATGTATCTCCTGCTTTGATAGATAGCTTTTCTTTTGATGGATTAGGAAAAAGGGTAAAAGAACTCCCTGTATTAATAAAGGCGATATTTTTGGTTATGGGACAGGAAGAAGTGTTTGATCGAACTATGAAGGAAAGGAATCTATTAGAAGAGATATTCATTTGATTACGCTTGCCTGCATTAGAAACAAAATAAGAACCACTTCCACTGGTTTTTGTCCAACTAAAACTGCTTACTCCTGTAGCACTAATATTAGCAGTCATAGGACTTTTGGGTATATAGTTGGTAGATTGGATGGTTTTAGAACCCCCAGAGTAAGACACTGTTCCTTTAATATCTACATTTACATTGATATTTTTTCTGGAGATTCTTCGTCCATATGTTCCCCAATCAGAAGTAGCACTTAAGGTAGCTGTTCCTGTAGAACGAGGATGTACATTAAAGGGAAATCCACAAAAAGAGGATTTATCTGTTCTATTTGAAGGGGAGATGCTCCACTTTATTTCCGTTCCCCATTGATAATTGGAGAGGGCGTAAGAAGTCCCATTAACTGGAATGCAGGAATAACCTGAAATAGCTGGATTAGGTAATGCGCCGGGAACATTTTCTATGACAACATCCTGTAGATCACCCCTATCATGTAATATATGCCAATGCATTTCAGAAATTTGACATCTGGTGAACGCTGTTTTGTTGGAAGTATAATCCATGATATTTCTTCCTGATTCTTTATATCCCCTTGGTGTGTCATTACAGGGCTCGCTATTATCATCAAAAGGATGTCTTAGTCCCAGATTATGTCCTAATTCATGCAAGATGATCCCTCTGGTGCTAGAGAAAACAAAATTTTTATCAGAATTATTCTGGTATTGATGATATATATTTGAGATTATACTCCAATCCTTATCTCCAAAACCGGAAGCCTGACCCCCTATCGGATAGTTTCCCGATCCTCTATAGGATTTTCCCGGGAATAAAAGATGGATGGAATTATGTTTGTGAATTACTTTTCGTTGGTTCATCACAAAATTATAAAGGTCCTGGCCATTTCTCCTTACATTATAGTCTGATTTTTGCCACATATCAGTATTATCATATGTGTATGCTGCCATGACCTTTATCCTGATTCTGGCATCGCGATAATATGGAGAATTGGTAGGGGTAGTCATAGGTAAAAGATTTGCTAGCAATCTATTGGCATCATTAATGACTCCCTTTACATAGTTCCCATTATCAAAGTTTCCATTTTCATTATCATCCATGAAGAAGTGAAGAGATACCTGAATCGTTTTAATCGGCGTTTGGGAAGACATTTGGTCTGTGATTCCATAATTATCCCAGTTCCTGCAGCCTATGCTTCTCAGAGCATCTTCATGGCCAGGTTCGATTCCGCATTGAGCGATAATGTCAAATGGCATCATCCATAAAATGAGCAAGAGAATAAGTCCATGATGAGATATAAAATGGTGATGAGAAAGAGAGGGAGTATTTCTGAAAGACGAAATATGATAGGTAAAAAAATACCAATATGTATTTAATTGTAAAGAATTCATATGTATAGATTGTGGGTGTTTGGTGATTAAATCAATGCTAAGCTCGAGATGACAACCTAGTAGCTCAGCTTGTCTTAGCAAAAAGAACGGTAACAGATCTGTTGATTTAATCAAACTACACCCACTCACTGCATATATAAAGCAGTGAACGATTTTATTCCCCTTCCCCGTACAACTTCTTCCCAGCCATTTCGTATTTATCTCCCTTTTTCCAGGCTGGGCGCTCTGCTTTATTGGCCACTAATCTTGAAGCGTGTACAAAGGTTTTTACATATTTCGTAACATAGGTAAAATCAATGCTTTCTACTTCATCCTGAGGTCTGTGATAATATTGAAGAATTCTCATATCAAAATTGCTGAATCCGGGAGATAGGGTAGGAGCCGGAATTCCTTTTTTGGCAAAAGAAACATTATCTGATCGATCGAACAGATTTTGATTTGGGGCAGGATCGGGAATAACCGTTAGGCCAAAAGTTTCACTTGCCTGTTGTAACTCCGCTTCAGCACCTACCCTGTAAAATCCAAAAATGGATATCGCCGTGGTATCTGCATATCCAGCACCATCCGTATTTAAGTTGAAAATGGTCTGCTTTAATGGAATAAGCGGATGTTCCGCGTAGTATTTGCTTCCCAGCAAGCCTACTTCCTCTGCTGTACAGGCCAACAAAATGACAGATCTCTTAGGAGGAGCTTTCGCCAGGGCCTCTGCTGCCGCAAGTAGCGCAATTGTACCTAATCCATTATCTCTTGCACCATTAAAAATACTGTCCTCCTTGGTGTAATTTCCTCCCTGACTTCCCACTCCTACATGATCATAATGAGCTGACAAGAGAATATATTCATTGGCTAACAAAGAGTCAGATCCAGGAATAAGCCCTACTACATTATTCGAGACGAGTTGTTGAATGTCCCTGCCTGTGGTTGATATGATTAGGTCCTCTTCAGGATTAGCTGAGATAGCGTTTAAAATCGTGGAATCAGGATCATTTACCCATGCGTGTAAAGTGTTGGATGGGTCAACTAAGGTATCATTTTCTATCAGCTCTAATCTTTTTTCTGTAAAGCGAGAAGAGATAAAGTTCCAGGGAATCGGAAATTGGTAAATTTCAATCAGGCCGACAGCCCCTCTTTCCTGTGCCCAGATTCTTTTTTGACTGATGGCACTAAATATTTGCATAGGATCTTTTGAACCAGGGATACCGGAAATCGCTATAGCTATTTTACCTTCCACTTCTTTGCCTTCATAGTCATTGATTCCCTTTTCTTCATCTATCCATCCGTTTCCTACCAATATCGCCGGAGCTGTTAATGTATCTTTTCCACCTGATAATAAGACCAGATTATCTCCCTGAGAAAAGGTATGATCGGGTAGTTGGATTGTTGCTTCTTTTACTATGTCATATTTGGCAAATGGAACAGCCTGGAAATAAGTAGTCTGACCAGGGATAATTTGAACACCAGCTGATCGAAACTGTTCAGCTATATATCTGGCAGCTATCTGATTTCCCAAAGATCCTGTATATCTACCCTGTAATTCGTCTGAAGCTAAAAATCGAAGGTGAGTTTCCAAATGGTTTGGCGAGATAGAAAACTCGGGTAAGTTGTTTGAAGAATGTTCCTGAGCATAAGATACTCCTATCCAACAACATGCAAAAAGCAAAACGACAACCTTATTCATAACAACGAGCTAGTATTTATAACGTAGTAATGCAAATATCTTATAATTGTGCTTAAGATAGCAAATTACCCTCCTTATTTCCCTTTGTTGGTTACCTTTTCGTGTACTTTTTACTATTATTAAGTAAAAGGACTGAAAACGTAATTTCCAATGAATCCCCCAAAAATCGAGGATAAAAAGTTCTCTAACACATATATCAATGAAAACAAGAACACTTCCTCCATATAAACATCTTTACGAGTTGCCCAATTCTGCTGGTCTTCCATTTATAAGGGAATATTCATCAATTGAGAATGAATACGTTGCATATGGTGGTGGAGAAATGGAGTATGACCTATGGTCCCCTTTTCACCTTTAAGCGTCACAGGGGAACTGTGTTGGTTTCCGCTGATCCGGAATTTAATCAACAGGTTCTTAAACAACGACCTCGAAAGTTAGCTCATTATGATCGTATAGAATCTATTTCAAAAGAATTACATCTTTATGGCGTTTTTTCAGCTGAAGGTGCCGAATGGAAAAGACATCGATATGTGGTGATGAATTGGATAAGGTAAAGGAGACAATGTCTTTTGTCGTCATGCCCGAAAACCTGAATGTTCAATTTGATCTGAGACATTAGGAAAAGGGCTTATCTTTTATATCTGGTGTTATCTCAATAATTCTCCAATCTTACTACGATTCCTTTGCCAATAATTGTAGTCTCGATTGTTTACAACAGCATTTCCATCTGCATCTACCGATAAGTACAGGTTGAGGCTGGCAGCATTCTTTTGCCAAAGATTGAAATCCTGATTATTGATAATTCCATTTCCATCAAAATCTCCTGAATATAGGGCAAAGATATCTCCCAATGGTTTCAATTGCTCGGTACCTTTAGCCTGCTCGGAAGAGGTCGTAAAATCATATCGTGTAGGTGTATCTGTCAGTTTTATTGGGGCATTACTTAATACGCTTAAACTACTTTTGTGTGAAATTGAAATATAAACTTCTTGAGCAGGAGATGATACTAAAGATATTCCTTTGGTTCCATCCATATCCAATATTTCCCCCTCTTTGTTTAGCAATGCTGCTCGTTGATAAATGACCTGATTGATATCAGATGCAGCTCTTAATTCAACCAATACCCAATCTATCACATCCTCGGAATATTGGTCTAAAAATTCATCACCCTCATACAAGAAAGGAGCCTGATCAAAAGGTTGGGAAGAAGGAAGCAATTGATTTTCTGCCAGCTTACTTTCCATATATCCCAACTCGAAATTGTACATGCTTTCCAGGAATAATTTGGCTTCCAATCGTGGAGAAGGAGTGGGTTCTTCGGGTGTTTCAACGCTTTCGGAAAATATATATACATCTCTTGCCATCCAACGCTGAATGTCACCATCTTGGCCTCTAAATCTTACTTCCTGAGTGCCTTCTGGAATGGTTATCTTAAAACTTCCATAAGAAACACCCCAGGGATCGGTCACATCGGTAGTAGATCCTGTGATTCTCTGAGCTTTGTTCCAATTGTTCCCCTCATCGAAGCTCACTTCTATGCTGTTAGAAACTCGTTGAATATCTGGAGCAGCAAATAAAAGGAAAGCATTAGGAGGAGCTGGTAGATCGAATGAAAGCGTAGGGTCGTCACTATCAGCAAATCTCGCATCAGGAACACTAATACTCATAGGAATCGCTGGTGCTATATAGAGATTGTCCCAATGCCAGGTGTTTTCCATTCCATTTCCACCTTTTCTGGAATTATAAACATAATGACCCATCATCACCGCAGCTTTGTTCCAGGGGATATTCACAGGATTTCCCTCAGCATCTGTTTCTGTATCCACCCACCAAAAATACGCTTGTCCTAAGGGGTGATCTTCGCGCAATTTCATACCTAATCGAATGCTGTTGTTGGATATCCTTAATTCATAGGTATCCCTGGTTCCTTTAGAGGGCTTCACTAATTCTTCCAAACTCTTAAAAGCGGCGGGAAATTTGATCAACTTTCTCTCATTATCGGTCATCTCTATTTCAAAGTATCTTTTTCCGTTGAATAATCTCGTGTGAATCCATAATGCATTGGGAGCATAGCCTTCTAAATCAGGCGCCCAATCAGGTGCATGCAGAGGGTTGAAAGAAGCCAAAGGCATCAGGGTTATCGTCCACCAATCTCTTCCCTGAGCGGATTGATCAAAGGAAGATACATCTATAGTTACTACGGCCTCTCCTTGAGACAAGTCAACCAATTGATTGGGCATAATATTGATTAATCCATATCCGTCTGCGCGAAGATTTGTCATGAGGTGATTCTTGCAGCTGAAGATTACCTGATCATAAGCAGTGACCGGATGGGAAATTTCGTAATTATCCTCAGGATTATTTAAAAAAGGAGGTTCGCAATTAGGACCGTGATCGGCTACTGAAGGGTAAGGTTGGTATTGAGTCTGGACATCTCTGGAGTGAATGAAAATGGCATAATTCGGGGTTCCATAAAAGGATTGCGGAGCAGCCGGATTCAGATTAAATTTCTCCCAAAAAATTTGTTGAGCGTAGCAAAGACTTGAAGTGGTCAACAAGGCCATCAACAATCGGATAGGTAAAGGAATGAGCATAGCATTGGTGTCTGTAAAGGTAATGTCGGAATAACGATTATATTCAAAAAATATTTAGTGAGTGTAGTATTACCTCCTGCTAAATGTGAGGATGCTGCTGTCGGGTTTTAATTTGACAATATAGCAAGCATCCTTCAGTACAAAATAATATAATTGTATGGAGATCTTTTGATAGAAGGTTGCATTTCGGATGAAGGAAGGCTTTATTTATGACCGGATAGTAGGGAATCTGATCCTTTAAGAGTTTTGTTAGAGAATGTATTTAAAACAAATCAATGATTATTCGTTGTTAAAAAAAGTAAAATTAACAAATGAAAAGGAAAAAATTTATTCAACAGATAGGGGCTACGGCACTTATCGCTTCAATGGGTATTTCTTTGGAAAGCTGTACCTATGATACGGTAGAAACCGTTACGCCAACGAATCCTAACACGCCAACTACCCCAAATCCCACTAACGGAATTTCTGTAGATTTGGATGATAATATGTTTAGTGCTTTGTCAGTAGAAGATAGTTGGTTATTACATCCTTCGGAAAATATTTTAATAGCTAATGTGAATGGACAATTTCTGGCTTTTTCCAGTAGCTGCCCACATTCAGGATGTACCAGAGATTGGGTGGATTTTGATGGGAAATACCAGTGTAATTGTCATGGTTCTCGATTCAATTTAAATGGATCATTAGATAGAGGCCCTGCTACAAGTGGATTAACACAACTCACAGTAACTCAACAAGGACAGACCATCATTATTTCTTAGGACAATTTCGATTACACCGCAGACCTGTAACACCCGTTTATTTATTAATCCAGATCACCATTTTTTTTGTTGGTAATGTATGTTGCCAATGTGTAATGACTACCTGTTTTGCTTTAGTCAGCATCAAATAGGGAATGGATAATTTTATGTGCAGAACGAGTTAGGAATCCCGATAGGTTCCATAAAAGCTACCGTATTAATAGAGACCGTATTAGCAAGTTTTGAATGGAATGAAATCTTATATGAATTAAGAGATCATTCGGCAGGAATAAGTTGTGGCAGATGGGATTATATTTTTTCTTATATCAAAAAGCTTCACAACCGGATTTTCTTATACCTGATAGATCTCAGATAACTATAAACAGTCTATTTATGAGAGCTTATTCCTTGATGGTCATTAAAACCTGCCACCGAAGGGGAGCCCACGCTATGGGAGGAATGGCAGCACATATTCCTATGAAAGATAATACAGAAGCTAATGCAGCCGCTCTGGAAAACGTTAGGCTGGATAAAGAGCGAGAAGTATTCAATGGACATGACGGTACATGGGTAGCCCATCCCGGCTTAGTAGAGATTGCCATGCAGGTATGTGACAAATCTATGGTCGAATCCAACCAGATGCATAGATTGAGAAACGATATAGATATCACCGCTAAGGACTTATTAGAATTGCCTGTAGGAACGATCACCGAAGAAGAAGTAAGGAAAAACATTGATGTGGGAATACAATATATTGAAGCATGGTTAAGAGGAAGCGGCTGTGTGCCTATTTATAGAAGATCCTGCTACCGTGGAAATCTCGCGCATTCAGGTGTGGCATTGGATCCATCGTCCAGGAACTACTTTAACTGATGGAAGGTCTATTGATATAGCATTATATCGTCAGATATTGCGCGAGTAATTTGATCATATTAAAGAAAGCGTCGGAGCTTCAGCCTTTGCCAATAGAAAATTTCAGGAAGCTGCATCCCTTTTTGATAAAAGGGAATTGTTTCTACCACTGCTTTATTAGGTAGTACAGAATTAGAGCAATTTCTTTCTTAAGCAGACATCATGCAATAATAGTTGTAGTTAATCGTACCGTTGTTTGGATAAATAAAAGATAGACCAGGGAGACATATCCCCGGTCTCAGTTAACTAACCTAGATCTACTGTCAAAGATGGAGTTATTGTATGGTACTGATAGAAATAGGATGATATTCAAATAATTGAAAGAAACCTGCATCTCCCGATTTCTTAAACCCTAATCTTTGCATAAGCCTGGAAGCTGGATTCAGATTACTAATTTTTACTTTTATAGGGATTTTATGGTTGATGCTTTCTTCCATGATTTGGCGTATGATTAATGTGCCAATACCGTGATTTCTAAAGGATTCTTTGATAACCAATTCCAATATTCGGATTTCATCAGATTTTCTCTCAATCAACACATAGCCAATCTCACTTTTTCCCAATTTGATGATCCATTCCATAGCAAAGGGAAAGCTTTCCTTGATAAAGTATTGTCGTTTAGCGAATTGGTCTAGGAGAAATGCATTTTTTTCTATGGGATTTCCATTTTCAATTCCCTGTTGACTTTCCCTCATACTAAGGGATAGATGGAAGATAAAGCTTTCATCTTCGGAAATAGCCGGACGGAGCGATAATTGCGTAATCATTATTTACAAGATCAGAGTAAAAGAGATATAAATAATAAATGGACCAGATAGTCTTTCTTGTGATATATCCAAGTCTATATGATTCCAAAATTTATTAATATAATTTTTTAAAAAAGATATATAATCGGTATACATATTTCATATGTACAAAAAATATTAATAGCTAAATGGAATGCCCGTTAGACGGGATCTACATCCACGATAATGCGAAGTGTTTTTACTGGAGCTTTCTCATAGTAATTATCAATCAACTGTTGGAGCTTTTCTCTCAACCCATGAGAGGAAATCTTTTTGGTCAATTTTATCAGAAATTGCATGCGATACTGATTTCTCACTCTGGCTACCAGGGCGTAGTCAGGTCCTAATAAGTTGTTCCCAAAAAATGGCTTCAGAATGCTATTTAATCTCAAACTTTCTTTCTCAATAAATTCTTTATCTTTATGCCGAAATTCTATTCGGATCAGTCGTGTATATGGAGGATAGTGGAGCGGTTTCCGATGATCAATCTCCGCATGGTAAAAATCTGCATATGGATTTGCGATAGACTGGAGGACCACATTTTCCGGAGCCAATGCCTGGATAATCACTTGTCCTTTTTTAGTACTTCTACCAGCTCTACCACTTACCTGGGTGAGTAATTGGTGTCCATATTCGTAAGCTCTAAAATCTGGAAAAGATAGGATATGATCAGCGTGAATGACACCAACCAGCGTTACATTTTCGAAGTCTAAGCCCTTAGAAACCATCTGGGTCCCAACTAGAATATCAATTTGCTTATTTTCAAATCGATTAATGATTTGCTGAAAGCCAAGTTTTGTTCGGGTAGTGTCTAAATCCATTCGCTGAACAGTATATTCGGGAAAGTATTCAAGGACTTCTTCCTCTATTCGCTCTGTACCAATCCCTGCTCGCCTGAGGGTATAGTGATTACAATAACTACATTGGTTTTGCTGAAAGGTAGTATATCCACAGTAATGGCAGCGTAAGTGCTGTTTCTCCTTGTGAAAAGTAAGGCTAATATCACAATTGATACATTGAGGGACATTTCCGCAAGTTTCGCAAATAAGGTAGGGAGAATATCCTCTACGATTTTGGAATAAGATCGCTTGCTCCCCTTTTGAAAGTGTCTCTTGTAGCGCTTCCATCAACACGGAGGAAAAGATACCTTTTTGAAGTCGTTTTTTCTTTTGAAGACGCATATCGACTATATGAATATCTGGCATTTGGGCCGCGATAGCTCGCTTGTGAAGTTCTACCAGGGCGTATTTTCCCAGTAATGCGTTTCTGTAACTCTCAAATGCAGGGGTAGCAGATCCTAATAGAATAGGTATACCTTCCTGTTTAGCGTAATAAATAGCCAGATCTCTGGCGTGATACCTTGGGGCAGGTTCATGTTGTTTAAAGGAAGTATCGTGCTCTTCATCCACTACGATTAATCCCAACTCTTGAAACGGCAGGAAAATGGAAGAACGAACCCCGATAACTACTTCATACTCTCTTCTTTGAACCTTTTGCCAGATTTCTACCCGTTCGTGGTCATTAAATTTACTATGGTATATGCCTACTTTAGTGCCCAACTCATTTCGTACCCTATCAATGATTTGCTTAGTCAAGGTAATCTCAGGCAGAAGATATAATACTTGCTTTCCAGCAGCTAATTGCTCTTTAATTAACTCTATATAAATCAATGTTTTACCACTTCCGGTAATCCCGTGTAGAAGGACAGGTCTGGAAAGCTGTTCTGTAAAATAAGATCGAATTTCTCTTAAAACCCTTTGTTGCCCTTCATTTGGAACGATGCTTTTAGGCTTAATTTCATATCCATAAAGTTCCATTCGGTCAATCTGGATTTTTTCTTCCGTCAGGATTCCCTTCTTTACCAATTGTTTAACTACATGGCTTCCTATGTTGAGTTCTTTCAGGGTTTCCGATTTGGGTAGAGGCTTATCCTTGTAAAAGGCTTCTACCACTCGCATCAACAGATTCTCCTGAGATTCTTGCTTTGAGGTAAATTGATCGAATACCCTCCTTAAGGCATCTTCTTCTGTATAGGCTTCTTTTAGTTTGAGAAAAGTTTTATACCTGGGCTTATATTTTTCTTCTACCTGCTGGTATGTTCGAATATAGTGTCTCTGCTCCATCACCTTTAACCTGGGATTGGGATTAACCATATCCCAGATATCTGAAACCTCTTTAAAGGTCAAAACAGGTTGGATACTTAACGCTTCTACCAGCATAAATTCCTTGTCATCGAGTTTTGCCTTTTCCCAATCAACTCCAGGGTTTAACTCAATTTTCATAGCACTTTCCGGCTTTAATCCCGCCGGAAGAGCGGCTTTTAACACTTCTCCTTCTGTACACATATAATAGAAGGAAATCCATTTAAATAGTGCCAATTGGGAGGGACCTAGGACAGGAATTTCATCTAGTACTTCTTCTAAAGGCTTTAGGGGAATATCAAAAGATTCTTCTTTCCCTTCAGATAAATCCCGTATTACTCCAGTATATATCTTTCTCGTACCAAACTGAACCAATACCCTTTTTCCAATTTGGACCTGAGCCGCATGAGTTGGCCGAACCAGATACTGAAAATTTGATTTTATGGGAACGGGTAAAATTACTTCTGCAATCAATGCCACCTGCTACAATAATTAATGTCCTAAAAGCGTTTTAACGCTGTTAAATTTAGTTTTTTTTTCTCAAATAGATAGAATCAGTAGCAGTAATTCTATTATTTTTTGAAGCCAGAAAACGTCTGCTAATAAATTTAGGTGAGAAGGTGTTCTCTGGTATTTTTATTGTTCTCCACAGGACCAGCTCCCAACCGGTCGAATTAATTATACGTTATTATAACGTATGGATAGTTATGGCATCTTAGTTGTCGTAACTAGATATATTTTATCATTGTATACAAATGGTGCTTGAAAGAACTAACATTTAAAAACAATTGTACATTTTCTTTGATCAAATGGATCAAAACTGTTAATTATTACCCTTTTTACAAATATTTTGACGCTCTGGCCACCGTATTACCTAAAAATGCAATGAATCTCGTACATTGTGACTATCTAGCTAACTATGTCTGAATGAAAAGAAATATACTTCTATTGTGGCTAATCTCTCTAAGTATTTCCGTACTTGCCCAATCTGATTTGTACGTAGGCGGCGTAACAGCTAACGTCTTAGATGCTGATGGAAAACTCATCGAGATATTTTATAATCTTGAAGATAGAGCCTTAGAAGATCGGTATTATATCGTGACATTATATGGAGTTTTTGACAATACAAAAAAACAACTTACAAATGTTTCAGGAGATGTAGGGGATAGTGTACGTGTAGGAAATAATAAGATAGTATGGGACGCAGCAGAGGAATACCCTCGCTTAAGGGGGGATGTATATTTTGAAGTAAGGGTGGTTCGTGCTTTTGATATGTTAAAACCTGAAGAAGGTACTGTCTTGAAGAGAGGAAATGAATTTACATTTGAATGGTTTGGTGAGGGAAGTAATTCGGATTCATTATTGTTGGAACTGTACCAAAATAAGGTGTTGATCGCCACACTGGATACAGTTTATGGAGAAACTCATTATTTATGGAAAGTGCCTATCAGAAATCCGGTAGGAGAGGGGTTTCAATTAAAAATTACGGGTACGGAAGCGACGAATATTGAGGCCTTTAGTAAAGAATTTACGATCAAAAGAAGGATTCCTTTAGCGGTACAACTATCGGGATTGGGAATAGCGGTGATTGCAGGAACCTTGGCATTAATATTAGATGGAGGAGGTCCAGGAGAAACGGATCTTCCACCGCCTCCGAATGGAGGAGTTCCAGATACAGGAGAATAATGATATATGATAAAGATAAATACTTTTGCGCCATATAGCCATATAAATAACAATGAAAGGTGAGTTATAATAAGGAATCAAATCGGTAGATACGCATATGACCCTATTGTTAATACATTACGCTCGAACACTTTTATTGCATGCGCTTTTTGGCATACAATTGCCTCTTTTGGTTATTGTAGGGCTTTTATGTAACCTTTCATTTGCTCATAGTCAGGTATTTATACAGCTTTCCTCTGAAAGGTTAGCCCTTGATCCTTTCCACGGAATTCATTCCTGGGCAGATGTAGATACAGATGGCGATCAGGATATGCTTATCAGTGGCATCGATACTGCTGGCAATGCAACAGTAAAGCTCTACCGTAATAATGGAGACAGCACATTCACTATAGAAAATACTTCCTTGCTGCCCGTTCTGCAAGGACATATTTCTTGGGGAGATGTTAATTTGGATAATGCTCCCGATGTACTGATTACAGGTACCACACCAGCCAGTCTTGCTTCGACTAATCTATACATAAATGATGGAAGCGGGTCTTTCTCTCTGGATCTTCTCGCTTCAAACCAATTAACAGACATGGATTCTGCCTACAGTGCATGGGCAGATTATGACCTCGATGGAGACGAAGATGTCATATTGAGTGGTTGGGTATTAGGTCAGCCTAATACACAATTGTTCAACAATAATAATGGTACTACCTGGGAATTAGATCAAGTTAATTCTACCTTTTTTGACAAGGTAGCTGGAGGTGAAGTAAGTTGGGACGATATAGATAGAGATGGAGATCTGGACCTGGCTATATGTGGTGAATCTGTCAGTGGCTTAGGATCTACAGAAATATATACGAATGAAAATGGCATTTTTACCCGTTTAAATGCAAATATCTCAGGACTCTTAAGAGGAGCTATTGCATTTTCTGATGTTAATCATGATGGATATCCCGACCTCATACTGACAGGGAATAATAATGGAGTATTTATTTCGGAATTATGGATCAATGAGCCGTTGACTAATGCGTTTATTGGTTCCGCTATTAACACCAATCTCTCTCCCGTACATTTGTTAGTGGGGGATATCAATGGGGATCAATTTTCGGATGTGGTGTTTTGGAGTGAGCAAGATGCTGTCATAGAATACTTTTTGAATGATGGTACAGGAGGATTTCCTCAGGCAGATACTCTACTTGATTCCCTCTCGGTTGTGGGAACTCAATATATTCATTTTGCAGATATAGAAGGGGATCAGGCATTGGACCTTATGAGAACCCTATTAGGAGATACCACTATTCACGCCATGGAAATTTGGTATAATCAGGAAACTCCCTCTGTATCTCCAACGGTTCCAGTTAATTTAAGCGCCAACATTTTAGCGGATAGTTCGGTGAGATTGAGTTGGGGGGCCATAGACTCTTCTCAGGGATCCACTTACAATTTGTTCATTGGCACATCTCCCCAAAATACTAATATTCGCTCTTCTAGAAACGGAATATTAGGAATAGGAAATGCAGGTTCCACTAATTCTATCATTATTAGCGGATTAAATGTTGATTCTACCTACCACTGGAGTGTACAAGGAATAAATTCAGCTTATATCAGATCTGCTTTTGCAGGGGAAAGTAGCTTCACCATAGCTGATAGTCTGGAAGCGCCAGTAGATCCTACTGACTCATTTTTTGTAGATGTAACCACAAATAGATTTAATACTATTCCCAATCCTCTGGAAAATGGAATATTAAGGTGGTTTGATCTGGATAATGATGGTGATTTGGATGTATATCATACGGGTACAGATTCGCTTAATATTGGTACTACGAATATCTATGTAAATCAAAACGGATCATTTACGGTTGATCCCATCCTCTCGAATACCTTTACTCCTGTTATTAATGGAGATGTGGCGTTCGCTGACATAGATTTGGATGGAGATGGAGATATATTACTTATTGGTACAAATCCTGGACCTGGAACCAACATTTTCACTGCTTATATCAATGAAGCGGGAACATTTACCGCAAATGCGGCTATTACACAAGGATTACCTATTCCCGACAATGCTCAAATAGCCTTGTTTGATTATGATCTGGATGCCGATGTAGATCTATTAATTGCAGGAGATAGTGATGCAGGAGCTGTATTACAATTGTTTAAGAATGAGGGGCTCGGGAATTGGGTATTGGATGCTGCTAATTCTACCTTCTTTCAAAAGTTTGATGCACCAAGAATTGCGGTAGGTGATGTAGATGGGGATGGGGATGGGGATGTTATCTTAAGTGGAAACATTTCTGGCACGGATCAAGCTGGGACAGTGTGGTACCAAAATAGTGGGGATGGTTTCTTCGATATTAAGTCAGGAGATCTTACCCCTTTGAAAAATGGGTTTTTGGTGCTGACTGACTACAATAACGATGGGCTTTTAGACCTTTTCCGACATGGGGACGCTTCACCAATCGGAGGAGTAGAGGATTGGAATACTACTTTGTTTACGTTTGACAATAATACTAATGCTTTTGTATCGCTGGCGGAAGATTTTGGAAACCTTTCAGATGCTAGTGGAGATTTAGGGGATGTGAATCAGGACGGTTTTCCAGATGTGATTCTATTTGGCACCTCTGATACAGGGCTGGTAAGCTATTGGTTCGAAAATAACCAAGGAACTGGATTTTCGCTTGTTTCGGATCAGAGTCAATTGATAAATGGGTTTGAGGCGGGAGTTTCAGTAGAGCTAGGAGATGCGCTTGCCAACGGAAAATTGGATATGGTGTTATCTGGGAGAAGGGGAGAAAACGGTGTAGCTAGCTTCATATTATATCAAAATCAGGATTCTACCATTGATCAATTGCCTGTTGTTCCCTCTAATTTACAAGCTACGATTGTTGATAGTTTGGTAACTCTGAGTTGGACAGGAGGACCGGGATTAACTTATGATGTGTTTATTGGTACTTCACCAGATTCCGTAAATGTAGTATCACCTCAATCCAACAGGCTTAATGGGGAACGTTGGACGGCGGAAAGAGGTATGGTGGCTAATTCTATCGGGCTTAGTCTTCCTCCCGATGTGTATTATTGGGGAGTTCAAAGTATCAATCAGGAATTTCAGGGTTCTGCCTTTATTATTCAGGATAGTTTTGAGATAAATACCCCCATCATTACTGGCTCCAGTTTTCAGGAAGCTACTGCGGATTTCTTTCCTGTGAACCTACCTGCTGGATTGGACTTAGCTGATGTAGTGTTTGGTGATTATGATAAGGATGATGATCTGGATGTATTTGTTTTTGGGTCCAATGGAACAATTCCTGGCACTTTTCTCTATGAGAATATAGATGGTCAGCTTATTCTGAATACAGACGTAACTTTTCCGGGACTTCAAAATGGGGTAATATCTATTGCTGATGTAAATGTCGATGGAAATCCCGATGTATTGTTGAGTGGGAATGATGGTCTTCAAGCGGTAACGAATCTCTATTTAGGTGATGGAAATGGAGCTTTTGCACTTGCCGCCTCAGGTTTACCTGCTGTGGAGGAAAGTGATATGTCCTGGGGGGATATAGACTTAGATGGAGACAGAGACCTCTTTTTAAGTGGGCAATCGAATGCAGGATTTGTGGCAGCTATTTATCGAAATGAAGGTAATGGTACATTCACCCTAGCTCAGGATATCGGTGCCTCCTTTCAGAATCTTAGCTCTTGTAAGGGAGATTGGGGAGATAGTGATAAAGATGGGAATGTGGACCTACTCCTTACTACTGTTGATGCAAATGGTTCAGGCACCAGTATGTTCAGCTTAAATGCTGCTGGAGTGTTAACGTTGGTTCCAATTAATATTCCCGGAACAGCCGAAGGAGACATCCAATGGGTAGATGCCAATAATGATGGTAATCTGGATATCCTTATTTATGGTAGAAATGTCAGTAATCAAGAGATTACCTCTTTGTATACCAACCAAGGGAACAATGAGTTTTTGTTAAATCCTTCCGAATTTCAGGGAATCGCCAATGGGGATCTAGTGGCTATCGATTATAATCAGGATGGATTCAGAGACATTATTATATCTGGTACGACCAATGAAGGAAGAGTTAGCACCTTGTATGAAAATAATGGATTGGGTCAATTTACAGAGGATGTGGAAAATAGGGAGGTCTTGACTGATGTGGATAATGGAGCTTCAATAGCCGTGGGGGATTTGGATGGTGATAGGAAACCCGAATTGTTGATTACTGGTTTATCTGCGGATCTTCCTGAGAGCAGATTCTTGAACATATATAAAAATATTGATGTCTCTGATCCTTTATTGATAGACGTCCCTCAAAACCTATCAGCCGTTCAATTTGGCACTTCTGCTATTCTTCAATGGGAAATTCCTGCTGGATTGCCTGATGCTTTACAAAATGGATTGTCTTACAATATCAAGTTAGGCACCTCAGCGCAGGGCGTAGATATTATTTCGCCTTTAGCTTCATTAAATACAGGGGTTAGGCAAATAGTTAAAGATGGCCTCATTACAGCATTATCATTTAAAATTGACAATTTGGCTCCTGGAACTTACCATTGGAGTGTACAAGCTATTGATCCTGGAGGTAGAGGAAATGCATTTAGTCCCGTTCAGACGTTCGACATAGTTCCTACGAGTTTTAGAGATTTTCCGGCGACTATTTTTTCGGAAGGAATACCTGAAGGATTATCGCAAGGTGCTTTGACTTGGGGAGATTACGATAATGATGGAGATCTGGACCTGCTTGCTATGGGAGATGTTGCTGCTGGATTTTCTACCAAATTATTCAACTTGAGTGGAGGGGTTTACACAGAAGTTGCTACAAATTTGCCTGATGTAGGAAATGGGGATGCGTTGTGGAATGATATTAATAATGATGGATTTTTGGATCTAGTTATTAGTGGTAATACTGCATCAGGTCCTATTACCTCCATTTATTTGGGTAATGGAACGTCAGATTTTACCAGTATTCTCAATCCTATTCCCGGACTATTCAATGCAGATTTAGATGTAGGGGATTATGATAGGGATGGCGACCTGGATCTTGTAGTAATAGGCTTTAACGTCCTTGGAGAGCAGGTGAGCGGAGTATTCCAAAATGCAGGAGATGGGACTTTTGTGAACGCAAATGTTCCATTGGAAGATGTAGCGCTTGGTGATGTAGCTTGGGGAGATTATGATGGAAATGGTACGCTCGATTTAATTATTACCGGCCAAGGTGTCAATGGACCAGTTACTCAGGTTTACAATGGAGATGGAACAGGTAATTTTGCTGCCATAGTCACAAATATTCCAGCACTTCAATTTAGTGAAGTAGCTTGGGGAGATATAGACAATGATGGGGATCTAGATGTGGCTATCTTGGGAGATGCTGCCCCCAATTTCGTCTTTAGCTTATATGAATATCAGAATGGAGTATTTGAAGAGATAGTGATAGAAGGAACTGGTATGAGAAATGGATCTCTAAGGTGGGGAGATGTAAATAATGATGGATTTATTGATTTATTAGCTACAGGAGAGGAGTTTTCGGATACAGAAAGAACTAGCAGGCTTTATCTAAATCAAGGGAATAATAGCTTCGTTTTGGATAATGTCAATTCAGGAGTTTTTAAAGTCATTGATGCCGGCGTTGGAGAATTTATTGATCTAAATTCAGATGATAGGCAAGATGTGGTAATAAGTGGTAGAACCTCTTCAGATCCTGATCTTAATTCTTTTAACATTTATCAGAACCTGGACGAAGGAATAGTGCCGGCTCCTGGGATTCCTGTCAATTTGAGGTCTCAAATTGTTGGAGACCAACTTATACTAGCATGGGATCCTCCGGGCAATGGCTCGGAAGGCACAAGTTATAATTTTTATGTAGGTACTACAGCTGGATCGGTGGATATTGTTTCTCCATCTGCTGATATAACTAATGGATTTAGAAGGATTACATCTATTGGTAATGCTTCTTATCAAACTTCCGTTACCTTAACAAATTTAGTTAGTGGTGAATACTTCTGGTCCGTTCAATCGATAGGAACCAATGGAGTAGGCTCTGTATTTGCTCCTGAAGCACAAGTGTCATTCTTACCTGAAGGAGTGACATTTGTAAATATTAGTCCTGCAGCTTTTCCTTCAGCTGTAGGCCTGGAAAATGCTAATGCTGCCTGGGGAGATTATGATAACGATGGAGATAAGGACCTGTTGATCTGCGGAGAAACGAACGGCTCACCTCAAACGACTTTATATCAAAATGAGAATGGAATATTTAATCCTGTGGTAGCGGGATTCCCAAATCTAAGAAATGGAAAAGTTTCCTGGATTGATATTAATAATGACGGTAATCTGGATGTATTATTATGTGGTAATTCAGGGGCTATTTCAGTTTCTCAAATTCTGACAGGAGATGGAGCAGGTAATTTTACGCTTCAATTGGTTCCCCTACCTGGAATAGAGTTTTGCGATGTAGATTGGGGAGATTATGACAATGATGGAGATCCTGATTTGTTGTTTTCAGGACAAAGTGGAAATACAAAGATTTCCAATGTATATAGAAACGATAATGGAAGTTTCACTACTATAAGTGCCAATTTAACTGGTATTAGCCAAAGTGAAGTGGAATGGATAGATGTGGATTCCGATGGAGATCTGGATATATTTTTACAAGGAAATTCGAATGTTGCTCCTGTTGTTGAATTGTACATCAATGATGGATTGGGAACGTTCAGCCTGTTAGCAGTCAATTTTTCAGAATTAGCTGAAGCTTCATCTGCCTGGGCTGATTATAATAATGATGGAGGGATGGATCTTCTATTGTCGGGTTTGGCTACAGATGGCTCAAATACGACTTTGCTGGAATTATACGAGAATAATAATGATGGTTCCTTTACTCAGATTAGTTTACCTTTTTCGGGTGTAAGAGAAGGAAAAATAGCCTGGGGCGACATAAATGATGATGGGCAAAGGGACATTATTATGGCTGGAGCATCTCCACAATCTCCGAGTGGTAGCATTAGTCAATTAATTGTCAATCAAGGGGGGCAGGAGTTTGCACTTGATAGTTCCAATTCGAGCATTTTCCCTCTGTTAAGCGAAGGGTGCGAAGTTGTTTTTGGGGATTACCAGAATGATGGAAAGTTGGATATATTATTTATAGGCACTTCGGTCGGAGTGGGGAATAATGTATTGTTTAATCTATTCGAAAATATAGATTCAACACCTAATGTCACACCTGACCCTCCTGCAAATGTGAATCTGGAGCAAATTGGGAATGGTATAGCGATAACATGGGACCCTCCTGTTTCAGCTGCTGTATCTTACAGGGATGGATTTACTTATGAAATTCAGCTTGGCACAGCTTCAAATGCCATCGACATAAGAGATCCACTATCTATTATTGCTACCGGAAATCGGAAAATAATGGCTAATGGTCAAATTGTTGGAACTTCTCTGACAATAGAAGAATTACCTGCAGCGACCTATTTTGTTCGAGTACAAACTATAGATCAGGATTTCGAAGGATCTGCATTTTCTGTAGAGGAGGAGATTGAGGTGGCAGAACCTAATTTTACGGATGTAAGTGAAACACTTATTCCTGCCAATTTAGCTGGATTAAACAATAGCCATCTTGCTTGGGGAGATTATAATAATGATGGTAATCTTGATATCTTTTTAAGTGGAAATGATCAAGGTAATTTAACGTCTAACCTGTTACAGAGTAATGGGAATAATGGATTTGTAGTAATTAATACTGATATTCCCGGCATTGAGAATCCTTCCATTGAATGGGGGGACTTTGATAAGGATAAAGACTTGGATTTGTTAATTTCTGGAACAGGCGCCCAAGGTCCTTTTACTGACATTTTTGAAAATAATAATGGTAGTTTTTCTGCCTTAAATGCTAATCTTCCTGATATAGAAAATGGTAGTGTTTCCTGGGGCGATTACAATTTGGATGGCAGTCTGGATATACTATTAGTTGGAGAAAGCCAATCTGGACCAGTTTCGGGAATTTATCGAAACCAAGAAGGCGTTTTTACGCCCATTACGCTTACGATCCCTGGGTTTCAGAATGCTCAGGGAATTTGGATAGATATAAATGGAGATAAATTTCTGGATGTAATTATAACCGGGCAGGTAGGAAATGGAAATGCAACTATCGTCTATCAAAATAATGGTCAAGGAGGATTTACAGAAGAAAATATTAGTTTGCTGGCTGTACGTAATCCTTCTCTAAGTACTGCAGATATAGATATCGACGGAGATCCAGATCTTCTCATCATGGGGGAATCCATTAATGGTCCGAGTGTAAGTTTGTACGAGAATGATAATGGCGTTTTAGTAGATGTATCTTCTTCGATCAATGCATTAACTAACTCCTCGGCTAGCTGGGGGGATATTAATATGGATGGTTATCCCGATGTATTAATTACTGGAACTGATAATACTTCAGGTACAGAAAAAAATAACCTATATATTAATGACGGGACAGGTGGATTTGATATTGACAACCTTAATGGGCCATTTTTCAATCAAAATCTGGAAGGAAGTTCTGCTGCAGTTGGGGATTATGACTTTGATGGAAGATTAGACATCGTTTTTAGTGGTTCTCGAGATTCTGATGGCGCTAATAAGCTCTTGCTGTATAGGAATATCTTTAATTCTTCCCTACCGCCTCTGCAAGCACCTGATGGATTGCAATTTAATCAAACAGGTGGCGAGGTGACCTTAAGCTGGAATTTTCCTCAACCCTATCCAGCTAATCTTGTTAATGGATTATCATATGACATTGAGCTTACTTATTTGACAGATAATAAGAATATATTTGTACCGTCATCAGATTCTATCTCAGGAGATAGACGACTAGTTTCTGGTGGTCAGATCAGATCAAATAACGAACTGATTATTCCTGGTTTGGAACCAGGGACCTATAGATTGCGAGTACAGGCTGTTGATCAAATTTTTGCTGGTTCAATTTTTTCGGATCCCTTTGATTTTACCTTCTTACCAGAAGGAGCTACATACGTTGACTACACAGATACGGCTTTCTCTGACATAATTACTGGGGTAGAGGCTGCCGATATTTCCTGGGCTGATATTGACAACGATAATGACTTTGATATTCTGATTTCCGGTCAAACAAGTGCTGGCGAATTAATCACTGAGCTTTACAGGAATGGAGGGCCTAATGGATTTTCATTTGATCAGGTTATTTCTAATCAATTGCCTGGTGTTCAAAATGGAAGTATTTCCTGGGCTGATTACGATAGCGATGGCTTTATCGATTTGCTCATAGCCGGACAGTCAAACACAGAAAGGATCACCCATATTTATAGAAATAACGGAGGAGGAAGCTTTGATTTGGCTAACAGTTCCTTAAATGGTTTAAACGCTAGTGTGAGTAGTGGGGATTATGATAGAGATGGGTTGTTTGACCTACTGTTGACAGGAACTTCTGACAATGGACCATTTTCCAGTATTTTACATAATGAAGGTAACTTTAGTTTTTCTGCTCTTAATGCAAATCTGGCCAATGTGCAGCAAAGTAGCGCCAATTGGGTAGATTTTAACAACGATGGATTTTTAGATGTCTTCCTATCTGGCGATAATGGTGGTGATTTAGTATCGAGTCTGTATAAAGGAGACGGAACTGGTACCTTTACATTGGTGAATGCCGGATTTCAAGGAGTAAAAAATGGAAGCTCTGATTGGGGAGATGTTGATAATGATGGATTTCCCGATCTGATTCTTACAGGAGAAACCAGCTTGACTGGATTTAATCCTATTTCGGTTGTATATAGGAACAACGGGGATGAAACCTTTACCTCTATTGTTTCTCTTATAGGAGTAGTAAATGGAAATGGGGAATGGCTTGATTATGATCAGGATGGTTTCATGGATATAGTCCTTACCGGTACAAATGGTCAGGGAGCTAATTCCTATGTGAGCCTCTTATATCAAAATCAGGGGGGATTGTCTTTTCGATTAAATGATGTCGACAGTGATATATTTGATAATGTAGGTCAGGGAAGTATCGCTTCATGGGCGGACATTGATCAGGATGGAAGACAGGATTTAGTGATAGCTGGAAGAACTTCGGATAATCCCGTTTTAAACACCTTCGTTTTATATAGAAACGTTTCCAGTCAGGTGAGTGAGGCTCCAGGAATTCCTGTAAATCTTCAGGCAAACCAGTCAGGGAAAAGTATGATCTTCAGTTGGGACCTGCCTGCAAGTGCACCTATAGGATTAGCCAATGGATACACTGCAAATATTGCCGTTGGAACGACTTCGGGTAGTTATGATATAGTTTCCCCACTATCAGATCCAGCTACTGGGTTTTATAGAATAACTGAAGATGGAAATGCAGGACATGCTAAGTCATTTGTTCTTAGGGACTTAACTGAAGGAACATATTTCTGGACTGTCCAATTGATAGATCAGGATGGTCAGGCTTCTAATTTTGCCACTGAAAGTTCTTTTGCTTTTGTCAATCCAGACTTTGAGGATCAGACCTTAACTTACACCCCAGGAATTAATATTGATGAAGGTTTCTTTGATGCCTCTATTTCGTGGGCAGATATTAATGGAGACGGATTTACAGATATGTTTGTCCAGGGCAAAAGAAATCCTACCCTTTCAGAGACGCTTATATATAAAAATGTTGCTGATTCTCTGATAGTAGATACGAGATTATCAAATTCTATTGCAAATGTCAGTAATGGCGAGTTTGATTTCTCAGATTACGATAGAGATGGAGATGTAGATGTATTATTGACAGGAGTAGATGGAACTGGCAGTGCTGTCAGTATATTATATCAAAATGAAGGTGACAGTCTCATCGAGCAGGTAGCCACTTCTAATCTACTACCTAAAGTGATAGATGGAAGTGCTGCATGGGGAGATTATGATAATGATGGAGATGAAGATCTTGCAATATGCGGTAATCAGAATGGTACATTTATAGGTACTATTTATATAAATAATGGTAATGGTACATTCACGGAAGATATAGAAGCCGGAGCTATTCTACTCAATGTCACCTCAGGAGAATTAGCCTGGGGAGATTTAGATGGAGATAGTGATTTAGACTTGATTATCTCTGGGACAGCAGCTGCAGGGCCTCAGACAGCTATTTTCTTGAATGATGGAACCGGAGGCCTAAGCCCTAGTCCTAATATTGGTCAATTGGCAAATGTATTTAATGCATCAATAGACCTGGGTGATATTGATAATGATGGAGATGTTGATATCGCTTTATCAGGAAGTGCGGGAGCTACTAATTTTGTTACAGAAATATATGTAAATGATGGGTCAGGAAGCTTTCTTGGATTAAATGCCGGTCTTACTGCTACTACGGAAGGAAGTGTACAGTTTGGAGATTTCAATGATGATGGATTGAGAGATTTATTAATCAGTGGATTAAGTAGTAATGGCCCCATTACTGAATTATATACAAATAATGGCGGTTCCTTTTTGCTGGATTCTATCAATAGTTCTGTGTTCAGTAATATTGAAAGTGGTATTGCCAGTTGGATTGATATACAAAAAGATGGTAAACTGGATATTGTATTAACTGGTAAAATTGATAATACTTTTGCTACCAGATTTAATGTTTATCAGAACAATGAATTAACTCCGAATGTAATACCTGGACCGCCAGAAAATTTAACTGTAGTACAACAAGATAATGCAATTGAATTAAGTTGGGGACCACCTGCAAACATACCTGCAAATACTGCGGACGGTTTAACCTATAATATATATTTACAATCATTTGACGGTACACGCACCATTATTTTTCCCGAAGCTGATTTATTAACCGGAAATTTGCGTTTTCCTGGCACCTCAAATATGGGAAATAACAATAGTTTTACGATAACCGGATTACCTTCCGGCACCTACATTTGGGGGGCTCAGGTGATAGATCAAGGGTTCAGTAGTTCGGTATTCACTTCCCCAGCTGATACATTTGATTTTATTCCACAAGGTGCAAACTTCTTTGATGAAACTACTAATAAATTTTCTGCCTTACCTTCTGGCCTTATTGATGGAAGTGTAGCATGGGCAGATTATAATGCAGATGGACTACTTGATTTTGTTGTTACGGGAGAATCTGAAAATGGATTAGTCATACAAATTTATATGTACGATGCTAATCTAGATAGATTCGTTCTATCACCCAGTGGTACTAATAGTCTTGAAAATGGGAAAATTAAACATGGAAGCCTGGCATGGGGAGATTATAACAATGATAATTTTCCCGATCTATTAATTGTGGGCGAAGGAGAAAATGGTGCTGGTACATTCCTCTTTGTTAATCAACAGGATGGAACCTTTACCGAGGAAATTACTATTCTTCCCCCTGTTCAAAACGGAGAGGCCATTTGGGGTGATGTAGATAATGATGGTTACAGAGATGTATTAGTAACTGGTCAAGGCGTTAATGGGCCTATATCTAAAATGTTCAAAAACAATCAGGGCCAAGGATTCGTGGATCTGAGTGTTGATATTGTTCCTTTACAAAATAGCAGGGCATCTTTCGCTGATTACAATAATGATGGAAAACTTGATTTGCTACTAACAGGATTACAAATAGTAGATCAATTTCAAAACCCTGTCAGTATAGTGTACCAGAATACTGGTGATGGCGAATTTAGTATTAATCTTACTCCCATTACAGGAGTTAAATCTGGTGATGCTGAATGGTTAGATGTCAATAATGATGGATTTCTGGATTTTATTATTGCAGGAGATACAACGGTAAATATATCTCCTACAACAAAAATTTATATCAATCAAGGGAATGATAGTTTTACAGAGTCAGTCATTGCTCTGGTAGGAATGCGTAACGGGGAATTAGCTACTGCTGATGTGAATAATGACGGATGGGTGGATGTAGTAATTTCGGGCCAAAACGGAGCCAATTCTACAGATAGAATTACCTATCTATATAAAAATAATCAAACAGGAGGATTAACCTTTGATGTAGTAAATTCCGCAAATACTGTATTAAAGGATGCTTCTTCGAGTTCACTGGCTGTAGGAGATTATAATAATGATAATCGTATTGATCTAATTCTTACTGGAACAGCAGATGTGGGAAATGGATTTTTCCTTTATGAAAATATAGATGTTACTAATCCATTACTTCCTGGAATACCCCAGGGATTAACTGCTACCCAAAATGGAGACGAAATTATTTTGAGCTGGGAAGCTCCACCAGCCTCAGCTAATGAACTTACATACAATCTTTATATTAGGCCCGAGCAGGATGCTGGAGCTAATGCCATCCTTTCTCCATTAGCAGATGTTAACTCCGGATTTAGGAGCGTTGTAGCATATGGCATTTCAGGCAAATCATTAAGTTGGAATTTACAGGGAATACCCTCAGGCTCTTACATTTGGGGAGTACAAGCAATAAATAATGCTTTTCAATCTTCTTCTTTTGCTCCTCAGGATACATTTACTTTTATAGCTCCGGACTTTGAGGATTTAACAATAAATCTATTTGATAATGTTCCTGATTCGGTTGGCTTTTCCACCTTGGATTGGATTGATTTCAATAGTGATGGACTATTAGATTTATTTATCACCGGATTTAATGGCACTGGGCCTGTGGCCCAGTTGTATAGAAATGTGTCTCAAACTGATACAAAATTCGAGGCAACCAGTAATTTTTTCGCAGGAGTTCAAAATGGAAGCGTTGCCTGGACAGATGTGAATCTGGATGGGAATTTAGATGTTATTATTACTGGTAACCAAGCTAGTAGAACTTCTCCTGAACCATTAACAGAGTTGTATTTCGGAAATGATCTGGAAGGATTTGACCTACAATCAAATGATCTTCCTGATGTGGAAGATGGAAGCGTCGATTGGGGAGATATCGATAATGATGGAGATCCTGATTTAATCATTACAGGGAAAACGTCTGGTAGCACCTTTGTTAGCGAGATTTATATTAATAATGAAGCGAGCTTTGAAAGGTTCGTTTCCGGCTTTCCTGGCGTACACAAAAGTGCTGTAGCCTGGGGAGATTATGATGCTGATGGAGATCTTGACCTAATTATTACGGGAAATACAGATAACAATATTAACAGCAGATTTACTGCAATTTATCGTCAATCCAGTCAGGGGACCTTTATTCAGCAGCCGCAATATAACCTTCCTGAAATAACGCAAGGTAGCGTAGACTGGTCCGACTTTGATCAGGATGGAGATCTCGACTTACTTCTTACAGGAAATACCAATTTAGGCCGAATAAGTAATGTTTATCGATATGATAATGAGCTAGACTCTTTTAGCGCCATCGTTCTACAGGAACAGGTTGAAAATGGAGATGCAAAATGGGGAGATTTTGATGACGACGGATGGGTTGATATTATATTGACAGGTCAGAATGGACCAACAGAATTAGATAGAACCACAAGGCTGTTCAAAAATGATAGTACTGGCAATTTTATTGACCAAACGATAAACTCTGATTTTTTCCAAGATTTAAACAACGGAAGTTCTATTGCCTGGGGGGATTTTAATGATGATGGAAAATTGGATTTGGTAGCTTCCGGCGGGATAGATGTAGACGATACTTATTTAATCTCTCTTTATCAAAATAGATTAGCTTTACCGAATCGAGACGTAGAAGTACCCACAAATTTACAGGCGATTCAGGAAGGAAATTCTATTATTTTTAGTTGGGAGCCTCCATTAGGAGTGGTAAATCCTTTCGAATATTCGTATAACCTGATTGTAGGTACACAGGTTCAGGGAGATGATGTGATTTCTCCTTTAGCCGATCCCGCTTCTGGAAATAGAAAAATTGTTCAAATAGGAAATGCAGGTTTTAACACCTCATTCAAATTAACAAACCTTGATTCAGCCAGAACTTATTTTTGGAGTGTTCAGGCCATCGGGGCAGACTTTGAAGGATCTGATTTTCCTAATTCACCATCTATTAATTTTGTCCCACCGAATTTTGAGGAAGTTACTGGTGATTTATTTCCTCAAGGGGCTCCAGTGAATACTTACAGTGGTACATCTGCCTGGGGGGATTATGATGATAATGGTGCTTTAGATCTTTTTATTAGTGGACTTACAGATGGTACTCCACAAGCCAGGCTGTACAGGAATGAAAGGCTAAGTGGATTTACTGCATTAGCAGATACTTTTCCTGGCTTAGGGAGAGCCAGTGCCGCTTGGGGAGACATAAATAATGATGGAACTCCAGAGTTAGTTTATTGTGGTGAAAATATTATCGGGCAGCCAAGAACTTACTTATATTTCAATAACGGAGGGTCCTTGGTGGATACCTCAGCGAGGGCAAATTTACCTGATATTGTAGATGGAGATCTGGAGTGGATAGATTATGATAATGATGGGGACCTGGATTTATTTATGATGGGGGAACAGGGTGGTTCTCCGATTACGAGAATTATTAGAAATAACGGAAGAATTAATTTTACCCCTATACAACTTGGAATAAGAGGATTAAGATCTGGTGATTCAGACTGGATAGATTATGATAGAGATGGGGATGTGGATTTATTAATTAGTGGTGTTGACATTTCGGGTAATTTATTTGCAGGTGTATTCGTGAATACCTTTGGTCGGTTTGAACCTTTAGCCTCAGCGAATTTACAGCCTTTAGGTAGAAGTAAGGTCAAATGGGTAGATCTTGATCTTGATACTAATATTGACATCATTATCACTGGACAGGATCAAAATGATTCTATCCGGACAGATATTTATCTAAATGATGGAACGACCTTTACCTTGAATCAGACAAATCCCGCACTGAAAGGAGTAGTCGATGGTACCCTTGAGGTAGTGGATTACAATGGAGACGGTTTCGTAGATTTATTATTAAGTGGTCAAAGTGGTCCAAATATTGATGATAGCTTTTCTGGGCTATTTTTGAATGATGGGAATGGGAATTTTACATCCGATGCGGTTAATTCAGCTATCCTACCACTCCTACAAAATCCGTCAATGTCATGGGCAGATTACGATAGCGATGGAAAGATAGATCTGTTTATTTCTGGTCAGGAACTTGATAATGGAATCTTTATCCCCACCTTTGGATTATTTAGAAATATGAATCCTCCTGTAGCTCCGTTGGTAAGTAATCCACCTACAGGATTAAGTATTGCACCAGATAATAATATACTGGATCAAATTAATTTTGATTGGATTGCACCTAATGACATCAATCCTAATCTTGTTCCTTCCCTTACCTATAATATCTATATCTCAGATTCATTGGGACAAACTTTTCTTACCTCACCTTTGGCGGATATTGATAATGGATTTAGGAAAGTGGTTAGAATAGGGAATGTAGGTCCAGCCAGTGAATGGAATATTAGAGGGTTAGGTTCTGGAAAATACTTTTGGAGCGTGCAAGTAATTGGACCTGATATGAGTTCTTCGGAATTTGCAGAAGTAGATTCTTTTGAATATACGGCTCCGGTATTTACAGATGTTACCAGTACCAGCTTTATAGATGAGATTCCTCCGGGATTAGTCGATGGAAGTATGGATTGGGGGGATTACAACAACGATGGATTGTTAGACTTAGCGGTAACAGGCACAGTTTCAGATGCTGATACAGGATTTACGAGAATCTTCCAAAATACACCTTCAGGGTTTAGGGCATTACCTCTTGATAATCTACTTCCACTACAAGAAAGTTCCATTCGATGGATAGACTATGATAATGATGGATTTCTGGACATTTTCCATATGGGATTTGACGGAAACATTAATAAAGTAGCTATATACAGAAATTTAGATAGCGCAAGATTTGAAGCATTAGTAGATTTAAGGGTATTAGCGTTAAAGAATGGAGATGTCGATTGGGGGGATTACGATAATGATGGAGATATGGATTTCGTCATTATTGGTGATAGCCCTAAAATAGACGGAACTTCAGATGGTAGGACGATCTTATATGAAAATGGGGGCAATGGGAATTTTACCAGGGTTGCGGATGCTGGATTCTCTACTGTCTTTGGCGGATCTATCAGATTTGCAGATTATGATAATGATGGTGATCTGGACATTCTTTATAACGGAACCACGGGTTCGCTTCCCTCAACAAAACTTTACCAATTTAATCAGACCACAAGCAGATATACTGAAATTGACATTAATGGACAACTTCCCATATTGGAATCAGGAAGCATAGATTGGGGCGACTACGATAATGATGGAGACCTCGATATATTGATGACAGGTAGAGATGGATCGGAAATTATTTCAGGAGTATATCGAAATGATGGAGATAACACTTTTGTAGATATCGCTGCAGGCTTAGTAACTACCTTCGATGGAGATGCACGTTGGGGAGATTACAATGATGATGGGTATATTGATATTTTGATGACTGGTAATAATGGTAGCGAAAAAATTACTCAGATTTACAGAAATGAAATAGATGCTTCCAATATATTTGTGCCCGATGATTCAGCCTCATTCTCATTGCCTGGCGTAGATAAAAATGCAGCTATCATCTGGGGAGATTACAATAATGACGGTAAACTGGATATTGCTTTAACAGGTAGAACAGTGGATGATCCCGAAGAAACTACCTTCCGATTATTCAGAAATGGAGAAACAACAGAAAACAGAGTTCCGCTTATTCCTACTAACTTATCTCAGGATCAGGATATAGAGGAAGATGATGTTATTTTGAGGTGGTCTCCCAGTGCTGGATACCTAATAGGAAATGATACGACTATATTTAACGAAGATACCCTTCAATTCAATGCTGGATTTGATCCATACACCTATAATATTTGGCTAGGTAGAGATTCTCTTGATGCAAGTGTTATTAATCCAATGTCATTACTTGAGTCAGGATTTAGAAAAGTGGTTCGCAAAGGGAATGTCAATAAAATCAATGAGTGGATAGTCAAAGGTCTCGCTACTGGTGACTATTTCTGGACCGTACAAGCCATTGATACTGACTTTGAAGGTTCTGGCTTCGCTCCTCTTCAACGATTTAGAGTAGATAAGCCCCCTTTTCGAGAAGTGACAACGATTGTGTTTGATCCTTCTGAAATCCCTTCCCAATTCTCAAATTCCTCAATGAGTTGGGGGGATTATGACAATGATAATGATCTGGACTTGTTAATCTCTGGTAAAGTAGCTGAAGGAAACCATCGGGCAACGCTTTATGAATTCGATGGGGCCCAATTTCGGGAAGTCCCCTTTGTCAGTGATAGTTTATTCGGATTGGCCAGTGGAGGAGCTGAGTGGGGAGATTATGACAATGATGGTGATTTAGATATTTTATTATCAGGGGAGGATGCTTCTGGGACAGCACACACCTGTGTCTATCGAAATGATCCTGATAGAAGGTTTAGCGAAGATGTATTAGCCTCAAATAACATAACAGATATTACCCTCGGAGAAGCAAAATGGGGTGACTATGATAATGATGGTGATCTGGATGTCATTCTTGCAGGTCGAAGCAATTCCGGAACTCCTATTGCAGAAGTAATTGAGAATATTTTATCCTCAGATGGTACTAGGACGTTTAGAAGGGATGATAGGGCATCTGCTGATTTAGTAGGAGTAGAGCAGGGAAGCTTAGATTTAGGAGATTTCGATAAAGATGGATTTCTGGATATTCTCCTCACCGGATTTTCTGCTAACAACGCTACTTTCGCAGAAGTGTACAGAAATAATGGAGTTGGTAGATTTATAGACTTCAATGCACCTATCAATAGTGTAGTTCAGAGTGATGCTGCCTGGGGAGATTTTAATAATGATGGTTTTCTCGATATTCTAATAACTGGTAACAGAGATCCCATAGGCGATTTTCCCGAAAGTCAGGTATTCGTTTATGGAGTGAATCGAGCTAATTTTTCCATTGCCAAGCAATTTTCCCCAGGAATTAAGAAAAGCCACGTCCAATGGGGTGATTTTGACAATGACGGCTTACTGGACATCTTCATGATAGGAGAAGAGACCCGAATTACAGAGTCCAATGAAGATTCTTTATCTATTCGATCATCTATCTTTAGTAATGATGGAAGAAACGACTTCATCGAAAACCTGGCCGCTTCTAATGTCACTTCTAATCCTTCCTTCGGTAATGGTGCCTGGGGAGATTATGATGGTGATGGAAAACTGGATTTAGTCATTTCAGGAGATGAATCGGACTCCTCTGGATTGGGGATCCGCTTATACAAGAATGTGGAAGCTCCTGAACCACTTGTGCTAGATCCACCAAGTAATTTAGTCGGTACTGCGGAAGGAGATAAAATTCTATTATCCTGGTCTCCTCCTGAAAGTTATGATTCTGCCTTAGTAAAGGGATTAACATATAATGTAATAGTAGGAATAGATACGATCAATCCAGATATCGTCTCACCTTTATCCAGTACTAATACAGGTTTTAGGAGAGTTGTTAGATTAGGAAATACTTTCCATAATTCTTCCTATTCATTAGGTAATATTCCTGATACCACTTATTGCTGGGCCGTTCAGGCTGTAGCACCTAATTATCAAGGAAGCTCATTTCAAGTATCTGATACTTGTATCACCTTTACCAATCCCAGACCTGTTGTAGAAAACGTTGAATTTCCACATTATGTCAGATTTGATAATGATACTTCAGTATCTGTAACGGTAAGAAATCTGGACGCTATTAATAGAGTATTATTCGTCCATAAAGGGATTTCTGAAGGACCGAGCGAGTGGGATAGCGTCGTAGTGAATTTCCCTACGGGAAATATTTACACAGATACTATTATCACTGGCAACAGATTTGGAACAATGATTCCCAATGTTAATGAAATTGGGTTGACCTACTATTTTAAAATTGTAGGAAAATTTGGTCTCGATGCTATTTCGGATACGGGCTATACCTACATATATCATGATAATGGACTTTCTACCTCTATTTCAGGTGGGTCCGTTAGTAGTGCTTATGATATTCTTGCTTTCCCTCTGCTATTGCCTGATACCTCACAAAGACAAGCTAAAGTATCCACTGTGTTTATTGAGAATTCAGGATTTGGAGAATATGACATCAAGCAGTGGAGATTCTGGAGATATAATACGTTAGGACAAAATCTGGTTGAATTTGATGAATCTGTAGATACCATGGTGATGCGGCCTGGAAAAGGATATTGGTTGATTTCCAGAAGCTTGAGAACCATCAATACAGGGAGGGGAATAACTGTTCCTGCTAATGAATTTAATCCATTTTCTATCAGACTATTACCGGGTTGGAATCAAATAGGCAATCCCTATAATTTCAATATTTCCTGGAACGATATTCAATCCTATAACAGGACATTTATCCAGGATGAAGTAGACTCGCTTCAATTTGCCGGGTTTAATCAGGGAGTTGGATATGCTCAGGCTTCTGCGGATCCGATTATCGAGAACTTTAATGGTGCCTTTGTATTTTCCCATGCAGAAACTGATTTAAGATTTCCAGTCATCAAAAACACCAACATACAACGTAGAATAGCTCAATCCACAGAGACACAACTTAATCATCCTATCGATCATGCGTACTGGGAAGTTGTATTAATGGCTATTAGTCCTCAAAAACCTGAGGCAATAGGAGTAATTGGTATGAATAAAGCTGCTAAAGTTAGCAGGGACGGATATGATTTGATGGCTTATCCAAGAATTTCTGATTATTTAGATATCAATTTTGATCATCCCGAATATTTCTACAGAAGATTTCAAAAAGATGTGGTGCCAACAAGAGATCATTACGTTTGGGAATGTTATATAGGCAGTAGTGCAGATGTATCTGTCAGCAGTTTGAAATGGGATAACTCATTTTGGGGAAATAATGGAAAACAGCTGGTTCTTTTTGACATCGAACAACAAGTAGCGATTAATATGCGTAATCAACAGGAATATAGCTTTCCTGTTAATGGACGTAGGAAGTATTTTAAGATTTATTATGGAAATGAAGCTTTCATTGATTCGAGTGTTAAGATCGTACATGATATTTTATTAGCGCCATTTCCTAATCCTGCGGAAGATGCAGTAACGATTCCAATTAATTTACCTATTTTGGCTACCAATGAAATGTATGAGTTGTCTATCGATATTTATAATAACATAGGTCAAAAAATTATTACTTTATTTGAAGGAGCTTTTCCGGAAGGCTATCATGAAATTAAATGGGATGCAAGAGGATTAAATGCAAACAAAGTGGCCGGAGGAATTTATACAATCAGGATAAATGCCACTGATGGGAAGCGCCAGTTTGAAGGTGTAGAGAGATTATGGATCAAATAACCACATATCATTTTATTAGTAAACATTTGATAAATAAGGGGTTAACTATTTTTCAATTATTTCTTTGCTTTAACCTGTTATATGTTGATCATCACTTAAATGCTCAGGCGGTAAGAGCCAGGAGTAATACAGTCGTACTTGATTTTGGATACCCCGAATTGGAAACGGATGATTCTCCGGCATTTAACGATCCCAACAACAATAATACTATTGATGTGGGAGAGAGAGTTCAAATCTCTTTTATGCTCAGAAATTCAGGAAGATATACCGCCAATAATGTCATTATCAGAACTAAGATCAAAGAAAGAATACAAGGTCTTAAGTTGCCTGAACCGTATAATGTAGGAAATCTGGCTCCTGGAAACTCGAGATTTATCAAATTACTTATAGAAGGCGACTCATCTTTAGCGTCTAGCGTTGCCCAATTTACCTTTGAAATCATCGAAAATGATGAAACTTCTGAAGAAATAAGTTATGCTGTGAATACGGCTGATGTCGTTCAGACAGCCAGAGTACAGGTAAATAGCTATGCATTCTTCTCAGATAGTAACAGGATTGAACTGGATAAACCCTTTGAATTACGTCTTATTGTACAGAATTTAGGAAATGCAATCGCTAACGAGTTGAATTTTAACATAGGGGTACCGAATCAGATCCTTATCACTTCTTACCTGGATACCTGTTCTATACCTACCCTCAGACCTGGAGAAATTCAGGAAGTAGCCATTACTTTTATGGTAGGACCCAATTATTTGGAGAAAAAAATTCCTATTGACCTGAACATAGAGGATAAATATGGCCAATCTTATGTTACTCGAACGATAAACGCCACAGTAGCTCGTAATTGATAGCGCTTTCTCTTACCTTTACCACACTTTATCAATGTATTTTTGCCTAGTGTTTTGAGAACAAATGACCCTGAATATTTTTTTATTGGTAAGGCCAATTTATTACTTTCTCTCTTCCTTTATCGTTTTTTTTCTAGGTTATCCGATGTACTCCCAAATTTCTGGAACTTTCTCATTGGCTCCAAAAACTAAACAGCCTATTCCATCCTTAGATAATGATTCCCTTAAAGATACCCTCATTTTTAAATTACAATCTCCAAAAAATCCTGAAACTGTTCAATACGCTTATCTGTCCTTAAGAAATAAAGCGGTAATTTATCAACCTGACTCTTCGGGGAAAGTATTCATTACCGACCTTGCCCCTGAAAAATATATCTTTCTGATAGACAGTAAGAAAAACAGAAGAATAAGGGCGAAAGTCTATCCCGAAAATTTTGGTGCTGATAAAGTGAATGAAATTTTATTACTTCCTGACTGGATCTTTGAAAATAAGTTTAATCTCCAATTCACTCAAATTCAATTTGGAAGATATTGGCAGGCAGGAGGAATAGATGCGATTTCTGTGGTTACTGATGTATCTATTGGCCTGAATTATCACTACAATCGATTTACTTGGGATAATCAATTAGAAATGGGCTATGGATTGATTAACAGAGAAGGACGATCTTTAGAAAAAAATAAAGACATATTTTTGTTTGAGACCAAGATAGGATTTAAAATCAATCCATTTTTGAATTATTCTTTACTCCTGGATTTCAGGACCCAATTTGCCCCAGGATTTCAATTTATGGCCGATGGGACCAGGGGGAATTTAATCTCTGATTTTTTATCTCCCGTAAATGCAAATGGTGGAATGGGAATAGATTACAGACCTAGTGATGGCTTGAGTCTGTTTTTATCTGTGGCCAATATGAAATTAACCTATGTGCGAAATGATTCATTAGCAGAAAATTTCCTGCCAGAGGAATTTGTTGAGAGGAGAGTGAGGCTTGAATTAGGGGGACTAATTAATGCTACGTTTAAAAGAGAACTGTTAGAAGATATTTTTTTCAACTCCAGACTGAATCTGTTTACCAATTATATTAAAGGTCCTACCACAGACATAGTCTGGGATAATTCCCTGAATTTTAAGGTGAACAAATACATTTCGGCTAAAGTCGACGTTCAATTGAAATACGATAGAGATGTTATCTTTGTGATTTTGGATGATGAGAACAATCCCTTAATTGGGTCTGATGGAAATCCTCGGATGGGGCCCAGAACCCAATTTCGTCAAAGCTTGAGTATTGGCTTGTCATATATTTTTTAATCGAACGCTAGGCAAAATTAATTTGTTTGAATATGATGATCGTAATAATGGGGGTATCCGGTTCAGGAAAATCTACGATAGGACAAAAGTTAAGTGAAAAGTTAGGATTTCAGTTTTTTGATGGAGACAGCTTTCATCCCGAGGAAAATATTGAGAAGATGAGCGTAGGGGTTCCGCTTTCAGATAAAGACCGATATCCCTGGCTACAACAGATACGGAAGAAAATGATCCAGCTGGATGTTCAAGGGAAAAGTGGCGTTTTTGCTATTTCCGCATTAAAGGAAGATTACCGGGCGTTCCTATCTACAAGTCCCTTATCTATATATTGGGTATACTTAAAAGGTGACTTTAAGACGATTTATCGAAGAATGGAAGGTAGAGTAGGGCATTTTATGAGTGCCAATATGTTAAAGAGCCAATTTTCCGATCTGGAGGAGCCTCATTCAGCCATCACCATTTCTATAGATCAATCTCCTGAAAAAGCAGTTAATGAGATTGTCGAAAAGATAGGTAGGGAACTTCAATGATATGCGACAGACTTGAATGTTATCCACATTCTCTCTTTTTCTACTTTCGTATGATAAATGCTTTTATACTTGTGATTATTTAACCCAAATCTTTATTCCTGACAACTTATGAAAGTCGCCTTTTTTAATACTAAATCATACGACAGAAAATCCTTTGAAGAAGTTAATACCACATACCGTCACGAACTATTTTATTTAGAACCTAGCTTAAATTGGGATACTCGTGCCCTGGCCGTAGGTTGTAAAGCTATTTGTATATTTGTCAATGATAAAGTTGATGCTGAACTGATCCAGTATTTGGCTGAGAATGGAGTTCAGCTTATCGCATTGCGTTGTGCAGGATTTAATAATGTAGATCTGGAAGCAGCACATCAACATGGGATAAAAGTAGTTCGGGTTCCAGCTTATTCTCCACATGCAGTAGCAGAACATGCAGTGGCATTAATTTTAACATTGAACAGGAAAACACACAAAGCATATAATAGAGTAAGGGAGCAAAATTTTTCATTAGTTCGTCTTCAGGGATTTGATCTGAACCAAAAAACGGTTGGGGTCATTGGTACAGGAAAAATAGGGAGAGTATTCGCACAAATCATGCAGGGATTCCAGTGCAGAATTCTGGCATACGATAAGTACCCTTCGGCAGAAGTAGAGCAGATGGGAATACAGTATGTGGAATTGGCTGAACTTTGGAGGGAATCGGATATTATTTCTTTGCATTGTCCATTAACGCCAGATACTTATCACATCGTCAATAGAGATGCTTTGAATCAAATGAAAGCGGGAACCATGCTGATTAATACGAGTCGGGGAGGCCTCATTGATTCTCCTGCTGTGATAGAGGCATTAAAATCCCGAAAGCTGGGATACTTGGGAATAGACGTATATGAGCAGGAAGATGAGCTGTTTTTCAGGGATTTATCTGAGACGGTGATAGAAGATGATACCATAGCAAGACTTATTGCTTTTCCCAATGTATTAATTACAGCGCATCAAGCTTTCTTCACGTATAATGCCCTCCAACAAATTGCTGAAACCACCTTAACAAATATTAAAGCATTTGAAGAAGGAAATGTATTGGACAATGAGGTGACCCTGGAAGCTATTAAGTAAACTTCATTTTCACATAGAAAATAGTAAGAGAGTCCTTCTTTGAGTAATTTGTGCAGTCTGGGATTTCTTTTGCGTGTTTTGAGATATGTTTGCTGAAAGATGAGAAAGCTAATTTTGACCCTGATAGGGCCTGTATTATTTATTTTCACGCTTTTATTGCCTGTAGAAGACCTTTCCTTCCCGGCATTAGCTGTATTAGGTTTGACCATTTGGATGGCAATCTGGTGGATAGGAGAAGTGGCGCCTGTAGCAGTAACAGCTTTGTTACCCGCCATCTTGTATCCGCTCTGTCAGGTGATGCCTATGAAAGAAGTGATGATTCCCTATTCGCATCCCATGATCTATTTATACATGGGAGGATTTATCATCGCACTGGCGATGGAGCGATGGGAATTACACCGAAGAATTGCACTCAGTATTATTATCAGTTTGGGGACAGATGCAAGAAGGATTGTATTGGGGTTTATGTTGGCTACAGCGCTTCTTTCTATGTGGATCTCTAATTCAGCTACCACTGTGATGATGCTTCCCATTGCGTTAGCCATCATAGATCAAATCGAAAAAATTGCCGGACCAGAACACGATCAGGTAACATTTTCTAAAGTATTAATGCTGAGTATTGCTTATGCAGCTTCTATTGGAGGGATTGGAACCTTAGTGGGAACACCTACCAATTTGGTCCTGTCGGGATTTGTGGAGTCATATTATGGGGTGGAGATTTCATTTGCTAGCTGGTTCATGTTTGGCTTTCCCATTTCCATGATATTATTAGGGATCGCTTATCTACATCTGGTCCATGTTGCCTTTAAGGTGAGCAGTAAAGCCGTAGAAGGAGGAAAGCAATTAATTAGAAATGAGTTGAACAAATTAGGCCCCATTTCAGCAGAAGAAAAATGGGTATTGGGGATTTTTTCTCTGGTAGCTCTTGCCTGGATTAGCCGTACACGTGTGTTAAACATATTTTTGCCTGATTTAAACGATACCCATATTGCCCTTATTGGAGCTTCATTGTTATTTATAATTCCCGCCCCTTCAGACCGTACCAAATCTCTGATGGATTGGAACACTGCATTAAAATTACCCTGGGGCGTATTATTGTTGTTCGGAGGAGCATTTGCGATTGCGTTGGGATTTGATAAGAGTGGCTTGGCTCAATATATAGGGAATCAGTTAGGATTATTAAAGGATATGCCATTTTGGATCGTGCTATTGGTAGTAGTGAGTTGTGTGTGCTTTTTGACCGAAATCACCCAGAATGTTGCTACTTCTACCTTGCTGATGCCGATCATGGCTAGTTTAGCGGTTACCCTGGCGATTCACCCTTATGGCTTGATCGTTCCCGCGTGTATTGCTGCTTCCTGCGCCTTCATGCTTCCTGTGGCCACACCGCCCAATGTGATGGTCTTTTCTTCGGGCTATTTAACGGTTTCCGATATGGCCCGAACGGGATTTTGGCTGAATATTCTCGCTATTCTAATTATTGTATTGGCAGCCTATCTGTTTCTGCCGTGGATGTGGGATATTAGTTGGAAAGTGGTGCCTGAGGAGTTTTTGCGTACCAATTCATAATTATTTCCCCTTTTATACGGATGCATCTATTCATTGGCCCATATAAAAAATCATCCACTTAGCTGTTCAAACCAAGCGGATGATACCTATGAATTATTTATGCTTGTGGGAGGCTTTATTAATTTCTATCTATATTATTGTGCTTTTTACGAGCTACATTTTTACTAGCAAGATTCTGCTTTTTGTGAATTCTGGCACGTTCTCTTTTCGTTACTTTCCCATCTGCTTTTGCGCGTTTTTTAGTTCGCTGTACACTTGCTTGTTGTTTTTGAAGTTGAACCGTTTCTCCTTTTGTCAATTCCCCGGAGACTACCCCTTCTTTAATGCGCTTCTGCTGATTAATCTGGCGTTCAGTTACTTTAGGGGTTGCCTGAGCTTGAGCATAAGCGGTACCAACAGACAAAAAAGCTAGGAGGGCTATCAAACGAATTACGTTTTTCATTATGTTCTATTGTTTAGTTAATGTTCGAAATACACTTGTTAGATACTCCACAACGCAAAAGGTTTAATCAGGGATGAATTATTTTGCCTTTTTTTCTTCATGATCATGAGTTTCAAACCATTTAAGGACATGAGCTACTTTAGCCAACAAATGACTTGGCCTGGCAGCGATACCGTGAGAAGCTTCAGGAATCCTCACCATCGCGCAATCCACCTTTCTCAGTTTTAAGGCTTGATAATATTGTTCCGATTCAGAAATAGGAGTGCGATAGTCTTGCTCTCCCGTCAATAACATGGTAGGCGTAGTAACATTCCCTACTAATGACAAAGGTGATCTTTTCCAATAATGATCTACATGCTCCCAGGGCAATCCCGGAAACCAATATTTGTAATAGAAGTTGTATCCATCTGCCTGTAAGGCCCAACTCAACCAATTGATCACTGGTTTAGCGACAACTGCCGCACTAAAGCGATCAGTTTTTCCCACTATCCAACTACTCAATACCCCTCCGCCACTTCCGCCTGTAACGAATAACCGATGTTCATCTACATACCCTTGATCGATCACTGCATCTACGCCGGATATCAAATCATCATAATCTTCACTTGGATAATTATGGTGAATCAAATTGCCAAATTCCTGCCCATAACTTGTACTACCTCTAGGGTTAATGTATAGTACTACATATCCCGCGGCTGCATATAATTGCATCTCAGCGCTAAATCGATCCCCATAATTAGCAAAAGGACCTCCGTGGATTTCCAGAATGAGCGGATATTTTTGAGAGGGATCAAATTGAGGAGGTTTTACAATCCAGCCTTGAATATTCCTTTGATCGAAACTGGATTCAAACCATATTTCCTCTACTTCTCCTAGCATTCTTTGTGAGAATAAGTCTTCATTTAGATGAGTAAGCGTCTCGCTTTTTCCACCTTCTCCCATTGAGATTGCTAAATCTGCCGGATGAGAGGGGCGTGTATAAGTAAAGGCCATCTTCCCATTATCAGAAACACTGAAACTTCCACTTGAATAAGGTCTTCCGAGGGAAGTACCACCAACATTGTTTGTGAGGTCGACGATATTGCCTTTTAAATCAACTTTGGCCAATTTAGTATTACCTTCATCGCTGTAAGAGAAATATATAGATTGATTATCCTTATCCCATACCGGACTGTTTACACCTCTATCTAATTCTTCTGTAAGTAGACGTGAGGTGCCTTTATCGATGTCTAGTACATATAATTTACTGAGTTGGTATCCCTGATATTCATCATCAAAGCCCGTATAGGCAATCATCTTCCCATCCGGCGAAACAACAGGCCCAGCATCTGGTCCATTTCTATCTGTTAACTGAGAGACAGAAGTATCAGCTATTGTCAGCATATAGAGTTCACTGTTCAATGGCTGAAAATCTGCATCTTCTCTACGATTAGCGGAAAAAACAATAGATTTACTATCGGCGGTCCAGGAAATATTTCCTCCATGATCGAATTCGCCGGAAGTAAGCTGACGAGGCGTTCCGCCATCTTGTGGGATAAGAAAAATGTGTGAATATCCGGGCTGGGTGTATCCTCCTCCATCGGATCTATAAGATAATTCATCAATATATTTTGCTGAAGGGGCCCATTCGGCTCCTTCAGGTTTTTCTGGTAAACTGACATAGGGAGAAGATTTCGCCGGAACAAACATTGAGAAAGCCAACCAATTTCCATCAGGAGACCAACTCAATGATCTGGGACTTTTAGGCAAAAAGGTAAGCCTGGCGGTTCGGCCCGTTTCCATCCAACTGACAAAAATTTCGGTTCCATCCTTCGTGCTACTTAGATAGGCGAGTCTTTTTCCATCAGGGGACCAGCGGGGACTACTAGTACGATCCTCATCCGAACCTAAAGGAAGATGCTCGGATCCATCCGTTTGTATCAACCAAATAGAAGAATGTATGTTATCTTTCATAATGTCCGTTCGATTCCTGACATAGGCGATGAAATTACCATCAGGAGAAATTTGGGGATCAGAAGCAAATTCCAGTTCGAACACATCTTTCATTTGGAAAGCCTTTTTTTGAGCTTGAGTAGAGCTTACAATGAGGAAAATGGATGATAGCAGTAAAAATTGTCTCATGGTACAAGGTTTTTAAGTAAGGGATTTAGAAATTTAGTCATATTAACTCAACATACATCCTAAGAAGAGAAAAAATTGTGATAAAGGAATGTACTATAAAAGTAAAACCAGAAAAATTAATCGATGAGAAGCTCATCTTATCCCTTTTATCCAAAGAATTAAATGAATCTGCTAAAAATATTCAACATTGGGAAGTGAAACGAAGATCCGTAGATGCCAGGAAGGGAAAGCCGATGTTTGTGCTGAGAGTAAGGGTTTGGGTCAATGAGTCCTACGTACCAGTGGAAGAAAGCGGGGGGGAAGTATCATTTCCACATATACTTCACGCTGAGCAACAAGCTGTAATTATAGGTGCCGGGCCCGCAGGATTATTTGCGGCATTAAGGTTAATCCAGGCAGGTGTAAAACCCATTGTCATAGAAAGAGGAAAGGAAGTAAGAGCCAGAAGAAGAGATTTAGCAGAGCTATGCAGAGAGGGGATCGTCAATCCAGAAAGTAATTATTGTTTTGGAGAAGGAGGCGCAGGAACGTTTTCTGATGGAAAATTGTATACAAGATCAAAAAAGAGAGGAGATGTGCAGAATATACTCAAGTTATTCGTACAATTCGGTGCTTCAAGAGACATATTGATTGATGCGCATCCGCATATTGGTACAAATAAACTACCGCAAATTATCCAACATATTAGAAACCAGATTATAGCTTCAGGAGGAGAAGTGCGCTTCGAACAAAAATTAACAGATATTATTATTGAGGATGACATACTTAAAGGAGTCGTAATAAATCAGGATCACGTTATTCCTTCGAGAGGACTTATTCTGGCAACCGGACATTCAGCAAAGGATGTATTTCACTTACTATACAACAAGCAAATTGAATTAATAGCAAAACCCTTCGCGATGGGAGTACGTGTTGAGCATCCCCAACCGCTCATTGACCAGATACAATACAATTTACACGATACCAGACCTCCTTATTTACCTGCTGCTTCATATTCCCTGGTGAGGCAAGTGGATCAAAAAGGAGTATTTAGCTTTTGTATGTGTCCAGGTGGAATCATTTGTCCTGCCGCCACTTCAAATGAAGAAATTGTGGTAAACGGTTGGTCCCCTTCTAAGCGAAATTCTCCATATGCTAATTCTGGCATTGTGGTTGAGGTAAATAACCACATTGATCCGAAACATCCATATAAGTTCCCTCTGGCGGGTCTTGAACTACAGCATCGATTAGAAAAGAAAGCTTTTGCAGCTGGAGGAGGAAAGCAGGTAGCTCCAGCTCAAAGATTAGTCGATTTTATTCATAAAAAGTATTCAATCGATCTTCCTCCTTGTTCTTATTTGCCTGGAGTAAGGTCTACAGATTTACATACAGTTTTATCGCCTGATATCAGTGTAAGATTAGTGCGAGCCTTTAAATATTTCGGAACTCGTCTAAAAGGCTTTCTCAGCTCAGATGCGATTGTGGTTGGAGTAGAAAGCCGAACATCCACCCCGGTAAGAATTCCCCGAAATCCCCAAAATTTAATGCATACGAGTGTAAAAGGGCTTTTTCCTTGTGGCGAAGGAGCTGGTTATGCAGGTGGGATCATGTCAGCAGCCATTGACGGGCAAAAATGTGCAGATGCCCTGATTCGGTATTATTCATGAAAAATATTGTGTAATATTATTCTGGTTTTTAGATCAGAATTTTTCAGTTGTAGAATTTTTAGAGGAAAGATTTAGGTGATGTTATTACAATAACTGGCTTGGGTTCCTTTGCATTCAGTATGGATGAAGTTAACCTAATGATATGGGTACAATATTATAAGGTATCAGAACATAAGCCTACGCTAAATCAACACGCTAGGATTATCCACCATTGACAAAAGAGCACTTACCAAATGTTAGCCAGAGGAATAGGTAGAAACAAATAGTTTTTTAGGTTTTGTTGTGTTTCAAGGATATGGAAAAAATGTTTACTCGGATTTATATAGGGCTATGTTTGTTATTTTCGGGGCTAGCTCAACCTGCTATCGCACAAGTGGATTTTAACGCGGATGTTACTGAGGGCTGTGGTCCGTTATTAGTAAACTTCACAGATCTCACTCCCAATGCAGTCAAATGGCAGTGGGATTTTGGTAATGGAACCACATCTACGATAAAGAATCCCGGATTAATTTATTCGGAGGAAGGTATTTTTACGGTAGGCTTAACAGTAACCTATCCTGATGGGAGTACCGAAAATTTTACTAAATCCGGCTTTATCAATGTCACCTTAAAACCACAAATAGATGCTAAGATTTTGAGTAAAGTCGTTTGTGCGGGGGAACCAGTTACGTTTGGAGTGGAATATTTATCTGATAGTACGCTAGCTTCTCAGGATTTGACAAGGCTTATCTGGGATTTTGGAGATGGAACGACTGCTGAAGGACTTACGGTAAATCATGTGTACGAGCAGGATGGATTGTATACGATTACCTTATTAGCAGAAAATACTACAGGCTGCGTAAATGTGATCAATAATCCCGATTTTGTGGCAGTAACACCCAAGCCAGATGCAGGATTTACCTTTGACAATGGATTTTCCTGTTTTGCTCCAGCAAAAGTCGGCTTTAATAGTAATCAGGGAGGAGGTTCTCATTTATGGGACTTTGGAGATGGGGCGTTTTCACCTTTAGTAAATCCCTCTCATACTTTTAATAAACTTGGAAGCTATACCGTCATCCATTATTACACTAATCCAAATGGTTGTAGGGATACTTCTGTGGTAGAAGATGCCATTAATTTAGGCCAGGGCGTTCTGAAGATTTCCACTAATTCTGACATTATTTGTGCTGGAGCACCGGTAGACTTTTTTAGTAATATTGCTAATTCCGCCACTTACAGCTGGGATTTTGGAGATGGAATAGGAACTTCTACTCAGGATACGGCTATTTATACCTACGCCACTCCAGGAACGTACGAAATAGCATTAACTGTTACGGATGCCACAGGTTGTGCGTCTAACATAACAAAAACGATTGTTGTAACTTCTCCTTTGACAGTTGATTTTACAGCTTTGGATACCAGTGGTTGCGAAGCGCCTATTTCCATTGATTTTCAAAATAACACGACTGGTGCTATTGCATTCCAATGGGAATTTGGAGATGGTACGACCAGCATTTTGGCCAATCCCGTTCACACCTACACTGCAGAAGGATCTTATACAGTTTCCTTATTAGCGATTAATCCGGATGGGTGTAAAGATAGTTTGGTGTTGGATGATTTTATTCAAGTCCAGCAACCGGTAGCAAATTTTAGTGTGAGTGATTCTGCTGGATGTGCTCCTTTCACAGTTACTTTTACAGATGAATCGAGTTCAGGCTCAGCTATTGCAAATTACTTCTGGGATTTTGGGGATGGACAAACGAGCACTGAAGCTAATCCAACGATTACTTTTGCTAATCCCGGGACCTATGATGTTCGTTTGAGCGTCGAAAATGCGGATGGCTGTTCACATGAAGTAACGCTGCCTAATGCGGTAGTAGTAGGAGAAAATCTTACAGCAGATTTCACAGTAGATGCAAATTCGAACTGCCTGGGAGATTCAGTCGCCTTTACGAATACCTCTTTAGGAACTTTTTCACAATGTCTTTGGGATTTCGGAGATGGAAATACCTCCGAAGAATGTTCTCCTACCCATAAATATACCCAGTCTGGCAAATTTGATGTTAGGTTAAAAGTCATTGATAGAGGATGTGAAAATACGGTAATCCAACCTGAAGCTGTTGAGCGTTTATTGCCTAGGGCTAACTTTACCGCTGATCCTCAAGAAGCATGTGGTTCTCCGGCGACCATTAATTTTACAGATGGATCTGAAGGAGTTGAAACCTGGAATTGGGATTTTGGGGATGGCACTATTTCTACCGAACCTAATCCTACTTATACCTATAATACAGAAGGAATAGCTACTGTTTCATTGGAAGTGACCAGCAGTGTTACAGGATGCTATGATAGATATCAATTACCCATTAGTATACTTCCAGCCAAAGCTAATTTTTCGGTGGATGCCAAGACGGGATGTATTCCTTTCAGAACGAGATTTAGAGATAATTCTTCCAATGCGATAGAATGGTTTTGGGATTTTGGAGATGGCAATACCTCTACCGTAAAAAGTCCTCAACATACTTATTTTGTTCCCGGAGAATATGATATTACGCTGATCATTACAACGGCAGGAGGGTGTAAGGATACGATTGTCAAGCAAAATCATATAAGGGTAGGAGGGGTAATTCTCGATTATACTACTCAAGACTCTCTGGGATGTGGACCACATGAAGTGAATTTTCAATCCAATATAGTTGCTACTGACCTGGCTTCTTTGAAATGGGATTTTGGAGATGGAAATGAAGTATCGGGAATCGAAAATCCCGTTCACCTATATGATTCCGCTGGTGTTTTCAATGTAAGGGTATCTGCCAGAGATGCGTTGGGATGTGTTACCATTATTCAACAGGATAGCATGGTGGAAGTTCGCCAGCCAGTTGCTGCATTTAATACCAATTTTGGTGATAACTGCCTTTCAACGGAAGTTCAGTTCGAGAATAATTCCTCTGGAGTAAATTTGTCGTATTTGTGGGATTTTGGAGATGGGAATACCTCTACTGACGAAAATCCCATTCATACTTATGGAGTGATAGATTCATATCCGGTGCGTTTGACTGTGACAGATGATCTTGGGTGCGATAGTACTAGTTTGATAGACAACTTTGTTAGCATAGGCGAATACACCATAGACTTTTTTGCTGACACCACATCGATTGATTGTCCCCCTCTTTTAGCGTCCTTTTTCCCTGACTCTACTTTGAATGATTTAGTCTCCTGGTATTGGGATTTTGGAGATGGAACCTTTTCTACGCAGGAATTCCCTGTTCACATCTATGCACTTCCCGGTAAATATGATGTTTCTCTGATTGGAGTTAATCAAAGTGGGTGTACTGATACTGTGATTAAAGAGGATTTTATAGTTATTGAGGGTCCTTCAGCCTCTTTTACTATTGAACCTTTAGAAGCCTGTCCGGGAGAGCAAATTTCTTTCGAGGCTACAGCGATAGGAGATATCAGCATTCAATGGGACTTTGGAGATGGATTAATCTCGGATGAACTTAACATTGAACACGTTTATGAATCTTCCGGTATCTATCGTCCCCGAATATTGATAAAAAATAGTACAGGATGTGAAGTGTTGGTAGAGAATCCTGATAGTGTAACTATAGCTACTGTTCCTGAGGTAATTATTGGTTCGGATATTTCTATCGTTTGCCAGGGAGAAGAGGTCGCTTTCCAGGACAATAGTACCTTACAAAATCTTATTGCTGCGAGAAGGTGGAGTTTTGGAGATGGCAGTGGATCCAGTGAGGAAAATCCAAGACATATTTATGGTGAAGATGGTCGGTTTGATATAGGATTGGAAATACAAACTACCCAGGGATGTCAGGTTACTGGCTCAGAATCAGGCTTTATCAGATCTATTGTTCCACCGGAAGTTGACATCTTAATTTCAGATGATGAGGGCTGTAGTCCCCTTTCAGTAGGATTTGAACCTCAAGTTTCGATTTCTCCAGATAGTATAGCCTCCTGGAACTGGGATTTTGGGGATCAGAATGGAACAGCTAATTCTGCAGCTAATCAGTCTTACACCTATCAATTTGATGGATTATTCAGGCCTGGTCTGACAATTACTGATAGATACGGCTGTTCCGATAGCACAAGTGTATTAGTAAATGTGTTGGCCAGCCCCATCTCAGAATTTTTTGCAGATTCTCTGAGAGGGTGTGCCCCACATCAGGTTTCATTTACAAATCAAAGTGCTAATGGAGATATGTATCAATGGAGCTATGGAGATAGTACTTTATTTAGCAATGAAATCAATCCTTCGGTCTTATTTGAAGAAGATGGATTATATGATATATCATTAATAGCTATCTCAGAAAATGGCTGTTCGGATACACTTCAAAAGGATCAGTATATTAAGCTGACAAGTCCTATCGCTGACTTTAATACGAGTGATACAGTGGTCTGTCCAGGAACACCCATTACCTTCCAGGATCTCTCTATCGCCGATACAAATATTGTCAATTGGGAATGGAATTTAGGAGATGAAATTGTAAATGGCGGTTCGGAACTAGAATTCTCTTATACGGATAGAGGAATAAAAAATGTGAGTCTTGCTGTTACCAATATAGTTGGCTGCAGTGATACTATTGTGAAATCGAGATTAATTGAAGTCTTGTCCGATTCCATTCCCTCCCCGCTTGTTGTAGAAGAAGTTAGTGTAGTTAACACTCAAGCTGTTCATCTACAATTTCAGTCTTATAAAGGCGATGATTTTTCAGCCTATAATATTTACAGATTCGATAGCAACGGTAGTAGTCTCATTCATTCTACAGACGATAAAGGAATTAGCTTTTTCCGGGATACGAATATTTTTCCAGAAGACGAATCCTATTGTTATCAAATTCAAATAGAAAATCAGTGTGGTATAGTTCAGGATTTGGTTAATTTACCTCTACATTGTTCTATAGATGTTACTGCAGAACCGCTACCCGATGCCATTGGTATTAGTTGGACTCCTTATTCAGATTGGGATGAGATAAGTGCCTATAACATTTATAGAGTTGACAACTACGATAATAGGGAAACCGAGTTCGTTGCAGAAGTGGATGGATCTGTATTGTCTTTTCTGGATCAAGCCATTTCATGTTCTGGAGAGTATGCTTATAGAATCGAGGCGGTGGGGACACTTTCAGGTGCACTTGTATCGGCTTGGAGTGATACTAGTATGTCTGCTTTCATAAAAGAGAGACCTCAGGATAGCCTCAACGTACTCTCTGCCACTGTCAGTAATAATAATGAGATAGAAATAGCATGGGAATGGCCAACCAGTACAGAGGGATTAAGGCGTTTAGTACTTGAGAGGAATGATGGTTCTGGGTTTAGGTCCATTGAAGAAATAGATTTAGTCAGCAACAGAACGTCTTATCTGGATCGGGGAGTAGCTCCAGATACCAGGCCTTATCTCTACAGAATAGTAGGAGAAGATTCTTGTGGCAACTTTACTGCCTCGGGCCAAATTGCTTCGAGTATTCATCTTAAAGGAGAACAAGGATTTAATCAGGTTCGATTAAACTGGAATCCCAACCTAGGGTCTGAACTCACTGATCTGACATATGAGATCCAAGTTTATGATGAAGCATCTGGTGCCTATACTAGCTTAGGGAACACAAATGATTCTCTGACTTCTTTCATTGACTTGAATGCCGATAGAGAAGGACAAGCCAATTGTTATCGAATTATCGGGCTGGATGCTAATGGTTTTACCCGCATCTCAAATGAAGTATGTATAGAAATGGAGCCTCAGCTTATTGTTCCAAGTGCTTTTTCTCCTAATAATGACGGAATCAACGACATATTTTACATCAGCAGCCAATTTACAGGAGAATACCAATTCCAGGTATTTTCTAAATGGGGAGAACTTATCTTTGCCAGTGAAGATCCCGAGGAAGGATGGGATGGAACCCTACCTACAGGAGAGCAGGCACAGGAAGGCGTATACACTTTTTCTTTAATCAGTAGAGGATACCAAAATCAATTGGACGAGCAGAAAGGAACTATCACCTTAATACGTTAAGCACACTAAGTTAAATAGGCAAACATAAAACTACCTATTCAAGAGTTCTGAAAATTGTTGATTGAGTTGTTCACATTCCTCCTTACAGACACCCTTAATGATTTCAGGTACGGACTTCCATGTGGAGACATGTGAGGTGGTCAGAACATTTAAAGCTGAGGAAGCTCCACCAACTTCAGCGACTTCGATTCCCATGACAATGAGGGGAATACGGTAATGCCTGATAGGGTAGGAACACATAATACAAGGTTCATGTGTCGTGTATAAGGTGGATTGAGATAAGACTTTTTTATAGCCTTTGTCTACGGCCATTCTGATGGCAAGTATTTCTGCATGTCTGGTTACATCACCACTAGTTCTGCCTGATTCTATTCCAACACCAATTTCTTCTTGTTTATGTATAATAATGGAACCTACTGGAGGATTTCCCATTGCTAAAGCTTTTTCTGCTAATTCCAGGCACCTTTTCATGTAGCTTATATGCCGGCTGTAGTTATTCATAGGTCAATGATTCAAGTAAAAATTGGATAATAATATTAAATAAAATGGTTACCTGAAATTAACATAAGCCATCTGTGATGAGTATTGGCACGAATTATAATAATAGGAAATGAAATATTACTTATGGATCGTTCTGGACATATTACTAATGGTAACAATATATACGAATTGGGACGAGATGTTGATCATAGATCGCATGTGGGAAGAATTAATCGTAAGCCAAAATGAAGTAGAAGAAAAAAAACATATCTACAAGCTGAAGAATTTTATAGAGCAAAGAAATGGAGTGATAACGATGTTTGCTCTGGATGGAGATGGAAACCATGTAGATTTTCAGACGATAATGGCTAGAGATTCTTTGCCCCAGGAAATTCGGGGAAAATGTTATTGGAATGATAAGGCATATACTGGAGAGGGATGGCATCCCATCTGTAGAAATCACATTAAGCTATTGCATATACAGTAACGTCTGACTGCTAAAGCTTTTAGCTATAGAGTTTGTTCTCCCTTCAAATATTTGGTAACTTTAAGATTGTGACAGATGGATTGGTAATACATGCATCCAATATTTCAGAAAGACATAACCTATTTAAAGAGAGTAGGGCCTCTGAGAGCAGAGGTGTTGGCTAAGGAATGTGGAATCAAAACATACGAGGATTTATTGTATTATTTCCCCAGGAAGTATGTCGACAGAAGTGAAGTTTCGAAGATATGTCATCTCACTGGAGAGGAATCTCACGTTAGCCTTGTCGGTAAAATATCTAGAGTAGAGGTCATTAAATCCCGCAAAGGAAGAGGAAGATTAACGGCCCAATTTATGGATGGCAGCGGCTTCATGGAATTAAATTGGTTCCAGGGAGTTAGGTGGATGCAAAAGAATGTTCCCCAAGGAATAGAAGTAGCTATCTTTGGAAAGCCTGTAAATTATGGAGGAAAACTTCAAATGGCGCATCCAGAAATTGAGATATTGACTACTCAAAAAGCAAAACAACTTCCTTCCTCTCAAGCTGAGACAAATGCTACCCTCACTGCTACTCCGGTAGTTCCATTTTATCCTTCAAATGAAAGATTGACCAGTTTAGGATTAGATTCTCGCGGTTTCAGAAATATCGTAAAAGGACTATTTAAAGAAATTGAGCCTCATATCAAAGAGAATCTTAATGACGGAATGCTGGAATATTATGAGCTCATGCCCAGAAAGCAGGCGCTAACCTACATTCATTTTCCTCCCGATCTACCTACTTTGAGAGCAGCTCAACAACGACTAAAATTTGAAGAATTTTTCTTTTTCCAATTGATGCTGGCAAGAAAGAGGAAACTGGTTAAGACGCAACACGCAGCTCAGCCATTTTTAAAAGTAGGAGAATATTTTAATACCTTTTTCAATGAACATCTTCCTTTCGAGTTGACAGGTGCCCAAAAACGGGTGTTAAAAGAAATCAGAAAGGATGTTGCCCTGCCTGTACAGATGAATCGATTGATACAGGGAGATGTGGGTAGTGGAAAGACCATGGTGGCCTTTATGACGATGCTAATGGCCAGGGACAACGATTTTCAATCCGCCTTAATGGCACCTACTGCTATTTTAGCAGAACAACATGCAAAAAAATTGGGGAAGTTCGCTACGAAAATGGGCTTGAGGATAGAATTGTTGGTTGGGGGTCAAAAAAAGAAGCAACGTGAAGAAATATTGGAGCATATAGCTTCAGGTGCTGCTGATATTGTCGTTGGAACACATGCACTGATTGAAGACAATGTCAAATTCCAAAGACTCGGATTGGTAGTGATCGACGAACAACATAAGTTCGGTGTGCTGCAACGGGGAAAATTATGGAAGAAAGCCAACCCCTTTCCTCATAATATGGTAATGACAGCTACGCCCATTCCAAGAACATTGGCCATGACAGTGTATGGCGATATAGATGTATCGGTAATTGATGAATTACCTCCAGGTCGGAAACCCATTCAGACCGAAATGGCAGGGGAAAAGAGAAGATTGGAAATCTTCGGCTTTATCAGAAATGAATTATTGAAGGGTCGACAAGCATATGTTGTTTACCCATTGGTAGAAGAATCAGAAAAACTGGATTATTTGGCGGCAGTGAAGGGACATGAATTATTGGAGAGACACTTTAAGGAATTCAGGGTAGGTATAGTTCACGGAAAGATGAAACCGGAGGATAAGGAGATGGAGATGCAGCGATTTTTGAAAAAAGAATCTCACATATTAGTATCTACGACAGTGATTGAAGTAGGGGTAGATGTACCCAATGCTACCATGATGGTGATCGAAAATGCAGAGCGATTTGGCCTATCCCAATTACATCAATTAAGAGGGAGAGTGGGTAGAAGTGCGCATCAATCTTACTGTATACTGATGATGGGCTATAAGGTATCGAGAGAAGGGAGAGCGAGGTTAAAAGCCATGACCGAAACCAATGATGGCTTTAAGATCTCAGAAATTGATCTGGAATTGAGAGGGCCTGGAGATTTTTTAGGAACGCGACAAAGTGGCTTGCCTGAGTTTCAATTAGCAAACCTTGCGACGGATCAGCCTATTTTAAGCATGGCGAGGCAGGCAGCCTTTCACATTATTGAATCAGATCCACTTCTGAAAGATCCCGCTTATCAAGTGATTAAGGATTTCTACCAACAGCACTCCAGGAAGATAGAGGGCTTCAGTTCCATTGCTTAGCGGGAGGTGAGGATTTATTGAGATGCAGTCTAACACCGGACAGTAAAATGTAGTAATTTTATGCTGTCTCATGAAAAATCACAAGGATAAACGGGGTATCATAAGTACGATATGGTATTCAAAAACGAGCCTTGGGAAAACTATCCAACGGAGAATATACCTTCGAGATCTAAAAGAAATGATGCTAGAACGTGGTGTTAAAGTAGATCATACAACCAATTACCATTGGATTCAAAAATATGCTCCAGAGCTGGAAACGCGATTGCGCCATTATAAAATTGATAGTATTCAACGTTCGTAGCGCATCAATGAGACCTACATCAAAGTAAAAGGGAAGTGGAAATATTTTTTGCATAGAGCGCTAGATAAAACCGGACAAACCATTGATTTCTATTTGTCTGATAATCGAGATACTACATCTGCTAAATACTTCATAGAGAAGGCCATCAGCGAATTTAGTCCCAATCAATAGCCTACAATCTTGGCACACGGATTTTGTCGCATCTGTTGATAGTATATTATGATTTATCATTTATCAGGCTGTTAAAGTGCTGAATGATTCCAAGGAATTGAGCTTAGCATATACGAGTTGTTCATTTTGAATCATTCTCACTATTTCAATTCTATATAGTGTTCTGCTAGCAGATTCAAACGACTTGAATCCTAGCATAGAATTAGTCATACGCTTGATAAATTGGTGGTCGACTCTTTCGCACCTAGCTAGAAATTAATTAACAATTTGATTGTTTTAATTTACGATTTTCGAAATATCCTCTTTTCCCTTTTTGTCACTTTTCCAATAACGCCATTTATAATCATTTCAAGGACCTAATAATTAATGAAATCCTCAAAACGAAATAACATATTTGCTGATCAAAATGTAAGATATAAAGCTTTTTTGTTTTTTATTGAGTAAGTGCAATAAGTATTCAGATAAAAATATATTTACGTATATTAATTACTAAATTTGTAACACATTTAATAGCACTGAAATACAATATATTTTATGTTATCATGTCATGTGTAATATATAAATATTTATTTCATCATATAGAATTATTCATTATCATAAAATGACTTTTATTATTTTAATAATATTATAATATTAGTAGTAAGCTATTGAGAGACAAAATTTTATCTACCTGGTTAAGCTATTGTGCTATAGCTGAATTTTATTTAATAAGAATCTTTATATTTTCTTGTTTGATTTAAAAAACTTTATAATGATTGCACTGGAAATATCTCTTAATAATGAAAAAATTGTAACGGCAGGGATAAAAGAAGATAATACGTTAACTACGATTCTAAAATCATCTGTTAAGTCAGAGGAATATAAATTATCACTTCTCGTTCAAGGCATTGTATCAGATTTATCAAAAGGGCTTACATATAATTGGGAAATGCCAAAAATATCAATAGGTGATACGATTTCTTTAAAAATTGTTGATATTCCTATCGAAGAAATCGATGAAGGTAATAAGCTGGAAATCTCCAAAGATACTTTGAATTCTATAATTGACAAAACTAAGGATTCATTAAATCCTTAAGGATTCTCCTATTAATTCTAATATGAGAACTCGATTAGTTGAGTAAAATACATGATATATTCCCCTACAGGGATAGTTTTTCCAGGATTTTCACACGGCAATTTGTGGAAATAACATACAATAGTTAGAACAGGCTAAGCTAAGCCATTTGTGAAATAATATCTAATAATAAACTTGATTATTTTTTCCAAAGTTCACTACAAGAATTTAAATAATTTATTTCTTGTAATTATAAGTAGGATTAAAATATGTTATAAATGCCATAATCCATTGAAGTAAGAATTAATTATACACTTAAATCCTGAATTATGAAATCATTTCGAATCTTATTCCAAACAATTATTTTTGTAATTTTATTATCGACCATTAGTTGCCAAAAAGATAATATTTTAGTTGAAGACCAGCTTTCTCAACAAGTAACTGAGACAAAAGATCTTGATGAATCATTGCAATCATTATTAAAAGATGTCGCAAACTATGAATACTTTGATTCTGTGATAGTTAATTTGAACAAATTAAGAACCCTTAAGAACGAATCTGGTGAAATTGATCCTAGGGATAAAGAGGTTAATGAAATAATTTCTGTAGTAGACAGGTTTATTCACTTGACAGATAATAAATTTCAAATTTCGAATCTCCCCAACAATGAAGTCAAGAAGCTATTAGAAAAGACAATTGAATATGATCAAATTACTTCTCCTGAAAATTACCAAATCAATAATCCGGCTTTACGAGCGCCTAATGTATCTAATGATGCAGAATGTATTGCAGGTTGTTTACTAGTTTACATTGCATGTGAAATAATAAATGAAGAATGGTATTGTAATATAAATTTACTGATTTGTTTAGAATTATGTAATTAGGTCTTTACTTAATAAAAATTTCATAGATAAGATAGTAGATACCCTGACTTAGCTCATAATGTGTGAAAGTTGCAGTCTTTGCAAAAATGCTGTTTACTTAGGATCTGGAGAAAGGATTACAATCATTTCATACCCAATAGCTTATTAGGATATAAAACGTTTAATGATGTCTATCAAAAGTATATGCTAAGTGCTAATTCTACAATTACAACCGGTCCTGATTAGTGGATTGCTTAAAAACCACCGAATATGTAAATGTTTCCGTTGTACCTTCAAAATCAAATACAACTAATCCAAGTTGAAATAAATCGGCTTCTTTATCTTTTTAGTTCGAATAACTAAAGTATCATTTGAGAAGGAAAAATGATGAATTTCTTTGAGGTATGGCGCACTTTGGCAAGCTTCCAAAACAATTAGTAGCGCTAATGTGAATCGATAGAATACTTTTATATATGAGGATTATTTACCTTTCCAAATTATCTTAAGCATTCACTCTACCCCTTCCCCCTTCTAATTCTTCTCCGCTTTCCGTTGTTCCTTCCATCTTTTCCGATTAGCTTTTCTTTGTTTTCTATCCTCTTTTTCTCCCGAAATATTGACCGTCACAAAATAGGTTCGATGTTGATACCCATCTTCGATCAACATACCCACGATATCATCATTTAGCCAGGTAGTGTAAGGTTTAAAATACAACTGCATACTTCTTCTCCCTTCATACAGCATTTTACGCTCCGTAACTTCCCCAGAAACCAGATCCACTTCCCGATAAAATGTTCTTTCCGGCCGATTTCGCTTTTCTCCATCCTTTTCATGCGTGATAAACTGAAATCGATGATGCACACTGTCATATCTCATGGTATAATATTGGCCGGCCTGCATTTCTATGCCCTGAGTTCGCTGAATAGAAGGAATGACCACTGCGCGATTATACACTCTATCAGGAGTAAATTCATACATCACAATTTCCTCCAGATTGTGAATAAGGGAAGTATTAATAATTTGTGGGGATCGACCTGCCAATACATGATCCTGGAAATACTTCTGAGTAATAAGCCAAATGGTCCCATCTGGTAAAGCCTGAATTTCACGAATAATATATCCATCAAATACTTTCTTGGGCTTTAGTCCAAAGGCTTCTCTGGTTTTGGACGTCTGTACATGGACAGTAGCATTGGTTTCTATATTCCTCGTCGAATCAATCGTCATGGTATTAAAATCCACCTCTAATACTTTGTATCCCAGCGTATGCCAATCTCCACGCATTTTTTGTCGGTTAGATAGGGCAATGAATAAGTTATTGTCATTTCCCAGCGCAGGAGGAAGATGAGTGGCATATAAGTCTTCTTCGCTCCACACATCGGGGAAAGGCTCGTATACTAATCCCTTTTGCTCCTTCCGTTCAATATTCCACTGGTTGAAATAAAGTTTGTTGGGATTCTCAAAGACCAATCCATACACGTGGCCATGATTATCAATCATTGTCCCCAGGGAAAAAGTTTTTCTTTCCTGAGCCATCGGAATATCCATCGTGTCCTGAGCCACCTCTTCTAGTTCCCGATCAAATACAGTAAAAGCAATAGCATCTACCCGAGTAGAGCGGTGTCCCAATGTTTCGTCAGATTGTATATAGTCGTAATAAATCCGTACTCTCTTTTTGTTTTGTCGATTGGCATATTGGTACAGCATAAAATAGTGTTCATCGGGAGAAACAGCGAACATCAACTCTTCACCTTCCTGATGTGGCGTGCGTGTGAGCATGTGTTCCTGCTTGATTTTACCTGAGTAGAGGGAGATTTCTCTGGCCAGCCCCACATAACTATCCGTATTACGATCTCTGTAAGAACTCAACATAATCATGGTAGAATCTCTCTTATACATGTGAAAAATTTGTTCTTCACTGAAGAGATCCATGTCTGTTTTCCACTTTTCATCCAATAATAAATCGTACTTAATCAGTACCCTTGCCTTATCCATTTTGCCTTTAGGATGATACATACAGACGAAGTCATTTTCGGACAACCTAATAACTGGATCGTGAGAGATATATCCCAATTGTCCCTGGAAATCCAATGCTTCATATGGATAGCGCTCCCAATACTGCGGAAAATCTTTAAGCTCCAATTCCTGTATAAGCGATTGGCTCAAGCTTACATGGAAGGAACAAAGAAATATGGGTAGCCAGCAAGCATAAACAGGGTGTACATTTAATTGTAGTGAGATCTTCATAGGCATCTACTAGTCTATTTTCAAACTCTTACCTAATAGATAGGGTTTAAGTGATAAATTAATAAATTTATTTGCATTATTCAGGTAGCATGAAATATAGAATAGGCCAACGTGTAAGATTACTGCACCAATCAGGAGATGGGGTAGTTACTGGATTGATCGATAATCACCATGTGGAGGTAGATATGGGAGATAATTTTCCCATCGATGTTCATATAGATGAGGTGATTCCAGTGGATAGGGCAGAAGGAAAATATCTTACACCCGAGTATCAAGAGGACGTACAAGATAGGCAAACTGAGCATTCGATCAGTGGTAATTTGTACGAACTAAGTATGGTCATCATTCCAGGAGTGGAGGATAAACTGCGTTTTTTGATCGTTAATCCCGAACCGGTAGAAATTCTGTTTACTTGCTATGCCAAAATAAAACACAAATATATGGGATTGTTTTGTGGGAGGTTGTCCAGTGGGAAATGGCAGGAAATGTTTATCTGGCCAGAGGCAGAACTAGCGCATACAAAAGCCTTTATATTCCAAACGTTGATATTCACGCCTGGAAAGGGGATGCCTCATTCTCCCTATATTCAAGAGTTGAGCTGGAACAGGAATAGATTAAAAGAGCCTTCTAAAATGATAGATAGCTTAGGAACGAATGGATGGATTTTTTCCTTGAGAGAAGCTCAGGAAACCGCGATCGAAACGGAACTAAAAGAGAATCCGTTAATCTTAAAACCTTCAGACCGACCAGAGCGAAAGCAGAAAGTAGTAGATTTGCATATTGAAGAATTAGTGGACAATGCGCACATGCTAGCTCCTTCTGACATGCTGAAAATACAACTCAATAAAGCTAAATCAGTTATTTCAGAGGCATTGATGGAAAATTGTTCCAGTTTAGTATTGATTCATGGGATTGGAGAAGGTACCTTACGAAAAGAAGTGAGAAAGATACTTGCCGGGACAGAACACATTGCCAAATATGAAAATGCGGATTTGTCCAAATACGGAAACGGAGCCACTATCGCCTTTTTTGAATAGGTTTTAATCAATTATATGGTATTATATTTTTTATCTGCCTTATCTGTCTTTTTTTGCTCTTTTAATCATTCATTCATCTCCTATCCCTCAGTTTTCTGCGCTCCAGAGACTGGCCTTGATAGCCCATTGGTACGAAACATCATAGAGAGTGTACCCATGGAACTTAAAGGAGAAACGTTAATGATTCCCCGTTTTGACTTATTAGATCCTGAAAAAGCGGTGATGGGGGAAGAGCGCAAATTTATGATTGCAGTTAACCGACAGGCCAAACAGGGAAACACGACCATGAACAAAGTGGTGTTAAAGAATTACGATCACACGTACGGACTAGTGACCCTTCAATCCATCGATTCTCTACAAGAAAAGGGATACAGGTATTTTGTGGATATGGTGTTAATGCCTAAACAAATGAAATATCCCAAAAAAGAAGCGATGATTCCCATGTACAGAAAACATAAATCGCTCAATAGTGCCTTTACGAATCGATACAGCCAATTTGTCTACTATTTCTACATTCGAGATCTCAGGACCAATGATGCTTACATCTCTTCCAAATTCAAGGGACATCCGGAAGCATACAAAGGCATAGGTAATTTTCTGAAAAGGGTCAATGCAGATCTAGCGGAGGAATAAAATGTAGAAGACTTCTTTTTTATCCTGAAAATCATAACCTTTCTGGAGCCAGGGTATGTTTTAAGGGGATGAGCTAATTGGCCATATTCCGGACCAATTAGTATATTGAGTTTAAGGATAAGTATATGGAGATGCTACTAAAATTACCTATTGTTGGATGTCTGTTGTTAGGATTATCGTTCCAATTTGAGCTCGCCGCACAGGAATCTATTCAATACCATTTGAATCAACTATGGAATTACTGCCAGAGAGATTTGGATTCTATGAAGTATTACAAAGAAAAGGTAGTAAGCTTAAGTATTCAACAAGATAGTATCGGTCGTCATATAGATGCTTATGTAGCCTCAGGAGGTTGTCAATGTGTAAATTCCTATATTCAGGAAGGCTTAAATGAACTAGCAGTAGCCGAACAACTTTATCTTCAGTACAGGGATTCTTTATCGGAGGAATTTAGCTTTCTGGAACCTTTTATTCTCTTTGGTAAAGGGACTTGTTATTACCAGGAAGATAATTATGCTGAGGCATTGCCTATGTTAGAACAAGTGATTGACTTGTTGGGGAAAAAAAATGAGGAAGGAACTATCACTCCGTATGAAAGAGCAGTTTTGTGGGAAGGAGCTTTTATTGAATCTGCCCAGATTTATGGAGTGTATTTAGGAGAGTATGAAAAAGCCATTCAATTACTGGAGTATCTTATAACTTTCCCTAATTTATATTCTGAACAAGAAGCACTTAAATATTTAGGAGACAATTACTTTTACCAAGGTAATCTAGATAAAGCTAAATTTTATCATTTAAGGTGTTTAGAAGTGTCAGAGCGGGAATATCAAATAGCTATCGATGAAGGTGCAAGACCAAATAAATTATTCAGAGTTGCATTTGATTATATCACTGCCTGTTTTTCGATCCAAATGTTTTATCGTTATCAACAGAATGGTTCTATGACAGAAAGTGTTCATTATATGAACAAGGCACTAGAAATCTATCATAAACATTCAACAGATGAAATTTCCTGGAAAAATCTTTTAAAAGAGATATATAGCCATTTTGGAGATATATATAAAGAATATCATTTAGTAGATTCTAGTCTGTATTACTATCAAAAAGTGTTGGATATCTTTCCCGAAATAAATATTCCCAACTCATCTGCAAAGGCATATATTTTACAATCGATGGGCACTGCGCTTCAAACTGAGAATCCAATGGGTGCATTGGAATTTTTTAACCAATCTATCCTCGAAGCGGTAGAATATGATAGCCTCGAAGAAGGGCAATTATTTATTATTCCCCCTTCCTCCAGAAATAAAAAAGAATTGTTAAAAGCACTAAATGGAAAAATAGGTGTTCTTTCCAAGCTATCCTCTGATTCTTTGCTGGCTGCCTGGCATACGACTGAGTGGGCTGAATCGGTGATTGATTCTTTGAAATGGAGCTATCATTCTTCAAAAGACAAGGCCGTATTAATTGAAAATAGTTATCAGATATTTGAGAAAGGCTTACATATTCTATATGACCTTGATAGTACTGGAAGATTAAAGAATGTTTCTCAGGAAGCCTACAGATTAATAGAAAAAAGTAAGCATTTGAACTTACTGGAAACCCTAAAAATAGGGGAAGCTTCTAATGAAGGGCGTGTTCCTATAGATCTAGTTGCAAAAGATCGACAGGTAAGGAAGGAATTAGCTGAACTGAAACAGCAATTAGCTTATGAGCAAGCTACAGAAGGGGATACTTTAAGAATTAATCATCTCAAGAAGGGCATATTCGAGCTTATGCAGGTTCAAAATAATTTAATTGATGACATAAAGTTTAACACCCAAAGGTTTAATCACACAACTGTTAGAAAGCAAAATTCTTTTGATCTTAGGGAGTTGCAGAAAAAATTAGGGCTGAAACAGACAATTATTGAATTCTTTACTGGGGAAGAAAATATTTTTGCTTTAATCATACATGGACATTCAGCTCATTTGGAAAAATTAGCCAGGACGGATTCTTTGGACCAAGCTATATTAACAGTTAAAAAATTATTAAATCAATCCCCTAATGTTATTGAAAGAGAAGAACAGCTGAAAAGTTATCATCAGTATATCCACCAAGCTCATAAGATATATCAACATCTGCTTTCGAAAATTACTGTAAATGTGAAGACAAAAAAATGGTTGATTATCCCTGATGGTATCCTTACCTACATTCCGTTTGAAGCATTAATCACTAAAGAAGCTGAAAAAAACAAATTGAACTACAGAAATGACCACCTATCATATCTTATCAATGAAGTTGATATTTCGTATGCCTATTCAGGTGAAACGCTTAAGAGGCAATTAATTCCTCGATCTTACCATAGTGAAAAAATATTTGCTGGATTTGCTCCTACTTATTCAGGACCCCTATTAGCTTCTAATTCCAGAGCCATTGAATTGCTACCTGAACATCAGATCAGAAATTTAGGCGCGTTAAAATACAATAAAGAGGAGGTGTCAGACATCAACCGTATTTTGATGCGTCAACTAGAGCCAACAGAGGTTAGTGCCTTTCTGGATACGTTAGCGACAGAAGCTAATTTTAAATATGCCGCGCCAAAAGCCAGCATTTTACATCTTTCCATGCATAGTATTTTGAATGATAGTATTCCTACCTTCTCAGGATTGGTTTTCAATCAGGCGGCTATTCCTCAACCATTTTCTGAAGAAACTTCGCGATTTTCCATTGATACCACTAGCCTTGACCAGTCAAATGATGGTGTATTATTCGCCTACGATTTAGCTACCATGAATTTACAAAGCGAGATGGTGGTCCTTTCTATGTGCGGGTCAGAGTCAGGAAAATTCAATCCGGGCTTGGGATTGCAAAGTCTTGCAAGTGCCTTTGCCACTGCTGGATGTCAGAGCATGATAGCCAGCCTATGGCAAGCTGATGATCGATCTACAGCTGAAATGATGGTCAGTTTTTACGAACAACTAGTAGCAAACAAATCTAAAGATGAAGCCCTTAAAGGAGCTAAATTGAAATATTTATCCAAAGATCGTGATTTGGATATATATTATCACCCTTATTATTGGGCAACATTTATACAAATTGGTAATAATCAACCGCTTAGTGCTTTTAACAAATGGCATCAAAATAAATATCTCATGCTAACGCTAGCCTTTCTGATCGTAAGCCTTACTACTGCTATAATGCTATTTTTATTTCGGAAAAGTTCATTTTCTCCGATAAATACTTCAGAAGATTAATAAAATAGATTTATAACTCTTGCGGTTACACTTCGAATAGGAGAAATAGAAATTATACGAAAAGTTACCGCACGATCCTTTGATAATAATTGTCATGGACTTTGTATGAACTGATATTTCCCTGTTCACCTCTTTCAAAAATGAGGGTCTCTCCTAATTCCCCATCGTCTCTCACTCTGCGGAAGGTGTCATCTTCAATATGCTTATAAAGGCTTGTAGATTTACCCGGAGAGTCCGCTGGTAATCCAAGAGAAATGAGCTTCCCTTTCCAACTTCCTATATAATCTTCTGACCACCAAGGCTGGACGCTATAATATCCCACATATTCAGATAGATCTTTGGCGGGAATTTCTTCATTCGCATCTTTATCTTCTTCTTTTTCAGCGGATTCATATTTTTTGAGAATTTGATGAATACCATTTGCATACTGACCAGGATTCGTCCCATTGGCATTAATCATCACCGAATAAGCCATTTTTTGTTGGGGATTCATCATGAGAATCGTTCTATATCCGGGACAACTTCCTCCATGACTGACCCATTTCTGACCATCTGATCCCTTTCTCACGGCAAATCCTAATCCCCAGGTGGTTTCCCAACCAGGATCCGTGTAATGAACCTGTTGCATGTATTTTAAGGTACTACTGGTTAAAATTTCTTGATCAGTGCTATCCAACAATCGAAATTGCCAGGAAGCAAATTTCCCCAGATCCACCACATTAGACGAGAATCCCGCGGCAGGAGCAATCCCATTGGCCTGAAAAAAATTAATCTGCGCTCTATCTCCCTTTCTCAATCTGGCACCATAACCGATTGCTAGCGATGTTCCATAAAGATCTTCAGGGAGTTCGGGTCTGGTATTATTCAATGCTAAAGGCTCAAGAATATGCGTCATTACATATTGTTCATAGGATATACCAGATACTTCTGCTACAATCTCTCCTAACAATGTCAATCCGAGATTGCTATATTGAAAATAGGTGGAAGAAGGATATAAGGTTTCCTGTTTTTTCAGATCTGCTCTGATTTGGTCTTGAGTAGGAAAGGGATAATCCGGCCCGGTCCAGTATGGAAAATGAGCCTCGCGAGGTAAACCAGAGGAATGAGTCAATAAAGATCTGATGGTTATGGGTCCACTTTCTTTGTATTGCTGCTCCAAATCAAACCAGGGAAGTATTTCTTCGATCTTGTCATCTAGTCTCAGCTTCCCTTCATCATACAATTTCATAATGGCCACAGCGGTAAAAAGCTTGGAAATGGAACAGATACTGAAAAGCGTAGAGGGTTCTGCTTCTATGTGTTCTGAGGGATTAGCCCATCCATAAGCTCCTTTCCACATCACATCCTGATCTTTTATTACTGCGGCTGTGATTCCGGGAAGTTGGTCGAAGTCTTTTTGTGCCTCTAACCAAACATCTATTAGGGTGAATGCCTCAGAGTAGTCCTGTTCTTGTTGCTTTTTTTGACTTAGGCCAATGGTTAAGCTAAACGTAAGGAGAGAAAGGAAGACGTATTTCTTCATAGTGGTTGGGAATTGATGAATAGTATACAATCAATATCAGCATTTTTGTCATGCTGGCAAAACGATAAAATAATACTTCTCTCTTTACGATGGACTTTTATGAAGCGAGAAAGATACTTTATGTATCCATTGAGCCATCAATTCGCACATTGCTTCTGGTTTTCCTTCATGGGGAAAATGGCCCTCTCCGGTTATTAGATGTAATTCCGAATCAGCCATAGAAAAATGAATTCGTTCTGCAATCCCCATTTGATGTACAGGGTCTTGCTCGCCATAAATGAGTAAAGTTGGATGCTGATGTAAAGTCGTATTGAAACCATGTTTAATGTTCTTCATAAAAGCTTCACTCTCTTTGAGATTGTAAAGCATTTGAGTAATTTTTTTACGTTTTGATGGGGTGTCGAATAAATGGGAATATGCTTGCTTTTCTGCTGAAGATAACCTTCGGGTCCGTATTCCAAATCGATAAGTCATGTAGACCAGGAAATTTGTATGCGCATTGATCCATGAGAAAAGTGGACTACCTACGATGGACAACATTCGGTCAATGCGTGGATACTCACTGACCGGATAAATAATGGTGTCTGTCAATATCAATCCTCGAAATAAGCTGGGATGATCTATCGCCACTTTGAAAGCAGATGGGCCTCCTGTATCGTGCCCCAAAAGATAGATATTACTCAATTGAAGCTGTTCAACAAATGCGTTTAATACTTTGCTTTGAGCTTCTATGCTGGGTTGATATTCTTTGTGAGCCCTGGAAAGACCGAAAGCAGGATAATCTATGGCAATACATCTGAACTGCTTCTTTAATATAGATATAAAGCGTCGATACATAAAAGAAGATGCCAGTGGTGGATGACTGAATAATATTGTTTCGCCCTGTCCTTCATCAATGTAGTGAATCATATGTCCTTGAATATCTATCCACTTACTTTCAAATGGATAGAGTGTTGGATGGTACGTCAACATAATGATAATTTTTAAAGTAAATTCTTGTTGACGGTAAAAAGGGAAATTAGTCAGCAAAAAAACTTGCCCTATGGCAAGAAATTTATTTTTGCAGCTTCTTCCTCAATCTGCTTAGGGAAGAGTCTGTAATTCCCAGATAGGAAGCTAAATATTTCAATGGAATTTTTTCCAGATAAGGAGGATTAGCAAGTAGTTCTAGATATCGTTCCTCGGCAGACGTTGTTTGCAATGCTAACATGCGCTCCATCAATCTTATGGCTACATGTTCTGCATATCTTTTCCCAAAAGCTAAATATTCGGGATATTGATGATATAAATTTTCCAGAGTATCTTTATAAATGATACCAATTTCACTTTCTTCTATGGCTTGTACATAAAATGATGCGGGAGTTTCTTTATAAAAAGACAGTAAGTCGGAAATCATCATTCTTTCAAAGGAAAACCAGACCGTAATTTCTACCCCTTTGACATCATAAAAGAAAACTCTAAAGCTTCCCGAATAGATAAAAGCAAGAAAAGATGCAGGCTCATGAGGTTGGATTAAAAATGCCTTTTTCTTTAGATGCCTCTTCGCATGAAAAGCTTGAATAAAAGGAGTTACATCTACATCTTGAAGATATTGTTTAAGAAAGAGTCGCAGTTGTTCCACTTTTGAGTTGTTGATCCTAATCATTGGCTAACCTGAGCTTCTTCTTATGGGTACCAGAGTATTTCTGGCTTTAGTTCATCTTGTGATACCTATATTCAACACAAAATTATTGCGACCATCTGTGAATCAGCTTCGTTTATATAATAATGGTTGCTTCTTGTTTATTGTTTAAACTATATTATCGTTAAATAAACGGTATAGGGAACTTACACAAATTGTTTATTGGAATGGTAATGTCCAGATATATTTTTTGGCTTATTTTTCTTTATCTGATGTCAGGTAAAGAAGAGTTGATGGCGCAATATGATCCTGGCCTTATTTATGGTGAGCTGAAGCTGAAGAATGGGAGGAAGTTTAAGGGACAAATCAGATGGGGAGCACATGAAGCTATGTGGGAAGATGTTTTTCAAGCGGTTAAAAAAGCACATCCTACCCAAAACTTACTCACTGAAGCAGAAGTTCGCTTTGTAAGTAAACGCCAGGGAGATTTTAAATTTGATTTCATGCAATTGTGGGAGGACAAAGGCCAGGATCTTAGCTTTGCCTTTCGTTGCCAGTTCGGAGATATTCACAGGCTATCAGTTCTTCCAGATAATTCTATCGTATTGGCCCTGAAAAATGGAGATGCCATTAGTTTGAGAGCAGGAGGGATGTTAGCACCGGATCAACCTATTGTGGTGGTGGATGGGGAGTACGGTAAATTGAGTGTTAAATTTAGAGAATTGGAGTATATCGTATTTCAATCTCCGCCACCTCAGATGAGCTGTATTATGGGAGTACCAATCTTTGCCAAAGTCTTAACAACTGGAGGCACTTTCGAAGGATTTATTACCTGGGATGAAGATGAACGGTTGGAGTATGACATTATAAGTGGAAGAAAAGATGGGGTTAAATATGATTATGCCTTTAAAGATATTTCGGAATTAACGGTTCATTCCAATGGATCATTGATAAAGTTTATGAGAGACAGTACCTCAGAAAATTCGCTATTTCTGAATAAGCATGATGATGTTTCTCAGGGGAATCATGGAATAACCATTCATCACCTAAGTTTTGGTAAGTTGAAGATTAACTGGGAAAATTTCATTTCTGCGCGATTTTATGTGCCATTAACTTCCCCCAAAGCTTACAGAGAATTCAAGGTGCCTAAATTGATCAAGGGAACGGTCCTGACTAAATCAGGAGCATCTTATGAAGGGCAAATTATTTATGATTTAGATGAAATTTACGACCTGGAAATGCTGAATGGGAAGAATAATGAATTTGAGTACTTTATACCTTTTAAGAAGATCGATAAAATCATTCCTCAAAATGATAGATTTTCTCTTGTATTGTTAAAAGATGGGCAACAGTTTGTATTAGGAGAGAATTCAGATGTTGATTCTGGAAATCATGGATTAGTGATGAAATTAGAAGAGGGAGAAGCAGAGTTTATTGAGTGGAACGATATTAACATGATACAGCTTGAGTAAATCTATTTATAATGTCTGGTCCTGGATTAATTTACAATCCATAATGCTATTCCTTTTGGGTGGAGGAATTGTATTTTTGTGGTTTTGGTTGGAAAGAGTGAAAGAAGAAGGAGGTTATCCCGACTACCTCGTAGCTTTCATGTGGATTGTTTCCCTGATTTTTTGTTTATGGGTAGGAAATCTCATCATATACAGGATCATACGCAAGTTTATTTCGTGGGAATCAGCCTTTAATCTTCGCTTTTTTCTTCAATTGATGTGTACAGTTATTTTTTCTTTGGGATGTATTAATATGACCTATTTTGCTATCAAAAATAATTACACACAGCTTCCACCCGATAGGGATCAAATGATTTTGCTCAACATTTATGGAACTCTTTTTCTTATTCCCGTTTTGTCCATACAGTTTGGACTGGTATTTTTGAACAAGTGGAAAAAAGCAACCATTTCTCAGGAAAAGTTAAAAAAAGAACAGGTTCAGTCTGAGTTAACTGCCTTAAAATCCCATTTATCTCCTCATTTTCTGTTCAATAATCTCAATATTTTATCCTCATTGATTCAACCAACCAATATTAAAGCGCAGGATTATTTAGATCAATTTTCCGAGGTATTCCGCTACGTACTTAAAAACAGAAAAACTGAACTGATTCCTTTAACTGAAGAACTTCATTTTATCGAATCTTATAAATTTTTGTTGCATCGGCGTTTTCCAGATGGACTAAAGATTGAGGTGGAAATCCCCTCTGTTTATCTCCATTATATGGTTCCTCCCTTATCTTTGCAAGTACTCGTTGAGAATGCCTTAAAGCACAATATCCTTTCGGAATCCAATCCTTTGATGATACATATTTATGTGAATCCGTTAGATCTTCCTGTATTAATCGTAGAGAATAACCTTCAAATCCGAAATATATCTATCGAAGAGAAAACGGGTTTTGGATTGGAAAATATACAAAGAAGATATTGGTTGATTGCTCAGAGAGATATTGAGATCATAGAAACAGCTGATACCTTTCGTGTCATGTTGCCACTTCTGTTAACGTAAAGAGACATGAATATTTTGATTATCGAAGACGAGGCCTTGGCCGCTGATAAATTACATCAAATGATACATCGGTATAATCCTCAGTATCAGATACTCGATAAGTTGAGATCAGTGAAAAAGGCCGTTCAGTGGTTTTCAGACAATGAATCTCCGGATTTGTTGTTTCTGGATATTCATTTGATGGATGGTACCTGTTTTGATATTTTGACACAACATCCCATTGCGTGTCCGGTAGTGTTTACCACTGCCTACGATAATTATGCGTTGGAGGCTTTTAAACTCCATAGCATCGATTATCTCATGAAACCTATCAGCTTTGTCAGGCTTCAAAAAGTATTTGATAAATTTGAATCCATTCGTCAAAATTTCCAGCAGCAATCTTTTCATCAAAAAATTGACCATGTCCTTGAAGGAATCAATACGCTTAGTCCTTCTTATAAGACACGATTTTTAATTAAACTAGGAGACCGTCTATTTCCTAAGTCAGTGAACCATATCCAATATTTTTTCTCAGAGGATCAACTCACTTTTCTCCTGGATGACGAAGGGAAAAAACATCCCCTTAGTTATACCCTAAATGAGTTGGAAACAGAATTAGATCCCAGGGAATTCTTCAGAATAAATCGACAAATGATTGTCCACTATAAAAGTATTTTGATGGTGCATAAGTATTATAATGGAAGATTAAAGATCGATTTCCTCTTTCCCGCTCCCGAAAAGTGTATAGTGAGTAATCGAAGAGTGGCAGACTTTCAGGTATGGTTGGATCGATAAATAGGTGAAATTAGTAGATCGGCGTATTCCTTTCATCAACTAATTCTAACGCTCATCTTATCATTTCCTTCGCTTGTTTGTTAATCATTGTTCCTCTGGGCATTGACCTTTTATTTAGCTTAAAAAACAAGCGTCAATGTATAACTTCTGCCTGAAAATCATTTCCATTTCTATTCTATTCACCTGCCAGTTTCTGAATCTCTCAGCACAAATAGACAAACTAAATGTATTTATAGATTGTAATTGCGACAGAAATTATATTCGACAGGAACTGTCTTATGTGAATCATGTCCGGGATCAAGCTTTGGCTGATGTGCAGGTGTTTATCAGGAATATGGTGAATGGGAGCGGAGGTCAATCTTATGAACTCAATTTTGTTCCCAGCGAGGAACTAGGTGAAGAAGAATACAATCATCACTTTGAAGCTAATCCCACCATGACCCGAGATGAAATCAGGGCTGGGCTGGCAAAAAAAATCACCTTAGGTTTATTGCCCTTTTTACTACAATCGGAAGTGGCAGATTATATTGAAGTGTCTCTGAAAGACTTACCAGTATCGGATGACAAGGCGGCAAATGAAGAAGATCCCTGGAATAAATGGATTTTTAATGTGTATGGAGAGGGAGAAGTAGAAAAGGAGTCCAGCAGAAATCAAACTAACTTCGAACTGGGTTTTAGTGGAGATAGAGTAACAGAGGAATGGCGAATTAGAGGGGATTTGGGCGCCAACTTTTCCAATAGCAAATTTTTAAGTGGTGAGGAAGAGTTTACTAGTAGAAGAAGATACCAGTTTGTTCGAGGGAGTGTGGTTAATAGTCTGGGGAATCATCTTTCAGCAGGAATATTTAGCGCTTACGAACACAGTACTTTTAGGAATTTGGATCATAGACTCGCTTTACAACCTGCCATAGAGTATAATCTATTCCCCTATAATGAAGTACTAAAGAGGGAAATTACATTTGCCTACAGAGTAGGTGTCATATACAATGATTATATTGAAAAAACTATTTTTGGACAGAATCAGGAACATTTCTTTAGTCAATCCCTCAATGTGAATATTCGCTTCAGGCAGGCGTGGGGTAGTTTGTTTACTAATCTTTCTGCTTCCAACTTCCTAAATGATTTCTCCAAAAACCGAGTAGAGTTTAATACCTGGGCCTCTGTGCGAATCGTGAAAGGCTTAGCGGTTCGATTTTCTACTAAGTTCGAATTTATCAGAGATCAAATCAACCTGCCTGCTGGAGACGCTTCCCTTGAAGACTTATTACTGAGCCAAAGACAGATAGCCACAGATTTTGAACTAAAGATGGGCATAGGGTTAACCTATACCTTCGGTTCCGCTTTTAATAATATAGTGAATACCAGGTTATAATCTTTTATACGCGTAGTAAGGCAATGCTGAGAATGAACAATAGGTGGAGGAGATGCTTAGATGAGTCTTCTCCTTTTTTGTGTACAATTGGGCTTTGTAGATGAACTTATTATTCATAAATCATAACACCTCTTCGAAAACAACATCTATCTTTTCCAAACAGGCTACTTTATTCCTTGAGTTAATATATGTATACTTTGAATAAAACTCGGTATAAGAATCTTGCTCATTTATGCACCTGAAAACTGGAAATGATAACCTGGACCCTGACGCGAAAATAACTATCGTTCGAAATTTGGTTGCTAATAACCAGTTGGATAATGCCTTGGAAGAATTGACAACTACTTTTCTTAGAAAGGAAGCCATGGTCATCCAAGAGCAATTGAATAAGCTGGATGAAGCTAAACTTCTTTCTGGAATGGACGCAAACACTTATGCTGTCCAAAGAAATTACGTACTAGAGGAAATACTTGAATTGATTGAGGTATTCATGGAGAAATCACAATCACAACATACCTCTGATTCCAGCCATAAATCTCTATTCTCTAAAAAGGCCATTGCTATTGCATCCTCACTAACTGGTCTGTTAATTATGTTGTTGATGTATTTCCTATCTAACTCAACAGTGCCGGGAAGTGTTCCGAAGTCAAGATGGACAACCCAGGTAGGGGAGCAAAAACATGTTCCAAATCTTAGAAGGATTTTTCCTAAGTCCTCATTCCTACTGTTGAGAAGAGAAATAGATGATTCTGCCGGATTAAGGCTGCCAATAGAAATGGTAAATGTGGAAGGAGGAACATTTTGGATGGGAGAAAATGAAGACTTTCGATTGAGATATGCGCATGAAGTAAAAGTGTCAGATTTCAGGATCAGCAAATACGAAGTGACGCAATTCCAATGGAAGGCTATTATGGGGAATAATCCTGCGAATACTCCCGATTGTGACAACTGTCCCGTCGAGCAGATATCCTGGAATAATGCCCGGCAATTCCTGAAAAAGCTGAATCAAAGATTTCCTGGGATGAATTATCGACTTCCTACTGAGGCAGAGTGGGAGTTTGCAGCAAGAGGAGGAAATAAAAGTGAAGGGAAGTACTTTGCCGGGAGCTATGATATAGAAGAGGTGGGTTGGTTTAGGGACAATGCTAATGCAACTACGCATCCGGTAGGTCAAAAAGCCCCTAATGAATTAGGAATTTACGATTTAAGTGGAAATGTTATGGAATGGTGTCAGGATTGGCATAGCAATACCTATTATCGCAATAAAGAAGAAGAGGGAATTAGGTATAATCCAGTAGGACCATCATATGGAAGTTATAAAGTCGTACGTGGTGGTTCCTGGAATGATTATAGCGATTTCTGTAAGGTAAACTTTCGTAATCTTTACAAACCTTCCATGCGATCCAACGCTATCGGTTTTCGGCTTTGCAGGGATTAGGAAAGAGCGAAATTAATTGATCCTACTCAATGTAAGAATTTAGCCTGGTTCGTTAACTTTTCTTGGGCACGCTTTCAGGTATACAATTCATCGGTAATAAAAAAAGAAAGTAAACAAACCATTAAGTTTTTTCGACTACTACATTGATTAAAAGGGAGTTCTATAAATTGGTACAAAATCAACCAATACGATCGCCCGATATGAACACCCTAAATTGTCGACTAGTTCTATTAACCATATTATCTTTCCCAGGATGGATATGTTCCCAATCTTTACCTGATCCTATCGCTCAATACGAAATTTGGCCCATATATGCATTACCTGGAAAAGCAGAACAAATTCCTGGAAATTACATTGCACCACCACAGTCCCGTTTCGAAGCATTTAAAGCTAAACATGCAGGTTTTGTGTTTCACGACATGGAAGCTGATGAAGTGATTCAAAATGTGTTAGAAGCTCCATTCTCAACTAATGCATTTACCTTCGAAATGCTATTACTACATCATGTAAATACGATGACCGGAGCAGCGATCTACCTCCTCGATGAGCAATCAAATCAACCTGTCTACTGGCAAAGTTATTACAGCACTTACAGAGAGGAAGAAGGCGCACTGATCAACTCCCAATTAGGTGACAACATCATTGAAACAAGAACTCCGCCCTTTAACAAATACTGGTTTCACCTCATTGGCACCTATCAAAATGATCAATTAAGCCTTTATGTAAATGGAGAGCTATCCGACCAAATAAATGTTACTGACATATCTATCGCTAATCTTCGCTTAGATATGGCAGCCTATGTTAGTGAACCATATTTACATTTAGGAGATGTGATCAAAGAAGTGAAGGTCTATGATCAGGCACTGGATGCATCTCAAGTCAAACAATCGTTATATTTGATAGAAGAAAAAATTAAGCAAGGTGGGAAGTATAGGGATCTTTTTCATTTTAATGCGGGGCCCTACTTACATTTAACCACCCAAACCAGCGCCAATATACTTTGGGAGACTAATGTACCAGCTTCGGCCATTGTCTATTACGGCAAAAAACTACCTCTCACCGATTCTATGATCATTGAACAGACCAATCCATCCGAAAGTGGATATGAAGCTTTCATTCAGGAACTTACCATTTCTGATCTCGAGCCTCACACTAAGTACTTCTACAACATTAAACTGAACAGCGATACAGGAGAAGAGATGGAATCGGGTGTCTTATCTTTCCAAACGGCGGTGAAAGAAGAATCATCCTTCCAGTTTGCTGCCATAGGGGATACAGAAGCAAGACCTCATGTGAATGATCAAATAGCCAAATTGATTTGGGGAGAGCGTCCTGATTTTGTGCTGCATATGGGAGATTTGACGGATGGAGGTCGCAAGGATTCAAAATGGGAATGGAATTACGAATATTTTCAAGGCATGACCCAATTGCACTCCCGTATTCCTGTCTTTCCAGTTCCAGGTAATGGGGAAGGAGATCTGTATTGGTACGAAAAATACCATCGTTTGGGAGAAGAAGAAGCTTTTTATTCGTTCCCATATGGCAATGCCGAGTTCTTTATGCTCAATTCCAATGAAAGAAAAACGGAATTTGCTGAAGGAGGAAAACAGTATACATGGCTGGATGAACGATTGGCGGCATCTAATGCTAAATGGACTTTTGTGTGTATGCATCATGCACCTTATTCCACGGACGAAGATGATTATGGTAACTCTTATGAGGGATTGGAAGACTATGGAGATCTGGCGGTGAAGCAATTGGTTCCGCTATTTGAAAAACATGGGGTAGATATAGTGTTTTTTGGTCATTTACATACCTATAGCCGCATGGGGCCGATCAAAGCCGAACAAATCGACCAGGAAAATGGAGTGTACTATATTCAAACAGGAGGAGCTGGCGGGAATTTGGAAGATTTTGGCCCTACACGTGCATGGTTCAGTGAAAAGGTGTATCGTGGCCATCATTATTGTTTGGTGAATATTCATCAGGGGAGTTTGGTCTTTAAAATGTACGACGCTGAAGGGAGATTGAGAGATATGATGGAGCTGGAAAAAGATTAAGTAGGTGCCAATGTATCGTAATTGTCCGCTATTCACTATCTTGAAGGGGTAAAGGAACCGAATAAATAATAGGAGAGCGTATGATGGTTACCAATGAGCATATATCTAGCAAGGAATGGGTAGCAGCTATATTGGCACTTCCCAATGCCCCTATGATTGTAAAGGAAGTGAATGACGCATTGCAACAGGAAAGGAAGTTAAGAGAGCACTTCTATAATGAAATCAGCGAATATGAAAAAGCTGAATTTATCAACGGACAAGTAGTTATCCATTCCCCTGTAAAAAAGGAACGCAATGATGTAGCGGGGTTTTTATATCAGTTGATGAGTGCTTACGTGAATAAATATAAACTAGGTTATTTAGGGTACGAAAAAGTGATGATTTCTTTATCAAGGAATGATTACGAACCTGATATCTGTTATTTCAATAAAGAGAAGTCTAATAAATTTAAAAAAGGTCAAAGCTTATTTCCTGAACCAGATTTGGTAGTGGAAATATTGTCAAAAAAAACAAGTAAAAATGATAGAGGTATCAAGTTTCGGGATTATGAGGCACACAACATATTGGAATATTGGATCATAGATCCAAATGAGGAAATCCTTGAACAGTATCGATTGGGTCAGGAGGGGAATTATGAGTTGATCCTCAAAGCTAAAGAAGGAGTTGTTCACTGTGAAGCTATTCAAGGATTTAACATCCCTGTCGAGGCTATCTTTGACGCAGAAAAAAACTATGAAACGTTAACCTATATTATAACCAAAAACCCTTGAAACATCTACATCCCTTGCTCTTCGTATGGCTAGCTGCCTATATGTTTGCTTGCCAACAACCTGATGGATCTGATCAACAGTGGCTCATCCAGGCGCCTGCTGGAAATCAGCCTACGACCGTCAATCCAGGAGGAACCACCGTTATTCCTAATGGTAGATTGATTACTCCAGCCGGAAAGACCTACAAAGTGGCCCCACATCCTTATGGATTGGCTTTAAGTAGAGATGGAAATACCGCTATCACCGCTAATTCCGGGGTAGCTCCATTATCTATTACCTTATGTAAAGACATTTTTTCCGACCAACCCATCTTACAGCAAATTCCCGAAGGAGTAGAAACCGACAAAGGAATTCTGGCCTCCGTATTTATGGGATTGGCCGTCGCCCCTGACAATGAGCGTGTATATGTAGCGGGTGGAAAGGAAAATAAGATTTATGTGTTTCGGATAGAAGATGGCGAAAAAGTAGATTCTATTGATTGTTCGTACCAATCGGCTGAAGCTGACTATACAGATGGCTACATAGGAGATCTGATATTAAGCAAGGATGGAAAGCGATTATTTGCTGTGGATCAAATCGGCTTTAGAATGCTGATCATAGATACGGAACAAAAAACCATATTGCATCATATTCCCACAGGAAGATATCCATTTGGGATCGCTTTGTCTCCAGATGAGCAACATGCTTTTGTTGCCAATGTGGGCATGTATCAATATCGCCTCATAGCAGGAGCTACTAAAGATAATTTAACCGAAATTGCTCAGGATAGACCTATATATGCTTATCTATCGGAAGAATCTGAAAAGGGAATTGATACAGATTCGCTCAAAGTACCAGGCTTGGGAAAGCCCAATGTGCCTGAATCCTTTTCTGTTTGGAAAATAGCGCTACATCAGGAAACTCCTCAAGTTACGGCCAGGATTAATACGGGAATTTTAATTGGGGAAAAATTAGGAGATGTACCTGCAGTTGGCGGTTCAAGTCCCAATTCTATTGTGGCTACAGATCAATATGTCTTTGTCAGCAATGGCAACAATGACTGCATTTCAGTCATTGATATGGAATCGGATTCTCTGGTTCAGCAGCTTTTTCTGAGTCCGGATAAACGCCTCGGTCATTTAAGGGGATTGATTCCCTTTGGGTTAGCCCTTTCTCCGGATCAACAACGACTATATGTAGCGGAATCGGGAATTAATGCGGTAGGAGTGATCGATATTCCCTCTATGAAGGTTGTGGGCCACATTCCAGTAGGTTGGTTTCCTTCTAAATTAGCGGTGAGTCCCGATGGGGAAAAGTTGGTTGTGGCAAATGCCAAGGGATATGGTAGTGGCCCCAATGGAGGTCCTGAATTCGAACGCAGCAGCTCTCATCCAGATCGATCCTATATTGGGTTTTTGATGAATGGTTCAGTAACTGTGTTAGACGTTCCCAGTGATGACGCATTGGCACAAACTACCCAAACCGTCATCGAAAATAACTTCAGCTTTAGCCCATTGACCCAAGAAAAAGTAAGAGCGCGTGCCGATAATCCCATTCCTCTGTATCCTGGACAAAAGACCTCATCCATCAAATATATCGTTTTCATTGCGAAGGAAAATAGAACCTATGATGAGGTCTTCGGCCAACTTCCCAATGGAGATGGGGAAGCGAGTATGGCCAGATTTGGAAGAAATGTGTCTTTTCAAAATAGAGCGGGAACAGATTCCGTCATAAATGCAGATGTGATGGTGAACCATTTAGCATTGGCTGAAAGATTTGCCATATCGGATAATTTCTACGTAGATGCAGATATGTCAGCGGATGGGCATAATTGGTTGGCGGGGACTTTTCCAAATGAATGGACCGAAACTACTTCTACGGCTTTTTATGGAGGTAATCGAAATAGCGATATGTTCTCCAAAGCTCCGGGCATGTTAGCTTCGACTTTATTTGAGGCTGTACCGGAAGATTATAATGAAGCCGGATCTATGTGGGAGCATTTTGAAAGAAATAACATTTCCTTTTTTAGCTTTGGGTTTGGGTTGATGATGCCCTATACTATTCGCGATCAAATGTTTAAATATACAGGCCAAAAATATATTGCTAATCATCCTATCCCGGCTCCTCTTCATTCGCGTATTTCTCAATGTTATGCCACTTACAACAATTCTATTCCGGATCAATATAGAGTAGATTGTTTTGTCAAAGAAGTAGAAGAAAAATGGCTAAGTGGAAAGGAAGAAATGCCGAGGGTACTGACTATTTTACTACCGAATGATCATGCTGCGGGAGATCGGCCTGAAGATGGGTATCCCTTCCTGGAGAGTTATATGGCTGACAATGATCTTGGGTTAGGTAGAATTGTCGAATACCTTTCTCACACCCCTTATTGGAAGGAAATGGCCATTTTTGTAACGGAAGATGATTCCCAAGGTGGGAGAGATCATGTAGATGCACATCGATCTTTATTCATGCTTATTTCTCCTTACGCAAAAAAGAATTACATTGGGCATGAGCATTATAGTTTTGGAAGTATATTTAAAACGTTCTGGCATATATTGGGAACTCCTTATTTAAATCAATACGATGCAGGTGCCACAGACTTGTCAGATCTTTTTACAGATACACCTGATGTTACGCCCTATAATGCCTTACCTGTAGATGAGCGGATATTTGATCCGCAGAAAGCTTTCGACCCCTATGATGAGGAGTTTAACTGGCAGGCATTTATGGAAGATGCAGAGATTGATGACCCTGAGGAAATGATTAGGCAGAGTGAGGAAGCGGAAGTGAGGGTAAAATAGTATACAGGTAATTAAGGAGATAAATAATGATACATGTATACCATTATAGGTGGAGGAATAGGAGGACTGACAACCGCTTTGGCGTTTGAAAAATGGGGAATTCCATATCAGGTATTCGAAAGAGCCCCCGAATTAAATGAGGTAGGGGCGGGTATATGGTTGGCCCCTAATGCGTTACAGGTCTTTAGTTGGCTTGGACTATTAGATGAGGTCCAGGAAGCAGGTTATCCTATTGAGCGAATAAGAATCACAGCTTCAGATCTTTCCATTCTTTCCGACAATGATCAAAATAAATTCATTACTCAATTTGGCTGTACGACCATCGCTATTCTAAGATCCAGGCTGCAGGAAATTCTCTATAGAAATCTTCCTAAGGAAAAGGTTTGTTTGAATAAAGGATGTGAGCGCTTTGAGTATGATGGTGCCAATAAGCTGTGCTTGTATATGTCAGATGGAACTAAGGAGAACATGGAATATGTAATTGGGGCGGATGGCATTCATTCTCAAGTGAGGAAGCAACTGTTTCCTGATAGTACTTTGCGTTATTCAGGACAGACCTGTTGGAGGGCAATCGCACATTACGACCTTCCTGCCAATTTATCAAAAAAGGGAATCGAAATGTGGGGAAGTCGAAAGAGAATAGGTTTTTCTTCTATAAGTGAAGATAAGGTATATTGGTTTGCTGTGGCTAGTAGTAAAGCGAATTTATCAGATAAAGAAGGTAAAAAGCAAGAAGCCTTATTAAAAAAGTATGCCGGTTTCCATCCTATTGTAGCTGAATTGATTCATCATTCGGAACCTAGGTCGATCATTAGAAATGATATATGGGATCTGAAACCTATGGCTACATGGTTTCAGGATCAGATTTGTCTGGTAGGTGATGCGGCTCATGCTACTACGCCCAATATGGGACAAGGAGCTGCTCAGGCGATTGAAGATGCTTATTACTTGAGCCATGCTATTGCTACCAGTATCGATCACTCAACTGCCTTCCGCCTATTTCAACAAAAAAGAATGAGTAAAGCACATAGTGTAGTTCGACAATCCTGGCAAATTGGGAAATTAGCGCACTGGAAGTTTGGTCAGGGCCTCAGAAATAGGATGATTAAGTTTACGCCTAAAGGATTGAGAGATAAAGCATTTACTGATCTGTATACGATTGAGAAGTGGTGAGAAATCCTGATTTGAAAGCAGTCATTATATCACAGAGAGTACATATATTTTCATTCTAGCTACTTGATAAATAATATAGAAAATAAATATTCTTATTTCTTTTACAAAAGTTACAGAAATAATCATATATTTGTTTTACAAAAGTTGATGAAATGAACTTGTTTAATAAATTGGGAAATCTGGAAGAACTCATTCTACTTATGATGATGCTGGTTCATGAGGAAGCTTATGGAGTTACCATCAGAGATGCTTATAAAAAGCATATAGGTCAGGATATTTCCCTGAGCGCTATCCATACCGTATTAAGGAGGCTGGAAAAAAAAGGGTTTATCACCTCTGAAATGGGGGGGGCTACTTCGGTAAGAGGAGGAAGAAGAAAAAGATTATACAAAGTGACGAAATATGGATACACTACTATAGCTGAGATCAAAGCGCAGCGCGCAAAGATCTGGAAGCTCATTCCCAATGTAGATTTCTGATTATATACATTCTCTCAAATGAAACATCTTCATCCTGATATTCCTCAATGGGCAGACCGTTTTCTGCAATGGTATTGTGCTCCCGACCTTCTCGAAGAGGTACAAGGAGACATATATGAAATGTTCAAGCGTAACTCAGAAGAAGTTGGGATAGAAAAAGCCAGAAAACGATTCATCTGGGATGTGATTCGATTTTTTACCTATTCCACTATCAAAGGCAATCGCACGATTCATTGGTACTCATCTAACGTTCCTATGTATAAAAACTATATTATTTCCGCATTTAGATACTTTAAAAGACAGAAAGTATTCACCCTTCTTAATATCTTAGGTCTAACCATCGGGATATGCAGCAGCATATGTATTGGGTTATGGGTGTACGATGAATGGACATACGATCGTTTCCTGCCCGATTCAGAAAACATTTATCTCATTAGAACTAATTTTTTTACAGGAGACAAACTGGAGACCTGGTATACTTCTCCTCGTCCGTTGGGAGCTATTATCGATTCCGTTATTCCCGAAGTTGTGGAGACAGAAAATATGTGGGGATATCCGGAAGATCATTATGTAGGATTGGGAGAAAGGCATTTCCAGATGAAAGGTAAAGAAGCAGGGAAGAATATATTTAAGGTCTTTCCCTTTCCTTTTCTTCAGGGCAATCCACATACGGCCTTGTCAGAACCTAATTCCATCGTCATTTCCGCTACATCAGCTACCAAACTATTTGGGCCAGATTGGAATGAGAAAGTGTTGATTGATACCTTACTCAGCTTAAATCAACAATCATCATTCAAACTCACAGGTATTTTTGAAGACATACCGACTAATTCCTCCTTTAGCTGGGATTATTTACTCTCCTATGGCGATTATAGTAATTTAAGGGATTGGGATGATATTAATTATCAAACATATGTAAAAATTGATCATGAAGTTGAGGTAGAGAAGGTAGAGGAAAAAATTGCCCAGATTTATCGGGAGCAAATGGAGGCAGCCTTTCCCAATGAGATTAATTGGGACATGGGAAATGGTGCTTTTTTACAGGCCTTTCATAGAGTGCATTTATATTCGAACTTTGAACATGGACAGGAAAGTGGAGGGAGAATTCTATATGTGAGATTATTGGCCATCATTGCGGGCATGATCCTCTTAATTGCTTGTATCAATTATATGAATTTGTCTACGGCCCAATCCATTAAACGTGCTAAGGAAATTGGGATCAGGAAAGTGATAGGAGCAAAAAAAACGCAGCTCGTCGTGCAATTTATGATAGAAGCCTTAATGATTACCTTCCTGGCCCTGCTTTTTGCTGTAGGATTAGTACATCTTTTACTCCCTTCCCTAAATGCGTTTTTCAGTAAATCAATTACGATAGCATATACTGATACGCAACTTTGGGTAACACTTATTTTACTATGGGTTGGGATAAGTCTTATCGCAGGGAGTTATCCAGCCTTTTTTCTGTCGACCTTTAGACCTGTCCGAATCATGAAAGGCATTCAGTCATTTTCCATCACCAATTTGTTATTAAGAAAGGGACTGGTTGTTTTCCAATTTACCGTATCTATGTTAATAATTATCTTTACGCTAGGGATATATTTCCAATTGACCTACATCAAACAAAAAAACCTGGGATTCGATCGCTCCTACATGATTTATAGAGATTTTTCTGAGGAAGAGCGGGAGAAAATGGATGCCTATATGACCGAATTGAGACAAAAGATAGGGAGCGATAAGGTTGCTTTGTGTTCCACCGATATGCTCAGCCCTAATTTAAGATCTGCCAATCCCAGTTGGGAAGGTAAAGATCCGAACAAATTGCAATTATTCACTATCAATTTTGTAGACCAACCATTTTTGGAGATGATAGATATTCAATTGATCGATGGAAGATTCTTTTCCGCTACCTTCGCTGGAGATAGTAATAATTTCATCATTAATGAAACAGCGGCGAATATCATGAATATGCAAGATCCTGTAGGTCAATCGATGACCATGTGGGGAGATCAGACAGGAACCATCATTGGACTCGTAAAAGATTATCATCAAAATTCCTTGCATGTACCTATTGATCCCATGATTATTTGCCTTAAACCCGCTTACGCCAATCATATTTTTATTAAGGCTACGGCAGGAAATATGCAGAAAACTATTCAACAATTTGAAGCTGTGTACAGAGATTTTGGATTTTCAGCTCCTTTTGAGTACCAATTTTTAGATGAGCAATTTGAGGCTTTATACGAAAGTGAACAGAAGTATGGGACTTTAACCATTTTATCGGCAGCTTTATCCATCTTAATTTCTTGCCTGGGATTATTCGGTCTGGCGATGTTTGCTGCAGAAACGAGAACAAAGGAAATAAGCATCCGAAAAGTACTGGGAGCTACGGTGCCGAATATTATTGTGTTATTTAGTAAGGATTATGTGAAATTAGTTTTTATTGCTGTAGGAATTTCTGTACCACTTGGAATCTTCGGGTTGGATCAATGGTTAAATCAATACGCCTACAAAATGAATATGTCGCCCTGGATATTTATTACCGCTGGAGGTGTTCTGGTTCTTCTGGCACTTGGAGCTGTTATTTATCAAGCAATTAGATCTGCTTTAGCTCTTCCTTCGGATTACTTACGTGCAGATGGATGATTAGAATAAACGATATTTTTGGTACCAATAACCCATAAGAAGATATTAATTCTATAGAATTATCTAAAGGGAGGCTAATCTTTTGCCTAAATAATCCGAATTAATATTTTCATAATATTGAGGTAATATAATTACCGAATAGGAATATTATTTGCTATATTGATTAATCTGATTAGTCAAAATAGAGGCACATGCGACGGATTTTTACGCTGCTTATCATTTATAAGCTCACCAACTTTTGCTCAGCACAGAACTTAAGCGATATCCACCTTCACTCGAATGGATTGATTTATAGTGATCAAGTCATTAAGAATATCAGGGAAATGGTGAATAATTTCAATGAGGAATTCAAAGTTACCCCTCTCCATAAATCTTACCAATCCAAAACACAGGCGATAGGGCATTACTTTGCAATAAAAGGGACTAAAGCTTATCAGGTTGTAAAGGATCTGGAGCAGAATCTTTCTTTTAATAAGTTGTTGTTGAAATATCCCGAAATGCAGATAGAGAGGAATCTTTTTGTGTTAAAGTATTCTTACCATATAGAATCGGATAAGGTGGTGGATGAATATGGGAGCTGTTCCATGCATCCTAGGGCTACTCTTCAGCATTTGACCATTAATGAAAATAAACAGACCTATGAAGACAGTCCTTATGTATATCAAACCAGTATGGGAGATCCTTTTATCCATGGATTTTATCTCCTAAATGAACCCACCCAATACCAACTACCTGAAAAATATGCTCGAATGGTCCAATATGCTAATTCCATTATAGATACTAATTCTCTGGTAATGAAAGAGGAGGCTTGGATGGCAAAAGAGCAAATGAAAGTGATTGATTCTACCCAGGTAGGAAAATTCCTTTCATATGTAAATCATTCGGCCCTCGTTTCTAAAAGAGACCATGGAGAAGTTTTTCATGCTTCTCTTAATTCCGCTATTCATGAAGCCTTAAATGAAAATATATCGAATGAAGAATTTGAAAGATATGTCAGTATATATGATGCGAAGGAGTTGGCTTTAGAATTAAAAAGAAGGAGGGTAGTTATGGGGACCAATGCGGAAGACCTTCGCCCCTTGATTCACGCATTACAATTAGCCATTTTAGCAGGAGAAACCGCTAACATGGAGATATTTTTTAGAGCACATTTTAATGTAATGAATGGATATTTTCCTGGAGGAAATCCATTGAGTCAGATATTATGGGGAAGAAGGACATTGGTAAAAGAATTAGAGGAAATGCACCTGGAGGTAGAGAGTTTAATATTGGGAACCTTATTTCAGGTAGAGCCTACGGCCCCACATCATTATTTTAGCATGATTGACCAAATGGCATTAGCCTTGGCGGAATATAGTAAGGCTGAATCCGTGGAAAAAATCATGACGGATATTATGCGTGAAGAACACATAGATGATTACAATAAGTGGATGATGTACCAATTATATGGACAATATCTAAAACACACCAAAGAGTTGGAGCGTAAAAGAGCTATTCTGGATCGATTTATGACTGCCATATACGAATTGCCCTGGTATATGCATCAAAAAATACAAATTAGTCATTGGACTCGTTAAATGATTCTTTGCGAAATTTATTAAACAGATGGCTCAATCTTGATTGTGGGAACGGTTGATGTTTGCTAAGATTGAAAAATTATGTTAAAATTTATTTAAAATTGTAAATTTATAGTGCATGTTAATGATAAAATAAAAATATTTATGATAAATATTTAATATTTTTCATATGCATAGCCGAAGAGCATTTTTAAGAACGTCAGCTATTTTAGGCGTTGCTGGAATGAGTGGATTGGCAGGATGTAGTGTAGAGAAGAAGGCAACACAATTGGCTGAAAGAACCTACCAATTGTACATTAATAAACTTCGATTTCCCAAAATTCGTATTGGCATGGATCAAGTGTCAAAGGTCACGGTGGGTTTGAGACCATTTCGAACGCATGGCCCTCGAGTGGAAAAAGAAGTAATGGGAAATAAAGTTATCATTCATAATTACGGTCATGGAGGAAGTGGTTGGTCCCTATCCTGGGGTAGTAGTAAAATAGCAGTAGAACTGGCAGCATCTACTGACTGTTCCTCATTTGCTGTACTGGGAGCAGGAGTAATGGGCATTACTACAGCTACTTTGCTCCAGCAAATGGGATATGAGGTGACTATCTACACTAAATCTCTACCGCCTCAAGTTACTTCCAGTAAAGCTACAGGAACTTGGTCACCTGCGCATGCACTTATTGACAAGCCAAATAACACCGAAGAGTTTATGGCTTTTTGGAAGAAAGCGTGTAGCTATTCCTACACGCGCTACCAGTATTTATTGGGACTAAATGAAATCGTAAGTTGGAAAGATAGCTATAGGTTGGATCAAAAGGCTCCTGTTAAAGAAGAATCTAGTTCTCAGCATAGTTTTTCTATTCCCGAGTTTGGTGCTTCTGAGGTAGCCGTCCATTCATCAGAACATCCGTTTCCCACTTCTCAAGTATTGAAAAAATCTACTATGGTGTTCAATATTCCTGCTTACTTACAAGCTCATCTACAGCAGTTTTTGGATTTTGGTGGAAAGCTTCGCATTAAAGATATTAAACATAAAGAGGATATAGAAGCATTGGCCCAAACTTGCATCATGAATTGTATGGGATTAGGAGCTAAGGAAATTTTTGAAGATGAAAAGCTGTTACCTATTTCAGGGCAGTTGGTTTTTCTTATGCCTCAACCTCAGGTATCTTATATGCTTATAACGAAAGATGCATATTGGATTCCCAGAAAAGATGGATTGGTATTAGGCGGAACGCATGGGAGAGGGAGTTGGACTACTGAACCAGACCACATAGAGACAGAAAGAATGGTTGCTGCTATGAAAAACATAGCAGACAACATGAAGATATAGCCTAATAATATCTTTCCGAGCTTTTCTAATGGGAGTGATAAATATATCTCTTAAGATCTATAATTATATCTATTCCTGCCTGAGAGACTCAATCGGATTTACTTTAGCGGCCTTAATCGTTTGAACACTGATAGAGAGACAAGCAATAATGATGAGTAGAAGGGCCGGAAAAATTAAAATCCACCACCTCAATTCGATTTTATAGGCGTAGCTTTCTAACCAATAGCTGAGTAATATGTAAGAAGTAGGTATGGCTATGGCTACCGAAATAGCTAAAGGCTGAAGAAATCCTTTGGATAGTAAAACTAATATCTGAGAAACAGTAGCTCCTAACACCTTTCTGATACCTATCTCTTTGGTACGTTGAAGAATCGTAAATGTAGCTAACCCAAATAAGCCTAAACAAGCAATAATAATGGCCAGTAATGTCAATAAGCTGAATATCTGGAAAAAATGCTTATCTGAAGTATAGAGTTGATCATATTGTTCATCTAGGAAAAAATATTCAAATGGACCGGAAGCGAAGTTGTTACTCCATTCCTTTTCAATCTTTTCCATAGTGGCCAACATGTCTTGACTCTCAATTCTAATCGAAGCTAAGTCCCATCCAAATATGGGAGGAACTAAGATCATAGGGATATGCGCCTCCTTGACGGAGATTTGATGGAAATTTTTAAGCACTCCCACGATAGTCGGTGTTTTTCCAAACATATCTAATTGTTTTCCTATGGCATCTTTAGGATCGCTGAAATTCCATAAGCGAGTAGCTTCTTCATTCACAATCACATAAGGAAGTTGAAATTCTCCCTCTGTAAATTGATGTTCCTCTTTTCTAAAATTTCTGCTTCCTTCGATCAGTTCCATATCCATAAGGGGAATAAACTGTTCATCAATACTATATAGATAATAGGTATGATTTACTTCATTCAATTCTCCTACTAAAGATATACCGGTTGCGGAGGAAATTTCATTGATAGATAATCCAGGAACGCTAGAAGAGAAAGCTACATTTTTAATGTCTGGATAGCTCATTAATCGATCTCTAAAGAGATCCGCTCTGTTTTTTAAAGAATCTGAAAAAGGAGCGCGTACTACCAATACTTGTTCCTGATCTAATCCCAAATCTTTCTTCAACATATGCCTGACTTGCTGATTCACCACAAAGGTTCCACCTACCATAATGATGGCCATGCTGAATTGAAAAACTACAAGCGCTTTTCTTAACCACTGGCCGTGATGAGAGCGAGAAAACTTACCTTTAAGGGTAACGATAGGCTGGAAAGAAGAAAGAATAAATGCAGGGTAAATTCCTGATAAAAAAATGGATAATGTAGTTAATCCTCCTAAAGAAATCCAAAATGTGGCATGATTCCATATGGTAATGGTTGATGGAATTCCGGATAGTTGGCGGAAGAAAGGAAGGGAGAGGAATATAATCCCGACAGCTATTAAACTGGCCAACAAATTGATCACAATGGTTTCTGTCATAAATTGTGCCCAGAGCTGAAATTTACTTGACCCAATCACCTTTCTGATACCTACCTCTTTAGCTCGTTCCATCGCTTTGGCGGTGGTCATATTGACATAATTCACACAAGCAATAAGAATAATAACGATAGCGATAATTCCCAAAAATGAAACAGTTCGGGCATCTCCATTGGCTTCTGGTTCAAAGGTCTTATGCGAATACAAATGAATATCGGAAATCATCTCAGCATGAAGTTTTTCATCCTCTAATAATTCTTGCGTTTCTAATCGTTGGTTAACACCTTCTAGTTTTTGAAGAAAATTGGCATAGCTGGAAGATTGGTCCAATAAAACATAAGTATATTCATTGTTTTGATTCCAATTATTTTCATCCCAATCAAAGTATTTTACTCCAGTAATAAAAGAGACGATAACTTCCGCTTTTAAATGCGTATTTGCAGGAGAGTTTTTCATTACTCCTACAATGTTTAAGGTTATGTTTTGATCTCCTACAGGTGAAGTTAAACTTTTGCCTACTACGGAAGTACTTCCAAAAATCTTCAATGCCAATCGCTCCGAAATGACTATTTCGAAAGGAGCAGTTAATGCCGTGAGCTCATCACCCTCTATCAACTCAAAATTAAGTACGTTAAAACAACTTGAGTCTCCTGCATATACTAAAGACTCCAAAAAGGCTTTCCCTTCGTACCTAAACTCCCTGCTTTCCATGCCTCTCATTCTAACAAATTCCACCACTTCTGGGATTTCAGTTTTCAACAGAGGACCTACCCCTGGATAACATTCTACATCTTCCGTTAGTACATCCTCGCCATCATACACACCTACTGATAAACGAACCACCCTATCAGCTTTAGGATTGTGATCTTCGTAGCTCCATTCAAATTGAACATATTGGAGAATAAGCATGCAAGACGCCAGACCAGTCGCTAATCCGATGATGTTGATAAAGGAAAAAAATTTGAAACGCAATACGCTTCTCCAGGCAGATTTGAGGTAGTTGTAGAACATAATTTGCAGAAGTTATGGCTTTTGAATCTTCCATTAAACTACCTGAAAAAAGTTTCAAATATCTGATAAAATAGAGTGAAAGTGGAAAATAAGGGAATCAATGTGTCATTGACTAACACAATTAAGGATATAATTATGGAGAAAAATATATGTGTAGATTGTAAAGATAAAGCAGGAAGAAAGGGAATCCCCTTTTCTTCCCGTAATGAGATCATTGTTTGATAAGTAAATGATGTAACTCCTCCTCCTCGCTGGAAATATGAAGGTGGTAAGTGCCTGAAGGAAGTTGAGCGGTGTTCCAATTCAATGCATGCGTACCGTTTTGATATAGCTTGGTAGGTATTTGCTGTATCAATTGACCCTGAAGAGTATACATTGAGAAAGATAAAGGGGTATTTTGGGCCAATTGAAAGCTAATGGTAAGCTGATGAGTAAAAGGATTAGGATAAACGATACTTTCCCCTTGTAAAAATGGAGCCTCTGTGATAGAGGTAGACATATCTGTCAATTCCAATATGGCTCGGTCCAACATATTATCCCCTCCATTGAGAATACCAGCCGAATCAGTTAATACTTCGATATCAGGAGGAATCCCTAATTGTTCATAATTGATTCCCTCTGATGAAAGGTATCTTTCCACAGAAATTGTATAAAGCCATCCATTGGGAAGCACTTTCGGAATAGCATCTGAAAAAATACCGTTAGTAGCTTCTCCCAGCGTAGTAAGATTAGGAATTTGGTTTAGGCATAAAGTCAAAATTTCCGCCGCACTGGCTGTGTATTGACTTGTTAACACAAGGATTGGCTTATCTTCAAAATAGGTTATTTCTTTTGGCTTAATGAAAAAAGGAATGCTATCCACAAATTCATTTATTTCACCATTCCTGGCTTGTTTGGTATATGCTAACCGTTCTTCAGTGGTAAAAAATTCTGCCAGTGTACGACCTAATAAGTCCGACCCTCCACCATTGAATCTAATATCTAGTATGAGCGATGGAAGATCTTTTACCGCTTCAAATGCTTCCCTGATTTCGAGCTCAAAGGCTGCATTGTCCTCTAAATCATTCGCATCTTCGCCCCCATACCCAGACATAGATCCTACGTTAATATATCCTATAGAATCGTTGATAACCCCATAAGCAATAAATTCACTTTCCGTAAAGTTGACCTCTCCGTTCAGGTAATTGGAAATAATATTGAAAATAGTTAATTGGCCCAGTTCGTCCTCAGGATTAAAAAAAGGATTTAATTCCGGTCCCCCGGTAAAAAAAGCCCCACCATCAAAATCGACCAATACACTATGTCCGTCATTTAATGGTTCCAACATACTTGCTAACAAACCGAAAAGCGCCTCATTATTTGTAGAATCTGTGATGAAAGGGCGTAAAGAATCTCTCACCTGGGTCCAATCAATGTCGAGAATAGATAACAAAGCAGAATGTTCTTGATGCGTTTGCCAGAGTACATCAAACACAAGGAATGGATCATTAGTGATTTCTGCAATGGGATTTGTGAGGCTATCTATAGCATCAAATTTAAATATATTTCCATCAGCGACCTGCAGGCTGAATTGACTGGAATCTCGAACAAAATCCCCAAAATAACTTCCATCTAAAAAGAAGCTATCACGTTTGATCGTTCCTGTCAGGGAGGGAATACTGCTGATAGTGGTAACATCAAATAAGTTTACAGCGCTATCTTCGATGTGGAAGGCAAAGCCATATCCCCTTGTTTTCCAAAGTCCATCAAATTCTTGTGCATCGACCTGGTAGCAAAGAATGACGCTAACCAAAAACATAGATAAATACTTCATAGCTGAATAAATTGGGTTAAAAATGGTAAATCGTATCCATAGAAGGATGGGGACGATTAGCTGTGAAGCTAACATCCTGCTTAATCTTCTACCTCTCTTAATGTGGCGTAAAAATGTCGAAGGTGTGGAATTCTTGCTATCGACCCTAAAGAACAGTTAGTGTGCAGGGAAGTTCCTTATTGCATGTTTAATCATTGCACCTATAAGACCTTCATTTAAATGGATGGGTTGCATTAGCTATGGGTACTTCTAGGGAGATGCTTAAAATCATTTCACAAAATATCTCATCTATTTATACTGAGTTAATAAATAATACGTGTATTGAATAAAAATAATCGCACTGTATATGCTCTGTTCTGACCATTCAAAACTTACCTGTTTTCTTATTGAATTATTTCTTCTCCAACTGTCATTATTGCCGGAGATAGCCGTAACTCAATCGAAGGTGGACCAAATTATTCAACATCTCCAGCATCCTCAAGATTCTTATGTCTTAGTGGCAGCTCACAGAGGTGATTGGTTTTGGGCACCGGAAAACTCTCTGCAAGCTTTTCGCAATTGTATAGAGGCAGGGGTCGACATGATCGAATTAGATGTTCGCTTATCCAAAGACAGTATCCCGGTAATTATTCACGATCTGACATTGGACAGAACCACAACAGGAAAAGGGAAGGTGGCTGATTATCCCCTGGACTCGCTGAAAACATTTTATTTAAAGGATGCATTAGAAGTAGTGGCCAATGAGAAAATTCCCAGCCTGGAAGAAGTAATGGAGATGGCGAAGGATAACGTTCTCATTTACCTGGATAAAAGTGGAGATAAGGTGGAGCATATTTTACCCATATTAAGAAATACAGGAACCCTTCATCAAGCAGTATTTGTATTGGATTACTCCTATAAAGAGGCAAAAAAGAGGTTTGGGAGTGCATTGGATTCGGTCATATTTGTTCCAGTCGTTTCAGATCATATGGAAGATGCCGATCAATATGTAGCAGAATATTTGACCCATTATCCTCCGGCTGCGTTCCAATTCAGAATGGAGACAAAAGATGGAACAGCCTATCCCATATTATCAAAAGTAGTTGCATCTCCAAGTAAAGCTTTTGTGGCTGCTACCTGGCCCAAACATACGATAGGACATGATGATCAATTATCGAGGAAAGATCCTGACCAAGGTTGGGGATGGTTAATTGATGAGGGTTTCACCATATTGGAGACCAATAGGCCGTACGAACTATTGGCTTATCTAAGAAGCAAGCAATTACATGATTAATTATCCTTTCATATGAAACTCTTCTTTTCTTTGTCTTTTATTGTAGGGTTGATATTGTTCCAATTTACCAGTGGAATATATGTTACTCAGCCACAACCACTAAAACTAAATCAAATTCAAGTCATAGGAAGCCACAATAGCTATAAAGAGGCGATGGATACCCCTATTATGCAGCAACTGATGGCATTGGATTCTAATCAGGCGCTTTCCCTGGATTATCAACATATTTCTCTCACTGAACAATTAGATCTGGGCCTGAGAAAATTGGAAATTGATGTGTTTTACGATCCAGAAGGTGGAAGGTATAGCCATCCGGTAGGATGGCAAGAATTAAAAGATAATGGGCTGGAAGTTATCCCATTGGACACAAATATTATGAACAAACCTGGATTTAAAGTGCTGCACGTTCAGGACATAGATGTTCGTTCCAATTGTCCGACCTTAGCCTTATGTCTGGAGGAAGTAATGAACTGGTCCGACGCCCATCCCAATCATATTCCTATTGCCATTTCTTTTAATGCCAAGGCTTCTGAGATTAAGTCAAGGCCAGATTTTACGAAACCCTTACCATTCACCTCTACAGCTTATGATTCGATGGATGCGGAAATTCTATCCGTTGTGCCTAGAGATAGAATTATTGTCCCCGATGATATCAGAGGGGATTTCGAACGGCTGGAAGATGCGGTTTTGATGCACAATTGGCCGACCCTAGAAGAATCCAAAGGGAAATTATTGTTTGTGCTGGACGAAAGAAAAACCAAATATCAACCTTACATAGATAATCACCCTTCTTTAAAGGATAGAGTAATGTTTGTAAATGCTGAGCCAGGTGAAGCCGAAGCTGCTTTTGTCTTTCGAAATAATCCCATTCGCTCCCAAGAAGATATTATGAAATTAGTAAAGAAGGGCTATCTGGTCAGAACGAGAGCTGATGCAGGAACCAAAGAAGCCCGAATGGGGGATAAGACAAGGCTCTTGGCTGCCTTGAGTTCTGGTGCTCATTTCATCAGTACAGACTATTATCTACCCGACCAGCGTTTTGATAATGAATATAGAGTTCAATTACCACATGGAAGAGTAGCCAGATGTAATCCCATCCTGGAAATAGCTAATTGCGAAGATTTTCAGTGGGAATAAAATGAGAAAAATCCGGCCCAATGCCTATATTCAATGTTTGTTGATGAAATAATGATTATGGGCAACCATACTAATCCTGATTGGAAGAAGTTACTGAGATACATTAAAAGAGAGCAAGCCGCACTGATGTTGGGACCTGAAGTGAGTTTGGTCAATGGAGTTCCGCTACAACAGGCCTTACAGGAATTTCTGCTAGACGAACATGAAGAGGCGATCACTTATCATTATGAGGAGGATGGCTTGTTCCTGTTTGAAGATAAAATAGCCAAGAATGATGCTGCTCAGGATGTCAGGGACTTTTTTGAGTCCAATGAACCCGATGAAAAAGTGTATAGAATGTTGGCTGAGATGAAATTTCATCTTTATGTCTCCATGAATCCTGATACCTACCTATCCGACACCCTATATCGATACGGAATACCTCATCGCTTTAACTACTTCAGGCGTTCTACTGTGGATAATTCCCATCAAATCGAAAGCTTTAAAGAAGTAGAGAAACCGACTCAATCTAGTCCATTGATTTATAATATGTTAGGGAGTAAAAATGATGATGAATCCCTTATTTTGGACTATAATGATGTGTTTAATCTCGTATCGAGTTCTACCAATCCCGATGGCCTTCCAGATAAATTACGCGCTGCCCTTAAAAAGATCCGATTATTTATATTTATAGGCTTTCCATTTGAGCGTTGGTACACTCAACTATTATTACGGTTACTCTGCGGTACCAATGAAGCCGCTAAATATGCCGTAAATCGACAAAAAATAAGTGAGACTACCCATGATTTTCTCGTTCATCAATTTAATATAGATTTTTTATCTGATCACGATAGCTTTCTGAAACTATTGTATGAACAGTGTAAAGAAAATGATCTGCTAAGAAGACTAAGTGATCCATTAGATACAAATAAGGTGTCAGTCATTAAATATGTTCAGAATGGAGAAATAGAAAGAGCCCTGGATGAACTAGCAGGAGATGAACAGGAATCCACCTTATTAAAAGCCAGGTTTAATCGTTGGCAACAAAATAAAATGAAAGGAACAGAAGATAGTAGGGACTTGTTGGTTGAATATAACAAGATTGTCGACACTATATTAGAAACCATCAAAATAGGTGCATGAGCAACATTCATAGATACCCTGGTGTCCAGCCATTCAAAAAAGAAGAGCAATCCATCTTCTTTGGGAGAGATCAGGATATCCAGGATCTGTTCGATATGGTGATCCTGGAAAAATTAGTGTTGCTTTTTGGAAAGTCTGGATATGGAAAAAGTTCTTTAATTAATGCGGGCTTGATTCCTAAACTCGAAGAAGAGGAAGCTATGATTTCTCTGATCGTGAGAATGAGAAGTTATACGACTGATCAGCGTACCCCGGTTCAAAAAATTCTGGATGCGCTCTCGGAAAAAGTGTCGCTGGAAGAGGATATCACTTCGTTAGAACATCTCTGGAGAAATCAACCTGCATCTTTATGGTATGAGTTTAAACGAAGAACCCTGAATGAAGCAACTCAGTATTTCCTTATTTTTGATCAGTTTGAGGAGTTTTTTACCTATCCTATTGCCCAACAAATAGCTTTCAGAGAACAATTAGCAGAATTACTGTTCACAGAAATCCCCAGATTCATACGCGATCAATGGAAAACGCTAGATAAAAGCCAAAAAAGAAGCCTAAGTGAGCCGCTGGAAGTAAAGGTACTATTTGCTATTAGGGAGGATAAGCTCAGTTTGGTCAACAGCCTTAGGCTAGAACTTCCTGCTATTTTACATAAGCGATACGAATTACAAGGCTTAAGTAGATTGCAGGCAGAGGAGGCGATCATTAAACCAGCGCAAATACCTCAAGGAGGCACCTACATTTCTCCCGCCTTTGAATATGAAGAAGAATCCCTTCGGATTATTTTATCAGAATTGAGCCATACGCAGCACAAACTGGGCCTCGGAGAAGTAAGGGAGATGCGAATAGAATCCTTCTTGCTTCAGATTTATTGTGAGTTTTTGGAGCAATTTGTGATAGGGAAAAAAGCTGCTACAGAAGTCATTCGTATCAAGCCCTCTGATTTGCCGGATTTTGACAATATTTACGAACAATACTACCAGCGAAAAATTGAGGAATTATCTGAAAGCCAACGGGAAGGTGCTAAAAAAGTATTGGAGGAAGGGCTGTTGTACTACAATGAAGAATCAGGAGAGGCCAGGCGGTTAAGTGTAGATGGAGATCAATTACTCGCAGAATTTAAGAATGATGGGATCAATGAGCAGACGCTGGTACAATTGAAAAACCAATTCCTGATTAGAGAGGAACCTAACACAACGGGAGGCTCTAGCTTTGAAATTTCCCATGACGTATTAATCTGGCCCATTCTGGAAGCCAGGAAGTTGAGGCAAGAAGCCGAGAGAAAAGCTCAAGAGAGAAAGAAGTTTAGAAGGGTATTGCTGTTGGGATCTGTGGCGCTAATGATAACGCTGGGGGCTGTTTCTTTAACCTTGTGGGCTATGAAACAAAAGGGCTTGGCAGATGAGCGATCCCGAAAGCTGACCAAACAAACGGCCATTGCTGAAAACCTTAAAGAGGAAGCATTGCTGAAAGCGGATTCATTAAGAGATATTTTAACCGCCCTGCAAACGCAAATTTATAAGACGGATTTACTAGCTTTTGAAAAATTAAACAGAAGCATAGAAATTTATATGAGGGCAAATGATCGTTTATTAATTGAAGAAGCCTTAATAGAAATGAAAAGCATTGCTGAAAAATATAAAGATAGTCTATATATGCAGCGCATTGTAGCACAGATCGGTAAGAAATTGAATTAGTCGAAGGTTCAACATACACAGCCTTGAATAATGTATATGAGAATAGGTATCACATTAGCCGTATTATTCTCCTCAACTATCCTGTTTGCTCAATGTCCCCAGTTTGGACGATTGATGAGGGACATAGATACCTTACTTGAGCAGGAGGAGTATGCGGCTGCCCTAAATAAACTGGAGGCAGCACGTGCCTATTGTCCCGATAGAGGAGAAGAGGTAAATAAAAAGACATGGGATGTATTTTTTGCGATTGAAGCGGAGAAAGAAGAAGCAGAAAAACAAAGAATAAGGGCAGATTCGGCTTTATTGGTTGCCAGAAAGGTTTTATTCCAGCTTTATTTTTATCAAGATAAGTTTGGATTGACACTTATTAAAGAATCTAATACCTTTCCTCCTGCATACTCATATGGTTTTATTGATAGAAAGGGAAATACGGTTATTCCATTTGAATTTGAGGAAGCGACACCTTTCTTCGTAGAGGATGGTTTTGCCAGAGTATTGAGGGATGGACAAACATATTTATTAGATACCCTGGGCAATATGTTTATCCGTGCCAATGCGTTAAATACCCTTTCCCAGCAAACGGAAGCCCTGGATTTACATGAAGTTAGAGTCGATTCACTTCCAGCCAATATAGGCGACTTTGCCCACCTGAATATTTTATTGGCTTATGGAAATTATAAAGACAATGGAAAATTATTCGACTTCCCTCCCTCCTTCATGCAATTGAAAAGATTATCCACCCTTCGGTTAGCTTTTAATGGATTTACCAGGCTTCCTGAGAATATTCACCAATTGGAAAATCTGTACACCCTTGATGTCAGCTACAATCAATTGGGACAGCTACCTGACAGCATTGGATACTTGGAACAATTAAGATATTTAGATCTCAGAGGAAATCAACTGAAGAATTTACCTGATGAAATTGAATATCTTTCTAATCTTGAAATGTTGGACCTGGGAGGTAATGTAGGTGTTGAAATTCCAGAGGCCTTATGCGCGTTAAGCCAATTAAAACACTTGAATTTGAATAGCACCGGATTGACCTCTCTTCCGGCGAGAGTAGGTGCATTGGTTCAATTGAGAGAATTATATCTTAACGATAATCAATTAGGAACACTTCCAGAGGGGATTGGTTACCTCTCCGAATTACGTCGCCTGGAAGTAAATGGTAATCGAGGGATTTCCGTGCCTGTGGAGATAGGCGACCTATCCCAATTACGGCATTTGGGATTGGGTGTTAACGGCTTGAGGGAGATTCCAAAGGAAATGGGAAAACTCTCCCAGCTTAGAACGCTGAATGTGTATGATAATGAATTGGTCAGCCTACCTCCTGAGATCGGACAATTATCAAAGCTCGAACGTCTTAATCTGAGATACAATCAGCTTGATCAACTTCCTATAGAAATAGGTAGCTTATACAATTTGACAGTCCTGGATGTAAGCCACAATCAATTAACTCATCTGCCAGAAAGCATAGAAGATCTATCTCAATTAGATAGCCTTTCCATTAGTTTTAATCAATTAGGTAGTCTTCCTTCAAGTATTGGAGATTTATTCAGATTGACTTATTTGGATGCTAGTAATAATGCCTTGGCTAATATTCCTACGGAAATGGGAAAATTGTATCAATTGCACGATCTGGATTTAAGTGGAAATCGACTGGAAGATATTCCTGAGATCTTAGGTGCTCTTACTCAATGTCAGGGCTTGAATCTTCAGGATAATCAGATCGACAGCCTGACGAAAAAAGATGCTGAGCGATTATCCAGGATTCAGCATATTTCTTTATTAAACAATCCATTAACCTATATTCATCCGCATTGGTATACTCGTATGTCCGATGAAGAATTAGTAGGAATAGGACGTGCTGCTTTTGATTCAAGCCACTTTGAATTAGCCTACACTATTTTTGATACATTAACTGTTCGGAGTGGAGATGAATATGGATACTGGTTTACCAAGAGTTTTTACGCATGTTTTGTCGGTAAATATGAAGAAGCTATTAAAGCAGCTCAAGAAAGTTTAACATTGGCCCCTAAAAAGTTTGAAGCTCATACCAATCTGGCTCTCGGATATTTATTAAACGATCAATTTGAGGAGGCTAAGGCGGTTTATATAGAATGGAAGGATAAACCCTTCTATCCTAATGGGAGATTAGCGAAAGAAATCTTTTTGAGGGATTTAGCGGAATTAGAAGCTGTTGGGATACAGCATCCTGATATAGATAAGATTAAACATATATTGAGTGAGTAATTTGATCTTTAATATTCGCCTTTATTATTGATTTTGTATCAAAATGAATCCCTCATGCGGTACTTATTTGTGGTTGGATATCTTCTTTGTTGGTTTTGTGGCCAATATACCTTCGCTCAGTGTCCTCAATTTGCCAGATTGATGAGAGAAGTAGATGTGGCTTTATCGAGTGAAGATTACGAAGTGACCCTTACTAAATTAGAAGCAGCTCGTGCCCATTGTCCAGAAAAAGGAAATATCGTAAATCAAAAAACCAGAGCCGTGTTTCTTTCCATAGAGCGACAAAAAGAGGAAGCTCAAAGGGCAAAAGAACGGGCAGATTCAGCGAGATATTATATCCAACAAGAGAGAGATGTAGCCATTAAAGCTAAAAAACTGGCAGAGACAGAAAAGAGGAAAGCGGATTCTTTATTGAATTTGGCCAATAATCTTCTCAGTAAGCTTTATTTCTATCAAGGGAAATATGGCCTCACCTTAAAAAGGGTAGGGTATAGGCCTAACTTTAAATATCGCTATGGATATATCGACCAACAGGGTAATGAGGTCATTCCCTTTGAGTTTGAGGAAGCTACTCCTTTTTCTCTTGGAGATGGGTTTGCCAGAGTCGTAAAAGACCGAAGGAAATGTTTACTGGACACCACTGGAAGGGTATATTATGTAGCTAATTCTCTGGCCGAACTGAGAAAGGATACGGAAGTACTTATACTGGATATTTATGAGCGCTCAGATGAGTTTATGCCTGAAGATGCTGACTATTCTTATGAAGATGAAGAAGATTGGTTGATCGATAGCATAGCTCAATATTCCGACTTAAAGATTCTTCAGATGGGTGGGGAAGGCATAGATGCTCAAGGAAGATTGTTTGATATCCCTGCTTCTTTTGGGAAACTTACCGAATTAATGGAAGCGGATTTGAGTTATAATCGGATTTTCAGCTTTCCTCCTGAGATCAGGTATTTAACAAAATTAGAGGAATTAACACTTTATGGTAATCCCAATACTTCTTTTCCGCCTGAAATGGAAGAATTATCCTCCTTGCGTAGATTAACGATTAGCGGTGACGATGATGAAGAATTTTCGCAAAGGTGGCCTGAAGGATTGACCCATCTTACCCAATTGAAAGAACTTGAAATTGATTATTTTTTATTGGATAACATACCTGCTGAGCTTGGGAATATGAGGGGATTAACCAAGCTTACGATAAATGAATGTAATTTAAGAAAGATTCCATCAGAAATAAGTCAGCTTAGTCAGCTTAAGTATTTGAGTCTAGCGTACAATCAATTAGCTGATCTTCCTTCGCAGATAGGTCAGCTTTCTCAATTGACTGAGCTATATCTTTCTATGAATGAGTTATCTGAGTTACCTGAGGCGTTGGGAGCGTTAAGTACATTGGAAAAGCTGGACCTGAGTTTTAATGAATTAACTACGATTCCTGCCTCTTTTGCTGAATTGACGAAGTTAAAAGAGTTAGATTTGACCAACAATCAAGTCGACAGCCTCACTTTAGCACTTCACCAAACACTTAATCACATCCCATTCATTAAAGTTGATCAGAATCCCATTCGCTACATACACGCTGCATGGTATCCTCACTTGGGAAACATAGAACTAGCGGATTATGCCGATGAGTGTTATATAAAAGGTGCCTATCAACAAGCATATCGGGTGATGAATTCCTTATGTAAGCGTTCCAACTCTTATAGATATTGGCAGAAAAAGAGTTTGTACGCTTGCTTTGTAATGAAGATGGAAGAGGCTATTTCTACGGCCAAACAGGCAGTCAAAGATCATCCTGAGCAGAGAGGACTGCCGTTATATTTAGCCTTGGCATATTTTTTCAACGGACAGTATGAAGTAGCAGCAAATGTGATTCAGGAGTGGAAAGATGGAGAATCAGAGAAAGATGAAGAAAAAATAGTAACAGCATTTCTTTTAGATGTTCGAAGATTGGAAGTTAATGGGAACATACTTCATGATTATGATAAATTGAGATCAATGATAGAGCCATGATGAATAAACAATGAATCCCAATTTTTTCGTTATACTAGATAGCTATATAAGAAACTGTTGTTAATGAAGCATATAACCCCATTTACCATATGGATTTGCCTAATATTTCCCACCATCTGTGTTGGTCAGTGTCCACAGTTTGATAGATTGATGTTGGAAGCGGATCAATTGCTCTTGAGAGAAGCTTTTAGGGAAGCATTGAATAAACTGGAAGCGGCAAGAGAATATTGTCCTGAATATAGTGAAGCTGTCAGCCAAAAAGTATTTACTGTGTTCAATGCCATTGAGCAGAAGAAGAATGAAGCCGAAGAGGCTCGAGCTATGATAGAAACTGCGCAGGCTGCCCTTTTACAAGAGAAAATGAAGGCTGATTCTGCCCTACTAGTAGCTAGTTCTGTAATTGATAAGATATACTTTTACAAGGGTAAATTCGGACTCACACTGAAGAGAATAACCAATCGGATTCCCTCTGTTCATCTTTTTGGATATATAGACAAGTCAGGAAATGAAGTGATTCCTTTCGAATTTGAAGAAGCTACTCCTTTTTCCGTCGAAGCTGGATTTGCACGAGTAAAAAAAGACAGTAAATCAATGTTATTGGATACTACGGGACAAACCTATCTATTAGCTAATTCATTAGAGGAACTTACGGATATTACCGAAGCTCTGGTAATAGATGAACCTAAGCAAGAGCGCCTACCTGAAAACATTGGTTCATATGCCAATCTCAACATTATATTAGCTCATGGAGAATATAGTAAGAGAGGAAAGTTAAGTCGTATACCTTCTTCCTTCCAGGATCTTAGGAACTTAACAGTGATGCATGCCGATTATAATCAGATTACTGAGCTTCCCTCACAATTGAAGGGCCTAAGGGAGCTACGAATTTTATCTCTTTCTTATAATCAACTAAGTACCCTTCCCACAGAAATAGGTTCTTTAACTCAGCTGATGCATCTAGATGTATCAAACAATCGACTTACTTTCCTTCCATCGGACATTGGAACCTTATCACATCTCACTTACATCAATTTGGGAAACAATAAGCTCAGCAGGTTACCAGAAGAGATGAGCTCTTTGCAGCAATTGGAACAATTACAGTTGGACGGAAATCAAATTCAAGAGCTACCCAAATCAATTTACTCGCTCCCAAACCTTACACATTTGAGTTTATGGGGAAACCAACTCAGCGCATTGCCAGATGAAATCGGAAACTTGACACAATTAAGACACTTGGGCCTAACTAATAATAATATTAGGGTTCTCCCAGAGACCTTAGGAGCATTAATCAATTTGAAAGAATTGCGATTGCATGGGAATGAAATAGATGAGATCCCTGTTGAGATAGGTAAATTAGTATCCTTAAAAACATTGTACCTAGGTAGTAATAAGATGAATAATATTCCAGCTTCCTTCCATAAGTTGTATCAGTTGCAAGAATTAAGTTTGAGTTTCAATCAATTCACTGAATTTCCATCGCCCTTATTAGATTTGGCGAACTTAGAATATCTGAATTTAGAAGGGAATGCTATATCACACCTCCCTTCTCAGATCAGCAACATGAAAAAGCTTTCCCATGTGGATTTAAGCCTTAATCAATTCAGTCATTTTCCAGAAGAACTTTTCAGTATACCCAATCTTAAGATATTGCGCCTCCGTGGAAATGAGTTAACTTCTATTCCTTCTGAAATTTCCACTTTATCCCAATTGGAGGGAATTGACTTGAGTAATAATAAGGTAGATGTTCTTCCAGAAGAGATCGGAGAATTATCGGATTTACATACCTTGCATATCGATGGAAATAAGTTGACTTCTCTTCCAGATAATTTGCAATACCTTGAAGAACTATCGTGGTTAAATGTATCATTTAACCAGTTGACCGAAATTCCCATAGAAATGGGAGAGTTACCTACTTTGGAAAGGCTAAATCTGAGGGGAAATAAACTTCAGCGAATTCCCATGGTCATTAAACAAATGACATCCCTAAAAGAATTGGACTTGGCATTCAATCAAATCGATAGTTTGACGGTGGGAGATTATGAAAAAATAAAACACATTGAAGAAATAACAGTAAAGGGCAATCCTCTTGTATATATTCATCCTTTTTGGCATAAATTTGTAGAAGAAGAGAGACTGGTTGAAATCGGCGATACGGCATTTAAACAGGATAAATTTGAGTTGGCTTATCAGACATATGACACCTTGACTGATTTATATCCTGCCATTTCGACCTATTGGTTCACTAAAAGTTTCTATGCTTGTTTTGTGGGGAAATACCGGGAAGCTATTCATGCTGCTAAAAAGACCTTGGAATTATCGCCTGAAGAAACGATGGTGTACACAAATATGGCACTTGGATATTTATTTAGCGGAGAATTCGAAAAAGCTCAGCAAATATATATGAGATGGAAAGACCAATCCTTTTATAACGACTTTCGGCCAGCAAAAGAGGTGTTTATAGAAGATTTGGACGATTTGGAGGCCAAAGGGATCACTCATCCTGACATTGCACAAGTGAGAAAATTACTGGCTGATTAATGGAATAAGTTAAATGAATAACATAGGATAAAAAGGCAAACATCTGGCATTGGAACAAAAAATTATCGCTCTAGGTCTTCAATTAATTCGAATCCCTGCAATTTTTAAGGGCTTTTGCTATATTCGTTGAAAGCTAACGCCATGAATAAAAAGATACTCAGCTGGGGGGTATTTCTGATAGCAGCTGTACTTGGGTTTTTTACGATAAATTATCTTTTTACAGAAAAAGATATTCCTAAGACGGTAGATCCTCCCTTACCCAATATTGTTATTTTTTATGTAGACGATTTAGGTTATGCTGACTTGAGTTGTTATGGGGCAAGAGGTGTGGAAACCCCTAATATAGATAGTCTGGCCTTAACCGGAATAAAATTCACAGATGCTCATAGTTCTGCAGCAACTTGTACTCCTTCTCGATATGCCTTGTTGACTGGGCAATATGCTTTTAGAAATAATGCCAGAGTATTGCCCGGAGATGCCCCGTTAATCGTTGATCCAGCTATGTCTACCTTACCAAAAATGTTGAAAAGGGCAGGTTATGCTACTGGAGTAGTTGGGAAATGGCATCTGGGATTGGGAAGAGGAGAGATAGACTGGAATTTGCCCATTGCCCCAGGACCTAAAGAAATAGGATTTGATTATGACTTTTTATTGCCAGCTACTGGAGACAGGGTTCCTACGGTTTATATGGAAAATGGTCAGGTGATCAATTTATCGGGAGATGATTCTTTAACAATCAATTATCAGGAACCCCTTGGGGATCGGCCTACTGGACTTTCTCATCCGGAATTATTGAAAATGGCTGCGGATACTCAGCATAGCAATACCATTATAAATGGCATTAGCAGAATTGGATATATGGATGGAGGAACATCTGCAGAGTGGGTAGATGAGGAATTTCCAGATGTTTTTACAGGGAAAGCGATAGAATTTATGGACCAATATAAGGATCAACCCTTCTTCCTGTACTTTTCCTTTCATGATATTCACGTTCCCCGTGCACCTAATCCCAGATTTGTTGGAAAGAGTAATATGGGCCCCAGAGGTGATGCGATTGTACAAATGGATTGGATGACTGGGGAAATTATGTCAACGCTGCAAGAATTGGAATTGCTGGAAAATACACTGGTTATTTTTACGAGTGATAATGGGCCTGTATTAAATGATGGGTACGAAGATGGCGCAGAAGAAATGGTAGGAAATCACAATCCCAGTGGTCCTTTTAGGGGAGGAAAATACAGTGCATTTGAAGCAGGAACCCGGGTTCCTACGATAGTTTACTGGAAAGGTAGGTTAATAGCCCAGGAAAATGATGCTTTGTGGAGTCAGGTCGATATTTATGCTTCACTGGCAGCTCTGGTAGAACAGGATTTAGCTGAAGATGAAGCTATTGATAGCCAGAATATGTTGACAGTGATGTTAGGAGATTCCAAAGAAGGAAGAGAGTGGATGGTGGAGGAATCATTTACGACCTCACTGCGCCAGAACGATTGGAAGTATATTAGGCCATTAACAGGAACTGTACCGGACTGGATGAAAAATAAAAAGATCGAGGGCGGTGGAAGTAATGAGCCTCAATTATATAATCTGGCTGAAGATATAGGAGAGAAAACCGACCTGGCGAATGAGATGAAGGATAGAGTCAGAGAAATGGAGAAAAAACTAACGGAAATTGAAAATAGGACGAGTAGGGCATTGTAATACGTTGTTGATATGGTTCCTATAGCTATGATTTAGTTATTTTTTGGACTGTTTTTGGACAATGATGTAAACATGATTTGCTGGATACTGATCGTACTCCAGATGTTGTAGAACGCAATTTTCTTCCATAAGAATATTCACATTCTTATGGATGCCTAAGCTACTGTACTCGAAAGTCAATCCACTAAATGATCCTATAATTTCACTTTCCTCTATGCTCCCTCCACAGCTAAACAAAAGAATTCCTTGAGATTCTAATGCTTGGCATAATTTGCGAAGAACAGGCTCTTGTAAGTCCAGTGGAAGGTGAAAGGTGCTATCCCAGGCAGTAATTAAGCTATATTTCTTCGAAAAATTCCAATTGCTTATATCGCAATGATAGAATGTAGCATTTGGGTGTAGTTCCCTGGCGTAGTAGATCATTTTTTCCGAAACATCCAATCCCTCCGCTTGGAACCCTTCTTTAATAAATTCATCTATAAATCGACCATTACTTCCACAGCCGATATCAATCGCTACCTTTCTATGAGAGGTAAATTGAATGGCTTTATGTAAAGCTGCCATCCCATAAGAGGAAATTCGCTGGCTATGTTGCCATTCATAGGCCAATATGTCATATTGAAAACCTGTATCTTTTGGGTCCATATGGGAGAAAAGTTAAGGACAAAATGGTAGCAAACCAACCTTTGAACTTCTAGGATGTTTTTTGATTGAAAAATTATATGGATATAATAATTATGTGTATAGCTGGGTTAACTTAATATATACTTTACCTGTTGATTGTTATGAATTTCTTTATTCAAACTATTACAATTCCCTTGTTGGTAGGAGTATGTATTACTTGTCATGCTCAGCGAAATCCATTCCAGTGGCCATTCTCTTCCAATTCCATCTGGAATATGCCTATAGGTTCAAACGCTGTATATGTTGATGCTGAAATTGATACCGAGGTAAATAGGGGACTTACGGTAGATGAAGATATCATTGTTTTCACGCCAAAGGAATCCTCTATTCCTGTTTACACGAGTAATGCCCTTTGGAACAGAGATAGAGATAGATGCGAAATAGATGGTCCATTATTGTTTGAGGCTCCTATTCCCAAAGATTTTATCGTTAGCTCGGATACCTGGGATGGATTGACGCCCAATTCGGGCTTGGCTGTATTGATGCCTGATGCCAGGACGATCGTTCAGACACAGCCTTTTGCCAAATGTACGGAAGACAATGGAACTTCCCGTTATGTCCCTGCTGAGGTAGATTTGTATGGTGAAGGAATCACAGGAGCGCATGGAGGTTCTGGCTTATCCGCTGTAGGAGGAACCCTTCGATTAGGTGAACTTGATGATGAAAATGACACGATTAAGCATGCGTTAAAAGTGAATTTATTTGCCAACGAAAATTTGTTTTACGATGAAGAGACGAAGGGATTTAGGTGGCCTGCGTTGAGGGCAGATAGCTATGCTGCTGATCAATATTATACAGAGAGGGTAGGACCTATAGTTAAGGCCTGTAGAATGGGGGCTTTATTAGCTATTCCTACTTCTATCTCTCTTGAAGGATTGAATTTAGAGACTATTCCTGCCCTTATTTTGGCCAGAGCCTTTCAGCAATATGGAGCCTACATAGTAGATGATACCGCCTGGGATGTGTATGCTATTGTAACAGAATGGTCGCCAAGTGGGCGTTTTACAGATGAATTTGAGAAAGCATGGGGGTTTCCCTTTGATGAAGGTAATAAAGATACTCCATGGTCCAGGGATATTAAGAAGATTTTTGATCATCTACATGTGGTGGACAATAATGAACCAGATAATATCGGAGGTGGAGGAGAACCATTAGCTCCATTAGCACCTCCTCTTACGATTGTTGCACCTGGACCTGAACCAACCCCCGAACCTACTCCAGTTGATTCTGTCAGACTCAAAGTCGCTACGTTTTTGGAAGGTTATCTTAATGCTGATCAAACTTCCATGAGCCTGGAACTAAATAAAAATGGACTTATTCCATCTGTACAGCCTTTTTCTTCTACTCCATTTAATTATCAGGGAGATGAACAAGCTGGAACAATCCCTCCTAATGTAGTTGATTGGATATTGGTAGAACTTAGAGATGGTGGAGATCAAAATGTAGTCATCCAACAAATAGCTGCATACTTAGCTTCTGATGGTCGCCTATATGATGTTGATGGAAAAGAAGGAGTATTGTTCTCAGACTTGAAGGAAGCTGAATACTATGTTGTGCTAAAGGCAAGAGCTCATCTGGCGATTATTAGTTCCACTCCAATTATCATAAAAGAGAATATGGATACAATTGAATTCTATACTGATCCATCCACAGCAGCAGGAAATGAACAATTAATTTTGCGAGGAGAGAAATACGTTCAAATAGCCGGAGATTTTGATGGAAATGGCATTATTAATAATCAGGATATTAATCTTTGGAGTAGAAATAGTGCTACCCTCAATCAATATCTATCTGTAGATGCAGACGCTAACGGAATTATTAATAATAAAGATTTCAATCTATGGGCAGGCAATAGGAGTAAGATTGGGGAAGTGAAGTAACAGCCCTCCAGGATCATTATTCTTCATCATCTTTGAATTAATATTCATTTCAAATTACATCTAACCTCAGTTTGTAGGTTAAGTTGTCCTAAATGCTTATTCGATTTCGTTATCCATAGAAAATACACTGGAAATGAAACACTTTACCCTCATTTTGATCATCTGCTCAGCTGCTTATTCATTGGGATTGGCTAATACCTATTATCTAGACCCTATTAATGGCCAATCTTCCAATGATGGCTCGCTTAATGCACCTTTTGGCTCGCTGGAAGAAGTAATTTCGGATGGTCTCATCGAATCTTTTCAATACGCTGCTCCCTATGATCCTAAGACGAGTACGCTATCCATCAAACATCAGGGAGCTCCTATTCAGGGAGGAGACACCTTAATGTTGTTACCTGGCCTTCATGGAGAGGTATTTTTACGGAACTACGTCAATGCTAAAATGATCACTGTGTTGGGTTCAAACCAGAAAGAAGTCATCTTAAAATCTATTCAGATTCAAGGAGGAAAAAACTGGAGGTTTGAACATCTCTCAGTGAGTTCCGAACCTTATGGAGAATATGCTGGTGGAAGGTTGGTATACTTTGAAAATCATAGTTGGCATGGACCCTCTGTCAAGATGGAAGTAATCAATTGTGATATTTTTAGTGCTGAGAAACCCTGGACCACAGCAAATGATTGGTTGCAATATGTCAGCAACGGATTGGATATACATGCTGATTCTTCCTTAGCCATAAATAATACGATTAGAAATATTGATATGGGTTTAACAGCGGTAGGAGATTATATCACTGCCAGCCACAATCAAATCATCAATTTTTCAGGAGATGGTATGCGAATACTTGGTTCGAACAATGTCTTTGAAGGTAATGTGATCAAGAATTGTTATGATGTGGATGATAATCATGATGATGGAATTCAATCTTTCACCAGTGTCGATAACCCCTTTGAAAACAACATATTAAGAGGAAATATCATTATCAATTATGAAGATCCTGACCAACCACTCAAGGGTACACTTCAGGGAATAGGATGTTTTGATGGCTTTTACAACAATTGGATCGTGGAGAACAATGTCGTCTCTGTGGACCATTGGCACGGAATAACATTCTTAGGAGCAAACAACTGCAGAATCGTTAACAATACGGTACTTGATCCCACCCTAGATGGCAAACCAGGCCCTTCCTGGATTATGATTAATGATCATAAAAATGGAACCCCCAGTACTAATTGTGTTGTGAAAAATAATGTCGCCAATTCCATTAGTGCGACTGCTGATCAAAGCAATAATGTTATGTTAACTACTTATGAGTCCTATGAGGCTAATTTTCAGGATTACCTTTCCTATGATTTTCGACTTAAAAGCAATAGCGAATTGATAGATGCAGCTGATCCAGAATCTGCAACTTCCTCGGATATAGACAATCAATCAAGAAAGCAGGGGGAGGGTCCTGATATAGGCGCTTATGAGTTTGCCTCTTCTACTCCAGAACCCACCCCTGATGGTGAGGTAAGACTAAAAGCCAGTACTTTTCTGGAAGGTTATTTAAGTTCCAATCTTCAGGAAATGAATTTAACTTTAAATGAGCAAGGGCTAATTCCTCTTTCCCATCCTTTTGGAAATGCTCCATTTAATTATAGCGGGACAGAAAGTGTAGAGGAAATACCTGCAAATATGGTAGATTGGATATTAGTGGAGTTACGCGATGCTCAAAATAATGGTAACATTATCCAAAGAAAGGCAGCGATACTAACAAAAGATGGAACATTGTGGGATATAGATGGGAAAGAAGGGGTTAACTTTACAGATCTTAATGATTCCCTTTTCTATATAACGCTGAGACCAAGGGGGCATCTCGCCATTATCAGTGCCTCTCCTTTTAGCATTAGTACCGATATGGCTCCCATTGAGTTCTACACTGATCCTTCACTGGTGGATGGAAATGATCCTTTGATGCTTAGAGGAGGGAAATATGTCCAATATGCAGGGGATTTTGATGGGAACGGGATCATTAATAATCTTGATTTCAATTTGTGGAGTAAAAATAGTGCTACCATTAATACCTATTTATCTGTAGACGCTGATGGAAATGGAATTATTAATAATATGGATTTCAATTTATGGACCGGAAACAGAAGTAAAATTGGAAAGCTACCGTTTTAGTTTGTAAACCAGTAATGCCGTGAACAGGGGAAGATAGGTGTTGGAGAGCGAGCTTTGAGATAAACAGGAGATAGTAACTTGATTTCTCATGAATGTTGATCATTTGGTAGTGTTATTCTAATTTGCCCTACCAATTCATTCCCAATGAGAAACATCTGTCTTACATTCCTTTGTTTGTGTGTAGCCTGTGGTAAGGAAGTATCCCAAGATTCTAACGGAACTCTATCCCAACAATCTACAGATAATAATGAAGTATACGTTCCACAACTACAGCAATTATTGGACTCTTTCCAGTTGGTAGGTGGTATACTTGTTTATGATGATTCTTCAGAGACTTATTTTTCGAATGATGTTGAATGGGCAAAAAAAGGGGCTTTACCTGCTTCGACGTTTAAAATTATCAACTCAATCATCGGGTTAGAAACGGGTGTTGTAGAGAGCGACAGTACAATGTTTACATGGAATGGAGAGGATAGAGCCTTAGACGTATGGGAGCAGGATTTAACCCTTAAACAAGCTTTTCATTTCTCCTGTGTTCCCTGTTATCAAGAAGTAGCCAGAGGAATAGGAACAGAGCGGATGAATACATATTTAGCTAAATTGGATTATGGCAAGATGGATGTAGATTCCTCTAATATAGATATGTTTTGGCTAAGAGGGAATTCTCGCATAACTCAATACGAACAAATAGATATCCTTCGTCGATTTCATTATGCTCAACTTCCCATTTCCAGTAGGACAGATGCTATCATGAGGAAAATGATGATTAGAGAGGAAACGGAGGAGTATATATTAAGAGGAAAAACGGGATGGGCCATCAGGGAAGATGGACATACGGGTTGGTATGTAGGATATATCGAAAAAGCTGATAAATCGTACTTTTTTGCCACGCATGTTGAACCAGATCCAACCTTTGATATGGAGATGTTTCCTGAAGCTAGAATCGCATTTACTGAAAAGGCTTTGGAGCAACTCGGAATTTTGTAATTGTGTGTGTTAGCAGCATTGTTTATGTTAATATTCATCTTCAAATAAAAATTGTTGTGGGTCATTAATATCAACGACAATCGTATTTGCCCACATATCCCCCAGTCTTTGATGTTTCTCTGAATTGTTTATTACAATTATTGCAGGTATTCCGTACATCCAACTTAAAAATGAACGAAAAAAAAGATGGCTCTCAAGAGCCATCTACTATGTATAAAAGTTATTTCAAAAAGAAAGTTTCTACATTCGATTACTGAACTTGCAGGACAGCATTAATAGCCGGTACTGGCATGACGACTTTACCTACAGCATCAGTATTTTTTTCGCTGGAACCTGTTTCATGCAAAATGCGATAGGCATCTTGTGTAGTTAAATCTGGATTCAACGATTTCATAATTCCCACTAATCCAGCTACTAAAGGCGTTGCCATAGAGGTTCCACTAAAAGATTTGTATAAACTTCCAGGGAAACTTGACATAATATTAACGCCTGGAGCGGCGATAGGCATTTTCAACTTCGTATTTCTATTGGAAAAAGGAGCTTTATGTAATTCTTCGTTGACAGCACCTACCACAATAACTCCTTCAATATTCGCAGGAGAATATCTTCTGGCATCATCATTACTATTTCCTGCAGCTACAATGACGATAGCCCCTTTAGATCTGGCATATTCTACGGCTTTTACTTGCACTCTGGGAGGTCTAGGATGAAAACCACCTAAAGACATGGAAATAACATCAGAACCATCTTCCGCTGCCTGGATAATCGCACGAGCTACAGTCTGGTCTGTCCCTCTACCCATTCTGTCCAATGCATGAAATCCGGTAATGGTTACGAATTTCCCTTCCCAATTCAAGGATCCTATTCCTTTACCATTATTTGTTTCTCCTCCCGCAATACCAGCACAATGTGTTCCATGACCATGAAAATCAGTTTCCCCTGGAGAAGAAGTGAAAATTCCTTTCAGGTCTTCATGAACTCCTTCAACACCTGTATCCACAATAGCTAATTTAGCTTTTTTGACAGGGGTAGTATTTTTGAGGATTCCATATACTTCATTATATGATAATTTATCAGCAAACCATTGTTGGTGAAGGTATGGGTCATTAGCTAAAAACGACTTCTTCAGAATTTCAGCGGAAGAAGAGGATTCTATAGGTTTAATCAGTGTCAGTGGATAATTCTTCTCCACATAATCTACATTCTCCTGATCCATCCTCAACTCTTTCATTAAAGGATTTTTCAATGCAGGATCCACAGTAACAATGTAAAATTGTGCTAAATCTTCATCTTCATCCAAACTTACCTCAGGAAAAGCACGCTTATGATAAGCATGATATTTTTTTAAGGTCTTTTTGATCTCAGAAATATCATCATCTGGACCTAGTTCGACCAGAATTTGATGAGCATTATCAGTAGGAATGACTAATTCACTGGTATTGCATGCAAAACAGAATACATGTAAAATTCCCGATAAACCTAATGCTAAAATACCCGGAACTGAAAACATTTTAGCTCTTTCTTTGTGATAAGCTAAATAAGCTGCATCCACCAGCATCCCTATACCAACATCCATTAACATCATCGCAAGTCTATCCAGCAGAGAACCATCCCCAAAAATAAATCGATAACTCAAAGCGAAGAGCAAAAATAGAAAAGCAGGTAGTGGTTTAAACTCCCTTCCTTTTGATCTACGAACCATCCCACGTGCAAAAACCAGAAAAGCTGCTGCCACTAATAAGGGACCTATTAAATCTACCAGTGTTACATTCATAATATGAAGTATAAAAAAACAGGAAATATCAATCAGACATTTCCTTAGCATTAAACCATTTTAATATCGCGAATATTTATATTTCTTCCCCACATATGAATACTGAACATATCAGAATAATCATATGAGACCTGTACATTTAATCCATCCTTCTGAAACGCCTTAGGCAATCCATCAACAGGATTCAATTGCTCACCTGTATCACTTTCTATTCCGTAAAATCCACCTGACAAATTAAGGTAAACTATTTTTCCATTGACTTTTTTCATAAATATATTTCTTCTCATACGTTACGGACACCAACTGAACAAGTTTCATCCGAAAATCACCAATTCTTTCTTTTACCAAAAATAACATTTAGTAACAGTGCTTTCTTTAAATCGCCAGGATTTTTAAGAAATTTATCGCCTTTACGGGCCCTTCTGGAAGAAGCTCGAGCCTTCGATCTTTCCAGTAAATGACTAAATTTAGATTGAGGTTTTTCTTTCTTCGGATTAGCTTTTTCCCCGCTAGTTACTTCAAGCGGGATTACTTTCCTTTCGATATGTTGAACAAAAGGAATATTATTATCTTTGATGCCACGTTGAAACAAGATATATCTATAAGCTAAATATAAATAGCTTAATATTCCGAAAAAGAGGATGAATAATACAACGTAAAGAGGTAGCATACTGGAATACTAGAGATACAGCTTACGTAGATATATCTAATTCTAAATATATTGAAAAAAGCGATAAAAACAAGGGTAGGGAGCCTATGCTATTAAAAAGTTTGGAGATTTATGGTTTTAAAAGCTTCGCAGATAGAACTAAATTTCTATTCGACAAAGGAGTTACGGGAGTAGTCGGACCGAATGGATGCGGCAAATCCAATATAGTAGATTCTATTCGATGGGTATTAGGCGAGCAAAAAACTCGAAATCTGAGATCGGATAAAATGGAAAATGTCATTTTTAATGGGACACAAAAAAGGAAGAAAGCAAATTTTGCTGAGGTATCACTAACCTTCGAGAACACTAAAAATATCCTTCCGACAGAATATACCAGCGTAAAAATTACCCGAAAATTATACCGTTCAGGCGAAAGCGAATATCAGATCAATGGCGTCTCATGCAGATTGAAAGATATTAATAATCTCTTCATGGATACGGGCATAGGATCGGATTCATATGCCATTATCGAATTGAAAATGGTGGATGAGATTCTAACCAATAAAGATAATGAGCGAAGGAAATTTCTGGAAGAGGCTGCGGGAATATCAAAATACAGAATTCGAAAGAAGCAGACATTTAAAAGATTAGAGGATACTGATGGCGATTTAAATAGGGTAGAGGATCTGCTATTCGAGATTGAAAAAAATCTTCGTTCTTTAGAACGACAAGCTAAGAGAACCCGGAAATTCCTGGAAATCAAGAAAAAATATAAAGCTATTAGTGCTCAGTATGCCTATCTGGCCCTGAAATCCCTTCGTGAGCAGCAAAACCTCATCAGTACTAAAGTAAAGAAATGCGAAGATGAAATTCTGCAACTGCAGAGCCAAATGATGCAAAAAGAAGCTATGCTGGCGGAAAGGAAAACCGCTCAAATTCAACAGGAACAAACCCTATCTGAAGCTCAAGCTGACTTGAATCAACACTTGCGTATTATCCAGAACATGGAAACCGAAAAGCAAGTGAAACAGGAGCGATTAAAATATTTGCAGCAGAGAGAGGTCAATATTAAACTTCAACTGGAAAAAGAGGTATTACAAGCTACCCAAAATCAAGGGAGGTTGGCAGAGTTAAAAGAGAAACATCAACAACTCACTCAACAAGTCGCAACGGAAAGAGAGAGGGAAGGCTTGGCAAAGCAGGAGTTGGAAGAATTTAAACGCCAATGTCAATCAATATCAAACGAAAGAGATACCTATCTGGAAGATCGTAGAGAAGCAGAACATCTCATGCAGCAGATCCACAGAGAAGAACAGGTAAAACACGTCCAGATCAATAGCTTAAAAAACGAATTGGCCCGGATGGAGGCAGATTCTTTTGAGCGATCCGAGAAGCTGGCAGACTTTTCAGATAATGAACAAACTATCCAACTAGAAATTCAATCCCTCGAAAGGCAGATCCATGAAAAAGAGGCCCTGCTTTCCCAGCATGAATTGACCTTAAAGGAAGCTGAGAATCATATTGTTGAGCAAAAAGAAAAGATCAGTAAAACAAGTCGAACGCTGGATGCTAAAAAGAATGAACACGAATTATTGAGAAGCCTGGTGGAGAATTTGGAAGGCTTTCCTGAAAGTGTTAAATATTTGAAGAAGAATGCGAATTGGATGAAGAAGGCTCCTCTGTTATCTGATATTTTTTCTGTACCCGAAAAGTTTAAATCAGCCTTTGAAAATTTTTTAGATCCTTATCTCACCTATTATGTAGTTCAGAACAGGGAGCAAGCGTTAAACTCCATTCGCTTATTGGCACAACATGCTAAAGGAAGGGCTAACTTTTTTATTCTCGACGAATTAAAAGACTATGTAGCTAGCGATTCTATAAATATTTCGGAAAGTAGGCCTGCGCTTTCTATCGTAGAAGTAGCTCCGAGATACGAACAACTGGCTGCTTATCTATTAGATAGGGTATATGTGATCCATCGGCCGGAAGATATGCCAGATCACCTACCTGAAAATGTGGTTATGTTATCAGAAGCAGGAGATGTGTTGAGGAAAAAGTACGTATTAGCTGGTGGTTCTTTGGGTTTGTTTGAAGGGAGAAGATTGGGAAGGGCGAAAAATCTGGACCAATTAAGTAAGGACATCCAACATCTGCAAGATCACATAGAGAATGAAGAGACAGTGTTGGCGCATTGGGAAGAAAAGAAATCAGAACTAACTCATAAAAATTTCGAGAAAGAGCTGGGACCACTAAAAAAGCAATTAATTGAAAAACAACGGGAAGTTTCTGTGCTGGAATCTCGTAGACAAGAACATCAGGTTCAATTATCTAGAGTAGGAGAACGAACCAGTAAACTAACACAAGACCTTCACCAACTGGAAGAGAGCTTTAGGGCACTTATTCCTCAGAGAAAATTACAGGCGGAGAGATTGCAACAGATTTCTTCCCAACTGGTAGAGAAGCAGGATATTGTCCAGGAAATGAACGATCAGTTACAGGAAAAATCAGAGGAATTTAATAAGGTACATATCCAGCTTATTCACCTCATAAATCAGCATGAAACTGTTCAAAGAGATCATCAGCAGGTGCTGCAACAGATGTCAGAATTCGAGCAATTGAAGAACAAGTTAGAAGATGAGTTGGCACAAATTCAGGAAGATATTGCCCTATTGGAACAAAGTAATCAGGTAGATGAAGAAGGAATGATGGTGCTGTATGAAAAAAGAAATGAAAAGGAACAAAGAGTAGATAGATTAGAACAGGAACTCGCTGCCATGAAAATGCGAATTGGTGAGGTTGAGAAGGGGGTCTTATCTGAACGTCAACAGAGGGATAGCTTGCGGATGGATCAGGAATCGTTAAAGGATCAGGCAAGTGATATTCGTATGCAGTTTCACGGCATGAAAGAACGTATGGAGGTGGAATTTCAGATCAATATACACACGTTGAATCCTGAAGCAATGTTTGAAGGAGATCCTGAAGAGATTGATGTGGAGGAATTAGGAGAAAAAGTGGCCAATATGAGAACCAAAATCCAGAATTATGGAGAAATTAATCCTTTGGCAGTAGAAGCTTATGAAGAAATGAAGGAGCGCTACGATTTTATTCACGTTCAAAAAGAGGATTTATTGGAAGCTAAACAATCCTTGTTAGATACGATTTCAGAGATTGATGAAAAGGCCAAAGAGAAATTTTTAGCCACTTTCGATAAAGTAAGAGAAAATTTTCAGGAGGTATTTAGAAATTTGTTTTCATCAGATGATAAATGTGATTTGGTTCTGTTAGATGCAGAAAATCCCCTTGAATCAGAAGTATCCATTATTGCGCGTCCTAAAGGCAAAAGACCGTTGACGATCAAACAACTATCTGGTGGAGAAAAGACACTTACAGCTGTGGCTTTATTGTTTGCACTATATCTGATCAAACCTGCTCCCTTTTGTATATTTGATGAGGTAGATGCTCCATTGGATGATGCGAATATAGATAAGTTCAATAATATTATTCGGGAGTTTTCGAATGATTCCCAATTCATTATTGTAACACATAATAAAAGGACCATGTCTAAAACCAATGTCATTTATGGGGTTACAATGAATATAGCAGGACCTAATGGAGGGGTATCACAAGTACTTCCGGTAGATTTGGAAGCGCTGAATCTCAATTAATACGGCTGAACAAAAAACTCTCCCTCAAGAGAGGGAGAGCAATATTTGTGATATAGCGTAAGGATCTTATAGTCTTGAAATATATTACTTAGTTACTTAGTACAATTTTTGCGTAATATACACCATTTATTTCACTCACCATTCTAAGTAAGTACATTCCCGCTGGTTCTTCTGCTTCTATTGTCAATTCTGTTGTCTGATCAGCTAAAACACTTCCTTCATAGATGCGTCTAATATGTCTTCCATCTAAGGTAAACATTGAAATATCTACATGATCAGTGAAAGGCAGTGAAATAGACACTTGTGCTTGCTGAGCAAATGGATTTGGATATACAGAAAGTCGACCTGGATCTTCTCCTAAAGAAGGAAGATTAGAGACAGTAGCACCTGTAGCTAACTCAAAAATAGACGTAGTTCCACTTACTTCATTGGAAACTGCTAATAATGGACTTCCGTTAGGGCTATCATCTGCAGGAATGAAGAAAATGGCTTCGGGACCTAAATCTCCAGCTGCGGCCGTTTCCGGATCAGCATCGAAATTTCTGTTATTTACATAATCTACAAATTCAGGCGCTTGAGGATCAGTTACATCGTAAATCATAATGCCACCAATTCTCTCTAATCCTATAAATGCATAAAATCTTCCATCCAACTCTCCCACAGTAATAGCTTCGGGCTCTGGTCCTTTGTCATCACTACGATCTTTGAACTCAGTTTCGTCATTAGAACTGTTAAATACGTCAGGAAGGCGAGCAGCCGTAATTTGTTCAAAATCCTCTCCGCTGTCCCAAACGAGATTTCCAGATGCATCCCAAATAGAGAATGATCTTGATCCATAAGCAAACAGGCTTTCAGTAAATCCGTCTCCATCTTCATCTCCATTTACGGTGGTAGAATTTAAACGTCCCAGAACCGAATCTCTTTGTAAATATTCAGCATCAGGAAAAGCTACAGGATCTAACAATAAACCACCGATTCTCTCTTCTTCACTAAACCCATCGTAGTCTCTGGCATCTCCTTCATTCGCAGAGAGAATATAGGTTGCACCATCAACTTCGTAAGCGGCAATCGCATCTGGCTGATACATACCTTTTACTGGCCAGGGGCGGATATTTATCGTGGAAGATTCATTACTTGCATCTATTCCATTACAGGCGATGCTATGATCTTTAAATCCTAAGCCTACAATTGCTGTGATCGTATTTGTCTGTAAGTCCAATACCCCTAAGGCATTGTTTTCCTGTAGCGTAATATAGGCCGTACTACCATCAGGGCTTACAGCAATGAATTCTGGTTCCAGATCTTGTGCTACTGTAGCATTAGGACCAAAAATTCGAACGCTTTCATCTAAATCCGCATCATTAAAAGCATTAAATCCAGCTGTGGTTACCGTAATATTATCTGTTAAAGAATCTATTCCTGCTGAAACATCAATGATACTTACAGAACCTTCAGGGTCCACCACATAATCGTCATCTGGTTCCCCTTCATTCGCCACTAATACTTTGGTACCATCTGGAGTAAAGGTCAACATATCAGGCAATGGTCCGACAGTCACAGAAGTGATGAGAACTCCATCGGTATTATAAAATGCTACCACGCCATCTAGTTGGGCGCTATCATTTTCAATAGCTACAGCGACAATACCATCATAAGTGGCTACACTGTTAGGTCCACCTCCAAGTGAGTCAAGCTGAATTTGAGAGATAAGGGCAGGATTTAATGGATCGCTTCCATCTAGTATATCTACTGTATTATCGTTAGAATTGGTTACGAATAGGCGCTGTGAAGCAGAATCATACACAACGATTTCAGCTGCGCTTTCATCGAAAATCCCTGAAGCATAGGTCCCTAATAAATTAACTGTAAGCGCCGGATCATCTTGAGGTTCTGTATCAACCGTATCTTCACAAGCTAATACTTCAATATCGATCCCAAATAATGAAAGCGTGCCACTTACTTCACTCGCTACAGCAATCATAGGACTACCAGTAGGACTTCCTTCTCCTTCAATGAAAAAGATATCCTCCGGCCCAAGATCTCCCGCTAAAGAAGAATCTGCCGCCACATCAAAATTTCTGTTGTTAATGTATTCAATGAATGCTGGGGCGGTAGGATCTGTGATATCATACACCATAATTCCTCCTACACGCTCCAATCCAATAAAAGCGTAGAATCTTCCATTGATCTGACCGATTTCGATAGCTTCAGGTTCAGGTCCTTTATCATCACTTCTATTGTCGAAGGAATCATTGTCATCATTAGTAGAATTGAATTGTTCAGGAAGAAATTCTGCGGTAATCTGTTCAAAGTCGTCTCCACTGTCCCATATCAAGTTTCCTACTTCATCTAAAATAGAGAATGAGCGAGCTCCATAAGAGAAAAATACCTCATTTAATGAATCTCCATCTATATCTCCGCTTACACTGGTCGTTCTCAATCTACCTAAGAGCGAATCTTCCTGGAGGGCTGCAGCATTGGGAAATGCTACGCTATCTAATACGAGATCGTCTCCTCTGATTTCTTCAGAAAATCCATCGTAATCTTTAGCATCTCCTTCATTAGCCATCAGAATATAGTTAGTACTTCCAATTTGATAAGTAGCTATGGCATCAGGTTGGTACATCCCAAAGACAGGCCAATTCTGAAAGTTGATCCCGCCATCTTCATTACTAGCATCAAAAGCATTATTATCATCAAAAGTGATGATACCCAAAGAAATGTCATCTGTTACTCCTGCACCAGCTAATCCAAAGTCATTATCATTGATCACACCAATAGCTCCTAATGATGGAATGTAGACTAAACCTTCAGGCTTATCACTTGGCAGGTATCCTATAGAGGGTAAGTTGACAATTTTACGCTTATTTACCGGACGAATACCTAATGCAACGATGCTGTCAGAAGTTAATTGTTCTAATGTTAAGTCATCTGCTGCACCCGTTTCATTGGAAATATCTGTACCAAGGATATTCGTTGCACCTTCCAGGGTAAACTCAAAGACAAACTTTTTACCAGTATTTTGGCCTGGAATACTTGAATCGCGTTCCAGAATGAGAAATTTTCCTCCACCCGTATATACTGCATCCCCTATTTTATCTACTCTATTGATATTTATATTGGATTCTCTATTGGCTTCCAGGAAATATACATACTCACTTACAGGAGTTCCATCAGCTGGATCAATTCCCAAAATACGAATGATATCCGTATTATTTCTTCCAGGATTATCCATAGGAGATTGGATGAATGCATATAAAATACCACTATCTGTATCTAAGGCAATAGCTTCAAACCCTCTGTTGGCACGGCGATTATTGTACACAGCTGGAAGTGTTTCTGCTCCATAAGTTCCGACCGCCACTACGGAATCACCTAATTGAGAAGCACCCTCAGGTACATAACGCTCTATCAATACGCCATTGCTGTCAAATGCATAAATAGCGGGACGATTTTCATCACACATCCAGAAATTTCCATTACCATCTCTCACAATTCCTTCGAAGTCTCCTCCTAATGGATCAAAGTCTAATTGAACATATCCTATTCCTTCAGCTACAAAATCTGCAGTAGTAGTATCATCTACTTGTGATACAGGGATTTCATCAAAGCCTGGAATATTACCCCTTCCTGTGATGGGCGTCAAGCTATCCTGAGCAGTGAGGAATATTTGCTCGTTCTCATCTAAGGTAATTTCTCCGCTAACGGTATTGAGTGTAAAGCGAACGATTCTTCCTTGATAATCGGGTAATTTGTAAGGGCGAAGATTTCTGGAAGTTCCTACTAAATCATTATCTACGGGACCATCATTAGGGCCTCTGTCAGGGATTGTGTAAAATACTAAATTAGTATCGTCTGATTCTGTTTCATCGTAGAACAAGCCAGAGAATCCCCCTAAAAATACGGTATCAGCACCGCTAAAGGCAGGAAGACCTAAAGGAGGTAAGTCGACTAACTCGTTGAGAAAAAATTCCTCTAAATTAGGTTGACCTAAGCTGTGATCTTTTACCCCTAATGGCAAAATATCTACGATAGCCATTGGGGAATCAGTTAGCGCTACTACGGCGATGGCGTTATTTTCCTGTAGAGATACATATGCAAAGGCATCATCTTCGGTAATAGTAACATATTCGGGTTCCAGATCCTGAGCTACGGTAGAACCAGGAACGACGAATCTAATGCCGCGATTTTCTAATTCTGCTTTCCTCGAATTAAATGCTGTAAACCCCAGCGTCACCACACTAGGATTAACAAATCCCCCTGATACATCAATAATAGAAATAGAACCTTCGGGATCTACCGTAACACTTTCATTCGGCTGACCTTCATTGGCTACCACGACTTTAGTACCATCATTAGTAAAAGCTAGGGCATCGGGCAGAAATCCTACCGCTACTTCACTGATGATATTGCCATTAACAGATGCGAATAACACCACTCCGGCGCTATCAGCTGAATCTGCTGCTATTGCCACTGCTAATACTGTATCAGCAATAGAAATACTATTTGGATTGGCGCCAAAAGGACTTAAGTCGATAGAAAAGGCTAACGCCGGAGAAGATGGATCACTTACATCCACTGCATCGATAGTGATATCATTGCTGTTTGTAGTAAATAATCTTTTAGTGGTGGAATCATAAACGACGATTTCCGTAGCGCTTTCATCGAATATCCCGCTTGAATAGGTTCCCAATAAGCTAAGGCTAGGACTTTCCTGAGCAAATGTGGGGAGAGTAACTGTGAGCATACAGCTCAGCCATAAAAAATGCGAAAATCGGATAAACAATTTTCGGAAATGAGTAAAGTTGTTCATAAAAATGAATAGTTTGTTTTAATGTATCGTGGAATTTGACAGTTAATATAATCAGACAAAATAAACCAAGCCTAAAAAAATCGAGAAAAGGTATCTATCCCGATTTATGCTTATTTTGTCCATTCAATTCAACCATTAACGAAGCTATAGAATATGCTTTTTTCGAATCTTGAACAAATACCATCTAAAGAATTGATCCCGGGATTTCATGGGAAGATTATTCACTCTGAAAAGATGACCACTGTTTATTGGGATATAGAAGAAGGAGCTTTATTACCAGAACATTCTCATCCAAATGAGCAAATAGCACATATGGTGCAGGGACAGTTTGAAATGACCATTGGAGGAAAAACCAAAGTAATAGGTCCGGGCGAATTGGCACAAATTCCTCCTAATGCCGTACATTCTGGAAAGGCGCTAACGAAATGCAAAATTATAGACGTATTTCAGCCCGCCAGATTGGATATGGGATAAAATGTTTGTTTGTAGTATGGAAGAATTTTCAGGAAATATTAAAGGCAGAGGGGCCAGGATTAATCCTGATAATCCATATCTGGCTTTTACCTATGATACCATGGATACAGAAGGGCTGGATGAAGCTTTAGAAGCCAGAAAAGAAACAAAGGTATTATTAGAATATCCAAAGAAAATTATCAATAAAGTTCCCAGTCCTGATATTCCACTGGATTACTCTATGAATCCTTATCAGGGATGTGAGCATGGATGTGTATACTGCTACGCCAGGAATACACATGCCTATTGGGGCTTAAGTGCAGGACTGGATTTTGAACAAAAAATCATTGCTAAGCCTAATGCACCTGAACTCCTTGAAGAAGCATTGATGAATAAGAAGTGGAAAGCAGCTCCTATCATGTTTTCAGGAAATACAGATTGCTATCAACCCGTTGAGCGGGAAATGCAATTGACAAGGAAATGTCTGGAAGTATTTCTAAGGTTTAGACATCCCGTAGGCTTAATCACGAAAAATCATCTCATTTTAAGGGATATAGATATCTTGGAAGAATTGGCGAATCATGGCCTGGTTCATGTATTTATTACTATTACTACACTGGACAAAGAACTTCGCCTGAACATGGAACCTAGAACCGCTACCGCCTCGCATAAGCTTGATGCCATTAAAAGGTTGAAGGAAAAAGGAGTACCAACAGGAGTTATGATTGCTCCAATAATCCCTGGTTTGAATGTAGAAGAGATTCCCACCATAATGGAAGCCGCTTCTGATGCCGGAGCACTAGCTGCAGGATATACCATCGTTCGATTAAATGGGGCGGTACAGGAAATTTTTTCCCATTGGTTACATCACCATTATCCGGATCGTGCTGAAAAAGTGCTTAATCAAATAAAAGGCTGCCATGACGGAAGTTTGGCCGATCATCAATTTGGCAGGAGAATGAGAGGGAAAGGACCTGTAGCAGAAGCTATCCGTCAGCTTTTTCATTTGGCCAGACAGAAGTATTTGAAAGATAAAAAGATGCCCCCTTACGATCTTAGCCTGTTTAAGAGGCCGGAAAAAGGTCAATTGAGCCTGTTTTAGCACAAACGTTTAAAGGGTCTTATATTGTTAAAGCCCGATAGCCAGAAACTTATATTTGAACTAAAATGTCTTCTAATGGATTTTTTATTCAAATACTTTATAGCTTCTTAAGCTCCTGGAAAATTTAGGAAAGAAAAAGATAGTCAAATGCATGAGGAACTAATACAGAATTCTACTTTACAACAACTGATTGAGTTATTGCATAAATCAGAACAAACTTTAATGGAAGCAATGGAACAACGGTTGCAAGAAGAAAATATTGGCCAGGGAAGAGATGTTCCTATTCGTCATACCCAACTCAATGATTTGAAACAAGCTTACTTACAACTGACTAAAGTAGAACTTGCTTCATATCCTCCTCCTTCAGAAGAAGCTTAGTCCCTTTATGGTTGGCAGAACGATAACAACAGATCATTTTCCTTTTTTTCTCCTGGACATCCATGCATGAAGTAAGACCGCAATAAGAATAATTCCCGACCCTACATAAAAACCAACATTTAAATCAGATCCTTCGTCCAGAATAAAGTATGCCATTAAAATTCCGTAAACAGGCTCCAGGTTTATCGCTAAATTAGTTGTAAATGCACTGAGATATTTTAAGGCGTACATATTCAAGGTATATGCCAAGGTTGTGCAAATTAAGGCCAATATCCAAAGGTATATCCAGTCCCATCTTGAGGGAATCAATTCACTTTGAGGAAAAAAAGAGATATATACTGGTGACATAGCAGATAAAAAGGCAAAGCCCACAATAAATTGAATAAGAATAATAGCGTAAATATTATGTGAGACTACCACAGTTTTATTAAAAACGCTAAAAATAGCTGCTAATAAGGCTGAAATAATAGCAATCACTATACCCACATAATAACTCTCACCAGTAAATCCAAAAATAAAGACAAAACCGATAATCACGAAAAAACCTAGAATCAACTCCGCTGGCTTGATACTGGATTTGAATACTAATGGTTCAATTAAGGCAGTAAATAAGCTGACAGTGGCCATACAACTTAATACAATACTTGCATTTGCATATTTAATGGCTTCGTAAAATGCCACCCAGTGCAAACTGACCAGTATCCCTATACCTGCAATTTTTAGGATATCTTTCTTGGGAATTTTTTGCAGGTGTCTGAAAACAGAGGGAATGAAACACAGGCTCATTCCTGTTAATAACATCCTGTACCAAACAATAGTCGCTCCTGGTAATTGGATCAACTTACCCAAAATAGCTGTAAATCCGAATAGGATCACGGCAAGATGTATCATAACATATGCCTGGGCAGTATGTTGCGTATTCATTTTCTCAGATGCATGCATATGGCCTAATGTGGTGCAAATATATTTCTTTCCTTCTGATCCTAAAGTTGATTTATAATATATTTGGCATTTAATTATAGCTCATGAATCAGGAAGTAATTACTCACTTAAAAGAATTCCCCATAAAGAATACTATCAGCGTCCAATGGGGAGAAATGGATGCTTTTCAACACGTAAACTCAGCAGTATATATCAAATGGGCGGAAACAGCCAGAGTAGCCTATTTTGCTGGAATCAAGGACGAGCTACTGGATCTGAAAGGGAAAAAAATCGGCCCTATCCTCGCTAATATTCAATGTAAATATATTTTCCCTGTTACTTTTCCTGATACGGTGATCATTGGCACCCACATTTCTGCCTTTAAAGAAGATAGATTTAAAATGGATCACCTAATAGTAAGCGAAAAGCACCACAGGGTAGTAGCTGCATTGGAAAGTTGGATCGTCACTTATGATTACAGGAGCTTATCCAAAGTGAATCTTCCTGATCACATGGAAGAAATAATCAACGCTTATGAAGGAAATCGATGATCCGCTGTAAGATTCCCTTCTGAAAATGTAGAAATTTTGGAATAAAATTAATCTCTAGGCTGACATCAGTATATGTAAAAGTATCATCAAGTTGGAAGTAAGGGGAGGCTGTAAGGTTGGAGTAGTAGAGGTGTACCAATGCGCCATTACTATCCCCTTTAATAAATTGCTTACATGTTTTTCTGATTTGTGCCAATAAGGCTTGTTCCTGTGTGAGAATAGAATAAGTGGAGTTAAGATGGTGAAGTGGACAATTTGTAAAACACATCTCAATTTTTCTTACTCCATCATTTTTGTTCAATCCGGGCTTAAATAATGGCAATGATAGTCATTGACCTTACCAATGGTGATCTATAAATAATAGCTTCTTACCTTTTTCTTGCCACTATTTTGTGAAAAAAACAGATGTGGTCGGTTGCTCAAAACTTAGTTGGTCATCGTAAGGATCATGTCCATATTTGTACTGTCAGTAAGTAATTCATCAACTAATAATTATACAACACAATTCTCACTATGAAAATGCTCTCCTTTACAGCTATCCTTTTTACTTCTCTTCCCATTTTCGCTCAGCTTAATACCGCAGATGTATTAGATGAGCCCATTATCATTGGAAGCATATATGATGCAAGCGAGTTGGACCAATCAACCTTCATAGATGAATTAATGGCTCAGAATGAAGAATTGATCCAGGTAAAAGACAGCTTAAAGAAAGAAATTGAAATGTTTAGAACTGAGGAAGGGACATTCGTAGACATTACTGAGATATCGGAAACTATTCAAATTTGTAAAGAAATGATAGCTACTAATAATCAGCTACTAGAAGGTAAAACCAGAATCAGAAGTACTATAAATGTTGAATAAAAAATCGGTAGCAGTAATTAAAATGTATTGGCAATAGTTTAACAGTGAATATTTAGTGTAGTGTGTAGCCGGAATACTATGTAGGTCTTCCGGTTTTTTTATGAGCCTAGGATAGCATAAGGTACCTTTGGTAATAAGGATAATATTTCCATAAAAGTAGTGAGTTAATGGCCTATTTTTGTTGAATTTCAGAGGCTAACAGATATTTGGCGATAAGATTTTTTAAATCTGTTTTTTTGAAAGGTTTATTTAGGAAGTCATTCATGCCTGATTTAATAATGTCCGTTCTTACTTCAGAAAATAGGGAAGCAGATAAAGCAATAATGGGGACTCTGGAGGCATTTTCCGTGGGTAATTCGCGAATTCCTTTAGTGGCATTATATCCGTCCATGATAGGCATAAGCAGATCCATCAAAACCAAATCAAAGTGATACTGCTGAAATATTTCGATAGCTTCTTTTCCGTTGTAAACCACTTTATAATTTAATCCCCATTTATCCAGATATTTTGTGAGAATTTGTACATTTATTCGGTTATCTTCCACCACTAAAATTTGGCTATTCTCAGGGAATGAGGAAAAATGAGCTGTACTCTCACTTACAATAGGTAGATTATGACTTATCTTAGCTTCAATATTAAAGGAGAAAGTAGAACCTTGACCGTAAATACTTTCTACTTCCAAATTGCTTCCGAAAAGTTCTAATAGTTTTGTGGTAATGGATAGACCAAGGCCAGTACCACCATATTTCCTGCTAGTAGAAGAATCTGCCTGGGTAAAAGGGGTCAGAATATTTTTCAATTGCTCCTCAGGTATACCGATTCCTGTATCTTCTATCATAAATCGAATATGAATTTGGTCATTTTCATTTAGCCCGATCTGTTTAATTCTTAGTTTGACGTATCCCTGATGTGTGAATTTCACGGCATTCCCAACCAGGTTTATCAATATTTGACTTAATCTGCCTTTATCTATCAGGATCATTTCGGGTAGTGAATCATCCAGGTCAGTCAGAAGATCTATTTCTTTCTCATTAGCTGCAGGTAATTGAGTGTTTATGATTTGTTTGGCTAATTGCTTAATGTCAGCATGCTCAGCCACTAATTGGAGTTTTCCTGCTTCTATTTTGCTAAAATCCAGTATGTCATTGACTAACAAGAGTAAATTGTTAGCTGAAAAAGACAATATTTCCAGTTGTTCTTTCTGCTCTGGTTTAGGATCTTCTTCTATCAAAAAGTCTGAAATACCTATAATAGCGTTCAAAGGAGTCCTTATTTCGTGAGTCATCACTGAAAGAAAATTCTGGCGAGTTTGACTGGCTTTTTCTGCTATTTTTTTTGCCCTTCGCAATTCTTCCGTTTGTTTTAATAAATCCTTCGTTGCTAAACTTTGAAACTTAAATAATTGAAGTAATTCCGTAATTGCATCGTGTAATGCAAAATCGTTGAGAGTCAACCCTTTATCTTTAAGTTGCTCTATATCAGTGAGCCAAAGCGACTGACATAAAATAATGGTGGTATCCGAATCTGTTACAATTTGCCCTCTAAATGTATTATTATTTTCATTTGTTCGAAAAATATATATATGATTCTGATAATTAAATAGATCTTGGTAGTTGAGGTGTTTAATTTTAGGTCTTATAATATGTCCTACTTCATCAAGTCTTTTGTAGAGAAAATGTGGGTGAAGTTTATTCATACTTCTACCCATAGACAGAATGGTGAGATCTTGATCTACTTTCAGATAAAAAGGAAACAATTTATCCCAGATGACTTGATTCATAAGAATATCATTTTTTACCAGCTTACATGAAATATTTCATGATCGGCTCCTTCCTCTCTACATGCTATTATTTCCACCTCTACTTTAGTTTCGTACAATTTTCCCAAACCATACATCAAACCCAGTACAAAGTATTTCAAGCCTTCTCTTTCAGATATATAGTGAACATGGAGTGAATTTTCCTCGACATTACTCACTTGAAATTCGGGTTGCTTCATGTTATGAAAGATAAGAGAGATTCTATTGTGAAGGTTGGGAAGATAGAGCAAAAATTCTTTTAACGAAAATCCTCCTGCTTGTAACATGGAACCGTATTTTTCCTGAGCTGTAACTAAAATCCAATACTCACCAAAAGCTACCAGGACATCCTTTAAGGGAATATTAAGTACTTTAGAAGCGCTTTCCGCCATGTCATAAGTGATATGATCTGGATATGGATTAAGGGAAACAAAATAGTCCTCTTTGACCATACTTACTTTTTTGACTTTTTCCCAGGCTTCTATTCCAAATTGTTTGGTAATTAAGCCCTGAATAGCGTCATTAACAATCCCATACATAGTTTACTCGAATTATTTTTTTGATTTTCTAAATATTGACATTTTACCTCAAAAGTCTAATTCGATATAATAGTATCCATTACAGAGACTTAAATAGAACGAATAGTCAAATAATTTTCTAACTGAAGAAGAAATTCAGTGAAATTTTACCCAAGAAATAACATCTGTTTATTTGATGAATCATCACCATTAATTTATTAATTAAATATCTGATTAACAATAATATAGGACAGGTGGTAAAGGTTCCTTTTCCTGAATTTTTGATAATTTTAATTTCGTATTAATAAATTTATAAGTACCAGTCGCTCGAATAAGATGATGCTCAATCAAATATAATGAGCGAAATTTGAAGAATTTATTAATTAAATCTTCAAACATTCTTACGGTATTTGTTCTATTTTTATTTTGGAAATTATAGAAAAATTTTATTCAAATTAGCTTATTATTATTATTGGGCATCATAGAAATAATAACATCGGGATTATTTAGAATAATATACAATTTCCCTTTTGGGCTAAATTTGACGTCTCGTACTCTTCCCAGGTTTTTTAAAATTAATTCTTGATCCACTACTTTCTGACCCTCTAGTGAGATAAGTCTTAATTCCTCAAAAGATAAAGCACCAATTAGTAATTGGTGTTTCCACTTGGCAAAATGGGGGCTGGTACAGAATTCAGCAGCACAGACGGCTATGGAAGGGGTCCATTGAATAATGGGTTGCTCCATTCCCTCTTTTTTTGTCAATTCAGATACGATATCGCCACTATAATCTCTGCCATAAGTGATAATGGGCCAACCATAATTTGCGCCTTTTTTTAGAATATTTAATTCATCTCCCCCCATTGGACCATGGTCTGTTGACCAAATTTCCTGGGTTATCGGATGAAGGGCAAGCCCTTGTGTATTTCTATTGCCGATAGTGAATATGGCTGGGAGTGCATTTGGGTCATTTATGAAGGGATTATCCTCAGGAATAGAGCCATCCGGCCTGATTCTGAATACTTTTCCTGTGGCTTTACCGAGGTTCTGGGCATCCATATCTTTTGCCATATCACCTATGGTGAAGAGAAGATTTCCTTCCGGATCGAATAAAAATCTACACCCCCATCTATTTCCGTTGGTAGGCATTAATGAATCGGGTACTTCGAATAAGGTTTGTTGATCTAACCATTGGTCCATTTCTATTTTTCCTCTGACAATTTTCGTTAAGGCAGGAGCTTCTTTATCTAACACATCGTCATTAGTATGGCTATAAGAGAGGTAAATCCAACCATTATGTTCATAATCAGGGTCCAGAGCGATATCCATAAATCCCCCTGTACTACTGGCGGTATGTGGAACAGGTAAACCTTTTATCCTTGCGGTATCCAATATTCCATTTATTAGCCACGTTAATTGACCTCCTCTCTCAGAGATTAAGGCATGGTCCTCATCTACAAATTCTATTGCCCATGGAACTTCCAGACCTGTTTCCACGACTGTTTCTACTGTTAATACATAATCTTTGGTTTGAATCTGGTCTGGGATGTTTCGTCGTTCTGTGGGGGAGATATCTTGGGCTTCAATGATATAATCAGCTAATGCTCCTATAGATTCATCATCCAGTATATGCTCGAAAGCAGGCATTTCAGCTGCATTAATACCGTATGTTATATTTCGAATAAACCTACTTCTTCTTCGCCCATATACCCAGTCATCTTTGATTAAGGTAGTTGCAGAAGCTCCTTCCATATTGGCACCATGGCATCCGCCACAATGCTGAAGGTATAATTCTGCCACTGCCACCTCCTGATGCGTGTCGTTTGTTGTTCTGTTTACTTCTTTTTGAGTACAACTTGCACTCAATGTAATCAGTAGGATTATAGAAGGAATTACATGTTTCATGTTGACTATTTGGGTTTAACAGGGTTGGGAAAATGCTGAATAATATAAAGTACCTACGCCTCTGGAGCCTACAAATCATTGCTTAATGTTACTAATTTATCTACCATGGAAAAATATATAGATTCTTCAGTTGCCTGATATGTTAATCCGACCAAAGTGGGAAGATTTAATCTGGTTTTATGAGCAATAACCATTTTTAGTTTTGGAATAATGGTAATATACTGCCCTCCATATCCTATAGCAGTATAACTTCCCTCGTAAATACTATTTCCTTTATATTCATCAAATAACCACCACATATATCCATAAGCATAGGCAGGCGTTTTTATATGATGCTCTTCCGCTCTACTCATCACCGTATCTCTGGAAGTTATGGGGGAAGTCATTTTTGATATCCAAGTTGTCGATATAAGTTGTTGACCTTCCCAGTATCCATTATTTAACATTAATTGGCCTATTTTGGCCATATCTCTTGTGGAAAGATACATGTGGTAGGCCAGGTATTGTGATTTCTTCTTATTACCTCTCTTTTTTTGGTTGTCCAAATGCCAATCCTGAAATCCCAGAGGTATAGCCAACTGCTCTTCCATAGATTCGTAAATGGTTTTTCCCGATAATTGCTCAAAAATGTGTCCTGCAACATTAAAATCCCAATTGCTGTAGACGAAATACGTTCCAGGAGCCACACTTCCCCTTTCCAAAAAATGTTCTTTATCATATCCTCCATTAGATGCTTCGTGAAATACCCCCGACCTGGAAGAGAGAATGTCATGTATGGTAGCTCGCTTTTCAATAGGTAGCAAACCATCTTTTTCTTCTATACCTAATTCTCCAATGGTTTGTGATAAATCGATCTGTCCATTTTCTACAAACTTGCCATATAGCATACTAAGAACACTTTTTCTGCATGAGGCTATATAGCTTATTTTATCTACCTCACCATATTGATAGAAAACTTTTCCATTAATTGCGGCCATCAGACCAGTTGTCCTGGAGCTGTCTTTTATAAAGTTAGTAATAGATGATAGTTGAGATTGGTCAACATGCGTTTTAATATCCGGATATAATGGCCAAGCCGTTCCTGTAAATGCTCTCCGATATGTACAGGATTGACATATGAAGCTTAAGATGAAGAGAAGTTGGATTAAAGAGTACTTCATATTTCAATATAGCGATTGACTCATACAATTATGACTACATTTCCTTTTTTATGACCTGAATCCACATAGGTATGACCTTCTGCGGTTTGGGCCAGGGGCAACATTTTATCAATGACAATACGGATATGATGATCGAGATACATTTGGACCAATTTATCCAGGTATGATCGTAGGGTGGAGGAGGGTAGGAGACCTGTTGCAGAAAATTTAGCTTTTTTTCTTCCTTTTCCTGTAAGCGACGTAAGTAGCATTTGGAACAATAAGCTAAAGCTAAGGACCGGTGAAAGATAAATCCCCTTTGAAGAGAGTAGGTGTTTAGAAGTAGAATAAGACAGCTTTCCTACCGTATCGAATATCAAATCATAGGTTTTGTTTAATGTCAATAGATCTGTCGATTGATAATCAATTACTTCTTTAGCCCCTAAGTTTTTGACCCATTCAGCATTTTTACCACTACAAACCCCTGTAACTTCAGCCTCAAGGTATGTGGCAATTTGGACGGCTGCTGTGCCAAGGCTCCCAGAAGCTCCATTAATTAGTACTTTTTGTCCAGGCTGAAGATTCCCAAGGGATTTCAGGAAATTGTAGGAAGTCATAGGACCGTCGGTAAAGGTAGCCGCTTCTTCAAAGCTGAGTTCTTCCGGTTTAAGTACCATAGCGCCGTCCTCCGAAAGGCAAAGGTATTCCGCATTGGCACCAAAATTTACCCCAGTTTCCCCAAAAACTTCATCTCCTGGTCGAAACTTGTTCACATCTTTTCCTACAGCTACGACTTTTCCAGCAAATCCTGTCCCTATAATGGCTTTCCTAGGTCGGAACAATCCTAAAAATAGTCGACTGATCATGGGAATAGCTCTGCGCATCATGCTATCCGCCGCAGTAACTGTAGAAGCATATACCTTAATAAGAACTTCATATTCAGAAGGACTAGGAATCTCTACTTCCTTTACAATTAAAAATGCTGGAGATCCATATCTTGTACAGACAACAGCTTTCATACTTTTTGAATTCATCATTGTGTGAATGAGACTTATTGTTTTGTCTGGAAAACTTTGTGCTTTCCATATACAGTATGAAGAAACAGAAAGGGGGAGAGGAAATCGTTCGGATTGTGAAATCAGTACTTATAGGTTAGTAACTTCTTTCCAATAAGCCTTAGGGGTTTTTCCCATTTTCTTTTTAAAGAAGCTATTGAAAACAGTTTTGGAGTTAAAACCGCTTTCAAAAGCGAGGGCGAGAATGGTTAGGTGTTGTTGGGAAGGATCAGCTACTTTGGATTTAAAAGTTTCTAAGCGATAATTATTGATGAATTCTGCAAAATTTTGATGAACCCCTTCATTTAACAATTGAGACAGATGATTAGGGGGAATATTGAGTTGTTGTGCCAATGAGCGCAAGCTTAGTTCTGGATCAAGGTAGGGTTGTTGGGATTTCATTAACTGGAGCAGTTGTTTCTTATAGGTTATAAGTTGTTCTTCGCTTAATAAGGTTTGTTTATATTTTCTCTTGGGGAGGATCGTCGTTGTTTTGTGGCGGAATATTTTTTTGCTAAGGGCCTGGAATTGTGGATGGGACCTTAAAGGGGTGAGCAAAGGCTCCGTTGGCACATATACCATCAAAGGAAACTTATTTTCTACCCCTATTTTCAGATATTCAAGTGCTTTCAACTCATTATCTAATACCATATGACATAATATTAGCGTATTCACTGCCCTTTCATTTACTTCTGTTGTTCGAAGAGCCTCCAATTGCTTCATTCCTTCCTCTATATGCTTCAGGTCTTTTAAGGCAGCATAGGCTAAGGTCATACCTCCCAGCCGATAAATCTCTCCAGTTTTGTCTTCTGGAAGTTGTTGTGCTACCATCAGGGCTTTTTCTGGTTCCTTCATACAAATGTAGGTCTGAATAAGGTAGAGCGTAGAAATGTGAAAGTTGGATTCAGTATCTGCATTTTTCTGAAAGCATTCAATGGCTTGGTCGAACTTCTCCTGAGTGTAGTGAATAAATCCTTTCAGGTGAAAATTGATTTCGGAGAAGGGATCAATTTGAAAGGCGGTATCGAGATAGTGAAGGGCCGCAGCGCATTTTCCTTCGGCGACTAATATAGAGGCCATAGATTGGTAATAATCCACTACGGGCCTGATCTCTATAGATTTATTCAAGTGTTCGTACGCTGCCTCTGGGTTCCAATGCAGCAAAAACTTTTCCCACGACAATTGAATCTGGACCTCTGGTAAGTTGGGGGCCAGTGCTATCGCCTTATCCAGGTGCGTTTTTCCTTTGGCATATCCCTCCTGAGCGGGTATGAGTCCTATTGTTCCCAATAAAGTGTAGCCCAAATGAATAGCAAGATGTGCGAGAGCGAAATGGGGATATTGTTCGATGATTTCTGCCAGGATCGCCAAGCCATTTCCGATATCTGATTTACTCATTTTAAGTAAAAGAAAGCGGCTTTTGAGATAGCGTTTATATACTTCTACGGGAATATTTGGATGGTCGATTAAATGATCATCAATTTCGAAATGTCCTATATGCTCTCTTAGTTTTTCGGCAATAAGTACACTCACTTCATCCTGTACAGCAAATACGTCATCAACTTCTCTGTCAAAGGTCTCAGACCAGAAGTGCATATCCTGCCTCACATCAATTAATTGTGCAGTGATACGCATTTTGTTGCCCGCTAATCTGATGCTGCCTTCCAGGATAGTGGTAACATTTAGTTGTCGTCCTATTTCTGGGATGGGAACTTGCTTGTTTTTGAAGTAAAATGAAGAGGTTCTGGAAGTAACTTTTAACGATTGGATTTTAGAAAGGGCGTTAATAATTTCTTCTGTCATTCCATCACTGAAATACTCATTGTCTTTGTCGGTACTCATATTCACAAATGGCAGAACGGCAATGGATTTGGTTTCAAGCTTTCGTTTGCCTTTGATGTCGGAGTGATGTGGTAATTCAATCCCCTCCTGGACAATGGCGAAAATTTCTATAGGATCAGTTACATTTTTAAATTCAAAATGGCCCAGGGAAATGGTTGAGAGATGTGGTTGGTTTTGTAGTTCCCGGTTTAAGTATTCGGAAAGTAAAATAGCTCCTGCTACCCCTGCACTTTCTATTCTTGCGGCTACATTCACTCCATCTCCATAAATTTCCGTTCCATCAAATACAATATCTCCGGTATGAATACCTATTCTGAGGGGAATGGCGTTGTTAGCTAATTCTAGCTGAATGGCCACAGCACATTCTACTGCTTCTACTCCGCTTTGGAATACGCTTAAGGTTCCGTCTCCGAAGTATTGGAGGATTTTTCCATGATAATATTGATGCTGCTCATGAAACACCTGTCTATGTACTTGTCTAACTTTTGCGGCTGCAGTTTCATCCTGTTGCATTAAAGCTGTATAGCCCACGATATCAGTGAACATGATGGCTGAAAGGCTACGGATATGATGGTCATTGTTCATGAGGGTAAATCAATCCTCCGATTGATATGGGAAAGATAAGTATCTATGGGATTAACTGTAAATAAATCATTCTTTATCGTCGAACAGTTTCAATTGTCGGTCTTTGTGCTGCTTCTTTTTTCTTTCTACCGTTCTGCCTCCATATTTCTGAGAGTGTTGCTGTTCTTTTGCTATGATTTGGTTCAGGTGTTCATGAGGAATATGATTCTTTTCTACATTTTTGGCTAAGGAGCTGAGTTTTTTAATGGCTTTTTGTTTATCCGATGTTCCCAATTTTGCCGTATCTACAGCTTTTCTTAAGGTGCTAATGGTTTCGTCATATACTTTAGTAGGAACCGGAAAAGGATTTCCGCCTTTACTTCCATGGGCAAAGGTAAATCTGGCAGGATCAGTGAATCGAGAAGGAGTTCCATGAATGATTTCACTAACTAAGGTAAGAGACTGTAGCGTTCGAGGGCCTAATCCTTTTAACAACAGCAAATCTTCGAATTGGGTAGTTTGTTGTTCCTGTGCCAACCAAAGAATGCTACTGAGTCGTTTTAGATTGATGTCTTTTTCCCTTATTCCGTAGTGGTTAGGCAAGATCAATGTTGGTATTTCCTTTAAAGTTCTTGAAGGGTCTTCCTGAGTAATGTCGAGAATTCCTGCTCTGGTTTTGTCTGCACCTTGATCTACCAGATTTAATATTTCTCCTTGAGGTTCTCCGCAGATAGCTGAATGAGGTTCATTAATAAAAGACTGTATATCCTTTGAATGCCAATGATATCTTCTGGCACTTTGATTTTCTGCTTTCATCCCCTGTTGAATTACCGTCCAATCTCCTTTTTCACTCACCAGAAAGTTGTGCATGTATAATTGAAACCCATCTTGTAAAGCAGTATTATCCACTTTAGCCACCAACTTACTGCATCTTGACAAATAATGTCCATCTAGGCCAGTCTGATCTCCTACGTGTAACAACTCTCCAGGAGTGGCCAGAGATTTTTTTCCTTTACCCCCACAGATAAATAATCCTAATTGTTTGGACTGGGGAGAAATGGAATCCTTTAATGCACGCATCACGGCTGTAGTAACACCTGAGGAGTTCCAGTCCATTCCGATGACTGCCCCAAAAGATTGGAACCAGAAGGGATTTGCTATTTTGGCCAGAAAAGCTTCATGTCCATATTCGGTCAGTATTGCTTCTACGATGGCCAAGCTCAGCTTAGTCATGCGTTCGTACAACCAGGGAGGAATACGACCTCCCATTAAAGCTAAATCTGCTGTTCCTGAATGGTTCATTTTTCTTTTCATTCAAAATATTAACGCTTCAACTTCCTGGAATCCGCTCATTTTTAGCTGCTAAACTGGCGGTTTTCTCTATTCTACTCGCTCGGGTTGTGGGTTGTTTTGCCAATTTAATCCAACGCAGCATAAAACGCTTACTGGCGTCGGGAAATGCATCGAAGTATTCAGTAGCTTTGGGATACTTTTGAAGCGCTTGAACCAAATCATCCGGTTTTATTAGCGCATCTACATCGTCCATAAAGTTCCATAAGCCATTTTGTTTGCTTTCTTCTATAGATCTTAATCCTGCAGCTCTCATTTTCCCTTCCTGGATTAATCTGGAAGCACGATCTTTATATGTTTTGGCCCAATGTTGTGCTTTTCTGGGAGAAATCAATTGCATCGTCCGATCATTGTCCCATTTTCTCCTAACTCCATCTATCCAACCAAAACAAAGAAGTTCGTCCAATATTTCCGATACTGAGACATACTTTCCGCTCACATGCTTTTTATAAGAGACCAACCATACGCTTTCTTTTTGCTGATGATTCGCCTCTAACCACGCTCTTAATTCTTCCGAGGAGTTGACGATTACCTTTTCAAAATTTTCCGTCTTTATCATTGGTCCTTATCTTTTAAATTATCGCCTTTATTGTTAAAATTAATCTTTCCATAATGAATGACTGCAGCGCCACTGTCAAATATATTATGGTGTATTAGCGGAAATCATTATTGTAGTTCCCGAATCCGCTCTACAATCTTTTCTGCCTCCACTTTGGCTTTATCCAGAGGAATTCCCTCATTCATATTTGGGCGTTCATGTCCAATATGCGTTAACCAGGCGTCTTTCATTAATTGTTGGTACTGATCCACCAGCTTAAATATCTCCTCTCCATGTGCTGTCTTTTCTAGTATTTCCTGAAAATTAGATACCGCTTTCACTTCATTTTCTCCCAGAGAAAGGAGTACTTGTTTCGCTATCTGCCAATGCCCCTCTTCATTAGGGTGAATTCCATCCTTTGCCAAATAAAAGGTTGAGTCAATGAGCCGCTGATCTTCCAAATATTTTTTCATGGGCCAATGGATATCTATGATCTTCCAACCATCTGTATATTTTTTGCTTAATAACCAATCTGCATAAATATCTAATACCGTAGCATAAGCTTCTCCTTTTATTTCATCGTATACGGGAGGAGTAAGAAAAATGATAGATGCATTTGTCTGGATCACCTGTTTATGTAACCAGTTTATTCCTTTTTTAAAATCGTTGGAATCGCTGTTGATCAAGAGGTAAATAAATTCCATCATTCATTCCATAGCAGGCAATGACCAGATCTGGCTTGAGCTGTTTAAGGACTCTTTTTAGTCGATCCTGCAGTTTTGGGTCTGGGAAAAGCGCCATTAGCATGATTAGGCTCACTCAATCCTGAAACTGTTTCACTTGGAAGACCTACATTGATGATTTCCCAATTGTTATCAGGTTGAGAAAGGCGATAATAGGTTTCTAAATAAGTAATATAATGGCCAGCATAGGTAATACTGTTCCCTAAAAATACAATTCGTTTCTACTTCAGATTCAATGTTATAGGTAGGTTGGGCGATGATGGCCAATGACCAATGTATCACTAGTAATATACTTAATGTTATTGTCTTCATTTGTTCGAATCACGTTTGTAACCATTAATATAGGGTAAAAAACAGGTGGTCTGAAAATTATTTCAAACCACCCATCTACCATAAAAACGTCTTTCCAATATAAGCTAGGCTGATTTTTTTTGTTGTAAATATGCGTCAAGATTGTCAAATACAGATCCCCATCCATGCCTAAAGCCCATCTCTTCCTGTTGTTTAGCATATTCCGCTGTAGGATGAACTACATTGAATATAAGGTTCGTTTTTTCTCCATGTTCTTTGAAGTGTGTTTGCAGTTCCACTCCTGAGGTCATAGGCTTAAATTCTGCTGAGGTGAAAATTCTTTCGGGTTCGACAATTTCAGAGAATATTCCTTCAGAAATAAATTCCTGACCATTCTTCATTTCCATGGTATATTTCCACTTTCCACCTACTTCGAATTGATGTTCTACGATCTTCGTTTTCATTCCCTGGGGGCCCCACCAGTAAGCGATATGTTCGGGAGCTGTCCAGGCTTCCCAAACTAATGCGATGGGGGCATCAAAAGTCCTTTCAATACTTAAGATCCGGTCTTGAATGTCATCTGTTTTGTTCATAAGCTCTTAAATTAATATGAGATAGTTAGCAAGTAAAGCAATCAATATGTAACTGAACGGTTACAATTATAAGAGTAACTAATCGGTTACGCAAATTATTCTTGTGATTTTATCTGTCATTCTGATCCACCATACATTTTTGTATATTTAAATCAGGATTAACTCATCTATGTATGATTTCTACCCGAGCTATCATTTTTTTCCTTTTCCTCGGATCACTTTGGGGGTGGGTTGGCTGTGGTGAGGAAGATCCTGTAGCAGAAGAAGTGGCTGAAATGATGGGAGGTATGACTAATGATGATACTGTTAGTGCTACACAATCTCTTTCATTGCCTGAAGTACCTTATACCTATAGGGAAAGCATCCTTCCTGCATTCATGACGGAGAGTCAACTTATTTATGGCTTTGTAGAGATGTCTATGGTAGAAGAAGATAATTTACCCCCAGAACAACCTATTACTGATGAGGGAGCTACGTTGGGAAGGGTATTATTTTATGATAAGAGATTAAGTGCCAATGGGGAAATTTCCTGTGCCTCTTGCCATCAACAACGACTCGGTTTTTCTGACCCCAGAAAGAACAGTATTGGATTTGACGGAAAGACTACCAGGCGGCATGCAATGAGTTTGGTGAATAGCAGATACTATAGAAACGGTCGCTTTTTTTGGGATGAAGGAGCTGGTTCATTGGAAGAACAAGTAGTCATGCCTTTTTTAGATGAAATTGAAATGGGGTTGTCAGAAGAGGAATTGATACGGATTATATCTTCTACTTCCTACTATTCAGCGCTTTTCCAACAGGCATTTGGAGATACAGCAGTAACTACTCAAAGAATCTCTACATCGCTATCCCAATTTGTCCGTAGTATCGTGAGCTATAGAACAAAATACGATGAAGGAAGAGCTAAGGTAACATCCGTATTGGAAGACTTTCCCAATTTTAATGAAAGCGAAAATCTGGGAAAGCAATTGTTTTTTCGCAGATTTAATGATGGTTTCGCTTGTTTTGAATGCCATACTACAGAAGGTTTTGTTGGGACGCTTAGAGGCCCCCAAAACAATGGAATAGATAGTGAATTCGGGAATGATTTAGGAGCTTTTGAAACATATAGCGATCGTCCTGAATTAAAGGGTAGCTTTAAAGTTCCGACGTTACGGAATATTGGGGTAACGGCACCTTATATGCATGATGGAAGGTTCAGGACTTTGATGGATGTTATTAATCACTATAATGAGGGAGTCAAAGATCATCCTGCATTGTCCGAGTTTATGAAAGGAGCAGATGGTCGACCATTCAGGCTTCAACTCAATGAACAAGAGAAGCAGGCGATGGTTGATTTTCTTCATACCTTGACCGACCATGAGCTAAATAGGGATATCAAATTTAGTGACCCTTTTCAACAATGATCTTATCGAATGACGGCTCATTTTCCATGGCCTTCATGTGTCTTAAACATCGCACTTGCAAAAAAAATAGCGCTATTTCTCCCCTTCCCCTAATTCCTGTTGGTGAAAAAAGGGCATATAATTTTGTGCCAATGGGTAAATACTAAACGTGCTGGTCGATAAGGATAGGATTCCCATCAGGGTCCATAACTACCATAGATGCTGGACCAGTAGTGGTTTCATCAGCTTCACTCTCCAGCTTCACTCCTTTGGCTTTTAAGTGTTTCTGAATATCACGAACATCTACAAAATTTGGAAGTTGTTGTGCGTTTTCATCCCATCCCGGATTGAAGGTAAGGATGTTTTGAGGAAACATTCCGTGAAAAAGACCTATCATAGCATTACCATTTTTCATGATTAGATAGTTCCGTTCCAATTTGCCGGCAAAGACATGAAATCCAAGGGTTTCATAAAATTCTTTCGAAGCCTGAAGGTCTTTTACATTTAAGCTGACAGAGAATGCTCCTAAATTCATATGGTCTATGGTTAAAGGTAGATAGAGCAGGAAATTATTGAAAGATATGCTGCATTGCAATGAAAATAAGCTATTGGTAATTATTTTTCGGGCAGATAATCACCCAATAAGTTCCAATCCATTGAATTTCCCCATCCCTGACCGTGATCGCTAATATTTTTTGTTTTGTGAGCTGTCCCAATGTGGAAGTCTCCATAGGCCAATAAGGATAAGATAGTCCCTGGTCTTAGATGTTCACTTGCCCAACTGAGCGGTGAATTTCCATGGGCATCTTTAGCTTCTTTGTCGGCTCCATGTTGAAGGAGGAATGCTATCGTTTTTTCATCTGCATATGCTGCTGCTCTATGCAAGGGAGTCTCTCCTTTGGTTCTAACATCTCGCATGAATGCGCCTGTAGCTATTCCTGGGATGGTTTTCGCATTTACTTCCGCTCCTTTTTCAACCAACAATTTAACCACATAATAATAGTAAGGACGGCCAGCCTTCGTAAGCGCATTGTGTAGTGGAGTTTCCTGCGTTACATCTACATGAGCATTCACATTGGCCCCCTCATTCATCAAAAAATCACATACTTTCCAATGTCCGAAGAAAGCGGCATTCCCCAATTCTGCATCTAGATTTATACTTTCCAGGGTTCCACCTAATTCTTTTACCGCTCTCAAGGCAGTAGTATCATTGTAATATACTAACCATTGTAAAGGTTTCACCTGGCCTTCCTTAAGTAACTCTTTCCAATCAGGCTGTTTCATGAGATGAAAAATGAAATCTGTTCTCCCTCTGCTGATATGTTTCAGAATTTCGGTGGTTTCCATGCGGTATAATTTATATATGTCTTTTTACATACCTAACAACTTCATTACCGCTTCATCACCCATGATTGCATGTTCTGGCCTGGGATGCTCCTCTGTAAATACTTGTAGTGCTTCCCTGTCCAGGATCGTTACGAAGTCTTCTTGATAGCCATCATCATAGGGAATATTGTTTTCATTTAATTGGAGATGATGGGCAAAAAAATTATAGGCGGCTGTTCTTTTACTATATCCATAATCGTGCTTTTCATGTGGGAGATGAACGTTTTCTACTTTGTGTTCCGAATCGTACAGCGCGTATACACTTTTAATATAGGGATATTCGACTCTTGGGGTATTTCGAGTCCAATCAGCTCCATTCGAGATGAGTAATAACGGTCTGGGGGCACAAAGGGCAGCGATTTCCACATTGTTTGTTTGATGGCTGGAACTTTTATGAATAGGCATACCACTCTCACATACACACCCTCCGAAAAAATGGGCCGAGACCTGAACCACAGGCGCCGATGCTTTAATCCGATCATCGATCGCTGTCAAAACAAAGGTTTGTGTACCTCCGCCTGAACCCCCAGTCATACCAATTCGCTCTGGATCTACATCTGGTCTGGACAGCAGATATTCCAAAACTCTTTGGCTGTTCCAGGTTTGCAACAGGAGAGCAATAGGCATTTTGTGATTTATCTGATGACTCTCTCCATAACCTACCATATCGTATGCAAATACAATAGCTCCCATCCTTGCTAGTACGGCACTTCTCCATTGGACATAATCAGTTAGGCGTTTATCAGCTAAATGACCATGAGGACATAAAATGGCAGCATATTTATCCTGTTGTGCGAGAGGACGATACAAATTGCCTGTGATATAAAAGCCTGGAAAACTTTCTATAGCTATATTTTCCACTATATACCCATCCATTTCTCTGGTATTTCTAATAATGGGATGGAATTTTCCTTCAATGTCAGGCATATTGTTTAGTTGCATTCCTTCGATGATGCCTTGTTTGATTATACTGGCTCTGCTCTCCCAACTTTCCAAGTTATCCCATTCCTCTTTAAATTCTTTCATCTTCAGGTTGGCTTCATCTTCCGTCCAATGATGCCCCATGCATAGTAAAGAATCCTGGCTGATTACTGTTGTTGGTAAGAAAGATATCAGTATAGCTCCAAATAGTAATATGTTCGTAGTCATGTTTTCTAAGTTATAAGCTCCTTACAAAACAAAATCTACTCATTTTATTTTTTTAGCAAAAGATGGTTGGATTTTTTTATGAGGAAAGGACATGGCCCATGGTTTCTTCCCAAATACCCCTACATTGAATATCCATAGATAATGAGTTAATTGTTAATTATACAATAAATAGATTTGGGTTTAGGGTAGAGGTTGAATAATGGTATATTTCCAAGCTGAGAATTTGGTTAGATCCTAATATATTTGGATTTTCCGTTTAAGTATATACCTTATACCCAATTAAATAAGAGGTAATGAACTTACGTATTTCTCTTTTTTGTATGTTGGTGAGTTTTGTTGCATGTCAACATGTTTCCAGGACCAATCAAGAATCGAAAGGTGTGGTGATAGATCAGTTGGCAAAGCAACGATTAGATTCAACGCTGGCGTCCTTCGTTTCAGATAGCATGGTCGTCGGTGCTTCTGCCTTAATCTTCGAGGAAGGGGAAGAAGTTTATTTTCATGCTGTTGGTTTTGCAGATAGGGAGGCGGGGGTTCCAATGGCCAGGAATACGATTGTTACTATCTATTCCATGACTAAGCCTATTACCGGAACTACCTTAATGACTTTATATGAGAAGGGGACCTTTAAACTGGAAGAGCCTCTTTCTACATATATTCCTGAATTTGGCGACATGGAAGTAGTTACTGGTTTAGACGAATCAGGAGAGATGATGTTAGAACCAGTTGATAGACCCATAACAGTAGCGGATATTACTCGGCATACGGCAGGATTTTCCAGGCGTTCTGATCTTGGATTAGATAACATAGTAGAAAAAGCGGACCTGCTAAATATGGAGACTACCTTAACAGATATGGCGAAGAAGTTGGGTCAAATTCCACTCGGTTATCAGCCAGGAGAACGGTGGGAATATGGGATATCTGTGGATGTACAAGCTTATCTCATAGAAATGCTTGCTAAGAAACCATTTCACGAATATATGAGAGAGGTGGTATTAGATCCGTTAGCAATGGATGAAACAGGATATTTTGTTCCAACCGATAAGAGAAATCGTGTGGCGGGAATCTATAGTAAAACAGATAGTGGATTGGTGAGGGTGCCAGATGAGCGAGTACATACCATCAATTTTGATCATTGGCCCATGAAACCGGGAGGATGGGGATTAAAAGCTACGATTGATGATTATATGAAGTTTGGTCAAATGTTAGTCAATAAAGGTACATATAATGGTCGTACCATTCTTAAGCCAGAGACAGTTCAATTGATGGCTACGAATCATTTACCAGCTGTAGAGGATAGTAGTTGGCTGCCATCTAAAGGACGTGTGGGGTTTGGGATTGATGTAGCGGTTCGTACTGCCCCGCCTGAGACCAGGGAAGAGATGAATGGGGTAGTAGGAGAATTTTTTTGGGATGGAGCAGCGAGCACCTTGTTCTGGGTGGATCCGACTAATGAATTAACTGCTGTGCTTTTTGTTCAGGTCATGCCATTTCAGGGAAAGTTACATAAGTATTTCCGAGATGCTGTTTATGGTTCGATCTGATCCAATCAGCCATTATATGAACGTTGCGAAGTTCATCTTTTGTTCTACCTTTCTTCTCCACCTTATTCAGGTAAAGAGGATAAATAGATGTAAATGTCAGTGTGGAAATTTTTTCATTTTTTTCGGCTGTGATCTTTATTTTTATTAGATGTTAATGTTTAGTTGATGGGGGATAACGGCACACCTAAGAACTGTCGTTACGAATTGGGAGCTATGATTTCTTATGTATAGATCGGTAGAAGGTATTTTATCATATTCCTTTCGTTTATCCTTTCAAGTAAGGTGGCTCATAAAATAATTTGAGCGTATTATGAAAGGTTTAACTGCCATGAAATACCATATTTATCTTCACACCATCCGAATTTTTTACCAAAACCGTAATTCTCTGAACCGTAATTATCTAGAGGAACCATAATCTTGCCTCCATTGGAAGAAAGTTCTTCAAATAAAGTATGTATTTCATTTTCTGAGTTACATTCAATGAATAGTGATACTCCTGGAGTAAATGACCAGGCATGATTAAAATTACTTTCGGAAATCATGTATGCTACATCATTCAATGTAAATACGCCATATTTGATAAGCTCGGGTGTTCCTCCAGCCTCCCCTTCTGAATATCTTGTTATGCTTTTAATTTCAGAATTCGGAAAGATGGAAGTGTACAAACGTATTGCTTCGTCAGCCTTTCCACATTGATCACCTACAAACGTTAGAAATGTTGATATTTTCATCCTTATGTTAATTTTGGTTCAAAAAACTAAAATTAACAATTAGACAGTTAAGATACTTATCAAAAATTGCGGTTATTTTTTGTAAGGAATAATAGGCAATAGATAAGCTCTTTTGATAACATTTCCCTGTAGCTGGTGTCTCTCATCTTTAATACTAATGGTTTGGTTATCGTTGATGATGTGATCTACTATCAGTGGGAGTGTGGAGTATATGCTTGTGTTGTAGTTAATTTTTATTCGAACGCTTATTAATATCAAAAAGTGTTTTTTTTCCTTTTCTCCAATTTATAAGCAATCTGTGCGCGACAAATACTGATAACTCGAAAATGCTCGTTCTATATTGAGCATATTTTGTATTAATCCCTTGGAAATCACCTGTAAAGGCCATGCCTAGGATCCATGAATCCGCGTGGTATCCCAAAGAGGAGCGAATAATTCCCTTCAGAAAATAGCTTGCCCGCGTATTTTCACTCGTACTGGTTTTTCCATTCAAAAACATAAACCCTATCAGTGCCGAAGCACCCATGGAAGCATAAAATTTTTCTTTAAAGATTAAATTATACGCATAACCCGGGATTACTGAAAATGTGAAAGAATTCATATCACTATAAGAAACTGATGGATGAAAGTCTATCCCAGTCCCGTCAAAAGTGATAGTTGAGTCAGCATTTATTTTCAGCAGTCCTATTGAACTTGTCAAAATAAAGGAACCTCCACTGTATAGCTGCCTTTCATCAAATACAAAGGCTGCTCTATAGGAAAATCTTTCGGGACGAAAAATATAATAAATATTAGCTGAATAATTTCTCAATCGTAAATCATTCCTTGTGAAAACGGAGTCTTGTCTACCAAGATTCCTTATACTACTGAACAGATTTTGAAAGCCATTGATATCAAAATTACTCTTGAAATAGCCTTGATAATCTTGATAGTTTATATCATAGCCTATTTTTTTGCCAAGGGAATTTACTCTTATGTCTGTGTACTTACTTTCCTCTGTAATATCATTAATCAGAGGATCCTTTATTGCCTTAAAGCTATAGCTTACCCCCAAACCTTTGAATCTTACGCCTAACCCGACAGTGCTTCTCACATTTGGTCGATACCAAAGACGTTTGAGATACTTGGTTGTGCCGTTTTCTCGGGGGGAAATATTTAAGTTCAAAGAACGATTAACTATACTTGTTTTGACCAAAATGTAATCATCATAAGTCTGAAGGTAATCGCTCTGGGAAATTATTTCTTGAGGAATAAAACAAAGTAGAAATATATTTATGATTTTAAGTACAAGTAAATTTTTTATCATACCTGATTGGAAATATAAGATATATTAAATAATTTAATATTTAAGATATCTTATATTATAAATAAGAAAAATTAAAAATATTGTATATTTATACCTGCTATATGAAGTTGTCAAAAATAAAATAGGTAGTGTAAGATTCCCCACAAGTCTGATCTTATTTAGGAGGAATAAACCAACCAATTCTATTAATTCTAACTTTTACCCTACCATTATCAATTAAGACCTTTCTTCGAGAACCATTTTCTCATAGATTAATTCTTGCTGTAAGTAGTTAGGCAGGAGTATTTACTTCAGTTATATTCTTACCAGCTTTACTTATCCTGTAAGTCAATTCACATCAATTTTCTGCTGTACAAATCAATTGTCTCCTAAATTTGATATGTCTTCAGTTGATAAATCCAAATATGATGATGAAAAAAATTCTATGGCAATTTGTGTGTTTTTTCCTGCTAATCAATTCATATGGTCAATACTGTTTGAACGATAACCGTTTTACTGAAGATGAATACTTTAGTAGCAATCAAATCGACTCAAGCATGAATATAATTTATGCAACAGTAGATAATAACCAACTTGCTCTGGATATGTATTATCCAAATCTTTCAATCGATACCATATCTCAGCGACCTTTCATCTTTTTGGTACATGGGGGAGGTTATGTAGCAGGAAACAGAAGTCTCATGCGGAACACTTGTTTCGAATTTGCCAAAAGAGGATTCGTTACTGCTACTATATCACATAGATATGGTTCTGGTCTTGTTACAACCCTGGACCCAATATATCAGGCTGAACAGGATGCACATGCCGCAATGAGATATATTGTTCAAAATGCAGGAACTTATAGAATAGATACCTCCTGGATATTTGCTGGTGGAGAAAGTTCCGGGGCGAATATAGCCCTTTCTATGGCTTATACGGATCAGGACGATTATGATAGCTTGAATGCTTCCATGTCTGCTAGCCATGGAGGATTATATACATCAGGAAATGACCTAACTAACACCTATTCTATCAAAGGAATATATAATAATTGGGGTTCAGTTCTTGCGCCATCGTTCGATTCCTTGAGAAATGTCTCTGTTATTTCTTTTCATGGTGAACAAGATCCCATTATAGATATCGATTTAAACACCATGACTTTTAGGGGAGGCTCTCGATGGATTTATCAAGCAGCAAAGAATTTTGGACATTGCAACAGCTTAAACATAGATAGCTTAGGTAGCCATGGCGTTTATTTGGGACTATCGGGACTAACCTATAGAGTTACTAAAGCGAGCTGCTTTTTCAAAAGTGTTTTTTGTAATTCATGTTCAAGTGATTCTACTGTTGATGTTATTCCTCCCACCTGCTCCATTACTACTTCAGTTAATGAAAACACCACGAATAGGTTAATTTCTGTTTTCCCCAACCCTTTCCAGGAAAACATTAATATAGAGGGGTTAGTGGGTAATGAATACTTTATCCTTAGTAACGTTTCTGGACAGACAATTTATAAAGGGGATGATTCGGACATGTTAAACAGAATCACATTAAATTCAGGAATCTATTTCCTATTGATTGAAGGAAGTACAGGACAACAGGTGGTTAAATTGATAAAAGAATAACTGCGCCCAATCCCATATACAGCTCGCATTTTATTTGGTATCCAATTCATATTTTCGATTTCTTAATTTTATCCAAATAGTTACTAATGGTCTGAAAATGAAACATAGGAATTGAATGGGAGCTATAATCTCAAATACTTTATTGGGCACTTCATTATGTTGTGATTCCTATTTAAGTCTATCTCCAGATTAATATTTTCATTATTGCTGACTGAATTGCTGTAGCATTGTGTATTCGAGGGTTACTGAAATGGGGCCAAGACTAATTGTGGCTCCCATGATCATCTGGCTAATCAACTTGATAAACGATACAAGCTTATAAAGATATTTTTTATTCTTGGGGATTGTTGGGTTTTCGCTCTTCAATCCCCTTGAATGTTAATTCATTTCGCTATTACTTTTATACATTGTAGGGGATCCGTTTTTATCAATAACCCCCTCCTTAATTGCTATTTAACTACAGTAGCCTCAAATTCTACTTTTAATGTTTCGAACAGGCTATTTACTTCGAGTACCGTAGATGATTGCTTAATTCCGTGTTTGGCTATCCAATTTTGGATAAGGTGAAAGTGAGTGAATAACTCTTCTGTCGAAGTTGGGTAAATATTTAATCTAACAATATGCTTGCAATCATAGTTAGCCTCCTTGATTACATGTTGTAGGTTTTGTAATGCTTCCGAAATTTGACTGCTCATGTCATCAACACTTGAAATTCCATCAGCATTTATAGCAGTTTGCCCTGACACATATAAGGTGCCTTCTGTCTTTTTCACTTCTATAGCGTGTACATTACTACGTTCATCCTGCCATTTCTATGAGTTAATTATACGTTTTTCCATTTGTACTTTACTTGAGTTTTGTGCTACTATCTGTTATTGTAGCAGTTAATAATATTGGTACCCAAATCTTTACTGTTTATTTCAGAATGATTTACTGATGGGATCATTGCAAATATCCTAGAAAGTGCTGTTTTCCATCTTCATCATTATAAACCAATTTTAAAAGTCCTGAGACAACAAAATAGCATCGATTAACATACATTCCCTGCTGAATGAGAAGGTCTTTTTTGTTATAATTTTCAAATGAGAAATACGATAAAATTACCGAAAACTCATCACCAGTAATAGGTATTATTTTTTCTATGTGCTCTTTTAGTTTTTGCTTCATTGACAAAAAATAGAATTTTGAATTTAATTGATGTCCAATGGTTGGCCTAAACGCATCAGGCAAGGGACTGAGTTATTTATTTTAGGCTTTGTTTCGGCTGGCAACATTACTTGCAAAAAACAATTAATTTTAATAATTACTTGCTTTTTGCAAGTAGTTAATTATCTTTGCTTGTATAAAAAAAGTAGTAGACGATAAAAAAAGCAATTACTGTCCTTATGTTGTTACGTTTTCTGGCGTCCTGTTATAATAGATTCATAATACAGACAATAAGCAGAAACAATTAATCTAATATTTCCAATTTAAAACCTTAATGATGAGTAACAAAGAAACCGTAGGCACTTTTTTAGGTGCTGTATTAAAAAACGATCCTTCAACTATGCGAGAACTGGCTAATGCCGATTACATTCAGCATAATCCGTTTATTCCGACTGGTTTAGAACCCTTTATTCAAATGTTACCTGTACTGCAAGAAAACGGAACCACTGCCGAAAATGTACGCATGTTCCAAGACGGTAATTATGTGTTTATGCACAATATCTGGAAAAATGCCAAGCCTTTTGGTGCTGATGAGATGGTGTCTTTTGACATTATCCGATTAGATGAACACGGAAAAGTGGCTGAGCATTGGGACGCCATGACCACCTTGGTAACAGAAACAGCTAGTGGAAGAACTCAAACTGATGGTCCTATTGAGGTGGAAGACTCAAATAAAACAGAAGAGAATAAAGCCTTGGCTAAGGTTCTGATAGAGGATATTCTTATGGGCAAAAACCCAAATAAGATTACTGATTACATCAGTGCTCAACAATATGACCAACACAACCCTGGAATAAAGGATGGACTGAATGGTATCGTAGAAGCCGTCGAGTACCTTAGCTCACAAAACAATATGTTTAAATATAATAAAATACATAAAGTACTGGGTGAAGGGAATTTTGTACTTACTGTAAGTGAAGGCGAGTGGAATGGGAAACAGCAAGTATTTTATGATTTGTTCAGGGTTAAAGAGGGCAAAGCCGTGGAGCATTGGGATATTATCCAAGAAATCCCTACTGAAAACCTGGCGAATGAAAATGGAATGTTCGGATTTTAATAGTCAGTAAAAGCTTTAAACATCACAGAATGAAAAATGTAATTATTACAGGAAGTAGTAGTGGATTCGGGTTCAAAGCAGTCAAAGACTTTGCCGATAGAGGTTACCAGGTATACGCTACAATGCGCAAACCTGATGGTAAGAATGTGGAGAAAAAAGCTGAATTGGAAAGTTATTCTGCCCATATCAAAGTCTTTGATATGGATGTAACGGACGATGTGTCGGTAAAAGAAGCCATAGATGGCATCCTTGCAGAAGCGGGAAATATTGACATTTTGATTAACAATGCGGGCATTATGTATGTGGGAATTACGGAAGCTTACAGCGTCGAGCAGGCCCACCAACAGATGAACACCAATTATTATGGTGTGATACGCACTACTCAAGCGGTTTTACCTGCTATGCGGAAAGCGGGAAAAGGGTTAATCATCAACACAACTTCCGTAGCAGGCAGATTATCATGGCCATTCTTTGGGACCTACAATGCCACCAAATTTGCCGTAGAAGGGTATTCTCAAGCCTTAAAATACGAATTAGCAGGAAAAGGAGTAGAGGTGGTATTGGTTGAACCGGGTCCCTTTGGCACTGGTTTGATTGCTTCTATCCGACCTGAAGACCGCAAAGAAGTCTTAGCAGAGTATCCCGATTTATCTGAGATCAAAACAGGAATGATTCAGCAGTTTGATCAATTCCTTCAAACTCCAGGTGCTCCTGATCCACAATTAGTTGTGGATACTTACTTAGAACTGGCAGAAATGAAACACGGTACGCGACCTACTCGAACAGTGGTAGGATTGGATTATGGTACTAATAAAATAAATGAAGATTTTCAACCTATCCAAGATGGAAGCTTAAATGATTTACAGTTGGATTTTATGTTGAATACCAAGAATTGATATTGAATAACTTTTCAACAGCAAACCACAAGGGATAAAGTTCTTGTGGTTTGCTGTTGCACTTCTGATTATTCATGGATTCTTCAAATTGGCCACAACTGTTCACATAAATGGCTTATTGGCGTTTAGCTATGATGAACCTTTTACTTATTGTTAGTCTCCGTTTTTTAATTTATCTATAGGTCGCAATTCCTTCTTTTTGCCACGGAATAATACGAAAACCTTGGCTTAAAGTCAGAGGAGTTTATATCAGGTTCGATTTTTTCGTATATGTTCAGAAAAGAATGCATACAATACTCCAAAGCTGCCCGAGTTCTTTTTTCATGTGTGACATATAAGCTTTGTTTATCATATAGCTCAAAAACAGCGTCTTCGTTATGTTTTATAGCATATTACCTTCCCTTTTACAAAACTCCAACTCAACGTGCGTTCTTGCTACTTCTGCAATGCTATCATTCATTTGACGTTTAGATGCCTGTACCTTCAGAGCTTTGACCTTTATGGTGATGGCTTTGCCTAAACTGTCATACGGCAAAGTCAAACTGAAAAAGTGTTTAACGCTTTCTTCTACCCCTTGGAACCGTTTCAACTCTACGGTTTCTCCGTTGAGATTTTCATGGATTCCCAATCACAATAGTAGGATGCATAGCCCTAAGATGCTTGTCGCTTCATATCGCAAGCTCTATAATTACAGGTGTCAAAGCCAATCCCTTGTCTCCAAGAACATCCAAGGCAGAGGTAAAGGGACGATTACACCTGAAGTCCTTTTGCATCTTTTAAGTTTATATTAAATTTTACTTGCAAAATGCAATTTATTTCCATAATTACTTGCATATTAAAAGTTATTATATAATTTTGCTTGCAATAAAAAAGTAATAACTGCTTGTTAAATGACAAAATCAAGGAAAAAAATATTAACAGTATTGGTACTATCAGGTCTTCTCGCTTCCTGTGGTGTAAATCAAACGAAATCAACAAGCGAGGTTAATCAATCAAATATTTCAAAAATGAACAACAAAGAAATCGAAGGCACATCTTATGGTATGGAATCCTCTGCAGAGGGGACTAAACTGACGGAACTCGCTATTGGTGCGTTCAATGCACTTTTTCGAGATTATAGTGAAGAAGGTGTAAAGGACGTATTCGCAGAAGGTATTATCCAACACAACCCTTTCGTGCCCACAGGCCGTGATGCGCTACTTGGACTTTTGCCTATGCTAAAAGAGGCTGGTACAACTTACCAAAACCACCGATTATTCCAGGATGGGAAATATGCGATTATGAACAATACCCTAAACAACGCTGATGCATTTGGTGCCAAGCAAATTGTTTCGTTTAATGTGTACCGTACAGAAAATGGTAAAATTGTAGAACATTGGGGAGTACCTACTCCTATTGTTAAAGACCCAGTTGAAGGTGTTACTCAATTTGGTGGTGCAACTGAAGTAAAAGATCTAGATAAAACCGATGAAAACAAAGCAGCGGTGACAAAACTGTTCGATACTATTGTAAATGGCACACAAGAAAAGGTAGGAGAAACCGTACAAGCAATGTTTGAACCAGATTATATTAACCACAGCCCAACCGTTGGGAATGGTATTCCTGCACTTTTTGAAGCATTTGGAAGAGAGCAATGGGTATACAAGAAGAATCACAAGGTACTAGGACAAGGGAATTTTGTACTGTCTATTTCAGAAGGAACAGCAAAAGGCAATCCAGTAGCTTTTTACGATTTGCTACGCTTTGAAAACGGGAAAGTTGTTGAACATTGGGACGTTATTTTCCCTATACCTACCGAAGGCTTGGCAAATAATAATGGAATGTTCGGATTTAAATAAAGATTATTCTTTTGTTAACAATTTATAAAAATGAATAATATCATTGTAACAGGAAGCAACAGCGGTTTGAAAGAAATACAACTTGATTCAGTTTTGGGTAGTGTTTTTGCTTAATCACTAAGATTACCTTCTATTTAATAAAATCACAAGGGGTTCGGGTCTTGTGATTTTATTTTTTTTAATTCTTTTTTCTGAAATTACCTGCCAACGTCTTGGCTATCTGATGAACGAGGGATAACGAAGGTTAGTAAGATAGCTCTTGTTATTTGTCGCCTATCCTTATCTGCCTCTTTTCAATCCAAGAGACGATTTCATCGAATTCAATTACACCTAAAGCGCTATCCCGAATGGATAGCATGGCCGATAAAGTCATTGTTTACCTCTAACATAAGATTTTGTACCTTAAATCGAGATTAAAAATTTACACTAACGATTTACTCTAAGCACATGACCTATTCAAATCACCCAACCACCTTTCATATTCCTAAATCGAGCCAACTTACGGAACATGATTATCGCCAATTTCTAGACACTTCCTACCAATTGCTTAAAGATACCTCCCTATATTTGGCAGAAACGGAAACGAAGGAGGTACTAGAATTGTCCCACCTGATGCCCGAAGTAGCTGAAACCGTTCTCACCATCTATATCAGCGTAAATGATGCTGTTTGTAATAAAGGATTGGTCAGTCCCTTTCTGCCCCGGCACTCCCACAATATCGTATTTGCTTTCGACCCTGAAATATTTCCGGGCAACGAACAAGTGCCCCAAGGAACCACAGACGCAAGATCGATCATCAATGGCTTTCAACCTCCTAACGAAACCTGGCCTACTCACTGGACTTATGTAATGATTAATGATCCAATGGTAACTTATAACGATCTTTGGGAACTTGAAGGCTATATTGATATGATCCCGGCCAAATTTGAAGATTTTACGATGATCACCCACCCTAAAGATAGCCGATTATGCATCTTTATTGATGAAGCTGCATTCCAACATCCAGTGAATCAAGGACGACCCTACCTCAAAGAGGCCCGAAAAAGAGGGGATCAAAGAGCTTACGAATTTATCTTACCCAAAGGATTAGAAGGGGAAACGAAGGATCTGGTACCTGTCATGCTCAAACAGGGAGAAAAATTATATGTAGCCCGACCTGATTTTCTTCCTTGCGATCATTGTTGGAACAATATTCATCCCGCTAATAAACACTATGCCGTAGTTAATGAGAATTCCGCTGTTCCTTTACAACTGGTCGTTTCCAAACCTCCTGTCAAAGAGCCGTACAGATCCACGCTCATTCCTCCAGCCGGAAGTGCTGATGTTACCACAGATTGGTTTTATCGTGGGAAACAGCTATTTAGAGAGCCGATTAGAAAAGGACACATTCAGGGATAGGAGTTGTTGTGCCAATGAAGCTTTCGCTTGCCAACAGGAACACCTTTCTCCAACTGTTAAGTTTGCCTCGAACTAAAGGAAAACGATACAATTAATAGATCAATGTATCACATACCAACATAACATATACGACAGCTACGGCCTATTGATCCGACCAAACAGCAAACTCATTTCCACTAGGCTCTGTAAAATGAAACCTTCTGCCACCAGGAAAGGAAAAAATAGGTTTGATAATGATTCCCCCCGCTTGTTCTATCTTATGTTGGGTCTCGTCCAGTCGTTCACTATAAAAAATAATGAGAGCTGACCCATGATCTGTAGAAGCAAATAAATCGGATTGAAAAAAGCCACCATCCAGCTCCTGATCTGAAAAAGCCGTATAGTTGAGACCATAATCTACGAACTTCCAATTAAACACCTGCTCAAAAAATGCTTTAGTAGCAGATAAATTGTTGGCCGGTAATTCTAAATAATTGATACTTTCGTGTTTGTTCATCTTTATTTAATTTCAATTGTTTATCCTTTTCGAAAATGTTTATCAAAATAATCACCTTTTTGCATCCTGTGAAAAGGATCTCCAGGAGGCGATTAAGACGAATTCCGAAATGAATAGTAGTAATAAATATAGGAGGTTTTGCATTCATCAGAAGCTTTTGTTTATTGATAAAGAGTATATCAATTCCATTATTATTCCTGTAAATTTGTTCGACAAAAAATAATATGAGGTGCCATTGAATAAATAAATGAGAATGGAAAGCGTAGATAACTGACAATGAATGAAGAAAGTAGAAATTGGACGAACAGGGATAAAAGTCTCGGAATTGTGTTTAGGAACTATGTATTTGGGAACTAAACTCAATCAATCAAAGTCCGAAGGAATATTGGATTATTATGTGGATCAGGGAGGGAATTTTATAGATACGTCCAATAATTATGCTTTTTGGATGAACAATGGGGTAGGGGATGAAAGTGAGTGTATCATTGGAGGCTGGCTAAAAAGAAAAAACAGAGATGATATAATTATTGCTACGAAATGCGGAGCAAGACCTACTTTTTTTGATGGAGATTTGGCCAATGTCCAATTGGAAGGCCTTTCCCAACAAACCATTATCACAGCAGTAGAAGATAGTCTGAAAAGGCTGAAAACTGATTACATAGATATTTTATACGGTCATGTAGATTTTATTGAATATCCTATAGAAGAACGATTAGCAGCTTTTTCCCGATTGAAAAAATCGGGTAAGATCAGGGCAGTAGGTACCAGTAATACCTGGGCCTGGAGAATAGAAGAAAGTAATCGCTACAGCCGGGAAAACCACTTGATTGCTTATTCTTGCGTACAGCAAAAATATTCCTATTTACGCCCTAAATATAGTGCTGACTTTTGGGTTCAAAAACTGGTTAATGATGAATTGATAGAATATTGTTATCATCATCGACAGGTATCTCTATTGGCGTATTCTACCTTATTATCCGGATTATATGCAAATTCAGATCCTATCGAACTACCTGAGGAATATAATACGGAAGATAACAGATATCGAATGGAAGTATTGGGGCGGATAGCTGAAGAAATTGGTTGTACTAAAAATCAGTTGATCCTGGCTTGGATGATGAATCATAAAACGAGAATCATTCCCATCATTTCAGGAAGTAAACCCAACCAAATTCAGGAAAGCATAGGAGCCTGTGAGCTTTATTTGTCGAAAGATCAGTTAAAGACCTTGTTCTCGGCAGGGCAATAAAAAAGTAAATCATACCTGCCTGATAAGGTGGTTTGGGAAAGGTTTTCTCCATTCTCCTTCCGAATTATTTATGGAATAACGGCTGTCAATGGTCGAGGATCAGGATCTTTTTTCAACGCATGGATCGTATGTTGAACCGTTCCTTTCATAACATGCCCTGCTTCATCTTTGATGTCATATGCTATCGTCATTACATCTACTTTCTCGATCTCTGGCAAATATAAATGTATTTCTCTGCCATGATGCTGTAATTCAGCGGCACCGATAGATAACTTACGAACGTTATATCTGTCGGATCCATACCTCCTGGTTCTTTTTAGATCCCAACATTCCACGGTAAAATTAGACACATCGGTTGCAGTTTCTTTATCCAATGGACGATCGAAGCTCAATCGCATGCCTGTATCGAAAGCGTTTAAGGCGATAGGTAAGGGGAGGGGTTGATCATTGTATCTCAATCGATATAAGCCTCCACCTTTCATCATTTGATTGGTTCCCCAGGCGGACATGCCACAAGCGTATAAATGTCCATCTTCGGGATTAAACCTTCCTCTCATAACTCCCGTCATAAATTTGACGCCGGGAATATCTATAACACCTCCTTGCATGATAGATCCTACCTTTTCTGGGAGGACTAACTGAATTTTGCCATATCCATAGGAAAAACTGAGCAGGGCTTTATTCAACGGTCCCCATTTCTCACTATCCACCCACAATAATTCTGAAGGAGATCTGTCAAATTCCATATCTACCCAAACCAGAGGAGGTTCCATCGCCGCTCTGGAACTATCTTTAGGAGGATCATATCCCCACATATTGCCATAAAAGTTGCCCTTGCCACTTACCCAATTGATTCTGTTCATAGGATTCCAGAATCCTTGTTGGTCAGTTACGATAAAACTGCCATCAGGATTGATGCAAACTCCATTGGCTGCGCGAAATCCTGTAGCAATCGTTTCGGTTTTTGAACCGTCTTTACTGACCTTCAACAAAGTTCCATGTTGAGGAATGAGCGCTTCTCTGGCGTGTCTGCCGCTTTTGGCGTAATAGAGATTTCCTGCTTCATCAGCCTGTAATCCCATCGCAAATTCATGAAAATGATCGGTAACTTGATGGTCGTGATTAAAACTCTCATAAAAATCGGTTTCCCTATCGCCATTGAGATCTTGCAAGCGAACCAATTGATCTCGACAAGTAACAAATATTTGATCATCCATTACTTTGATGCCTAAGGGCTGAAACAACCCTGAAGCAATTCTTTGCCATTGGAGGGTATTTCCTGCTTCCGTTAAGCCAGAAATCAGCCATACATCTCCATCGGTAGCACAGGCGACTGCCTCATTGGCATCAGTTAAAAAATCTATCCCACTCAACTTCATCCTACAATTCCAGGGATTCTCAAAAGGAGGTGAAAGTTGGTCCACAGCAATCCATCCATCTTCCATGCCTGTAACGATGTCAGTACTTAATTTCTCAGGATAATGAGCGGGTCCGCCTTGGGTATATGGCGTTAAAGAAGTTGGAGAGGAAGATTTGGCGAATTCAGCTAATCCTTGTGTTCCAGCCTTGGCGATAAATAATTTGACCAAAGCGGTAGTTCTGGCAGGAATATGTAGCACATGAAATCCATCTTCTACAGAAAGCTGTGCTTCCTGACTGTTTATAGCTACCACCGCCTTTTCGGGAGCAATACGCATGTTTAAGGGGCGGGAAGATGGGCCAATGTCTAATATTCGCGTAAATACGATGTCATCTTCTTTTGTTTCACTGCCAAAGCTTTCTAATATATTTGCATTTCCTACTGAATAAGCGAGGATGACTTTATCTTCGTAATAATACAGGCCTTTGTAATTTGCCCAGCTTTTGGGAAGCGGACCAAAGGCTCTGCCATCTCTTGCCACGAATCGCGGATCTCTGAAACTGCCGTTTAGAGGATTAGCCCATGCCGGGCCTACAGGTAATTCGAAGTGCAGTTCCCCTACAGTTCTGGGATACGTTTCGTGCTCATCATTCAATAATATTCCTTTCCAATCAATGAATCCATTGCCCGTCCATGCTCCTGCCACCCGCATGAGGTCGTGATCAAATATCATCCATGCTTTACCTCGCGAAACTCCCCCTTCGCCTTCATCCACTTTGACAGCTATCCCTTTATAAGCAAAATTGGCTTCGCTGTAGTCCTCATCCGCAAAAGGAGCTGGGCCCGGAGAATGATATCGCTCTGGACCTGTAGCACTATCTACCAATTCATAGGTATTGATAAAAAAGTTTCCATAATCCATATCCGACCACGGATGATAGGGTTGGGATGCAGGACCTTTTTCCTTTCCTTTAGGTAAACTGGACAGATAAGTAGGGCTGACGTGAACATATTGGGAAGGATTATGAGGTCTGATAAAATGCTCCCTGATAAACAGGATGGCATCGTATTTTTCCTGAGGAGTTAAGACAGGCTGAGGGGGCATTGAACCATATCCCTTCGTTAATGTCTGATACATGGAATAAGGATCATTGCCAGCTTTAAAGTCCTGTGCCCAAAACTTATGGGAAAGCGGAATGGATCCTTCTAGTTCCGGATTTCCATGGCAATTAATACAATTGGAATTGTATGTTCGTTGTCCTCTTCTATATGCCTCTCTGTCAAAGGCTTGAATGATTCCTGCATGATCTATATGCCCTTCGTATTCCGGCAGATCTTTATCAGATAGGATGCGATCTACCTTGGGACTTTGCCATGTTTGCCCATTCAGGTCCAGTTTTCTTGCGGTGAAGGTAAATTGTTCCTCCTCTTCTTCTAATATGACTACTCCTTGAAATACACTATCCGAAAAAGTCCCTTCTAATCTAAACGGATCATTATATAGTTCAAAGGTTCCCTGAAGTTGGTGTTCCTGGAGCTTCAGGTCTGCTAACTCCACATTGCCAAGTTCAAAAGAAGATAGATTAACCTGATAAGCATTTGCTCGTTGCTGGATGTTCATGATGCCAAAGGCTTTTTCATCTTCTTCGAAGGTCAATTCAAATTCCCAGGTACCTTGTTTGGGATCATCTGGCGCACAACTGTAGAAAAACGCACTCAATATAATCAGTGGGAGTAGTAATAGTCTTGTGAAAGGCATAATGTAATATTTACATATTCGAAATACACTATATGAAAATAGGGTTTCCTTGTTAGAATTACCAGATTTATTCTGAAAGATCGGGTAGTAAATTATATTTACTCCTTCGGCTCCAACAACCAGATCTCATCCTTTACCGATAATACCTTTTCCTGAGAATAAAAGATGGGGAAGTACTGATCTTTGGCCCAAATATCGAATAAATTTCGATAGTGCTTATCTTCCGGATTTCCAGCTTGCCCCGGCGCATTGGTCCCTATACATTTATCCCAATCTTCTGTATCCACAATCATTCTAAAAGAAGCCCCTGATGTCTGATTGTTGTTCCCTGAAGTATTATTTACGGTATAGCTGTTTCCTCCTCTTACCGCCGGACCCACATCCAATTTTTCGCGCCATTCTTCATTTACCGCATTGCTCAATGGATGTTTGATATAGATGTGTTTGTAGGATGGCTGGCCATATGCCCATTGGGACATATCTTCTCCTAATTCCTGACTCAGATGATCCACTGCTTTCTGTAATGCCTCCATAAGAAAAGCATTTCTTCCTGCTACAGGATTTTCCCCAAATTTCCCATCTGGCAATATCAACCAATCGATGATGCTACTGAATGGGAGACTGATATATGGTTGTGCTTCTTTCATGACCAACATATCTTCCATCCCAGATCTGATTTCTCTTTCCCATTGATGATAGATACCAGCGGCGATGGAGGTAGGAAGAAGTTGATGATCCCAGGCCAACAGATAAGAAATCGCTTGTTGGAGCTCTTGATCTTCTATGTTCGTATTTTTTAATAAGGGAACGAGTTGTCTGGCGGGAAGGGAGAGGTAGTCTGTTTGCAATTGCGCCATGTCCATCAAAGTGAATTTGCGACCTGAAGAAAGAACTTCTCTCACTCGATTTCCTCTGAAAGGATCACTCCATTGAAATCCTATGGCATCCATATACAAATAGGAGTTAGGCGTTACATTTTCATTCGACGTAGCAAAAAAGCCTTCTTTGGGATTGACTACCTTAGGTTTGGCGATAATCGGTAAATAACCTTCCCACTCAAAGGAACCATCACCTGGTACAGGAACCAATCCGCTAAAATTTCTTCTAATGGGAGCGATTCCTACTGCTTGCCAACCGATATTTCCTTCTTTATCCGCCCATACCATATTTTCTCCGGGGATATGGCTATAGTTACAGGCTTGTTGGAATTCTTCCCAGCTTCGGGCCTGATCCATTCGCAAACTCGCCAGATAAGGTGATCCTCCTATTTCCATCCATCCACACCTCATAGCGATAGCCGCATGTTTCGCTTCATCTTCAAATATGACCGGACCATGACGTGTGTATTTAAAGGTAACGTTGACAGCTTCCTGATCTTTTACGGAAATCTCTTCTTCGATCAAATGCATATCTACCCATGTTCCCTGGTATTTGTATTGGTTTGGATTGTCAGGATGAGTTTCATATACATACAGATCTTCTGCATCCGTGCTAAAGACGGTCAATCCCCAGGCGCCATATTCATTGTGGCCAATCGATATACCGGGAATTTCAGGTTCTCCCCCTCCGATTACATTCCATCCTGGTCCCACTAAATGGGCCATATAGCGCAGAGAGGGGGCAGATTGTCGTCGGTGTGGATCATTAGCCATCATTGGAAAACCGCTGGCAGTTAATGAACCATTGATGACCCAGTTATTGCTTCCTATATTTTCCTGTTCATTTCGTACCAATGCATCTCTATCAGCCTTATCCTGTCCAGCCAAATATTGGAATGCTTCCCAATCTTTATTACTCGCACTAGCTACTAAATCCTCTGGACGAAATTCTATGGGTTTTCTAAAGGCGTTGTAAATGCCAAGGATATCTTCAAACAATAATTCCTGATCAATAGTAGGAGACAGGCTAAGGTCTGGATCACCCGGATGAAAATGGCTTAGCTCTTTTACATTGTTCTCTCCTAATAATACCACTGCTCTGGCGGTAGCCAGTTCTTTTTCTATGTTTCCTAATAATCCTTGATGCCGGGAAATTACGATCTCAGGTGTCCAATATTGTGGCTTGATTCCCAATAAGTTAAATTCTGGTGGTAATAACTCTGGATGTAGCCGGGTTTGGTCAATATAGGCATTCACTCCTTCGACAAAAGAGGTAATGATTAAGGAGCCTCTAGGATGATAATGATCCATTTCCCGCTGAATATCGCCTCGAAATTTGAATAAGCGGGTTCCTTTATCCCGCTCCAACTCTCTTTTTCCCAGTATTTCCGCTACGGTGCCTGTGGCCTGGCGTCTCCATATTTCAAATTGGAACATTCTATCCTGGGCGGCATAAAATCCCTGCGCAAAAAACAAATCAGCTTCTGTAGCAGCATAAATGTGAGGAATCCCCCATTCGTCTACGATAATTTCTACGGTCTCTTCGAGTCCTTCCAATGGGTAAATTGGTTGTTGGCTGCAGATCGAGCCAGCGATAAAGGTGTAGAATAAGAAAGAGATGAGATAGGAGTAATGATGCATGTATTTCGCTTTTTAGTAAAATACATAGTTCCAATGGGAAATCCTCAGCTTGAAGACAGGAAAAATATGATGAGGGTACCCAGGGAGGGGGAGATAAGTTACTGCTAGTCTACTTTTTGTTTTCTAAACCAAAATTCAGAAAAGGACAAATTAAAGAGTAAGCTTTACATAACTTTCTGAAAAAGAATTAGAAATATTGTGTCCTCTCATTCCATATTCAGCGATTAAACGAACTACCCCCAAGTTCCCTTTCGTAGGTAGATTTATGCCTGCTGTGATTCCATATGTGTCTAATCCCTCTTCATTGAGGAGTAAATACGATTGATCGTTAAATAGGCCCATAGACCAACTTACATAATCGACATATTTATTGGGACGAGCTTTGGGGAGTTTTTCAAAGCCCAATGACATACGTCGACTATCTCTCACTTCATATGCAGTGGATTCAAATGAAGCATTGGACCAAAGTTGAGTTCTAACATCAGCTGAAATAGCAAATATTCCACGATAATTCCAGGAAGCCCCCGCACCAAAAGCATGAGGGAGAATGTCTTGATGGATGTCCACCTCATTTGCGGTTACAGTATCAGGTCCGGCAGATGAACTACCTAATAAATCAGAGATGATGAGTTCTCTGGTGTTATTTAGACTCGTTTGAGGATCGTAGGTTACTCCCAGGCTTAGGCTGGATTCTCCCATAGGAATGACATACTGAGCACCAACACTTAATCGAATGCCATTTGAAAATTGTTTGTCTTCTATACGAATGTTGTAATTGAATTCTTGATTATCTACTTCCTGGTCATAAGTAATCGTTCCAAAAATATAAGACATTTGGGCTCCTAGAGAAAATCTAGGACTTAACTGATAGCCATATCCTAGAAATACTTCATTTAATCCCCCCGAACCGCTATAATCTACATGATAGGTTCCAGGAAGGCCGTTGAATCGTTCTTCTCCCTGAATGTGGTAATTGACATTACTAAATGCTCTTAATCCAAACGCTAATCCTCCTTTGGGAAGTGCTTTTACAGCAAAGGAAGCATATGGAAAGCCCATATCCCACTGAAGCTCATTTTCCCCATGATCATTCCAGTTGACAGCACTCAGGCTTACGGCAAATTCATTGATAAAGGTGGCAGGAAAATCAATACTACTATAAGATGCAGGATTCAGCGTATTTATCACCAGCGCATTTCGATCTGCTATCCCTGTTCCCCCTTTCATTAAATGGTATCCTGATCCCAACGGAAATATATCTCCTATACCAAAGAAGGAATAAGGAGAGATAGGGGTTTGCTGGGCGCTCATTTCCAATGATAGGATGGATAAGATGATTGCGAAAAGGACATAATTTCTCATGAAACCAATCTTCAACTTAAGCTTTGAATATAACCATCTGAAAAATGTCAGAAATGATGTTAAGCTCAAATTAAAATCAACAGACAGGAGGTTCTATTCCATGAATAGGGGAATACACTATATAAATATCCGAATGTAGCAGAATTGTTCGGTCGATAGAATGATTTAGAGGATTAGTCTATTCAATCACCAGCTAGGTAGATTTCATTTTTAGTACCAACTCCTGGAATATAGCTTTAATCTCATAGCTCAAACCTCCCATATGAGAAATTACATATTCAAGATCGTATGTTGTTTAGTTCCGATTCTTTTTTGGCAATGTGGTGATCCCATAATGATAGGGGAAGAAATTGTTCGAAATGAAATACTGGATGTGAATTTTGTAGATACCGTTAGCATTAAGTTATCTACAGTCAAGTACGATTCTTTCCCCAGTTCGAACGACATCAGGCATTTAGTTGGTTATCATTATAGCAAGGAGATAGGAAGTATTCACGCCAGGTCATTCTTTTACTTTAATAAAGATTCTTTACCTACGGCATTGGAGGAGGATGCTGAGTTCCTTCGTGCAGAATTTGAATTGATCCATGATGGTTATTTTTATTTTGATACGGTAGCTCCATTTAGTCTGTCTATGTATCCCATTGAAGAAGAATGGGAATTAAACGATGAGGGGCTTCTATCTAATCTGAGTGAAGTTTCATATCTGGATGCATATCCCATTGGTACATATCAATTTCAACCCAGACCGCAGAGAAAGGGATCTATTTTTGTAGCCATAGATCAGGATTATGCCATGTCTATATTCGATTTTCTTCAAAATGAGGAAACGGATGTCCTGACAGAATTTGATGAGCAATTTCCTGGTTTGCTATTAGCAGTGGACACTACCCTTAGTCAATGCTTTCTTGGTTTTAGTCCTTCCAGCAGGCTAATTCTGCACTATGAGGAGGGAGGAGAAGAGAAAGCATTGCGTTTATCTACTAATAGACTTCGCTTTAATCAACTGCTGCATCATCCCTCGGGTTCTCTGTTAGAAGGAATTTCAACCTTAAGGGACGATATAAGTTCTTCAGAGACAGAACATTTGGCCTTCCTTCAAAATGGTGCCGGCCTGGGGATAAAGGTGGAATTTGTTTCTTTAGATGAGGTTAGAGCGGTACTAAATGAAAATTTTATCATTGAAGCTACGCTTGTACTACGACCGATGAAAGGAACTTACAGCAATACGGTTTCACTACCTTCAGATTTGAGGCTGTACGAAATAGACGAATTGAACAGAATCCGACAACCTTTGGTCAATAATATTTTTCTCAACATAGATAGAGAATTTCAGGAAGAAACTGAGTACAGAATGGTGATCACTGACTTTATAAAGGAGAAGGTGAATGATTTATCTACTGAGGAGGACGCCATTCTCATTCAAGGGGGGGAAGGTTCATTTACTAATTCAGTAGATAGATTAATCGTCGGTGATGAGCAGAATAGTGTAGAAAGTCACTTAGAATTACTGATCCTGGATTATATCATAGATAATAATTAACAATTTTATGAAGCAAATTAAATTATTGTGGTTGCTATTGGCAGGAATGCTATTCATCGTATCATGTGAGGAAGAAGAGGAGGAAGACTTGTTAGGGAATTGGGTGGAATTATCTGATTTTGAAGGATTTCCAAGATCCAATGCGATATCTTTTGCCATTGGTGAATTTGGATTTGTGGGGACTGGCTTTAATGGAGAAGAGGATGAATACTACAGGGATTTTTGGAGATATAATGTGAGCCAGAATTTTTGGCAAAGGATAGATACCTTTCCTGGTGTGGCGAGAAGTGCTGCTGTAGCATTTTCCTTAGATGGTAAAGGATATGTAGGTTTGGGATATGACGGAGATGATGAATTAAATGATTTTTACGTCTACGATTCTAAATCGGGGTCATGGTCTCAAATAGCTGACTTCGGGGGATCAGCCAGAAGAAATGCAGTGGCTTTTGGCTTAAATGGTAAAGGATATGTAGGAACGGGAAATGATGGCAATACCCTTAAGGATTTTTGGGAATACGATCCAGATACAGATAGCTGGGTTCAAATACCCAGTATAGGGGGAAGTAAGCGGGAAAATGCGATAGCTATGGTGATAAATGATGTAGCTTATGTGGGGAGCGGATCTGATAATGGAGCCATTGAAGTAGATTGGTGGAGATTTGATCCCGGTTTACTTCCCGATTTTCCATGGATAGAAATGCAGGATTTGGATGAGGAAGATGATTACGCCATTGCCAGAGAAGGAGGGACCACATTTACGATGAATGGGTTGGGATATGTCGTGTTAGGCCAAAGAAGTACGAATACCAGTTCTATTTGGGAGTACGATCCCAGTACAGATTTCTGGATAGAAAAAACGGCTTTTGAAGGAGCTACCAGGATAGATCCGGTAGGATTTGCCATCCAACAGCGCGGTTTTATCGCTACCGGAAGAGCCAGCAGTATTTATTTTGACGATATATGGGAGTTTCGACCTTTTGATGAAGAAGATGAAGATGATTAATTAGTTTAAATGACCCCTTTGATTGAAAATAATTGTGCAGATTTCTTACAAACACTACCGAATACTGTTTCACCTGTTCGTCCTGACCCTTGGGATGCTGCCTCCTTTATTATTCTACAATAGTTTGGATGCATCTTCAAAGATTGCATGGAAAATTTGGTCATTTACCCTGGTGATGATTCCTTTTTATGTAACGAATATTGCATTTCTGGTTCCAGAGATGTTGCAACGAAGAAAATATGTGTGGTATGTATTAAGTCTTATTTCGATGATTGCATTATTTCGATACTCGCTTATTTTTTTTGTATGGTTTGATCATCCCACTATTCAGTTTATCATCAATGCTAAAAGACTCAAACCCGTTCCCCCTACCTTATTCCCGCCAGTTTTTCCGTTTTTACTTTTCATATTGATGGGAACGACTTTTGAAATGATGTTAGATTGGGATAGAAGAGGAAAGTTGATCGAAAAGGCGGAAAGAGAAAAGCTAACTGCTGAATTATCCTTCCTGAAATCTCAGATCAATCCTCACTTTTTCTTTAATACCCTCAATAGTATTTATGCACTTGCTAAATCTGATTCACAAAAAACTCAACAAGCGATTCTGTTGCTATCTAGTTTGATGCGATATGTGCTTTATGAAAGCAATGTAGAAAGAATTAGAATCCAAAAAGAGGTTCAATTCTTAACTGACTTTATTGCGCTTCATAGATTGAGGTATTCAAGATCAAACAGGCAGAAGGTTCATTTTAGATATAAATGCGAGCGTACCGAGTTCGATATAGAGCCATTATTACTGGTTCCTTTTGTTGAGAATGCGTTTAAGCATAGTCATAGCTATGTAAACGAAAGTGAAATTTGTATTACGGTAATGGTAGAGCATCAAAGGAAACTGACCTTTATCGTCTCGAACACTATAGGAGAATATGCAAATGCGCTGGAGAAAAAATCTGGATTGGGATTGGAAAACATTAAGAAAGCGGCTGGAATTGCTCTATCCCGACAAACATCAGTTGCACATTAGAAAATCGAATCAAATGTTTAGGATCACGTTAACAATTGTAAAATGAGATGTATTGCTATAGATGATGAACCATTGGCTTTGAGTGTATTAGAAGATTACATACAACGGGTACCTTATTTGTCTTTGGAAAAATTATATGAAAATCCTTTTGAGGCATTAAGTGAAATTCCCAAGCGAGTCGTTGATTTGATCTTTATTGATATCAATATGCCTGGATTAAGTGGCTTGGATTTAGTTAGGACAATGAGGAAGATTCCTCAAGTTATTTTCACTACGGCTTACGCAGAATATGCTATTGACGGATTTGAATTGGATGCTACGGATTACTTATTAAAACCTTTCGGCTTTGCCAGATTTCTCAAAGCGGTTAACAAGGCAAACCTCTCTGGCATGGGAACTCAAGTTTCGCTTCCATCAGCCAGTGTAAATGATTATGTATTGGTTCAATCCCAGCATCATATGGTAAAAATTTCCCTATCAGAAATTTATTATATCGAGGGATTTAAAGAATATGTGAAAATTTATACCGAGCAGGAAAGACCCATTATGACCATTAGGAGCCTGAAGTCTTTAACTGCTCAGCTAGATGACCGAAGATTCATGCGAATCCATAGATCTTTTATCATTTCCATCGATAAAATTCAAAGTATTAGAAATGGAAAAGTTAGAATTAAAGATCGCTATGTTCCTATTGGAGAAAGCTTTAAAGAGGTATTTAATATTACAGTGATAAAGGGAAGAATATAATTGACCCTCCAGACTTTCATTCGGGTCCGTCTCCATGAGATATTCGAATCATTGATAGTGGACGCTCTATGAGTACATAGCTAATGGATGAGCATATGATGGTAGAAATGAAAAATACATATATTTTCATTTCTTGAGGGAGCGAAAGCATTTCACTGTTTATGAAAATCAGGATCGGCATGTGAAACAAATACATACTAAAGCTAATTGTTCCCAAAAATCTAAGAAATCTGAGTGATAGAAATGCTTTAATATATCCAACTCCATATTTCGCTGCAATTAATACTAGCGCCCACAAAATGGCATAAAATAGATAAAAAGATGGAGATTGAATATGAAGGCTCACCCCAAAGAGGTGCTCAAAGTAATATGGGATGGTAAGCAGGATGATTTCAACAGATAAAATTCCTGTAATTTCTAATACCCTGGCAGTTCGTTGATTCAGAATAAGCTCTTTTTTTAACAATTCGTAGATGGAAAGAACTGTTCCTGTTAAAAAAATGGGAAGATATTTCAAGGTGGAAACCCTTGATAAAGGTGATATCCATTCAATACTTATAGAAATACAAATTAAGCCAGCAAAGAAGAAAAACACTTTTCTTATGTTCCACCTTAAAACTGTGTGACAAAAGATCATTAATAAAGGAGAGATAAAGTAATATTTGAACTCGACAGGAATGGACCAAAAAATATTTTCTCCTCTGATCAGACATAAATGAAGGGGGATGTCTATGACGTGATCTATGACTGTCGGAACTCCTAACACTGTTAGAAGGCCATGTACTATTAAAGCGATGGTAAATAAAGGATAAATCCTGAGAAACCTTCTGAGAAAATAATTGAGCCAATATCTCCGATTCGCTTTATGGGACAAAAGATGTATAGCGATTTGCCTATCAAGTAAGTAAGCTGAAAGTACAAAAAACAGATATACTCCTACTTTTCCTATTTGCTGAAAATTGAGAAATGAATGAAAATATATTCCTGCATTGCTGGTGTGTGATAGGAGAACTATGAGTACAGCAACTCCTCTTAATCCATCCAATGCACCAAAATGCGCTAACTTTTGATCATGAGGGAAGAACAGGCTGAATATTTTTTCTTTCATAAAGCTATGAACTCATTCTCTGACAAATAATTGCTGTTAGATTCAAGCAGATTAAGGATTAGGATAGGATGTCATTTTCAACAATGAATGCTAAGATGAAGAGTAGGATGTAGGCCTTAATTGAGTAATTTTTGTTTGAAAGTTTATTTAAAAAGGTAAGGTAAATAATTCAGTAGGCAAATTCAATGTTATCTTCTTAATAGGCATCACTTTCCATGAAAAATAAAGTTCTTTTAATAAAAGAATACATAAACCATTTTCTAAATATAATTTTCCTGTAACTTTGAGCTATTGATTAACGAAAGTCTCATAAAAATATCAGGCTATATATGGCAGAAAGTACCTTACATAAAGAAATCAGAATGGTAGATCTTATCACTCAGCATGGAAAGATCCAGGAAGAGATTGAACACGCCTTGAGTGAATTGATGACATCGGCCAGATTTATTAAAGGACCAGTAGTCTCCGCGTTTGAATCATCCCTTGCAAAATGTTTATCGGTACCTCATGTCATAAGTTGTGCCAATGGTACAGATGCACTTCAGATTGCTATGATGGCTTTAGGTTTAACACCTGGAGATGAGGTAATAACAGCTGACTTTACCTACATAGCTACCGCAGAAGTTATCGCATTATTAGGATTGACGCCTGTACTGGTAGACGTGGATCCTCATACATTTAATATTGACCCGGCGGAAATCCGATGTGCTATAACTCCCAAAACCAAGGCGATCGTTCCTGTCCATTTATATGGCCAATGTGCAGACATGGAACCCATTATGGAGATTGCCAGAGAACATAATTTATATGTTATCGAAGATGCTGCACAAGCGATTAGCGCCACTTATACCTTTAGTAATGGGGAAACAGCTTCGGCAGGTACGATGGGCCATGTAGGTACAACTTCTTTTTTCCCTTCAAAAAATTTGGGATGTTATGGAGATGGAGGAGCGATTTTTACAAAAGATGAAGAATTGGCGAAAAGAATTAGCATGGTGGCAAATCATGGTCAAAGTAAAAAATATATTCATGATGTGATAGGAGTAAACTCGAGATTAGATGCGATGCAGGCTGCCATCTTAAATATTAAATTGCGTCATTTACCTACCTATATTACCAACAGGCAAAAAGCGGCAGCTTTTTACGATCATGCTTTTCAAGATGTACCTGCTTTAGACATTCCTTTCAGAACAGAAAATTCTTCTCATGTATTTCATCAATATACCTTAAAAACGAAAGGAATAAACAGAAATGAATTGAAGGAATATCTAGCCACTAAAGGAATTCCTTCTATGATATATTATCCTATCCCTCTTCACTTACAGAAAGCCTTTTATGATGAAAGACACTTAACAAGAGTTTATCCTCATACAGAAGCACTTTGTGAATCGGTTATTTCTGTTCCAATGCACACAGAGTTAGACGAGGAACAATTAACATTTATTTCGGATTCCGTTAAAGCTTTTATGTCCTGATTGTTTATGATCGAATATTTTGCACACGAAACTGCTGTTATTGATGAAGGATGTGAAATAGGTAAAGGAACCAAAATCTGGCATTTTTCTCATATCATGCCAAACAGCGTTATTGGAGAAAGATGTAATATAGGTCAGAATGTTGTTATATCACCAAAGGTGATATTGGGAAATAATGTAAAGGTTCAAAATAATGTCTCTATATATACTGGAGTCATTTGTGAGGACGATGTATTCCTGGGACCATCTATGGTATTTACCAATATCATTAATCCCAGAAGTGCAGTAATAAGAAGAGATCAATACCTAACTACATATGTTAGGAGAGGCGCGAGTATAGGGGCAAACGCTACGATTATTTGCGGTAATGAAATTGGTCAATTTGCATTGATCGGCGCTGGGACAGTGGTGACTAAACCGGTAAAACCATATGCACTCATAGTGGGAAATCCTGGTCGTCAGATTGGTTGGATCAGTGAATATGGACACCGATTAGAATTTAATCTGGAGACCCAAACGGCTAGCTGTAAAGAGAGCAAACAGCTTTATCAATTAAAAAATAATGAGGTAAACAGAATTTTATGATTTTTTGATGCTTATAGTAAAGGATTTCAGGTAAGTATGATCCCGATTTTGATGATGCTCATAAAAATATATTTTTGTAATTAGAATCGTTCATTTATAATAATATTTTTGAATAGAGAAATAGATAAGACACCTATGAGTGAAAATCCGGGAAAGGCTAAAGTTGTCATCATGGCTGGGGGCATGGGCACAAGATTAGGGGAGTTGACGATGAATTTACCGAAACCCATGTTATCATTAGGCGATCAACCAGTATTATCCTTCATCATTTCCTCTTTCAAGCAATACGGTTTTAGAGAATTTATTTTATGTATCAAATATAAATCTGAAATTATCAAGGACTATTTTAAAGATGGTTCTGAGTTGGGAGTAAGTATAGAATACATAGAAGAAAAAGATTATATGGGTACAGCCGGTGCCTTAAGTCTTATTTCTGGGGAGCTAAGCGCTCCCTTTTGGGTTATTAATGGGGATATTATTACTACCTTGAATTTGAACAGTATGTATAATTTTCACGAAGAGCAAGCGTCTTTTGCTACCATGGGAATTAAAGAATATTGTTATCAAATCCCTTTTGGAGTAGTGAAAAGCCGGGATGGATACATGGAAAAAATGGAGGAAAAGCCATTTGCAAAACACTATATTAATGCTGGAATTTATTTAATTGATCCATATTTACTTTCGCTGATACCTCCACATGCTTATTTCGATATAACGGACTTATTTTCGCTAATGTTAGAGAAAGAGATATCAGCATCGGTCTACGTCATTAATGAATATTGGATAGACATCGGTAGAAAAGAAGATTACGAAGCCGCCAGAAGTTGGTACGCCACATCATGGAATTAATGCAAAAATCAATTTTAGTCACTGGTTCAGAAGGGTTTATCGGAAGTCAGTTCACAGAGCATATGCTTCGACTTGGTTATGAAGTCAGGGCTTTTGTTCTTTACAACTCATTCAACTCCATTGGATGGCTTGATCATATCGATAAGGAGTATTCGGGAAAACTAACCATTATTTCCGGAGATATCAGAGATTATCACGCACTTAGAAAGGCTATGGAAGGAGTAGATTGGGTGGTACATTTAGCTGCCTTGATTTCTGTTCCCTACAGCTATGAAACACCTTCTATGTATGTAGATGTAAATGTAAAAGGTACTTTAAATGTATTGCAAGCTGCAAAGGATAGTAGGATAGAAAAACTCATTGTTATTTCTTCTTCAGAAGTATATGGAACGGCTCAGTATATTCCTATAGATGAAAAACACCCTTTGCAGGCTCAGTCTCCTTATAGTGCCAGCAAAATTGCTGCTGAAAAAATGGCGGAAGCTTTTTACAGGACATATGATTTGCCTGTGTGTATAGTTCGCCCTTTTAATACCTACGGCCCTCGACAATCCCTTAGAGCGGTCATTCCAAATTTGATTCGTCAGTGTTTGGATGGTAATGTGGAAATTCGTTTGGGAAATTTAGCTCCTACCAGAGATTTTGTATATGTGAAGGATCTGATATCGGCTTTTGAAGCTATTCTCCGAGCAAGCGAAGTGGAAGGAGAGGTATTTAATGTAGCTTCCCAAAGAGAAATTTCGATAGGAGATTTAGCGAACAAAATTGTAGCATTAATTCGTCCTGGTACTACTGTCATTGAAGATCAGACAAAATTCAGACCAGGAAAAAGTGAAGTCTTTCGTCTGAAAGGTGCTCATGAAAAACTTCGACGTTATACAGATTGGAGCCCTTCTTATTTTTTAGAGGAAGGTTTACCGGAAACGATAGATTGGTTTAGGCAGTTTAGAGAGGAGGAGATGTATCAACGTGTTTTGCATCACATTTAGTCTCTGGAGCATATGATTCCGTTGAGTCAACCATTTTTTGAGGGAAGTGAATGGAATTACGTAAAGGCCTGTATTGATTCTACCTGGGTTTCTTCTTCGGGCCAATATGTAAACACCTTTGCCCAACAAATGGCGCATTACACAGGAGCTACTTATGCTATTCCTTTACAAAGTGGTACTTCTGCTTTACATCTTATGCTTGTCACATGTGGATTAATGCAGGATGAATACGTCATTATGCCCGATCTCACTTTCGTAGCTGGGGGGAATGCGGTTAGTTATCTGGGAGCCAAACCTATATTGATAGATATAGACCCAAACACATGGCAAATGAATGTGAGCCTACTTACTCAATTTCTGAACGAAGAGTGTACTGTCATAGAAGATCGATGTATCTACAAAAAAGATGGAAAACGGATCAGGGTATTAATGACCGTACATATATTGGGATTTATAGCTCAGATAGAGGCATTGAAACGACTAGCTAATGAATTTCACCTACTTTTGATCGAAGATGCAGCAGCGGCCTTGGGAAGTTGGTACAAGAAAAAACATGCCGGAACCTGGGGAGAAATGGGATGTATAAGTTTTAATGGAAACAAGATTATAACGACCGGAGGAGGAGGAATGGTGCTGACAGAAAAGAAAGAATATGCTGATCGACTGTTGCATTTGTCCCAACAGGCAAAAATTACTGGTGAGCAATATTGGCACGATGAGGTAGGATATAATTACCGAATGAACAATATTTCTGCAGCATTGGGATTGGCACAAATAGAACAATTACCATATATTTTAGAGAGAAGACAAGAAATTGCGACCCTATATCAAGAGCAACTTACTCCATTTTCTTCTTCTGTTGAGTTTCCCAATTTAGATGAAAATCTTTCACCCAATTTTTGGCTAAATACAATAAAGGTCAAAGATAAGAAAAGGATGATCGCCTACCTCAGGGAGCATCAAATCCAATCTCGATCCATATACACTCCGCTTCATTTATTGCCTATGTTCAAGGAGTGTAAATTCATAAGTGAGTCGGACTTTTCAGGAAAATTATTTAGCAATGCTGTAAGCCTGCCTACCTACACAACCCTTTCGGAAGCAGAGCTAAGCTATATTGTCGAACGGATCAGAGAAGTTCTTTAAACTAGATAATCTCATCACATAAAAAAGGCATTATCATATAAAAAGTTAGGTTTTCTAACACCTCGGAAGTAATTACATCATAGCCATCCTTTTTTTAATTAATTTTACGAAAGGAGTTCATAATCTAAAAAGTTTGGATGCTTGAAAATTTAATAATAATAACATTATATGGTTCTAGATTTAGCTTTTCGATATTTGGTTATCTGGAGTGTAATAGCTTGTGGATGCCTTCATCTTTTTTCTAAGGCTTCAATCCACGTAGACGAAAATAATTTATACTTTGCACCTGTAGTTAATTTAGGGGCTGATACCACAGTATGTGGGTCTGTCGTTCTGGATGCTGGTAATAAAGGAGCTAGTTATCTTTGGAGTACATCGGATACTACGCAAACCATTGTAGTAGAAAGTAGTGGTATATACTGGGTGGATGTTACAGATTTGACAGGCACTACGAGGGACAGTATTGAAATAGAGGTTATTCAAAGGCCGAAAACCCCACAAATAGGAGATCTAAGCGCTTGTGGAGCTTCGGAAGTTAGCTTAAATGCAGAATTTCAGGGTGGAACATTGGTATGGTATAGAACGGCTTCAGAAGGTAAGCCTATAGGAATTGGAAATGATTTTGGTATAGATGTGGAAGGTCCAACTTCAATTTTTGCGGAATCTAATATTTTATCGACAAATATAGTTTCTGGACTTCCCGAAATTTCAAATGGGAACTTTTTCATCATAACGAATGAAAGAGGGCTTATTTTTGATGTATTGCAGCCTATTGTGTTAGATTCAGTATCCGTCTTTGTAAATGGACCACTGAATGGGACAGTTCAAATCAAAAATGCGAATGAAGAAATAATCTTTAGTAAGCCAGTGGAACTAACTGAAGTTGGTGAAAATCCCATAGGAATTAATACCACATTGAATCCTTCTCAGGGCTACCAAATTACGCTGGCATCTCCTGATGGGACAGGAGCACTTTATGTTAGGATATCTATCGAATACCCTTTTAGTGATCCGTATATAAATTTTGTGAGTGGTACTCCTATAGATAAACATTACAATTATTTCTTTAATTGGAAGATATCAGCTGTAGGAACTTGTAGTAGTGAAAGGGATTCTGCTGATATTCTTTTTTTGAACAGACCTGCTGTAGATCTTGGGCCCGATACTATATTGTGTGGTGTTACTACCCTGGAATTAGATGCGGGTAATCCTGGGGCTATTTATGATTGGAGCAATGGAGATACAACTCAGGTAAGTACGATCACCAGTTCAGGGACTTATAGCGTTTCTGTAAGTTTTACGGAAGATTGTGTAGCTGAGGATGAGGTGGTATTGACATTATTTGAACAACCTGAATCACCAACCATTTCGGATACGTCCTTTTGTGAACCTTCTTTAGTAGAATTGAGTGTTGGAAACAATTCTTCTTTTACTTTATGGAGCAATTTGAATGATAAGACATTACCTATAGCTATATCAGATAACCTGAATTTACAAGTAGATTCGACAATCCTACTCGGAATTCAGGGGGTTAATTTTCTTCCAGGTGGACTTGGTGGTCTAGACATATCAGAATTTGAAAATAGGTTTTTTCCGGTAAGTGATTCCAGAGGTCTAAATTTTGATGTGTTTGAGCCTATATTGCTGGATTCTGTGTCTATTGATGTAGATGGGGAATTAATTGCTTCGATTCAAGTGATTAGCCCACAAGGAGAAACATTGTTTGAGGAAAAATTCCTTTTCGATGTGATTGGTGAAAATCGGATAGGATTAAATGTTCCTCTTATTCCGGGAGAAGGGTATCAAATAGTATTGGCTGATCCTGATTTAGATGGTCAATTGCGGATTGATATCACACAGGAGTTTCCCGTATCGTCCCCACAAATGTCAATATTAAGTGGATTTCCAAACGCTACACACTATAACTATTTTTATAATTGGTCATTATCCCTATTGTCAGAATGTTCCAGTGAGCGTACTGAAGCTTCGATAAATATAGAACTTCCACTTAATCTGGATGATTCTTTGTATGCTTGCGAGCCAGTACTCATAAATCCGAATATTCAAAATGCTACTTATCTTTGGAGCACAGGTGAGACGGCTGAGTTTATTGTTGCTGATTCTACAGATCTTTATACCGTCGAAGTGAAAAATTCCAATGGATGTTCAGTCAGAGATACTATTTTTGTAGAAATTCCTTCTGATGTAGGTTTAGGAGAAGATGGTATTCAATGTGATAGCGTGCTGGATACTAATTATGGATCGGAAGCTATCTATGTTTGGAGCACAGGAGATACTACGGAGACTATTTCCATTTCACTGCCAGGGACTTATTCTGTTACTGTGTTAGAGCCTAGAGGTTGTGAACTTACAGAATCTATAGAAGTCTCAGGTTTTGATAGTCCTCCGGATTTTACTTTAGGAGCTGATTTTGTCTCATGTGATAGCGCAATTATAGGAATCGAAGATGGTACGCTAACTTATAATTGGAGTACCGGGCAGAACACCCAAAATATTACTGTCAGATCTAGTGGATTTTATACGCTTGCTGCTACTAATATTAATGGTTGTTCCACGATAGATACTATTTCTGTTTCTATCCAGGCACCAGTAACAGCTAACTTTTTTATTCCTGATACAGTCATTAGTAGTAATTTGACGGTGTCATTTAATAATTTATCCTCTTTTGGAGAATATTTATGGGATTTTGGTGATGGTCGAACTAGTAATGCGTTAGTTCCAACTCACTCTTATGTAGATACTGGTTTTTATTGTGTAACACTTATGGTGAGTGATATTCAGGGTATCTGTTCTACAGACTCCATAACTGAGTGTTTTCAATTAATCAGATTTGTTACTAGTATCGATAATGAACTATCTGATGGCGAGTTGAGTATATTTCCTAATCCAGCCGGCGAGCAAGTTTGGGTCCAGTGGAATTTACCTTTCTCTCAGTCGATGAAATTGAGGGTGTATGATATGCAGGGACAAGTAGTTAAGAAAACTAATTGGGAAAGGACACCACTAACAGGTAAAAGAGCGTTAACCCTGGGTAGTTTACCAGAAGGCCTTTATTTTATTCATATTGAAACAGATTCAGGCGAAGTGTTTAAGAAGCTGACTGTTAATTAAATTTAATGGCGATACGAAGACATATGATGGGTACCATGGGTACCCATCTGTTAAATGTGGTATTAGGGTTAGGGACCTCCATTTTTACTTCCAGGGTTTTGGGGCCTGAAGGTAAAGGAGATTATGCCATTTTTATGAGTTCTATTAATCTTTTTGTGCTGGTGCTGGGCTTGGGCGTTTTTAATGCGATCAAGTACTATCTGGCAAAAAAAGAAGTTTCAAATACTGCTACTTTCAACACCTTTTTCTTTTACGTAATTTTCATTACCAGCATATTCAGCCTAATTGTTTGGATAAATGATCAATGGATTCACAGTGAATTTTTTCTACCCGCCAGATTAGACGAGTCTATATACAGATGGATTTTAATAGGTTGCTTTTTTTTGATTTTGATTCAAAATCTGGGGACGATGATTCTCATGGGAAATCTGCAATTTAAGTGGGTGAATACCTTGAACCTCAGCAAGGTGATTTTAACCGCAGTTAGCTTTGGTTCGCTTTACTTTTTCATATATGGCCCTGATAGGGAAGCAAAGAGTGAAATCGCCTTTTATGTTCACTTGCTAGTATCACTATTGATGTTCGGATTGGCGTTGTTTTTTTTGCGTAGAAAGTTGAATATCGGGTTTGCGTTATCATATTTATCAAAACGGCAACTTAAATTATTATTTAGCTGGGGAGGAATTTCTTATGTAGCTACCTTGGCTCAGTTTTTAAATTACAGAATAGATTTTTGGTTTGTCCAATATTTTGAAGGAAGCCAGGTGCTTGGAGTATATGCTCTGGCAGCTAATCTGGGTCAGTTATTTTGGTTGATTCCTGTTGCGATAGCTTCTGTATTACACATTCATGTTGCATCTTCGGATGAAGGGAAGCATTTAAAAACGACCTTACTTCTCGGCAGATTAATTTGGATCATAGGCCTTTTAGGCTTAATCTTTCTAGCTTTATTTGGGAAGGGGATTATCCATCTGTTATATGGAGAGAAATTTGAAGAGGCTTATCTTTATTTGATCTTCTTAATGTTGGGAATCATTCCTTTTGGAGTTACAAAAGTGTATGCAGGCTATTTCTTGGGGTGTAATATGCATAGGAAAAATATGAGAGCTTCCCTATTAGGGTTGTTCTTTACCATTTTGTTAAATTTAGTACTCATGCCCTATTATGGCGTTTATGGAGCTATCTGGGCCACCATTATATCCTATTTTATGACTACGATATATGTAATTTCTGTGATGAGAGCTAATTTTCAGGTATCCTATCACGAAGTCTTTTTTCTGGGAAAAGCAGATGTAAAGATGGTTCTTGATAGAATTAGTAAAAAATTTACGTAGAATAAATTCTTTCGAGCTTTACTATATTTACGATAGCGTAAACATTTAAGTGAAATTACTTTTCGAATTAGGCATTTATTTTGAAACTTCCATCATTGGATTATCTTTTTCTGAAAGATTAGAATAAAAAAAAGAACATGGCAGAGATTGAAGAAATAGAATCGTTTTATGATGAGTATGTGGACCGCCAGGTAATGGCAGGAATTAATGACAGACATAAAAGTATCCTTAATTGGATGAAGCGATTTGGTTTCAGGGAAACAGACGATGTGCTGGAGATAGGATGTGGAGTAGGGACATTGACAGAGTTGATATGCAAATCTTTAGGTCCTGAAGGCACGATTACCGCAGTTGATTTAAGTCCCAAGAGCATCGAAAATGCAAAGCAGCGATTGAATCAATATACGAATGCGGCGTTTATTGCTACCAATGCGGTAGAACATGCTTTTGATAAGCAATACGATGTGATTATCATGCCGGATGTCATTGAGCATATTCCTATTGAAGTTCACGCAATGTTATTTGAGAATATGCGCAGGGCCATTAAACCTGATGGTACATTGGTCATCCACATTCCCGATCCCAATTGTCTGGAGTGGACACATAAACACCAACCAGAGAAATTACAGGTGATAGATCAACCTATACACACAGATATTTTAGTTCAGAATACTTATCCCTTTGGTTGGTATATTCATTTTCTCTCTTCTTATTCTATATGGAAAGATCCGGTAGATTACCAGATTATAGCCTTAAAGCCTAAAAGAGATGATATACACTATACAGTAAGGGAACCTTCCACCAGACAAAAAGCAGAACACCTTGCTAAAAGAATTAAGCAAAAAATTCAGATTACTTTGGGTAAGCCAGTAACATCTTAATGATAAAAATGACTTTGCACCCATCCGATATATACCGAAAACTAAATAGAATTTATAAAGAAAATTACTCTTTGATTCAGACAAAGGTCTATAACCCTTTTTCTGTAATTAATGATCAGGCGACTATCATTCTCGGAAATCAAAAAAGTGGTACAACGGCTATCGCTAAATTGTTGGGGATAGCGACAGCTAAAGAAGTTACTTCAGATTATCTCGCTTTCAGAGGAAACAATGATCTTTTTCCTAAACTTATCAATGAAGAGATATCTTTCAAGGACTTTCTAAGCCAAAGTAAATGGGAAAGTTCCAGAGAAATCATCAAAGATCCCGATTTTACTTTTTTATACCCTCAGGTGAAAGAAGTATTCATCAAGACTCCGAAGGTATTTATTGTAAGACATCCAGAAGAGAATATCAGGAGCATTTTAAACAGGCACAATGTATCTGGAAAAGGGAACATAAGGCCAACATTTTCTCATGTGACTAATCCTGCGTGGCGTAGAGTTTTGGAGGGGAGCTCACCCAAAATAGAAGGGAAGACCGTGGTAGAAGTATTAGCCAAAAGATGGAGGATGGCTGCAAGAGTACTGTTCGATCATACGTCTGAGATGATCATTGCTAAATATGAGGAGTTTGTATCAGACAAAAAGCAATTTATAGAAAAATTAGCTGCTTCGCTGCAACTTAATGTAGTAGAAAATATAGATCCTTGGTTAGAAGTTCAGTTCCAACCTAGAGGGAAAAGAATGAGAGAAAACGAGGAATTTTTTGATGAAGAAAATAAACTATTGATCAAAGAGATTTGTCAGGAGTATATGAGTCAACTTGGGTATATCTAAATGTAACATAAAAGAGATGTATATCATTTGATAAAGAGATGATACGCTGGAAAGAAATTAATTAATATCATGAATTTACTTCTCATAACGCATAAATATCCATTTACCTTTAGCGAAGCTTTCTTGGAAAACGAGATTAGCTTTTTAAGTCAATCCTTTGAAAAGGTCTATATTGTTCCTGTATTATTGGATAAACACACCACCGAAAAAGCGAGGAAAGTACCAGATAACTGTGAAGTCATTTTGTTAGACGAAGCTCATACTGTTTCTAAAAACCATATGGGAATCCATATAGGTTCGGCTATGAAAATTTTGGTGAAGGCATTACGGGTGGAACTACAACATTTAAAAGGCAATATACAGTCATTGAATACCACAAACCTAAAAGTGAGTCTTAAACATATTAATGGTGCTTTAAACTGGGGAAGAGCTCTCGAACGAAAGCTTGAAGAATTAAGCTTGGAAAATTTATTGGTATATAGCTATTGGTTTGACACATGGTTGTTGAGTTGCATTCTATTGAGAGAAAAATATCCTCAAGTGATTCATCGAATTATTTGTAGGGCGCATCGATACGATATCTACTTTGAGAACTCATATAATGGATATTTACCTTTGAGGCCATTTCTTCTAAGGCATATTGATGTTATCTATCCTATATCTTACCAGGCTACCCATTATCTCAAAGAAAAGATTTCTCTCCCCTTTAAAGCCAGGACGAGTTATTTAGGAGTTCTTCCCAAAAATATTATAAATGGTCCCTCTGAAGACGGTTGGTTTCGCATTGTTTCCTGTAGTACACTTATTCCCAGAAAAAGAGTAGGTCTGCTCCTGGACGCAATTGATAAATTAGAGTTTAATGTACAATGGACTCATATCGGTGATGGTCCCCTGAGAGGTACGCTTAAAGAGAAGGCCGAGAAATTAGGAGAGCATGTATCCTGGCATTTTACGGGAAATATTCCCAATACAGAAGTTAATAGATTTTATGAATCTCATCCGGTAGATTTATTTGTCAATACCAGCGAAAGTGAAGGGATCCCAGTGTCTATTATGGAGGCAATGAGTTTTGGAATTCCTGTGATAGCTACTTCAGTGGGTGGAACGCCTGAAATTCTTTCTGATGGAGGAGGAAAACTAGTACCAGTAGATATCGATTCAGAAGCTTTATCAATTGAGATAACAAAATTTAGAAATAATAATCGTGAGAGAATCAATGAGGAACGGAAGAATGCTTTAAAACGATTCCAGAATGACTTCAATGCAAACGTAAACTACAACAAATTTTGTCAGTCTGTTTTATTGAATGCTTAGCAGGAATTAACGAAGTGTCAGATCAGTAGGAAGTGCTAAAGAGGCAGTGGTGTGAATTTTGTAATATGTAATTTTAATAAACTCAGAATTGTACGTATAAACATACGAAATTATTTTCATGAGGGACTTTTTGATCAAATACAGGGCACTATTATTTGGAATTATTCCAGTGTATATATGGATCTGCCCTTTTGTCCCATTTATGGCCTATCCCATTGCCATTTGTTTTATCCTGATGATGCGTTCTCTGCGTAGGGATGATTTGATCATTATTCATTATTTGGTGATCCTGGTATTAGCTGATTTGAGAGGTTACGATTATGCGGTTTTTAAGAGTATCCGAATAGTTTGCATATTACTTTTTTCGGCTTTTACTATAGCCGATATTTTTTATCGAAAGTATAAGTTCAACAAGAATTTTCTAATATTCATCCCCTTTTTCATTATAGCCTTTATTTCTGCCATCAAGGCAAGTCCCATTTTACCAGTAAGTTTACAGCGAACACTTGCCTATATGTTGGTATTGTTTGTCGTCTATCATTACTTTCTATTTCATTTTAGAAAGAGTAATTATCAATTGGTAAGTGATCTGGTCTACTTTTCGGGAGTACTTTTTTTACTAGGTATTTTGGAGGCGATGTTGGGAATAAGTTCTGTGTGGACCTTTGAAAGATTTAATGGAATTTTCGGGAATCCCAATGGGATAGGACTGTTTTGTATGCTGATGATAACATTCTATATCATCTATATAAATGGTAATGCATCTTATTTAAATGTTCATAGATCAAAAATTTTTATTTTTATCGGATTAGCAGTGGTCAGCTTAATTTTATCCAATTCCAGAAACGCCTTGATGTCAATATTAATTTTTCTGTTTTTGTATTGGGTATTTTCCAGTAAGCCCTACATAAAGTTGATGTTTTGGTTCGTTTTTATCCCGGGGGTCGTGTTATTTTTTCTGAATTTTTCCATTTTGGATATCATTTATGCCCTAGGATTAGATGAAATACTCAGAGCAGAAAGTATTGTTGATGGTTCAGGTAGAACTATTTCCTGGACTTTCGCCCTATTTCATATTCCTAAAAGACCCTGGTTAGGTGGAGGGTTTTATTTTGATCAATATTTATATCAAAATCATGTTCCGGAGGTAATGAAGGTTTTTAGGTTTATGGCGTCAACCTGGAACACCTATTTGACCTTTTTATTGAATACCGGAATCATTGGGACGCTTCTCTTTTTTGGGGCCATTTTAGGTAATTTGCGCACATCATTACGAAAAAGTATTTCTTCAGCTTATATTATGGCCATGCTCTTTTCGGCCATTTACGAAACCTGGTTTTCCGCCTCACTAAATACCTATACCATTTACTTTTTTCTCACCTTAATCATTTTACAAGAGAAAAGATTATGGAGTTAGTAACGCAGTCTCCTGTGAAAAATGTATCTTCTTCTTTAGCTCTGTATCCACCAGTCATGTTTCTTCATGGAAGAGTAGCGGGTTACTTTAGTGCTTGCTTACAGGCCTTCACTTCTGTGGTTCCTTCCAAGGTAATTTTGGTCGCAAATCCCGTAGATAAGTTGAGACCGTTTAAAATGGAAGGTAATCAGAAAATAACTGAATACTCAAAATTTGACTTATCAGAAAATGAGTTATGGTCCTTAGTGGAGAAACATATGCCTGCAGCTATTGTAGTGAGTGGGTGGAAAGACAAAAAGTATCTGAGAATTGCCAGTAAGGCAAAAAAGAAATATGGAATCCCCATCATTTGTTCCATGGATAATCAATGGAAAGGTACTTTTAGGCAATATATGGCTACGGCAGTAGCTCCTTTTTACCTCACTTCATTGTTCGATTATATGTGGGTTCCTGGAATGTTTCAGTATGAATTCGTTAGAAGAATGGGATTTCGCAGAGAACAGGTAAAGCTGGGGTATTATTGTGCCGATCTTACTCGCTTTTCCCCTTCCAAATCGGTCTTAACTGACCAGGTAGATATTCCGCATAGATTTCTATATGTAGGAAGGTTTCTACCTATCAAAGGCACTGATCTATTTGGAAAGGCAATTGGAAATCTGTGTCGGTCAATGGATCATGATTGGAAATTTGATTTTGTCGGGAAAGGCCCTCTGAGGGAAGCTATTCCGGAGCTGCCTGCAGTAAATGTCTACGATTTCATGCAGCCAGAGGAATTAGCTGAGTTTGCAGCTCAAGGGGGAGTATTTGTGCTACCCAGTATTTCTGACCAATGGGGCGTAGTCATACATGAATTTACTGCACTTGGATATCCTATGATCGTATCTGATATGGTAGGAGCAATTGCCGCTTTTATTCGCGAAGGATATAATGGATTTATTTTCCCCACCCAAAAGGTAGAAGAGTTGGAGAATGCCTTGAAAAAAATGATTCAATTATCGCCGAGCACCAGGCTCCAAATGAGTGAAAGAAGTAAAGCTTTATCTACCGCCATCAATCACGATATGTGGGTTCACGCTTTACTTACAATGATGAAATTACCGACACATGGAATTAGTTTCTCCACCTAAGCAAAGACTGATCATACTAACGGATTGGTTCGCACCTGGTTATAAAGCAGGAGGGCCTATCCGTTCCTGTGTGAATGTTGCCAGATTGCTGAAGGACGAGTTTGAATTATTTGTGATTACCACCAATATGGATCATGGGGAAAGCCAACCTTATGCCCATATTCCTTCTAATACCTGGATAACAGCTGAGGCTGGAATTAAGGTTTGGTATTTTTCAAAAGATCAACTCAGATATCATCGGTTAAAAACATTGCTCCATGACCTTATGCCTGCCAGCTTATATATGAACAGCATGTTTTCCTTGCCGTTTACTATCTGGCCGCTACTGATGCCGGGCATAAGAAAAAAGGCCGATAAAATCGTATTGGCCCCTCGGGGTATGCTTAAATCCAGTGCACTTCAATACAAAGCACTCAAGAAAACGGTTTTTTTGAGATTGGTAAGAAATCTCGGCCTGGCTAAGAATATCGAATTTCATGCAACGAATGAAGAAGAAGGGCGAGATGTGCAATCAAGAATAGGGGCAAAAGTCAATGTTACTACGCTCGCTAACGTTCCAAATATTATACAACCTGCCTGGAAATCTATTCCTAAACAAAAGGGAATGCTGCAGTTGGTATATATTTCCAGAATCGCTCCGGTAAAAAACTTACTGGGGATGTTACAATTGCTTCACCTATTACCCAAAGGATCTCAGGTACATTACACGATTGGAGGCCCAATAGAGAATATGCACTATTGGAACCGATGTCTGGAAGTGATAAATAAGCTGCCATCCCACATAACAGCCAATTATATTGGAGAGATTGATCATTCCAATGTTCATAAACACTTATTAGATCATCATGCGCTGGCCTTATTGACAGAAGGAGAGAACTTTGGCCATGTGATATTCGAAAATTTTCAAGCTGGAAGATTAGCTTTCATTAGTGATCAAACTCCATGGAGAAATTTAGAAGAAAAATGTATTGGATGGGATATTGCCCATGATAATACTGAAAAGCTACTTCAGGCTATTCAAAAATTAGCATTTATGGATCAGGATACTTATCATCATTGGTCCCAACAAGCATGGACTTATGCCAAAGAATATGTTAATGAAGCGGGCTTTGTAGAAAATTACAAAATGCTGTTCGAGCCACAACCGTTAACTATGATAGTATAGCTTTATGGATCAGGAACTAAACGTTGATCTTTCAACATTTGACAATACATGGTTTGATACAGGAGCCAATGTGTTTAAGAGAACCCTGTGGTATTTCATTAATATCGTCTTTTTTATCAATCCACTGAATCCATTTTCTTTTACAAAAAGCTTATTACTTAGAGTATTTGGTGCCAAAGTAGGAAAAGGAGTTGTAATTAAACCTTCGGTGAATATCAAATATCCCTGGAAACTAAGTATAGGGAATTTCGTTTGGATAGGCGAAAATGTATGGATTGATAATCTGGCACAAGTTTCCATTGAGGATCATGTATGTATTTCTCAGGGAGCTATGCTACTAACTGGTAACCACAATTATAAATCCGCTTCATTTGACTTAATGGTAGGAGAAATTACCCTAAAAAGGGGAAGTTGGATAGGAGCTCAATCGGTTGTATGCCCTGGAATAAGTTGTGGTTCCCACGCTATTTTAAGTGTTGGTTCAGTAGCTACTAAGGATCTTGACCCTTATTCAATTTATCAGGGGAATCCTGCTAAAGAAATAAGAAAGAGAGTTATATCTGCTCATTCATCTTCTTTGAAGAATAATTATAACTCTCATTAGCGTGATAACATCTTATTCTGCTTCCCATGCGTTTAGAGAATTGGTTTGCCTGGGTTATTTTTGAAAAAGTAAGGAGCCGTTCCATATGAAAATAATCTTATCATTAAATATAATCCTCATATTTGCAGGAGTTTCCTTCAATTATCAATATCTCAGTGCCCAAAATATGAACCCAGTCGCATATTTCAACTTCGATCAAGCCAAATGGCAACAGGATGCTTTTGGTAATAATTCTCTAAATGGTAAATCCTGTATAAAATGGCATAATGAAGGGGGAATTGCAGGAGGATATCTGGAGTTTATGGCCAATAATTGTGGAGCCCTGAATATTCCCTTCAAATCTAATCGCGCAATTAGCATTGAATGCTGGCTCAGATTCTCCGATATACGTGTTAATGAAGAAAATCTCCTATTCCATATGTCAGACGGGAGCTTAAAATTGGCCTTTAATTATCCTACCATACTTTTTCAAACTAAAACTATATTACCGAATGGAAAGCCGTACACAGATATGATGAAAATTGATTTGTATGGTGATGGGATGGAATCATTTAATTATTACGTAGATGGAGACTGGCACCATTTTGTGATCAAGTTTGATGCTGTTACAGGTAGGAAGGAATTATGGATAGATGGAAGATTACCTAAATCCTTTACCAAGAAAGTTGAAAAACAGGGAATCTTTTGTAAAGGTCAAAATTGTAATAAAAGACTGAGTTTTAACTTTAATGAAAAATATGAATTCAATTTTATTGGAGATTTGGATGAACTGGCTATTTACGATGCATTTATTCCGAATGCACTTCATATAGGCCATTTTCACTCCGGTAAAAAAGGAGAACGGTATAGCTTTAGAATCCCTTCCAAAAGAACATCGGGGCCCGTTCTCATCAGCAGTAAGCAAATAGATTTTAGAGAGTTTGGCCCTAATCATCCCACTGTGAAGATAAGTGCCCTAGAACAAATTAAGAAGTTTCCCCTTCCTAGATATTCCTCTGAGAATACACTCTTACGGAATTACAACTGGTTTTATATGCTGTTTTTTGGTGGGGCGCATATAAAAGAAGTTGGTAGAAAAAAAGGATTCGCTAATGCCGTTGCTTTGCAGGAGGAAATGATTAATCACTGGAACTATTCTATCCAATTATCTAATCCCTTTAGAGTTACCCGAAATGATGAACTTCTGGAAGCAGAAATAGACCTGGCTAATCGATATCCTGATATTCCTGTAACTATCACCACTTTATGGGGGCAAGTGAAGCACAAAAATGAAAAAGGAACCGTAGAGAGTGCCTATATCATGCGCAATAAACTTCCTAATGAATATTATCTTCCCGAAAGTAGCGCCAGATATCTTGCCAAAAATCCAAGGTTCAAAGGTAAGAGATCTATTAGCCCTAATGCACCTTTACAGTTAATGACCAAAGATGGGGAAGGGCAAGCGGATTACATACGGGACATATTAAATAAATTAAACCGAACGCCCTTCATGATCAATGAAAACGGGGAAATGCCCTTTTATCCATTTAATGAAGCGGTATTAGACGTTTCAAAGGAATTAACAAGTGATAAGGAAGCCCTAAAGATAGATAACTGGGCCACTTACCAGTCTGTGAAAAAGACGTCCCAACGAACCGCTTACAGGGATGGATTTATGAAAACTATTCCAGAGCTCAAGGATACCTACTTTACGTGGTATGCAGTCTCAGAAGCTCCCTATATATGGAAAGAAATCAGGAAGGTAATGACCCCTATCAATGGCCAATATTATTCCACTATTAGTTTTTATCCTAAATGGCCTTATAATTGGAAAAAGGGTACTGGCCCCTGGAAAGGATGGGATTATCTGGAACATTCACGTCAGCAAGAAATTATGGCAGGGGATAAATTATGTTCTCCCTTTATAGCCGCAGGTTGGGATAGAAATCCAGAAAAAAATATTCGTCCTTCCCAATGGTTGGGCTTGCTAAAATGTTTGGGGGTGGTAGGAGCAGAATTTTTCTACACAGGCTTTTTCCATCAAGGGGATCAGGAACAAAGAAATTCCCTTCCTCAGAATTTTGTTTGGCAGGCAGTAGTTCCTTCCTATGCTCAGGCCATCACCAGTAGATTCGAAGATATCCTAAGAAATGGTTCCCTGTTGAAAGATGAACAAGGGCTGCCGATGATCAGACATAAAACAGGCGATCCGACCGTATTACTATGCGTTAGAAAGGACGCAAATAGGGCCAGATATGTGATTGCAGGATCTATACAAGCAGTTTCCAATGTAAGAGGAAATATACCGGACTCTACGATCACAAATCTTACATTAGAAGGAAAAAATATGACCCTGAAACTTAGAAGACAGGGAAGTGTGTATGTACTTGATATGGAAAATCCCAAGGAACCCGTTTTTTACCAATTAGATAAATGGCATGAAGCAGGTCATCCCTGGTGGTGGTCAGAAGATATATATCTCGAGGCAGCACTATTCGATAAAGGATCAAATGTCCAAATCTGTACAGAAACACCACGAGATGCCCACCCCTACGATTTTAGTCAATTTAAGTCATACATTAAAAGTGAAAGTGGAGGTACTGCAAAGGTGAGTTATAATTTTGAGTTTAGAGAACCAGCAAAAAATAGCTACCACATTAGGGTAAAGGCTAGAAATACAAATAGTAAAAATGGTACTTTTACCTTATCATTGGACGACATAAGTATAGGGAAATTTTACAATGTTCGAGAAAATGATTGGAATTGGTATGTTGTCAATGTTAAAAAGGGAAGACGTAATGACCTAGATTTTGATAAAACTAAGCATAAATTATCCCTTGAATTAATTAATTCTGGCGTACAAATAGAACGAATAGAAGTCGAAAGAAATTAGTCGGGCTTACATGAAATTATCTTTAATCACAGTTACGTATAACGCAGCTCAATTTATTCAGGATTGTATTGAATCCGTCCTTTCCCAAGATTATAAAAATATAGAGCATATTATCATAGACGGCAATTCCAATGATGGAACTGTAGACATCATTAAATCCTATCAGGACAAACTGGCTTACTGGATTTCCGAACCTGACAGAGGTATTTATGATGCAATGAATAAAGGCTTGCGAAGAGCCTCAGGAGATATTATTGGCTTATTGAATGCAGATGACATGTATGCTCATAGTGGAATAGTCTCCCGGATTATGCAAGAATTTGACCAAAATAATGTTGATAGCGTATATGGCGACCTTGTCATTGTCAAAAGAGATGACACAAACAAGATCGTGAGGTATTACCCCGCTAAAAACTTCCATATCAAACGATTTGAATATGGAGATATGCCACCACATCCTACCTTCTATGTAAAAAGGCATTTATACGAACAATATGGAGATTTCGATACCTCCTACAGAATATGTGCTGATTTTGACATAATGGTTCGGTTCTTATATATCAATAAAGCTTCCTTTAGTTATATTCCTGAAACGCTGGTAACAATGCGTTCCGGTGGACACAGTTCCAATGGATTTGGAGCATTAAAAACCACCTACGTCATTAATCAGGAAATGCTGGAGGCCTGTAAGAAATATAACATCAACACTAACCTGTTAAAAATTTATACCAAGTACTTCTCTAAAGTACTACAATTAGTGCGTCGCCCTGATTTTCAAGTCTGATAAATTGCACAAACAAGTCTTTCTTGATCATTTCTGGATAAGATTGAGCGATTATTATAATAGTTAACATATGAAATATAAGGCCATTTATTTGATCTCAGAAAGTGCTGTTACTAAACAGGGAAGTGGAGCTTACAGGCATGTGGAAATAGGCCGTAAAAAACTTGGTACATATGTTTCATTGTCTTTTTTATCTATTGCCCCTGGTGCATCTTCCCCTACCACTCAATCAGCTACCTCTTCATCCGATAGCGCTTCGAAATCTTCTTCCAAATCCATCCCTTCACTTTTGGCTAAATTTAAACGGTCCAAATGGTATGGAATCATCAAAGATCTGCTTTGCTTAGTCCAGCATCATCTACATATTGTTAAATGGTATAAAGAAATAAAAAGACAATCCCCTGATTTTATCTACGAGCGAATGGCCTACCTAAACCTCAATGGCTTGATCATTTCACGATTACTCAATATCCCTCTTTTCTATGAATGTAATGGGAGCATGGATCAATCCCAACGCATGTTTTATCCTTCCTACCTTTCTCCCTTAATGCACAGGTTGGAAAGATTTTGCTATCAAAAGGCTACCTTTACCTTTTTTATTGGGTCATGGGGTTCTTTTTTTAAACTTCCCACTCCAAATTGGGTCAATACGGAAAATGGAGTAGAGCAAGAATTTGTAGACTTTTATCGACCAGTGCGTAAATCTACCTCAGGGATCATACATCTTTGTTTTGTAGGTAACCTGATGAAGTATCATCAGGCTCATGTACTGATAGAAGGTATAAAACATATGCACCATCAGGGAAATATGGTACTTCACCTCATCGGAAACAGGCTGGATAGCCTGGAAGAAGAACTAGGGCAGTATGTGGATATTGTGAGTCATGGATTTCTCAATCGGACGGAACTTTGCCATACCCTCAAAGACATACAAATAGGTATTATTCCCGGAGGATTCGAACACAACTCTTCCATGAAATTATTTGATTATGGGGCAGCAAAAATGTTAGTCGTAGGCCCAGACACCTTCAACATGAAATATTGGTTCGAAGAAGGAGAAGTGTGTTTTTTTGAGAAGGGAAATGCTGAAGACTTTGGTAGAAGACTAGATGAAGTCATGGAACATCCACAAATGATTACCACTTATGGGGAGCGCCTACACCAAAGAGTAGTTTCAGATTTTACATGGGATGCTATTTTTCGCCAAAAAATGGATATTATCTATGAAAAGATAAAGGAAGGGAAAGCAACAGCAGTCATCAATTAGTTAGTGTTCATGTCAGGAACAAGTGTTTTATTTATCCACAATACCCTTGAGATAAAAGGAGGGGATACGGTATATGTTTACCAACTGTTGGATTTGTTACCATCTTATGGATGGGAAGCTTATTTAATGTCCATCACGCTGCAAGGAGATACATATAAAATTTCTCAACCCAATGAACAAGATGTATGGAAAAAACCCCATCAACTCAAATCCTATGTAGAGAATTTTTGCCAAGCGCATGATATTACATTGATCAATATACAAACTTGTCATGATCCTCATATTAAGGAGAGTTGTTCCATACACATCCCTATTATAAAATCCTCACATACAGCAGATAGCGTCTGTCCAGGTAAAGGAAAATTTTGGCGGAAAAGCAGGGTGATTTGTGATATTCCTTTTGGGCTGCATTGTGTATATCATATTTATAAAGAAGGATGTGCCAATAGGAAGCCCTCCAGTGTAGCTGCCGCCGTTAAAGATATCCACTACGAAACGAATAAGGGAGCCAAACAATACAGCTTTTTTATTGTCATGTCCGACTATATCAAAGAAGAGTGCCTCAAAGTGGGCATCCCTCAAGACAAAATAAAAGTCGTACCGTATTTTACCGATCTCATTGAAGACATTCCTTCTGTTTGCTTTCCTTCTCCTCCTTTTAAAATGTTATATGTAGGAAGATTAAGTGAGACCAAAGGGGTAACGGTCATGTTGGATGCCTTAAAAGAGTTGCTGAAAACCAGAGAGGATGTAAGATTGGATATTGTCGGAGATGGAATTGATAAAAAAGATGTATTAGCTACCATAGAACAGCATCAGCTTCAGGATAAAGTCATTATGCATGGGTGGTTGGCACATCAGGAAGTACAACAAATGATTGCCCAAACACATCTCGTATTATTTCCGTCCATATATCCAGAAGCTTTCGGCATTGTGGGAATCGAAGCGATGATGCATGCTAAACCCGTCGTCGCATTTGAAGTTGGGGGGGTAGGAATGTGGTTAACCTCAGGAGAGACGGGAATGAGTGTTCCTGTTCACGATCAGAAAGGCTTTAGAGAATCTGTGGAACGAATGATGACAAGTCCTGAGCTTTATTGTACCTTGGCTCAAGGTGCAAGAGACAATGCATTGGAACGTTTTATTCCTGAGAAGCATATAGAAGCCCTTCTCACGCTGTACAGGATGGCGATGGCTCCAGTGAATGTCTAAGCAATGTGTAATTTAATACCACCATGAACCGAGAATTTACCTACAAAGAAATAGATGAAGAAGGAGAAGAAACCCTCGAGGCCATAGCCATAGCAGATCGATTTAATGAGTGGATGTACGATACCATAAAGCCCTATTGTAGAGGAAAAATTTTGGAGATAGGAAGCGGAATTGGGAACATATCTCAATTTTTTCTGCGAGATAGGGCAAATTTGGTGCTGAGCGATATCAGAACGACTTATTGCGATACATTGGCACAAAAATTCTCCCCAACTCATCCGAACATTGAGATTACCCAAATAGACCTGGTTAAAATGAATTTCTTGGAGGAGTATGCTCCATTTATCGGGCAGTTTGATACCGTTTTTGCGTTAAATGTGGTCGAACATATTGAGCATGATTCATTGGCACTCTATCATATTCACCAACTACTAAAACCTGGAGGAACAGTCATCATTTTAGTCCCAGCTTATCAGACGCTATACAATCACTTCGACGAAGCCTTAGGACATTACCGAAGATATACCAAAAGAACCCTCTCCCAATTAGTCAATGAGAACTTTGAATTAATTCATCAACAATATTTTAATTTAGCGGGGATCATGGGATGGTTTATGACGGGAACATTGATGAAGAAGAAAACCATTCCTAAAGATCAGATGAAATTGTATAATAAGTTAGTGCCGATATTTAAGGTGATAGATAGAATTTCGGGACAACGAATAGGGCTATCAGTTATTCAGGTAGGGCGAAAAAAGCTTAGTTGAGAGAGGAATACGACCAGTGAAGCTCTAAGTTAGACAATCAATGTGGTTGTATTTGTTCGCTTCAATATTTTAGCTCAACTTATCTGTGAATTTATGTTGACAGACTGTTGCTTAATATATATTAGGAATGGTATAATTGGATTCACTGAATATAAAGGTTATGAAAAAAATATTGATCACAGGAGGTACGGGCTATATCGGCTCTCATACGGCCATTGAAATTTTCCAGCAGGGAGTATATGATGTTATATCTATCGATAATTATACTAATTCTTCGGAGGAGGTGTTGGATAGAATTGAAGTGATTACTGGAAAGCGGATGAAGAATGTATCGGTCGATTTAACGGATAAGAAAGAGGTATTCCAAGTATTTGAGCAACATCCAGAAATTATAGGAGTGATTCATTTCGCTGCATTGAAGTCGGTAGGAGAATCTGTGGAGAAGCCCTTAGCGTATTATGCGAATAATTTTCTTTCCCTGGTTCATATATTGGAGGCTTGTGAACATTTTAGTGTAAAAAACTTTATTTTTTCTTCTTCCTGTTCTGTATATGGAAATGTAGAAACCCTTCCTGTCAATGAGCAGACGCCAGTATCAGAGCCAGAATCTCCGTACGCTTATACTAAATTAGCGGGAGAGCGGATTATCAGGGATTTTATCAGATCCACCGAATCCGTTAATGCCATTTCTTTAAGATATTTTAATCCTGTAGGAGCACATCTTTCGGGTTTGAATGGAGAAAATCCAGGCAACAGACCTAGTAATCTCGTGCCCATTATCACAAGAGCCGCTGCAGGCTGGATTCCCGAGATGACCGTATTTGGAGATGATTATGAGACCAGAGACGGCTCGTGTATTCGGGATTATATTCATGTGGTAGATTTAGCCAAAGCACATATTCTGGCAATTCAGTATTTAGTGGATGGAAAGAATGAAGCCGCCTACGAGATGTATAATTTAGGAACGGGAAATGGAGTATCAGTCTTAGAGGCGATTGAAGCGTTTGAAAGAGTCACGGGCCAACGATTGAACTACAAAATAGGCCCTAGAAGACCCGGGGATGTGGGAGCCATTTATTCAGATAGCTCATTAGCGGAGGAGCGGTTAAATTGGAAGCCAGAATATGGGATTGATGAGATGATGGAGAGTGCCTGGAAATGGCAGGAGCGACTGAATGCTGAAAAAATGCAAAAAATTTAGCGTTTAAAGCGGTGTTATTACCAACTCTTTATACCAGGCTTCTGTAGGAGGTCCACGATGAATTTGGACACAGATTAGTCCTGTTTGTGCAATAGTAGAATCCGCTTCTGTATAATCTACCGTTTGATATCCGTTGACCCAGATTTGTATATGAGGTCCTTCAGCGCGAACTGTTAATTCATTCCAATCGTCAGGATGTAACACCTTTAGCAGCGCTTCATTGTCCACCTCACTTAAAAATCGCTTTCTACGGGATTCATCGTAAAGAAATCCCCAAATCAGCCTATCACCACCAGTACCTACATCGCATTGATAGCCAATTACTTCGTGGTGATCAGGTATGCGTTCTGTTCGAAATTGTATCCCCGCATTGAGGCCATCTCCTATGGCTTTGACCTTAACGGACAATTCGAAATTGTCATAGCTTTCTGGTGAGCATAAAAATTCATTTCTGGGAACTTCCCTTTTTAGCGTTCCGGCTTTCATCATTTCCTCTTCCCATCTGAACATGGTTTGAACTCCTTTCCAACCTTGATAAGGTGGAATGTCGAAGGTTTTCATAGGACCTCTCTCTTCCGATGGTTGGGTATTATTAGATTGGCAAGTGGTCAAAATAAAGAGCATGATGCATAAGATGGGACCTAAAAAATAAAAATAAGTGGTATTTTTCATGGAGAAGCCGAATTGAAATGAATATTACAATATATGAAAATAAACACGCTCTTATTCATAAGCTGGGTATTATGTTGTCCATTACTTTACGCTCAGGATACTTTTTCCATAATAGCAGTGGACACAATAACGGGGGAAATTGGAGCTGCAGGGGCTACATGTGTAGATGGAAGTAGTCGTTGGGGGGGAGTTCAGGTCATCAATAAGATCATTCCAGGAAGGGGGGGGATTAATGCCCAAGCCTGGATTTGTTTAGATCCACACATTAATCTGGAGAATGGAATCAATCAGATGCAGTTGGGCTTATCTCCAGATGATGTTATCGCTTGGTTGATGAATAATGATGCCTGTGTATCACAGAATTTTAATCCCGCCTTTCGTCAATATGGGATAGTGGATATGGATGAGAATGGAAGTCCTAGAGTTGCCGCTTTTACCGGATCATTAGCAGATAATTTTAAAGGACATGTGACGGGAGAGAATTATGCCATACAGGGTAATATCCTCATTGGCCCAGAAATCTTAGAAGAAATGGAAAGAAGATTTAAAGAGACTGAAGGAACATTAGCAGAGAAGCTTATGGCGGCTATGCAGGGAGCGAATATGGCGGGAGCAGATGTCAGATGTCTGAATAGAGGAACCAGTGCTACTTCAGCATTTTTGAGAGTGTTTAGGCCCGATGATCCTCCTTTACAACCATACCTGGAGTTGAGTATTGCCGAAATGCCTTTTGGCCAAGAGCCTATAGATTCTTTACAAAAATTGTTTGATAGGGAAGTGGGGCAAATCACCTCTATTGGTTCGTTAGAGAAGAAAAATAATTTGAATCTTTCTTTCGTTTCAGCTCGGCAAAGTATTTATTTACATAATCCAGATAATATTATGTTAAAAAATATAACACTGTTAGGTTTTTCTGGATCGGTACTTTATACACAAGTTGTTCAAGTGGGTAAGGATGTGTATACTGTTCCTATAGATATTTCTTCCCAGTTGGTTATCGTTTTGTTGGAAGATGAATCTGGTGCGATTGTTCATTCGCAGAAACTGATGGTTTATTGATGAAGATGTAGGATTTCTATACAATCGCAATGAATCCTCCATACATATATCATCCCTTTTCGGGGCTTTTACTTTTCGGACACCGACCAAATTTTTCGAAATCCAGTCTGGAGAGGCTATTGTTGCAAAATGTGGAAATTATTTCATAGAACCTTTACTGAAAGGTATAATAGGCATAGATATAATGTTGTAGTGGTTAAATTTAGATTAACATCGAAAAGATAATGGGCATTAAAATTTTTTAAATGTGCCAACTATATATGTATAAATTTCTGTTTTTACAGTTATTTTTATGTGTTATATCTGTTTTAGTCTAATATATTATCAAAGGAATTTCAAAGAGAATTGGAAAAAGGACTCAATCAGCCAAATGTATCTGAAGAAAAAACGCTGATATGGCAAGACGTTGATAGAAAGTATTCCATACATCTCCTGTTTGATATTTCTAAAATTAACAATATTCCATTGGTGATAATTCTGGATAGGGGTAATGCAAATAATTGGATAATAAAATAATGACTAGAATTTTTCTTTTTACATTGATTATAAGCCTTGTATGTTTTGCAGCTAACTCTGTCGAAAAACTAGATTCGACATCATCTTTGTCAAGTTTTAAAGAATATCACATTGAACATGATGGTTATGAACGCACTTATTATGTGTACAAACCACATGATAGGGTACTCCAAAACAAGAAGGTCCCATTGTTATTCGTACTACATGGAGGTGGAGGGGTCGCTAAAACAATGCCCTATTATACAAAATATCAGTTTCATAAGCTCGCCAATAAAGATGGATTTATAATTGTGTTTCCTCAGGGAGTAGACAAACAATGGAATGGTGGTCGAGATGCTGAGCTTTATCCTGCTATGGCTAATGCTGCACCATTTAGAGAACAGTTAGACGATGTGGGATTTTTAACAAAAGTCGTTTTAAAGGTAAGTGATGTACATGATATTGACCCAAAGAGGATTTTTACATGTGGTATGTCAAATGGTGGTTTTATGTCCAATCGATTGGTTTGTGAGCGACCAGATATCTTTAGGGCGGCTGGAGTCGTTACCGCTCAAATGGATACTTGTTTTGTCAACAAATGTAATCCAAAAAGGGCAGTGAGTCTTATGATTTTTAATGGAACTGAGGATAAAGCTGTTCCTTACTATGGTGGTGATGTTGGAGGCAAAAGAGGTCATGTGATATCTACCAAAGATTATGTAGATTTTTGGCTAGTCAAAAACAATTGTTTAACAAATAAAAGCACTATAGATATCCCTGATGAAGATGGTGATGGTGTTTGGGCTACTCGAGATACTTACGAAAATTGTGAAGATGATAACAAGCTTATATTGTACACAATTCATGGTGGGGGACATACATGGCCAGGCATTAATTCAGTTGTTTATGGTTGGTTTGCTGGAAAAACAATGATGGAGATTAGTGCTTCAGAATTACTCTGGGAATTTTTTAAAGAATTGAATTAGTTATTCTTATTAACGTTCAACCATCACATACAAAGGAAGTTAAGGTCAATATAGAATTACTAAAATACCAGAGATTACTCGGACTCATCTTCTTCCGCCAAAATCCTCTCCACCTGATCACTGATTTGTGCTTTTAAATCCTCTCCTGGAAGAAATCCGGTATGTCTGTAACGAATCATTCCTTTAGGATCGATAATAATGGTATTTGGGAGACTTCTCACCTTAACCTGATCTGCCAAGCCTTCGACATCCAGCCCAATAGGTAAAGACGAGTTTCTTTGAGTCAAAAAAGTTTTGATCCTGGCCGGATGATCCCCATGAGAGAGCGTATTTAGCATAACCATTGTTACCTTTGGATGAGATTTATAGGAGTCGTATATGGCCTCCCACTGAGGGAAAGCAGCAATACACGGTCCACACCAGGTTCCCCAGAAATCGATAATCACTACCTTTCCTTGTAATTCAGCAGGATCTAGGCTTTCTCCTTCTATTGTTTCCCAGCTGAGGGGAGGGGCAGGGATATGTTCTTCTTTTCCCATCCAATTTACAGCAAAGGTGGGCAGAATGAAGTGGATGATAGTGGGGATGATGGCAGCGGTAATGAGGATAGAGCGAAAGGAAGAAAAAGCGGACAACGGAAATAGGCTTACCTCTTTTTTGATGCTGTAATCAGCCATGTACATGAACAAGAGCGGGATCAATGCCTGTTGAGGAAAAGAAAACTTCCACAATGTGTAAATCCAGATGGGCATACTCAGAATAGTAATCCTAAGAAATGCTGTGCTGGGGTAATATTGTCGCATGAACACTCCTGCCATTAATCCTCCTAATCCGGCTAATGTTAGGTTCAGCGAAAATTGATCCCATCCCACCCATCGAATCAATAGAAAAAAGACCAGACCTATTCCTATATCAATCAAAAAGGGAAGAATGGACCACTTTTTTGAAGCAAAAGGTTGTGAAGGAGCATTATTCATACTTTCCATACGGATAAGATTTAACGATAGTTTGCTTCAGCAAGCATAAGGGAATTGACATTGAATTCCTTAATTTTAAGCATTCTCACTTACAAAGATATGACCCGAAAAATTAAAGATACTGTTAAAAAAGGATTGAGATCTGCTTTTGTCATTGGCCAACAAATAGGCGTCTCCGTATTGCCTTATCACTTTTATTCTCAAATCCCTAATATCAAAGAATTATCAGGAGAGCAATACTGGCGAAATCCCATGTCTATGGTAGGTATTGATGGGTCGGATATAGCAGAACAAATTCAGTGTCTTTCGGATTTTTGCCAATCGGAATTTTTGACCGCAGTTACTTCATATTCCATTCATGAAAAGGCAGTAAAAGAAAATGGAGAAAGTAGTGGATACGGGGTGATCGAGGCTGATATTCTGTACTGTTTTATCCGTCGACATCAGCCTAAAAAGATCATTCAAGTGGGTTGTGGGGTATCTACAGCAGTAATTTTAATGGCTGCCAGAGATGCCAATTATCAGCCAAAGATCGTTTGTGTAGAGCCATATCCTATGCCATATTTAGTTAACCTTCAGGAGAAAGGCCACATTATACTCGTCAAGGAAAAAGCTCAGAAAGTAAGTTTAAACCAATTGATAGATATAGGGAGAAATGATTTTCTGTTTGTAGATTCTACCCATACCGTAAAACCGGGAAGTGAAGTCAATAGGATCATATTGGAAGTGTTACCGAGGTTAGGTCCCGAAACCTGGATACACTTCCACGATATTTATTTTCCCTATGATTATGGCCGCAAATTGCTGTCCGAAGATTTATTCTTTTGGTCGGAAAGCACCTTGCTCCACGCTTTTCTTATCCATAATGCTCACTGCAAATTGAAGCTTAGTCAAAGTATGCTTCATTATCACGTTCCCGAAAAATTGAGTTCCATTTTTCCGCATTATGATCCTCAGGACAATAATCACGGGTTAAAAGGTAAAGAAGGGAAACACTTCCCTTCTGCTACGTATTTACAAACGCACTAATACTAACATCCTACATATTAGCTTCATAAAATCAATCTATGTAAACCATAACTAACAATGGAATAGCGATTTCGCTATTCCACTATCTTGATTTCTACTCTTCTATTTTTTCTTCTTCCTTCTGCTGAGGTATTACTCGCAATAGGCATAGCCTCCCCAAATCCTTCGTGTCTCAACCTGTATTCACTAATTCCTTCTGAAATCAAAAATTTCACCACTGCTTGAGCTCTGGCTAAGGATAAACTCAAATTAACAAAATCATCCCCTATATTATCCGTGTGACCTGTTACATTGATATTTATTTTAGGAGCTTTTCGAAGAAATGAGACTACTTTTTCTCTTAGGTACAACCTTGAAGCAGCTGTTAGCATAGAACTGGCCGTAACGAAATTAATCGGTTCTAATTCCAATTCTGTATTAACCATAGATACTTTTTCAGCTTGGCTGCGAGAACGATTTTCATTTAGCTCAGCGAGGATTTGATCTACAGGAACCTTTCTTTCCTCTTTATTTTGGAAAAAATTAAACGGATTATCTGTTTTGAACAACACAATCTCTCCATTTTCACGACAATTATCGGCAAACCATTTGCCTCTCAGAGATTTATCCTTGGAACTATACCTCAATTTGGAAAATTTTAAGCACCAGTCTAGTCCTGAGGGATTGTATTCACGCAAGATCCTTGTTTCCTTGAATGTAAATGCCTTTTCACTCACATTTCCCGCCATTTGCATCACTCCAAATCCCTTAGTTCCTGAAATCTCGATTCGCGTATGACCTTTCACACTCTCCTCACCACTAATGCTGGTTTCCAGCCAAAAAGCGTAATTATTAATCTGGTCATTACCTGGTTGAGTAAACACTCCTTGCCAAACACCTACTAATTTGCGAATATCGACATCTTCATAATTATCTTTGGGAGTAACTGACAAAGGCATTTTTTCTATTTGATATAAGGCCTCAACTTCAGACTCATTGAGAATTCTGTTGAAAATACATATGTCATCAATCTCTCCCTGGAATCCTCCCCAATAATAAGGATGTTTACCTACAAAAATATCCTCTCTCCTTTTTTCAGTTTGATGTGATTTTGGGCTGGTGAAATCTTTCTTTCCATTTATATAGAAAATCAGCTCATTTTCTTTTTGCACCAAGACAAGATTATACCATTTATTGTACTCCCAATTGGGGAACTGGATAGTCATAAATCCATTATTGATACCACTGTAGATGGTGGCTGGTTGGGATAATCCTCCCCATTTAAGACCGTAGTCGTAATTTTTAAATAGGATACATCCTGAATTATTATCCTTGGGCTTAATCCAAAGGGAAATAGTAAAGGTTGATTGTTGACTAAAATCCAATGTTTCACTAAATGGAATCCTTATTCCCTGAGTTCGTCCATCAAAGCTGTAAGCTCCATCGGGATTTCCATAGCGGTCACTTACTAAGGTCGCACCGTTCACGACACCATCGTTTCCTCTTCCACTCATGTCTTCAGCATTTCCGTTGAATGGATAATAGGCCATAATTCCACTCTCAAAATCTATCATTTGACCTTTTAGTTGGAATGCAGCAACGAATAGAAAGAGGATAAGCCAATAAGACTTTTCCATTGTACTTATAATTTGTTGAACTGAGTAATAATTGAGTACTAAAAACTAATTTTGAGAACTGTAAGCTATTCCATTTCGCTCTTTTACCTCTGGAGGAACCAGCCTCTGGTCTCCATAAATTTCCCGTTTGTATTCATCAGAGCTGGCTATAATTAAGAGGAAAAATACTGCGCTAAATACCACTTTGTTGATAATATCCCCGAGATTATAGAGGACCTCAATGATAGACGGATCCCAAATTCCAGAAAGTAAATTTCCTGGGATGGTCATGTATGCCAATGGATAAATATTCCAGAAGATTAATATAAAGGCAAACATGGCAATATATCCTTCTCTAATGTTTTTATTGGCTTGTTGTAAAACCAGAGGAATACCCATACCTATTTCATACATCATACCTATAGCACCTACCGTAGAAATTAATCCATGCGTAAATGAATGTTCCCGATCTAGTGCTTCACCTACATATCCCCAGAACAACATCCATATAGCAAAAAAGATCACTCTTATCATCTTTCCACGTTTGGCTCCATATGGTCTGATGATTAGGTAGAATTCTACACATAAGAGAGGAACCGTCAGCAACCAGTCAAAATACCTGAATTCAGTGGGGGAAATCTGAGTTTCTACCCAATAATCTCTCATATAAAAGTAATTCAGGGATGCGATAAACATGACTAATCCCATAATCAAGACAGAATTTTTCCATCTTTTAGGGACTATCATAAATTGAAAAAAGAAAAATACAGCACCAGCCAGCATAGCTATAGTGCTAAGAAAGAAAGTTAGAGCAACGTAATCACCTTGTTGAAGGTGAGATGGCAAAAATGGGGCAATGTCTTTTAATGTTTCCATTTCTCGTTTACTGAATTGAATTTTTGCAACAAAAAATTTTATAAGAATATAATATATCTAAATTAAAAATGAATAAAATTGTTTGAACATTTATTATTTTTCTTAAAAAAAATATTTATTCAAAGGACTTTTTCTTTTTTAATTAAAGATTTTACCCTTCATCACTTTTTGCTATTGATCTTTGCTTCGGGGACGAACATCCTGTAAGAATCCCCCATCGAACCATATCTTTATGGAAGAAATGGGATAAATTACGATATAGCTGTGTTACAGTGGTATATAATGAGTATCTTAAGACCATAAATAATGCTCCATGATAAATCTGCCTAATGGTTTATGGCCTGTGATGTTGACTACATTTGATGAACAACTGTCGTTAGATGTAAATGGACTCGAAAGGCTTACGCATTTTTATCTGGAAACCGGTGCAAATGGGCTATTTGCCAATTGTCTTTCAAGTGAGATGTTCCAACTGACCGGTAATGAAAGATTATCTCTTGTCAAAAAGGTGCTGGAAATCGTGGATAATAGAGTACCTGTGGTGGCTACAGGAACCTTTGGAAAAGATATTAATCAACATGCAGATTTTATTAAGCAATTATTCGATCTGGGAGTAAAAGCAGTCGTTATCAATCTTAATCAAGCGACAACTAATGTTGATTCGGAAGATTTACTCAAGCGTAATATAGAATTATTGCTACATAGAACCCCTGATATTCCTTTAGGATTATATGAGTGTCCTGTGCCTTATAAAAGATTAGTAGCCCCTGGGTTGTTAAAAGAATTGTCTGAAACCCACCGATTTGTGTACTATAAAGAGACGAGTTGTAATTTAAATACGATTAGAGAGAAAGTTAAGGCGATTGAAGAAACTCCTCTAAAGCTATATAATGCGGATACCACCAGCGCATTTTATTCTCTTATTGCCGGAACCCATGGACTTTCCAACATAGGAATGAATTATGTACCCGAATTATATAACTACTTGTTTCATCATGCCAAGGAAGACGAAAGGCAATCAGTGATAGGTAAACTTCACTCTCATTTATCTGCTATGGACGCCTTATTTCATCAGAAATATCCTATTTCCGCCAAATATTTTTTGTATTTAAGGGGGCTGGCCATTCATCCCTACAGTAGAGTAAGAGCGGATACCTTAAACCAACAGGACATTATCAGATTAAAAGCGCTGAGGCACCTCTTTATTATGTTGGCAGAAGAACTCGAGATAGAAATACCCAGATGGAACAAAGTTAGATGAATATTTGACATGCATGAAAGGACTGGATTTGCTCGTTTTTTTATCTTATTTAGGCGGAATGCTATTGTTGGGAGTCAGTTTTTATCGTAGACATCGCTCAGCAACTTCTTTTGCCTTGGGAGACCAACAATTACCTTCCTGGACTATTACCTTGTCCTTCTTTGCTACCTTTGTCAGTAGTATCAGTTTTCTCGCCTTACCAGGAAGCGCATACCTTTCAAATTGGAATGCCTTTGTATTCAGTTTAACCCTTCCTGTTGCAGCCTTGATCGCTGTCCTGTTTTTTATTCCTATATACAGAAGAATTAATAGCCCTTCTGCTTACACTTATTTAGAACATAGGTTTGGAAAGTGGGCCAGTATGTATGCATCTATTTGTTACTTGCTCAACCAACTTATGAGGATAGGTACTATTTTATATTTATTGGCGATCGCCCTGCATGCTATTTTAGGATGGAACATTCCATTGATCATCATCTTGACAGGCGTAATGGTCCTTATCTATTCTTTGTTAGGGGGAATTCAGGCAGTGGTATGGACTGATGCCATTCAAGCAATCGTGTTAATGGTGGGTGCCTTAGCGTGTATTATATACATCATCTTACACATTCCCGGAGGAGTTGAGGAGATTTGGAACATTGGACAAAAAGAGGAGAAGTGGAGCCTCGGTAGTTGGTCCTTCGACCTATCTCAACCTACCTTTTGGGTTGTATTCATTTATGGAGTATTCATCAACTTACAAAATTACGGGATTGACCAAAATTACGTCCAAAGATATATGGCTTCCCATTCCGAAGCAGCAGCAAAGCGATCTGCCCTCATTGGGGGATTGATTTATCTTCCCGTATCAGCGATGTTTCTATTTATCGGAACTGCGCTTTATGCTTATTATCAATCAGATATAGCTTCCCTTCCCAATGAATTAGCTACTGAAAATATGAGTGATCGAATTTTTCCCTTTTTCATTGTGCAGGAATTACCCTCAGGCATGGTAGGTTTGATGATAGCGGCTATTTTTGCAGCGGGAATGAGTACGATTTCTACTAGCTTCAACAGTGCAGCCACGGTGATTTGGATAAATTTCTTTTCGAAGCATGAGCAGAATTCCAACGCTCCTAAAAAGGCTATTCATATATTGTATATTGCCTCTGTAGTGATTAGTATATTGGGTATAGGCATAGGCTTGACAATGATCAATGTAAAAAGCGCCCTGGATACCTGGTGGAAATTGGCATCAGTCTTCAGTGGAGGAATGCTGGGATTATTTTTACTCGGTGCTTTTGCTCCCTTAGCGAATGCGAGAGCAGCTATATTGGGAGTTATCGTTGGCATTGTTATCATTTTGTGGATTAGCTTATCCAATGTATTTAGCTTATTTTCTTCTGTATCAGCTCCCTTTCATCCCTATATGGCGATTGTGTTGGGAACTTCAGCTATTTTTTTGGTGGGATGGTTGCTTTCTTCTCTAAAAAATGGTTGATCTGTCCTGTACCAATGCATCGTAATGGGAAGGAAGGCTAAGGATTACTTTATTGGCACACACATACAACAACAACAACACTACTATGAACCATAACATCTACCTATTCATCACCTGTTTGGTGGCTTTTTTCTTCCATCAAAGTGCGTTCTGCCAACAAACAGATACTTCACCATCCTCCAATAATAACACCAAAGCTTATCATCTTCCTCCTTTAAGTGCGCCGGGAGAAGGGGCTTTTGTTTCTGCCCGGTTACTTTACTCATTGGCCAACAAACCCACTCCGGAATGCCATGCTTCCTCTATTGTGGAGACTTCAGAAGGATTAGTTTGTGCCTTTTTCGCAGGAACGGAAGAAGGACATCCAGATGTAGGGATCAGGATATCCAGGTATAAAGATGGGGATTGGAGTGAAGCGGTAGAGGTAGCTAATGGAATTCAGGAGGGGGAATCGCGTTATCCTTGTTGGAATCCAGTTTTATTTGTGCCAATGGGGGGACCCTTGATGTTGTTTTATAAGGTGGGACCAAATCCGAGAGAATGGTGGGGAATGTTGATGACTTCGGAAGATCATGGCCATAGCTGGTCTGAACCCAGAAAGTTGGGAGAACATGAGCAGGTAGGGCATTTGTTGGGCCCCGTTCGTGCCAAACCGATCCAATTAGAAGATGGAATGCTATTATGTCCTTCCAGTACGGAGCGAAATGTGGATGGAGAGATATTGTGGAAGGTGCATATGGAGTTGACGGAGGATAAGGGGCAACATTGGGAAGTGATAGGGCCACTGAATGATGGAAAGACCTTCGATGCGATTCAACCGACGGTGTTGAGGTATGAGGATGGGAGGATGCAACTATTGTGTAGAACGAGAGAGCATGTGATTTCTCAATCCTGGTCCGAAGATCAGGGTAAAACGTGGAGTGAGATGACAGCTACCTCTTTGCCTAATCCCAGCGCAGGCATAGATGCAGTAAGTTTAAAAGATGGGCGTCAATTATTGGTCTATAATCATACTGAGAAAGGGGGGAAATCCAGGAGCGGTAGGCATATGTTGAATCTTGCGATATCCAATGATGGGGAAATGTGGGAACCTGTGATGACGCTGGAAGATGATGCAACCAATGAAGCGGGTTATTCTTATCCTGCTATGATCCAAACATCGGATGGGATGGTGCATATTACTTATACGTATGTGCGAGAAAGTATTAAACATGTGATGATAGATCCTTCGAAATTGTAACAAGTGTTAAGCCTTATGGAGAGGATTTTTTTAGCTTCTTTTAAAGTGCTCGTTTTATTAATGATTTCGGGATGGTATGGGTGCAGGTTTGATGGGGCAACCTCCGAAGAAAAAAGGACCATGGCTTCCACAGAGAATGAGCTTGATGCCTTTCAGGAAAATGCAGATAGCGTTGAAGTACATGTAGATGAAAAAATTCCTATCACATACTTATTGGGAAAATTCGAACCTGCTGAAGATGCTCAGTTTATTCAATTAAGCGCTCCATTGGCGGGAGGCTCTGCTGATGGAGCTTATCTATTAAAGGAAGTGTTTGATGCTTTTGTTAAGATGCGTGAAGCTGCTGAATTAGATAGCATAGAGTTAGTCATTTTATCAGCGACCAGAAATTTTACCTATCAGAAAAGGATATGGGAGGACAAGTGGGCTGGGCGAAGGAAAGTCGAAGGAAAGAATTTAGCCAAAGAAATTCCTGACCCTATGGAGAGGGCAACATTTATTCTTCGCTTCAGTGCTATGCCTGGAACTTCGAGGCATCATTGGGGAACGGATATTGATCTTAACTCTTTTACCAATGCGTATTTTTCTTCTGGTCAAGGTCTCAAAGAATATCAATGGTTACAAGAGCATGCTGGGACATTTGGATTTTGTCAGGTGTATTCCACTTTAGATTCATTAAGCGGAAGAACTACGGGCTATCAGGAAGAAAAATGGCATTGGTCTTATTTGCCTGTAGCGAATAGGTACCTGGAATCTTATTTGGCTCAAATATCTCCCGATGCTATTCTAGGATTTGAAGGTTCAGAAGTAGCACGTTCTTTAGAGGTAATTAGGAAATATGTCGGAGGAATAAATCCAGATTGTTTACATGATTCATCGGTCAAAGAGGGAATAGAATAATCACAAGGGCAAACAATGAACCAAATTTAGGAATGTTTTCGTATATGATATAAAAACCAATCAAATATCATGTCTTTATTAGAAATTATACTAGCTATTTTACTACCTCCTTTAGCTGTAGGATTGAGGGAGGGATTAAGCTTTAACTTATTGATCAACATTATTTTAACTCTCCTTGGATATATTCCTGGATTAATTCACGCCATTTATATATTAACGAGAGGATCTCGCGCTACAGCAAAATATTAATTATTTATATAGCATAGTTAGAGGATAGCGCATTTGCGAGGTATCGTGAATGCGCTTTTTTATAGCAGTAATTTCAATAACCCAAATCCAATTCGATTACATATTCATTGTTATTCGTTCACCTTTCAATTATCGCTAATTAATATGGTGAATTTGCCACTATTAAGTAAAGATTTGATACCTTCCAATATACTGTCAGGTGCTGAGTAGTAGGGATGGCTTTGAAAAATTACTGCATCATCCATTATTCCTTCTATTTCTTGCTTGACTTGTTCTACTTTTCCTTTGTCAGCAAATTTAAGGGCATTAGGTTTGAACCAATCTACTTCTATGCAATAATTGATATGTTGTTTACAACGACATGGGTTTTTGGGGTCATAAATACCACATTGCCTTGCCATAAAACCCCTTATCTGTTTACGGGCTAAAGAAAGTCTTTTTCGAAATGTGGCTGGTTCAATCTCCAAAATATAAGCTCCTTCATTGCTATCAAATTCCAATATTTCACCTAACAGATATGCCAAACGCAAAGGTCTGGAAACACAAATTAGCATACTGGTGCTGCAAGCAATTTTTACTTCTTCTTCTAATAAATCAGCATCTGCCTTTTCGTAAGCGGGATAAGTTGCTCCTACTTTCAAATGGTATTCCCCTTCTTCGAAGGTAAGGTTTTCGGTTTGGGTTCTTTTCATATTCAACAGATAGTTGGTGGCTACTCGATACACCCAAGTACTAAAACTACTTTCGCCTCTGAATTTTGAAAGATTAGTGAGTATTTTCAAAAGAATTTCTTGCGTGGCATCCTCGGCATCCATTGGGTTCCAAAGGTAGCGTACTGACAAATTATACAACTTGCCATGAATACTCTTAATCAGTGTTTCTATTGATGTTTTATCACCGTTTAGACAACTAGCTATGAGTTTTTTATCATTAGTATTGTTCATTATGACATTTTCTCAATGATTTATTCACAATTAATCAAAGGTTTGTTTTCTGCAATCCCCCATTTTCATAGCAGTACATATGTGTTTCGCTTCAATTTACTGTTCTATGTGTAGCGGGAACATAGAAGTAATTCCTCGTTTTGTTCAGTTGTATTCTTATCAAGTAGCATAGTAGAATTTTTCTCGAATGATTAGACCCTCTTCCCATTGCCTTACGGCTACTTCGGGATATACGACTTTTTTGCCTTGCTCATTGGTATAATCAAAAAGTACTTCTTGAATGCTGAGGTTTTCGCCATAGGCTACGCTTAAAACACGAAGTTTAAGGTCAGGAAATGCTTCCACAAAACCACTGCATTGATCCCGATTGAAGACTTTACCCTCTCGTGGTTCGGTTTCATTTTCTTGCATAGTTACGTTTTCAGCATAGAATTGCTCGAAGCCTTCCATTGCCTTACCTTGCTCAAGCATTTTGTTAAGCTGTTGATTGTTGTCTTTGAAATTACTCATTGCTTTCATTTTTAAGTTGAGTTTAGTGCCTTTTTCTTTTGGACACAATTCAACTAGTAAGTGTGAACTGAAATGAGCAGTTTTTTGGGTAATAGGTGTTTTTTGCGTTCTAGGTGCCTTTCCATTACTTTTCTCTCAGGCATTAACGACATATTTCCGCTTGTTGAGATAATGGACGTATTCAAGTGATTGAAATGCCCAATGTTTCTATAGGCATGTTGCAGGTGTTTGAATCTGATCGTGAAATCAAGATCGACGAACTACACATGATACTTTCTTGTCAACTTTTCGATATAAAGTAATTTAAAGCTGTGATAAAACAAATACTCAAATAGACAGCCATCATGTACTGACCGACGAAGGCAGATTCCATGTGAACTTCCTGGAATTTCATCCCCATCCCTCCTATAAAGTAACTGATAGGTATAATGAGTAAGATATAAGGAGCTAATTTCTTTGCTTTCCAGATAATCAGAAAATAGATAAAGCCCGTCAGGAAATTAGAGATACCAAATGCGCTCATAAGCACTAAACTATCTGAAGTGGGTTAGATCTGAGCGAGATGTTCTGCTGCATATCTCACCTGGAACGTATGGGCAATACCCTGCCCCGGCTTATTGGTACACTTCCGCACCTTCATCTCCTCCTGCCATCAAATATGCCATTAAATCGGCGATTTCGGTAGGATTCAACTTATTCAACAATCCTGGAGGCATGGTAGATACGGGAAAATTTTCTCTGGTTTCCACCTCTGAAGCCACAATAGCTATTGACTGAGTGGGATCATAAGGATTGGTATTAACATAAATCTTACCGTCTTTTTCCTCTACAAACCTTCCAGATACCGTTTTCCCATCTTTCATATTAAATTGAGTAGCAGCATATTGGTCACTGATCACATCGGAAGGCGCTACAATGGCCCAAAGCATATCTCTCGTTTCAAATCGGGTGTGAGCCTGAGTAAGGTTAGGCCCTACATTTCCACCTTCACCTTGCATCATATGACAGGAACTACACAAAGCGGCAGCATATAACTTTTTACCTTCTTCAAAATTTCGTTGCTCTCCTTCTGCCTCTCTAACAATCTTTCTCAATTCACTCATACTATAATTTTTCCCCGGCCCTTTAGCTTTGGGGAGATCAGCTAAATTCACCGCTTTATATGCAATAAACTGCTCATTCACATCTGATAAGGCTTTTAGATCTTCTGTAGACAATTGACCCATCGCCTGCTCGCGAATCTTATCAATAAATCCCTTATAACTCATTCCCCCTTTTCGTTGCATCGCATCAGCAAACCATTTAAAGTATTCTCTTCGTTGGTCCATGCTCCAACCCTCCTTCACATGACTCAGGGAATTCACAAAGGAAATTTCTGCTCTGGAAGGCATATGTGCTAACATTTCCTTAATCGTCGGGCCATATTGCTCACTACGTGCAATGATTTCCTGACTCAAATAAGGAGTTTCTCCGGTTTGTTGGCCACTTTCTTCAATTAATTTCAGTGTTTTCCCTACTACTCCCGGAGCTTCGAGATAGGATAACACTTTTGCCAATTCAAGGTTTAGTGCTTTAGTCTCAGCAGGATAAAATGGATTTAATTGACTGATAACTAGTTCTTTGATTCTATCTTCTGGTGCTCCTAAGCGAATGAAGATCAAACTGTAAGCTCTTAGCAAACTCAATTGTTGTTGTTCGTTTAGCTCTTTGTAATTGAGGCTGTTTAATCGTGCCAATAAGGTAGACTTACTAGCTTGTTCTCCCATTCTTGCCAGGGCGATCGATCCTTCTATGATGTGGTTAGCTGAATTAATTTTGAGATAATCGCTCTTCCACATATTAACTGGAATTCGTTCTAATCCTACTCTGGCAGTATATCGAATAAATCGGTCTTCGTGGTCTAGGTTGTGCCAAAACAATTGATAAGCCTCCTGTTGTAATTCCTGAAGTTGATGAGGGGCTTTATCTTTTCGGGTAATTTCCCAAAGCGTATGTTCTATTTGCCTCCTTAATTTAAACAACTGATTATCTGCTGTATTAGAAGCTTTAGAGACGGGAGCTGGATCGGCTGGTCCATTGTAGTATACGCGGTACATATGCGATTCTACCCTACGGCCTCCCGTGGTAAAGTACATAGCTCCATCATCTCCTGCCACCATATCTGTTAACGGTAAGGGAACACCGGATAAAAATTCCTCTTTTTCTCCTCTATAGGTACTTCCCTCAGGGAAAAGGGAAATGAAATACATGGTTCCAAAGCTCCAATCCATGATAAACAAGCCTTGTTTGAACCGATCCGGAAAGGCTAAATCTTTACCTATCAATACTCCTGTTGGAGATCCTTGACCAATATTAATGACAGGAGGTAAGTTGTCGGGATAGTATTGGGGCCACTTTCCAGAACCTGTACGCCATCCATATTCGCTTCCCAAGGTTGCGTGAACCACACGAATAGGTCTGTACCAGGGCATTCCCATATCCCATTCCATATCTGAATCGAAGACGAGGATTTCCTGTTCTGCAGTAAAAGCCATATCATAGCTGTTCCTATAGCCTGAACTGACGATTTCCCAATGTTTTCCTTCAGGATCAGTAACAGCAATCCATCCTCCTGGGGCTGTACGGTCGTTGGCATGACCTCTGGGATCTTTGATGACTGGAAATAAATTATCTTCCTGCCAGTCCGAAGATAATACGGATTCAAAGTCAGCCGGTGGATCTGTATGGTTTCCTCCCAACACAAACAGATACTCTTCTGTGGGACTCTTTAGGATAGCGTGCGGTCCATGTTCGCCGCTTCCTTCAAAGTCTTTCAGTCGCTCTACGTTATCTAATACATCATCTCCATCCGTATCCTGAACTCTGTAGAATCCGCTACCTTGTCCATCTACCCCTTCACTGGCATTAACGGTTACATACAAGCTATTAAACGCCCATAATAATCCTTGTGCATGACCTAATTGGATAGGGATTTTTTCCACTTCCGCTTCCGTGCTTGTAGAGGCTTCTCCTTCGGCTGGAATGGGAGGGGGGGTAATTCTATATAAATAGCCATACTGATCGGAAGCAATTAGCCTACCTTTATCGTCTTTGCAGATTGATACCCAGGAACCTTGATCCAGGCGAGGATCGCCAGGGAAGTGAATATGTTCTACGACAAATCCTTCAGGTACCTGGATATGATCTGCGGTAGGTTTTTCTGATTGGCAACTGATCAATAATGCCAAACAACATATTAGAATAGAGAAGCGTCCTTGTTGCATGTTCGAGCTGGTATATGAATTCGCTTAATGTAATGTTAAATCTTTATATGAATATAATGAGATTGCTACCATCTTTCCTAATTTCGCATCATTGAGCTATAAATAAGATGTAAATTAAAGGGAAATAGAGCAAATGGGGAATTGGATGCTGATAGGTAGATGATGATTAGGTGGCCTTAATCTTAATTATTTGGGTTAAAAAAGACTGGGGATTCCTTTGCGAAAAAGAAATCCCCCAGATACAAGAATATGAATTTACCTTTATCCTGATACATTGGAAGAATGCCTTTCTTCTTTCGGCACTCTGTTGGTATATTTTTGTTGGAACTGAGGAACGTCCCCATTTTCTATGAAAGGTTGGTGATAAAAACGAGTACCTGTTGCTTTGTATAATGCATTGGCCAAAGCTCCCATAATAGGAGGGAAGGGAGGTTCTCCTAAGCCTGTCGGATCTATGCCGTTATCTACAAAATGTACTTCTATAGCTTTGGGAGCCTCTTTGTGACGAATCAGTCTGTATCTGTCGAAGTTGTTTTGTTCAGGAACCCCATCCTTAAAAGTCAACCCGCTAAACATCGCATGACCGATTCCATCTACAATTCCTCCTTCTGCCAAATTGGAAGCGGCCGTAGGATTAACGACGATTCCACAATCAATGGCACAATGCACTTTTTCTATCACCGGCTTATCATCCTCCATCACCATATCTAATATTTGGGCGACATAGGAATTATGGCAAAAATAGGCGGAAACTCCGCGATGAAGATTTGGTTGATCATTATTTTCCCATCCAGACTTTTTGCGCACAAGTTCTAATACGCCAGCATACCGTTCTGCTTCGTAATCATTATTTTCTCCTACCGGATTTTCCATTGCTTTGCGAAGCAGTTCAAGACGAAATTCGATAGGATCTTTTTCCATAGCTTCTGCCAATTCATCCAGGAACGCCTGTTCAGCTCCTGCAATAAAATTAGATCTAGGGGCTCTGAAGGCACCTACAGAAATATTAGACTCTATGGCCCATTCTTCTGCCAGATAATTATCTATGGCTCCCGCTGGAAAGCGATTTGCGGCTAAAGGACTTTCGGGAATCCCTCCTGCACGAACATGAAATCCGATGAGCTTATTGTCTTTATCCAATGCTGCCCGATAAGTAGCATAATAAGCGGGGCGGTAATTTCCATGGGTCATATCATCTTCACGGGTATAGACCAATTTAATCGGTGCATTCATTTTTTGGGAAATGACGGCGGCTTCCACGACAAAGTGTCCATAAAGTCTCCGACCAAACCCCCCTCCCATACGCGTCATTTGTAAATCGATCTTTTCCAGGGGAAGTCCGGTTCTCGCAGCTACGCTTTTTTCCATGTACTCTGGCGTTTGTACAGGTCCAATTAATTCAGCCTTATCTGCGGTAACATGAGCGAAGAAATTCATCGGCTCCATACAATTATGAGCTAAAAATGGAGCGGAATAGCTGCGTTCTATCACTTTTGCTGCATTTCTAAAGGCTTTTTCGGGATTTCCATCCTTTCGAGCTTCTTTGGCCAATTTGGCTCCCAGGGCAGCCATATCGGATCTATGATCTCCTGTATTTTCGAGTCCAGCCGGATAATTAATGTCCCACTTTCTATCGGGATCCATGTAATGGCTAAATGTTTCTTTTACTCCATCGTGCTTTTCCCACGTTAAGCTTAACGCTTTCTTAGCATTCATCACTTCCCAGGTGCTGTTTCCTACCACTACGACCAAATCTGTAAAGGAACTGGCATCGAACATGTGTTTTCCATAATCTTCCTGATAAGATTGGATGGTAATCACATCTTTGATCCCGGGCATACTCTTGGCTTTGGTATCATCAACAGACGCCAATTTCATCCCAAAAGCTGGAGGATGAGCGATCATCGCAATCAGCATTCCTTCCCGTTGGACATCCAAACCAAAAAGAGGTTTTCCTGTAACGATCTTTGGACCGTCTACATTTCTCTTGGAAGTTCCAATAATCTTAAAATCTTTGTTGTCTTTGAGCGCTACTTCTTCAGGAACGGGAATTTCTACAGCGGCAGAGGCGAACTCTCCATATCCTGCTGATTTACCACTAAGTTCGTGTTTCAATACACCTGCTTCCGTCGTGATTTCATCCACCGGCACTTCCCATGCTTTTGCAGCCGCTTCCCTTAGTACCTGACGGGCGGTAGCTCCTGCCATGCGAAGGCCTTCCCAGCCCTGGCGAATAGATTGGCTACCTCCAGCTAATTGGCGGGTAAAAATCTCTGTATTTAACGGAGCTTGTTCCACAACTACATGCTTCCAATCTACATCCAGCTCTTCTGCGATAATCATAGGCATAGAAGTTTTTACATTCTGTCCTATTTCCGGATTGGGAGACATAATAGTTACTAATCCATTATCTCCGATTTTTAAGAATCCGTTTAATTCGAACCACTCCTCTGGAAGCCCCAGAAGTTGTTCGTCTTTAGGTTGACAGGAAGCCAACCAATGAAAGCTAACGAGCATTCCACCTCCTGCCAGGGCAGAAGTCTTGAGGAAAGATCGTCTATTATATTTGGTGTTGATTAATGACATTATGTAGCGTTTGTATATAAAGGTGAGTCAATGTTTAAATGAATATGCCTATAGATTTGCAGCTGTTTTAACAGCTGCCTTGATACGAGTGTAGGTTCCACAACGGCAGATATTACCATTCATAGCTGTTTCTATTTCTTCATCAGTGGGCTTTGGATTTTTTTCCAATAGGGCAGCAGCACTCATCATTTGTCCTGCCTGACAATAGCCACATTGAGGTACGTCATGTTCCAACCACGCTTTTTGTACAGGATGATCGCCCGCTTTAGATAATCCTTCGATAGTCGTGATGGCTTTATCACCCACAGCAGAAACGGGCATGGTGCAAGAACGCACTGCTACTCCGTCAAGGTGAATGGTACATGCCCCACATTGAGCGATCCCACAGCCATATTTTGTGCCTACCAGCTTGAGGTGGTCTCTTAATACCCATAGCATAGGAGTACTGGGATCCACATCGACTTGTTCTTTCTTCTTGTTAATATTCAACTTGAAAGTTGCCATGATAAGGTAATTTGAGATAACATAGATAGTTCTGTAAGCCTGACATAAAAGCTATCAAACAATTATTATACATCACAAATAATATGTCAATTTAGATTGAAGTTAAAGAAGTGTCATTTTTTCCATATGCGCTAGATAGCTATTTCCATGTCCGATTTAATAAGTGAAGCGTTTAGCTAAGTTAACCTTTTTTCTATTAAAAAGTACTCAGTTTGAAGAATTTAATGAATCTCCTGTTTTCATAATTCCTTTCTTTGATTATTTTCATGAAATGTTTGAACAAGTACATATTGGGAGCTAGATGGAATTGAACTGGAATCGAGTATTGCGATATATTGAAAAGGAACGCGCTGCTTTAATGATAGGACCTGAAATAAGTCTGATCAATGGGCTTCCGATTCATAATGCCCTTCATGCGCACCTTAAGGAAAGGCATGAGGATTCCATCGCTCTGCATTATGTGCAAGATGAGTTGTTGCTATTTGAAGGGGAGATTGAAAAAAATGATGCTATTCTCGACATAAAAGATTTCTTCGATCAGCATCCGGTGGATGAAAAGGTGTATCGAATGTTGGCTGAGATGAAATTTCATCTCTACGTATCGATGAATCCTGATACATATTTATCTGATACCTTTTATCGATACGGCATCAAACACAGGTTCAATTATTTTCGATCTTCTTCGCTGGAAGATATCAATCAGATTGACAATTTTCGGGAAGTAGAACAACCTACCCAGGAATATCCATTGGTATATAACATGATGGGGTCCAAAGATGACGACGAATCCCTGATTCTGGATTACGATGATGTATTTAATCTGATTGCTTTTGCTACCAATCCCAATGGACTCCCCAGTAAGCTAAGGGTAGCGTTGAAGAAAGTAAAGCTGTTTATTTTCCTCGGTTTTCCTTTCGAAAAATGGTACACTAAGCTATTATTAAGACTATTGTGTGGAACCAGTGAAACGGCTAAATATGCCTTAAACCGTCAGGCGATACAGGAAACAACACAGGATTTTCTCGTACATCAGTTTAATGTGGAGTTTATTCCGGAATATGATAATATGTTAGAAGTATTATACGATCAGTGTAAATCTCATGGATTGCTTCGGGAATTAGCTGATCCATTAAAGGAGGATAGAGTGTTGATCATCAAGTATGTGCAAAATGGAGATATAGAGCGGGCACTAAACGAATTGGATGAGCAGGATGGAGAAACCATTCAGCTAAAGGCCAGATATAGTCGTTGGCTGGAGAATAAGGAAAAAGGGACAGAAGACAGTAGAGATTTGTTAGTAGAGTATAATAAGATCATTGATAGTATCCTATCTATAATTTCAATAGTGCATTGAACAAAATTCGTAGATATCCTGGGGGTCCAACCATTTAAGCGAGAAGATGAAGCTATTTTCTTCGGAAGAACGCAGGATATTCAGGATTTACTGGATCTGGTGTTACTGGAAAAATTGATTTTGCTTTTTGGGAAGTCGGGATTGGGGAAGAGTTCTCTGATCAATGCGGGATTACTCCCTAACATTGAAGAAGAAGAACATTATAAGAGTCTACTCATTAGAATGAAGAGCTATTCTACGGAACAATTGGCACCAGTTCAAAAAGTAGTAAATGCGGTAAGAGAAGAACTGTTAGAACATCCATTAGCCGTAGAATTGGAACATGCAAGAGCAGAAAAGAGTACTTCGCTTTGGTACGAGTTCAAAAAAAAGGACTGAAGATACAGAAAGGGAATATCTGCTTATTTTTGATCAGTTCGAAGAGTTTTTTACCTATCCTATCAACCAACAAATAGCTTTTCGAAAGCAAATTGCAGAGTTACTCCACCTGAAAATTCCCAAGCCGCTGAGAGAAACATGGCGAAGTCTCAGTCCCGAGTTGAGGGCACATTTGAGTAAAGGGCTTCGCATCACTGTCCTATTTGCCATTCGGGAGGATAAGTTGAGTTTTATGAACAGCCTGCGAATAGAACTGCCCACTATTTTCCAGCATCGGTATGAACTTAAGGGATTGAGCCGTTCCCAAGCCAGAAAAGCTATTGTTAATCCCGCTGCACTGCCCCAAGGAAACATTTATGCTTCCCCAGCCTTTCAATATGAGGAAGAGGCGCTGGAAATAATTATCGAGAAATTAGGAGAATCATATCAACAACAACACTTTGAGAACCCCACAGGAACAGCGCATTGAATCATTTCTCCTGCAAATTTACTGCGAATATTTGGAACAAAAAGTCATACAGGAAGCGGATCTACAAAAAGATATGGTGATTGAGGTAGGGGATCTGCCAGATGTTAAGAATATTTATGAAGCCTATTATGAGCGGAAATTGGGAGAACTGGAGCCAGGCCAACAGCAAGGAGCAAAGATGTTATTAGAAAAAGGACTACTATATGTGAATGAAGAATCTGGCGAATCGAGAAGATTAAGTGTAGACAAAGATCAATTGATAGATGATTTTGGAGGTAAAGGGGTCAATGAGGATACCCTGGCTCAATTAAAAAATCAATTTTTGATCAGAGAAGAGCCGAATACGACTGGTGGTTCCAGTTTTGAAAATTTCCCACGACGTACTTATTGCTCCGATTCTCAAAGGCCGGAAAATGAGTAGGCGCATTGAAAAAGAGAAAGCGCAGAGAGAAAGAAGGCGACTGGAACAAAAGAAATTCAGGCGCTTCCTTCTGGTGGGTTCTGTGCTTATTGTAGGTGCCTTAGGTTTTTTAGCTTATTTAGCGAACAATAATGCTACGATTGCAGCTAAAAACCTGGAATTGGAAAGGCAAAAGTCGGAATTGGAACAACAAAAGCGGCGATTAAATGAAGCACTGAAGAATGTGAGAAAGCAGGTATACTTGAATGATTCTACCAAATTTGCGGGGATTAAAGAAAATATAGACGTATTCCTGGCTTCAGATGATGAGGATCTGGCCAGAGAAGCTTATAGTGAAATGATTATTATTGCGAATCGGTACCACGATACTTTGCCCCTGAAGAGCGTGTTAGAAGAGCTTCAACAACGAATCCGATGAGGTACGCTTGTTACATATTTTTGCTGGATAGTGAGCGGGTATTTCTCGTTAGCTCCCGCCCAATGCCCTAAGTTTACTAAGTTGGTGGATGAGGCCAGGATGTTTCTTGAGCAGGACAACTTTCAAATGGCTTTGGCTAAATTGGAATCAGCACGTGCGCATTGTCCCGATAAAGCAAATAAAGTCAGGGAATTAACGGTTGTGGTATTCGAGGCGATAGAAGAGAAAAAAGTGGAGGCAGAGCAAGCCAGGATAGCTTCTCAAATAGCAGAGGCGCGCTTGAGCTTAAATGATGATCCTAAGCGAAGTCATGCGATACTTTCTGGTATTTTAGCAGAGTTGCCAGATCATTCGGAAGCAAGATCCCTCTTAAAACAGGCCCAAAAGAAACCTTTTTACGCCCAAAAATATGATGATAAGGTACCTTCTCCCATCTTATCTATAGCCATCTCTGACAATGGGAGGTTAATGATAGCGGGACATGAAAATGGAAAACTTTCTGCCTGGGATCTTCATACGGATAGCCTAATTGCCGATCTACATTTGAAAGGAGCCATTTATGATGTCGTATTTGTGGATGATACTTCTATGTTATGTAGTGTGGGTAAGAATGGAAGGATTGATAAATTGGTTTTTCGTGCCAATAAACTAAGCAGTAAGGCATTATACTCCCATCATTCCCGAATACTATCTTTAGAGCGAGTAAAGACCTATCTACCCGACCCTGGACAATATTTTTTAATGGCAGATGAAAAAGGAGAGGTTCACTCTTTATCAGGATCTTCATTAACATTGGTAGATTCTTTCGATACCATTATCAGGAATCTTCAGATCATAGACATGCAGTCCCTTACATTCGTCGATACTTCACTTGCAGAGGCCCATCAGTTTGAAGAGACTTATTTGTTGTTTAGTACAGCTAATGGAAGATATGTGACTACCAAAAGCACATATTTTAATGATACTATTCCCGGAAACGATATTATCAACAGGAGAATGTTAGCTAATGGGTTTAGGGAGGAATCAGAGAGAGATTCCATGAATATAGAAATGGGATTTGAGCGTTTGACTAAGCTGGATTTGGTGAGTGCGGTTCAGATATTTTATTGGGATAAGGAGCTATATTACATTTTGGGAGATATTAATGGAGTAGTAGAAATAGTAGATAAAGCCAATACACCATATCGGAATTTCAGTGCGCACAATGGGCCTATTTATACCGTGGAAACTTATGGGGAGAAGATTATTACTGGCGGGGGGGATCATAAAATTAAAATTTGGAATCCGACCACCTTAGGAGATCCACTTATATTATCCGGCCATTATGGTTCTATCATTGACCTAGATATTTGGAAAAATTGGCTCTTTTCTTCTGGTGCGGATGGAACGATCACCCGTTGGGACTTATCTAACCTCTAACAATCGTATTTCTTCCTTGAGAGAATTAATGTCCTTATTTAATTGATTAATTCTATTGTCGTAATATTTCCAAAGTCGCTCGGCCTTTAACTTTCTATTGATCAAGTCAAGTTCTTGTAGCCTATCAGTACCCTTAGCGATAGCTAATTCATTGTCAATGCTGGATTTAGTCCTACTAATGGTGAATTTATTGCGCTGTGCATCGATCATTCGCCTTGCATAGTCCTCTACTTGCTTCCTATATGCCAAAATAGCATTTTCTCTGTCAATGCGTTCGAAGTCAGAGATATTATAGACTATTTCTTCTGAGGGGGTTATCCTATCATTCGTGCTGTCTTCGGTTACTGCTGTCGGGCTATCATTGTTTTTGGATCCTGCTCCCTGAGGTGGAGGGGGCATCCTGTTCTTGTCTCTGCTCCTTTCCGTTTCCGGTCTCCTATCTTCAATCGTTGTATATTCTTCTGGGATTGAAAAGGTAGAAGTAACACCCTCAATGACTCTATCCCAATCAAAAGCAGGACCTATATCCGATGTTCCCAATGCCTGGAAGTTTATATGAGAGACGATTCCCTTAAAGCTTACTGTTCGTAAATTGGAGCTATATCGTATATTTTCATTGAGAAATTCCCTGGGAATTTGATAGGTATAAGTCAGGTATCTCAATAATTTAATCAGACTTTCATATTGAGCATCTGAGAAGGAAGCAAAATAGGCATGTCCTTTAAAGGGAGTATCCAGATGAATATAAGCGGAAGTATCTGTTAAAGAACAATATATTTCAGCTGGTGAGGCTTTACCATAACGTTGGTTTGGGACTCGAGAATAAATGGTCTCCAAATAACCGTTTCGCTCCACTAGAGGGCCATAATTACTGAGTTCTATCCCGATAGATTTTTTACTCTGTTCTACGTTTCCTCCTAATATCCCTTTGCCAAGAAAAGAAGACCAATAATTGCTGTTGAACAATCTGTAAACGGTACCATCTCTTCCTATGATAAAAGGGACAGAAGAGTAGGAGTTAGGCTGAGTTAATGTCTCTGTATCTGATTTTAGATTTCCCGTAGTATAATTAAGGACAATTTTTTCCTTAGGAAATTCTTCTCGATAATAATAATTGGTCTGTTGATCCTTTCTGACGACAATATATCCTCTGATGCTTGATCCAATATCTCCAGGAACCTTAATATTGAATGGAGTGAGGTCAAAATCTGTAAAATTGCCTTTTTGGTGATTAATTAAATCAGATTCAATGCTGGGAAGACGATAGTAAAGATATGCTTCTGAATCTATCTCAGAATATTCTTGATTAGCGTTAACTAATTCATCCTGAGAATACACATTAATGACTAACGCCCAACAAAAAAGCAAGCTTGGAAAGTAATTCAAAAGTTTGGAAATAACCATATTCATGGCGATTAATGACTTAACTGAATAAACCATTTATTTATGCCATATCCAAAGATTTACTCAGAGGAGACAACAGCTCATACTTATCTGTATCATTGCTAAATGTGTTTTACAACTTCTCCATCTACCCGCAGGGAAGCTCCATTAGTAGCAGAAGCTTGAGGACTAACGATATAGGTAACCATAAAATAATTAGCATGGACAAAGAATAGACAACTTGATTTTATGGAAGAGAGGAATGTACGATATGCTGGTTAGGTGAGAGAAGGAGAATGGCTAACATAAAAAAAGGCCAGGTTCATCAAATGATGAACCCAGCCAATGGTAGATACAAAAAATTAATCCAGATCATCTACCACAAACCATACATTATTCACACCCTGACCGTTTGTATCGCCGCGTGCATTATCATTACTGAATAAATACAGAGGCTGCGATTTAAATGTGTTTTGCTTATTATTAGCTGTACTATTAGCAGAACTATTATTTTCACCATATCCGTCATCTGATCCGCCAGTAGTAACATTCTGGCCATCTTCTCTGTCTATGGCACTGATATTTGCTTCGCTTATAATAGATGGAACTGCTTCATAAGGGGAGTAGAAAGGAGGCCAAACTTCTGCACAGCCGTCTGTACAGTTGCTAACATTAGGTTCATCTACTGTAAAGCGGTAAAGTGTATTTCCGCTGTAGTCTACCAGGTAAGTTATTTCAGTATCGTCTACCACCTGATTAGCTACCATTACTCTGTAATCAGGCTTTCCTACGAACCAAACATTCCCTACACCATCTCCGTTGATATCGCCGCTTTGCTCATCATTAGCAAAGAAATATAAAGGCCATCCTTTGAAAGTAGTTTGTTGACTTCCGTCTTCGCGAGTGATTACTCCAAAATCATCTTCATCCAATCCCGTCTGAACGATAAGATTTTCTTCGAAGAAAGGAGGCCATGCTTCGGCACATCCGCCGTTACATGCACTGCTTCCATTAGCATCTTTGGCAAAGAAATACAGTGTGTTTCCCTCACCATCTACCAAAATACTTCCAAAAGTAGCGTCATTGGCTAAACCAATACTTGCATTTTCAGTGGGAACTTCTAGCTGCCCACCTGGGTTTTCTTCTTCTTCCTCACAAGAGATGAAAACCAATGAAAAAAACAGGGCCATGATTGTGGCATACGTCTTAATTGAAGGACTCATGATTTGAATTAAATTAAGCATGAATAAATAGTTGTTGATTATATGATTACTTACATGACAAATCTCTTCATAATCAAGGGGGGAAACATCCTCTAAAAGGGGGATAGATAAAAATCCTCATTTATGAGGATATATGGGAAGACTTATAACTGCTAAAAGAATGGAATCGATGTGTTTCAATCTCTCTTATCAAGATTCAGCCTTTAGAATAAGACACTTAATGGCAAGAAGCTTAAAAGCGCTAGGTGTACAACATATAGGCTTTTGCAAAAATTCAGGAACTGGCTTTAGGAATAGGTTTGATGAATGCTTGGTATTTTTAGATCCATTAGGATAAAAACGAAAAGAGGTCCATCATTTGATGAACCTCTTTTAGGAATTAATCTAGTGCTTTAGGTTGGCTCGCTTATTCGTTCTCAAACACGAACCATACATTACTAGCTCCATGGCCTCTGATTTCGCCACGTACATTATCTTTGGCGAAGAAATACATAGGTTGGGATTTAAATGTGCTTTGTTGTTCAATGATTGTTGGATTAGCAGGTTGACTGGCGATAACGCGTTTTCTTCTTCTACCACTACATCCTCCTCCAGATCCACTTACTTCTACGACTTGTGTTATCTCTTCACCTCTGTTGAAAGAACCGAATTCAGCTTTGTTGAGGATAGAAGGAAATGATTCCCAGGTGTTGTAGAATGGAGGCCAGGCTTCTTCACAATCTTCTTTACAGTTGCTGAAATTATCATCATCTACTGTGAAGTGATAAAGAGTATATCCATGACAGTCTACCAGATAAGTCAGTTCTTTACCATCCACTTCCTGAGTAGCTACCATTACTCTGTAATCAGGCTTAGCAACGAACCAAACATTTCCGAGGCCATCTCCATTAATATCACCTATTTGGACATCTCCTGCAAAGTAATACAATGGCCAGTCTCTAAAGGTAGTTTGTTTGCTTCCATCCTCCCTGAAAATAACCCCAAAATCTTCTGGGTTTAATCCATCCTGGAAAGCGATATCTTCTTCATAATAAGGAGGCCATGTTCCGGCACAATCTCCATTACATGCACTGGTACCATCATAATCTTTGGAAAAGAAATATAGGGTTCTTCCTTCATTATCTACGATCACTCTTCCGAACAAAGGATCTTTAGCCAGGCTGACAGTTGGTTGAAAGCTTTGAGTACTAGTTTTATTAACAGTACTTTCATTTTTCGCCTTAGCTGAAATAGAAAGAAGGAAAAGAAAAAGTGCTATAATGCTGGCATACGTCTTGACTGAAGAATTCATAATGTTAATTGATTTAAGTATGAATAAATGTTGGTTGATTTTTTAATTAGTTACATGACAAATCTCTTCATAATCAAGGCGGGAAACATCCTCACAAAAGGGGATAGATGAAAATCCCCCTTTATGGGGATAAATGAGGGCACATAAAAAGGATTAGTTTATCGGAGCGGCAAAATTCAAAAGCTTTTTATATATATTAGTCTTATATATAAGAATTCTAATATTACTAAAAGCTTTACCAGATGAGAATTAAGATGAATGCGTGGATGCGATGGATGTGTTTCATCGCACTTATATTTTCCACAATTCCCGTAGATGCCCAGATCTCAGCAGATACTTCCTATCCCGACTCCCTCTACAATGCTATTGAATGGAGGAGTATAGGGCCATTTAGGGGAGGAAGGTCCTGTGCAGTTACCGGGGTCTCCAACAAACCTAACCTCTTTTATTTTGGATCTACAGGTGGAGGGGTCTGGCGCACACAAGATGGAGGACAAACCTGGAAGAATATTTCAGATGGCTATTTTGGTGGATCTGTAGGAGCCTTAGCAGTAAGTGAATGGGATAATAATGTCATTTATGTAGGAGGGGGAGAAAAAACAGTTAGGGGCAATGTATCTCATGGATATGGTATGTGGAAATCGGTAGATGCAGGGAAAAGTTGGAAGCAGATTGGATTAGAGCAATCCCGACACATCTCCAGAGTAAGGATTCATCCCAAAAATCCCGATGTGGTTTATGCAGCAGTGATGGGAAACTTATACAAGGCTTCAGATGAGCGTGGAGTGTACAGGAGTACTGATGGGGGAGAACATTGGGAGAAAGTACTGTTTGCCAACGAAGATGCAGGAGCTGTAGATCTGATCCTGGACCCTACAAATCCCCGTATTCTCTATGCCAGTACCTGGAGGATAAGAAGAACCCCTTACAGCTTATCCAGTGGCGGAGAAGGATCAGCTATATGGAAAAGTACAGATGGCGGAGATAATTGGGTAAATTTATCTGAGAAAGAAGGAATGCCAAAAGGTCCATTGGGAATTATGGGGGTGGCCGTATCTCCCGCAAATCCCGAAAGAGTTTGGGCCCTGGTAGAAGCAGCAGAAGGAGGAGTATTCCGCTCTGATGATGGAGGAGAACACTGGACAAAGGTCAATGAAGAGCGTAGCCTTAGACAACGCGCATGGTATTATACTAGAATTTACGCTGATCCGGCAGATGAAAATAAAGTATATGTAGTCAATGTGAACTATCACAAATCTACTGATGGAGGTAAAACCTTTACTTCTCATCGTGCGCCTCATGGAGATCATCACGATTTATGGATAGCTCCCGAAGATCCTGGCAGAATGATCATAGGAGATGATGGAGGAGCGCAAGTGTCCTTTGATGGAGGAGAAAATTGGAGCACTTACCACAATCAGCCTACTGCACAATTTTATCGGGTAACCACGGATAATGAGTTTCCATATCGTATCTATGCGGCTCAACAAGATAATTCTACCATCCGAATAGCTCACAGAACTAATGGTCAATCCATCACAGAAAAAGATTGGGAGAGTACTGCTGGAGGAGAAAGTGCCCATATTGCTGTCGACCCGAACAACAATGATGTAGTATATGGTGGAAGTTATGGAGGATATTTGACTAGAGTCAATCACAAAACGGGAGAACAAAGAGCAATTAATGTCTGGCCGGATAATCCCATGGGCTACGGAGCCGAAGGTATGAAATACAGATTCCAATGGAATTTCCCTATCTTCTTCTCTCCTCATGACCCCAATAAATTGTTTGTAGCTTCTAATCACCTGCATATGTCTATGAACGAAGGTCAATCCTGGGAAATCGTAAGTCCTGATCTTACCCGAAATGATTCTGCTAAATTGGGGCCATCGGGAGGACCCATAACGAAAGATAATACCGGAGTAGAATATTATGCTACTATTTTCGCCGTTACAGAATCTCCTTATGAAAAAAATCTTTTCTGGGCCGGATCTGATGATGGATTGATGCATGTGTCCAGAGATGGAGGAGAGAACTGGGAAAATGTTACTCCTAATGATATGCCCGAATGGATGATGTTTAATAGCATTGATCCAGATCCATTTGTGGAAGGAGCAGCCTATGTTGCCGGAACGAGATACAAACTGGGAGATTTTGAACCTTATGTATACTATGTAACAGACTATGGCAACCAATGGGAAAAAATCACTAATGGGATTGAAGAAGAACACTTTACCAGAGTAGTTCGCGCAGATCCTGATCGACAGGGCTTACTTTATGCCGGAACAGAAAGTGGAATGTATATTTCTTTTGACAATGGAGAGAATTGGAGGCCGTTTCAACTGAATTTACCTATTGTTCCGATCACTGATTTAGTAATTAAACAGCAGAATCTTATTGCTGCTACTCAAGGAAGATCTATTTGGTTGATAGATGATCTAACTCCATTACATCAGTTGTCAGGTGAGGTAGCTACTTCGGAAATGTACTTATATGAACCTCAGGATAGTTACAGAATGAATGGAGGAACAAAAGAAAAGTTAGTGAATGAAGGGGCTAATCATCCGGGAGGGGTAACGACTTATTTTTACCTTAAGCATACACCAGATACTAGTCAGGTGCTTACCCTCAAGTATTTAGATAAGGATGGTCAATTGATCAAGCATTATTCCAGTGATGCTAAAGAAGAAGGTGAAAAGCTTACGGCCAAGGCAGGAATGAATAAGTTCAACTGGAATATGCGCTACAAGGATGCGGAAACATTTGAAGGAATGATTTTATGGTGGGGACAAACCAAGGGGCCTGTAGCTGTTCCTGGAACCTACACTGCCAGGTTGATCATGGGATCTGATAGTATGGATCAATCTTTTGAAATTCTTAAAGATCCGAGGCTTTCTGCTTCTGTAGCTGATTTACAAGCTAAGTTTGAGCTATTGATGGATATAAGGGATAAACTTTCTGAGACCCATGATGCTATTGAGGATATGAGAGATGCTAAAAGTCAAATTACTGCCTTGACAGACAGGATCAAGAATAATGATGAAGACAATGAATTAATTGACGAAGGGGAGGAGTTAAACAAATCTATAACTTCTATTGAGGAAGCGTTGTACCAAACAAAAAACAGAAGCGGGCAAGATCCGTTGAATTTTCCTATTAAACTTAACAACAAATTGGCGCATTTAGGTGCTCTTACAGATATCAGTGAAGCTAAACCTACTGATCAGAGCTATTCCTTTCACAAGGAAGTTACAGAAAAGATTAATGCTGAATTAGAAAAGTGGTACAGCATGCTACAGAATGAATTGCCGGAGTTTAATCAAAAAGTAAAGGCTCAGGATGTCAATGCGATTATCCTGGATGTACCTTCGGCATTGAATAATTAATGCATATTATTTTGTATTGAAGAAAAAGGATGGTGTAAAAGGAACCATCCTTTTTCATTTTTATATACTACAAGGTTAACAAAGGAATTTATCTACTTCATTAAAGTATTTTTACCTCATCAGTGTTATCGACCCTTTCATTTCTATGGGCTTGCTATCATAGGTTTGTGCACTAAGATAGTAGACGTATACTCCTTCTGGGAGAGGGACTCCTTGAGAGGTTCCATCCCAACTGGAATTAGGATCAAATGTGAAAAAGACTTCCCTTCCCCATCGATCAAATATACGCATTTCATAGGTTGCCACTGCTCCAATTCTTATGTCGAATTCGTCATTTACCCCATCTACATTTGGAGAAAATGCATTGGGAATATATACCGTTACATCGAATACGGTGATGGTATCTACCGAAAAAGTATCTCTACAACCAAATTCATTTTCAGCAATTAAAGAAGGAATGTAAGTTCCCGGGAATAAATAAGTATGTATAGGACTTTCTTCTGTGGAAGTATTGCCATCAGCAAATGCCCATGTATAGGAAGTAGCTCCTTGACTATTATTAGTAAATACTACCTCTAAAGGAGGATCTCCTTCATTCGGTTCCAGGATAAAGCTGGCCTGCGGAAGATCGTCATAAATATCTACCAGAATTTCAAACGTATCACTTGGACATCGATTTCGGAAGGTCATCACCCAAAATGAAGTATCATTCAAGGGGCTAACATTAATGAACGCATTTTCATCCCCATTACTCCATAAATAAGCTTCTGCTTCAAAAGAATCCGCTAATAAAATTGTCTCTTCCCCAGGACAAACCTGGTAAAGCGGCTGACTTTCGATAACAGGCTTTTCTACCACCTGAATATTGACAGCTTCAGTGGCTTCACATCCGTTATTATCAATTCCTGTTAATGTGTAAACGATAGAAGAGTCTGGAATTGATAATACAGTAGGGCCATCAGGTCCCACTAAATAAGTATTTGGGAACCAACGATAGAAATCAGCTCCAGAAGCACTGAGAACGACGGAATCACCTTCACAAATCCTATTATCAGCTTCTAATGTAAGTGATGGGAGAGGTAATAAACTTACCAGCACTGAATCCGTGTTTTGACACCCAAATTCGTCAGTAATCACAACGCTAAACAGGGTCGTTTCTTCTGGAATTCCGAAGACAGTATTATTATCAATGGCGATAACCTCCGTGGGAAACCATTCAAAGGTTCCATCCCCTTGTGCTTGTAGTAATGCGGTGTCTCCTGAACAAATTTCCATATCCAATCCCGCATCGATATCGGGAAGGTCAAGTACAGTAACTAATACGGAAGCAGTATTTTGACAACCTATGTCATCTGTCACACTCACTTCGTAAGTGGTAGTAATTTCAGGGCTAGCTAGGGGATTAGGTATATTTGTTTGACTTAAACTGGGATTGGCAGCCCAATTATAGGTCGTTCCTCCAGAGGCTATTAATGGAATTTCGCTTCCTGGACAAATTAATGTATCCTGGCTAATTTGTAAGGTTGGTGCTGGATTTACTATGATTGAAATGGTATCTCTATCTACACAGGCAAGACCATTCGTTACTTCCAGAATGATATCTGTAGAGGTATTTGGAAAGGCAAGTGGGGTAGCAGTATTGGCTTCATTTAAAAATAAACTGTCGAGCCAAACATATCTTTCACCTCCAGTTCCCAACAATCTGACCGAATCGCCTTCACAGATTTGTAAATCTGATCCAGCGGAAGCCCTGGGAAGAGGAATAGAAAAAATAGTGGTAAGTGCGGTATCTGTACACCCATTGGCATCAGTTACTTCTACCGTATAATCTATGGTATCTTCCGCCACAGTAAATGGTGATGCTGAAAAAGGATTATCCATATTTTCATTAGGAAACCAATTATAAGCAATGCCTCCAGAAGCTGTTAATTGAACAGAATCACCTTCACAGACCTGGACTATTTCATTTACAACGGCTGTAGGACCTTCGGAGACCGAAATAGTAATCTGATCAATGCCCGAACACCCTAACGCATCCGTTCCTTCTACCGAGAAGGTAGTGGTAGAATCGGGAAAAACCAATGGTTCATCTAACAAAGGATTTTCTAACACATTAGATGGGGTCCATGAATACGTTAACGCTCCGGTAGCTGAAAGTCTTATACTATCTCCCTCGCATATAATCTGGTCTTCACCTGCATCAACCGTAGGAGAGGGCGTTACTGATACAATGAGTTCATCAATATTTCTACATCCTCGGTTGTCCGTACCTGAAACAGTGAAAATGGTGTTACTTTGTGGAAAGGCCAGTGGATTTGCTATCGTTCTATCACTTAATGCATTGGAGGCTTCCCATTGGTACGTAACTCCACCACTCGCTGTCAATTCAACAGTATCTCCTTCACAAATTTCCAGATCTTCACCTGCATCTACAGTGGGTAAAGCTTGGATGAACACATTGATATTCTCTGTCTGCACGCAATTATTTGCATTGGTGATAGTGACTTCGAATACAGTAGCCGAAGTAATGCGTGCTAGTGGAGTTGGAGAGGTAGGATTATCTAATACGTCTGCGGGACTCCACTGATAAGTAGTTCCTCCACTTGCAAACAGTGGTAATACGTCTCCTTCACAAATGACTGTATCAGGGGTAACAGCTCCTGCCGGAAGTGTAAACACCTCTACGGTTGCATCATCTGTAGCTGTACACCCATTAGGATCTGTCACAACCATCGTATAAGTAGTTGTGGCAGCAGGAGAAGCGATTGGATTAGCAATCGCCGGATCACTTAAACTTGCTGCAGGAGCCCATGCGACAAGATGGGAAGCTGTTCCTTCTATCTGTATTTGTTCTCCTTCACAAACTTGTTTATCCGGACCAGCATTAGCTATTACTTCTGGAACCTCAATGGTCATGCTTGCCCTCTTTTGGACACCGCAGGGAAGCGTAACCGTGACTTCGTAAGTAGTGGTAACATCCGGGAATAATAATGGATCCCTTACTGTAGGATCGCTAATTCCAACCTTGGGATTCCAATCGTAATTGATACCATTTCCAGCATCTACCTGAATACCATCTCCTTGACAAAGGACCGTATCTTTCAGCCCCGTAGGCTGCCATACAAACTCAGGGCAAAACCCCTGAGGATTTGTTTCCGCACCAGTAGCTCCTGTAAATCCATAGTAAACAATGGGATTATTGTTGAAAGCTTCCTGGATTATATCCCCGGTATAAGATACCCTTAAATCACAATCTATATATACTTCGAGCGTTTGAGTGTTCCAGGATACTCTTAATTGATGGATATTACAATCTTCAATATTTTGCTCCCCGGCAATAGCGGGAACGGGACCTGCTAACTCTTGAGGACTTCCATGAACGTTTACGCCTTTTCTAAAAATGGAGATGTGATCATAAGGAGGGTCATTCTTAACGGCATTTTCATAATCATCAATTTCTATTCCCAGACTGGGGACAAGGCCTGTAAAACCCAAATCCAATCCGGGAAGACCTATATTATCGTTCACTTGATTGAGAACAAAGGTGATTCCATCTGCTCCCAGGTCATCTTTACATCCCAGGAATATGGAGAAATACAATTCAAATGGTTCCCTAAGGTCTATAGGGTCGGTATTCCAGACCGCTCCAGCTTGAAATGCTTCATCGGGGGTAATCAGATAGCAGTCGATACCGGTTACATTGTCCACTATGGCATCCCCTATGGTATTAAATTGTGCATACGATAAGGTAATACTCAGGAATAAAGTAAAGCAACATCCTCTTTTGAGGGTATGTATTCGGCTAATTATTGGTTTCTTCATTCTCTAATCCTTCATTTCTAAATCACATTTCCAACAAAAAAAAATAATGTGTAATATTCGTTTGCTTACTTTACCTCATCTAATTAATGCGATCTATGAAATATATCGTTTCCTTTTTTTGTTTGTTATCACTTATGCAAACAGTAATTGCACAAGAGGACAAACAATATGAAACATCACTAACTACCAAAGAGACTGAGATATTATTTGATTTACCCATGGATCCTGCTGAACGACAATTAATGCAATCATCCCTGGAAGAGCAACTTAATGCATATCAGTCTCTACATTCATTCCAACTCGCAAATAGTGTGCCGCCAGCATATACTTTTTCTCCTGGAATGTATGCTAACTCAAAAGAATATAGAAGCCCTGCTGAAGATGTTCCAAATAAGTATCCCATAGACGAAACTATCAAGCTTCCAGAAAATCCAGAAGAGCTGGCTTTTTATTCGGTGGCGAATTTAGGATATTTAATCCGTTCTCAGCAAATCACTGCTCTCGAATTGACAAAGTTTTTCTTAGATCGGTTAAAAAAATGGGGAGATACGTTAGAATGTATTGTAACAATCACTGAAGAATTAGCTTTGAAACAAGCAAAAATAGCAGATGAAGAAATAGCCAGGGGAGAATATAAAGGACCTTTACACGGCATTCCTTATGGAGCTAAAGATTTACTTGCAGTACCAGATTATCCTACTACCTGGGGAGCAGCTCCATACAAACATCAGGTTCTGGACGAAAAAGCTACTGTCATCCAAAAGCTGGAAGATGCAGGGGCTATATTAGTCGCAAAACTTACCTTAGGCGCATTGGCTTGGGGAGATGTATGGTTTGGAGGACAAACAAAAAACCCCTGGAATTTAGCGCAAGGCTCTAGTGGGTCATCTGCAGGCTCAGCCTCAGCTACTGCAGCGGGCCTGGTACCATTTGCTATTGGGTCGGAAACGCTTGGATCCATTATTTCCCCCTCCTTAAGATGCGGTGTGACAGGTCTTAGACCTACATTTGGAAGAGTAAGCCGTCATGGAGCGATGGTATTGAGCTGGTCCATGGATAAATTAGGCCCCATATGTAGAAATGCCGTGGATTGTGCGATTGTATTAGATGCTATCAAAGGAGAAGATGGGAAAGATGCTTCTGTTTCCAATCACCCTTTTCAATTTGATGCAAATATTACCTTAGAGAATATAAGAGTAGGCTATGTGGGAGAAGTAGAGAGCATTGATACATTCAAACATATGGGAGTAGCTTTAGAGCCTATCGAACTACCAGTAGACCTTCCTATCAGTGCGATGAGGATTATTCTTTCTGCAGAAGCAGCTGCTGCTTTTGACGAGTTAACCAGGTCCGGGAAAGACACCTTATTGGTAAGACAGATAGCGAATGCCTGGCCAAATGTGTTTCGTGCAGCCAGATTTATTCCAGCTGTAGAATATATTCAGGCGCAAAGATATCGGTACCTGCTGATGCAACAAATGGACGAAATATTTAACAAAGTAGATGTAATAATTAGTCCTACTTATGCTAATAATCAGCTGTTAATAACAAATCTCACAGGACATCCGGCTATTCTGATTCCCAACGGTCTCGATGAAGAGGGAAATCATAAAAGTTTTACCATCATTGGAGATCTATATGATGAGGCGAAGATATTAGCTTTGGCTCATTTATATCAGGCAAGGACCCCTTTTGATGAGGAACATCCACCTAAGTTTCAGCCTTGATTCATTCGTTTGTTTCTGTTTTTTTCGTACCAATGATTCATGAATAACCCTATTTTCAGCGATCCATTACTACTTTCCCAATTTCACTATCACCTTCCCGAAGATAGCATCGCTCAATTTCCATTAGCAGAAAGGGATGAAGCTAAATTGTTGGTTTACAAGAAAGGTAACATATCCCATCAGCAATTTTTCCAATTATCCGATTGGCTACAGAAGGGAGATCTGTTGGTCCTAAATAATACTAAAGTGATTCAAGCCCGCCTTTTTTTTCAACGAAGGACTGGGGCAAACATAGAAATTTTGTTGATGGAACCGGTAGAGCCGGTAGAGACGTCTCTCATGATGCAACAAAGGGGAAGTTGTATCTGGAAATGTGTTATTGGAAATAAAAAAAAATGGAAGGAGGGAGAAATATTGGATCCATTCCTTGTGCCGACCCATAGTAATGCTACGACTTCTTTAGCCTTACAACTCAAAGCTGAATGGCATGATAAGGATAGCCATGAAGTGAAGTTTAGCTGGCAGGAAGATCTGGCATTTGGAGAATTACTGTCCTTTATCGGAAATATTCCTTTACCTCCCTATATGAACAGAGAGGTACAACAAGAGGATAACCAAAGATATCAGACTATTTACTCTGAAAAACAAGGTGCTGTGGCATCTCCAACAGCAGGTTTACACTACACGCAACGAGTGTTTGATCAATTAGCGGATAAAGACATAGAACTACTTTACACTACTTTACACGTAGGAGGAGGAACTTTTCTTCCCGTAAAACGCGAACAGGTATTGGAGCACGATATGCATGCAGAAGAAATGTTGGTTCAAACATCCGCCTTAGAGCAGTTACTTTCCAGTCAGGGACGTATTGTAGCCGCAGGAACTACTGCCATGAGATGGTTGGAAAGTGTGTATTGGTTAGGAGTAAAGGCATCCTATGGATCATTGGCCCCAAATTCTTCCTTTTTCATTTCTAAATTATATCCTTATGAATCTATTCATCATCAGGATATAGAGATGAAAACCAGCATCGAATCTTTACTAACATGGATGCAGCAGCAGGAATTAACAGAGTGGGTAGGAAAAACGGCTATTATGATTGTGCCTGGGTATCAGTTTAGAGTTTGTCGTGGATTACAGACTAATTTTCACTTGCCGGAAACTACCTTGATGCTGTTAGTGGCAGCCTTTATTGGAGAAGATTGGAAAAAGATCTATCAGGAAGCGCTCAATCGTTCCTATCGTTTTCTCAGTTATGGGGACAGTTCTTTGCTATTGCCCTGAATGGCTTTAGAAAGAAGGTGTAATGCCTGTGATAGATCATCTATTAGCAAGTCAGCTTCCTCTAATCCAATCGTAAATCTTATGAGATTCCATGGAAGACTGGTTGAAGCATAATTCATGGAATTGTATAATGCACTAGCTGGATAGACTAAAGATTCATAGCTTCCCCAGGAAGTAGCGATCAAAAATCTCTTAAGGGAATCGCAAAAAAAGTCGACATACGTTAATTCCGGAACATCTAGGATAATGGAGAACATACCTCCTGGAGCTTTTAATTGCTTTTTTGCCAACTCATAATCCGGTGAGGAGGGGAGGAAGGGATAGTGTACTTGTCGGATGAGTGGGTGATCTTCCAGAAATTGGGCTATGAGAGGAGTGGTTGTGGATATCCTTTCCAAGCGCAAAGGTAGTGTACGAAGTCCTCTCATAAGTAGCCAGGCGTCATGAGGGGAAATGGCTGCACCTAGCGTCATATATTCGGATTGAAATATTTTTTCTGCTAATTCCCTGCTACAACATAGTGCGCCGGCTAATATATCGCTGTGTCCATTCAAATATTTTGTAGCAGAATGGAAGCTCATATCTACGCCCATCTCAAAGGCAGCTTGGTGGAGAGGAGTAGCATAGCTATTATCCAGCAATACGAGGATATCCTTTTCTTTTGCAATGTCTATAATCGCGGGAATATCCTGTAAATCAAAGAGCATAGAGTTGGGGGACTCAAGCATGATTAACTTGGTTTCAGGGAGAATGGCTTGACGGAAATTTTCGGGATTACTTCCATCGACAAAGGTATGCCTTACCTGAAATCGCTTTAAAAATACGCGAATCAATTTGGCTGTCCAACTATAAGGCCTGTCTACACAGATAATATGATCGCCAGCGGAGACCATAGAGAGGATTCCTGCAGCGATCGCAGCACTACCACTTCCGAAAAGCAGGCAAGCTTCTGCGCCTTCCATAGCGGCAATTTTTTCCTGCGCCATATATACAGTAGGATTATGTCCTCTGGTGTAAAATGGGACATCCATTTCATACTGCAAGGCATGTCTTAGTTCTGCTGTATTGGAAAAAGCAAAATTGGTGGTTTGAAAGATGGGAGGACTTACAGAACCCATATAATTTTCCCGTTCTTCCCCTAGCTGATTAATAATGTGAAATAGGTCCATCCACTTACTATGATTCTACTGCAATCACTGAAATCTCGACATTTACATCCTTGGGGAGTCTGGAAACTTCTACGGTCTCACGTGCAGGATAATTATCTTTAAAATAGCCTCCATAAATAGAATTGATCGTAGAAAAATGAGCCATATTTTTCAAAAAAATAGATGTTTTTACAATATGGTTATAGGTCAATCCCGCTTCCTCCAGAATGGCACCTATATTTTTCATTACCTGATGTGCTTCTTTTTCCAAATCATCAATAATTAAATCACCACTCGATGGGTCTATCGCTACCTGCCCCGAGACGAATAACATATGACCACTTTTGATCGCTTGATTATATGGACCTAATGGATCTGGTGCATTGGGAGTGTTAATGCATTCTTTCATGGATCGAACTAATTAGATATTTGTTATGAAAATTTGGATTTTATCCAATGATACAATTTACGTTGCTTAGCATAAAAGTAATTAAACTTACCGAAAATGAAAGCGTAGGCCAAAAGTAATACCTGATATATGGGAGTAATCAGAACAATATAGGCTAGGATGTACAAGAAAGAACCTCGCTCTAATTGGGTGTAGGGCATGATATATTTAGGAAGCAAAGCCGCTGTGCTACCTGTAATAGCGAAGACGATGAGAATAATACTGTAGTGAATTATCTTATCGAGCTTTTTCTTGTTCACCTTCATATGATAAGGTGAACGAATGAAGTATCGATTTGGTTAGGTAGGAGTTAGTGATCCGACCGAAAAATATTTCGAGGGAAACGTTCCGAAGGGAGAAGGAGACCATCTCCTAATTTGATGTTACTATCCCTTGATAAGAAGATAATGCTATCATTGGATAGAAACATTTTTCCGTTAATTTCTAACATAGAATCTCGCCCTTGACGAAAGAGGGAATAGTTTCTGAAAATATCTCCTGCCAGACAATAATTATAATTATTGAAGATACCTAAATTATAGAATTGCTTTATAGTGATAAATTTTGCTGAGGAAGCATTAAAGGTTCTGGATCCAGGCTTGGCAACATATTCATGGACATTGATTTCTGCAGATAATGTATTATTCAAATAGCCATAATTCTCAATCTTATCCGCGATAATTCTTCCTCCGTTTTGAATGACGCCCCCTTCTCGAATTAACACATTTCCACCTAGCAGGTGAATCGTTATTCCCAATTGAACTTCTAATTGCCCATATATATAAAGGTGGTATCCCTTCAAATATACATCGGCCAATATTGAAATCGTATCTCCTTCATGAATGTTTATCCCAGGATAGCTCGGGTACCAATTTGCTGGATTTTCATACGCTTCATCCTCTAGAGCAAGAAAAAAAAATTCTTTTCCCTCTAGATTTTGAAACATTATGGCTATTATCCAACAACTGATTGAGAGTACTCTCCTTATAAACATATGTATTACCTTACATGTTGCAAGATGATTCAATATTAAAACCCCATGATTCATCATTTATTTTATTTATAAGAAAGAATATTAGTGAGTTGTAAGATTTGGGGCCTAATTGTTTCGGTATTGCGGTTGAATGAAAATTTCAATTGAGTTGTGAGTTCACTTTTCCTTATTTAATTTTAGCATATGCGAATTATTTATATGGGTACACCTGCCTTTGCAGTACCTACCTTAGCTAAACTTCACCATTCTACCCATAAAATTGTCGGTGTGATTACTGCGCCAGACAGACCTTCAGGAAGGGGGCAGAAACTTACTCCTTCACCTGTTAAGGTATTTGCTGAGGAACATGGGCTACATGTGATGCAACCGGAAAAGTTGAGAAATCCTGTTTTTCTTGAAGAAATACAGCAATTAGCTCCTGACTTAATGATCGTCGTTGCCTTTCGAATGTTGCCTAAGCTATTATGGAGTATTCCACAAGTAGGAACCTTTAATTTACATGCCTCATTATTGCCAAATTACAGAGGCGCTGCCCCTATTAATTGGGCGATTATGGAAGGAGAGACCGAAACTGGGCTGACTACTTTTTTCATAGATGAGCAAATTGATACGGGGAGGATATTATTACAGGAAAAAATTGAGATTCCACATCATTGGACCGCTGGTGATCTTCACGACGACATGATGGAAAGAGGAGCTGATTTAGTGTTGAGAACAGTAGAAGGATTAGCAAATGGAAGTTTGAAGCCGAAACCTCAAGAGATGAGTGAGCAATTAACGTCGGCCCCTAAGATATTTAAAGCTGATTGTAAAATTCATTGGAACCAGGCTGCCACTAACATCTATCATTTTATACGGGGATTATCGCCTTATCCGGCTTCATGGACTACCTTAAATGATAAAACGGTGAAGATATTTTGGGCCAAAGGTACAGGTAAAGCCACTCAGGATTCGCCAGGGACTATTTGGGTAAAGGAAGAAGAGCCATCTTTATGGGTGGCGACTGCTGATAATTGGCTTTCATTAGAGAGAATTCAACTTGAGGGGAGAAAACCTATGAATATTGAGGAATTTTTAAGAGGTTATAAGCAGTCGCTCGAAACATTTATCTAAGCTTTCAGCGTATATTCTTGAATAGTTTCCTAATAATAATACAGTGACAAGTTTTAAAAGTAATCATTTCCCCACTTCCAGAAACGGTTTTGTTATCCTTCAGGAATATGCCATGCAGGCTTATGGGGTGTTAATGATCTTTGTGATTATGGGAGTGATGGTAAGAGTAGGTGTAGGGAAACCCGTACTTTGGTTGGCAGTAATTGGCGTTATTTTGGCACTTTTGCTAGGGAATTTATTTGCTTATGTCCAATTAAAGAAAACGATTGCGGAAATTTTCTTTATCAACGATCACTTTTCAATTATTTCTGTGTACGAAATATTATTTGAAGAGGAGCAGCGAACGGCATTTCCATTGGTTTACTCAGCAGCAAAGAGATATAGTGATCGTATTACCCTACATTATCACGATCAGATTTTCGTCTTAAAAAAGGATGATTGGGAGGATTTTGATCTTATTTGGAATTGGTTAAATGAGGGGCAGCAAGCATTGAGTAATAGATAAAGCGGACTTTTTCTATATTTGCAACTTGCTTGTGAAATATAGACAATTCGGACTATGAAACTATTAGACCAAAAGATTGCGTTAGTAACTGGTGCCAGTAGAGGAATTGGCAAGGCTATTGCTGAAACATTCGCTGCTCATGGAGCTTCTGTCGCTTTTACTTATAAAAGTTCTGTCGAGAAAGCAAAAGTACTGGAAGCTCAACTGATCGAACAAAATGTAAAGGCTATAGCTTATCAAACTGATGCTTCTGATTTAACTGCTACGAACCAATTAATAGATCAGATATTGAAAGATTTCGGCCGGATAGATATTGTGGTAAATAATGCTGGAATTACTCGTGATACCCTTTTACTTCGCATGAGTGAAGATCAGTGGAAAGCCGTCATAGACACTAATTTAAACAGTGTATTTTATACGACGAAGGCAGCCTTAAAGCCTATGATAAAGCAGAGAAGAGGTGTTTTTCTCAATATAAGTTCAGTGGTTGGTCTTCAGGGAAATGCTGGCCAATCAAATTACGCCACCTCAAAAGCAGGGATGTTGGGTTTTACGAAATCTATTGCCAGAGAGTACGGGGGGAGAAATATCAGAGTAAATGCCGTGGCACCTGGATTTATTCGGACTGAAATGACACAAGAATTACCCGAAAAAGAGCTGAAAGCATGGTTAGAAAATATCCCTTTGAAAAGAGCAGGTACTCCAGAAGATGTTGCGAATTTATGCACTTTTCTGGCATCGGATATGGCCGATTATATTACAGGCCAGGTTTTTAATGTAGATGGCGGAATGGTAATGGCTTGATACTTGGAAATGACAAACACTATGGAAGAGCTTTGGGAACGCTATGAAAAATGGTTGTCTAAACACGCTTCAGAATTACTAAGTGAGTTAAATGATGGAGCCAGTGAGTGGGAAATTGAAGAGGCGGAAGCGACTATTGCCATAGATTTTCCAGAAGAATTTAAGGAATCTCTTTTGATCCACAATGGAGGACAGGCTGGAAATGGGCTAATCGGAAATTGGGAATTATTGAACCTTCGAGAAATTACGGCTATTTCTACTGATATGGAGGAAGCAGTGGAAGAGGGGATATTTGGGAACAACAGCTGTGAAGGGACAGCTAAAATAAAGAGCTATTGGTGGAATCCTAATTGGATTCCCCTCGTAAGTAGTGGTTCAAAGGAATATATATGTATGGATATGGATCCTGCACAGAATGGAGTAGAGGGGCAAATTATCTTATTTTTGTATGATGAGCCACATAGATTATGGTTGGCTTCTAGCTTTCAAGCCTGGATGAAAAAATTTATTGTGGAATTAGAACAAGGACACCACAATCGCGTCTATGATGAAGCATTGGATTCATGGGAATTCCCACATCCTGCATTTTTGACAGTCTAGTCGTGCTGGAATCCTCATAATGATTTACTTTTATGAATATTACGTTTGGTTATTCACCGTACCTCATTATTCCTATTCTTATCCTTGCTGGATTGGCTAGTTATTGGTTATATCGACAGACGAAAGAGTTACTGTCATTTCCACTACAGCTGGTATTGGGGTTTTTTCGATTTATCGTTCTCTCTTTCATAGGCATTCTTCTTCTTCAGCCATTATTAACCTCCCTCGCTAAAATTAGTAATACACCAATCATTGCCGTGTTACAAGATGTGTCGGAAAGTCTGGTTATTCATAAAGATTCCAATTTTGTTAAAAATGAATATCCGGAAAAATTAGCTTCCTTTCTCGATGCCTTTGATGAGGACTCTTATGATATAGATACTTATGAATATGCCTCCGGTATTCAGCCAGGGATCAATACTGACTCCCTGAGATTTCATGAGCGAGGGACCAACATTTCGTATGCCTTAAATGAAACGAGTAAACTATATAGAAATCAACATCTTGGAGCCATGGTGATGATTACTGATGGCATAAGCACTGAAGGAAATAACCCTCTTTACACCGTAGATAGGTTTACTATTCCGGTATTTACAGTCTTGATCGGTGACACAACTCCCCAACAGGATATTAGAATTAAGGAAGTATTGCACAACGAAATTGCCTACCTGAATGATGAGATGCCTATAAGAGTAAAGATTTCCAGTGAAGGGTATGAACAAGCCTCCCTTGAAGGTGAATATTAAAGACGAAGGCAAAGTACTTGCCAGCGAACCCATAAAATTGTCCAAACAAAACCCACAAGGAGAAATTGATTTTTATATTAAGCCTGATGAAGTAGGCTTACAACAGTACACCATTAGTGTAAGTAGAAAAGATAATGAAGTAAGTTATCAGAACAATACCCGAAGGATTTATGTAAATGTGCTTGAAACCAGGGTAAAAATAGCCCTTATCGCTGGATCTCCTCATCCCGATCTGGGCGCACTTAATACATCATTTTCTCAAGATGAGCGATATGAGATAGGTGCTTTTATTAGAAAATCTCCTAATGTATTCTATAATAATGATAGGAATGAAGACTTAAGTAGTTATGATCTTTTCATTTTACACAATTTTCCCGCTTCTTCTCAGGATGTTCCAATAGTTAAACAAATAGCTGAGTTAGTAGAAAAGGATAAAAAGCCGTTTTTTACTTTTATAGGAAAGTTGACAGATATGTCCTCCCTTCAGCCGCTAATTGATTACATGGCCATTATTCCCAGATCCTACAATCCCAATACAGAGGAAGTAATCATTAATTTTTTACCTGATTATAAAGAACATTCGACCTATACTTTTTCTGATCAATGGATTCAATGGGCAAATAACGCGCCACCTATTTATAGGAATAGATCTAATTGGGAAGCCAGAAAAACTGCTACCTTATGTGCTACGGCAAAAATTAAAAATATTGAATTAGACTATCCGGTATTTGCTCTGCAAAATTATTTGGGAAGAAAAAATATGGTATTTATCGGAGAGAATTTTTGGCGATTTAGAGCACATAGCTATATAGAGGCCGAAACTTTTGATTTGTTTGATGAGTGGTTGTTTAACAATGTAAAGTGGTTAATGGTCTCGGATGATAAGCGCAAATTTAAAGTTTCTCCATCGGAAAGAATTTTTAACGGAAATGATCCCGTAAGATTTACCGGGCAAGTATACGATGATAGTTATAATCCAATCAATGGAGTAGAAATAAAGTTAACCATCATTTCTCCTGAAAATACTGAGGATGATTATTACCTGAACGAAACTGGCGATACTCAATATTATACAGAATTATCCGGACTGACCGAAGGAACTTATAAATATAGGGCGTCTGGTAGAAAGGATGGTAAATTATTGGGAACGGATCAGGGAGAATTCTCTATAGGTACCTCTAGTATAGAGCATTTTAATCTACAAGCTGATAAGAATTTGCTTCAACAAATTGCGTTAAGGACAGGCGGTACATTCACCCACGTAAACGGAATAGATGAATTATCTGATGGCATTAAGGGGCTTACTAACATGGTCCCCAAAGTTGATTATAAAAAAAGCCGTTTATCTTTTCATCAATTTAATTGGATATTGATATTAATGCTATTATTACTTTCTATGGAATGGTTTGTAAGAAAGTTAAATAGTCTTTCTTAATGTATACTTGAGGTTAAACATCAAAAGGAGAGTGAAAACGGTCTTGAAAGCCCGTTAATCCAGTACCGCCTCCGGAATGGACAATTAATACATTACCTTCTAATTTCTTTTCAATAATGTAGTGTCTCGCAGTCATAAATAATTTTGCACTATAAATAGGATCAGTGAGAATTCCTTCGAATTCGGCTAAATATTTGATTTCCTGTAATACGGTTTGATTTACACTTCCAAATGACCTGGCTGTAGTAGGGAAATAGTAATTTATGTTTGGTAAGGGTAGGGGAGATATTCGATATATATCGGCTACCCATCTGTTCCAACGTGATAAATTAGTTTTGAATGCCTGCTCATCTTCCGCCATCAAGACAATGTGTAAATTTCTATTATGTTGATGAAAGGTAGACATGATAGCAAAAATTCCCGCTGTCATTCCCGTTCCAGCATCTAAAAATATGTGATCAAATATTATATGTTGCTCTTTTTCATTTTGTAGTACATCTTCATATAAGGTACACAGGCCAGCTACAGCTTCTTTACAACTTCCTCCTTCGGGAATAAAAAATATGGGGTCATTTTCATTAGCAATAAAAGTATTGGCTAAGGTATTTATTTGAGACCATTTATTTGAAGGAATCCATTCTATCAGATGTTTTTTCAGCAATAAGCCGGTTAAAAAACCATTTCCTTTTAATTCGGAAGAATGTGGTCTTTTTAACCACAAATGCGCGTCGATTTTTCGCTCATTCAGAAGTTGCAAACAAGAACATATGTGGTTTGAATTTATTCCACCGGTTAGTAAGACTTTTTTGATTTTGTTCTGATGTAAGTAAAAAAAAATAGAAGCGTATTTCCTTTTTTTACAGCCGCTAATGCCAAATCCTGACTCATCCTCTCTTTTTACATATACCTTAGCATGATTAGTATGTAAGGTTGGTAGTGGATGTATTCTGGTATGGTACAGTAAATTGGGATCGCAATAGGAGAGAACCGTTAACTTTTTTTGATTAAGAGACATTTTAGCTGCTATTTCTGTACCGCATCCTGAAATAGAAACCCATAATCAATTATTCAGGTACGTGTATGTAATTATATATAAGGGATTATAATAATAATCTTTTTTGAGTAACTTTACGGCCATAGAAATTCATTATGACACTTATTTCCTCTATTTCTGGTATAAGAGGCACTATTGGTGGGCAGGTTGCTGAAAATTTTACCCCGCTCGATATCGTTCATTTTAGCGCTGCCTTCGGCACATGGCTTTCACTAAAATCACCTGAGAAAAGAGTCATTTTAGGTAGAGATGCAAGACCTTCTGGTGCTATGGTTCAGCAGCTGGTAACAGGTACATTGGTAGGCTTAGGATTTGAAGTGTTAGACCTGGGCCTTTCGACTACACCTACTGTAGAAATGGCAGTAACAGAACTGGAAGCTAATGGAGGAATTATCATTAGTGCTTCACATAATCCGGTAAATTGGAATGCCTTAAAACTATTAAACAATAGAGGTGAGTTTGTTACAAAGAAGGATGGATTAGAGATTATGGAAATCCTGGATAATCAAATGTACACTTTTTGTGAAGTTGAATATCTGGGAAAACATACAATAGTAAATAATTTTGGTCAGGTACATATAGAAAAGATCTGCGATTTACAATTGGTGGATAAATACGCTATAGAGAAGGCAGATCTAAAAGTGGTTGTTGATGGAGTAAATAGCAGCGGTAGTATATTTGTGCCAGCATTACTGAAAGCACTAGGAGTTAATAATATCGTCAATATCAATTCGGAACCTAATGGTTGGTTTGCGCATAATCCAGAGCCTTTAGCTCATAACCTGACTGAGTTATGTGATATTGTAAAGAGGGAAAAGGCTGATTTGGGAATAAGCGTAGACCCAGATGTTGATCGCCTTGCATTTGTTGATAATCATGGAAATTTATTTGGTGAAGAATATACAATTGTTGCAGTAGCTGATTATGTGCTGTCTCACACTAAAAGTGCCGTCGTTTCTAATCTTTCCTCAAGCAGGGCATTGAAAGATGTGGCACAATGGCATGGCTGCCGATATTATGCTTCAAAAGTGGGTGAAGTGAATGTAACCGAGATCATGAAGAGGACAGATGCGTTAATAGGAGGAGAAGGAAATGGGGGGGTAATTTATCCTCAATTGCATTATGGAAGAGACGGTCTGGTAGGAATAGCGTTATTTTTGTCCCATTTAGTGAAAAGTGGCAGGAATACTGCAGAATTAAGAGCCTTATACCCAAATTATTATATGGCTAAAAAGAAGATAGAATTAGTTGATGGAATATATCCGGATCAAATTTTAGAAGAATTTAAGGGACAATATCCTTCGGAATTAATTAATGATATGGATGGAGTAAAAGTGGATTTTGAAGATTGTTGGGTACATTTAAGAAAATCGAATACTGAACCTATCATCAGAATTTATACAGAGGCAAAAAGTCAGGAGAAAGCAAATCAATTAGCTGATGAAATAATTGAAAAACTAAAGTCTCTTGCTTAAGAATAATTAAATTATACACGCATATTACTTCATCCTTTACAGATAATAATTTTTTCTCGGGGAATTGCAACTTAAGTTGAAATTTCGACGTTCTTAATTTATATACATTCTATCCCTTTTCGGATATATTAAACGTTATTCCTATGATGTTGGGTTTTTCATCAAATCTAGGTGGGATAAAACTATCTCATACACAAAAATCGCCCAAACGTTCCAAGTCAATAATGCCAGCTAATATTTCTATGGAAGTTGACTCAGAACATGAAGACGAGGCGAAGTTAGTGATAGCATCTAAACCATTTCATCCTAATAATATTAATAAGATGTTATTGGCATTCTTACTAATGGTTTTAGTGATGCCCATCTTACGAAAACCCGAATTTATAAGATTTACCCGTTGGGATCTGCTCCTCGCTTTTGGAATGATGATTTTTTTATCTCTATGGAAACTATATGAAGTGATAAATGCCTTTGTGGAAAGCCAAACGCTTTTGATTAAGGAAAATCATCTGATTATTCAAAAAGATCGTTTGTTTAATTCGGTAGAATACTTTATACCTCTGGAAGGGATTTACTCTATCAAACCTGAATCCTATTACTTCAAAGCAGGATATGTTTTTCATCCTCATCTTTCTACGATAAAAATTGGCCAATACAGTATACATTTTGGGGAACACGTTTCTTTTTCAGAGTCGTATTGGATTTGTGAACAATTAAATCGGATTGTCAGTAAATACTAATTTTCCTTTTGGCGATAATTCCTTTTGAGTTGATGCTAGAATTCTGAAGTGAAATGAAAAGTAACTTTAGGAAATAACTCCTGGGTTGAATTAAGATCCCAACTAGTTTCTGCCAGATACACGTCCCTACCAAACTTATCTTCAGCCATATTTCTGATCTTTCGCTTTTTGAATTCTTTTAATAAGGCTTTGTCTTCGCAGCTTATCCAGCAAGCTTTATATAGTTGGGTAGCTTCATACCTACACGATGCTCCGTATTCATGCTGTAATCTATGTTGAATTACTTCGAATTGCAGGGCTCCAACTGTACCGATCAATTTTCTTCCATTAAATTTCCGAGTAAACAACTGAGCCACTCCTTCATCCATTAATTGAGTAAGTCCTTTAGCTAGTTGTTTACTTTTCATGGGATCAGCATTTTCTACATATTTAAATAGTTCTGGAGCAAAACTGGGAATTCCTTTGAATCGGATAGTTTCCCCTTCGGAAATAGAGTCTCCAATTTTAAAAGTTCCTGTATCATATAATCCCACAATGTCTCCTGGATAGGCTTCATCTATAATAGACTTTTTCTGTGCCATAAAGGCTGTTGGACTGGAAAAGCGCATATTTTTTTTCAGCCGGACATGGTGATAATTTTTATTCCGCTCAAATTTTCCAGAACAAATTCTTAAAAAAGCTATTCTATTCCTGTGTTTAGGATCAATGTTGGCGTGAATCTTAAAAACGAATCCTGTAAACTGATCTTCATCAGGATTTATTTGTCTTTCTTCGGTAATGCTATGACGAGGATAAGGAGCAATATCAATAAAACAGTCAAGTAGTTCTTTGACACCAAAATTATTTATGGCGCTACCAAAAAATACTGGAGTAATATTGCCGTGGAGATATGGATCCACCTCAAATTCGGGATACACAGCATTTACCAATTCTACTTCTTCTCTCAGGAGTTCAGCATGTTTATCTCCAATGTATTCTTCCAACTTAGAATCATCTAGATTGTTGAATTCGATAATGTCTCCTAATTGTTGTTTTCCGTGTGCCTCAAAAAGAACTAATTTATGTTCATACAAATTGTAGACTCCTTTAAAATCTGATCCCATTCCTATAGGCCAGCTAAGAGGTTTTACATTCAGTTTTAATTTTTGTTCAATTTCATCCAGCAATTCAAATGCGTCTTTACCTTCACGGTCTAATTTATTAATAAAAACTACTGTGGGAGTGGATCTCATTCTACACACTTCTACTAATTTTTCGGTTTGAATCTCAACTCCTTTTGCTACATCAATTACTACTACTACACTATCAACTGCGGTAAGTGTTCTGTAAGTATCTTCCGCAAAATCTTGGTGACCAGGGGTGTCTAATATGTTAATCTTCTTATCCATATATTCAAACCCCATCACGGAAGTGGCCACAGAAATACCTCTTTGCCTTTTCAATTTCCATGAAATCAGAGGTAGTGGATCTATCAATTTTATTTGATTTTACTGCACCAGCTGTTTGTATGGCACCACCAAACAGAAGAAGCTTTTCAGTGAGGGTAGTTTTTCCTGCATCGGGGTGGCTAATAATAGCAAAGGTCCTTCTCCTTTGAATCTCTTTTTCCCTACTCATATTATCTAGAAGGTGTATTATGCTTATAAGAATTCTGCGAAATAAATAAAAAAAGCTTTTCACAGCAATGTGCAGTGAAAAGCTTATAGAAAAATATGTATTTTAAATCCGAAGATTAATTACTTCCAGAAGAAGCTAAATCTTCTTGGTAGATTTCGATAAGACCAGATAGAATCAGGATCTATTACAAACTCAGTTCTACGATTTTTTTCACGACCATCTTCAGAATCATTTGAAGCAATAGGTTCAGTTTCTCCTTTTCCTAATGCAGTTAAACGATCTCCATTAATTCCCATTTTCTCTAATTCGCGAACGATAGCTAATGCTCTGGCGGAACTTAATCCCCAGTTATCTACGTGCTTTTTGTGAATTTTTACAGGCTCATTATCTGTGTGTCCTTCTACAGAAATGTTTAGATCAGGATTACCTTTAATAACGTCTGCCAAAGTAGCAACTACACCTTTTCCATCTGTATCTACTACAGCGCGACCAGAACGGAATAAAATGCTATTAGCCATAGTAATGTACAATTTACCATTTCTTGAAGTAACATTTACATCACTTGAGTTATAAGTATCGAAAGCATCCTTAATGGCGTCTTGCAAAGAACTGATTTGAGTATTCTTCTCTTTTACTGTTTCTCCAAGCTTGGAAATTTTCTTCCTGACTCATGTTGAAGTCCTGCTGAAGCTTGTTTGATTGTTCTTGAAGTTTTGCACTTTCTTCCTGAGCGGAAGCAAGCTCACTTTCTAACGCTGATTTCTCAGCTGCTGCTGCTGCTAAAGCTTCTTCATACTTCTTTTTGGACACACAAGAAGAGAAAATCGCTAAAGCGACAAAAAAAGTAAAAATGGTAGTTAAATTTTTCATAGCTCGATGGGTATTGAAATAAAAGGTTAAAAAAGTTAGTTAAACGGTAATTTAATGATTTATGATTCAAATTACATATTTATTCATACTTAGGATAAATAGCAAATATTGGTACCTAATGTTTTTTAATTAGGATATTCACGTGCAAAAATATGCAATATTTAGAGATAGTTTGTTCCCAAATAAATTTAATCCTCACCATATCCCCAAATTTTACATAATTTTGTGAAGAAATTATTCCGATTTCTGCTACAATGATTAGGGCTTTAAGCAGTTTGATTTTATGTTAAGTAAACTAATACGGGAAATGTGAGTTAAGGTAACTTTACGAATTTAACATTTAACTGAATTTTTACAAGAGGTGTTAATTCAAGTTCAAAGAATTCCGTATTCTAAACACGAATTATAACTTATTAAATCACACATCATTATAATATCATTTCATGAATATTAAAAACTTACTTATCGCGGTGATTGTTTGTTTTCAATATGTAACGATATCAACCTCAACCGTTTTTGGTCAACCTCAGCTAAGAGTGATTCCATTTGCTTCTGGATTCAATCTGCCTGTAGACATTGCACATGCAGGAGATGAAAGACTATTCATCGTTGAGAAAGCGGGATTAATCAGGATTTTAGATGCTGATAGAGAAATCCTGGAAGAACCGTTCTTAGACCTTACAGATCAGGTCAGATCTGTAGAGTCTGAAAGAGGACTGCTTGGTCTTGCGTTTCATCCTAATTACGAGGAAAATGGCTGGTTTTTCGTAAACTACTCTGATTTAAGTGGAAATACACAAATAGTACGTTTTACTGTCAGTGAAACCGATCCTAACATTGCTGATCCTGAAAGCGAAACTCCCCTTTTGTCTGTCGTTCAGGATTTCATCAATCACAACGGAGGTGATTTGAATTTTGGCCCTGATGGATATCTATATATAGGCTTGGGGGATGGAGGATCAGGTTTTGATCCAAATGGAAGAGCACAAGATGGAAAGACATTTTTAGGTAAAATGTTGAGAATTGATGTGAACGAAGGAGACACTTATCAAATTCCTGAAGATAATCCCTTTATCAATGATACCACTGTATTAGACGAAGTTTGGGCTACAGGATTAAGAAATCCTTGGAGATACAGTTTTGATAGAGAAACGGGAGATATGTGGATAGGAGATGTAGGACAAGGAGAAAGTGAAGAAATTTCCTTTCAGCCTGCCGGAAGTATAGGAGGCGAGAATTATGGTTGGGTATGTTTTGAAGGGACATTGGTGAATGATGGGAACAATGAAAAATTTGATCCTTGTGATGAACTCAGTGAACCTGTTTTTCCTGTTTTTGAGTACGGACACAATGTTAATGGAGGATTTTCTGTAACTGGAGGATACGTATACAGGGGTAGTTCCTTTCCCGATCTGATAGGTAATTATGTGCTGGCGGATTACTCTTTGGGAAGATTTTGGACTATCGCCCAAACTTCTGAGGGGACTTTTACTACAACGGAACAAGGAGTAATCTTCGGAAGAAATGGTGCGAGTACCTTTGGTGAAGACGTGAATGGAGAATTATATGTAGCCCATTACGAAAACGGGGATTTATTTCAGGTAGGTACAGAAAGCTCTGTATCCATTAAACCCTCTCAATACCAAGAATTATCTGTATTTCCTAATCCAACGAAGGGAACTGTTGAGTTTACATGGGAAAATAAAGGAAATCAACCCTACACTTTTTCTGTTTTAGATTTACAAGGTAAAATTATCTTTGATAAAGATGGTATCAGAGGGAATTCTTATACCTGGGATGCTTCAAATCTTAATGCCGGAGTTTACATGGTTCAAATGGTTGGAGAAACATTGGAAAATGGATTTACAAATAAATTAGTCATCTCAAAATAGGATAGGGCTGTTGTAAACACTCATGAAACCAGCTTGAATCTGCTTAGGGTGGTGCAATATTAATGGTCATTCTAACAATTAATTCTATTGGATATCGACTACATAATCTAATTCTATTGAACAACTTTTGAAAAAAGAAAACCCAAAGGATAGCTGAGTCGGAAAAGGTAGCTATCCTTTGGATTTTCTTTATGTATTCAAATGATATTTCTATAGGTTTCTATTGGCAAATCCAATAAAGAATGGATTAAGGAGATTTTCCTTATTATAAGTTAATGATTGCTGATCATCGTGTCTTATTACGGTTCCACCTGCTTCTTCCACCACAATGTGAGCCGCCGCAGTATCCCATTCCATGGTAGGAGCTAATCTGGGATAAATATCTGCTTTTCCCTCTGCTAGTAGCATAAATTTAAGTGAACTCCCCATTGAGACGGTTTGCGGTTCATCAAATTGTTGTATATAATCCGATACTGCCTGGCTCATATGAGACCTGGAGCATACGATTCGCAACCCTTTATCTTTCATCCTAAAGGAGGATGCGTGAATTTGTCTGGCCGCTTCATCTTTTTCCTTGACAAAAGCCCCTTCCCCTTTGGCAGCATAAAAGGAAGTCTGCGAAACGGGAATATGGACACACCCTAAAACGGGTTGATTGTTCTCTATTAACGCAATGTTAACAGTAAATTCCCCATTCCTTTTGATAAATTCCTTGGTTCCATCTAGAGGATCTACGAGCCATAACCTATTCCACGATTTCCTTTCCTCATACGGAAGATGTTTACCTTCTTCGGAAAGAATGGGGATGTCAGGGGTTAACTTAGTCAAATGATCCACAATAATATGATGTGCAGCTTTATCGGCCAAGGTTAGAGGGGAATCATCAGCTTTAGCATCCACCTGACCGAAGCGGTCTTCATCGGCATAAATTTCTAAAATAGCATCACTCGCTTTAACGCAAATATCTACTAAAGAGGAGAGCAAGGTGTTAGTATCCAAGGAAATTGTTGGCATCCTTATAAATTGAGTTAAAAAATAAAAGTGGATGTCATAACATCCACTTCTGCGAAATATATAAATCTTATCGGTTAAATCAAGTCCAAGAGTCTCATCGGTTTAGTTATGAGACTGTACGGCTTCCTCTGTAAGGGAAGATCCCATAGATTCGCGAGTTGCTAACCATCTCTCAGCATCTATAGCAGCCATACATCCTGTACCCGCTGCTGTAACTGCTTGTCTGTAGACGTGATCTGCTGCATCTCCACTAACAAATACCCCTTCAATATTGGTAAATGTTCTTCCTGGAGTAGAAGGCATAATGTAGCCCTGATCGTTCATATCCAATTGACCTTTGAATATGTCTGTATTGGGTTTGTGTCCAATAGCAACAAACAAAGCCCCCACGGGAATAACAGACGATTCTTTCGTCTTATTATTTTCAACAATAATTTGTTCTACTTTTTCTTTGCCTTGAATATCTCTTACTTCTGTGTTCCAATAGACGTGGATATTAGGGTTATTCATCACTCTGGACTGCATTATCTTGGAAGCACGTAATTCATCCCTTCTTACCAGCATATGCACTTTGGGAGAAAGTTTAGATAAGTAAATAGCTTCTTCCGCGGCTGTATCTCCTCCTCCAACAATAGCTACTTCTTGTCCCTTGAAAAAGAAACCATCACAAACAGCACATGCACTTACGCCTCTGTTAGCAAATACTTTCTCTCCTTCTAATCCCAACCATTTAGCAGAGGCTCCTGTGGCAATAATCACTGAATCCGCCGTATATTCCATTCCCCCACCTGTCCAGAGTCTTTTTGGATGAGCATTCAACTCAACTTTATCAATTTGCTCATATTTTATTTGCGTACCAAAACGCTCTGCTTGCTTTCTGAAATCCTCCATCATTTCAGGGCCCATAATTCCTTCCGAATAACCGGGATAGTTTTCGACATCTGTAGTTATCATTAACTGACCCCCAGGTTGCATTCCGCTGAATATGAGAGGATTTAATTCAGCTCTGGCAGCATAAATAGCAGCTGTGTATCCTGCTGGGCCAGAACCTATGATGATACATGAATAATGATTTGAAGCACTCATTTATATAGTATCTTATTATAAAATTCTAATAACTTAATTTCAAATATAAATATTTGTACGATAATATCCTTACAGAAGATTCATTAGCACTGTTTACAAAATGCGATTCTTTTGTAAGAAGATGATTTGAATATGTGCTATTTATACTAATAAGCTTAAAAGGTCGTCATTTGTTAAATCTGAAAATCTATTTTTCAGTATCTCGATCAATCTTTTTAAATAGGCATGGTCCAGTTCTTCTGGACTTTTAATATGAGGACTAAGTTGGAAGGGCTGAGATAACAGGGAACCCTGTTTTTCTTCCACCGTATTACTAAAGGCCTTTCCTGTAAATAAGGTGTTTACATATTTTTTTACATCTGTTTTGGCGAGAGGATGACTAGACAAAGCTTTTTCTACAACAGACTCAATCATTTCATTCATAGACATTTCTCTTTTTCCCTCTAATTCGTCAAAAAGTACAGAAGATAAATATATACGAATATTAGTATTTTTAATATATCGCATTTTTTTGGCCAGAAAATTAGAAGCAGATTCTAATGTATTGTCTGAATGAGAATACTCAGAGGAATGTAAATATACTGTGGGTGAACCATTATTTCGCATATCTAGTTTTCTGACAACATCACCTTCATAAGCTTGAAGAAATTTTGTGAAGGAAGTAAACCCGAGTAGTTTTTCATTGAAATTTGGATCTATTTTCAATAGTGCCTGTTTAAAGGTCGATAAAAAAACGGGTTCATCTGTGCCATTTGTTTCAATGTATTTATTGATCAAGCTTCTTCCATAGGAAATTTGTTCAGGTGGGGAATAGTTAATATGGTTTGGGTATACATCGAAGGTTCCAAAAATACTTTCCAGTGCAGTGAATTCTATGCTATTCTTTTTAATCAATCTAGCGACACTGTGTTCGAATCCTATGACAGATACATTGACCCCTTTAGATTTGACATATTGCAGGAGAGGAATAAAATCAGCATCTCCAGAACCTATCACCATGACTTTTACATGTGGAAGGCGCTCAAGATGATCCATTACATCTACGGTAAGTTTTACATCCACTCCATTCTTGCCCTGTAAATTGGTTTCAGGCATATGAACTAATTCAAAACCTGCTTCCAAAAGGATCTGTTGATATTGACTACATATTTCTTTGTTCCAATCGGCATATGCCTTTTTGACACATAAAGCTCCCCTTTGAGTAGCATATTCAATTATAGGGCCCACTGACAACGGTTTTTCCATTCCAGGATATACAGTTTCAGCAGAGATGGCAAGGTTTTCAAAATCAAGATAAATCCCGACATTTGGTTCTTCCATGAATAATAACCCTTCTTACTTATTCTTAATACGATCCCTTCCCACAATGAATTCAGGCCATATCTTTAGATTACTGATTTTGAATATGAATTTAAACTGCTACCGATAATTTCAATATTTCTTTTAGCTTAATTATGACATGGTCAATCTCAGCTTTAGTCGTTGTATCTGAAAATGAGAATCTTAACGCATTATTAATTTTGTTAGGTTCTTTACCCAAGCAGGATAATACATGAGAACCTGCAGCGGCACCGGAACTACAAGCTGATCCACCTGAAACGGAGATTCCATGTAAATCCAGGTGAAAAAGAAGCATGAGGTCCTCATCTTTAGGAAAAGATATATTGAGAATGGTAGGCAACACATTACTATTGTTAGTTGGCCCGTTTACTTCAATGTCAGGAAAGAACGCTTTGAGCTGATTTAACATATAATTCTTTAAATCAGCGATGTATGTTAATTTTTGTTCTAAATGTTGATAACTTAATTCAAGTGCATATGCCATTCCTACGATCGATGCCACATTTTCCGTTCCCGCTCTTAGATTTCTCTCCTGGCTTCCTCCGTGAATGAATGGAGATGCTTTCACCCCTTTTTTTATGTATAAAAATCCTATGCCTTTCGGTCCGTAGAATTTATGGGCAGAAGCAGTAATAAAATGTACCGGGGTATTACTGAGATTGAAAGGTACTTTCCCCATGGTTTGTACAGTATCTGAAAGAAATAAAGCGCCATATTTCTCACATAGGTTTCCTGCTTCTTCTAGATCCAAAAGACATCCTAATTCATTATTTGCATGCATTAATGCAACTAATGCTTGAGGATTTTTTTGTAAATGAGCTTCAAGGGAGTCCAGAATGATCATTCCTTCAGTGTCAACGTCGACATAACTTACTTCAACTTTTTGTTTTTTCTCCAGCTTTTCTACTGTGTGAAGTACAGCATGATGCTCTGTCTTACTAGTGATGATATGATTAATATGATGAGTTTCAACAGCATTAATAATTGCCATATTGTCTGCTTCCGTTCCTCCACTTGTAAAAATAATCTCAGAAGCAGTGGCTCCTATGATAGAAGCGATCGTCCTTCTCGCTGTCTCTATAGCTGCCCTTAATTCTCTCCCTTCAGCATGTGAAGAAGATGGATTTCCCTTGTACCCTAATATATAGGGTTTCATTTTTAGAAAAACTTCTTCATGAAGAGGGGTCGATGCCGCATAGTCTAAATAAATTCTTTCCATAAATGCCGATGGTATTGTATTTAACTGCTCGTCAAAATATTGATATTACTAATATAGCAGGACTATTCATTCTCACACAAGCAGAAAAATCAATTAGGAACAGCGAAAGTCGAATATAATGTTGGCGGAGGTATGAAATTGAATTAATAAATCAATAATAAGATTAATCCTTAATCCGATATATGTGTAATGCTTGAAATGGCAATTTTTGTGCGTGAAATGTATTTGAGTTGCATCTTGTGTATAATAGGGGGGGGGACATCTTTTTCGCAGGAACCCTATATTACAGGTGAGCTTTTATATTTGGAAGGAGAATCATCTTCCCACAATTAAAATGATGAAGTGGACACGATTTTTTTCCGTGTAAATCACAAGGTCTGCAATGGAGCTCTTCTTCAATTTCTACGACGTAGGAAGAGTCCGATAAAGGGCCAAATCCAAACTCAGGAACAGTAGAGCAAAAGAAAGCGGTAACAGGAGCATTCATCGCTGAAGCTATATGCAAAGGGCCAGAATCATTGACATAATTCATGTGGGCATGTTTCATCAGAGCAGCTGATTCCAGCAGACTTAATGATCCTGCTAGCCCGATTACCCCTTTTCGATCGGTCTGCTGTATGATTTTATCACATAGTACTTTATCTGAAGGTCCACCTAATAAATAAATGGAGAAATTCTGAGGAATTTGATAAATCAGTTCTATCCATTTTTCTATGGGCAATTGCTTGGTGTACCAAACTGAAGCTGGAGCAATACATATATATGGGAGATCTTTATATTTTTTGACAGCTTCAAACTGCATGTGATTAGGATAGAGTCGAGGGGTAAATCTTTCTGAAGGAAAAATAGAGGTTAAGGTAGATAGATTTCGGTCTATCTCATGCGTTCCTTCCTTTATCATATGAGGTACACGTTGGTTAAACAAAAATGATAAGGGATTTTTTCTGAACCCAATTTTAATGTGGCCTTTGGATAAAGCAGTAAGAATACCTGTAGAAGTAAATCGCTGTAAATTAATTACATAATCGTAGGAGTACTTGCGGATATTAGCCAGGAGTTTTACGAAATGTCTGTATTTCTTCTCCTTCTTGTTCCAAATATGCAATTGGTGAATATATGGATGCTCAGCCAATAATCCTTCATTTCCCTTTCTAAGACAAACATCTATTAAACTATCTGGATAATGATAATGGATGGCTTCTACCACAGAGGTTGCCAGAATAACATCTCCCAAAAAAGCAGTCTGAATAATTAAAAAGCGCTTCCTTTTTGATTGCATCTCAACAAAACAAAATACCAATGGAACAATTCTCCAATATTAAGAAGGGATTCCTGCTCTACAAAGAAATCCATTCGCTTTATAGAAAGGAAGGAAAACAAAAAACCCTTTCACAATAAGCGAAAGGGCCACACACAAACAAAAACACAACCCAAATTAACCTAAACCAATATCATATAAATATTATATACCTTGATCAATCTTAACTCTTCAAATATATATTCCTGCCTAAATATGGGCTAAGTGATTCATTATGAATTATTACATATGTTATATTTTATTCCGAAAATAAGTAAATTTAAAAAGTAATAATTTGCTGATGTGAAAATTAAATACTGGCTTGGGAACCTCTACCGCTATGAATTCAATTTGTAGCGTATTTTCTATCTAGAATATTACCTGTATATTTGGCACTCTCAGATTTTACTTACACATGAAAAAGCAAAAGAATAGAAGACGTTCTTCCCGGTTAATTGCTCCATTAGGATTAACCATAGTAGGGGCTGGGGTTTGTGTGATCGGGGAAGCTATTACTATTAAAATGCAAAGTGATTCTTTCTGGGATTGGTTCTTAATGGGTACCTTAGGACTGGTAATATTCAATACTGGTCTATCTGTATTTGGGAAAGCAGTAGTGAGGAAAACCAAAGAGGACCTGGAAGAATGGAACTAATATCTTTTGTCTGATTAGTATGATATATCTCGCATTTTCAACTTCCATATGAAATATTCAAACGTTATTTCCAATTTAGAGGAATCCGCTACCCTTGCTTTAGCCCAAAAAGTGAGAGAGTTAAAAGCCGAACAGAAACCTGTGATTGGGCTTACGCTAGGTGAACCTGATTTTGACACCCCAATTCATATACGTCAAGCTGCTGCCAGAGCCATGGAAAATGGACACACGCATTATCCTCCTGTTCCTGGAATACCAGAATTGAGACATGCCATTACCGCCAAATTTGAGCGTGAGAATCAACTACGCTTTCAACCTAGCCAGATAGTCGTTTCCAATGGAGCCAAGCAGACGCTGTATAATTTAGTAATGTCATTAACAAATCCGGGAGATGAGGCGATCTTACCCGCACCCTATTGGGTATCATATTATGCCATGCTACATCTTGGAAAAGTAAAAACACAGGTAGTACCCACCACCTTTGAGCAAAACTATAAAATTCTTCCTCACCAACTTGAGGAATACATTAATGAGAAAACTAAATTATTCTTTTTAACTACTCCTTCAAATCCTACAGGGAGTATGTATACAAAGGAAGAATTGGAAGCATTAGCGGATGTACTAAGGAAATATCCTCAGGTATGTATAATTTCAGATGAGATTTACGAGCATATCGTTTTTGATCAGGAGCATGTCAGTATTGCAAGCTTTCCCTTTTTAAAAGATCGGACCATCGTCGTTAATGGATTTTCGAAGGGATACGCAATGACAGGTTGGCGTTTAGGATATATGGCTGCTCCGGAACCTATAGCAAAATTATGTACTAAATTCCAGGGACAATGTACTTCCGGGGCAAACACTTTCGCTCAGTGGGGGGCAGTAGCGGCGCTCAACGGAGAAATGAATGAAACTTATAAGATGAGAGAGTCTTTCAGGCAAAGGAGAGATGTGGTTTTTGAATTATTAAAAGATATTCCAGGGATACGAATACAAAAACCAAATGGAGCATTTTATCTGTATCCCGACCTTAGCGAATATCTGGGAAAAACTGTAAAAGATGAAGGTAGAACCATTGAGAATATCAATCAGCTATGCTCCTTTTTATTAGAGGAGGTTCATCTTGCTCTTGTTCCGGGTTCTGCTTTTGGGACAAAACAACATGTCAGAATTTCATATGCTTATAATAGGGAAATTTTAGAAGAGGGGATGGAGAGATTATCCAAGGGATTGGAAATGTTAACATAATACATCAATTACAATTCTTATATCAACCCTATGGCACTTATGGATGAAACAACCTCATATAGTTCTTTGCTATCTCAACTATACCATCGTGCAGAATCAGCAAATATTTTAGTTATAGGTGATTTGATGTTAGATATATACCAATGGGGCCGTGTGGACCGAATAAGTCCGGAAGCCCCGGTACCTGTAGTAGATGTGGAGCGCCAGGAAATTAGGTTAGGAGGAGCTGCAAATGTAGCCAGAAATTTGTACCAACTTGGAGCCACACCTCATATGTGTGGAGTAGTAGGAGAGGATACTGCAGGTGAGCAAATGATATCGCTGGCTCGTTCTTCACATTTTCCTACGGATTTGATTTTTCAGACAAGCCATAGAAGGACTACCGTAAAAGAGCGAATTATTGCACACCAACAACAAATGCTGAGAATAGATAAAGAAGACCGGTTTAGCTTGACAAAAGAAGAAAAAGCCCAGGTATTGGTGGGATTGAAGGAAAGAATAGCTTCCTTTGATGCAATTATCTTCGAGGATTATGATAAAAGCATGATAGATGCTGAATTAATTCAAGTGGTAATGAACCTGGCTCATCAGTTAAGTATTCCCGTCATGGTAGATCCCAAGTTTTTGCATTTTTGGAATTACAATGGAGCCACAGTTTTTAAACCCAATCTGAAGGAATTAAATGAAGGACTTAATGTGAGATTGAAGAACGATCAGTTTAATGACATAGTGGAAGCAATTCTTGAACTTAGGAAAAGAATGCCTCATTATCAAACCCTGGTTACCCTAAGCAGTCAGGGAATGTTATTTGTAGACGAAGAAGGACAATCTCAACATATTAAAGCACACTATAGAAATATTGCTGATGTATCTGGGGCTGGAGATACTGTGATTAGTGTTCTTACATTGGGGTGGATCGCTGGATTGACCCTTAGTCAGGCGGTTACCATTGCTAACCTGGCTGGAGGAATTGTATGTGAGGAAGTAGGTGTCGTTCCAATAAGCAAAGCTAAACTTGAAAAAGAAATACCCAAATTACCCTTAATCAATCACCTTTAACTTCTTTCTCATGCGCGTTCCGTTTTTAGAAATAAAACAAGTGTTGTATAAGATCCTTCTCAAATATGGATTTACTGAAGAAAGAGCTGACCGTTGTGCCTGGCTTTTTACTATTGCGAGTAGAGATGGCGTTTATTCTCACGGCTTAAACAGATTTCCACGATTCATAGAATATATTAATAAAGGATATGTTAAGGTAAAGGAAGAGCCTACCCTGATTCGCGCTCATGGACATGTAGAACAATGGGATGGCCAATTTGGTCCGGGCAATTTAAACGCGTGGCAATCGATGGAGAGGGCGATTTCTCTGGCCCAAAAATATGGGTTATCTATGGTTACCCTAAAACACACAAATCATTGGATGAGAGGGGGAAATTATGGATGGCAAGCGGCTGACCATGGATGTATTGGCATATGTTGGACAAATACCCTTCCCAATATGCCAGCCTGGGGAGCAGGAAAGCCTTCTATTGGGAATAATCCCTTGATTCTAGCCGTTCCCAGAGAAAAAGGACACGTAGTATTAGATATTGCAATGTCCCAGTTTTCCTTTGGCAAAATGGAAACCTACAAATTAAAAGGGGAACAGCTTCCTATGATGGGAGGATTTGATGAAGAGGGAAATCTTACGACTGATCCTGATCAAATAGAACGAACGGGAATGGCACTTCCTTTCGGTTACTGGAAAGGAAGTGGACTTTCGATCATGTTAGACATCCTGGCGTCAGGCTTAGGTTTAGGACAAGCGACACATGAAGTGGGTCAAAGTGGAGATGAATATGGACTATCTCAAGTGTTTATAGCCATTGACCCTAAAAAACTGGAAACAGGGGAATTTCTATCTCTTAAGTTGGAACATATTATTCAACACATACACGCTACCACGCCCCTTAAAGAAGGGGAAACCATATATTATCCTGGCCAGAGAACCTTAAAAACGCGAAACGATAATTTGCAAAATGGAATTCCGGTAAATATGGAATATTGGAATAAAATATTAGCCTTTTAACTATTAGTACTGGTTTTTAAGCATTTTTATCATTATCCAGTTTAATCCTATTAACATAGAATAAATTGAACACCAGATAATAATATCAAATACATATTCTTTTAAATTGTAAAAGGAAGTGATCGCAGACTGGAAGCCGTTTTGGTGAAGTAAGATGCTTAAAATGAGACCGGAAAGTAAGATAGCTCTCCATTCCTGATCTTTCAAGTTTAATTCTTTCATTGGATGTAGCATTAAAACAAACACTGTTTTTTTATAATGTGAAATATATACTGAGGCGTTTTATTTATCAAAAAAAAAGTATGGATCGTCTTACCTAATTAAATTTATTAACATAGGATATGTGTTTTGATAAGTTTATAATAAAAGATCGATTATTATTTAATATTTTAATAAAATAAGCCATTTTATTATTATTTCTTCATTTTGGGGATAACTGAATTATTTTTCCTTCGTTTAAAGTGAAGGAGGAGAGAGAGGATTGCAACATCTTAAATATGAAAATTATGGATTCGATGTTATTCAATTTCATAAAGCGTCTTCATCCCTTTACCCTGTTGGAGGAAAGCAAGTTGGCAGAAGTGGTTAAAGGGCTTGAACAGAAGAAAATTGATGGGAACCAAATGCTTTACAAACAGGATGAGTCTTTTATAGATCACTTATCTATTATTTTTGAGGGAACGGTGGAAAAGTATTTTGAAAATGAGCATGGCGAGCGGGTATTGAAGGAGAACTTTTCGAAAGGAGATACTCTGGGAGCTATATCTATCATGCTTAATAATCGGAAATGTATAAGATCAGTAAGAACCCTTGAACCTGTAATTTTATATCAATTACCAAAGGAAATTTTTGAATCTATTTTCGAACAAAATGAAGAAGTAGCTAACTATTTTTATCAACAATTCGGAAAGAGGATGCTCAAGCATGGATATGCGTCCATGTTAGCAAATAAACATACCGATACTAAGGAGGCCTTTTCAGAGATAAATTTCAATGAAAAACTGGATGCTGTTTACTCAAAGGGTATGTGCTTATGTGATATGCACAACACGATTCAGGAAGCAGCAAAGAAAATGGAAAATTGGGAAGAGGATTATTTACTTGTTACAGATGAGTCCCAACGGGTTATTGGAATTGTTACAGATAAAGAGCTCAGAAAAGGAGTTATTATTCAAGAAAAGAATGTTCACGTTCCTGTGTGGCATATTATGAATACCAATCTTCTACAACTGCCAGGATCTGCGTTTACTTATGAGGCGATCCTGAATATGTTGAGAAATAAATCCCAATATTTATTAGTCAGAGATGATGAGACGCAAGCTGTAAAGGGCATTGTCTCCCTGGCTAAATTATTGGGAGCGCATAACCAATCTCCTTTTGTCTTTTTAAAAGGTATTGATTTAGAAAAGGATGCACCTTCTTTGACTAATAAATGGAATAAAGTTCCTCTTTTGGTGAGAGGAATGTTACAACGTGGAACCAAGCCGGAATCTGTGAATCATATGGTAAGTGCTATTAGTGATTCAATTACTTCCAGGGTGGTTAAAATGGCGATGGCTAATCTTGGCAAGCCACCAGCAGGCTTTGTATTTATGGCATTGGGAAGTGAAGGGCGGAAAGAGCAGACGCTATTCACAGATCAGGATAATGCCATTATTTATGAAGATGTTCCGGATTCTCTGGCAAAAGAAGCAACAGAGTATTTTTTGGCATTGGGAAAACAGGTGAGCGATGATTTGCACGAGATTGGATTTACCTATTGTAAAGGGGATCTTATGGCAAAAAATCCTAAATGGAATCAATCTTATTCTACCTGGGTAAAGTATTACGATAAATGGATTACTGAACCTTTTTCGGAAAATGTACTATTTAGCAGTACTTTCTTTGACTGTAGAGCTATTTATGGAGAAGATAATTTATTACTCAATCTGAGGGAATTTTTGTTCAATAGGATACATAGTAAGGGAGAACTATTTTTTGCCCAACTAACACGTACTAGCCTGAACAACAAGCCACCACTTACCTTTTTCAGGAATTTTCAGTTAGTTGAGCAGGAGAATAAGGTGAAAGCGCTCGATATCAAGAAAGCCATGACCCCGATTGTGGATTTTGCCAGAATATACTCACTTAAGCACCAAATCAGCCTTACTAATTCAGGCGAAAGGCTTCGCAGGTTAAAAGAAAGAGGTATTATTACAGATACTGCTTTTTCAGAATTATATCAGGCCTATTACTTCATGATGAGACTGAGGATGACCTTTCAAACGCATTTGATGAGTCAAAATCAACCTGCCAGTAACTTAATAGATCTAAAATGGCTATCGAAAATAGAAAGAGTAACCCTCAAGGAAATTTTCAAATTAATTGAGAAATATCAACAACAACTTGGAATGGCATATATGGGCGTCCTAAGTATTTAAAAGTCAGTATTCCTGTCTGAGGCTTTCAATAAATCAATTAATAGTTGATTCAAATTTTCTGATTGCTTTAAGGTATCTATATCAATATGTAACCTGTATCTCCAATAGTGCTGGGGGTTACTTGGTACATTTATTTGTTCTTCATGAGGATTCTCTCTTCTCAATTGTCCATCTAATGCTAATATATCCTGAATTGGGAAAATGGCCCACATACTTGGAGAATACAGATGTTGAGTGATGATTTCCTGACTAACCCAAGGCTCACAAAAGTAAGGGGCGACATCATGATGTCCTAAAATGTCTCTGTAAAATGCCTGGGTTCTGGCTCTGTCCATTTCCCACCATGCTCTCATGGTAGGCATATCGTGGGTGGAAGTGCTGCAAACACTTAGATATGGATAATCTGATGGATGGCCAAATTGCTTTTGGGGATCTTTAGGCATGCGCTGTATTTCCAGGCTCAGAATGCCTAATTCATCCATGACACTTGGGACCACATCAGGTACCATGCCTAAATCTTCTCCACATACCATCATGTCTGTAGCTTGCGTGATAGAAGGAAGTTTTGCCATGGCCTCATTGCGCCAAAATTCCTCGTGCCTTTGATAGAAATAATCATCATAAAGTCTATTCAGGATAGATTGGGTGTATTGATCCAAATGCTGGAAAGATCTTGTATGCTGTAAAGCTATTCTTGGATTGAATGCTTCCCTATGTGAGAAAGGAGCTTCAATGAAAATAACTTCTGAAATCAAGCTGAAAAGCCCCTGGCGTATACGATCCCTCATTTCTACCTCCCAATCCTCCCTTTGTTGAAGATATACTTCCACTTCTCTCTGAGTTCGAAAACCTTCATGCAATTCATACTGTTCATAATTGGGACTATGAAGAAAAGTTTCTTTGACCACTACTGTATATGGTCCAAAGAGAGGTTCCAACATATGCTCCCGGATAAAAGGTTTACAAAGGCGATCATAATCTAAATAAAGTCCATTACCGCTCAATTCGTCCAGATGATAAGGAAGAGAAGGATTAAAATGGCCCAGTAATCCTTCCACTGCATTCATTGGAATTTCCCAAATTCTGAAAAATCCTAAAATATGATCTATTCTGTACGCATCGAAATAATGGGACATGTGTATAAGTCGCTTTTTCCACCAGGAAAAATTGTTTTGCGCCATTTTTTCCCAGTAGTAAGTAGGGAATCCCCAATTTTGGCCTCTGACTGCAAAGTCATCCGGTGGAGCTCCGGCCTGAACGCCCATATGATATATTTCTGGTTGTACCCACGCATCCACACTATTTCTATAAATACCAATAGGAATATCGCCTTTCAGGGCGATTTGATGCTCATGGGCGTAGGCTACGGCCTGAGATAATTGCAGGTGCAAATGATATTGGATGAAGTAGTGAATAGCTAAATCATCATATTGTGATTGAGAGGGATCTGTTAGGGTATCTATTTCATCAGACTGATAAACGCTATGGGCGGGCCAATCTTTAAAGGAAGCAGTACCATATTGATCTCTAAGGTAGGAGAAGGCCGCATAGGGTCTTAACCAGGAGTGATGTTCCTCCCAAAAGGCCAAAAAGGAAGGTTCCTTTAAGAAGATATCTTTTACTTCGTCATAAAGTTCCTTATAAAATTGGGATTTAACTTTCATGACCCCTTCATAGTCAATCGTAGATCTATTATTAAGTATCGTAGCGGTTTCCTTGTAGCTATCTGCATACGTCAGTCCATAATGTTCGCTCATGGCCCTAAGATTGAGGTAAATAGGGTGAAGGGCAAACACTGAAATAGCTGCATAAGGATAGGAATCTACCCAGGTATGTGTTGCTATCGTATCATTGATGGGGAGTAACTGGATTAATTTTATACCAATGGATTGTGCCCAATCTATATAAGGGATCAAATCCAAAAATTCACCCACTCCTGTATCTTCTTTGGTTCTCAAAGAGAATACAGGAACAGCGATACCGGCCGCTTTCCACGAATTAGGAGCATGCCTGAATTCGTTATCTGTCAGAACGATCGCTTTGTTATGTGAACTGGAAGATATGGTAACGGTTCGGTTTTCCCCTTGTTCCCATTGGACGATAGTTCCATGGGTTGTATCTAATAGCGCATATTTATAGGATATAGAACCTGCTTCGTGTAGGTTCAACTCCCCTGTCCAAAGAGGATACTGCCCCCCTTCCAGAATAAAAGCGTGCGCTGGATTCCATTCTCCCAATGAAGGATGATCTCCTATCACACAAATTACATGATTGGATGCTACCCTTGGGGCATATAATTGAAAACGAAGTTGATAAGGAGTATGCATCCCAAAAAGTGGCGCAGTTGAAGATCCTTTGGAACGCTTCATAAGTACTTCTGTAAATAGCTTACTGTACCACACTTGATCCTTTGGGGTTTCCGGCCGCCATAAGTCCTTACAATAGGCTTCTTCTATATTGGGAGAAAATGGTTTTACTATTCGGTTAGGGCCTGATTCCCAAATAATCCCTTGATTTCTCTCATCCTTTAAGAAGTATTTATAGGGTAAAGGCTTATCGAGATTCATTGGCACATCGACTTCCACTACCCAATAACCCGAGCGATTTAAGTGCATTTCTAATGCTGTTGCTGTATCCCAGTTCCCTAAAATGTCCCCTTCACCGCTTACGTATAATTTTTGCCCCCATTCGGTAACATAGGGAATAGAAAATGTGATCCTCATAACATGTCAGTTTATCCATTGGTAATTTGTGGAGAGTAATGCTGTTACCCATTATTCAAAAAGACTAAATTTATGGTAATGTTTTTAATCCCTCACTAGAATAATGGATTTGTATGAATTTTTTAATGATCAATAGAAAAGTAGATTGGGTAATTAAAAATATTTTCTTATCAGATAAAAGGAAGCTCTTTTTCCTAGGCCTTTTTTTCTTGCTTGATGGGATATGGCTCAATGCGCAAAATGCTAAAGAATTGGCTAAGGAAGGATATGAGTTGGCGTTGATGGGAAATTACGAACAGTCGAAGGAAAAATATCTGCAGGCCGTTTCATTATCCCCCACCACTTCTATATACTATTATTATATAGGGTTGTGTGAATTCGAGATAGGTGAGGATAGTTTGGCCGTGCATTCTTTTACTAAAGCGATAAATTTGTTAAAAAACAGACCCGATTACTTCTTTTACAGAGGTAGAGCTAATGCAGAATTAAAGAGGTTTGACGAAGCTATCACTGATTATGATTCAGCTATATATTTGGATCCCTTTTTAACAGACTATTATGTGCATAGAGGGAGGGTAAAGGCTGCTTTAAAACTTCATGAGCAGGGAGTAGCGGATTTTTCTAAAGCGATTGAAATTGATCCCAGAATGGGTGATCCATATGTAGATCGAGCCAGAAGTTATCTAGCCTTGGAAATATATGATAAAGCGTGTCAGGATTTAGAACTGGCTGTAAAGAGGAGGGCTTTTAACGCCAAGTATCTGTTTCAAACTCATTGTAAATAACAATGAATAAATATATATAGCCTATGATTTCAACAAGTATCAGCTATTCGATGAACACTATTCTAAAGGCTCAATTTTTATATGTGGGATATCCCAGTAAAGAGTAGTTCCTTGATTAGGATTACTTTCTAGCCTGTGTTTTCCCTGCAAAGAGTGAACTCGTTGTTTTATACTTTGAATACCTATGCCTTCTTTAAGGAGCTCTACAGAAGGATCAAATCCCACCCCATTGTCCTTCACTTCTATATGTAACATATTATTGGTGAGGTGTAAAGATATATGTGCGTGCGTTGCTTTAGAGTGCTTCATAATATTAGAGATGGCTTCTTGAATCATTCTGTAGATATTTATTTCAGCATCTCTGTCAAAGCGGGTTTTTCTCGGGAAGTTGGTTTCTACCTGGAAGGAAATATCTCCGGTTCTCGCCATAGTATTGGTAAATTGTTCCAAAGCAGAGATAAGTCCGAAATCTTCCAACCCTTTTGGCATTAAGGTGTGGCTGATATTTCTGCAGTCCTTCATAGCTTGCTGTACCAATCCCTGAATATTGTGATAAATTTCCTGTTGTCTAGGTTGGAGGGTTTCTATATGATTTTTTAAGGAATTGAGCATGAGGTTAGCAGCGGTGAGGGTTTGTGCCAATCCATCGTGAATATCTCCAGCGATCCTGGTACGTTCTCGATTTTCCCCTCTCATCATGTACAAGATATTTTCGTGTTCTATTTTCTTCATCGTAGAAATATCTCTACCAACAGATAGGATTTCAGATAATTGACCTTCTTCATTAAAAATAGGATGATCTATCCACTGCTGCCAGGAGATACTTCCATCTGGATTGTAGACCTGATGTTCGTAGAGCGCAGATGATTGTATAGATTTTACTTTTTCAATATTTCTATAAATAATGCTTTGGTTACTTTTGGGAACAAATTCGATAAACTTTTTACCGATCAACTGCTCTTTCGTTGTCTTAAAAAATTGGCAGTATGCTTTATTGACGAATACCAGGGTAGTATCAGGAAGGAATCGACATATCATTTCACTTTGATGTTCTACGATGAATCTATGTCGGTCCTCACTCTCCCTTAAGGCTTGCTCCATTTGTTGCTTTTCCAAAATACCTCCCACCCATCTTCCAAGCAGTTTTACCCATTCTTTATCCGCCTGGGAAAATTCTTCATTTCTTGGAACCTTTTGAGAAAAATTAAGGGTACCATATCTCTCTCCATTGACATAGAGTGGTACGCCAATGTATGTCTCTATTTCTAAAGCTTTGTAAGCTTGAGAATTGGCATATTCGGTTTCGCCCATAAATGCAATGGCTATGACATCATTTGCCTGATAGGTTAATTGGCAAATTGTTTGATCAAAAGGACATACCATACCTTTACGAAATGATACCTCAACAGAAGAAAATTGATACATGATCTTATATTCTTCCTCTGTAACTACCCCAACCAGCCCAGTTTCTAATTGCAAGTTAATGGTGGCCAATCTTAACACTTCATTAATTTGATCTTCATAGGAAAGGTGATGGAAAGCTGAAATGCCATATAAGATTTTCAATCTTTTCTCATTTTCGAAAGAAAAGGAATTTCGCTGAAGAAATTGTTTCACATAGCGGCGATTCATTAACGAACGCAATGAAGCAAATGGTAATTTCTCCAATTCTGTTTGAAGTATGATATCGGTTACTCCATTGTAATACCAATCTGCCCAGGAAGCTTTTTCTTTTTCAGAAGAAATGACTAAAATCGGAATGGGAATAGAAAAATGATTTATCGTCAGTAAAAGTTCTTCGACCGTTACAAAGCTATTATCACTATATATTAAGATGATATCTGGATCGCAGTACTGAAGCTGAGATTGATAACTATATCTGTCACTGAGAAGAACATATTCACACATCAGGTCCCGTTCAAGAAGTAACTCATTCACTTCTTCAATCTCTTTAGGCAAGGAATCATCCTTTATAATTAACAGCTTACTTTCTGCGCCAGTTAATTTATTTTGACCTTTATAAAAGACAATAGAGGGCCATTTATTTTCAGGACTAAGCATAATAAATTATTATTGCTTCTTTAACAAATTGGTGGAAAGCTTGTAAAACAGTAAAAAACTGGTACTTTTGCGTACATGATTCATTATTTGAAATTTAATCATTTTCTTCCACTTCTATTTCATTTCTTTCCTATCACCATTATTTTCAAACATCTTTCCAACCTCATCTCAAAAAATCAAAAGATAAAATTATTTCGGGTGCAACAGCTGGAGCCCGTGAGTATTTAATGTGCAACACAAATGAAGAAGACAAAAAATCAAAAAAAAAATAAGAAGAAGACAAAGACCTCCAACATAGGACTTAAACCCAAACAACGAAGCGGACTAGCACAAAAAGTGCTGCAATTTATGAAGGCTCATAAAGACCAATCTTTTTCCAGTAAAGAATTAGCTACAGAAACAAATTTATGGAAAAAAACGAGTAATAGTAAGCTCAGATCGGTCATGGACGATTTGACAAAGGAAGGCAAATTGGCCTATCTGGATAAAGGGCGTTATCAATATGTTCAGCATAGTGAGTTTATGGTAGGGAAAATTCAAATCAACAGAAATGGATCTGGTTATCTGCTGGTAGAACAAGGGGATGATATCTTCATTCCATCAGAATTTACCGGAAAATCGATGAATGGAGACATGGTGAAAGTTAAATTATTACCTGGCCGAAGAAAATCGAAGAAAAAAGAGGGAATGGTCAAAGAGGTGGTAGCCAGAGCGAGAACCGTTTTTGTAGGGGTGGTAGAAGAAGGACTGCCAGATACCTATTTTCTCATTCCCGATGATACTAGGATAAATACAGATTTCTTTATACCACGCCATGCGTTAAATGGAGCTAAAGATGGGCAAAAAGCATTGGTGGAATTAGTAAATTGGGAACGAAAATCTCCAGAGGTCAAGGTAATAGAGGTATTTGGGGAAGAAGGGGAAAATCAGGCGGAAATGCATGCCATTTTAATGCAGTACGGATTTAATCCTAATTTCCCTGTAGAGGTGGAGAAAGAAGCAAAGGAAATACCGGAACAAATCCCCCAGGAAGAGATCAATAAAAGGCTGGATATAAGAGGAATCACTACTTTTACTATTGATCCGGTAGATGCTAAAGATTTCGATGATGCCCTTTCATATGAACCTCTTGAGAATGGAAATGTAAACATTGGAGTTCATATAGCAGACGTATCTTATTACGTTAAGCCGGACAGTTTTATCGATAGGGAAGCATTTAAAAGAGCCACTTCCGTCTATTTGGTCGATAGAACCGTTCCCATGCTTCCAGAAAAACTCTCTAATAATCTCTGTAGCCTTCGTCCTCGTGAAGATCGGTTGGCCTATTCCATTATATTCGAAATGGATCAGGAAGCAACTATCCTAAACCAATGGATAGGCAGAACAGTCATTTATTCAGATCATCGATTTACGTATGAAGAGGCTCAGGAAGTAATTGAAGGAACCATAGAAGGACCTTATGCATTGGAACTTCAGCAATTAAATATCCTGGCAAAGAAATTGAAAGCAAAGAGATTGAAAAAGGGGAGCATAGAATTTGATACAAATGAAGTAAAATTTGAATTAGATGAACATGATAAACCGATAAGGGTCATTAAAAAAATTCGAAAAGATGCTAATAAGTTGATAGAGGATTTTATGTTGTTGGCCAATAGGCGAATCGCTGCTCATTTATATCACTTCCAATCTAATCCTCCACTCCCATCTGTTTATAGGGTGCACGATTCTCCCGATCCTGAAAAATTGATGGCCTTAGGAGAGTTTGCTAGCCACTTTGGTCATATGGTAACTTTTCATAATACAGGAGAAGTATCTGAGAGATTAAATGAATTAATGAATAAAGTTCAGGGAACTCCTGAACAAAATGTCATAGAATCCATTGCCATTCGCTCCATGGCCAAAGCGATTTATACCACTAAGAACATTGGTCATTTCGGATTAGGATTTCAGTACTACACCCATTTTACGAGTCCTATTAGAAGATATCCCGATTTACTGATACATAGATTACTAACTAAATATCACCATAAGCAATACAATGAGAATCCTGTAGTGCTGGAAGACCAATGTAAATACTGTTCTGACAGAGAAAGGCAAGCCGCAGAAGCCGAGCGAAGTTCCATCAAATTCAAACAAGTGGAGTTTTTAGAAGATAAAGTGGGGCAGGAATTCAATGGGATCATATCAGGAGTGATTGAAAGTGGCATATTTGTAGAATTGGACGAAAATCTATGCGAAGGGTTTGTGTCCAACAGAAATATGGAAAGTGATTACTATGTCTACGAAGCGGAAAATTTTAGAATGGTAGGAAGATCTACTGGAGAAAGCCTTCAATTAGGAGATCCCGTGCTGGTGGAAATTGCAGATACCAACCTTAGAAGAAAAACGGTAGATATGGTATTGATCAAGAAATTGAAAGAAAAAGCATCTTTGTCAGAGTAAAAAAATATTATTAGACAAAATGGCAGTTATGCTGCAATTATTTTGTCATATTGTCAGATAATCTAGGCTGGAAAGGAATTTGTATATTCTTAATCGTTGAGAAAGAGATATCATTCAGGCGATAAGAATATGATGAATTTTAATAACTATACTATAAAAGCACAAGAGGCCATACAGCACTCTGGGGAAGTGGCTAAGCAAACTGGCCAGCAATCCATAGAGACGGGTCATTTGTTGAAAGCACTATTAGAAGGGGAGGAGAGTATTATCCCATTTATGTTGAAAAAATTGGGGGTTAATGTTCCTTTCCTAAAGCAAAAAGTAGACGAGAAACTTTCGGAATATCCTAACGTTAGTGGTGCCTCCGGAGGTCAATATCTTTCCAATGAAACGGTACAAGTTCTGGAAGCAGCAAATAGAGAAGCTGGAGCATTAGAGGATGAATTTATCAGTTTGGAGCATTTACTGTTGGCCCTGGTAAAATCTAAAAATGGGATTGCGTCTATATTGAAATCACAAGGGGTAGATGAGAAGAGTTTAAAGAAAGTAATTGAAGAAATAAGAGGGGGAAGTAGAATAACGGATCAAAATCCTGAGGCTAAATATAATGCCCTTCAAAAATATGCGCGTAATCTCAATGAAATGGCAAGAAAAGGGAAATTAGATCCCGTCATTGGTAGAGAAGAAGAGATCCGACGCATTATTCATATCCTTTCCAGAAGAACTAAAAACAATCCGATCCTGATAGGTGAGCCAGGAGTAGGGAAGACAGCTATCGCAGAAGGATTGGCACACAGAATAGTACAGGGCGATGTTCCTGAGAATTTGAAGACAAAGACGCTGTATTCTTTGGATATGGGGGCATTGATTGCGGGAGCTAAGTTTAGGGGAGAATTTGAAGAAAGGTTAAAAGCCGTAGTTAAGGAGGTAGTTGGTGCAGAAGGGTCGATCATCCTCTTTATAGATGAGATCCATACTTTAGTTGGAGCTGGAAAAACGGATGGAGCGATGGATGCGGCGAATATACTCAAACCAGCATTGGCAAGAGGAGAACTTAGAGCTGTGGGAGCGACGACTTTAAATGAGTATCAAAAGTATATAGAGAAGGATAAGGCATTAGAAAAGGCGATTTCAGGGAGTATATGTAGGAGAGCCTAGTGTAGAGGATACCGTTTCCATTCTGCGTGGATTAAAAGAGCGTTATGAAGTACACCACGGAGTTCGCATTACGGATGCGGCCATTATAGCTGCGACAGAATTATCTCATCGCTATATATCTGATCGTTTTCTTCCAGATAAAGCTATTGACCTGATAGACGAAGGGGCAGCTAAATTAAGGCTGGAAATGGATTCTATGCCTGAAGCATTAGATGAGATTGAAAGAAAGGTGCGACATCTGGAAATTGAGAGAGAAGCTTTGAAGCGAGAAAAAGATCAAAGAACGCTAGGAGATATAGAAACGCAGTTAGCGAATTTAGAGGAAGAGAGGAACAGGTTAAGGGCGCATTGGGAGACAGAGAAGGAGATTATAGGAAAAATTCGTCAAGCCAAAGAACAAGTAGAAGCATTAAAAGTCGAGGCTGAAGAAGCTGAAAGGCAGGCAGATTTTGGAAGGGTGGCTGAAATTCGATATGGAGCCATAGCAGAGCAGGAAGGTCTTATAGAACAATTAAAAGTGGAGCTGGCAAACTATCAATCTGACCTTAGGATGTTAAAAGAGGAAGTGGAAGCGGAGGATATTGCTGAAATTATTTCCAAATGGACGGGAATACCTGTGTCTAAAATGGTTGAAAGTGAGAGAATTAAATTGCTAAGGCTTGAAGATGAATTGCATAAGAGAGTAATAGGACAAGAGGAAGCCATTCAGGCTGTATCAGATGCTATCAGGAGAAGCAGGGCTGGGTTACAAGATCCTAACAGACCTATCGGTTCTTTCATATTTCTAGGTTCTACTGGAGTTGGGAAGACAGAACTGGCAAAAACACTGGCGGAGTTTTTATTTGACGATGAGAGATCCATGGTTAGAATTGATATGTCGGAATACCAGGAGAAACATGCGGTAAGCAGATTAATTGGAGCGCCTCCAGGATATGTGGGATATGATGAGGGGGGACAATTGACAGAGGCTGTAAGGAGGAAACCCTATTCGGTCATTTTGCTGGATGAAATAGAAAAAGCTCATCCCGATGTGTTCAATATTTTATTGCAGGTGTTGGATGATGGAAGATTGACGGATAATAAGGGCCGAACGGTAGATTTTAAAAACACGATTATTATTATGACTTCCAATATGGGTTCTCATTACATTCAGGAAAAATTTAATGAACTAACAGAATCCAATAAGGATGCATTGATGATTATCATCAAAGAACAGGTCATGGATTTGTTAAAGAAACAACTTCGTCCTGAATTCCTCAATAGGATTGATGAGTCGATCGTATTCGCACCATTGAGCGAATCAGATATGAAGAAAATTGTTCGAATCCATGCAAACCGCTTATCAGGGAAACTGGCTCAAATGGATATTAACTTGACATTTTCTGAGCAAGCACTTGATTTGATAGCGAGTTTGGGATACGATCCGCAGTATGGAGCAAGGCCTGTGAAGAGAATACTTCAAAAAGAGGTGATCAATGAATTATCCAAAGATATTCTGGCGGGGAAAGTAGAAAGGGAAACGGAAATTCAGGTAATGGTCCAACATGGGCAAATTCAGTTTGAAAATCGCGTTCCTGAAAAAGGATAAAGTATTAGTTAAATATAATAATTTTAGAAGTCTGAAACAATGAAAGTGTTTCAGGCTTTTTCTTTTTGTAAAGAAAGATTAAATTACTTTTAACTTAGGAGAGATACCTACGTACAAAATAAAAATTACCTCAATAAAATTCCTTTAACTATGTCTGCCGGGAAACGAAACCTTTGGATCATTATGACATTGACAGCTTTAGGCCTGGCCATCCATGTATGGTTTGGAAATACTAGTTACAGCTGTAGTAATGTCTCTTCTTGCTCATATTCTACATCTACGAAAGAAACTAAGCATTTAAATGCAGTTAAGCCCTATCGTTCTGGTTCTTGCCGTATGAAGAAGCGAAAGCCACATTGTAATAGTGCTTTCCGTACTACTGAAACCCCTTCTGTTAATGAAAAAATTTTAGTAGATCAGGAACCTCAGGCAATTAATAAAAGTAGCTTTATCAAAAAAGTTACAGATTTGGGTCTTTCCGGTAGTGCTGATATTCGTATCCTGGTAGATGAAGAAGGAAAATATGTAAAGCATAAAATGCTTAGTGGGATGGGAACTGATTTTAGCCGCGCTATAGAATTTAGTATAGATGAGTTAATATTTCATCCCGCAAGAAGGGATAACCACCCGGTTAAATATTGGGTAGATATGTCCTTCAACGGATATGCAAATAGTAGATAAAGTTAGTTTATAACAGGCTCCCTGTTAATTCAGATAAACGGGTATTAAATAAGTAAAAGGTTAAAGTCATCTCCATCTGGGGATGACTTTACTTTTTGTTATTTTGAAGTATTGTAAGATTTACTTAAAAAAACTAATATCATTAATAATTGTAAAAATGCATTTATTTTTTGCCTCAAAAGAAATAATACTTGTAATAGCTCGTCGATTTAGTGTTGTTGCTTAGAGTTAAATCAACGAAGATCTATTCTACACATTAAAGACTGACGCCTTTTTATGTTCTACCACAAGTTAGTTAGTTTTTTAAATTACAGCCTACTTTAAGAGACTCATAGTTAGCCCCAATTATCTATAGACAGGGATTGGGTAATCCTCCAGAGTAGTTGTAGGATCAATCGATGTAGCGGTGATAGATTTATGAGCTGTTGTTGAATGAGTTGTTGATCCAGATGAATAGATAAGAGATGTATCCCCTGAAAGCATTGAAAAATCGGTAGTGCTTTAAAATGATGCTTACAATTCAGAACTAAGAATTTTTATTTTTAGGAAAAATGATGGACTCATTTCTCAAACCCAGAGGTAGTCCTCGATGCCATTCAAGAGCTTTTAAAAAGAATGGCTTGGATCATGGATGAAGAAATTAGAAGGCTAGAGTGCTCGTTACTGAATCATTGGCAGAGGGGAGTTATGAAGATTGGTTAATCAATGAATGGTATAGCCAGGAAATTATATAGCACTACCGAATTTTTGTTGTAGTATGCCTTTGAATAACTATTTGCAAGCTTAATTTTCATGCAATTTGGCTACTCTGGCTGCATCTGCCAACACATTTGCATACAATTGCAATTTCTCTCGGGTATCAGCTATAACAGCACGCAATTCTCTGGCTTTTTCCCAATTCCCTTCATGTTCTACAGAGGAAATATTGACAGCTTTACTTTCTTCATATTCTTTTAAGAGCGGATGATATTTGGCCAATACAGGTCTCAATACTTTATTCAGTACACCCAC